>NZ_JOEY01000018.1 GCF_000718165.1 Streptomyces fulvoviolaceus | reverse complement strand
CAGCGGATCAACGTGCTGTTCGCGATGCTCCGCGACGGCACCTTCTACGAACCCCGAACCCCACGCCTCGCTTGACGAAAGACATAGAGGCACCCCCCCACGTTTGAGGGAGACATGAAGTTCCAAGGAGTGCTGTTCTTCCCGGTGACACCGTTCACCACGGACGGCTCGCTGGACGAGGCACGGCTCGCCCGGCACATCGACAACGGTGTCAGGGCCGGTGCGGGCGGCGTGTTCGTCGCCTGCGGCACCGGTGAGTTCCACGCGCTGACGCCCGAGGAGATCGAGCGGGCCACGCGGGTCGCGGTCGAGACGACCGCGGGCCGGGTGCCCGTCCTGGCCGCCGCGGGCGGTCCGACCCCGGTCGCGCGCGACCAGGCCGGCCGCGTCGAACGCGCGGGCGCCGACGGCATCCTGCTGCTGCCGCCGTACCTGGTGACGGCGCCCCAGCAGGGTCTGGTGCGGTACGTCGAGGAGGTCACGGCCGCCAGTGAACTGCCGGTGATCTTCTACCAGCGCGGCACGGCCCGCCTCACCCCGGAGACCGCCGCCGAGATCGCCGCCCTGCCCAAGGTCGTCGGCCTCAAGGACGGCCTCGGCGACATCGAGCGGATGCACCGCATCGTCCGGGCCGTGCGCGCCGTACCGGGCGCGGACGACTTCCAGTTCTTCAACGGCCTGCCCACCGCCGAGATGACCGCCCCCGCCTACAAGGGCATCGGCGTCGGCCTGTACTCCTCCGCCGTGTTCGCCTTCGCCCCGGAGATCGCCCTCGCCTTCCACCGGGCGCTCGCCGAGGGCGACGAGGCACTGCTCAGCACCCTCCTCGACGAGTTCTACGGCCCGCTCGTCGAGCTCCGCGACGAGGTTCCGGGCTACGCCGTGGCGCTCGTCAAGGCCGGGGTGACGCTCCGGGGACTGGACGTGGGCGGCGTACGGGCGCCTCTGATCGACCCGACGCCGGAGCATGTGGCCCGGCTGGCGAAACTCATCGACCACGGTCTGGATGTGGTCGGCGCATGAACCCCACCAGAATCAGGGAGTTGATCGTCACTCCGATCGCCTTCCGCGACCCGCCGCTGCTCAACTCCAACGGCGTGCACGAGCCCCTCGCGCTGCGCGTCATCCTCCAACTCGTACTGGAGGACGGCACGGTGGGGCTCGGCGAGTCCCCGGGCGGCGTCGCCCGCCTGGAGCGCCTTGAGGCGGCGGCCAAGGTGGTCGTCGGTATGGACGTCTTCGATACGACGGCCATCGCCGCCGCGATCGACGCCACCCTGCTGCCGACCGTGCCCAGCTCCCACGAACGCGGCTGGACCACCTCGGCCGTGGAGGTCGCCTGCCTCGACGCGCAGGGCAAGCTGCTGGACCGCCCGGTCAGCGACCTTCTCGGCGGCACGGTCCGCGACTCCGTGCCCTTCGCGGCGTACCTCTTCTACAAGTGGGCCGAGCACCCGGCCCTCGACGGCCGGGCCGCCGTCGGCGACGACTGGGGCGAGGCCCTGGACCCGGCGGGCCTCGTCGAGCAGGCCCGGCTGATGCAACAGCGGTACGGGTTCAAGTCGTTCAAGCTGAAGGGCGGCGTCTTCCCGCCCGACGAGGAGATCGCCGCGATCAAGGCGCTCGCGGAGGCGTTCCCGGGACGGCCGTTGCGCCTCGACCCCAACACGGCCTGGACGGTGGAGACCTCGGCGTACGTGGCCCGTGAACTGGACGGCGTACTGGAGTACTTGGAGGACCCGACCAAGGGCATCGACAGCATGGCGGAGGTGGCGAAGGACTCGCCACTCCCCCTGGCGACCAACATGTGCGTCATCGCCTGGGAGCATCTGAAGCCCGCGATCGAGCAGAACGCCATCCAGGTGCTCCTCACCGACCACCACTACTGGGGCGGCCTGCGCCGCACCCGTGAACTGGCCGCCGTCTGCGAGGCGTTCGGGCTGGCGCTGTCCATGCACTCCAACTCGCACCTGGGCATCAGCCTCGCCGCCATGACCCACGTGGCCGCGGCCATCCCGAACCTCGACCACTCCTGCGACACGCACTACCCGTGGAACTCGGCGGACGACGTGATCGTCCCCGGTGTCCTGGAGCTCCGCGACGGCGAGGTCAGGGTCCCGACCGGGCCGGGGCTCGGTGTCGAGCTCGACCACGACGCCCTCGACCGGCTGCACCGGCTGTATGTGGACTC
The DNA here is from genome assembly GCF_000718165.1 of Streptomyces fulvoviolaceus. GTDB lineage: Bacteria > Actinomycetota > Actinomycetes > Streptomycetales > Streptomycetaceae > Streptomyces > Streptomyces fulvoviolaceus. Next base: position 171,157 of record NZ_JOEY01000018.1, on the reverse strand, counting down.
CGGGGTCCGCTCCCGTGACGACACGGGATACATGCAGCGGGTCCAGCCCGACTACGAACTCCGGCTGCCCCGTTGGTGACAGGAGCCTCCTGAGACAAGCCCGAGACAAGGCGCCCGGACATCCGGGCGCCTTGTCTGTCTCATCCCCTGGGAGCAGGGGCGTGCACGGTCCACACTGGATCCGAGTCACCGTTCCTGAAGACTGGGCAGGAGTGAGCCCCATCCAGCCGCACGCCCCGAACGGTCTTGAGCGCACTGATCCCCGGCGTACTCGACCCCGGGGCGGCGACACGCATCCTGTGCGCGGTCCGATCCCGGGAGGCCAGTTCTCTGCGCGACCTGGCCGGGTGGGTACGGCCAGAGGGCGACGGAGAAGCCCTGAACCATCACTCCGGTGGAGCAGGGGCTCCGCACACTGGCGCCATACCCGGCGTCCCAGATCGCACAATCACGTTAACCCGCACGGCCCAAGGCGCCGCAAGGCCGGAAGCCGACGATCACACGATCGAGCTAACTCGACCTCATACACACTCCACGGCCATCAGTTGCCAACCTCAACCGGTATCCCGGCCGCCTCGCACCTCGGCTTGAAAGGACCGGAGGCATGACCACTCAAACCCCGAGCACGGAAGCACAGTTCACGCCCTACCCCGCACGGCTCACCGCCCAGCTGGACCCCGGGCTCTCCCGCTGGCTGTGGCTGGTGAAGTGGCTGCTGGCGCTCCTCCACTTCGTCGTCCTGGTCCTCCTCTGGGTCGGCGTCCTGGTGGTGAGCGTGGTGGCGTTCTTCGCGATCCTCTTCACCGGCCGCTACCCGCGCCCCCTGTTCGACTTCACCGTCGGCGTGCTGCGCTGGAGCTGGCGGGTGGACTACTACACGTACGCCGCTCTCGGCACCGACCGCTATCCCCCGTTCACCCTCGCCGACGTCCCCGACTACCCCACCCATTGGGACGTGTCCTATCCCGAGCAACTGTCCCGCGGACTCGTCCTGGTGAAGTGGTGGCTCCTGGCCATCCCGCACTACCTGATCCTGAACCTCGCGGGAGGCGGTATCCGTGCGCTCACCGGCCTGTTGGCCCTGTTCGCCGGGGTCTCCCTGCTCTTCACCGGGCAGTACCCGCGCGGCATCTTCGACCTCGTGATCGGGCTCAACCGCTGGACGCTGCGCGTGGCCGCCTACGCGGCCCTCCTGACCGACGAGTATCCGCCGTTCCGGCTCGACCAGGGCGGGGAGGAACCGCTGGCGCATCCCTGAGGAACCGTGAGTTCGTCAGAACCGTGGGCTCCACGATGTCACTCCGATTCCGTGTTCCCTTCCGGCCGGGGCATGCGCCACGCTGACCCCGGCGCGCGGATCTTCGCGCCCTCGGAGGGGAACGGTGCCCCGGATGGAGGAGTGACGTCATGGGTGGAGGCGGGGAGTTGCCCGTTGTGGTGACCGGCGGCAGCGGCTTCGTCGGCAGTCATCTGGTCCGGCGGCTGCTGGAGCGCGGCTATCGGGTGCACACCACCGTGCGCAGCCTCGCGCACACGACGAAGGTGCGGCCGCTGCGGGAGATGCAGGAGGAGTTCCCCGGCCGACTGACGTTGTTCGAGGCCGACTTGCTCACCGAGGGCTCCTTCGACGAGGCGCTGGAGGGCTGCCGGATCGTCTTCCACGTGGCGTCCCCGTTCTTCATGCCGGAGAAGATCAAGGACGGCCAGAAGGACATGGTCGACCCGGCGCTGCTCGGCACCCGCAACGTCCTGGGGAGCGTGGAGCGGACGCCGACCGTGGACAAGCTCGTGTTCACGTCCACCGTCGGCGCCATCTTCGGCGACTACGCCGACGTCGACGACATGGACGACCGCGTGCTGTCGGAGAGGTACTTCAACACCACGAGCACGGTGGCGAACAACCCGTACCACTACGCCAAGACGGTCGCGGAGCGAGCGGCCTGGGACGCGGAGGCAGCCCAGGACCGCTGGCGCATGGTGTCCGTCAACCCCGGCCTGATCCTCGGCCCTTCGCTCGCGCCCGCCTCGGAGTCCGGCAGCCTGTTCCTGCTGGAGGAGCTCTTCAAGGGCTACTTCTTCTACGGCGCCCCGGACTTCAGCTTCACGACGGTGGACGTACGGGACGTGGCCGACGCGCACATCGCGGCCGCGGAGAACCCCGACGCGAAGGGGCGTTACATCCTCGCGGCCGAGACGATGACGTCCTTCCACGACATGGCGCGCATCATCCGGGCCCGGTACCCCCGCGGTCTCCGCATCCCGCGCACCGCGCTCCCCCACTGGCCGGTACGCATCCTGGGCCCGGCCTTCGGTCTCACCCAGGACTACATCCGCAAGCACCTCGGCATCCGCTTCCGGGTGGACAACAGCAGGAGCGTGCACGAACTGGGCCTCACCTACCGCCCGGTCGAGGAGACCGTCCTCGATCACTACGAGGCGTGGCGGGGGCAGCGGAAGGTGAGCTGAGTCCCCGGCGCACGAGTCTGGACGCCCCGGGAAGGCCTCCCCTAGGGTCGGCGAGAAAGCGCTTTCTGGCCTGACCATGCCAACCCGCAGAGGGAGCGTCTCGTGCCGCACCACGAACAGCAGGGCCCGTCGCAGCCATGGACCCGCAAGTCGTTCCTCCGGGGATTGGCCGCCGTCGGAGTGGCCCCGTTACTCCCCGGCCTCCTCCCGACGACCGCCCACGCCGCCGCGGAGGACCGGCCCGACTTCCCACTGGTGCAGGCCGGCACCGCGGTCGACGTGTTCGTGGACGCGGCGGACGACCCCGCCGTGATCCGCGCGGCAGGCGACCTCCAGGCCGACATCGAGCGGGTCGGCGGAGCGAGACCGTCGCTGCTGCACACCCTGCCGGAGAGCGCCGCGCTGCTGGTCCTGGTGGGCACCATCGGTGCGAGCCCGGTCATCGACCGGCTCGTCGCGCAGGGGCGTCTGGACGTCTCGCGCGTGAAGGGCCGTTGGGAGGCGTCGGTGACCCAGACAGTCGACCGTCCGGTACCCGGGGTGGACCGCGCCCTGGTCATCGCGGGAAGCGACCGGCGCGGCACGATCTACGGCATCTACGACACCTCGGAGCGCATCGGCGTCTCCCCCTGGTACTGGTGGGCCGACGTCCCGGTCGAGCGCCGCGACACCGTGACGGTGCCCGCGGGGCCGTTCAAGCGCCAAGAGCCGTCGGTCCGTTACCGCGGCATCTTCATCAACGACGAGCAGAACCTGACCACTTGGTCCCACCGCACCCAGGAGCCGGACAAGAACATCGGCCCCGAGACGTACAAGCGGGTCTTCGAGCTCCTGCTGCGTCTCAAGGCCAACTACCTGTGGCCGGCCATGCACCCGTACTCCGACTTCTTCAACAAGTACCGGGAGAACCCCGAACTCGCCGACCAGTACGGCATCGTCGTCGGCTCCAGCCACCCCGAGGCCCTGTTGCGCAACGGTGTCCACGAGTGGGCGCCGTGGGCCGAGGAGCACCCGAACGCCGACGGCAGCCTGCCGGTCTACGACTACACGGTGAACCCCGCCGTCATCTCCGACTACTGGAGGGCCCGGGCGAGACAGAACGCAGCCTACGAGGGCAGCTGGACGCTCGGCATGCGCGGCCTGCACGACAGCGCGCTGGAAACGAAGTACGCCACCACGATCCCCGAGAAGGTCGTGGTGATGAACGACATCATCGCCGACCAGCGCCGGATCCTGGCCGAGGAGGTCGGTGCCGCGGCCGAGCCGCAGATCTTCATCCCGTACAAGGAGGTCCTGGAGCTGTACAACGCGGGCGTCCAGGTCCCCGACGACGTCACGCTGATCTGGCCGGACGACAACCACGGCAACATGCGCCAGCTGCCGAACGCGGCGGAGCGTGCGCGCTCCGGCGGCAACGGGATCTACTACCACCTCTCCTACTGGGGCCGCCCCAAGAGCTACCTGTGGCTGGACACCACCCAACTCGCCAAGGTCTGGCAGGAGTTACGGCGGGTGTACGAGCACGGCACCGACCGGATGTGGATCTTCAACGTCGGTGACGTCAAGTCGATCGAGACCGGGCTGTCCTTCGCGATGGACATGGCCTGGGACGTGGACCGGTGGGAGGCCGACGAGGTCGAAGACTTCCTGGCCGAGTGGGCCGGGCGGCAGTTCGGGCGGCGCCACGGCCGGGAGATCGCGTCGATCCGGACCGAGTACTACCGCCTCACCGCCGAGCTGCGCCCGGAGTTCATCGGCACTGGCATCGTCTCCGTGATCCACCACGGCGACGAGGCGGGACGCCGGATGGCGGCCTACGACCGACTGCTCCAGCACGTCCGGGCGGTGGGCGCCGAGCTGCCCGAGGCCTACCGGGACGCCTTCTACGAACTGATCGAATACCCGGTGCACGGCGCATACTTGATGCACCTGAAGTACTACTGGGCGGACCGCAACGCGCTCGCCGTCCGGCAGGGCCGCGGCGCCGGGACCAACCGCTTCGCCGACCTCGCGGAGGCCGCGCATGCGGCGGAGGTGGCGATCACCAAGCGGTACAACACCGAGGTGGCGGGCGGCAAATGGGACGGATTCATCAATCCGTACCCCTCCCAGATCCCGAAGGCACCGGGTCGCCCCGCTGTCACGCGGATCGCCCGGCAGGAGACCTCCGGGCTGGGCGTGGCGGCCGAGGGAAACGAGACAGGGACCGCCCGGCCGCTGTCCTTCTCCTCCTACACGCAGGACCGGCGTTTCATCGACGTCTTCAACACCGGTTTCCTGAGCGTGGATTGGGCCGCAGAGGCCGGTCAGCCCTGGGTACTGCTGAGCACGACCGGCGGCTCACTCACGGAGCAGAAGCGGGTGTGGGTGGAGGTCGACTGGGCCCGCGTTCCGGAGGGCACGCAGGACGCCGTGGTCTCCTTCACGGGTTCCGGGCAACGTGTCGAGGTGCCGTTGCGCGTGGTCAACGACGGTGAGCGCGGGCGCAGTCGAGCCCGAGGCTTCGTCGAGGCCAACGGGTATGTGTCGATCGACGCCGGGCACGCCGACCAGCGGGTGGCACGCGGCGGTGGCCGCTGGCGGGCCGTACGCGGGCTGGGTCGCCGTACGGGCGCAGTTGAGGCGGTTCCTTCTACGGCGGCTTCGATCACCGCCGACTTCGCGTCCCGCGCGCCCGAGCTGAGGTACCGGGTGCGCTTCACCACCGCCGGAACCTTCCCCGTCACCGTGTTCCGGCTGCCGTCGCTCGACGAGCGCGGCTACCGTCGGGTGGCCGTCGCCCTCGACGACCAGCCGGTCACCGTGCTGTCGGGTCAGTCTGTCGCGACCGGCAACCGAGGGGATGCCTGGGCACGCCAAGTGGAGGACGGGATCGAGAAGCTGACCGCGACCGTGACCGTCGCCGAGGCCGGTGAGCACGTGCTGCGGATCTTCATGGTGGACCCGGCGATCGCCGTCGACCAGATCGTCGTCGACACCGGCGGGCTGCCCGTCAGTTACCTCGCGCCGCCGGAAAGCTTCCACCCGGTGTTCAATCCGGACCCCGATCCGGGCACGAGCCTGGAGGCGCCCGACCAGTAGGCCGGGCAGATGAAGGCCGCCGGTCCCCCGCGCCGGCGGCCCCACCCCTCCCCCACGTCGGCCCGCCGGACTTCAATGTGCTGGAGTAATACGAGAACGTCGATGTTGCTCGGTTGAAGTGTGGGTCAGCGAGGGGCTGCTCCGGTATGGGTACAACTGCGTATGAGCGCATGCTCTCGGTCGCCGTCGCCGCACTCCACGAACGTGACCCCGAGCAGCTGTGGCCGCTGCTGGCGAGCGCGCTGCCGGAGCTGTGCGGCGGCGAGGCCCTGATCTACAAGCTGGACAACTGGGACGAGAGCGAGGGCGCGCTCGGTCTGTCGCCGGGCGTGGCCGCGGAGTTCACCGTACTCGGGGACGAGGCCGCGAGCCTGCTGCGCGCGGGGTATCCGCTGGCGGAGCATTACGCGAACTCTCCGGACCGGGCACCGGTCACGGCCCGCCGGGTGGCCGGTCGTTCATGGTCGGCGAGCCCTACCGCACGGCTCATCGACGACATCCTGGACGTGGACCACGTGCTGGGCATTCCGCTGCCGCAGTCGACCGCGCCGATCACCGGGTGCCTCGTGTACCGCTCCGGTCGGGATTTCAGCGACGACGAGATGCGCCTCGCGCAGCAGTTCCAGCCCCTGCTGGCAGCCGTCGAGCAGCAGCGTCAGCTTCTTGAACGCTGGCGGCAGTTGCGTGCGCCTCACACTTCCGACGGGCCGGCTCCCGAGCTCACGCCCCGGGAGACGACCGTGCTGCTCCTGCTCAGCGACGCCCTGACCGCCGTATCCATCGGCCGCCGCCTGGGCATCTCCGAGCGTACGGTCCACAAGCACATCGCGAACATCTACCGCAAGCTCGGCACACACGACCGGATCAGCACGGTGCTCCGGGCCCAACGGCTCGGCCTGGTCCCGGCTCTCCACGAGCCGAGCGGGGTCTGACTCAGACCGGACCCGGGCCCGTCCCACCCTTGAGGCGTTCCAGGTCGGAGGGGCGGACCTGGATGACCACGACGGCGATCAGCGCGGCCACCAAAGTGAAGATCGCCGCCATGACGAAGGCGGCCGACACCCCGGCGGTGAGGACCTCGTCGCCCCAGCGCCCGGGGAGTTGCCCGGTGCGTTCGAACTGCAGACGCTCGGCCGGGGTGGCCTGGGACTGGAAGAGCGGGAGCTGCTTCTCGAACTCGTTGGTGCTGGCCGTGCCGAACATCGTGACCAGGATGGACAGCCCAAGTGAACCGCCCACCTGCTGGGTGGCGTTGAGGAGTCCGGAGGCCGCGCCGGTCTCCTCGGTGGAGACGTTGGAGAGCGCCATCAGAGTGAGCGAGACGAACTCCATGCCCATGCCCAGGCTGAAGACGAGAATCGGGCCGAGGACACTGCCCGCGTAGGTCGAGTGGACGTCGGTCAGGGTCAGCCAGGCCAGCCCCGCTGCGGCGAGGATCGCGCCCACCACCATGAAGGGCTTGGGGCCGTACCTGGGCAGGAACTTCGAGGCCAGCCCGGCGCCGATCGCGATGACCGCGCTGACCGGCAGGAAGGCGAACCCGGTTGCCAGCGGGCTGAAGTCCAGCACGTTCTGCGTGAAGAGGGTGAGGAAGAAGAACATGCCGAAGATCGCGGCGGCGAGACAGAGCATGATTCCGTAGGTGCCCGCGCGGTTACGGTCGGCGAACATGTGCAGCGGTGTGATCGGCTGCCGGGAGCGCCGCTCCACGAGGATGAACCCCGTGAGGATGACGACGGCCGCGGCGAACGAGGCCAGCGTGAGCGCGTCCCGCCAGCCTTCCTGTGCGGCCCGGATGAACCCGTACACCAGCAGGACCATGCCCACGGTGGAGGTCAGTGCGCCGGTGATGTCGAAGCTGCCCGGATGGCGTTCGGACTCCTTGATCCAGCGGGGCGTGGCGAGGGCGATGAGCAGTCCGATCGGGACGTTGACGAAGAGCACCCACCGCCAGTTCAGCCACTCGACGAGGATCCCGCCCGCGAGCAGTCCGATCGCGCCGCCGCCCGCCGAGACCGCGGCGAAGACACCGAAGGCCCGGTTCCGCTCGGGGCCTTCGCGAAAGGTCGTACTGACCAGGGAGAGGGCGGTCGGGGACGCGATGGCGCCGCCGACGCCCTGGAGGGCCCGTGCGGCGAGGAGTTGGGCCTCGTTCTGGGCGAGCCCGCCGAGCAGGGAGGCGAGTACGAAGAGCAGCACGCCGAAGACGAACATCCGCCGTCTGCCGAGGATGTCACCGGTCCGGCCGCCGAGCAGCAGCAGACCGCCGAAGGTGAGGGTGTACGCGTTGACCACCCAGGCCAGGCTGGTGGTGGAGAAGTCCAGGGAGCGCTGGATGTCGGGCAGTGCGATGTTCACGATGGTGATGTCCAGCACGACCATGAGCTGGCACGACGCGATGACCAACAGGGCCATGGCGTTTCCGCCACCACCGGTCTCCCCGGTGGTGGACTGCGGTGCGGAGGTCGGCTGCGGGCTGCTGCTCATAATGAACGGTCCCGTCCACTGCTGTGTCCGTCGTTCGACCGTACGCCCGCGTCCCGGCCGCTACCACTCGAACACCGGACCACCGCCGGACGGTGTCAGGAAGTGACAGAACGCGTACTCATGGTGCCGGGGAATGACCGTTCACGACGAAGACGTGGCACTGCCAGGCCTCCAGGGACACGAACAGGCCCGCGTCGGCCAGTTCGTCGCCCCGCCGGTCGTACGTCCCGTCCGTGAGCAGGTCTGTCAGGCGGTGCTCGTGGCCTCTGAGGCCGTCCCACGGCAGGGGCAGGCGTGCCTGGGCCGGGCGGTCTGAGTAGTTGACGACGACCAGGTGACGCGCGTCCTCGTGGGTCCAGGTCCAGGCGAGCAGGCTGCGGTGGGTGTCGTTGTCCGGCCAGCCCGTCGGCGTCAGCGGCCGCCAGTCGCCCCGGCGTACGGCGGCCGCGGCCGGCAGCAGACGGCCGTAGAAGTCTCGCAACGGCGCGTCGGCCGGCTCCCGCGGTCCGCGGGAGAGGAAGACCGGCAGGCGCACCCGGCGGCCCTCGAACTGGCCCTCGTGCCAGAGCGTCGCACCGGGCAGGGTCGCGACGGCCACGGCTGCCGCGCGTTCCCGCGCCCCGGGGAGGGTGGCCGCGGCCCGCGGTTCGTCGTGGTTCTCCAGGAAGCGGACAAGGCCTTGCTGGTAGGCGATGTCGGCCTGCAGATGGCCTCGGACGGAGTCGGCGTTCTCGTGGAGCAGGCGGTCGTAGAGCCGCTTGTCGTAACAGTGGTCGAAGCCCTGCTCCTGGAGGGAGTGTTCGAGGTCCCAGTACGCCTCGGCGACGAACAGGAGGTCCGGGTGGTGTGCGCGCACCCGAGGAATGACGTGCGGCCAGAAGTCCTCCGCGGGCAGCTTGCCCGCCCGGTCTCCCCAGGTCTTCGCGAAGATGTCGTTCATCAGCAGCATCGCCATGTCGCAGCGCACGCCGTCCGCCTGGTCGCCGATGGAGACCAGGGTGTCCACCGTCGCCGCGCGCAGCTCGTCGCTGAAGGCGTTCAGCTGGACCACGTCCGGCCAGGGCGGGAAGTACGGGTCGCGGCCACGGGCGTAGATCTGTCCGCCGGCCTCGAGGAAGGCGTTCGGCGCGTGGGCCAGGTCGTCCGCGGTGCCCTGGACGAGGTGGTCGGGGTGTGCGGTGAGCCAGGGGTGGTCGGGGGCCACGTGGTTGGGGACGTAGTCGAGGATCAACCCGAGCCCGCGCGCAGCCAGTTGGGCACGAGCGGCGGCCAGTCCCTCCGGTCCGCCGAGGGACGCGTCGACGACGTAGTTCCGTACGCAGTACGGGGATCCGGCGATGTCCGCCTCGGTGACGTCGGGCAGGGCCTCGTGGAACGAGGCCCGTAGCCCCTCGTCACGCAGGGCGATGTGCAGGCCGGCCGGGCTGCGCTCCCAGACGCCCATCAGCCAGACCGTGTCGATGCCCGGCAGGGCGATCTCGTCCCAGACCTCACCGGGAACGTCACCCAGAGTGGTCCGGCGCCCGTACCGTGCGCTCAACTCGCCCAGCCAGACAAGGGTGTTGATCTCGTAGATGACGGTCATGAGAGGGGCTCCTCGCGATCACCGATGGACCCTTCGTCCACGGGCCGCAGCGACTCCCGCCCGCCCCGGTGCCACTCGTCGGCGCTGATGGCGTGGAACAGTGTCGCGGTGGCGGCCACCAGCCCGGTCCAGCCGGTCTGGTGGGAGGCGCCGAGCCCCGCGCCGTTGTCGCCGTGGAAGTACTCGTAGAAGAGGATCAAGTCCTTCCAGTGCGGGTCCTTGGCGAACTTGGCCTGCGCGCCGTGCACCGGGCGGTGGCCGTCGGTGTCGGGCAGGAAGGTGGCGGTGAGCCGGTCGGAGATCTCGCGGGCGACCTCGTACAGGTTCAGGTGCCGTCCGGAGCCGGTCGGGCACTCCACGGTGAAGTCGGGACCGTGGTAGCCGTGGAGGTTCATCAGGGCGCGGATCAGGAGGAGGTTTATCGGGAACCACACCGGGCCGCGCCAGTTGGAGTTGCCGCCGAACATGCCGGAGTCGGACTCGGCGGGCAGATAGCCGACGCCGTACGTCTCCCCGTGCACCTCGAAGTGGTACGGGTGCTCCGCATGGTGGCGAGAGAGGGACCGGATGCCGTGCGGCCCCAGGAACTCGTCCTCGTCGAGCATGCGGGCCAGGATGCGGCGCAGCCGGTCCTCGCCGAACAGGGCGAACAGATACCGGCCGTCGGCGGTCGGGTCCGCGTTGGCGTGCTGTGAGATGAAGGCTTCGACAGCCGGGTGCCGCTCGATGAACTCCTGTGCTCCCTCTACAAGTTCGGGGAAGGTGCGGTCCGCTCGACCGCCGATCACGCTGGTCGCCGCCAGTGGTATCAAACCGACCAGGGACCGCACCCTCAACCGGGTCGCGCTGCCGTCGGGCAGCCGCAGCACGTCGTAGAAGAAGCCGTCCTCCTCGTCCCACAGGCTGGCGTTGTCCTTGCCGATGCGGTTCATCGCCACGGCGATCCACGCGAAGTGCTCGAACAGCATCTGCGCCTGCTCGACGTAGACCGGGTTGTCGACGGCGAGTTCGATGGCGATGTCGAGGAGGTTCTGGCAGTACAGCGCCATCCACGCGGTGCCGTCCGCCTGGTCGAGGTGGCCGCCGGTGGGCAGGGGGGCGCTGCGGTCGAAGACGCCGATGTTGTCGAGGCCGAGGAAGCCGCCCTGGAAGACGTTGTTGCCGTCGACGTCCTTGCGGTTGAGCCACCAGGTGAAGTTCTTCATCAGCTTCTGGAAGGCGTTCTCCAGGAAGGCGCGGTCACCGTGCCCGGTGCGGTGCTTCTCCAGCTCGTAGACGAAGAGGATCGCCCAGGCGTGCACGGGCGGGTTGACGTCGCCGAAGTTCCATTCGTACGCCGGGATCTGGCCGTTGGGATGCAGATAGAGGCGGCGCAGCAACAGGTCCAACTGGCCCTTGGCGAAACCGATGTCGACCATGGACAGGGCGAGGGTGTGGAAGGCGAGGTCCCAGGCCGCGAACCACGGGTACTCCCAGGTGTCCGGCATCGACATGATCTCGTCGTTGACCATGTGGTACCAGGCGCTGTTGCGGACCCGGGGGTCGGCGGCGAGCGGGTCGACGCCGTGCTCGGCCAGCCAGCGCTCGACGTCCAGGTAGTAGTACTGCTTGCTCCACAGCATCCCAGCCAGTGCCTGCCGCACCAGGCGTCGCTCGTCCTCACCCATGCCGTCCGGGGAGAGACCGGCGTAGAACGTGTCGGCCTCGGTGCGGCGAGTGTCCAGCACCTCGGTGAAGTCCCGCCAGGGATCGGCGAGTTCGGCGTCGGTCAGGCGCAGGCGGATGGTGGCGCTGTCGCCGGCGGGGACGGTCAGGACCTGGTGTACGGCCGCCTTGGTACCCGTGCGTTCCGGGTTGACGGCACCGGTCTCGCCATGGACGACGAACCGGTCGATGCCGTCCTTGACGTACGGCGTGGTGTTGGAGCTGCCGAAGATGCGCTCGTTGTTCGTCTCGTTGTCGGTGAAGAGCGTCTCGCCGCCCTCGAAGTAGAGCCTGCGGGTGCCGAGTTCCTCGTGGTCGGCCAGGACGGCGCCGTCCTCGCCGCGCAGGCTCGGCACCGCCGTGCCGCCGGCCCACGACCAGGTGTGCCGGAACCAGAGAGTCGGCAGCAGGTGGAGTGTCGCCTCGTCGGGCCCGCGGTTGTGCGCGGTGATCTCGATCAGCAGGTCTTCCGGTCCCGCCTTCGCGTACTCGACGAAGACGTCGAAGTAGCGGTCCTCGTCGAAGATGCCGGTGTCGAGCAGCTCGTACTCGAAGTCGCGGCGGCCACGGGCCTGGTTGCCGGCGACGAGGTCGCCGTAGGGGAACTCGCCCTGCGGGTACTTGTAGAGGTACTTCATGTACGAGTGCGTGGGCGTGTTGTCGAGGTAGAAGTAGTACTCCTTGACGTCCTCGCCGTGGTTGCCCTCCGCGTTGGTCAGGCCGAACATCCGTTCCTTGAGGATCGGGTCGCGGCCGTTCCACAGAGCCAGCGCGAAGCACAGCCGCTGCTTGTCGTCGCTGACGCCGGCGATGCCGTCCTCGCCCCAGCGGTATGCGCGGGAACGCGCCTGGTCGTGGGTGAAGTACGACCAGGCGTCGCCGTTGTCGCTGTAGTCCTCCCGGACGGTGCCCCACTGACGCTCGCTCAGGTACGGACCCCAGCGCCGCCAGGGCACCGCCCCCGCGTCGGCCTCCGCCAGCCGCCGCCGTTCGGCGTCCCCGCCGTCAGTCGTCATCGCCCGTCCCTCTCGCCGCCCGGCACATGCGTCCAGACTCGAACGGGTCCGACTTGACCGCAATGGCTATGACCCGTCCGGAAACGGGCGTCACCGTTCCGGCTCAGGCGATCGGGCTCAGACGATCCGCCTCAGACGTTCCGACTCAGGCGATCTCGACCAGCAGGTCGCCGCCCTCCACCTGCTGGATCTTGTTGATGGCGAGCCGGGAGACCCGTCCGGCCTTCGCCGCGGTGATCGAGGCCTCCATCTTCATCGCCTCGATGGTGGCCACCGTGGCACCGGCCGCCACCTCGTCGCCCTCGGCGACCGCGAGCGTGACCACGCCGGCGAACGGGGCGGCGACATGGCCGGGGTCGGAGCGGTCGGCCTTCTCGGTCACCGGTACATCGGAGGACGCGGCGGCGTCACGTACCTGGATGGGCCGCATCTGGCCGTTCAGGGTGGACATCACGGTGCGCATGCCGCGCTCGTCGGCCTCACCGATCGCCTCCAGTGCGATGAGGAGCCGTACGCCGGGTTCGAGGTCGACGGCGTACTCCTTCCCGGGCCTGAGGCCGTAGAAGAAGTCCTTGCTGTCCAGCAGGCTGGTGTCGCCGAAGCTCTGGCGGTGGGTCTCGTACTCGCGCGTCGGGCCGGGGAACAGCAGCCGGTTGAGGGTCGCGCGCCGGTCCTTCTCCAGCCCGGTGCGGTCCTCGGCGTTCAGCTCCTGGACGGGCTTGGCGTCGGCGCGGCCTTCCAGCGCCCGGCTGCGGAAGGGCTCCGGCCAGCCGCCGGGCGGGGTGCCGAGCTCGCCGCGCAGGAAGCCGATGACGGAGTCGGGGATGTCGAAGCGGTTCGGGGTCGTCTCGAACTCCTGCGGTGTCACCCCGGCGCCGACCAGGTGCAGGGCAAGGTCGCCGACCACCTTGGACGAGGGGGTGACCTTCACCAGGTGGCCGAGGATGCGGTCGGCGGCCGCGTACATCGCCTCGATCTCCTCGAAGCGGTCTCCGAGGCCGAGTGCCACGGCCTGGGTGCGCAGGTTGGAGAGCTGGCCGCCGGGGATCTCGTGGTCGTACACGCGTCCGGTCGGGGAGGCGAGGCCCGCCTCGAAGGGGGCGTAGATCTTGCGGACGCTCTCCCAGTACGGCTCCAGGTCGCCGACGGCCCGCAGGTCGAGGCCGGTGGGCCGCTCGGAGTAGTCGGTCGCGGCCACGATCGCCGACAGCGAGGGCTGCGAGGTGGTGCCCGCCATGGACGCCACCGCGCCGTCCACGGCGTCCGCGCCGGCCTGGATCGCGGCCAGGTAGGTGGCGAGCTGGCCGCCCGCCGTGTCGTGGGTGTGGATGTGGACGGGAAGGTCGAACTCCCTGCGCAGCGCGGAGACCAGCTTCGCGGCGGCGGGGGCACGGAGCAGTCCCGCCATGTCCTTGACGGCCAGGACGTGCGCGCCCGCCTCGACGATCTGCTCGGCCAGCCGGAGGTAGTAGTCGAGGGTGTACAGCTGCTCCGACGGGTCGGACAGGTCGGAGGTGTAGCAGAGGGCGACCTCGGCGATCGCCGTTCCGGTCTGCCGTACGGCGTCGATGGCGGGGCGCATCTGGCCCACGTCGTTGAGCGCGTCGAAGATGCGGAAGATGTCGATGCCGGTGTCCGTGGCCTCCTGCACGAAGGCGTCGGTCACCTCGGTCGGGTACGGCGTGTAACCCACGGTGTTACGGCCGCGCAGCAGCATCTGGAGGCAGATGTTCGGGACGGCCTCACGCAGGGCGGCCAGGCGCTCCCAGGGGTCCTCGGCGAGGAAGCGCAGGGCGACGTCGTAGGTGGCGCCGCCCCAGCACTCCAGGGACAGCAGCTCGGGCAGAGTCCGGGCCACGACCGGGGCGACGGCGAGCATGTCCTTGGTGCGGACCCGGGTGGCGAGCAGCGACTGGTGGGCGTCGCGGAACGTGGTGTCGGTGACGCCGATGGTCGGGGACTCGCGCAGCCAGCGGGCGAAGCCCTCCGGGCCGAGCTCGGTGAGCTTCTGCTTCGAGCCGGAGCGCGGCTCGGTGTCGGCGGCGATCCGCGGCAGCTTGGTGGTGGGCTCGATCAGCTCGGGCCGCTCGCCGTGCGGCTTGTTCACCGTCACGTCCGCCAGATAGGTGAGCAGCTTCGTGCCGCGGTCGGCGGAGTGGCGGGAGGTGAGCAGGTGCGGACGCTGCTCGATGAACGACGTGGTGACGTGGCCCGCCTGGAAGTCCGGGTCGTCGAGGACGGCCTGCAGGAACGGGATGTTCGTGGCCACACCGCGGATGCGGAACTCGGCCACGGCACGCCGGGCCCGGTTGACCGCGGTGGTGAAGTCCCGGCCCCGGCAGGTGAGCTTGACCAGCATCGAGTCGAAGTGCGCGCTGATCTCCGTACCGGCGTGGGTGGTGCCGCCGTCGAGCCGGATGCCCGAACCGCCGGGCGAGCGGTAGGCGCTGATCCGGCCGGTGTCGGGGCGGAAGCCGTTGGCGGGGTCCTCGGTGGTGATACGGCACTGGAGTGCGGCGCCGTGCAGCTTGACCGTCTCCTGAGAGAGCCCCAGGTCGGCGAGCGTCTCGCCGGCGGCAATGCGCAGCTGGGCCTGCACGAGGTCGACGTCGGTGACCTCCTCGGTGACCGTGTGCTCGACCTGGATGCGCGGGTTCATCTCGATGAAGACGTGGTTGCCGTCGCGGTCGAGCAGGAACTCCACGGTGCCGGCGTTCCGGTAGCCGATCTCCCGGGCGAACCGTACGGCGTCGGCGCAGATCTGCTCCCGCAGCGCCGGGTCGAGGTTGGGCGCGGGCGCGAGCTCGATCACCTTCTGGTGGCGGCGCTGCACCGAACAGTCACGCTCGAAGAGGTGGATGACGTTGCCCTGCCCGTCGGCGAGGATCTGCACCTCGATGTGGCGCGGCTCGACGACGGCCTTCTCCAGGAAGACGGTGGCGTCACCGAAGGCGGAGGCCGCCTCGCGTGCGGCCGCCTCGATGGACTCCCGCAGCGTGGCCCGGTCCTCGACGCGGCGCATGCCGCGCCCGCCACCACCGGCGACCGCCTTCACGAACACGGGGAAGCCGACGTCCTCGGCCGCCCGCACCAGCTCGTCCACGTCGGTGGAGGGCGCCGAGGAGCCCAGCACCGGCACGCCGGCGGCGCGGGCGGCGGCCACCGCGCGCGCCTTGTTCCCGGTCAGCTCGAGGATCTGCGCGCTCGGCCCGACGAAGGTGATGCCCGCCTCTTCGCAGGCCCGTGCGAGCTCGGGGTTCTCGGAGAGGAACCCGTAGCCCGGATAGACGGCGTCGGCACCGGCCAGCCGGGCCGCGCGGATGATCTCGTCGACCGAGAGGTAGGCCCGGACGGGGTGCCCCGGTTCGCCGATCTCGTAGGCCTCGTCGGCTTTGAGCCGGTGCAGCGAGTTGCGGTCCTCGTGCGGGAAGACGGCGACGGTCCGCGCGCCCACTTCATAGCCGGCGCGGAACGCGCGAATCGCGATCTCACCACGGTTGGCGACCAGTACCTTGCGGAGCATTCCCGATCCCTTCGGCCTGCCGGTGACGGACACCATGGTCGCGGCAATGTCCGCGAGGTGCCATGAGAGCCGGGTCACGTGGGGATGGCTGGTTCGGGATGATCTGGGCCGGTACGGCGGTTGCACGGAGAACAACCAGAGCAGCGCGAGGGAGCGGACATGACCGTCCAAGGCGTCGACCGGGTGAGCTTCGTCCAGGAATGGGAGGACTGGCACCGGCAGAAGGAGGCGGTGCTCGCCGGCCCGCACGGGTTCCTCGCGATCACCAGCCTCCACTGGCTGAGCGCGGAACCGGGCCGGTTCGAGGACGCCCCCGGAGCCTGGTCGAGCACCGCCGACGGGGTGGTGGTCCAGCTCGACGAGGGCGAGGAGCTGACCGTCGACGGGCAGCCGGTGCACGGCCGCCACGACTTCGGTGTCATCGCCGAACGGGACAGCGTGTACGTCGGCTCGGGCGACGCGCTGCTCGAGGTCGCCAAGCGCGGCGGACACGACATCCTGCGGCCCCGCCACCCCGGCAACGCCCTCCGTACGGCCTTCACCCGCACGCCGGCCTACGACCCCGACCCGCGCTGGGTCCTCTCCGGCCGCTTCCTCCCCTTCGACGAGCCGCGCCCGGTGACCGTCGGTGCCGCCGTGGAGGGTCTCGAGCACGTCTACGACTCCCCCGGCGAGGTCGAGTTCGAGCTGGACGGCGCTCGGCACCGGCTCACCGCGTTCAACGGCAGGACGCCCGGCGCCCTGATGGTGCTGTTCACCGACAGGACGTCCGGCGTGACCACCTACGCGGCGAACCGCGCCCTGCAGATCGCCGCCCCCGACGGCGAGGGCCGGGTGACGATCGACTTCAACCGCGCCACGAACCTGCCCTGCGCCTACACGGACCTGGCGACCTGCCCGCTGCCCCCGGCCGGGAACCGGCTGCCGGTCGCGATCGAGGCGGGCGAGAGGATCCCCCTGGAGCGCGGCGGCCAGCCCTGACGGTCACTTCGGTGACGGAACCGTCCTGGTGAACGGGGTGACGGGGCGCTCCTGGCGTTCGCCGTCGACGGTGATGTCGACCTCCTCGTTGTAGAAGGCGAGGAGGTCCTTGACCGCGCCCACGGCGGGCAGCGGGTCCGGGTAGCTCCAGACGATGTTCGCCTGAGTCCGCGACGACCGGTACCGGGCAGTCCCCTTGTACGGGCAGCCGGTGTGGTGGTCGGTGGGTTCGAGCAGGTCGAGGCGGACGTCCTCGCGCGGGATGTAGTACCGCGTCGGAAGGCCTGTCTCGAAGAG
Source organism: Streptomyces fulvoviolaceus (assembly GCF_000718165.1). GTDB lineage: Bacteria > Actinomycetota > Actinomycetes > Streptomycetales > Streptomycetaceae > Streptomyces > Streptomyces fulvoviolaceus. The sequence goes on along the minus strand of NZ_JOEY01000018.1, from coordinate 154,017 downwards.
CAGGACGGGGCGGTGGGTGTCGGCGACCACCGTGCCGTCGATCTCGACCACGACGTGACGGCTGCTGGGGATGGCGTCCACCCGTTTGTGCGGGTCACGGGGGTGGATGAAGATCTCTTCCTCCTCCTCGTACCAGTGGTCCAGGCCCCGGCCGACGCGCCGGAACCACTCGAAGGCGATGTGGTCGGCGAGGTCGGCGGCAGGGAAGGTCCAGGCCGCGTTCGCCACCAGATGGCCGTCGACGTCGAGGTCGTAGAAGATCCGTGATCCGGTGTGCGTGCCCGTCGGCGGGTTCTTGGCCGGGCGGAGCAGGTCCTCGCGGACCTCCTGGCGGGGGAAGGCGTACGTCGGGACGGGGATGCCGGGTTCCCAGACGAGGACGGGGTGCCGGCTGTCGACGACCGTCACCTCGCCCTTGCGGCCGCGCACCCAGCGTGCGCTGGGCTCCCACAGGAGGCCTTCCGTGGTGGTCCTGACGGCTCGCTCGGTGGGGAGTGTGCTCATGACCGGTTCTCCTTCGTCTTCGTCAAGAACTCGGACAACCCCGTCAGGAGCCGGTCGACGTCCTCCGCGCTGCTGTAGGGCGCGAGGCCGACGCGGAGCCCGCCGGTGTCGCCGAGGCCGAGCCGGCGGGAGGCCTCGACGGCGTAGAAGGACCCCGACGGGGCGTGGACGCCGCGCTCCGCGAGGAAGCGGTACGCGTCCACCGTGCTGCGTTCCTCGAAAGTGAGCAACAGGGTGGGGGTGCGGTCGGCCGCCCGGGAGTGGATCGTCACGCCTTCGAGCGAGGACAGGCCCTTGTCCAGCTGGGTGCGCAGGGTCTCCTCGTGCGCTTCCAGTGCCGCGAAGGCCGCGATCAGGCGCTGTCGTCGGGTGCCCGTGGCGCTCGTGTCCAGGTGGTCGGCGAGGAAGTCGACCGCCGCCCGGGTGCCTGCGAGGAACTCATAGGGCAGGGTGCCCAGTTCGAAGCGCTCGGGGACCGCGTCGGTGGAGGGCAGGAGCTTGTCCGGGCGCAGGGTTTCCAGCAACTCCGGCCGGGCGGCGAGGACTCCGTGGTGCGGGCCGAGGAACTTGTACGGGGAACAGACGAAGAAGTCCGCGCCGAGCTGTTCCAGGTCCACGAGCGCGTGGGCGGCGTGGTGGACGCCGTCGACGTAGGTCAACGCCCCCACCTCGTGGGCCAGTCGGGAGATCTCGGGGATCGCTGGACGCGTCCCGATCAGGTTGGAGGCGGCGGTGACGGCGACCAGGCGGGTGCGCTCGGACAGCACGGCGCGGATGTCGTCGACGCTCAACTCCCCGGTGGCGGGGTCGAAGTCGGCCCAGCGCACGGTGGCACCGGCCCGTTCGGCGGCCTGCACCCAGGGACGGATGTTGGCGTCGTGGTCGAGGCGGGTGACGACCACCTCGTCGCCGGGCGACCACGTGCTGGCGAGGGTGCGGGAGAAGTCGTAGGCGAGCTGGGTGGCGCTGCGGCCGAAGACGATCCCCGACGGCTGCGCGCCCAGCAGGTCGGCCAAGGCCAGGCGTGTCCCGGTGACGATGCCTTCGGCGTTGTGCTCCCCCGGGGCGATGCTGCCCCGGTTCGACAGCGGGTGCGCGAGCGCGTCGGCGATGGCGTCGATCACCGGTCGGGGCGTCTGGGTGCCGCCGGGGCCGTCGAAGTGCGCGATGCCGGCGCTCAGGGCGGGGAAGTGGGAGCGGATGGCGGTGATGTCGTACGTCACGTAGGTGCTCCTGTCAGGTGGCCCTGTCCCACAGCACATGCAGGGCGGGCGGCTTCCGGAAGACCAGGCCGTACGGCGCGGTCGGGTGGTTCGGGTCGAGGCGCAGGGCGGGAAGACGTTCGAGGAGACGTTGGAGCGCGATGCGGGTTTCCAGGCGGGCGAGGTGTGCGGCGAGGCAGTAGTGCGGGCCGTGGGCGAAGGCCAGTTGGAGACGGGCGTTCTCGCGGCGGACGTCGAAGCGGTCGGGGTCGGGGAAGACGGCCGGGTCGCGGTTGGCGCCCGTGAGGGAGACGGTGACCAGGTCGCCCTTGCGGATCGTGGCGGGGCCGAGGACGGTGTCGCGGGAGGCGTAGCGGTCCACGACGGCGGCGCCGGGTTCGAGGCGCAGCGACTCCTCGATCGCGCCGTCCAGCAGGCCGGAGTCGGCCCGGACGAGGGCGAGTTGGTCGGGGTGCCGCAGGAGGTGCAGCAGCGCGTTGGTGATCATCGCCTCGGTGGTCTCGATGCCGCCGAACATCAGGACCGCGGCGTTGGACGCCACCTCGGGCAGGGCCAGCCCGACGGCAGCGGAGACGAGGAGCGAAGCGCCTCCTTCCGCGATGGTTGCTTCCACGGCCGCCCGAAGCTCCGCGTACGCGGCGGCACCCGCCTGCCCCGCCTCGACCCCGGCGGTGATGTCCGAGACCGACCGCACGATGGCGTCGTACCAGGACAGGACCGTGTCGGCCGTGGTGCCTGCCAGCCCGAGTGCCTCCGTCACCACGGCGACGGCGAGCGGGCCGGCGAAGGCGCGGCGCAGTTCGGCGGCGCCGGACGATTCGAGTGCGGTGACGAGCCGGTCGGTCTCCCCCTCGATGAACGAGGCGAAGCCGTCGTGCACCGCGCGGGGGCGGAAGGGCGCGGTGAAGGGCTCGCGATGGCGGGTGTGCTGCTCGCCGTCGAGGGAGAGCATGCTCGGTCCGACGACCTGTGCGGTGGAGAACCGGGGGTCGTCGACGGTGAAGGTCTCGGCGTCCCGCATCACGCTCAGCGCGAGGTCGCGCCGGGTCACCAGCCAGCCGTCGAGCTCGGGCAGCCAGGACACGGGTTCGTGCGCGCGCAGCAGCGCCAGTCGGGGGTGCGGGTCCTCGGCGAGTTCGGCGAGGGTGGTCGCGGCGCCGAGCGGGAACGCTTCGACGACGCTCATGACGAACTCGGGCCGGGTATCAGGAAATCGATCACAGCCAAGGCTAACAATCGCTCTCGGGGCGAGGCGGCTCGGCGTGCGGGACCGCTTCCTTGGGGGCGGGGGGGAGTGCCTTTTGCCGATGCGGGTGTCGACGGACCGGATGGTGTGGCGGCCCGGCGCAGCAGCGACAGCACCAGCGCTACGGCGAGCAGGCCCGCGCAGACGCAGGAGGCCAGCGCGTATGCGGCGCGCGGGCGACCGTCCCCCGAAGCTGTGTGCCAGTACACCGCCGGTACGGCACTGAGGCAGACCGCCGCCGCGATGCGCTGGGCCATCTGCAGGATGCCGCCGCCCACTCCGGCGGCCTCCGCCGGGGCGTGCCGGAGCACCTCGGTCTGGTTGGGCGAGACGCTGAGCCCTCCGGCGACGCCGGACAGCAGTTGCGTCGCGGCCAGGGCGATCGGCAACCCGGCACTCGGCACCTGGAGCGCGACGGCGGCTCCGGCCAGGGCGGCGCCGATGCCCAGGGTGAGGCCGACGGTCACCGTGCGCGGTCCGATCCGCCGCACGAGCCGCCAGGCGAGCGCCGAGGAGACGCCCATCGCGGCTGCCGCGGGGAACGCGACCGCGGCCGTGAGCAGGGCGGACAGCCCGAGGCCGTCCTGCAGAAAGACGGTGAGCACGAGCGTCGCGGCGATCGAGGACCCGAACTGGGCCATGGCCACACCCGTGCCCAGCACGTAGTGCCTGGAGGACGTCAGCGCCGGATGCACGAGCGGTTGCCGGCCGCCGCCCACCCGCAATCGTTGGTGCACGACGAGGGCGGCTGCCAGTGTGCACACCGCGACGCCCCAGCCGAGCGCCTCTCCGCCGCTGCCCGGGGTGCGGATGAAGGGCACCATCAGCGTCAGCGTGCAGCCGCAGGCCAGGCCCAGACCGAGGATGTCCAGCCGCGAGTCGCGGGCGGTGCGCCGGGGCGGTGGCAGCCAGCGGGCCGCGAGGGTCAGGGTGGTGACCGCGCAGGGTGCGCTGAGCAGGAGGCAGCACCGCCAGCCCGCCTCGGGGCCGAGGCCGGCCACGAGCACACCGCCCAGCGGCGGGCCGAGCGCCGAGGCCACGCCGGCCGTGACCGCGTAGAGGCCCAGTGCCCGCCCGCGGTCCACACCGGGGAACACGTCCTGAAGGGTGCCGATCACCTGGGAGTTGACCAACCCTGCCGCGGCGCCCTGCACCAGCCGCGCGGCGATCAGGGTCCCCGGCCCGCCGCCGCTCGCGGCCGTCCCCCCGGCGAGCAGGAAGACGGCCACGCCGACGAGGAAGAGCCGCTTGCGCCCGTGCAGGTCACCGAGGCTGCCCCCGGGCACGAGGGCCAGACCGAAGGCCAGTGAGTAACCGGCCACGATCCACTGGACGTCCGCCGCGCCGGCCCCGAGCGACTGCCGCATGCTCGGCACGGCGATGTTCAGAACTGCCTGGTCCAGCAAGGTGGTTGCGCCGGCGGCCATGCAGACGAGCAGCACCCGCCGGGCGGTGCGGTTCTCTCCCGGGAGCATTCAGGCGTGCCGCTCGGTGACGGCCGCCTCCGGCTCCACTCCGATCACCTTGCGGTAGACGCGCGCCCCGTCGCCGTAGTCGTCCACGGCGTAGTGCCAGGTGGCGCGGTTGTCCCAGAGGACGAAGTCGCCGGGCCGCCAGCCGAAGCGGATCGTGTAGTTCGGCGACGAGGCATGCCGGAGCAGATGGTCGAGCAGCACCTTGCTCTCCGCCGGGGTCACGCCCGTGAGGCCGGTCGCCGAGGTGCTGATGAAGAGTCCCTTGCGGCCGGTGGTCGGGTGCGTCAGGACGACCGGGTGCTCGGTGGTCGTGCCGGTGGCGGTCTTCCTGCTGCCCTGCGCGTAGTTCTCGGCGTTGCCGTCGTAGACCGCGCTCACCGTTTCGAGCAGCGCCTTGAACGGCTCGGACAGGTCGTCGTACGCCGCCTGGAGGTCCGCCCACAGGGTGTGGCCGCCCAGCTCGGGCACCACCTCGTACGTCAGGGACTCGATCGCGAACACGGGGTCGCGCCACAGCCCGCCGATGTGCCAGGTGGAGGCCTTGCCGGTCTGCCGCACGTTGTACGGGTAGACCAGCGGGTTCGACGGGTCCTTCACGGCGGTCGGATGGTCGAAGGGCTCGGCGAAAACGCGTACGGCGGCTACGTGCTGATCGGGCGTCAGGTGCTGGCCCCGGAACACCAGGACCTTGTGCTCCCGGAACGCCCGCCGCAGTTCGTCGGCGGTCGCCTCGTCCACGGGGGCCGACAGGTCGACGCCGGTGATCTCGGCGCCGAAGCGCGGGCCTGCCCTGAGGATCTCGAGACTGGCGACAGTGGTCATGACGTCTCCTCCTTGTACGGTGCGGGTACGTGGCCAGGAGCGACTGAAGGTCCTGGCAGGCCCAGGTGTTCGCGCAGCGTGCTGCCCGTGTAGTGCGTGCGGAACAGGCCGCGGCGGCGCAGCTCGGGGATCACCAGCTCGGCGAAGTCGTCCAAGGTGCCCGGCAGATACGGGAAGACGACGTTGAAGCCGTCCGCGGCGCGGCCGTGGAACCACTCCTCGATGTGGTCGGCGATCTGCTGCGGCGTGCCGGTGATGGTGCGGTCGTCGTCGGCGACGCGCCGGACGAGGTCGCGGATGGTGAGGTTGTCGCGGCGGGCGTCCTCGTAGATCTGCTGCTGGGCGGTGTGCGACTGGTTGGAGACCGGGAGTTCGGGGAGAGGGCCGTCCAGCGGGTACGGGCTGAGGTCGAAGCCGCCGAGCCAGTACGACAGATCGGCCAACGCCACCTGCGGGGGCAGGAGTTCGGTGAGCCGGGCCAGTTTGTCGCGGGCCTCGGCCTCGGTGGGGGCGGTGATGACGGACAGGGCCGGGAGCACCTTGAGGTGGTCGGGGTCGCGGCCGTGGGCGGCGGTGCGCTCCTTGATCTCGGCGTAGAACTCCTGCGCCTTGGCCAGGTCCCTGATGCCGGAGAAGATCACGTCGGCGATGCGGGAGGCGAGGTTCTTGCCCGCCTCGGAGGCACCGGCCTGCACGATGACCGGGTGGCCCTGCGGAGGCGGGGCGATGTCGGAGGAGTCCCACAGCCCCGTCACCGTGTCGTAGAACTTCTCGGCGCGGTCGTAGCGCGTGGCGTGGTCGAGGTGGGCGTCGAGGCCGAAGTTCTGGGCCTCGCCGTCGTTGAGGGAGGTCACCACGTTCCAGCCGGCGCGCCCGCCGGAGATGTGGTCGATCGAGGCGAAGGTACGGGCCACCTGGTAAGGCTCGTTGTAGCTGGTCGACGCGGTGGCGATCAGGCCGATCCGGGAGGTTCTGGCGGCGAGCGCGGCCAGCAGGGTCGTCGGTTCGAAGGAGTCGTTGACGACGCTGACCCTGCTGAGGACGTCCTCGCTCGCGAACGGCACACCGACGAGGTCGGCGAGGAACACCGCGTCGAAGGCGGCCTGTTCGGCGGTCCGGGCGAAGGAGAGGACCTCCCGGATGTTCACGCCGGCGTCCGCCGCGGTGTCCGGGTGCCGCCAGGCGGCCAGGTACTCCCCCGGCGGTTTGAGGAAGGCGTTGAGGTGGAGCTGGTCGGTCCTTCGGCTTCGGTCGGTATGGCGGCTTCGGTCGGTACGGCGGCTCATCGGCCGGTCTCCTGGAGGTGTCGTGCACGGACGGCGGGACGCGGCAGTCCGAGGTTCTCGCGCAGGGTGGTGCCCTCGTACTCGGTGCGCAGCAGGCCGCGCCGCTGGAGGAGCGGCACGACGTGGTCCACGAACTCCTCCGCGGAACCGGGGAGTTCGAGGAAGGCGAGGTGGAAGCCGTCTGCCGCCCGTGCGTGGAACCAGGTCTCGATGTGGTCGGCGATCCGCTCGGGCGAGCCGTACGGGGTGAGCCTCGGCCAGACCAGGACATGGGCGGGGTCACGGCCCTGTCCGGCGGCACGGGCCTTGATGTCGGCGTAGAAGTCCTGGGCGGCGCCCAGCTCCTGTTCCTCGACGAACACGACCTCCCCGTGCCGGACGGCGAACTCCCGTCCCGTCTCGGAGGATCCGGCCTGGAAGATCACCGGGTGCCCCTGGGGCGGACGGGAGATGTTCAGCGGCCCCCGCACGGTGAAGTGCTCGCCGCGGTGGTGCGGTGTGTGCAGCCCGGCCGGGTCGTAGTAGCGGCCGGACTCCTTGTCCCGTACGACCGCGTCGTCGTCGAAGCTGTCCCAGAGGGCCTTGACCACCTGGACGAACTCGTCGGACTGGCGGTGGAGCAGTTCGTGTTCGGAGATGACGATGTTCCAGCCGGCCCGGCCGCCCGAGATGTGGTCCAGGGACGCGAACTTCCGGGCGATGTGGAACGGGTGGTTGTAGGTCGTGGCCGCCGTCGCCGCCAGGCCGATGCGCTCGGTCACCAGAGACAGCGCGGCCAGCAACGTCAGCGGTTCGAAGCGCTCGGTACGGGAGGGCTCCGTGCGGGAGTACTCCGTGCTGAAGTGCTCCGTGCTGGAGTGCTCGTGCTCCTGGGCCGTGACGGCGTCGGCGTCGGCGTCGGCGACGAACAGTGCGTCGAACCGGCCGCGTTCGAGAGTACGGGCAAGGTCGGCATGGAAGGCGAAGTCGAGCTGTCCGCCGGAGCCGTGGACGAGGGCTCCCAGGCCGAGCCGGCGTGCGGGGTCTGTGGTCATGCGGTCCTCCCGGTCATGCGGGCAGCCGGGGTACGGCGGCCAACAAGCGGCGTGTGTACGGGTGTTGGGGGTCGGCCAGGACAGAGGCGGCCGGGCCCTGTTCGACGGCGAGGCCGTCCTTCATCACCAGCACGTCGGTACACAGATGGCGGACGACACCGATGTCGTGCGAGACGAGCAGCAGCGTCAGGCCGTACGCCTCGGTGAGGTCGTTCAGCAGGGCGAGGATCTGGGCGCGCACCGACACGTCGAGGGCGCTGAGCGGTTCGTCGCCGACGAGGACCTTGGGTCCGGGGGCGAGGGCGCGTGCGATGGCGATGCGCTGCCGCTGCCCGCCGGAGAACTCGTGCGGGTACCGGCCGCGCACGGACGGGTCCAGGCCGACGGAGCGCAGCAGTTCGTCCACCCGGTCGTCGTGGTCGCCGGGCAGCCGCAGGCACTCCAGCGGCTCGGCGACGATGTCGCGGACGGTGGCGCGCGGGTCGAGGGAGCCCATCGGGTCCTGCAGGACGACCTGGACCTCGCGCCGGAACCAGGTCAGCTTGCGGGGCGCGCCCGGCCGTACCTCCCGGTCCCGGTAGTGCACCGTCCCGGAGTCGGGCCGGTCCAGGGCGAGCAGGAGCCGGGCCAACGTCGACTTCCCGGAGCCGGACTCCCCTACTATCCCCAACCCGGCGCCTTCCTTCAGGTCCAGGGACACGTCCCGTACGGCGTCGCGGTGGACGGCCGGTGCGAACAGCGAGGTGCGGGGCAGCCGGAAGCTGCGGCTGAGTCCATCCGCCCTGAGCAGCGACGTCATCGGGCCACCTCCTCGGAGCCCGTCGCGCGGGCGGCCTCCACGAGCCTTTGCGTATACGGGTGTTGGGGTGTTCGTACGAGCGTGTCGGTCGTGCCCTCCTCGACGAGCCGCCCGTCCTTGAGTACGGCGGCTCGTTGACACAGCTGGGCCACCACGGCGAGGTCGTGGCTGATGAACAGCAGTGCGGTGCCGTGCTGTTGGACGAGGTCGTCCAGGAGCCGGAGCATGTCGGCCTGGACCGTGACGTCGAGGGCGGTGGTGGGTTCGTCGGCGATGAGCAGTGCCGGGCGGGTGGCCAGCGCCATGGCCAGGCCGACGCGCTGCCGTTGGCCGCCGGAGAGCTGGTGCGGCCAGGAGCGGACGATGAGTTCGGGGTCGGGCAGTCCGACCTGTGCGGCGAGTTCGACGGCGGCGGTCGACGCTTGGCGGCGGTTCAACCCGCGGTGCAGCCGCAGGGGTTCGGCGAGCTGCTTGCCGATGCGCATCAGCGGGTTGAGCGCACTCATCGGCTCCTGGAACACCATGGCCATGCGCTCGCCGCGCAGCCGGGACAGCTCCCGGTCTCCGAGGCCGAGCAGTTCCTGCCCGCCGAGCCGGATGCTGCCGGTGACCTCGGCGCCGCCCGGGAGCAGTCCCATGACGGCGAGGGCGGTGAGCGACTTCCCCGAGCCGGACTCGCCGATCAGCGCGAGCCGTTCACCGGGGTCGAGCGCCAGGCCGACCTCGTCGACCACGGTCGTACCGCCGATCCGCACGCTGAGGTCGGTGATCTTCAACAGGCTCACGCCGCCACCTCCCGCACCCGCAGACGCGCATCCGTGGCCTCGCGCAGACCGTCGCCGAGCAGGTTGAAGCCGAGGACGGAGGCGGCGACGGCGAGGCCCGGCCAGATGACGAGAAGCGGGCGCGCAGTGACGTACTGCTGCTGCTCCTGCAGCATGCGGCCCCAGGAGACCGCGGGCGCCGGAGTGCCGAACCCGAGATAGGACAGGGCCGCCTCGGCGAGCACCGCCACGGACAGCACGAGTGAGAGCTGCACGATGAGCGTGGGCGCGATGTTCGGCAACAGGTGCTTGCGTACGGTGCGCCAGGTGCCCGATCCCGCGGCGTGGGCGGCGAGCACGTAGTCCGTACCCAACACCCGGCCCGCCTCTGCACGGGCCACCCGGGCGAGGTTGACGCCCGCTCCGACGCCGATCGCGGTGACCACGGTCCAGGTGGAACCGCCGTGGACCGCGGTGAGGATCATCGCGATCAGCAGGACGGGGAACGCGATCAGTACGTCCGTCAACTGGACCACCACGGCACCGAGTCGGCGCGGCGTGAGGACTGCCGCGAACGCCAGGGCGAGCCCGACGGCCGCAGCGATCGCCGCCGCGAGCAGGGCGGTCGACAAGGTGCTGCGGGCTCCGGTGAGCAACTGGCTGAGCTCGTCCCGGCCCAGCCGGTCCGTGCCGAGGACGTGACCGCCGGAGAACGGCAGCAGCCAGCTGTCCTGCGGACGCGCGAGCGTGGGGTCGTACGGCGTCCAGACGAGGGAGACCAGGGCGGACAGCACGAGGAGGCCGACGAGGACGGAGCCGGCGAAGCCGCTGCGGCTCCTGAGCAGTGCCCGGACGGCACGAGAGAACTTCATACCGCGCTCCGCAGCCGGGGATCGATCAGCCGGTGTGCGAGGTCGACGAGGAACCCGATGACCAGCACCGCACCCGTGAGCAGCAGGATCTCGCCCTGCACCTTGTCCAGGTCCCGGTTGCCGACGTCCGTGATCAGCATCTGGCCGACGCCGGGCAGCACGAACACCTGCTCCACGACGACCGCGCCCGCGATCAGCGCGGCGATCTGCAGCCCGAGCACCGACACGACCGGTACGGCCGCGTTGCGCAGCCCGTGCCGCACCAGTGCGCTCGTGCGGGTGCGGCCCTTCGCCCGGGCGGTCCGCAGCCAGTCCTGGTGCAGGACGTCCAGTACGGCGGACCGTACGAACCTCAGCAGTACGGCGCCCTCCGCGAGGGCCAGGGTCAGCCAGGGCAGGACGAGGCTCTTCACAGCCTGGCCGGGCTCGTCCCAGCCGTCGACGGGAAACCCCTGCGCGGGCAGCCAGCGGACCTGGACCGCGAACACCACGACGAGCAGCAGTCCGACCCACAGGGTGGGCAGCGCGATCCCGAGCTGCCCGAGGGCGTTGACCGCACTGCCCAGCCGGGAGTCACGGCGGACGGCGGCCAGGACGCCCAGCGGCACGGCGAAGGCGAGTGCGAGGACGATGGCGCCCACGGCCAGCGGACCGGTCACCGCGAACTTCTCGGCGAGCTGTCCGGACACCGACGTGCCGTCGAGCACCGACCGCCCGAAGTCGCCGGTCACCACTCCGCCGATCCAGCTGCCGTACTGCGCGGCCAACGGCCGGTCCAGGCCCAGGTCGTGGCGGACGGCCGCGACCTGGGCCGGGGTGGCCCTGATGCCGCCGATCGTCTGGGCGACGTCACCGGGCAGGAGCCGTAGCACCAGGAAGATCAGCACGCTGGCGGCGAGCAGGGACACCACCAGGAGCCCGGCCCGGCGCAGCAGATAGAGCGTCATGCCGGGCTCACTTCTTCGCCACGGCGAGATCCGCGAGGGAGTAGCGGTTGCTGGTGAAGTTGCGCGGCACGCCGGTGACTCCGCTGCGGACGACGGTGAGGGTCTGGCTGACGAACAGCCAGTCCGCGGCGGCGTCCTCGGAGACCTGCCGGGCCGCCTTCTTCAGCAGCGCGTCGCGCTGGGAGTCGCTCGATGCGGTCTGTGCCTCGCCGTACCACTTCTGGACGTCGGCGTTGTCGTAGCCGAAGTAGTAGTCGGGGTCGGCGAAGTTGTAGAGGTCGCGGGCCTCGGCGTGGTCGACGAGGCTGAGCTGGTAGTCGTGCTTGGTGTAGACGGCGTCGAGCCAGGTCTGGAACTCGACCTGCCGGACGGTGAGTTGGATGCCGACCTGCTTGAGCTCGGAGGCAAGGTAGTCGCCGATCTCGGTCGGGTAGATGTTGGGGATCTTGACGGTGAGCTTCAGGCCGTCGCCGTAACCCGCCTGCTTGAGCAGCTTCTTGGCGCTGTCGGGGTCGTACGCGTCGATCGAGGTGAGGTCCTCGTAGCCGGGGTCGGTGGCCGGAACGGGCCCGCCGACCTCCTTCGCGGCGCCGCCGAGGGTCTTGATGAGGCCCGCGTTGTCGATGGCCTGGCGGATGGCACGCCGAACCCTTACGTCCTTCGTCGGGCCCGAGGCGTTGTTGAGCGCGAGGGTGAACTTGTCGGTGGTGTCTCCGCGCAGCACCGTGTACTTGCTCTTGTCGGAGAACGGCTGGAGCAGGTCGGCCTGGGCCGCCGTCTCGATGTCGGTCTGGCCGGTCTGCTGCGCGTTGTTGGCGGAGTTGTCGTCCTTGATGTAGTGGAAGACGACCTTGGCGACCTTCGCCTTCGTGCCCCAGTAGGCGTCGTTGCGCACGAAAGTGATGGACGAACCGCGCTTCCAGCCGGAGAGCTTGAAGGGCCCGGTGCCGTTCTCCTTGCCGGCGAGCGAGGAGAAGTCGGTGCCCTTCTCGAAGACGACGCCCGCTCGCCCGGTCAGGCCCCAAGTGAAGCCGGTGTCACGGTGCTTGAGCTTGACGACGACGGTGTGGTCGTCGGACGCGGACACACTCTTCACGGAGGCGAGCGCGGCCGCGTCGGGGTTCTTCGAGCCCTTGGCGGTGACCTGCTGCAACGACCAGACCGCGTCGGCGGCGGTGACCTTCGTGCCGTCGTGGAAGGTCGCGTCCTCGGCGAGGTGGAAGGTGTAGGTGAGCCCGTCGGAGGACTCCTCGTACTTGGTCGCCAGGCTCGGCCGGATCTTGTTGTCCTCGTCGCGGGTCAGCAGGCCCTGGTAGATGTTGTCGAGCAGGACCTGGTCGAGCGCCGCGCCCGCCGTGGACGCGATGTCGAGGCTGGTCGGCTCCAGCACGAGGCGTACGTCGACGGTGGCGCCGCTGTCGATGGCGGCTGGCTCGGCCGCCTGGCTGGTCTGTCCGGCGTTCGCGGGGTCGTCGGCCGAGCCGGTGCCGCACGCGGTCGCGGCCAGGCCGGCGAGGACTGCGGTGGCGGCGAGCCGGAGGGTGGTGCTGCGGCGCATGGTGGATCGGGCTCCTTGGGTGTCGGGCTTCATGGGGTAGCTGCTCGCAGTCCGGTCTCAAGGTCGGCGATGAGGTCATCGACGCCTTCGATGCCGACCGACAGCCGCACCAGGCCGGGCGTGACACCGGCCGCGGCCTGCTGACGGGCGTCCAGTTGGGCGTGGGTGGTCGATGCGGGGTGGATGACGAGACTGCGAACGTCGCCGATGTTGGCGAGATGGCTGAACAGCCGGACGCCCTCGACGAAGCGCCGCCCCGCCTCCAGCCCGTCCGCGAGTTCGAAGGAGAGGACCGCTCCGGCGCCGCGCGGCAGGTATTGCTTGGCCACGACGTGCCACGGGCTGGAGGGCAGTCCGGCGTAGTGCACCCGCGACACCTGCGGCTGCTGTTCGAGCCACTCGGCGAGCAACTGGGCGTTGGCGACGTGCCGTTCGATGCGCAGGCTGAGCGTCTCCAGTCCCTGGAGGAGCAGGAAGCTGTTGAAGGGTGAGACGGCCGGTCCCAGATCCCGGACCAGCCGGGTGCGCAGACGCAGCGCGTACGCAAGGCCGAGGTCGGAGAAGGAGTCCCAGAAGGACAGCCCGTTGTACGTCGGATCCGGGCGGGTCAGTCCCGGCCACCGGTCGGGATCGGCACCGAAGTCGAAGCGCCCGCTGTCGACGACGGCCCCGCCGATGCCGGTGCCGTGGCCGGACAGGAACTTGGTGGTGGAGTGCACGACGATGTCGGCGCCGTGCTCGATGGGCCGCAGCAGATACGGCGTGAGCACGGTGTTGTCGACGACGAGCGGCACTCCGACCTCGTGGGCGATGTGGGCCACCGCTTCGAGGTCGAGGAGATTGCCGCGCGGATTGCCGATGGTCTCGCCGAAGAACGCCTTGGTGGTGGGGCGTACGGCCGTGTACCAGGCGCCCAGGTCGTCCGGGTCGTCGATGAACGTGACCTCGATGCCGAAGTCGGCGAAGGTGTGCTCCAGGAGGGTGCGGGTGCCGCCGTAGAGCGAGGACGAGGCGACGATGTGGTCGCCGACGCGGGCCAGGTTCAGCAGTGCGAGCGAGGTCGCGGCCTGGCCGCTGGCCACGGCGACGGCCGCCGAACCGCCCTCCAGGGACGCGATCCGCTCCTCGACCACGGCGGTGGTCGGGTTCGAGAGCCGTGTGTAGGCGTGGGTGGTGAGGTCGGAGAGCTCGAAGGCCGCGGCGGCGTGCGCGGTGTCGCGGTAGACATAGCTGGTGGTCTGGTGGATCGGCACCGCCCGCGCGCCGGTCGTGGGGTCGGGGACGGCGCCGGCGTGCACCTGCCGGGTCTCGAAGGCCCGGGCGGTCATCGGCCCTCCTCCTTCGCCAGGACGTCGGACCACCAGCGCTCGGCCACCCTCGGATGCGAGCGGAGCCAGCCGACCACGGCGTTCTCCCCGAAGGCCGCCAGGAGCGGGTTGTCCGGGTCGTCGGTGACACCGCGACTCAACTCAGCCAGTTCAGGAGGCAGTTGGAGCGGCTTGACGACCGCGTCGAGGCGCGGCCCGAGGAAGAAGGGGATGGAGTAGCGGTGGACGCCCGACCGCGGACTGACGACCCGGTGCCGGGTGGCCTTCAGATAGCCCTGGGTGGCGATCTCCAGCATCTCGCCGATGTTGAACACGAAGGCCCCGGGCACGGGCCGGGCATCGATCCAGCCGCCGTCCTCGCGCTGCACCTGGAGCCCGCCGACCTCGTCCTGCTGCAACAGGGCGAGATAGCCGTAGTCCTTGTGCGCGCCGACTCCCTGGTCGGCGTCCTCCGCGGCGCGCGGCGGGTAGTGGACGATCTTCACGTGGACGGCCGCCTCGTCGTCGAACCACCGGTCGAAGTAGCCCTCGTCCTGTCCGAGCGCGGCCGCGAGCGCCCGGAGCACCTCGCGGCTCACTCGCAGCGCCTCCGCCTGCCAGCGCAGGACGATGTCCCTCAACTCCGGTAGTGCGGACGGCCATTGGTTGGGGCCGACAAGCCTGAGATAGTCGGGGTCGCCCGGTCCCGTGACGACCGCCTCGCGTTCCGGACCGATGTCGATCTGCTCCCGCCAGTCGGCGCTGCCCGCCGTGTACTCGGTCCCGGTGCGCGTATACCCCCTGAACTGCGGGGAGTTGAGGTTCTCGATCTCCAGTCGCCGCTCCTCGGGGAGCGCGAAGAAGGTGCGCGCCGCGCTCAGGACCTCGTCCTGCAGCGAGGCGGTGACGCCGTGGCCGGTGACGTAGAAGAAGCCCACTTCGTGGGCGGCGGCCCGGAGTTCGGCGAGGAAGGTGCCGCGGTCCGCGTCCGGTGCGCGGAAACGGGAGATGTCGATGACGGGCAGGGCTGTGGGCTGGGCCATGAGCTGTCCTTCGCGGCAACAGCGGACGCCCTACGGCAACTGACCTACAGGTGTGGCCGGTTGAGGGCAGAGGGGTGCGCCGGGAGCAAGTCGGAAGAGGGGGTGGGGCAGGGGACTGCGGGCCGTGGAGCGGCGATCAGCAAACAGTGATCAACAACAGACCTGGTCGAACTGGTCGGCGCGGCGGCTCACCCAGAACGGGTCGAGCAGCACCGTGTGTGCCTGGCCAGTGGTCTTCATGGCCCGGATCAAAGCACACGCGGGAAGGTGCGTCCACCACGCGTCTTGACCGGTGAGACAACCAGGTCACCCTGGTGCATGCGGCCTCGGCTGTGGTTATCTGGCCCCATGACCGTGCTCGTGACCCGCCGCCACGTTGACTACGTGCGTGTCACCACCACGGGTTGTCCCGCCGCGAGCTGACTCCGCGCCCCGGCTTCTGACCAGCCCTTTTTCCACCGCCGCGTACTGACCGCTGCCCGCGTTCCGGGCGCGCTCCCAGTCGCGCGGTTCCTCCTGCATCCCCTTCTCCGCCCTCCGCACAAGGGAGCTCCGCCATGAGCCAGCCCATCGACTCCGTCACCGCCGGCCACACCCCCGAGGACGAACCCACCGGGCCCGACACCTCGGCCTGGTCCTTCGAGACCAAGCAGATCCACGCCGGGGCCGCGCCCGACCCGACGACCGGCGCCCGGGCCACCCCGATCTACCAGACGACGTCGTTCGTGTTCCGGGACACGCAGCACGCCGCCGACCTGTTCTCGCTGGCCGAGCCCGGCAACATCTACACCCGCATCCACAACCCCACCCAGGACGTCTTCGAGCAGCGGATCGCCGCCCTGGAGGGCGGGATCGCGGCCGTGGCACTGTCCTCGGGGCAGGCGGCGGAGACCCTGGCGATCCTCACGCTGGCGAGCTCCGGCGACCACATCGTCTCCAGTACGTCGCTGTACGGCGGCACGTACAACCTGTTCCGGCACACGCTGCCCAAGTTCGGCATCGAGGTGTCCTTCGTCGACGACCCGGACGACTTCGAGGCCTGGCGGGCGGCGATCCGGCCGAACACCAAGGCACTGTTCGCGGAGACGCTGGGCAATCCGCGCGGCAACGTGCTCGACGTGCGGGCGGTCGCGGACGTGGCGCACCAGGCGGGCGTGCCGCTGATCGTGGACAACACCGTGCCGACTCCGTTCCTCCTGCGGCCTCTTGAGCACGGAGCGGACATCGTCGTGCACTCGGCGACCAAGTTCCTCGGCGGGCACGGCACGACCATCGCGGGCGTCGTCGTCGACGGCGGCACCTTCGACTTCGGGGCGCACGCCGAGCGGTTCCCGGACTTCACCGAGCCCGACCCGAGCTACCACGGTCTGCAGTACTGGCCCGCCCTCGGCCCGGGCGCCTTCGCCATCAAGCTGCGGGTGCAGTTGCTGCGCGACCTGGGCCCCGCTCTCTCTCCGCACTCCTCCTTCCTGCTCCTGCAGGGCGTGGAGACGCTGAGCCTGCGCATCGAACGGCACTCGGCGAACGCCCAGGCGCTGGCGGAGTGGCTGGAGCAGCGGGACGAAGTGGCAGCCGTCCACTATCCGGGACTGGAATCCAGCCAGTGGTACACGGCGGGGCAGAAGTACCTGCCGCGCGGTGCCGGTGCCATCGTGTCCTTCGAACTGCGGGACGGCATCGAGGCGGGCAAGCGGTTCGTGGACGCCGTCGAGTTGTTCAGCCATCTCGCGAACATCGGTGACGTACGCAGCCTCATCATCCACCCGGCGTCCACGACCCACAGCCAGCTGGACGAGGGGCAGTTGGCGGCCACCGGCACCTCCGCCGGCCTGGTGCGGCTGTCGGTCGGCATCGAGAACCTCGCCGACCTCAAGGCGGACCTGGAGGCCGGGTTCCGCGCGGCGAAGGGCGCGTCCTGAACACCGTACTGACGCCTTCGGCAGTCCCCCTCCCGCCGGCCTCCGGGGCCTGGCGGGAGGGGGACCCGCCCGGACGCCGGCAGTGGTACGTGCGCGAGCGGCCGCTTCCCCTGGAGGCGGGCGGTGAACTGCCGGGCGTACGGCTCGCGTTCGAGACCTGGGGGCGGCTGGCGCCGGACGCGTCCAACGCCGTCCTCGTGCTGCACGCTCTCACCGGTGACAGCCACGTCGTCGGCCCCACCGAGCCGGGGCATCCCACCCCCGGCTGGTGGGACGGGCTGATCGGACCGGGGCGTGCCCTGGACACGGACCGCTGGTTCGTCGTGGCTCCGAACGCGCTCGGCGGCTGCCAGGGCAGCACCGGGCCGTCGTCCCTCACCCCGGACGGCCGCCGCTGGGGAGGCGACTTCCCGTTTCTGACGCAGCGTGACCAGGTCGCCGCCGAGGCCGACTTGGCGGACGCGCTGGGCATCGGCCGCTGGGCCCTGGTGGTCGGCGGTTCGATGGGCGGGATGCGGGCGCTGGAATGGGCCGTCTCGCATCCCGGACGCACGGACGCGCTCCTGCTGCTGGCCACGGCGGCAGCGGCGAGCGCCGAGCAGATCGCCTGGGCGAACATCCAGCTCCACGCCATCCGTTCCGACCCCCACTGGCACGGCGGTCACTACCACGACACCGGCGAGGGCCCCCACGCCGGCCTCGGCCTGGCCCGACGGCTCGCCCACGTCACCTACCGCAGCGAGCCGGAACTCCAGCTCCGCTTCGGCCGCTCGCCCCAGGGCACGGAGGACCCTTGGTACGGCGGACGGTACGAGGTGGAGTCCTACCTCGACCACCACGCGACCAAGCTGGTGCAACGCTTCGACGCCGGCAGCTACGTCGTCCTGGCCGAGGCCATGAACAGCCACGACGTCGGCCGCGGACGCGGCGGCCTGCGCGCCGCCCTGAGCCGTGTGCGCGCCAGGACGCTCGTGGCCGGCGTCGACTCCGACCGCCTCTACCCACCGTCCCAGCAGGCGGAGTTGGCGGCGGGCATCCCCACGGCGGACCGCCTCCGGACCATCGAATCGCCGTACGGCCACGACGGCTTCCTCATCGAGGTGGACCAGGTCGCCGCGCTGGTGGCCGAACTCGTCGGCCCGCCCGGGAAGTCGAATCTCGGCTGACAGACCGAAGTGGGGGAGGATATGCTCCGCGGCGATGACGACTCATTCTGTTCACAGATCGGGGGTTCCGTCCGCGCAAGGTGAGTGCTGATGCTCACTCATATCGCGAACGGGGACTCCTCCCTTTCCTTCTGGCCGCGCGTGCGCGAGTTCGCCGTGCCGCCCTCCATGATCGAGACCGCGACCGCCCGCCGACGCGTCGGTGACTGGGCGGGGGCGTGTGCCGCTGCGGGCATCGATATCGATCTCGATCTGCGTGCCGTGGCGCGTACTCATGGCCGGGATCTGGCGTGCCGGCTCCGGGCCGATCTCCGCCATCTGGCTCCCGACCTGCTGCGCTGGCACATGCCGAGGATCGCGCCCGACGGGCTGCTGCGGCCGGGGCTGACCCTCTCTCTGGCGCGGTACGAGGCCGCCGGTCGTGACGCCCCGGTGCACCTCGTGGTCCGGACCCCGCCCGCCTGGGCGGACGCCGGTCAGCGGATCAGCCTCGCGCTGTGGGACGGCTCGCACTCGGCGGGCGGCGCCGGCGGGCATCCGCATCCCTGGCCCAGCCGCCGGTTCCGCCTCGATCTGCACCGCCACCTGTGGGACGTACGCAGGACCGACGAGCTGCGGACCCGGTCCGGGGCCGCACGGCCGCTACCGGACCCCGATCTGCCGGAGGCGGCAACTCACGGGCGGCGCTGTGCCGTTGACCGGTGGGCGGTCGAGGCGAGGATCCTGCTGCACGCCGAAGGGCGGTCCGCCGGGCCCGTCGTCGTGCGGCTCGGGGCCCGGCGTCGGCTGGTCCTGGAGGTGGTGGACGACGTGGGCCCGCCCGCACTCCGTATCGCGGCGGCGGTGGCCCGGGGCGATACCTCCGCGCTGCCGGTCCTGCCCGACGCGGCGACCTGGGTGCCGCCCGACCTGGAGCTGATCCGCAGCGGTGCGATCGAGCTCGATCGGCTGCACCCGCTGGTCGTCCCGGCACTGGCACCGGATCACTCGTCGGCCGGACCGTCCCGTGCCCCGGACCTGACGGGGCAACCGCGGCTCGTGGAGTGCCGGGGAGCCCGGCACCGGATCGGCCTCGTCGACGGGGTGCTGGTCCCGCTGGACCACGACCCGGCCGAGCTCCGGCGGGAGGAGCTGTTGGTCGCCCTCACCGGCACACCGCTCCCCTGTCTGCAGGCGATCGACGAGGCACACCGGCGCCCGGACTGCCTCACCGGCGTCCGGGAGCGCCTGGACCACGGCGACATCGCCGGTGCGCTGGCCGTCGTCGAGGCTCTGCTGGGCCCCGACGCGGTGCTGCGCGACGGCCCGCTGCGGGACGAACTCGAGGCGGCCGCGGAACGGCGGATCACCTACGGGCTGTTCAGGGCAGGCATGGTCGGCCCCGGACCCGGGCGCATCCGCCCGGGCGAGCGCCGGCCCCGTCACCACCGCTCGCATCCGCGCCATACGACCGGTCGCTGACCCGCGCATCTCTCCCACACACGCCCACTAGTCAAAAGGTGATCCCACATGCCCACATGCACTTCGTCCGCTGCCCCCTCCGCCACTTCCCACGACTCCCAACTCGACGTCGCCGGCGAGTTGTTGACCCTGCTGCGCGACTCCGCCACCGAACCGCGCCCCGACATCCAACTCGAGGCCCTCACCCTGGCCGTCGCCGCCGATCTGCCCGTCCTCCTGTGGGGTGAGCCGGGGATCGGCAAGACCGCGGCCCTGACCCAGCTCGCCGAAGCCCTGGACCTTCCGCTGACCACGGTGATCGCCAGCGTGCACGAGCCGTCCGACTTCTCGGGGCTGCCCATCGTCGGGGACGACCCCGCGGAACAGGGCGTGCCGATGGCCCCGCCGGACTGGGCGGTACGCCTGGTGCGGGCCGGCCGGGGGCTGCTGTTCCTGGACGAGCTGTCCACCGCACCGCCGGCTGTGCAGGCCGCTTTGCTCCGTCTCGTGCTGGAGCGACGGATCGGTGCCCTGCAACTGCCGCCCGGGGTCCGGATCGTGGCCGCCGCGAACCCCCGGTCCTCGGCGGCCGACGGCTGGGAGCTGAGCCCGCCGCTCGCCAACCGTTTCGTCCATCTCCAGTGGACCCACGACCACGAGGTCGTCGTACGCGGCCTCGGCGGTACCTGGCCGCGGGCCACCCTGCCGCGGCTCGATCCGGAGAAGCTGTCCCGGGCCGTGGACTTCGCCCGCCGCGCGGTGTGCGGGCTCCTCGCCGCCCGCCCCAAACTCGTGCACCAGCTGCCGAGCAACGAGACGCGCCGGGGTGGCGCCTGGCCGTCACCCCGGAGCTGGGAGATGGCGCTGTGCCTGATCGCCTTCGCGACCGCGGCCGGCTCCTCCCGGGAGGTGCTTTCCCTGCTGGTCCGAGGCACCGTCGGGGACGGTCCGGGGCTGGAACTGCTGGCGAGCCTGGACCGGATGGACCTCCCCGACCCCGAGACGGTGCTCGCCGACCCGGCGGGGGCCGTCCTTCCCGAGCGGGGCGATCTGCGTCAGGCCGTGCTCGACGGTGTGGTGGACGCGGTCCGGGGGCGCCCGGACAAGTCCCGGTGGGACGCGGCGTGGGCGCTCCTGGTCCGGGCGATGGAGACCGGTGCCCCGGACCTGGTGGTCGTCCCCGCGACCACACTCGCCTCGCTGCGCCAGGAGGACTGGGACGTGCCGGCGTCGATCGAGCGGCTCGCCGGTGTGGTGTCGCTGTCCCGGCGGGCCGACCAGGCGGCGGAACGCGCGGCGGCCCGGGGTGCCGTCGGTGCGAAGGTCCGCCGATGAGCGCGGGCGCACCGGGGGCACTGGACCTCGACAAGCTGTTCGCCGCCCGACTGCACGCCGCCCGGGTCCGGCCCTACCTGGCCACGGCGCTGTTCGCCCTGCACCCCGTCGAGTCGCGGCGGGTGCCGACCATGGCCGTCGACCGGCACTGGCGGTGCTACGTCTCGCCGGCTTTCGTGGACCGGACGCCGGTGGAGGAGCTGGCGGGGGTGTGGGTGCACGAGGTGTCGCACCTGCTGCGCGATCATCACGGGCGCGGTGACCGGGTCGCGCGGGAGCGCGGGCTGACCGGCCCGGGGGAACGACTGCGGATGAACATCGCCGCGGACTGCGAGATCAACGACGATGTGTTCGGCGACGGGTTGACCGAGCCCGAAGGTGCCGTCCGTCCGGGGTCCCTGCAACTGCCCGAGGGGCAGCTCATGGAGGACTACCTGCGCCAGTTCCGGCTCGGGCCGCGCACGCAGGACCTGTCCTGGCTGGACTGCGGCAGCGGCGCCGACGGGATGGAACGGGAGTGGGATCTGGGCCCGGACGGCGCGCACGGGCTGAGCGAGCAGGAGCGGGACGCGGTCCGGTTCCGGGTCGCACAGGGCATCACCGGGCGCCCCGGCAGCGTCTCGAAGAAGTGGCGGCGGTGGGCGGAGGAGGCGTTCCATCCTCCGCAGCCGTGGCGGGAGTTGCTGGGAGCGGCGATCCGCTCGGCGACCTCCGGAGCGGGCGCGGGCGAGGACTACTCCTACGGCCGTCCCGCGCGGCGCTCGGCCGGGATGCCCGGCGTCGTCCTGCCGAGCCTGCGGCGCAGGCCGCCCCAGGTGTCCGTGGTCGTCGACACGTCCGGGTCGGTCAGTGACGCCGAACTGGGCAGCGCGATCCTGGAGGTCACCGCCATCTCCCGTGCCGTGGGCGGCCGTCGGGACCTGGTCACCGTACTGCCGTGCGACGCCGCGGCCCGGATCGTGCACCCGCTCTGCCGGGGCGAGGGCATTCCGCTGCTGGGCGGTGGGGGCACGGATCTGCGCACCGGCTTCGCCAGGGCGCTGCGTACGCGGCCCCGGCCCGACGTCGTCGTGGTCCTGACCGACGGGCAGACACGGTGGCCGGCCACGCGCCCCGCGTGCCGGACGGTGGTGGGGCTGTTTCCTCGACAGCGGAGGTCATGGAACGAGAACGACCCCGACTACGTGCCGGACTCGCCGCCCGACTGGGCACGAGTGGTCGACATCGGCTAGCTGAAATCGTTTCGCCCGTGCTCGCCTCGTCCGGTACGGTCGCGGGATTGTTTTCACTGCTGAGAGCAGGTTTCGTCATGGCATGTCGTATCAGTGAACTCGTGCTCGGTTGCCGCGACCCTGAGGTGCTGGCGCGGTTCTGGTGCGAGGTCCTGGACTTCGTCGTGCTCGATCGCGAGGACGACGGCACGTTGGAGATCGGGCCGCGCGAAGGGTTCGGCGGTCCGCAGCCGACGATCATCCTCAGTCGCAGGGATGAGCCGGAGAAGGGGAAATCCCGGCTGCACATCGACGTCAACGCCACCGACCGCGATCAGGACGCCGAGCTCGAACGCCTTCTGAAGCTCGGTGCGCGCCCGGCCGACATCGGCCAGACAGGGCAGGAGCCGTGGCATGTCCTGACCGACCCCGAAGGCAATGAGTTCTGCCTGCTCAAGGCCCGCCTCAACCCACTCTGATGCTCGTCGGTCACGCCTCGACACCAGGTACCCGGGGTCTGCCTCGAAGTCCGGTGCCGCCTTGCGCGGTGCCTCACTTCACGCGAGTGAGGCGTATCGCGATGCTCTCCGGGTAGCGCATCTCGAGTTCGTTCTCCGACTTCCAGGTGACGGTCGTGGGCACGCCATGCGGGCAACTGATGTTCCGCGGTGTCGAGGCGTCGAGTTCCGTCGGGCTCAGCGACACACTGTTCTCGGAGGCCGACACCAGCTCCGCGGATCCGTTGCAGCGCCAGTCGATCGACCACCCGGTGAACTTGCCGGCCCTGGTGCCCACCGCGCCCTGCTTGATCGTCAGGGTGCCCTGGACCTCGGACCGCCAGGTACCGAGGAACTTCGCGGGGACGGGCCGGCTGCCGGTCTTCGTCACCGGCTTCAGATCGGCCTCCATGTCCCCCATCGTCCAAGTGAGCTTGCCCGCCGAGGACTTGAGACCGTTCGACCGGCTCAGGTCGCACGTCCCCTCGGCGGCCGTCGCCGGGACGGCCTTGACCACCTCGAAGGAGGCGAGCGTCATCGTGTCGCCCTTCCTCGACCCGAGCGTGGACTCGACCTTGCAGTAGGTGTCCTTGCTGAGGTACAGGAAGTCGGCCGCCTTCTCGCCGGGCCGGGCGTCCCCGTCGACGTCGATCCGCAGGTACTCGTGCTCGTCCGCGACGGAACTGTCCGTGCGCTGCACGATCCCTGCCCAGGCCCCGCCGAACGTGTCGGCTGCGCTGCTGCTCTCGCTTTCGGTGGCCGAGCCGCCGTCGGCCGCCTGTCTGCCGTCCTTGTCGTCGTTCGTCGTCCGGTCGGACAGCTGAGTGACCACGACGGCGGTGGCCGCCGTGACGGCGACGGCGGTCGCGGCCGCGATCCATCCGGTACGGGTTCGGCGCCGGGGTCGCTTCGTCGGGCCCTCGACCGCTCCCCCCGTCGGGCTCGGCGGCCGCGGCGGCGCGATGCGTACGGTCGGCGGGTGTGGCGGGTGCGCCGGGGCGTCCGCGTCCAGGAGCTGGGCCGCGTGCCGCCCGAGCCGGGCGAGGAGCGGGCCCGGTAGCCAGGGGTGGCCGTTCCTGATGTCCGCGTCGTCGGTCCACGCCAACAGGTGTTCCACCGCGGGCCGTTCGGACGGCTTCTTCTGCAGGCAGGCCCGCACGAGGTCGAGGATCCCGTACGGAACGCCGTCCAGGTCCGGTTCCTCCTCGGCGATCCGGAACATGACGGCGTGCACGCCACTGTCCGCCGTACCGAACGGCATCCGTCCGGTCGCGGCGAACGTGAGGACGGAACCGAGGCAGAACACGTCGGAGGCCGGGGCGAGTTGCTGCCCGCGCACCTGCTCCGGCGACATGAATCCCGGCGAGCCGATGACCGCTCCGGTGCGGGTCTTGATCCCGTCGGCCATGCCGTCCAGGGCCCTGGCGATACCGAAGTCGATGACGCGCGGCCCGTCGACGGTGAGCAGGACGTTGGACGGCTTCAGGTCGCGGTGGACGAGCGCGGCACCGTGAATGGCCCGCAGGGCGTGCGCCAGACCGTTCGCGAGGGCACGCACCGAGTGCTCGGGCAGCGGGCCGTACTCGTCGGCGACCACGCTGTGCAGATCCGGACCCGGTACATAGCCGGTGGCGACCCAGGGGGTGGCCGCGTCGGTGTCGGCGTCCAGGACGGGCGCCGTCCAACTCCCGCCGACGCGCCGGGCGGCGGCCACCTCGTGCGCGAACCTCCGTCTGAATTCCGGCTGTTGGGCGTACTCGGCCTGAACGACCTTCACAGCGACCGTACGCCCGCCCTCGGAACGTGCGAGATACACGCGGCCCATGCCGCCCGCACCGAGACGGGCCAGCATGCGGTAGGGGCCCATGCGGGGCGGATCTTCAGTTGTCAACGCGTCCACCCGGCAACCCTAGACCAGACGGGAACGGGTGAGTGTGAAGGGACGGGAGATGTACGAGACGCCCTGCGATCAGTCGACGAACAACCCCCGCGCCGCCGCCCGCGCGTCGAACTCCTCCAGGTGGGCCTGCGCGTCCGGGAGGGCATCGCACATCGCCTCCAGGAGGACCTGCCCCAGCAGCATCGGAGCGCTCACCGTGTCGAAGACGAGGCCGGTGCCGACGGCTGCCGGAAAAAGCAGGTCGCTGTGGGCGGCCACCGGGGCGAACGTGCCGTCGGCGATCGTCACCACCGTCAGCCCCGTGGCGCGGGCGTGGGCGAGCGCGTCGAGGACCTCGCGCGGGTGGCGCGGCAGCGCGAAGCACAGAAGCGCGCTCGCACCGGCCTGCCGGGCCGTGTCGATGCGGTCGGCGAGCAGCGAGCCGCCCTCGTCGAGCAGGCGTACGTCGGGATGCACCTTCGCGGTGAAGTAGACGAAGCCTCTCGCCGGGGCGGCGGAGGCGCGCAGCCCGAGCACCGGCAGCGGCCGGGAGGCGGCGAGCAGCCGGCCCGCGTGTGCCACGGGCCCGGGGTCCGCGAGCAGGTCCGCCAGGTGCCGCAGGTTGTCGATCTCGGCCCGTACGGCTTGCTGGTACGGGTTGTTCGGGTGCGCCTCCTCCTCTGGGCCGACGGGTGCGAGTTCCCGCACGTGTCTGCGGAGCGCCGGATATCCGTCGAAGCCGAGGGCGACCGCGAAACGGGTCACCGACGGCTGGCTCACACCGGCCAGTTCGGCCAGCTCGACACTCGACAGGTAGGGCACGGAGGCCGCCTGCCGGACCAGACAGTGGGCGATCCTGCGCTGGGTCGGGGTGAGCCGCCGCCCCTCGAAGAGCTGATGCAGTCGTACGGAGGCGCCGGCCCGACCAGGCCGGTCGGTGCCGGCACCGTCACTCATCGCGGTCAGCTCACCAGGCCGGCCGACGTCAGCCACTCCTTCGCGACTGCGGAGGCGTCCTCCTTGTCGGTGACGAGCTTCTTCATCATCTCCACCAGGTCCTCGGTGGTGAGCTTGGCCGAGATGCCGTTGAGCGCCGCCTTGGCCGTGTCGTTGACCGCGGACTTGTAGACGAGCGGCGTGACGTTCTGCGAGGAGAAGAGGTTCTTCGGGTCCTCAAGGACCACCAGCTTGTCCTCGACGATGGCGGGGTCGGTCGTGTAGATGTTGGCCGCCTGCACCTTGTCGTCGTTCAGCAGCTTCAGCAGGGTGCTCTGGGCGCCCGCGTCGAGCGGCTGGAACTTCCCGAACTCGACGCCGTAGACCTTCTTCAGACCGACCCAGCCCTGCGTACGGGTCTTGAACTCCGAGCCGGCACCGATCGTCCAGTCCCCCGCGACCGGCTTGAGGTCGGCGAGGGTCTTGAGGTTGTACTTCTCGGCGGTCTCGGCGGTGACCGTGACCGAGTCCTTGTCCTCGGCCGCGGCGGAGTCGAGGATCTCCACCGCCGACGGGAGCTTCTCCTTCAGCTCGGCGTTGATGTCGTCCGTGCTGGTCGCGGTGCTGGTCTTGTCGACCGCCGTCGCCAGCAGGGCGCCGTTGTACTCCGGGAAGACGTCTATGCCGCCCTTGACCACCTGGTCGTAGTAGACCTCGCGGGCTCCGATGTCGAACTTGCGGGTCACCTTCAGGCCCTTGGCCTCCAGGGCCTGGGAGTAGATCTCCGCGAGCAGCTGGTTCTCGGGGAAGTTCGCCGAGCCGACGACGAGGGACTTGCCGTCCGAGCTGTCGCCGCTGCTGCCCGTCAGCGGGTTGTCGTCGCTGTCGCCGCTGCCGCAGGCGGTCAGCGAGAGCGCGGCGATCAGTCCGAGGGCGGCGGCGCGGTAGGTGCCTCTCATGGGTGGTTCCTTTCTCAAAAGACTCAGAACTGGTGTCAAGAACTCAGGACTTGGCTGCCTAGACCCTCAGGCCCGGCGAGACGACGACGCGCCGCAGCGCGGTGAACAGGATCTGGACGACGAGCGCCAGGACGACCACGACCGTGGAGCCGCCGATGACCAGCTCGTAGTCGTTGCGGGAGAGCCCGTCGACGATGAAGCGGCCGAGGCCCCCGAGACCGGGGTAGGCGGCGACGGTCGCGGTGGCCACGACCTGGATCGCGGCGATCCTGAGCCCGAGGAGGATCAGCGGCAGCGCCATCGGCACCTCCACCCGCAGCAGGACCTGCCACTCGGTCATGCCGACGCCGCGCGCGGCGTCCCTGGCGGCGGGGTCCACGCCCCGGACCCCCTCGAAGGTGTTGATGAGGATCGGCGGGATCGCGAGCGCGACCAGGGCGACCAGCACGGGCGTGGTGCTGAGGCCGGCGAGCGTGACGACGAGGACCACCAGGCCGAAGGTGGGGATCGCCCGGGCGAGGTTGACCACGCTGGCCACGGCGAACGCGCCACGGCCGGTGTGCCCGACGAGCAGTCCCAGCGCCAGCCCGATCAGGGCGGCGAACAGCAGGGACAGGCCGCTGTAGGTGAGGTGTTCCAGGAGCCGCTGGGGGATTCCCTCGTCGCCGTGCCACTGCTGCGAGGACGTCAACCAGTCCCCGATGAGCCGGAGTTGGTTCAGGAGATCGTTCATGACGACGTCACCTTGCTCCGGGACCAGGGGGTGAGCAGCCGCTGCGCCAGCACCAGCAGCGCGTCGGTGGCGAGCGCCAGCAGCATGATCAGCACGATCGCGGTGACGATCGGGGTCGGGAAGTCGAGCTGCAGGCCGCGGGTGATGTAGTAGCCGAGACCGCCCTGTCCGATCAGCTGCCCCACGGCGACGAGGCTGATGGAGGAGACGGCGGCGACGCGTACACCGGCGATGACGACGGGTACGGCGATGGGCAGTTCGACCTGGACGACCCGGCGTACCGTGCCGAAGCCCATCGCGGTGGCCGCCTGTCGGACCGGTTCGGGGACCGAGGCGAGGCCGTCCACGACGTTGGGTACCAGCACCGACAGCGTGTAGAGCGTCAGCGGGATCATCACCGTCTGTTCGGTCAGCCCCGTGTACCGCACGAAGATCATGAACAGGGCCAGCGACGGGATCGAGTACAGGATGTTGGCCACGGTCAGCACCGGTGGGTACACCCAGCGCCAGCGGTGGCACAGGATCCCGAGCGGCACCGAGACGATCAGCCCGAACAGCACCGGGAGCAGGCCGAGTCTCAGGTGGACACCGGTGTAGTCGGCCAGCTCACCGGCGTGATCGCCTATCCAGTCCCAGCGGACGAGCGGCTCTCCGTCGCTCATTGCCCACCACCGCCCGCGTTCTCGGCCGCGGCGATCACGGCCGACAGTTCGTAGGCGTCCGCGACGCCGATGACCGCGCCGTCCGCGTCCACGCCCACCGCGAGCCGGGAGGGCGACAGGAGTGCCGAGTCGAGGGCGGCGCGCGCCGAGTCGCCGACGAGGCTGAACGTGTGGCCGAGCGGCACCAGAGACGCGTCCGCGAGCGTGCCGCTCTGCGGCAGATCGGCGGCCGCGGCCCAGCCGAGCGGCCGCCGGCCGTCGTCGACGACGAGCACCCAGGGCTCGTCCGCCGCGCGGGCCCGCGCCACGGAAGTGGTCGCCGGCAGCACCGGTCCGTCGCGCAGCGGCACCTCGGCCGCCTTGACGAAGGACAGCCGGCGGATGCCCCGGTCCTGTCCGACGAAGCCGGCCACGAAGTCGTCGGCGGGATGGGCGAGCAGGCGCTCGGGGGTGTCGAACTGGGCGAGCCTGCCGCCGGTCCGGAACACCGCGATGTTGTCGCCGAGTTTGATCGCCTCGTCGATGTCGTGGGTGACGAACACGATCGTCTTGTGGAGCTCCTTCTGCAGCCGTATGAACTCCGCCTGCAGCTCGGCCCGGACGATCGGGTCGACCGCGCTGAACGGCTCGTCCATCAGCAGTACCGGCGGGTCGGCGCCCAACGCCCTTGCCACACCGACGCGTTGCTGCTGCCCGCCGGAGAGCTGGTTCGGGTAGCGCTTGGCCATCTCGGCCGGCAGCCCCACCAGTTCCAGCAGCTCGGCCGCCCGCGCCCGCGCCTTCTTCTTGCTCCAGCCGAGGAGCAGCGGAACGGTCGCGATGTTGTCGAGGATGGTCCGGTGCGGGAACAGTCCCGCGTGCTGGATCACGTACCCGATGCCGCGGCGCAGCTCGGGGGCGTGGACCTCCCGGATGTCCTGCCCGCGCAGGCTCACCGTGCCGGCCGTCGGCTCCACCATGCGGTTGATCATGCGCAGGGTCGTGGTCTTGCCGCAGCCGGAGGGGCCGACCAGGACCGTGATGCCGCCCTCGGCCAGCTCCAGGGACAGGTCGTCCACGGCTGTGGTCCCGTTTGGATAGTTTTTGCTCACCGCGTCGAATCTGATCAAGGCTGCCCCTTACCCGACTGCATATGGTCATGCAGAGTTGTCGGTGACTGAATGGCAGTCAATGGCCAGCTGTAAACGGCACGTTACGTTCGTACGAAATCAGGCCAGGGGTGCCCGGAATCTTCATGTTCTGTGGCTGATGTGCCCTTAACAATTGGCCAGCTCAGACGTAGGGAGACGCCCCATGGAACCGGTCCGGTTCACCTTCCTGAACGGCTCGGACATCGAACAGCTCGAGCTGACCGACACCGAGATACTCGACGCCGTCGAGGCCGGGCTGCGCGCCCAGGGCCTCGGCGAGACGGTCGTCGAACCGCGCGTCCACCTCACGCCCGACCCCGCCTTCAACGGACACTTCAACGTCCTGCGCGGCTATGTCGCCCCGCTCGCCCTGGCCGGTGTCAAGATCGTGGGCGACTACGTCGACAACTACCGGCAGGGCCTGCCCTCCGAGATGGCGCTGCTCAACCTCTTCGACCCCCGCACCGGCATGCCGGTGGCCGTGCTCGACGCCACCGCCATCACCGAGATGCGCACCGGCGCCCTCACCGCGCTCGGGGCTCGCCACCTGGCCCGCCCGGACGCCAAGGTGCTCGGACACATCGGCGCCCGCGCCACCTCGTACTGGAACGTCCGCCTCCTCGACCGGATCTTCGACCTCAGCGAGATCCGCGTCCACTCGCGCCGCCCCGAGAGCCGCGAGGCCTTCGCCGAACGGCTGGAACGGGACCTCGGCAAGCCCGTGATCGTGACCGACGACTGGAAGACCTGCGTCCAGGGCGCGGACATCGTGGTGGAGGCGTCCCGCCTCGAACGCCCGGAGCCGCTCCTGAAGACCGAGTGGATCGCCCCCGGATCCCTGGTCGTGCCCTACGGAACCAACAGCGCGGTCGAGCTCTCCCTCACCGACATCATGGACAAGATCGTCGTCGACGACTGGGGCCAGGCCCACGCGGGGCCGTTCGGCGCCCTGCGCGCCCACGTCGACTCCGGAAGGCTCGACAAGTCCACTCTGCACGGCGAGCTGGGCGAGATCGTCGCAGGCCGCAAGCCCGGCCGGGAGAGCGCCGACGAGACCAACCTGTTCTGGCACCGCGGCCTCTCCCTCTCCGACATCGCCCTGGGCGCCGCCATGCTGAAGAAGGCCGAAGAGCGCGGTCTCGGCCAGAAGCTGCGGTTCTCATGACGGGGGTCGTCGTCGACGGGAGAACGTTGTCCTACGACGATGTCGTCGCCGTCGCCCACCATGGCGCACACATCGTCCTCGCGGACGAGGTACTCCCCCGACTGGCACGCGACCGCGCCGTCGTCGACGACATCGTCGACCGCCAGGTGCCCACGTACGGCCTGACGACGGGGCTCGGCACCCGCGCGTCGTTCGCCCTGCCACGCGACGAACTCGAGCTGTTCAGCGTCCGCACGGTCCGGGGACGGGCCGACGCGGTCGGCGATCCGCTGCCGGTCCCCGTCGTACGCGCCGCTCTCCTCGCCCGTGCCAACGGCATCGCGGGCGGGGGCAGCGGGGTACGGCCGGAGATCCTGGAGCTGCTCGTCGGCATGCTCGACGCCGGGGTCCATCCCGTGATCCCCGAGGTGGGATCGATCGGCGCCGCCGATCTGGTCCAGATGGCCCATGTCGGCCTCGTCGTCATCGGGGAGGGAAGCGCCGAGTACGGCGGCGAGGTGCTCGACGGCGCCACGGCACTGCGCCGGGCGGGCCTCATTCCGGCCGAACTGGGCCCGAAGGACGGGCACGTGCTGTGCAGCGCGAGCCCGTTGGCCGCCGGACAGGGTGCTCTCGCCCTGCACGAGGCGGCCGCCGTCCTGACGCTGGCCCAGGCGGTCACCGCGCTGACCTACGAGGGCTTCCGGGCGAACACGAGCCCGCTCGACCCCCGGGTGCTGGACCTGCGCCCCGCTCCCGGTCAGGCCCGCGCGGCGAGCGAGTTGCTCGCCCTGCTGGAAGGGGGTGAGCTGGGCGACCCCCGCAACGCACGGCGGGTTCAGGACCCCCTCAGCCTGCGCTGCGCCGCCCAGGTGCACGGCGCCGCGTACGCGGCCCTGGACTTCGCCGACTCCGCGCTGGCTCCGGAGCTGAACGGCTGCGGCGACAACCCGGTCGTCCTGCCCGACAGCGGCGAGATCCTCTCGTCCGGCAACTTCCACACCCCGGCCCTCGCTCTCGCCTTCGACACCCTCGCGCTGGCTCTGACGCAGACCGCGTCGATCTCCGCCGAGCGCATGCGACGACTGCTCGACCCGACCGTCAGCGGACTGCCCGCGAACCTCTCGCCGTACGGTCCGGAGCGCTCGGGCTTCGCGCCGCTGACCAAGAC
Organism: Streptomyces fulvoviolaceus; assembly: GCF_000718165.1. Lineage (GTDB taxonomy): Bacteria > Actinomycetota > Actinomycetes > Streptomycetales > Streptomycetaceae > Streptomyces > Streptomyces fulvoviolaceus. The sequence continues at coordinate 122,955 of NZ_JOEY01000018.1, read as the reverse complement.
GGCGCAGGCCCTGGTCGCCGAGATCCGCATGCTGTCCGTCCCGGTGAGCACCGACCCCCGCCACGGCGCACACGCCGTCGAGGACGACTCGACCAACGCGGCACTCGGGGCACGGCGGCTGTCCACGTTGCTCGTCCGGCTGCGCCAACTCCTCGCCGTGGAGGCCGTGGTGGCCGCGCAGGCGGTGGATCTGGCGGCGCCGTCCACCCTGGGGCGGGGACCGGAGTTCCTGCACCGCGCGATCCGGAAGATCGTGGCCCGCCTGGACGACGACCGGCCCTGCGGGGTGGACGTGGAGGCGGTCGGCCACGACATCCTGGGGTCCGACGATGTCCGGGGCACACTGCGTGCCCGGGCGGGAGGAGCGTCATGACCAATGTCGACGTACACCAGCATCTGTGGAGCCCTTCGCTGGTGGCGGCCTTGCGCTCCCGCCGCGAACCGCCGTACCTGGACGGCTGGACCCTGCATCTGGACGGCGAGCCGCCCTACGACGTCCCGCCCGCCGACCACGACATCGCAGGGCGTGCGCACCTCGCCGCCACCGACGGCCTCGGCCGGGCGCTCGTCTCGCTGTCCGCCCCGATCGGCGTCGAGTGGCTGCCCGCGAGCGAGGCACAGCCCCTGCTCGACGCCTACCACGAGGGCTCGGCCTCGCTCCCCGAGCCGTTCGGGGCCTGGGCCGCCGCCTGCGTCAGGGACATCGACGCCAAGGCGACGGCCGCCGTACTCGACCAGGGCTTCGTCGGTCTCCAGCTCCCGGCCAACGCCCTTGCCGACGCGGCCGGTTACGCGCACTGCGCCCCGCTGCTCGACCTCCTCGAACAGCGCGACCTCCCGCTGTTCGTCCACCCGGGACCCGCGCCCGGCGCTTCCGGGGGACCCGGCTGGTGGCCCGCAATGGTCCCCTACGTCCAGCAGATGCACGCCGCCTGGTTCGCCTTCCGGGCCTTCGGCCGGCCGCGCCACCCACGGCTGCGGGTGTGCTTCGCACTGCTGGCCGGGCTCGCCCCGCTGCACGGGGAGCGGTTCGCCGCGCGGGGCGACGGGAGCAGTGCCGGGGTGGACCCGGACGTGTTCGTCGAGACGTCCTCGTACGGTCCGACCGCTGTCGACGCGGTCGTCCGTGCCCTCGGTGTGGGCGCCGTCGTCCAGGGCTCGGACCGCCCCTACGCCGAGCCTCCTCAGTACCCCGGCTTCGGTCTGGGCGGAGCCGCGGCGCATGCCTTCCGCATCGCCAATCCGCGGCGACTGCTCACGGGGAAGGGCTGATGCCCAACGTGCCCGGAGTGCCGAGATCGAGTCCCGCCTCCCGGGCCTTCTCGGCGGCCTCGTCGTACCCGGCGTCCGCGTAGCGGGCCACGCCCAGCGCGGGGTCGGTCCAGAACACCCGGCGGATCTTGCGTTCCGCCAGCTCGCTGCCGTCGGCGACCACGGTGATTCCGGTGTGGATGCTGCGGCCCACACCGACACCGCCGCCGTTGCCGACGGACACCCAGGTCGCGCCCTGCGCCGCGTTGAGCAGCGCGGCCAGGACGGGCCAGTCGGCGATCGCGTCGCTGCCGTCGAGCATCCCCTCGGTCTCCCGGGAGGGTGAGGCGACGGCGGCGGGGTCCATGTGGTCCCGGCCGAGCGCCAGCGGGCCGATCTCTCCGCGCCGGACAAGGTCGTTGAGGCGCAGACCGACCTCGTGCCGCTCCCCGAGGCCGAGCCAGCAGATGCGAGCCGGCAGCCCCTGCGGGGCGACCCGGGCGCGGGCGAGCTTGAACCACCGCTCCAGGGACGGCGATTGGACGACTTCGAGCACGGCGTCCTCGCTGCGGCGCAGGTCTTCGGGGTCCCCGCTCAGGCACACCCAGCGGTACGGCCCCACCCCGCGCGCGAAGATCGGGCGTACGTACTCGGCCACGAATCCGGGGAGTTCGGCGGCTCGGGCGGCTCCGGCCGCCACCGCCTGGGCGCGCAGGCTGTTGCCGTACTCGAAGACGACCGAGCCGCGCTCGCGCAGGGCCAGCAGCGCTTCGGCGTGTGCGCGCAGTGAAGCCTCTACAGCCGCACGGTAGGCGGGATCGGGAGTGCGTGACTGATCCGGCTTGTATCCGATGGGCACGTATCCGTGGTCGAGGTCGTGCGCCGCCGTCTGGTCCGTCGCTATGTCCACGGCGACCCGGTCGGCCACCAGCCGGGGCAGGATCTCGGCGATGTTGCCGACGAGGGCGATGGCGGCGGGGGCGGCCGAGGCGGTGAGGTCGGCGACCGCCGCCGTGTAGTCGGGCGCGATGCGGTCGACCCAGCCCGCGTCGAGTCTGCGCCGCGCGCGCTCGGGGTCGGCCTCGACGATCAGGCCGCGACCGCCGAGGTTGGCGATGGCCAGGCCCTGCGCCCCGCCCATTCCGCCGAGTCCGGCCGTGACCACCCGCCGACCGGTGAGGGTGCCGTCGAAGTGGCGGCGGGCGATGGCGGAGAGGGTCTCGTGGGTGAAGCCGAGAACGCCCTGGGTGCCGATGTAGAACCAGGCGGCGGCTGTCATCTGCCCGTACATGGTGAGTCCGGCGTCTTCGAGGCGACGGAACTCCGCCTCGTCCGACCAGGCCGACACGACCATCGCGGTCGAGATCAGCACGCGCGGCGCGTCCGGGTGCGTCGGCAGCACGGCCACCGGTTTGCCCGACTGGACCAGCAACGTCTCGTCGGGGCCGAGCCGTTCGAGGGCGGCGACGATCGCGTCGTACGCCTCCCAGGAGCGGGCCGCCCGGCCGCGCCCGCCGTAGACGACGAGGCGGGCGGAGTCCTCGGCGACGGCGGGGTCGAGGGTGTTGAGGAAGCAGCGCAGGACGCCCTCCTGCTCCCAGCCACGACAGCGGAGTTCGGCACCCGTGGGCGCCGGTGCACCAAGCCTGCCATTGATTGGATCCATGGATCCAATCTAGTATCCGGGCATGTGCCCGCCACCGTCCTCCGCTCCAACTCCCCCTGAGACGCTCGCCGTCACGAGCCTCGCCGACCAGATCGCCTACCGGCTGCGCGCCGACATCCTCGACGGGAAGCTGCCGTTCGGCGCCCGCCTCCAACACGAGGAGCTGGCAGCGCGGTTCGGCGTCAGCCGGACGCCCATCCGGGAGGCACTGCGGCAGTTGCAGGCCCTCAACCTGGTCGAACTGGCTCCCAACCGGGGCGCCACGGTGCGCACCCCGTCCCGGGCGGAACTCGTCGAGGTCTACGAACTCCGCGCCGAGATGGAGGGGTTCGCGTGCGCGCTGGCGTGCGAGCGCGCCTCCGCCGAGGACCTGGACGAACTGGAGCGGACACAGGAACGGCTCACGGAAGCCGTCGCGGCGGCCGGGCGCATCGACGACGCGGAACTCGACGCGGCCGTGACCGACGCGAACACCGCCTTCCACGACCTGATCCACCGATCCGCCGGCAACGGGCGCCTGACCGAGTCCGTCCAGGGGCTCCTGCACGTCTTCCCCCGCGACCTGGTCTGGCGGGTCATCGCCCATGACGAGACGGCTCTGACCACCATGAACGTGCACGAGCACCAGGCCATCGCCGCCGCGCTGCGCGCCCGCACCCCGGACACCGCGCGCACGGTGATGCGCGACCACGTCCGCGGCGCCGGCGAGATCCTCCTCGCCCACCTCGACGAGCAGAGATTCTGGGGGTGAGCGTGACCTTGGATCGTGTGCTGGTCATCGGCGGCGGCGCGATGGCCACCGGCATCGCCGCCCGTCTCGCCGCCGCGGACATCGAGACGGTCGTCCTCGTACGGCGGCGGGAAGCGGCCGCGCCGACCCGGGACGAGATCGGCAGGCGGGTGGGACAACTCGTCGGATCCGTGCGGCCGGTGACCGTGGTCGTCGGTGACGCGCCCGGTCCGTTCGCGCTGGCCGTGGAGTCGGTCGCCGAGGACGCGGACGCGAAGGGTGCCGTGCTGGCCCGGGCCGAGACACTGGTCGCCGAGGACGGGATCGTGGCGACCAACACCTCCTCGCTCCGGCTGGCGGATCTCGCCGAGGGCCTGAAGCGTCCCGAACTCTTCGCGGGCTGGCACTGGTTCAACCCCGCCGAACTCGTGCCGCTCGTCGAGGTGACGGGCGGACCGCGCACGGCGCCGGACACCCTGGAACGGCTCGCCTCCCTCTCGCGGGCGATCGGCAAGGAGCCGGTCACGCTCCGCCGCGACCACCCGGGTTTCGTGGCCAACCGCCTGCAGTACGCATTGCTGCGCGAGGCGTACGCGCTGGTCGAGGAGGGTGTCTGCGGGGTGGCGGACGTCGACCGGGCCGTCGTGGCCGGGCTCGGGGCGCGCTGGGCGGCGATCGGCCCGTTCGCTTCGATGGACGCGGCGGGACTGGACGTCCATCAAGCCGTGGCCGAGCGACTGTTCCCCCTGCTTTCCCGCGCGACCGAGGTACCGGCGCTGCTGCGGGAAACGCGGCGCAGTGGTGCGACCGGCATGAAGGGCGGCCGGGGGCTGCTGGGCGACCATCCGCCCGACGCCGTACGGGAATTCACATCGCGGCGGGACGCGGTGCTGGCCCTGCTGGCGGAGGCGCGGGCATGACGTCTCTCGCCGAGCCTCTGGCGGCCGTCGCCGCACCGGACGAGGACGCGCTCGTCCTGGGCGACCGTCCCCTGCTGCCGACCGACGTGGTGGCGGTGGCCCGTGGCCGCCGTGTCGTGCTCGGCCCCGCCGCGCGCGACCGAATGCGCCTCTCGCGCACCGCACTTGAGAAGATGCTGAGCCGCGGTGACTCCGTGTACGGGCTCAACACCGGTGTCGGCGCGATCAAGACCACGGCGATATCGGCCGACCGGCAGGCCGCCTTCCAGCCCCTCCTGTTGCGCGCGCACCGCGTGGGCCATGGGCAGCTCGCGCCCGCGGAGTTCGTCCGGGCCGCCATGGTCGTACGGGCCGCGGGGCTCACCGTGGGCGTGGCGGGCGTGCGGGCCGAGGTCGCCGACGCGTACTGCCGGGCCCTCGACACCGACGTGACGCCGCGTGTCCACCTGCTCGGTTCGATCGGACAGGCCGACCTGAGCCAGCTGGCCGAGATCGGGCTGGCGCTCATCGGTCACGGTGACGACGGCGCGGCACTGGTCGCACGCGGCTACACACCGATCGACCTCGGCCCGCGCGAGGCGGGTGCCGTCGTCAACAGCAACGCGTTCTCGGTCGGGATCGCCTGCCTCGCCCTGGAGCGCGCGACCCGGGCCGTCCGGGCCCTCGACGTGGCGGCGGCGCTCTCGCTGGAGGGCCTGACGGGAAACGTCGACGCCATCCACCCGGCCGTCGCCGGAGTGCGCCCGCACTCGGGTGCCCACGAGACGATCGGCCGCCTGCGCGCACTGCTGTCGGGCGGGGCCCTCCTGACCGGCGCCAGACCGGCCCGCGCCCTCCAGGATCCCCTCGCCTTCAAGGTGGTGCCGCAGACCCACGGTGCGGCCCGCCAGGCGCTCGCGCACTGCGCCGGCGCGGTCCAGGTCGAACTCGCCTCCTCCGGCGACAGCCCGATCACGCTCATCGACGAGGACCGCGCCATCTCGACCGGCAACCACGACATCGCCCCGGTCGCGATCGCGCTCGACTACGCACGGCTCGGACTCGCGCAGGCGGTCACGATCGCGGGCGAGCGGGTGCAGAAGCTGCTGGACACGGCCTTCACCGGCCTGCCGACCGGGCTCCGCGCCGATCCCACCACCCCCGACGACGGCCTGGCGATCGTCGCCAACGGCGCGGCGAGTCTGGCCGGCGAGGCACGCCTCCTCGCGCAGCCCGTCACCCTGGAACAGCCCACGAGCGCCATCGCGGCCGGTATCGAGGACCGCATCACCATGGCGCCCACCGCGGCCCGCCGCCTGCATGAAATGGCGGGCCTGGCACTGCGGTTGGCCGCCGTCGAGCTGATGTGCGGCGCCCAGGCGGTCGATCTGCGCGGACACGTAGGCGAGTTGGGCGACGGAACTCGACGTGCCCACGCGGCGACCCGGCGATCGGTGCCTTTCGTCGGCGCGGGCGAGGCGCCGGACGGCGACCTCGACACGCTGGAGGACTGGCTCGCCGGCGACGAACTTCCCTAGCGGATCAGTGGATCAGCGGATCGGACGAGAAAGATGACCATGAACCCGACAAACGCCACCGCCCTCGCCGAACTCGGCGTGTCCGACCGCCCGTTCCTGCCGGTCGAGTGTGCGGAGCGGGCCCGCCGTGCGGCGGCCTTCGTCGACACGGCCGCACTCGACCGCTCCGGCCCCGGCTCGTATCTGCTGCTCTGGCGGAACGAGAACTCCGAGGCGTGGCTGAACACTTGGTGGGAGTCCCGTGATACCGGCTACCACGACCACCAGGGTTCCTGTGTCGGCGTCCACGTCATCGAAGGCACGGCCTGGCAGGAGGGGTTGCCGGTGGCCGGCCCGCGCCGCGCCCGCCGGTACGGGCCCGGCGAGTCCTTCTCCTTCCCCGGCTCCGGCATCCACCGCATGGACCACGACGCCGGCGCCGTCACCATCCACGTCTACTCGCCGCCCCTGCAGGCCATCGGCCACTACGAGATCATCGACGGCGAGCTCCACCGCACCCCTGGCCCGGCCGACGAGGGCTCACCGGCGAGCCCTCATCTGCTGGACGCCCTCAACGCGCTCACGCGCCCTTCAGCGCCAACGGCAGTGAGCTGAGACCGCTGAGGAAGTTGGAGTAGACGGGCTTCGCCGGGCCCGTCTGTTCCATCTCCGCGACCAGGTCGCGCAGTCCGGCGAGGACGGCCCCGATCTCCGCCCGGGCCAGGTAGGCACCGAGACAGAAGTGCGGGCCGTAGGCGAAGGTGATGTGCTTGTTGGGGACGCGGTCCAGAAGCAGCGACTCCGGGGCGTCGAAGACCCGTTCGTCGCGGTTGGCGGAGGCGTTCCAGATGGTGACGATGTCTCCCGCGCGGATCCGCCGACCGCCGATCTCGGTATCGGCGGTAGCGGTGCGGCCCGAGTGCAGTGCGGGGGTCGTCCAGCGGAGCATCTCCTCGACCGCCGTGTCGATCCCGGCGTCGCCGCGCCGGAGCGCCTCCCACTGCTCGGGGTGGTCCAGGAGGGCGAGGGCGGCGCCGATCATGGACAGCCGGGCGGTCTCGTCGCCGCCGAGGATGAGGCTGTAGCAGTTGAGCATGATCTCGTCGTCGTCCAGCGGCAGCCCGTCCACCTTGCTGCCCGCCAGGAGCGCGATGACATCCGCGTGGCCGCCCTCACGCCGGTCACGGGCGAGCCCCGCGAAGTAGAGCAGGATCTCGCTCTTGGCGATCCACGCGTCGGCCGCCGTACTGTCGGCGTCGTGCGAACCCAGCGCCGACGAGGTCAGGCTGAGCACATGGGCCCGGTCGCCGTCGGGCACGCCGAGCAGGTCGCAGATGGCACCGAGCGGGATGCCCGAGGCCACGTCGGCGGCGAAGTCGCAGCTGCCCTTCTCGATCGCGTCCCGCAGCAGCCGGGTCACCGTGTTCCGCACGCTCTCGACGATCGGCTCCAGGGCGCGCGGCGAGAACGCGTGCAGCAGGATGCGGCGCAGTTCCCGGTGCCGTGCCCCGTCGGTGATCGCGAGCATGCGGCCGGCCGCGGAGTCGCCGCCGGCGAGCAGGGTCTCCAGGACGTTGCCGCCCTCGGAGGTGAAGGCCGTGTTGTCGCGGTACACGGAGGTGACGTCGGCGTGCCGGGTCACCACCCAGAATCCGGGGGCGGTGCCGGTGGCCGGGTTCCAGTGGACCGGCTCGTGCTCCCTCAAGTGGCGCCATACGGCGGACAGATCGCTCTCCGCGTGGAGGCGCGGGTCGGCCAGGTTCAACGTGTCGAGCTCTTCCGGAGCGATCGTCCGCCGCGTGGTCATTCCGTTCCCTTTCAGAGGCAACTCGGAGTCAGCTACTCGCCCATGGCCCGGATCAGGCTCTTCGGGCGCATGTCGGTCCAGTGCGCGTCGACGTAGTCCACGCAGGACTGACGGCTCGCCCGGCCGTGGACGACCGTCCAGCCGGCGGGGACCTCGGCGAAGGCGGGCCACAGCGAGTGCTGGCCTTCCTCGTTCGCCAGGACGTAGTGCTCGAGGGTGTCGTCGTCGAAGGGGTTGGTGGTCATGCGGGGTTCCTCCTGTGTGATGCGTTGGCGCGGAGTCGTTCGTCGAGTACGGGGCCGATCCGCTCCAGCGGTCCGGGCCGGGTCATCTCCCCGTGGGTGCAGGGGATGTCGTGGGGGTCGACGCGGCCGGTGACGTACGGCTGCCAGGAGCCGTGCCGGTCCGGGTGCGCGTCCGGATCATGGGCGGCGGTGAAGATCAGCAGGTCGCCGCGGTACGGCGCGGGGGCGAACTCCGTGAGCAGGCGCCGGTTGTTGGCCGTCACCTCGACCAGGGCGGCGAGTTCGGCGTCGTCCAGGCTGCCGGGCAGGTCGGGCACGCTGCGCACCAGTTCCGTGAACCGGGCGTCGGTCAACTCCCCCTCCGTTGCCGGGCGTCCGAGGATCGCCAGCAGACTGCGCAGCACGGCCGCTCTGTCGGTCGGGCTCGGCCCCTGGCTCGTCCACGCGCCGGGGAAGGAGTCCAGTACGGCGAGCAGGGCGACCTCCTCCCCCGCAGCCTGGAGCGTGGTGGCGACGCCGTGGGCGACCAGTCCGCCCATGGAGTAGCCGAGGAGGTGGTACGGCCCCTGCGGCTGGACCTCGCGGATCCGGGCCGTGTGCTCGGCGACCGTCTCCGCGAGACTGCCCGACAGTCGCTCCCCCGGCACCAGGCCGCGGGACTGCAGTCCGTACAGCGGCCGTTCGGCGTCGAGGTGACGGGTCAGTCCGGCGAAGCCCCAGGCCATGCCTGAGGCCGGCGGCAGGCAGAACAGGGGCTCACGGTCGCCGCGGGTGCGCAGCGGGAGCACCGGGTCCAGGGCCGCCGTACCGGAGTCGGAGGTGGCGCACTCCCGTGGGGCCAGCCCGGCCACGGTGGGCTGCGCGAAGACCGACCGCACGGGCATATCGGTGCCGAACTCGGTCCGGAACCGGGACGTCAGCACCGGCACCAGCAGCGAGTGGCCGCCGAGGTCGAAGAAGCTGTCGTGCACGCCCACCAGGTGCGGGGCGAGGCCCAGGACCTCGGCGACGATCGCGCGCAGCCGCACCTCCTGCTCCGTGCGCGGGGCGCTGCGCGTGGGCGCCGGTGTCCCGGGAGCGGGCAGGGCCTTGCGGTCCAGCTTGCCGCTGGCGGTGAGCGGGAGCGCGTCCAGGACGACGATCGCCGCGGGCACCATGTGGGCGGGCAGGGTCCGGGCCAGGTGGGTGCGGAGGCCGTCGGACGTGACGGTCCGGCCCGCGACCGGTACCGCGTAGGCGACCAGCTTCTGCTCACCGTGTACGGCGGCGGCCGCCTTGGCGACGTCCTGATGTTCCATCAGGACGGCCTCGATCTCGCCGAGTTCGATACGGAAGCCGCGGACCTTCACCTGGTGGTCGACCCGGCCGAGGAAGCGCAGCTGTCCGTCGGGGTCGCGCACGGCCAGGTCGCCCGTCCGGTACATCCGCTCCCCCGGCCCGCCGAACGGGTCGGCGACAAACCGCTGCCCGGTCAGACCGGGGCGGCCCAGATAGCCGCGGGCCGGTCCGCCGCCCGCCAGGTACACCTCGCCCGTCACTCCGTCGGGCACGGACCGCAGGGCCTGGTCGAGGAGGTGGAGCCGGTTGCGGGCGAGCGTGCGGCCGAGGGGCGGCGGGCCGTCCTTCGGGTGCGGGTCGACGTCGGACTGCCAGGCGGTGGCGTAGACGGTCGTCTCGGTCGGGCCGTAGAAGTTGACGATCCGCGCGCCCGGAAAGGCGGCCTGGAGGTCGGCGAGAAGCTGCTCGGGGATGGGCTCGCCGCCCAGGGCGATGGTGCGGGCGGGGACGTTCACCCGGTCGGCGAGGACCGTGGCCATGACCGACGGCACCCCGCTGACCAGGGTCGCGTCCCAGTCGTCGCGGCCGTCGGCGGTCAGGGCCAGCAGGTTCTCGACGATCTCGATCCGGCCCCCGCACAGCAGCGGCGCGAAGATCTCGAACACCGACACGTCGAAGTTGAGCGAGGTGGAGAACAGCACCTTGGCCAGCCGCTCGGGCCCGAGCGCGGTGTGCGTCCACGTCACGAACTCGACGGCGTTGCGGTGGGTGGCTGTCACGCCCTTGGGGCGGCCGGTGGTGCCGGAGGTGTAGGTGACGCAGGCCAGGTTGTCCAAGTCGGCTGTGTGCAGCTTTCTTTGGCTGGCCGTCACATCGTCGAGGTCGTCGAGCGTGATCAAGGGTGTCCCGGCGGGCAGCGCCGTGGCCGTGCCGCTGGTGGCGAGTACGACGACCGGGCGTGCGTCGTCGACGATGTACGCGAGGCGGTCGGCCGGGTAGGCGGGGTCGAGGGGCAGATAGGCGGCGCCGGACTTCAGCACGCCGAGGACGGCGGCGACCAGGTCCGCCGTGCGCGGTAGCGCGATGCCGACGACCCGCTCGGGTCCGGCGCCGAGAGCGGTGAGCCGCCGGGCCAACTGCTCGGCCCGGCCGTCCAGTTCGCGGTACGTCAGGACACGGCCGTGGTCGAGTACGGCACCGGCGTCGGGAGTGGCCGCGACCTGTTCCTCCCACAGCTCGGTGAGGGTGCCGGCCGCCGGAGCCGGACATCGCTCGTCGGCGGGTGCGGCCGATGCCAGGAGCCCGAGGCGGCCCAGCGGCTGGCTCGGGTCGGCCGCGATGTCCGCAAGGATGCTGACGAGACGGGCGAGCGTGGCGTCGGCCCAGTCGGCGTCGAAGAGGTCGGGCCGGTGAGCCAGTCGGAAGCGGAGGCGAGGGCCGGGGAACGCCACCAGTGTCACTGGATAGTGGGTGGCGTCGCGGCCGCTCGTCCCGACGATGCGCAGGCCGTCGTCATCCGAACTCGCCGAGTCCGCCGAGTCGAGGGGATAGTTCTCGAAGACGACGAGTGTGTCGAAGAGTTCCGGTACAGAGGCAGCCCGCTGGATGTCCGCGAGGCCGAGGTGATGGTGGTCGAGGAGGGTGACGTACCCCTCCTGGACCCGTCGCAAGAGGTCGCCCAGCGACTCGTCCTGGCGCAGCCGGACGCGTGTGGGCACGGTGTTGATGAACAGGCCCACCATCGACTCGACGCCGGGCAGTTCGGCGGGCCGGCCGGAGACGGTGGCGCCGAAGACGACGTCGTTCTGTCCCGTCGTACGACTGAGCAGGATCGCCCAGGCGGTCTGGACGAGGGTGTTCGTCGTGACGCCCAGGCGCCGGGCCAGGTCGGTGAGGGCCGCACCGGTGTCGGCCGACAGCTCGGCCCGGGCCTGTGCGAGCGTGCCGGAACCCCGGTCATCGGTGGCTGCGGCGGCCAGCCGGGTCGGCTCGGTCACTCCGTCCAGCGCGTCCCGCCAGGCGGCTTCGGCGGCGGTACGGTCCCGTCGGCCCAGCCACTCCAGGAAGGCACGGTAGGGCGGGGCGGGCGGGAGCGCGGCCGGGTCGCCGCCGGTCGCGTACAGCGCGAGGAGTTCTCGCACGAGGACGGAGACCGACCAGCCGTCGAGCAGGATGTGATGGTGGGTGACGAGCAGCCGGTGCCGCCGCTCACCCGTGCGGGCCAGGGTGAACCGGATGAGCGGTGGGGTGGCCGGGTCGAAGCCGCGGTCCCGGTCCTCGTCCAGGAGACGCGCCCACTCCTCCTCGGTGTCGATGCCCGGCCCGGTCAGCTCGGCCTCGGCCCAGGGCAGCGTGGCCCGGTGCGGGACGACCTGCACCGGTGCGCCGCCACGGCGTCGGCGGAAGGCCGCGCGCAGGTTGGGGTGCCGGTCCAGCAGCGCCTGTCCGGCGGCGCGGAGCCGGGTGGCGTCCACGGTGCCGTCGAGTTCGAAGACGAGCTGGACGAGATAGACGTCCTCGTGTTCGTACAGGGCGTGGAAGAGCAGGCCCTCCTGGAGTGGGGTCAGGGGGAGGACGTCGGCCAGCGCGGGCTGTGCCATGGGGTGTTCTCACCGTCTCTCTGGGGTGCGTGGCGCTCCGCTGGTTGTGCGGTTCGTTGGCTGCCGGCCGGTGGGGGCTGGTCGCGCAGTTCCCCGCGCCCCTACGGGGCGCGGTTCCGCAGCCGCCTCCACCCGGTCCGCTTAGCCGTCGAGGCCCTCTGCAAGTTCGTCGAGTTCGTCTGGGGACAGCCCGGTCAACGTCAGTTCGGCTGTCCCGTCGGCCGCAGCGTGGTCTGCGCGGGAGGCGAGCGCGGTCAAGGCGGCGAACCACGCCTCCGCCAGCTCGCGTACCTCCGGCTCGGTGAGCACGCCGTCCGCCCACGACCAGTCGGCGACCAGCTCGGGGCCGGTGGGGGTGTCGCGGACGACCGCGTTGAGGTCGAGGGCGTGGGCGGCCGCGAGGCCGGGGTCGGTTCCGGTGCCGAGCGCCGACGACTCGGGGGCGAAGGTCCACGCGCCGCCGTTGCCCGGGGCGGTGAACCGGCCCAGGTAGTTGAAGCCGAGCTCGGGGGCGGGCGGTTCGGCCAGGCCGGGTGCGGTGTCGGGGTTGAGGTGGCGCAGGAGGCCGTGCCCGATGCCGTGGTCCGGGAGGGTGCGGAGCAGCTCGCCCACCCGTCGGGCCGCGGTCTCGGCGGCAGGTCCGGCGGCGAGCGCGTCGCGCACGTCGATGCCGTCCAGGTCGAGGTGGACCGGGTAGAGGGAGGTGAACCAGCCGACGGTGCGGGACAGGTCGAGCCCGGGTGTCAGCTCCTCGCGGCCGTGCCCTTCGACGTCGACGAGGACGTGCGCGGAGCCCTGCCGGTCGGCGACGGCCAGGGCGAGGCCGGTGAGCAGGACGTCCTGCGTGCCGGTGCCGAAGGCGGACGGGACGGTGGTGAGGAGCGGGCCGGTCGTCTCGGGCGGCAGGGTGAGGCGGAGGGAGCGGGTGCCGGCCGCGGTGTCCAGGCCGGGGTCGAGCGGGCGGGCGCCCATCGGGGTGCGCGGGGCGGCGGCCATACGGCGCCACAGCTCGGCCTCCGCCACCCGTGCGGGCTTGCGGGCCTCCTCGCCCAGCAGCGCGGACCAGCGGCGGAACGAGGTGCCGACCGGCGGCAGCTTCGGCGTGCGGCCCTGGGCGACCGCCGTCCAGGCCGCCTCCAGGTCGGGCACCAGGATGCGCCAGGACACTCCGTCCACGGCCAGGTGGTGGACGACGAGCAGCAGCCGGCCGGAGCGCTGGGGTCCGGAATTCTGGGGTCCGGAATTCTGGGGTCCGGAATTCTGGGGTCCGGCGTCGAACCACACGGCACGGACCATCTGCCCGGCTGCCGGGTCCAGCAGACCCAGGACCCGGTCGAACTCCTCGGCGACGGCGGCGTGCAGGTCGTCCGGTGCCTCGCGGTGGTCGGTCAGCGTGCCTGCGCGGATGCTGCCGACGGGGCCGACCTCCAGTTCCCCTCCGGGTGTCAGCCGGGACCTGAGCATGTCGTGGTGGTCGATCAGCGCCTGCAACGCCGCGGTGAGACGGGGCAGGTCGGCGTCCGACGGGACCGTCAGCAGCACGGACTGGCTGAGCCGGTCGATCGGGCCACCGCGTTCCCGCAGCCACCGCATCACCGGCGTGAGCGGGACCGTGCCGACGCCGTCGTCCTCCGCCCTCGCCGCGCCCACAGGACCGCGGGCCACTGCCGCGAGGCCGGCCACGGTCTGGTGCTCGAACACGTCCCGGGGACTGATCACCACCCCGGCCTCGGCCGCCCGGCTCACCAGCCGGATCGAGGAGATGCTGTCCCCGCCGAGTGCGAAGAAGCCCTGGTCCAGGGCGACTTCGGGGAGCTTCAGCAGATCGCTGAAGAGGTCGGCGAGGATGCGCTCCGCGGCAGTCGCGGGTTCCCGTCCGGCCGGGGCCGCGACGAGCTCGGGGGCCGGCAGGGCCTTGCGGTCGAGCTTGGCGTGCGGGGTCAGCGGCAGGGCGTCGAGGACGACGACCGCCGACGGCACCATGTAGTCCGGCAGTGCCTCCTCCGCGTGCCGCCTGAGGTCCGCCGGGTCGGGGACGTCGGCGGGCTCGGGCACGACGTACCCGACGAGGCGCCGCTGCCCGGGCTCGTCCTCGCGGACGACCACGGCGGCCCGGACGACCTGCGGGTGCCGGGCGAGTACGGCCTCGATCTCGCCGGGCTCGATACGGAACCCTCGGATCTTGACCTGGTCGTCGGCCCGGCCGACGTACTCCAGCTCGCCGTCGGCGGACCGGCGCACCAAGTCGCCGGTCCGGTACATCCGTTCACCGGGACCGCCGTAGGGATCCGCCACGAAGCGCCCGGCCGTGAGACCGGACCGGCCGAGGTACCCGCGGGCAAGCCCGGCACCGGCGAGGTACAGCTCGCCCACCACACCGGGCGGGACCGGTCGCAGCCAGGCGTCGAGCACATGCGCCCGCGTGCCGACGACGGGTCGCCCGATGGGCGGCGCCTGCTCACCGGAGAGCGGCACGCTGATCGTCGCGCACACCGTCGACTCGGTGGGCCCGTAGGCATTGGCCATCCGCCGGCCGGGCGCCCACCGGGCCACCAGCTCACCGGGGCAGGCCTCGGCACCCACCACCAGGGTCCGCAGTTCGGGGAGTTCGCAGTCGGGCAGCGTCGCGAGGGCGGCGGGCGGGATCAGGGCGTGGGTGATCGCCCCGCCGGTCAGCACCTCTCGCAGGTCCTCGCCCACCAGCGGACCTGACTCCGCAGGCACCACCAGGGTGCCGCCCGAGGCGAACGCCATCAGCAGCTCCATCACCGACGCGTCGAATCCGGGCGCCGAGAACTGCAGCACCCTGGAGTCCGCGTCGAGGCCGAAGCGCTCGATCTGCGTCCGGGCGAGCGCGGCCAGTCCCCGGTTCTCGACGACGACACCCTTGGGTACGCCCGTCGAGCCCGAGGTGTGGATGACGTAGGCGGCGTGGTGCGGGTCGTACACCAACGGCAGCTCGCCGGGCGCTCCGTCCATCGCCAAGTCGCTCAGGACAAACGCCGGTTGAGCGTCACCCAGCATGAGGTCGACCCGCTCACGCGGCAGCCCGGGGTCCACCGGCAGGAACGCGGCACCGGCGAGGGCCACCGCGAGAACCGCCACGATCCGGTCCACGGAACGCGGCATCAGTACGGCCACCACGTCGCCCGGCGCGATCCCCCGCCCGGCCAGAACGCGGGCCAACCGGTCGGCGCGCGCGTCGAGTTCGGCGTACGACAGGTCGTTGAGGGCGAGGGCCCGGGGTGTACGACGGACCTGCTCGCGGAACAGTTCGGCGAGCGAGGCCGGCGGCGGCTCGGAGGCGGTGGCGTTCCAGTCGCCGAGCTGCCGGCGTTCGTCGTCGTCGAGGAGGTCGAGGTCGCCGATGCGGGTGTCGGGGCCGGCGGCGGCCGCGGCGAGGAGGCGGACGAGTCGCCGGGTGAGGTGTGCGGCGGTGGCGGGGTCGAACAGGTCGGTGCTGAATTCGGCGACGCCGTCGATGCCGGCCGGCGAGCCGTCGTCGTGGCGGTGTTCGGCGAGGTACAGGGAGAGTTCGAAACGGGCGGTCCCGGTCTCGACGGGCTCCCTGACCACACTCAGGCCCGACAGAGCGAGGGCGGGGCCGGAGGTGTGGCCCGTGAAGGCCAGCATCACCTGGAAGAGGGGGTGGCGGGCGAGGGTCCGCTCGGGGCTGACGGCCTCCACGAGGAGGTCGAACGGCACGTCCTGGTGGGCGTAGGCGGCAAGGTCGAACTCCCTGACCCTGTGCAGGAGTTCCCGGAAGGTCGGATTGCCGGAGGTGTCGGTGCGCAGGGTGAGGCTGTTGACGAAGAAGCCGACGAGTTCGTCGAGCCTGCCGTCGGTCCGGCCCGCGACCGGGGTGCCGATGGGGACGTCGGTGCCGGAGCCGAGTCGGGTGAGGAGCGCGGCGAGGCCGGCCTGGAGCACCATGAAGAGGGTGACGCGCGAGGACGAGGCGAGGTGGGCGAGCCCGGCGTGCAGTTCGGCGTCGAGGGCGACGTCGGCACGGTCACCGCGTCCGCTGGGCTCGGCGGGCCTCGGGCGGTCGGCCGGGAGCGGGAGTTCTTCGGGGGCGCCGCTCAACGCCTCGCGCCAGAAGGAGATCTGCTCCTCATCCTCGTCCAGCAGGTCACGCTGCCAGCAGGCGAAGTCCGCGTACTGCACGGGGAGGTCGGGCCACTGCGGGTCCCGTCCCTCCGTGCGCGCCGCATAGGCGGTCTCCAGGTCGCGCATCAGCGGTGTCATGGACCAGCCGTCCACGGCGATGTGGTGGGCGAGCAGCAGGAGGACACGGGTGTCGGCGCCGAGTTCGTAGAGCGTGACGCGCAGGGGGAGTTCGGTGGCCAGGTCGAAGCGGTGCTGCGCGGCGGAGGTGAGCAGGCCGGGCAGGTCCGCCTCCGTGGCCGGGATCAGGAGGAGCTCCGGTCGTCCCTCTCCCGGATCCAGGATCCGCTGATAGGGCGTGCCCTGGAAGTCCGGGTGCAGCGTGCGCAGCGGCGCGTGGCGGGTCACGACGTCGGCCAGCGCCGCCTCGAGCGCCTCACGATCGAGGGGCCCGGTGAGGCGCAGCGCCCAGGGCACGGTGTAGGCGGTGTTGCCGCCGTCGAGTCGGCTCATGAACCACAGGCGCTGCTGGGCGTAGGACAGCGGCAGCGGGTCGGGGCGACGGCCGAGCGGGGTGAGTTCGGGGCGCCGTACCTCCTCGCCACGGTGAGCCCGGGCGGCGAGGGCGGCCGGCGTCGGGGCCTCGAAGACCGCCCGCACGGGCAGCGCGGTGCCGAGCGCGGCCCGGATCCGGTCGGCGAGACGCATGGCGAGCAGGGAGTCGCCGCCGAGTTCGAAGAAGCCGTCGTCCGGGCCCACGCGATGGGCGTCGAGGCCGAGGACGTCCGCGAACAGGCCGCACAGGATCTCCTCCTGCGGGGTTCGCGGGGCGCGTCCCGTGCCGGTCGGGGCGGCGGGTGCGGGCAGCGCGGCGCGGTCCAGCTTGCCGTTGGCGGTCAGCGGCAGCCGGTCCAGGACGACGACGGCCGAGGGGACCATGTGGTCCGGCAGCGCCCGACCCGCCTGCTGTCGCAGGGTGGCCGGGGCGGCGGTGCCGGCTTCGGCTTCGGCGCGCGGGACGACGTACGCGACCAGCCGTCCGTCCCGCACGAGGACCGCGGCCCGGGCCACCCCGGGGAGCGCGGCGAACACGGCCTCGATCTCGCCGAGTTCGATGCGGAAGCCGCGGATCTTGACCTGGTCGTCGGCCCGGCCGACGTACTCCAGCCCGCCGTCCTCCGACCGGCGGACCAAGTCGCCGGTCCGGTACATCCGTTCGCCTGGACCGCCGAGGGGGTCCGCGACGAACCGCCCCGCCGTCAGGCCCGGGCGGCCCAGGTAGCCGCGAGCGAGCCCCGCACCGGCCACGTACAGCTCGCCGGTCACTCCCGGGGGCACAAGGCGCAGGCCCGCGTCGAGGACGTGGGCGCGCAGGTCCGGGATGGGGTCTCCGACACCGCTCGACCGACCCGCGCTCAGGGGCAGTCCGGTGACGTGGACGGTCGTCTCGGTGATCCCGTACATGTTCACGAGCACGGGGGCGTCCTGCGGGTGGCGCGTGTACCACTCGGCGATCCGCGCCGGGTCGAGAGCCTCGCCGCCGAAGACGACGTACCGCAGCGCGAGGTCGCACGGGGTTTCCGCGTCGGCGCGCAGCAGTTCCCCGAAGGCCGACGGTGTCTGGTTCAGGACCGTGACCCGCTCTCGCTCGAGCAGGCGCAGGAAGTCCGCCGGTTCCCGGCTGACGGCGAACGGCACGACCACGAGCGTGCCGCCGTGCAGCAGGGCTCCCCACAGTTCCCAGACGGAGAAGTCGAACGCGTAGGAGTGGAACAGCGTCCACACGTCGTCCGGCCCGAAGTCGAACCAGTGGCGGGTGGACTCGAAGAGCCGGACCACGTTGCGGTGCGGGACCTCGACGCCCTTCGGGCGGCCGGTGGAGCCGGAGGTGTAGATGACGTAGGCGAGGTGATCGCCCGTCAGGTGCGGCGGCTCGACCGGCTCCGGGGCCTCGGGCAGCGGCTCGTCCAGCATGATCACGGGGATGTGCGAAGCGGGTGCCACGTCCTTGGTGGTCACCAGCAGCACGGGGGCGGCGTCGGCGAGCATGAAGGCGAGCCGGTCCGCCGGGTAGTCGGGGTCCATCGGCACATAGGCCGCCCCGCACTTGAGCACGGCCAGCACGGCCACCACCAGCTCCGTCGAGCGGGGAAGCGCGAGTGCCACCAGCCGCTCGGGACCGGCGCCCCGTGCCGCGAGCAGCCGGGCCAGACGGTCGGCGCGCGCGTCGAGTTCGGCGTACGTGAGCCGGTTCCCCTCGTGTACGACGGCCGTCGCGTCGGGGGTTCGGGAGGCCTGGCGGGCGAACAGCTCGGGCAGGGTGGCGTCGTCGCCGAGGGTGCCCTTCGCCTCGGTCAGGAACCGTTCCCGCTCTCCCGGCAGCAGCACCTCCACCTCGCGGACGCGCCGCCGCGGGTCCGCGACCAGGGCCTCCAGGGTCGCGGCGAAGCGGTCCAGGAGGGTGCGGGCGCCGGTCTCGTCGTACAGGTCGGGCCGGTAGGAGAGGCGCAGGGCCAGGCGGTGGGCGGGCAGGACGGCGAGGGTGAGCGGGTAGTGGGTGGCGTCGCGGCCGGTGAGCTGGGTGACCTCGGCGACCGCCGAGGTGGACGCGGGGTGGTTCTCGAAGGCCAGCAGGGTGTCGAAGAGCTCGCCGGTGCCGGTGGCGCGCCGGATGTCGGCGAGGCCCAGGTGCTGGTGCGGGAGCAGGTCCGTCTGTCGGCCCTGGAGAGCGGTGAGGAAGTCGGCGACGGTGCCGTCCTCATCCCAACACACTCTCGTCGGAACGGTGTTGATGCAGAAGCCGACCATCGAGGCGACGTTCGGCAGCTCGGGCGGACGCACGCTGACCGTCTGGCCGAAGACGACGTCGGTACGGCCGGTCAGCCGGCCCAGGAGCACGCCCCAGGCGCCCTGGACCAGGGTGTTGAGGGTGATCCCGAGCGACCGGGCCGTGGTGTCGGCGGCGACGGTCAGCTGCTCGGGGAGTTCGACGACGAGTTCGTGCGGCAGCAAGGTCGTCGCGTCGGTCCCGGCAGGAGCGAGCAGGGTGGGCTCGCCCGCCTCGGACAGGGCGTCTCGCCACGCCTCCTCCGCGGCGCCGCGGTCCTGGCCTCCCAGCCAGGTGAGGTAGTCGCGGTAGGCGGGCGCCGGGGGCAGGGCGGTCGGGTGCTCGCCCGTGTACAGGGCGCCGAACTCGCGGACGAGCAGCTGCTTCGACCAGCCGTCCAGCAGGATGTGGTGGTTGGTGACGAGGAGGCGGTAGCGGTCCGGGGACCACTTGACCAGCAGATACCGCAGGAGCGGCGGCTTGGCGAGGTCGAAGCGGCGGGTGCGCTCCTCGTCCAGCAGCCGTTCCCACTCCTTGTCGCGCTCGCTCTCACCGAGGGTCGACAAGTCGGCCTCGGCCCAGGGGAGTTCGACGTCCGTGGGCACGATCTGCAAGGGGGCTCCGGCCTCCCGGCGACGGAAGCAGGCGCGCAGGTTGGGATGCCGGTCGAGCAGGGCCTGGCCGGCGGCGCGTACGGCGGCGGGGTCGAGTGGACCCTCCAGCTCCAGGATCTGCTGGGCGGCGTAGAGGTCGGGGGCGCCCTCGTCGTCGAACAGGGCGTGGAAGAGCAGGCCTTCCTGCAGCGGCGACAGGGGCAGGATGTCGGCGATTCCAGAACCGGACCGAGTCACCGTGGGTTACCTCCACTCATTGCCGAACTCGGCTTCGAGTTCGTCGATCTCTGCTTGGGACAGGGACACCAGGGGCAGGTCGGACGGGGTGTGTCCGCCCGCCGCGCCGGTGCCTTCGGCCTGCGCGGTCAGCTCCTCGAACCACAGGTCCGCGAGCGCGCGTATGTCGTCCTCGGCCCAGATGCCGGGGACCCAGGACCAGGTGGTCTCCAGCCGGCCGTCCGGGCCGGCCACGGCGGTGATCTCCAGGCCGTGGGCCACGGGCATGGCCGGGTCGTGGACGGCGCCGAGGTTGCGCAGTGGTTCCGGTGCGGGCGACCAGTCGGCATCGGACGAACGGGCCGCCCGGCCCAGGTAGTTGAAGCCGACCTCCGGCACCGGGAGTTCGGCGAGGAGCGGACCGGCCTCCGGGTCGAGGTGGCGGAGCAGGCCGTGTCCGATGCCGTGGTCGGGGACGGACCGCAGCTGTTCCTTGACGGTCTTCAGGACCTGTGCCGGGTCCGCGGTGTCGACCCCGGCGAGGTCGAGCCGTGCGGGGACGACACTGGTGAACCAGCCGACCGTCCGGGTCAGGTCGACGCCCGCCGCGATCTCCTCGCGACCGTGCCGCTCGATGTTCACCAGAAGAGTCGGCTGCCGCCGCCACCGGACGAACGCGGCGGCCAGCGCGGCGATCAGGACGTCGTCGGGGCCGGCATGGAAGGCGGCGGGCACGGTGGTGAGCACGTCGGTCGTGACCTCGACCGGGAGCTGCCGGGCGAGATGGCGCATCGCGCCGACGACGTCTCGCTCGGGGTCGGGCCGGCGGGTGCCCAGCAGGCGGCCCGGGTCCTTCTCCAACATCGCCCGCCACACGTCCAGTTCGGCCTGCCGTGCCGGGGTGCGGGCCTCCCGCTCCAGCAGGCGGGCCCAGTGCCGGAAGGAGGTGCCCCGTTCGGGCAGCGCCTCCTCGCGCCAGGCGGCGGCCAGGTCGGTGCACAGGATGCGCCAGGACACGCCGTCCACGGCCAGGTGATGGACCGTCAGCAGGAGCCGTCCGGCGCGGTCGGCTCCGGCGTCGCACCATACGGCGCGGAGCAACCGGCCCTCCTCCGGGCGGAGTTGTGAGGCGGACCTGTTCAGCAGGGCGGCGAAGTCGTCGGGGGTGGCCACGCACTCCAGCACCGTGGCCGCGTCGACGGACCCGGGAGGCGGCACCTCCGCCGTCCGGCCGTCGGGCGCCAGGCGCATCCGCAGGACGTCGTGATGGTCGAGCACGGCCTGGAGCGCGGCCGTCAGCCGCTTCTCGTCGGCACCCGCGGGGGTGACGAGCAGGGCGGACTGGCTGAACGCCCCGATGGGACCGCCGCGTTCGCGCAGCCGGTGCATGGCGGGGGTGAGGGGCAGGGTGCCGATCGGCGATTCCTGGGCCCGGGCGGGGGCCGGCCGGCCTTCCGCCACCGCGGCGAGCGCGGCCACCGTGCGCTGCTCGAACACGTCCCGCGGGGTCAGCCGCAGGCCCTCGGCGAGCGCGCGGCTCACCAGGTGGATGGAGGTGATGCTGTCGCCGCCCAGGTCGAAGAACCCGTCCTCGGCGCCCACTTGGTCGGCGGGGACCCCGAGGACGTCGGCGAACAGCTCCCTGAGGGTCGCCTCCTGCGGAGTACGGGGCGCCCGGCCCGTCGTCTCCCGGGCAACGGCCGGTTCGGGCAGGGCCGCTCGGTCCAGCTTGCCGTTGGGCGTCATCGGCAGGGCGTCCAGCGCCACCAGCGCCTCGGGAACCATGTGGGCGGGCAGGTGCCTGGCGGCGTGCGCGAGGAGATCGTGGCCGGTTCCGACGACGTAGGCGACGAGCCGTCGTACGCCGGCCCGGTCCTCGCGCACCACCACCGCGGCCTGGGTGACCTCGGGGTGGGCGGTGAGCACGCCCTCGATCTCGCCGGGCTCGATCCGCAGACCGCGGATCTTGAGCTGACCGTCGGCCCGCCCGCGCAGCACGAGAGTTCCGTCCGCACGCCACACCGCCAGGTCCCCGGTGCGGTACATCCGCGCACCGGGCGGCCCGAAGGGGTCGGCGACGAACCGCTCGCCGGTGAGCCCGGGGCGCCTCCAGTAGCCGCGGGCCACTTGGTCGCCGCCGACGTACAACTCGCCCTCGACACCGGCCGGTACGGGGTTCAGGCGCGCGTCGAGCACGTATGCCCGGGTGTTCCACATGGGGCGGCCGATGGGGACCGGGCCGGTCGGCAGGTCCTCGCCGGGTTCGATGCGGTGGTCGGTGCAGCCGACGGTGAGTTCGGTCGGGCCGTAGTGGTTGACCAGGCGCACGCCGGGGTGGTCGCGGCGCCAGGCACGCAGGGCCTCACCGACCAGTGCCTCACCGCCCAGCATGAACTCCTCGGCGGGCGACAGGTCGTGGGGCAGGGCCGGCAGCAGGGGTAGGTGGCTGGGGGTCGCCTTGAGGAAGGTGTAGCCGCCGGGCAGCGGCTCGGCACCCGCCTCGTGGAAGGCGGCGATGTGGACCCGGCCGCCGACGGCCAGCGCACCGTGCAGGGTGGTCACGGTGGCGTCGAAGGACATCGTCGCGTGCAGCAGCGAGGTGCCGCGCAGGCTCGGATACGCCTCGACACAACGGGCGACGTAGGTGGTGAGGTTGCGGTGCTCGACGACGACGCCCTTGGGGCGGCCGGTGGTGCCGGAGGTGTAGATCAGGTAGGCGGGGTCGGCGGGACGGGCTTCGGGGAGAGGTGCGTCCGGATCGACCGGGGTCGCGTCGGGACTCACGACAAGGCAGTCGACGGGGAGGGGCTCCCGGGTGATCAGGCACACGGGCTCCGCGTCGGCGAGCAGATGGGCGGTGCGCTCGGCCGGGTGCTCCGGGTCGAGCGGCACGTAGGCGGCGCCCGCCTTGAGTACGGCGAGCACGGCGACCGCGATGTCGACCGACCGGGGCAGCGAGAACGCGACGAACCGGCCCGGACCGGCGCCGTACGAGGTGAGAGCGCGAGCCAACCGAGCGCTTCTTTCGTCGAGTTGACAGTACGTCAGCACAGAGTCGGCGTTCGACACCGCGACCGCGTCCGGGGTCTCCACGGCACGCTGCTCGAACATCCGCGGGAAGGTGGTGTCCGGGACGTCCCGCGCGGTGTCGTTGAACTCGACCAGCAGGCGGTGGCGTTCGTCGGAGGTGAGGATGTCGAGTGCGCCGACCGCCTTGTCGGGGTCGTCGACCGCGGCGCGCAGCAGGAGTTCCAGACGGGCGGCCAAGTCCTCGGCCGTGCGGCGGTCGAAGAGGTCGGCGCTGTACTGGAGGATGCCCTCGATGCCGTCCGGGGAGCCGTCGGGGGCCCGCAGTTCGCCCAGGTTGAAGGTCAGGTCGACCTTGGTGGCTCCGGTCTCCACGGGCAGCGCGCGGGCGTGCAGTCCGGGGAAGTCGAGGCGGGGTCCGGCGCTCGGACGGAAGGCGAGCATCACCTGGAAGAGCGGGTGCCGGGCGAGTGAGCGGGGCGGGTTGAGGGCGTCCACGAGATGCTCGAAGGGCAGGTCCTGGTGGGCGTAGGCCGCGAGGTCGGTCTCCCGGACCCGGTCCAGCAGTTCCCGGAAGGTCGGGTCGCCCGAGGTGTCGGTGCGCAGCACGAGGGTGTTGAGGAAGCAGCCGACGAGATCGTCCAGCGCCTCGTCGGCGCGGCCCGCGACCGGCGTGCCGAGGGGGATGTCGGTCCCCGCACCCAGCCGGGTGAGCAGGGCGGCGAGCCCCGCCTGCACGGCCATGAAGACCGTCGTTCCCGACTCGCCGGCCAGCGCGCGCAGCCGCCGGTGCAGGTCCGCGTCCAGCCGGACGGGGATGTCACCGCCGGTGTGCGTGGCGCGGGGCGGGCGCGGCCGGTCGGCGGGGAGCGGGAGTTCGTCGGGGAGCCCGGCGAGCGTCTCGAGCCAGTGCTCGAGGTGACGGTCGTGGTCACTCACCTCGTCCTGCCAGACGCAGTAGTCGGCGTATTGGAGGGGCAGCGGCGCCCAGTCCGGCTCCCGCTCCTCCAGCCGGGCGCGGTAGGCGGTCGCCAGGTCGCGGACGAGGGGGTCCAGGGACCAACCGTCCGCGGCGATGTGGTGCAGGGTGAGGAGGAGGACGTGGTCCTCGGGGCCGAGGGCGAGGAGGTGTGCGCGGAAGGGGACCTCGTCGACGAGCCGGAAGCCCTCCCCCGCCAACTGCGCCATGCACCCCGGGAGTTCGGACTCGTCCAGGACGTCGACGACGTGCAGTTCCGGCCGCCACGTGCCCAGCAGCCGCTGGCGGGGCAGGCCGTCGGCGTCCGGGTACACCGTGCGCAGGATCTCGTGCCGGTCGACGATGTCGGCGAGGGCCGCGCGCAGGGCACCGGCGTCGAGGTGGCCGCCGGTCAGCCGTACGGCGAGGGGAATGACGTACGCCGCACTCGGGCCCTCCAACCGGTCCAGGAACCACAGCCGCCGCTGGGCGGACGACAGCGGGACCTCGCCCGGGACGGTGCGCGGGACCGGCCGCTGGGCGGACCGTGCGGCCGTCCCGGCGCCGGCCAGTCGGGCGAGCCCGGCCGGAGTGGGCGCCCCGAACACGTCCCGCAGGGTCAGTTCGACGCCGAGGGCGGTGCGGATCCGGCCCAGCAGACGCAGGGCGAGCAGGGAGTGACCACCGAGGGCGAAGAAGCCGTCGTGGGGGCCGACGTCGGGGAGACCGAGGACGTCCGCGAACAGGGCGCACAGGACTTCTTCGTGCGGAGTGCGGGGGGCCTCGTGGGCGGGCGCGGTGTCGGTCGACGGGGCCGGCAGCGCGGCCCGGTCGAGCTTGCCGTTGGGGGTCAGCGGCAGCCGGTCCAGGAGGACCACGGCCGAGGGCACCATGAAGTCGGGCAGATGGCGGGCCAGATGGTCGCGCAGGGCGGCGTCGGAGGTGAGCCCGACGGACGTGACGGGCGAGGCCTCCAGGGACGACGCGGCGCCCTCGGCGGGCACGAGCGCCGCGGAGTCGGCAGGCAGGGCCGCCGGGATCGACCCGGCACCCACCGCCCCAGGGCCCTCCGAAGCCGACGCGGCACGCTCGGCGTGCGGCTCCTCGGCGACCGGTGCGCGACCCTCGGCACGCGGGGCCCGCACGGTCGACGCCACGCCCTCGGCACACGAGCCCCCCACCGTCGACGCCACGCCCCCGGCACGCAGGCCCCCAACGCTCGACACCACACCCTCGGCACGCGAGTCCCCCACCGTCGACGCCACGCCCCCGGCACGCTGACCCTCCACGCTCGACACCACGCCCCCGGCACGCGGAGCCTCCAGGGACGCCCCGGAATGCTCGGCGCGCCCCGCCTCCGGCACCGCACCCCCGGCACGGACCGCGTACGCGACCAGCCGTCGGTCGCCGGGCCGGTCCTCGCGGACGACCGCCACCGCCTGGGCGACCTCCGGGTGGGCGGCGAGGGCCGTCTCGATCTCGCCCGGTTCGATGCGGAAGCCGCGGAGCTTGACCTGGCCGTCAGCGCGGCCGTGGTACTCCAGTTCGCCGTCCGGTGTCACGCGGGCCTGGTCGCCGGTGCGGTACATGCGGGCGCCGGGCGGGCCGTACGGGTCGGCGGTGAACCGCTCGGCGGTCGCGCCCGATCGGCCCAGGTAGCCGCGGGCCACACCGGGACCGGCGACGTAGAGTTCCCCCACGGTGCCCGGCGGGACGGGCTGGAGGGCGCCGTCGAGGACGTGGGCGCGCATGCCGTCCAGGGGGCGGCCGATGGGCAGCGGGTCGGGCACGGGGGTGCCGGGCGGACACGGGCGCGAGGTGGCGAAGGTGGTCGTCTCGGTGGGGCCGTAGCCGTCGGTGACGGTCAGGCCGGGACAGGCCGCCAGCACCCGCCGTACGGCTTCGGCCGGCACCGCTTCCCCGCCGGTCCACACCTGGCGCAGCCCCCCGAAGCAGCCCGGGTCCTCCTCCGCGGCCAGCCGGAAGAGGCCGGCGGTGAGCCACAGCGCCGTCAGTCCGTGCCGGGCCGTCAGACGTGCGACGGCGGCGGCGTCCACGTCCTCTCGCGGCCCGGCGACCACGGCGGTGCCGCCGTTCAGCAGCGGCACCCACATCTCGTACGTGGAGGCGTCGAACGCGGTCGGCGAGTGGACGAGCACACGCGCGTGCGCGCCGTCGCCGAACGCCGAGTCGGCGGCCAGGGCGGTGACGTCCCGGTGGGTGACGGCGACGCCCTTGGGTGTGCCCGTGGAGCCCGAGGTGAAGCTGACGTAGGCGAGTTGGTCCGGATGCAGGGACACGGCGGGGTCCGTGTCCGGTTCGTCGGCGAGCGTCGGATCGTCGACGACGACCGGGAGGATCCCGTCGTACGCCTCGGCGGGCGCGGTGTCCGTCAGCAGGACCGTCGCGCCGGTCTCGGCCAGGATCCGCCGGGTGCGGGCGGTGGGTGCGCGGAGGTCGAGGCCGACGTAGGCGCCGCCCGCCTTGAGGACGGCGAGCAGTGCGGTGAGGAGTCCGTCGGAGCGGTCCATGAGGATCGCGACGCGATCCTCGGGTCGGACGCCGAGGGCGATCAGTCGGTGCGCGAGGCGGTTGGCGCGGGCGTTCAACTGCCCGTAGGTGGTGAGCCGTTCGCCTTGGACAACCGCAGTGGCGTCCGGGTCGGCCGCGGCGCACGCCGCAGGTATGGTCGCCTCTCCCCCGCGTGCGTCCGCGCCGGCGATCCGCACCCGTTCCTCGGGCGGCGCGAGCTCGATCCGGCCTACCGGCACATCGGAACCGGCCGCGGCGGCGAAGTGGTCCAGGAAGCGGACGAAACGCCGGTGGTGGGCGGTGAGTTCGGCGTCCGAGTAGTGGGCGGGACTCGCGTCGAGGTCGACGCGGATGCCGTGCGCGTCCGCCCGGTCGTACACGTTGACGGCGAGGTCCTCGACGGGCCCCGTGGACAGGTTGTGGCGGGTGGTCGGATGCCCCGCGAACCTCAACTCCGGTCCGAACGCCATGATGTTGACGACGGGCCCGAAGAAGCGCCGCCCGTCCTGCGGCCAGTCCAGCTCCCGGCACAGGTCCTCGCCGCGGTGCCGCTGGTGCGTCAGCAGGTCCCGGGTGGCGGCCGCGGCCTGGCGTACGAGGTCACCGGCGGCGGTGTCGGGCCGTACGGACAGTCGCAGGGGAAGCACGTTGGACGCCATGCCCGGGGTGGCGAGTTCGGTGTCGTTCTCGCGGGCGGTGACGGCGAGGCCGAGGACGATGTCCCGGGCTCCGGTGAGTCGGTGCAGATAGGCGGTGGTCGCCGCGAGGACGACACGCGACCAGCGGGTGCCGGCGCGTTCGGCGGCCGCGTGCACCAAGTCCCCCGCGGGAGACGGAAGATGACCGGTACGACGGAGGAAGCGCCCGGCGACCTGCGGCGGGCGGGCGGACAGGCTCACCGGGTCGGGGCGGTCGGCGAGGGCGCGCGTCCAGAACTCCCGGTCCGCAGCGTGCCGTTCGCCGGCCCGGTGGGCCTCGTCCGCGGCGACCATCGGGGCGAGGGGCGCCGACGGCGGAGTGTGCGGCGTACCCGCGAGGAGGGCGGTGTAGGCGGCGGCGACCCGGCTCGCGACGAGGGAGCAGCTGTAGCCGTCGACGGCGATGTGGTGGTAGCGCTGATACCAGATCCAGTGGGTGTCGGCAAGCTTCAGCAGCGCGTACCGGAAGAGCGGGGACCGGTCGAGGTCGAAGGGCGTGGCGAAGTCGGCGGCCATCCAGGCCTCGGCGGCCGATCGGGGGTCGGATTCGCCCGTGAGGTCGACGACGGGCAGGTCCCAGGCCGGGTCGGCGTCCACGAGTTGGCGTACGGCGTCGTCGTCTGCCGTGAACCGGACCCGCAGCGTCTCGGTGGCGTCGACCACCTGCCGTATCGCCGCCCGGAAGTCGCCGGGGCGGACGGGGCCGTGGATCTCGGTGTACTCGCCCACGTTGTAGGCGGGCCCGGCGGGGTCGAGTCGCTGCCCGAACCACATCGAGCGCTGGGCGGCGGACAGGTCCAGAACCCGGGGGTCGGTCATCGGGCGGCCTCCGCGACGGCGGCGAAGCCGGTCAGCTGCCGTGCCACCTGCTCGGCGACGGCTCGCGGCCCCTCGTCCCGGCCGGGCCAGGGCACGCGCAGCCAGGGTTCGGCGGGGACGAGTGCCAGGTCGCGGGCCTGGCGGGCGCGGCCGCCGCCGGTGATGTTGAGGAGGACCAGTTCGTCGCGGCGGACCTGCCCCGCTCGTACCGCGTCGGCCAGGGCCGCCAGGGCGACTCCGGCGCCCGGTTCGATGTCGATGCCCTCGATCTCCTCGAAGAGGGCCATGGCGGCGAGGGCGACATCGTTGTCCGTGCACAGGACGTCGCCGCCGCTCTCGGTGAGCACGTCGCGGACTCCGCCGCGGACGGTGAACGGCGGCCGCCGGTTGGTGAGTTCACGGGCCAGCGGCTCGTGCTCGCGGTCGGCGGGCGCCGTGCCGGTACATCGCCAGGCTTCGTACAGGGGCGCGAAGGGCGCGTTCTGACACATCAGCAGGCGGGGCAGCGCCTCGCCGTCCGCGCGCAGGCGGCGGGCCGCCTCGTGGGCGCCGATGGCTCCCGTGCCACTGCCGACGGCCTGCACATAGGTGTCGGGCAGCCGGCCGAGGGAGTCGGCGGCGGCCAGCATGACGGTGCCCAGGCCGTCCCGGCGGCCGACGTTGCGTGAGCCGCCCTCGGCGTGGTGGCCGGGGAGCTGGGCCAGGAGGTCGGCGCAGGCGATGGCGTCGCTGTAGGTGGCGGTGCCGTCGAGGACGACGAGCCGTACGCAGGGGTCGAGCGGGGCGGGGAAGCGCATGCGTTCCATGGCCGGGGCGGGCACGACGAGGAGGCAGGGCACTTGGTGCCGGGTGGCGGCCCAGGCGAAGGCGGCGGCGGTGTTGCCCGCCGAGGGGATCACGAGCACGGGCGGCTCGGCGGGCAGCCGGCCCAGGACCGTGTACGCCTCCAGGTCCTTGAACGTGCAGGTCGGCAGGTTCGCCCCACGCTCCGGCCAGTACCCGCTGAAGGCGACCCACAGCCGGTCGAGGCCGATGCGGCGGCCGAGCCGTTCGGCGGGTTGGACGACCGGGCCGGGCACACCGGGAAAGGTGCGCGCCACCGGCAGCATCGGGGCATGCCGGAACAGGCCGGCGCTTTCCCCGTGACGGGTTCCGCTTCTGCCGTACTCGGTGTACAGAAATGCCGCTTCGTGCCGACGGGAGCAGTCGAGGAGGAGGCCGTCGTCCTCGTAACGGGTTCCGCATGAGGAACAGACGAGCGTGTAGTGCCGTGTTCCCGGGCGTACTCCGGACATCTTCGCTTGCCTTCCGCAGTGCCGCGTTTCGCTGATCAATTGGAACCGGTGTCAGGGAAAGAGCGGGTGGCCTGCGAATTATCGTTTGTCGACGCCGAGTTGACACACAGGAAGCGCTTACCGCGAACCGGTCGGCGACCTGCGGACTGTTCAGTTCCGCTTCATCTCCCCTTAGCCGCAAGGCGGTTGAGAAAGCGCTGGCTACAGAGATCATCCGAGGCGCACAGCCATGACGAAAGGGTGGCGAAAACATGGTTGATACGCCGACGCATAAGACGACGGAGAAATGGGTAGACGCATCGACCTGGCTCCCGTCCCATGTTCCGGTTTCCCTTCTGTCAACGAATGGCAATACAGCGGAATTCGACGCGACGGAGGGTCGGAAGTACCCCGAGCCACCACCCGAGTCGCTGCTGACGGCATATCGGAAGATGGTCGTCGGGCGCCGCTTCGACGAGCAGGCGACGGCGCTCGCCCGGCAGGGCAGGCTCGCGGTCCACCCCTCCAGCCTCGGCCAGGAGGCCTGCCAGGTGGGCGCCTCGCTCGCCCTGCGCGACACGGACTGGCTGTTCCCCACCTACCGCGACTGCGTCGCGCTGGTCAGCCGCGGCATCGACCCCGTCGAGGCGCTGACGCTGCTGCGCGGCGACGGCCACTGCGGCTACGACCCGGGGCGGCACCGCACGGCACCGCAGTGCACCCCGCTGGCCACCCACGCCGCCCACGCCGTCGGCCTGGCCCACGGGGAGCGGCTGGGGGGCGCGGACACCGTCGCCCTCGCGCTCGTGGGCGACGGCGCCACCAGCGAGGGCGACTTCCACGAAGCCCTCAATCTGGCGGGCGTGTTGAAGGCTCCGGTGGTGTTCCTGGTGCAGAACAACGGGTACGCCATCTCGGTCCCGCTGTCCGAGCAGTGCGCGGCACCGAGCCTGGCGTACAAGGGAGTCGGCTACGGCGTCCGCTCGGAGCAGGTGGACGGCAACGACGCCGCGGCCGTACTCGCCGTACTGACAACGGCTGTTGAGGATGCCAGGGCGGGCGGCGGACCGTGGCTGGTCGAGGCCCACACCTACCGGATGGGCCCGCACACCAGCGCCGACGACCCGTCCCGGTACCGCGCCGCCGCCGAGGCCGACCACTGGCGGGGCCGCGACCCGATCGCCCGGTTGGAGTCCGCACTGCGCGGGCGCGGCCTGCTGACGGACGAGGACGTGAAGACGACCGCGGCCGAGGCGGAGGCATACGCCGCCGACGTCCGCGAACGGCTCTCACTGGACCCGGAGTTGGATCCGGCGGCGCTCTTCGACCATGTCTTCGCCTCACCCACCCCACAACTGACGGACCAACAGGCCCAACTGCACACCGAGTTGGAGGGACGCTGAGATGACCGCAGTCGACACGGCCATGGCCCAGGCGCTCAACACAGCCCTGCGGGACGCGCTGGGCGCGGACGAACGCGTCGTCGTCTTCGGCGAGGACGTCGGCCGCCTCGGCGGCGTCTTCCGGGTCACCGACGGGCTGACCGAGGCCTTCGGCGACCGGCGATGTTTCGACACACCGGTCAGCGAGGCCGGTATCGCGGGGCTCGCGGTCGGTATGGCGATGACCGGGTGGCGGCCGGTGGTGGAGATGCAGTTCGACGCGTTCGCCTACCCGGCGTTCGAGCAGATCGCCTCCCACATGGCCAAGATGCGCAACCGCACCCGCGGCGCCCTGCCCCTGCCGCTGGTCGTCCGGATCCCGTACGGCGGCGGCATCGGCGGCGTCGAGCACCACAGCGACTCCAGCGAGGCGTACTACGCGCACACCGCGGGCCTGAAGGTCGTGACCCCGGCGACGGCGGCGGACGCCTACTCCCTGCTGCGCGAGGCGATCGACGACCCGGACCCGGTGGTCTTCCTGGAGCCCAAGCGCCACTACTGGACCAAGGAGCCACTCGAACTCCCGGTCCGCACCGAGCCGTTCGGCACCGCGGCGATCCGCCGCACCGGGAGCGACGCCACGCTGGTGGCCTACGGCCCCTCGGTCGCCGTAGCGCTGGAAGCGGCCGACCGGGCCGCGGCCGAGGGGCTGGACGTGGAGGTGCTGGACCTGCGCACCCTCGTCCCGCTCGACGACCGCACGCTGACCGCGTCCGTGCGGCGGACCGGGCGATGCCTGGTGGTGCACGAGGCCCAGGGCTTCGCCGGGGTCGGCGCCGAGATCGCGGCCCGCGTGCAGGAGCGGTGCTTCGACGCGCTGCGCGCACCGGTGCTGCGGGTCACGGGCTTCGACGTTCCTTATCCGCCGCCGCTCCTTGAGCACGCCCATCTCCCGGGTGCCGAGCGGGTGTTGGACGGTCTGCGCCGACTGCTGCCCGCCGACGACGTACGGCGGACACGGCGGGACGCGCCGTCCCGCACCGGGACCACCGCGCCCGGCCGTACGTTCCACCTGCCCGATCTGGGAGAAGGGCTGGCCGAGGCCGAGCTGCTGGAGTGGCAGGTCGCCGTGGGCGACCCCGTCACGCACGACCAGGTCGTCGCCGAGGTCGAGACGGCCAAGTCCGTGGTCACGCTGCCGAGCCCGTTCGCCGGGACCGTCACGGCCCTGCACTGCCGGGCCGGTGAAGTCGTCCGGGTGGGGGCGCCGCTGTTCACCGTGGCGGAGGGCACGGCGGACTCCGGCTCGGGCGCCGTCCTGACCGGGTACGGGACGTCCGGAGGGCCGGGGCGTCGGCCGTCGGGGCGGGGCGTGGCTGTGGCCGGCGCGGGTTCCGCTGCCGATGACACCGGCCCGGCCCGCGAAGTGCCACCCGCCACTCGCACTCCCCTGGGCCCCGCCGCCGAGAAGTTCGTCCGCGGCCACCGCGACACACCCGCCGTGACGATCTGGGCGGACGCCGACGCCACTGCCCTGCTCGCCGCCCGTACCACCCACGGAACGGGTCCGACGCCGCTGCTCGCCCGGGCGTGCCTCGCTGCGCTCGCCGCATACCCGCAGCTCAATGCACGCGTCGACGGCGACCGCCAGGAGATCGTCCGGCTGCCCCAGGTGCACCTCGGCTTCGCCGCGCAGACCGACCATGGCCTCGTCGTACCCGTCGTACGGAACGCCGACGGCCTCGCCCTCCACGACCTCGCGGCCGAACTGCGCCGGCTCACCGCACTCGCCCGCAGCGGAGCCCTCCCGACGGAGCACCACACCGGCGGGACCTTCACCCTCAACAACTACGGCGTCTTCGACGTCGACGGCGCCACGCCGATCCTCAACCACCCGCAGGCGGCGATGCTCGGCGTGGGCCGCGTCATCGACCGCCCCTGGGTGCGGGACGGCCGCATCGAGGTACGCAAGGTCGTCCACGTCTCACTGACCTTCGACCACCGCGTCTGTGACGGCGGCACGGCGGCCGGTTTCCTGCGCCATGTCGTCGACGGCATCACGGGATGCCGGTGACCCCCTTCAGGAGCTCGTGAGGACGACGAGTTGCCGGGTCGCCCGGGTCATCGCGACATACCGGTCGACCGCCCCTTCGATGCCCTCGCCGAACTCCTCCGGGTCGACGAGCACGACCAGGTCGAACTCGAGCCCCTTCGACAGCTCCGGGGTCAGCAAGCGGACGCGGGGCGTCGCCCTGAACGTCCCCTCCCCGATGTCACCGGTGCCGATGACACAGGCGACCCCCTCGGCATGTGCGGCGAGCCAGGTGTCGAGGATCGAGCTCAGTTCCGAAACGGAGCCGTGGACGACGGGGACGTCACCCCTGCGGATGGAGGTCGGCACGTTGGCGTCCGGGAGCACGGCCCGGATGACCGGCTCGGCCTCCGCCATGATCTCTTCCGGCGTCCGGTAGTTGACGCTGAGGGAGGACAGGTTGATCCGGTCGAACCCGATCCGTTCGAGCCGTTCCTGCCACGACTCGGTGAACCCGTGCCTGGCCTGGGCGCGGTCCCCGACGATGGTGAAGCTCCGGGACGGGCACCGCAGCAGCAGCATCTGCCACTCCGCGTCGGTCAGTTCCTGGGCCTCGTCCACGACGATGTGCGCGAACGGGCCGGCGAGGACGTCCGGTTCGAGGGTGGCCAGTTCGGACTCGTTGACCAGGCTGACCTGGGCGTCCTCACCGCGCAGCATCGTCACGAGGCCTTCGCCGTCGTCACCGTCGGCGCCGGAGTTGGCGGTGGCCTCGACCAGGTTGTCGACGACCTGCGCCATGCGCTCGCGCTGGGTGGCGAGGATGGCCGTGTTCCGACGCTTGCGCCGAGCCGCCTCGGGGTCGCCGATCCGCTGCCGTGCCGCGTCCAGGAACGGCAGGTCGGACACCGTCCAGGCCTGGGGTTCCGCGCGCTGCAGCCGCTGCACGTCGTCGCGGCCGAGCCAGGGAGCGCACATCCGCAGATAGGCGGGCACCGACCACAGGTCTGAGACGACGTCGGCTGCTTCGAGCAGCGGCCACGCCCGGTTGAAGGTCGTGATCAGCTCCCGGTTCTGCCGCAGCGACTTGCGGAGCAGCTGGGGCGAGACCTCCTCGCCGTCCTGATCGCCCTCGTGCTTGTCGACCAGAATCGTGAGCAGTTCCTCCAGGACCTGCTCGCGCGCCTCGTTGTGCGGGGTGCCGGGTTCCGCCGCCCCGAACGCCACGGCCCAGTCGCCGGCGGTCAGCTCGATGTCGGACCAGTGGGTCGTGACCGTCATCCCCTTGGCGGGCGGCTCCTCGTAGAACCTGACGGCCTTCTCTATCGCGTTCACCAGGTCCGCGGACGACTTCAGACGCGCCACCTCCGGGTCGGCCTCGACCGCCGCCGCGGCTCCTTCGGCGACGAGGTCCCGCAGGATGCAGGTCTGCACGCCCTCCTCGCCGAGGCTGGGGAGGACGTCGGCGACGTAGCCCAGGTAGGGCCGGCTCGGACCGACGAACAGGACGCCGCCCCGGCGGTGACCGAGACGGGGGTCGGAGTAGAGGAGGTAGGCGGAGCGGTGCAGGGCGACGACGGTCTTGCCCGTGCCGGGACCGCCGTCGACGACGAGGGCGCCGCGGGATCCCGCGCGGATGATCGCGTCCTGGTCGGCCTGGATGGTGCCGAGGACGTCCCGCATCCGTTCCGACCTGTTGCTGCCCAGGCTGGCGATGAAGGCGGACTGGTCGTCGAGCGCGGCGTGCCCGGCGAACCCGTCCGAGGTGAACACCTCGTCCCAGTAGTCGCCGATCCGGCCGCGGGTCCAGCGATACCTGCGGCGGCTCGCCAGACCCATCGGGTTGCCGTGGGTGGCTCCGAAGAACGGCTCGGCCGCCGGGGAGCGCCAGTCGATCAGCAGCCGACGACCCGTGCTGTCCGTCAGGCCGAGCCGCCCCACGTACACGGGCTCGGGGCTGTCCGTGCCGACCATGTGTCCGAGGCACAGGTCCAGGCCGAAGCGACGCAGTGCGCGCAGGCGGCCGGTCAGCCGGTGGATCTCCGTGTCCCGGTCCATCGCCTGCCTGCCCATGCCGCCGGGCGCCCTGCGCTCGGCGTCGAGGTGGTCGGACACCTCGGCGATCGTCTGCTCGAGGCACTCCGCGATGGCCGCGAAGTGCTGCTCGTCGCCGGCGATCAGCGTCGGGTCGGCCTTGGCGGAGAGGCGGTCGGGAAGGTCGAACGCGCTGGTGGTCAAGGGATTCAATGCATCAGCTCCGATATGAGGTCGTTTGCGACCATTTCCTGCGGCTAGGGCGTTCGGACTGGCGGTGTTCCGGGTTCCGGCCCGCCGGTTCCGCGCGAGTTCACGCGGGCACTGGCGGCCTTTACCGGCTGAGCTCGTCGAGCAGCAGCTGGGCGGCCACCGTCGCCCCGTCGGTGCGGATCGTGGCGGCCACGGCCCTCGCTCGGGCGCTGGTCTCGGGGGTCAGGGCCACCTTGAGCGCGGTCGACAGGGACTCGAAGGTCGGAGTCGGACCGTCGTGTGCCACGCCGATGCCCAGCTCAGCCACTCGGTCCGCCCAGTATGGCTGGTCCACGAGCTGGGGTACGACCACCTGAGGCGCCCCCGCCCCGGCAGCCGTCGTCGTCGTGCCCGCGCCGCCGTGGTGCACGACGGCGGCCACCCGGCCGAACAGTGCCTGCTGGTTGACCTCGCCGACGACGAAGCAGTCGTCCTGGTCGTCGGTGAGGCCCAGGTCGGCCCAGCCGCGCCCGACGACCACGCGGCGACCCTGCGCGCGCACCGCGTCGACGGCCACCTGGGCGACGTCCGTCGACCCGTGCATGGGCATGCTGCCGAAGCCCACGTACACCGGCGGTTCACCGGCCTCCAGGAACGCCACCAGCTCGTCCGCGAGCGGACGCTCGTCCGGCAGGATCCACGCGCCGGTCTGTACGACGTCGAGGTCCGCCGGCTCCTGCCACGGCCCCAGGACCGGGTCCGCCGCCAGCCAAGGCCGGTCGGTGAAGACGTGGCCGCGGATGTCGTCCACCGTCGGCTGTCCGATCCGCATCCGGTGGGCGTTGATCCCCGGGCCGTACAGGGCGTTGAAGCTGTGGGCGTTCAGCTCCCACAGCTCCCGGTTGTCGGTCGTGCCCGGTGGGAGCGGATGGAGCGGCAGCGGGTGCGGCGCGTGGTGCGGCGACGGCAGCATGGTCGGGAAGTAGGTCACGTACACGAAGTGGACACCCAGCTCCTCGGCGACCGACCGCGCCCCGGCCACGGCCGGGACCAGGCCGGTCGCCACCACCGCGTCACAGCCCTCGGCCGCCGCGGCGACCGCCTCGTACTGCGCGGCGACCATCGCGGCCGCACGCTGGGGCAGACCCTCCGCCGTCGGCGCCGCCCCCGTCACCAGCGTGCGCACCGGCTCGGCGGCCGGCACCAGCTCCACACCGACACGGGCCAGCAGCTTCGCGAACTCCTCGTCCGACGGCGCACACACCCGCACCTCCGCACCGAGGGCCCTCAACCGCACCGCGAGTCCCGCCATCGGCTGGACATCCCCGCGCGACCCATACGTCGACAACAAAACACGCACTTCGCGACTCCCCGTTTCCGCAGATTCCGGCCTAGGCCGGAGATTCTGCGGCACGGTGGGGGCCTTGCCGCAAGCCCCCCGGTGAGCTATAAGTTAAGAGTGGCAAGGAGCGGAGACGCGCCTTGCCTTTCTTGTTTCCCGCGGAGTCTCCCGGGGACGGACGGCCTCCTCAGTTCTTGAGACGGGCGATCGAGAGGGTGCTGGACGTGGGCGACGAGCCGCTCATCCCGGAGCTGTAGTCCGGGGTGGCCGCCGTGAAGGCCCAGGCGAGGCTTGAGTCGGGGAGGACGGCGATGTCACCGGCTATGCGGGCGTCCACCACCTCGTCGGGCGCCACCGTCTTGCCGTCGTAGTCGATGACCCGCAGGTGCGTGCCGCCGAACTTGCCGGTGCAGGTGCCGGACTTGCAGACGGCGTCGGTGACCTCCTCCCAGGAGACCAGGAGGTTCTTGCCGTAGGGCGCGATACGGACGTTGACGTGGTCGGTCTTCGCGTCGTCGGTCAGCTGGACGGGGTCGCCGTCGGGCGTCGAGCCGTCCTTGAGGAAGGCGACGGTCACCTGGTGGGTGTCCGTCTTCGGGGTCACCTTCCAGCCACGGCCGCTGCTGTCCTCGGGGTTCTTGACGGCCGAGGCGGCGCCGCGTGAGGCCCATGCGGTGGCGTACCGGCCGGTGGCGGACTTGACCAGGTCACCGGACCTGCCGGGGTACGTACCGCCGCAGTAGCCGGCCCAGCACTCCTCGCGCTGGACGACCGGGGCGTCGTCGGGGGCGCCGATGCCGGTGCTGACCAGCAGGCCGGACCGCCAGTCGTCGAAGCAGAGAGAGGTGAACGCCCCGGAGGACTCGGGGTGCAGGGCGATCCCCTCGTTGTGGCTGCAGCCCCAGTCCCAGCCGCCGTCCTGCGTGGTGCCGGAGTCGTTGACGTAGGCGAGCTTGTCGCCGAAGTGGCCGTCGGCCCAGCCACCCGCGCCGTGGACGACGAAGTAGGCGCCGTACTTGCTCCCGTTCCACTTCAACTGGCTGTCCAGAACCGGCGAGGTGTCGTTGCTCGCGGTACCGGTGAGCTTCTTGTCGAAGGCGAGGGAGCCGTTCTTGTAGCGGACCAGGGCCGCCGCGGTCTCGTCCCACTTGTTGGTGTCGGACACCCGGGTCAGCAGCGCGAAGCCGTCGTTGTGGGCGACCAGCCCGCCGACCTCCTTGGTGCCCGGGACCACGGTGTCGGCGCCGTCACGCGCCAGTGCCGGCGTCAGCGGGGTGACGTGGATACCGTCGGCGGCCGGCCACGCGACCTTCACGGTCCCATCGGGAGCGGCCTGCGTGTCCACCCGCGTCCACTCCGCCTGCTGGTTGTAGCCGGCTTCCAGGTACGACAGGGACGAGGGAAGCGTGATCTTGGAGACGCTCAGCCGCGAGGCGAGGGTCCCGTCACTCGCGGCTTGCGAGGAGGCGGGCGTGGTGGGGGTGCCGGTCGTCGGGGAGGCGGAAGGCGAGCCGCTCGCCGTGGCCTTGACGGAAGCGCTCGCCGAGGCCGACGAGGACGGGCCGGCCGGGGCGGACTTGCCGCTGTCGCAGACGGCACCGTTGAACTTGAAGCGGGACGGCGTGGCCTTGGCGCCGGAGGCCACGAACCCGGCGCGGACCTTGTCGCCGGTGGCGAGGGTGCGGTTGGCTCCGGCGCCCCGGACCGTCACCTTGGAGCCCTTCTGGGACCAGTCGGCGTTCGAGCCCCGCACGATCTTCTGCCCCGAGGGGAAGTCGAAGGCCAGGGTCCAGTTCTTGGCGGGCTTCCCCTTGTTGGTGACCGTGACGCTCCCCTGGAAGCCACCCCGCCATGTGTTGCCGACGCTGTACTTCACGCTGCACGTGGCTTCGCTCCCCTGGGCGAACACCGGGACCAGCACACCGCCCGCCGCGATCGTCAGAACGGCTGTCGCGATCGGGACGGGGCGCAGGGCCCGCTTCCGCAGACCATGTTGGGGCTGGGTCCCCGACGTTGCTCGCATGTGCTGGCTCCTCTGGTGTCCATACGTTCGTCGCAGGGCAGGCGAGACCGTCGTCCGGTCCGCCGGTCGCCCCGCGGGTCCTGGATCGAGGTCGCCGCAGCCGGGGGAAAGGCTGCCGCGATCGCCGCACCGATACCGAACCGACACCTGGAACGGCCGCTCACCGCACTGACGGCCACGGGTGTCGCGCACCAGGGCGTGGTCAGTCGCGGGGTATGCGCCCCTTGCTCCGCATCGCGGCGAAGACGCGCTGCTCGGCCAGGGCGCGGCCGGCGGTGTGTGGGGTGACGTCCCGGCGGTCGGCCTCGTCGAGGACGGTGACCGTGTTGGCGCGCAGCCTGGTCGAGATGGTCTCGAAGATGGCGGTGGTGTCGGGGCGGAAGCCGGAGTAGCGGGCGTCCATCGCGAAGGCGGCGGCGACGACGCCTCCGGCGTTGGCGACGAAGTCGGGGAGCAAGGTGATGCCTCGCCGGGCGAGGATGGTCTGGGCCTCCGGGGAGGTGGGCAGGTTGGCACCTTCGACGACCAGTTTGGCCTTGATCTCGTGCGCGGTGCTGTAGTCGATGACGTCCTGGAGCGCGGCGGGCACCAACACCTCGCAGTCCACGGTGAGTTCGGCGCCGGAGGGGAGGGCGGTGCCCTGCCCCACGCGTGTGACGAAGTGGTCGCCGTGCTCCTCGCGGGCCGTCAGGAGGGCGTCGACGTCCAGGCCGGTGGGGGCGTGCAGAGCCCCGTGCGCGGTGGAGACCGCCACGACGGTGGCCCCGAGTTCGACGAATCGCCGGGCGGCCGCGCTGCCGACGGCGCCGAAGCCCTGGATGGCGACACGGGCGCCGGACAGGGGCAGGCCCAGGTGCCGGGCCGCGGCGTCGGTGCTTTCGGCGACCCCGTAGCCGGTGACGCCGAGCTTGTCGTACGCCACACCGCCGAGGTGCTCGGGGGTGCCGACGGCGGCACCGCGGTCGCCCAACTCGTCCTGGATGATGGCGGCGTCGCTCTCGGTCAGCCCCATGTCGAGCCCCATCACGTACTCGCGCGGGACCTCGTTGGACAGGGCGCGGGCGAAGGCACGCAGGATGGCCTCCTTGTCGGGGGACGCCGGGTCGGCGACGATGCCGGCCTTTGCGCCGCCGTAGAAGAGGTCGACGCTCGCCCACTTCCACGTCATGACCCGGGCGAGGCGGGCCACCTCGTCGACGGTCACCGTGGGGCTCATACGGGTTCCGCCCTTGCCGATGCCCCGGGCGGTGTTGTCGATGACCAGGACGCCCTTCATGCCGGTACGGCGATGAGAGACGACGACGATCTTCTCGGGGCCCCAGTCGTCGACGAGGGAAAGCGCGTCAGTCACAGGTGTGTTCCTTGTCGGTAGCGGGAGGCAGGGCGCGGGCGATGAGCTGCGCGAGGTGGGTGCCGGTGCGGTCGGTCTGCTGGGCGATCTGGCTGCGGCAGCTGAAGCCGTCGGCGAGGACGTGCGTGCCGGGGGCGGCTTCGCGTACGGCGGGGAGCAGGACCTGTTCGCCCGCGGCGACGGAAACGTCGTAATGGCCGCGTTCGAAACCGAAGTTGCCGGCCAGGCCGCAACACCCGGAGGCGAGCGTGGTGTTGTCCACGCCCATGCGGTGGAGGAGCGCGCTGTCGGCGCCGAAGCCCGAGGTCGCGTGCTGGTGGCAGTGCGTCTGGCTGATCGAGTGGGCGTCGAGGTGTGGGGGTTGCCAGTCGGGCGCGTGCCGGACGAGGAGTTCGGCGAGTGTGACGGTGGCTCCGGCCAGGGCGCGGGCACGGTCGTCGCTGTCCAGCAGTTCGGGCAGGTCGGTCTTGAGGGCCGCCGTGCAGCTGGGTTCGAGACCGACGACCGGAGTGCCCGAATCGACGGCCGGGGCAAGGGCGTTGACGGTGCGCCGCGCGATGCGTCGGGCTACGCCGAGTTGGCCGGTGGTGATCCAGGTCAGTCCGCAGCACTGGGTGCCGTCGGGGACCTGGACCCGGAAACCGGCGTCCTCCAGTACTGCGACCCCGGCCTCCAGGACCTCGGGGGTGAAGTGGTTGTTGAAGGAGTCGACCCACAGCATGACCGGGCCCCGGTGGCCGTCCCCCCGCGGTGTGCGGCGACGGAACCGGGCGAGGAAGGTCTCGTCGGCGAAGCGCGGGATCTCGCGCCGGCCGTCGATGCCGCCGAGCCGCTTGAGGAGTGGGGCCAGTCGGGAGGAGGTCAGGGCGTTGACCAGGCGTGGCATCCGGGCGGCGGCGCGGGACAGCAGCGGCAGCCAGCCCATCGTGTAGTGCGAGGCAGGCCGCACGCGGCCCTTGTAGTGGTGGTACAGGAACTCCGCCTTGTACGTCGCCATGTCCACCTCGACCGGGCAGTCCGCGCTGCACCCCTTGCAGGACAGGCACAGGTCGAGGGCATCGCGGACCTCGGTCGACCGCCAGCCGTCGGTGATCACCTCGCCCTGGGTCATCTCGTACAGCAGGCGGGCGCGGCCCCGGGTGGAGTCCTTCTCGTCGAGGGTGACCCGGTAGCTGGGGCACATGACGTCGCCGCGGTGGGCGGCGGTACGGCACTTGCCGACGCCGACGCAGCGTCGGGTGGCCTTGGCGAAGTCGCCGTCGTCGGAGGCGAAGGAGAACACTGTGGTGAGCGGTAGTGGGGTGCGGTGCGCGCTGACGCGCAGGTTGCCGTCGACCGGCAGCGGCCGCACGATCATGCCGGGGTTCAGGCCGTTGTCGGGGTCCCAGATCTCCTTGAACTCCTCGAACAGGGCGATGACTTCGGGTCCGTACATCAGCGGCAGCAGTTCGGAGCGGGCCTGGCCGTCGCCGTGTTCGCCGGACAGGGAGCCGCCGTGCGCGGTGACGAGCTTGGCGGCGTCGGTGACGAA
This sequence comes from Streptomyces fulvoviolaceus, assembly GCF_000718165.1. Classification (GTDB taxonomy): domain Bacteria; phylum Actinomycetota; class Actinomycetes; order Streptomycetales; family Streptomycetaceae; genus Streptomyces; species Streptomyces fulvoviolaceus. Next base: position 82,003 of record NZ_JOEY01000018.1, on the reverse strand, counting down.
GGCGCGGAAGACGGCGGTGCCGTGTTCGGTGGTGAAGTCGAAGTCGATACGGACGTGCAGACAGCCCTCGCCGAAGTGGCCGTAGACCGCACCCCGCAGGTCGTGCTGGGTCAGCAACTGAGTGAACTGGCGGAGATAGGAGCCGAGTTGGTCGGGCGGCACGGCCGCGTCCTCCCAGCCGGGCCAGGCTTCCGAGCCGTCGGGCATGCGGGTTGCCAGGCCCGCTCCGTCCTCGCGGATCCGCCACAGACTGCGGGCTCGGGCGGGATCGGTGACGATCTCGCTGCCAGTGAAGCCGGTGGCCTGCCCGGCGATCTCGGCGAGTTCCATGGCCCTGAGGGGCAACTCGTCCGCCGTACCGCCGAGTTCGGCGAACAGCCAGGCCCGGGCGGTGGGCAGGGTGTCGATGGTCGCGCGGGTCTCGGGGCGGGTGACGATGTCGGTCAGCGCCTGGTCGAGCCCCTCCAACGCCAGCAACCGGTGCTCCAGCAGGGCGGGTACGGCGTCGGCAGCGGCGCCTGAGTCCTGGAAGCCGAGGACGACCAGGGCCCGGGCGGGAGGCGGGGAGATCAGGCGGACGGTCGCCGAGAGGACGACGGCGAGGGTGCCCTCGCTGCCGACCAGGGCGCGGGCGAGGTTGAAGCGGCGCTCGGGCAGCAGGTGTTCCAGCGCATAGCCCGACACCTGCCGCGGGAAACGGCCCAGCTTCGTGCGCAGCGCCTCCAGGTTGTTCTGGGCGAGCCGGTGCAGGGAGGCGATGAGCTGCCCGCGGTCGTCGTCGGCGGCGATGGCCTCGTCGATCTCCGACTGGGTCATCTCGCCGAGCCGGACCACCGTGCCCCGGTAGGTGACCACTTCGAGTTCCAGGACGTTGTCGGCCGTACGCCCCCAGGCCAGGGAGTGCGATCCGCAGGCGTTGTTGCCGATCATGCCGCCGAGCGTGCAGCGGCTGTGGGTGGAGGGGTCGGCGCCGAAGAGAAGGCCGTGGGCGGAGGCCGCGCTCTGCAGATCGTCCAGGACGATGCCCGGCTGCACCGTGGCGGTCCCCGCCTGTGGATCGAGGGCGAGCAGCCGGTTGAAGTGGCGGGAGAAGTCCAGGACCACGCCCGCTCCCACCGCCTGTCCTGAGGTGCTGGTGCCGGCCCCGCGCGAGGTGACCGGCACGCCCAGGCGGCGGCACACGGCGAGGGCGTTGAGGACGTGCCGCCGTTCTCGCGGGAAGACCACGGCGAGCGGGATCTGACGGTAGTTGGAGGCGTCGGCCGAGTACTGTGCCCGGCGGCCCGCGTCACCGGCGACCTCGCCGCAGTCCCCTCCCGCAAGGGCCGCGGCCACAGCCGCCGCGTCGAGGCCGGCGCGGCCCGGCGCTGTCGTGGTCACTGTGCTCGCTCCTCCTTGCCCACCAGGCGCGTTCGCCCTGGTCCTCACCACGATGTGGGCCGGGCGGGGTCGCCCAAAAGGACCAGCAGAACGAAAGAATTGACGCTTCAGGGCAAGGGATGCTTACGCTTGACTCCACCCCTGAGGAGGCCGTGTGCTGAAGCCCCTGCACCTGCTCACGCTGAAGGCCGTGGTCCACAGCGGGTCGTTCGCGATCGCGGCCCGCGATCTCGGCTACACCGCGTCCGCGATCTCCCAGCAGATCTCCGCCCTGGAGAAGGGGACCGGCCTCGTCCTGTTCGAGCGCGAGGCCCACGGGATCCGCCCGACGGCCGCCGCCCACCGCCTGGTCGACCTCGGCGATCGCGTGCTCGCCGCCCTGGACGACCTCGATCACCAGGTGCAGGAGCTGGCCACCGGTGTCACCGGCCGGCTGCGGCTGGGCAGCTTCCCTACCGCCGGCGTCAGGCTCGTACCGTCCGCCCTGTCGGCGTTCGTCGACAGCCATCCCCGCGCCCAGATCCAGCTGGAGGAGGGCGAGCCCGAGGAACTGGTCGCCGCACTCGGCGACGGCGACCTGGACATCGCCCTGGTGTACGAGTACGGACTCAGCCCCCACCCATGGCCCGACGGTCTGACCCACCACCGGCTGCTCAGGGAGGACCTCGTGCTGCTCCGCGCCCGTGGCAGCGGCCTGAGCGCACAGCTCCCCCAGCTGTCCCGGGCCCGCTGGATCACCAGCCGCGAGGGCACCGCCGGGGCCCGGTCGACCGTACGGCTGTGTGCGGCGGCCGGGTTCGAGGCCGCGGTCGCCTTCCGCAGCAACAACTACGACGTCGTACGGGAGTTGGTGTCCGCGGGACTCGGAGTGGCGGTGGTCCCGGCACTCGGCCACGCCCCGAAGGACACCATCGAGGCCACCCGCCTCACCCAACGCTCCGCGCACCGCACGGTGACGGCCCTGCACCGCAGCGAGAACAGCAACCCGCTGCTGGCGGCAATGCTGTTGTCGCTGGGGCGAGCGGTCCCCATGGACGAGCCGTTTCTGCACCCGGCCGAGCCGATGTGACCTGGCCGGGTGCACAAAGGGCTACGGCGCCGGTATCTGCTCGGGCCGTGCATGCGGTTCGTCCGAGTCGGACATCTCGTTGAGGACGTCGAGGCCGACCGAGCCGCCGGGCATGACGCCGCGGGTGCAGCGATAGCCGTAGAAGGCGTAGATGAGCAGGCCCACGAGCAGCCAGCAGCCCAGCCGCATCCCCGGATCTCCCACCTTGTTTCGGGCAGGTGCCCGGTCGTTTACGGCCGGGGTGATTGCCCACTCTCCCGTAGCGGGGAAGGGGTAGCCGGATCGGCATCATCGCGATCCGGCGTTCCGCCCGACTCGACGGCGCGGCGCACGAGGGACACCAGCCAGGAATTCAAGGAGCGGTCGTCCGCTGCTGCGGCAGATCGGGCCCGCTCGTGCAGATCGTCGGGGAGTCTCAGGTTCACATGCCTCATGGGACCACTCTTGGACTAAAATGGTCCCATGTCCAGGTTTCGCATGTATCCGACGCCGCAGCAGGCGGAGCAGATGCTCCTGCACTGCGTGCACGCCCGGTACGTGTGGAACCTCGCCGTCGAGCAGCACTCCCACTGGCAGCGCGGGCGGAAGCCCGCGCCCGGTTTCGCCGAGCAGTGCAAGCAGCTCACTGCGGCACGCCGGGACAATGACTGGCTTGGCGCGGGCAATGCCGACGTGCAGCAGCAGGCGCTAAAGGACTTCGCCAAAGCCAAGAACGCCAAGTTCATGTCCGGGTTCGGCGAGCCGACTTGGCGCACGAAGTACCGGCACGAGGGCTTTCGGGTCATCGGCACCGACCGGGTACCCGAGTACGAGACCGACGGCACGCCCAAGTTGAACGCGAAGACCGGCAGGCAGGTGATGGGCCGCTCCGTCGTCGTACAGAAGCTCAACCGCAAGTGGGCACAGGTCAGGGTGCCCGGATGCGGCTGGGTCCGCTTCCGCCTCACCCGGGAGATGCCCCGGGCGAAGACATTCCGGGTCACCTTCCGTAACGGCCAGTGGCACATTGCCTTCGCGGTAATCCCCGAACCCATCGAGGCTCCCGGTACGGGCGAGGTCATCGGCATCGACCGGGGCGTCAAGATCACCGCGGCCCTCTCCGACGGCCGCACCCTGAACTGCCCTCAGCTCACCACCCGCGAGCGGGCACAGATTCGCAAGCACCAGCGCCGCGCCGCCCGCGCCCCCAAGGGCAGCGAGAAGAAGACCGCCGCCTACGGCAAGATTGCCAAGCTCAAAGCCCGCGAGGCCGACCGGCGCAAGGACTGGTGCGAGAAGACCTCGACCGCGCTGGCCAGGTCGTACGACCTGGTGCGGTTCGAGAAGCTGAACATCAAGAACATGACCCGCTCGGCGAAGGGAACTGTCGAGGAGCCCGGTAAGAAGGTGCGGCAGAAGGCCGGGCTGAACCGGGCGATCCTCGCCCAGGGCTGGGGCCTGCTCCGCCGGCGCACCGAGCACAAAGCACCCGGGCGCGTCGAAGACGTACCCGCCCCCTATACCTCTCTGCGGTGCAGCGCCTGCGGGTGGATCGACAAGAAGTCTCGCGAGAGCCAAGCAGACTTCCGATGCACCTCGTGTGGCTTCACCTGCTACGCGGACACCAACGCAGCAACCAACGTCGCGGCAGGGCAGGGCGGGATTCCCCGCCCCCGGCGATCAGCCGGTGCCGGAGGGACGACAACGACCACGAGCCGTTCGAGCGTCCGTGAACCTCAACCCAACTGGGTTGAAATCCCCCTCTTTTAGGAGGGGGAGGATGTCAATGGCCCGAAACCTTCACGCAGGATCCCGGTCCGCAGAAGGGGGCTGAGCATGACAACTTACGTCCCTGAGGGCAAGCAACGCTGATGTAGCCGGCGCCGGAGAGCGAGCAGAGCCTGCTCTACTCCGATGTGTCACGCCGGGATTCCGCCACCGCCCGGAGGACGTCGATGAGGGCGGCCACCGTCGGCCGGCGCTCCGCGGAGGAGCGGAACACCACGACGATGTGCCGCTCGATGGTCTCGCGCAGCCGCACCACGTCGAAGCGCGAGGCGCGCAGTCTGAGCATCAGATCCGTCACCGTGCTCACCCCGATGCCCGCCTCGACCAGCGCCAGGGTGGCCGCGGTGTCGATCACCTCGTGCCGTACGTCGGGCTCCACGCCCGCCCGTCGGCAGGCGGTGCGCACGGCGCGGCCGTAGTAGCTGTCGGCCCACGGCAGGACCCAGCGCAGATGCTGGGTGTCGGCCAGGGAGATCTCCTCGATGCCGGCCATCGACCCGGTGGGCACGGCGAGGGAGAACCGCTCCCGGTACAGCTGGGTCACCCGCAGGGCGGGGTCCCGCGGGATGGGTACGTCGGGGTAGTCCAGGCCGAGCGCCAGGTCCACGGCGCCGGAGGCGACGGCGTCGTACACCTCGTCGACGTCCATGTCGCGGCTGTGCACGTCGAGCCCGGGATGGGTCTCGTGGACGCGCCGCAGGGCGAGCGGCAGGATCTCGGCGGCGGCCGTGGCGAACAGGCCGACCCGCAGCACCCCGGAGACCTCGCCGCGGCTGCGTTCCAGTGCCTCGACGGCCTCGGCCTCCGTGGACAGGATCCGCTCGGCGTGCAGGGCCAGCGTCCTCCCGGCGTCGGTCAGCTCGACCCGCCGGCCCACCCGCCGCAGCAGCTCCATGCCGGTGGCCTTCTCCAGCGCGGCGATCTGCTGGGAGACCCCGCCGGGGGTGTACCCGAGGGCCTGGGCGACCGCGGTGATGGTGCCGCGCCGGGTCAGCTCGACCAGGGAACGCAGCTGGGAACTCGTCCAGTCCATAGAGAGAAACCTAGAGAGAAACTTATAGAGAAGCTAATAGATCAGCAGCAAGAACTGTTCATGGACGTCAACGGTTGGGTTGCGCCACGATGACGGACAGCTAGCTGATCAGCGTCTTTCTCCCTCCCTCCGGAAGGACGACCCTTGTCCAGCTCCTCCCCCTCTCCCTCACCCTCCCCTTCCTCCTCCGCCTTCCGCACCGTGCCGCCCACCGCCGATGTCGTGATCATCGGGGGCGGGGTGATGGGTGCGAGCATCGCCTTCCACCTCGCCGAAGCAGGCGTGACCGATGTCGTCGTGGTCGAGCGCGACGAGCTGTGCAGCGGCAGTTCGGGCAAACCGATCGGCGGAGTGCGCGCCCAGTTCTCCGACCCGCTCAACATCGAGCTGGGCGACCGGAGTCTGCGCGCCTTCCAGGACTTCCCGCACCGCCCCGGCGCCGACATCCGCCTGGACAGCGTCGGCTACCTCTTCCTGCTCACCACCGAACAGCAGGCCACCGCCTTCGAGGGCAGCGTCGGCATCCAGAACGGCCTGGGCGTCCCCACCCGCATGATCGCCCCGGACGAGGCCCACCGCCTCTGCCCCTACATCAGCACCGACGGCCTCCTGGCCGCCGCCTTCTCCCCCACCGACGGCCACGCCCGCCCCGCACTGGTCGTCCAGGGCTACGCCGACGCCGCCACCCGGGCCGGCGTCACCTTCGCCACCCACACCAGCGTGACCGGCATCGACACCACCGGCGACCGCGTCACCGCCGTCCACACCGACCGCGGCCGTATCGACTGCGCCACCGTCATCTGTACGGCGGGCGCCTGGTCCGGGCGGATCGGCGCCATGGCCGGCGTCGACCTGCCGGTACGGCCGGTACGCCGCCAGCTCGCCTTCACCACGCCGCTCACTCCCCCGGCGCCCCGCATCCCCTTCACCATCGACTTCGCATCCTCGGCCTACTTCCACAACAGCGACGACGGCCTGCTGTTCGGCCTCGCCGACCCCGCCCAGCCCGACGGCTTCGACACCACCTGGACCCCGGAGTGGCTGGAGCTCTTCCGGGACGTCGCACGGGACAGGGCCCCCGCACTCGCCGACATGGCGATCGCCGACGGCTGGGCGGGTCTGTACGAGGTCACCCCCGACCACAACGCCCTGATCGGCCGCTCAGGTGACCTGCCCAACTTCCTTTACGCCACCGGGTTCTCGGGCCACGGCTTCCTCCAAGCCCCCGCCGTCGGCGAGATCGTGCGCGACCTCCACCTCGGCCGCGCCCCCTTCGTCGGCATCTCCCCGCTCAGCGCCGACCGCTTCCGGACGGGAGCGGAGATCCGCCCCGAAGCCCACGTGGTGTGAACTCCCCGACAGGAAGGGCCCCTTCGATGATCAGCCAGTGGCAGCTACGTGCCGCCTTCGCCGCGCGGCTCTCCGAGATGTACGGCCGTGAGGTCCCCGCCTACACCACGCTCGTGGACGTCTCGCGCGAGGTGAACGAGGACGTCCTGCGCGCCCAGGGCGCCGACGCCGAACGCCTCGGCTCCATCAGCCGCGTGACCGCGGAACGCCACGGCGCCATCCGCGTCGGCACCCGCGCCGAACTCGCCCAGGTGGCCCGGGTGTTCGGCGCCCTGGGCATGCGCCCGGTCGGCTTCTACGACCTCCGCGAGGCGGCCGCCAGCGCGGTCCCGGTCGTATCGACCGCGTTCCGTCCCGTCGACGGCGAGGAGCTGGCCCGCAACCCCTTCCGCGTCTTCACCTCCATGCTCACCCCCGCGGACCCGCGCTTCTTCGACCCCGAACTCCGCGCCCGCCTGGAGACGTTCCTCGCCTCCCGCGAACTGTTCCCGCCGGAGCTGCTGGCCCTGGCCGACCGGGCGGAGGCGGAGCAGGAACTGCCCGAGCAGGATGCCGAGCGCTTCCTCCAACTGGCCGTAGCCGCCTTCGAGTTGTCGACGGAGCCGATCGACAAGGCCTGGTACGAGACCCTGGAGCGGGTCTCCGCCGTCGCCGCGGACATCGGCGGCGTCCGCAGCACCCACATCAACCACCTCACCCCGCGTGTCCTGGACATCGACGAGCTGTACCGCCGTATGACCGAGCGCGGCATCGAGATGATCGACACCATCCAGGGCCCCCCGAAGTGGACGGGCCCCGACCTGCTGCTGCGCCAGACGTCCTTCCGGGCCCTGGCCGAACCCCGCGCCCTGCGCACCCCGGACGGCGAGGTGACCAGCGGTGCCCTGCGCGTGCGGTTCGGCGAGGTCGAAGCGCGCGGCATCGCCGTGACGCGCGCGGGACGGGCGCTATACGACCGGCTGCTCACCCTCGTCGACCAGCAGGCGACCGCACACCCCGGTGCCGACCGGGCCGAACTCGCCCGCACCCTCTGGGCGGAGCACGTCCCCGGCACCGAACGCGAGCTCGCCGCCCAGGAGTTGGCGTACTTCAAGTACAGCGTGGCTCCCGACCGCCCCCGCGACGGCAGCCGCCCGCCCGAGATCCTCGGCGACCTGCTGACCCAGGGCTGGGTACGGGCCGAGCCCATCGTCTACGAGGACTTCCTGCCCCGCTCAGCGGCGGGCATCTTCCAGTCCAACCTCAGCGAGGCGGGCTCCCGGGACAACGAACAACAGGGCGCCGCCTACGACAGCGACTGGCTCTCGGGCGCCATCGACCGCGAAGTCCTCGACCCCTTCGCCCTGTACGAGCGCCAGCAGAACGAGTCCCTCGCGCAGGTCGCCAGCGAGCTGCACCTCACCACCCTCAAGGGAGCATCATGACCGGCACGACCGCCCTGCCCACCACCGAGGACCTGCGCACCCGCGCCCTGGCGAGCCTGGAGCGCATCGGCGCGAACGTGGTGGAGGGCACCGACTTCCAGGCCCGTACGCCCATCACCGGCGAGGACCTGTTCGGCCTGGCCGCCGCGACCGCCGACGCCGTCGAGGAGGCGCTTGCCGCCACCCACGAGGCGTTCCTCACCTGGCGCACCACACCGGCTCCGCGCCGCGGAGAACTCGTGTGCCGCCTGGGCGAGTTGCTGCGCGAGCACAAGAGCGACCTCGCCGACCTCATCGCCATCGAGGCGGGCAAGATCCGCTCGGAGGCGCTCGGCGAGGTCCAGGAGATGATCGACATCTGCGAGTTCGCGGTCGGTCTGTCCCGGCAGCTCTACGGCCGCACGATCGCCTCCGAGCGCCCCGGCCACCGCCTTGCCGAGACCTGGCACCCGCTCGGGGTCGTCGGCGTCATCTCCGCGTTCAACTTCCCGGCGGCGGTGTGGTCCTGGAACACGGCAGTGGCGCTGGCCTGCGGCGACACGGTGATCTGGAAGCCGTCGGAACTCACCCCGCTGATCTCGGTGGCCTGCGACCGGCTGCTGGCCCAGGCGGTCGAAGAGGTGGGCGCCCCCCGCGACGTACACCGTCTTGTCCTCGGCGACCGCGCCATCGGCGAGAAGCTCGTGGACGACCCGCGCGTCGCGCTCGTCAGCGCCACCGGCTCCACCCGCATGGGCCGCGAGGTCGGCCCCCGGGTCGCGGCCCGCTTCGGGCGCACCCTGCTGGAGCTCGGCGGCAACAACGCCGCCGTCGTCGCCCCCTCGGCTGACCTCGACCTCGCCGTACAGGGCATCGTCTTCGCCGCGGCGGGCACGGCGGGCCAGCGCTGCACCACCCTGCGCCGCCTCATCGTCCACCGCGACATCGCGGACACCCTCGTGGCCCGACTGACGGCGGCGTACGCCAAGCTCCCCATCGGCGACCCGTTCGACGAGAGCACCTTGGTCGGCCCCCTCATCTCCCCCACCGCCTTCGACGCCATGCAGGACGCGGTCGCCCGCGCGCAGGCGCAGGGCGGCAAGGTCCTCGTGGGCGGCGGCCGGCGCCTGGCCGAAACGGCGCCCCGGGCCGCGTACGCCGAGCCGGTCATCGTCCGCGTCGACGAACAGACCGACGTGGTCCGGCAGGAGACCTTCGCCCCGATCCTCTACGTCCTGACCTACGACACCTTCGAGGAGGCCGTCGCCCTGCACAACGACGTCCCGCAGGGCCTGTCCTCCAGCATCTTCACCCGCGACCAGCAGGAGGCCGAGCGCTTCCTCTCGGCCGAGGGCTCCGACTGCGGCATCGCCAACGTCAACATCGGCACCTCCGGGGCGGAGATCGGCGGCGCCTTCGGCGGCGAGAAGGAGACCGGCGGCGGCCGCGAGTCCGGCTCCGACGCCTGGCGCGCGTACATGCGCCCGGCGACCAACACCATCAACTACTCCAGCCGCCTCGCCCTCGCCCAGAACGTCAGCTTCCTCTAGCCGACGCCGAGACCGGGTGGCCCGGCCGCAAGTTCATCGTGCGGCTCGGGCCACCCTAGACCCGTACGGCCAAGGCCTCGGCCTCGCGCGCCACGGCGACGATCCGCTCCCGCATGAGTTCCGCGCATCGCCGCATGTTCTTGTTCGCGATGTCCGTGTCCGGCAGTCGGCAGGCGAACTGGAGCCCCTCGTGGACGCGTGTCACCCACGCGCACACCTGGTCGCCGTAGGACACCCGGATCAGCCCGTACGCCTTCAGCTCCTGCCACCGTTCCGCACCCGGGATCCCGCGCGAGTCGACGTACGAGACGATCGAGTAGAGGTCGGGGGAGGTGGGCCGGAAGTCCGCTCCCAGCAGGCGCAGGACGCGGGCGATGGGCATCCGGGACAGTGCCCGGGTGTCGCGCAGCGCGGCGCGGACCAGCTCCAGGGCGCCGTCGAAGTCCGCGGCCTGCGCCACCGGGATCTCGACGGGCGCGCCGCCCACGTACCAGCCGACCGAGTCGGCCCACCGGGACTTGACCCGGGTGTGGAACGGCACGACCGTCCGGTACACGCTCAGCCCGCTGATCTCGCGGGCGGCGAGCGCGACGGCCGCGACGACCCCGACCAGACTGCCGCCGTACGGACGGCAGTACGCCTCGAAGGCCGCCGCGTCCGCCCCGTCCACGAGCATCTCCTGGGCGAACTTCTGCTCGGGCAGCGGGCCTTCGGGGTCGAGGCCGAGGTCGACCGGGAAGTTCGGCAGCTTGCCGTCGCAGCGGGCGATGAACTCCCGCCAGCGGGCGACCACGGTGTGCGTGTCGTCGATCCGGTCGGCGTCCGTGCGCTCGCTCGCGCAGAAGTCGACGTAGCTGGCGACCGGTTCGGGATCGACGACACACCCGTCGAGACCGGCCTCGTAGAGCTCGTGGATCTCGGCGGTGATGCGGTGGATCGAGTACGCGTCCACGTTGCTGTGGTCGAACGCCATGTACACACTCGTGCCGTCGTCCCTGACGACTGCGGCGAAGAGGAAGTTCGGCCAGCTGAGCGCGTCGGCTTCCACGTCGAAACGGTCCTGCAGGTACCGGGTCAGCGTCACCGCGTCCGCGAACTCCCCTACGTCCTCGCGGTGCAGGGCGACGGCGTCCGCGTCCAGCGTGAACCGCCGCATCTCGTCGCCGGCCCACCGGAACCCGCTGCGCAGCGTCTCGTGCCGCAGCATCCAGGCCTCCAACGCGCCCTGGAGCACGTCGAGTTCGACCCACCCCGGAATGTCGAAGGCGGTACCGAGCCAGGTCGGCACGAACAGCCCGTCCTCCCGCACCGTCCGCGCCGTGCGGATGTGGGACTCCTGCACGTACGCCGGTGGCCTCGCGTCGTCCGGCAACGCCCGCGCCGCGCCCACGGACGCCGGATGCAGCGTCCACTCCACGAGCCGTCCGGGCCGGATCTCGCACCGCTGGAGGTCGGTCATGCGCACAGGGCTCTCCGATCATCGCTCACCGCGTTTAGAGATCAACGATCGGATAGTCCGAAAGCAACGCACCTCAGGCCAGGCCTGCCTGCCACAGCCCGCCTCGCTGCCCGGTTCATCGCCTTCGATGCCACTGCCCGAAGGGACATCACAGGTACCCCATGTCAGTCCTGGTCACCGGTGCCTCTGGCATCCTCGGCGGCCGGCCGGAAGACTCAGGATGAGATCAGGAGCCCGCGAGAGCCGTCAACCGATCCCCCTGCTCACCAGTAAGCCTCTGCCGCTGCCGGTCCGTCGCAGGCAGGCTCTGCCTCTCCGGCCGAGCGAGCGGCACGGGTGCGCCCGCTCGGCCGGAGCCTCGTCACGCGTTCGCGGCCGGCGATCGGATCGATCGCGCCGCGGCCGTGACCGTCAGTACTCGATCGCCTTCCGCGCCAGCAGGGTCAGCAGGGCGTCATCGGCGTAGGCGCCGTTCCACACGGCGGTGAGGCGCTCGATCCTGCCCCACGGGTCGAGTTCGATACCGGTGATGCCGCGGGGAACCGGGCCGTTGACCGCGGTCCATTCGTACCCCCCTCCGACATCGTTGCCGAGCACGTGCCGTATGCCGGTGCCCGCGCCGACGTACGGCAGTGCCGGGCCGGCCTTCGTCAGGTACGCGTGGATGCTCGCCTTGCTGGTGATCTGGATGTGCGCCGGCACGTCCTCGAAGACGGCGTCGGACGAGAAGAGATCCATCGCCGCGTCGATGTCATTCCTGCGCAGGGCGTCCGCGAGACCGGCGACGACTCGGCGCATCAGCGGTGAGGCCGTCTCTCCGACCGTGGACTCCCGGAAGTCGGTCGGCCACTGGTTCGGCGGCTCCTGCTCCTTGCGCCAACTGGACACGCCGAACTGCCTGGAGTCCCAGTAGTCGACCCAGCGCTCGATCTTTCCCTGGCGGTCGAAGTTGACCGCGCCCGCGTTGCGCACCTGTCCGGGGCCGAACATGCCGGGTGTGTCGGTGAAGAAGAGGATCGCGCTCGTCGTGTCCCCCAGGATCCGGGTGGGATACGACTTACTGTCCTTCGGCCACTTGGGGTAGAACGTCGCGAGTCCGTCGTGCAGGTCCTGCCAGGTGTACCAGTGCCACCCGAGGATCGCGTCGATGTAGGTGGTCTGCCGGTGCGAGAAGTAGGACGACTGCCATGCGAGGTTGCGGTCGCTCTTCGCCTGGTAGTAGCCGCGTATGTGCGCGACGAGGGCACTGGTGGCGTGGGACGCGTCGGGGAGGACGTCGACTCCCGCCACGTACTGGGAGCCGCCGCGTGCCCGTGTGTCGGCCCAGGCTGTGGATGCGGGAAGCAGTGAGGCCGCGGCTGCGGCCGTCCCGCCTACGGCCGCGGCTCGCAGCAGTTGACGTCGTGTCGACGTTCCGGTGGGTTCCGTTCCTTGGTTCATGCCAGACCTCGATTCGAGAAAATATGGCCCCATAACTATAACTCCATAATTATTATGAGTCCATAACCATGTCCCGTTCTGACGGAGTGACAGACCCCGGGCGGACAAGGACGATGAGGGCCAGGGCTGCCAGGGCGGCAGACACGAGCATGACCAAGGACATTGGCAGCGAACTGGTCTCACCGAAGAGACCCACCACAGGAGAAGCGATCGCGCCGAAGAGGAACTGCAGTCCTCCGAGCAGGGCGGACGCCGCTCCGGGCGCGGCGCGGCCCAGGTTCTGGCCGAGGGTCATGGTGGCCGGCAGGAGCATGCCGATCCCCCACAGCACGACGAACAGGCAGATCCAGCTCACGGCGAAGCGGTCTCCCAAAGCCACGGTGAGCAGCACTTGGGCGAGGGTCCCCGCGAGGCACACGGCAACCGACACGGTCAGCAGGGCTTTCACGCTCACCCTGAGACTCAGCCTGCTGAAGAGGGCTCCGGCAAGCAGCATGCCGACCGCGTTCACGGCGAAGATGAGCGAGTACACGGCCGGGGAGGTGCCGTGGATGCGCTCGAAGACGAAGCTGGAGCCGCTGATGTACGAGAACAGCGCGGCCGAGGCCAGGCCGAGCACCAGGGCGCAGCCCATGAATGACCGGTTGCGCGTCAGGCGGCCCATCACCTGGAACGTGCCGACGAGTCCGGCTCTTTGGCGGCGCTCCGGCGGAAGGGACTCGGGCACCTTCACCAGCACGGCGATCAGCAGGAGCACCCCGGCGAGGCTGAGCGCGCCGAAGACCGTCCGCCAGGAGGACACGGACAGGATCGCCCCGCCGATGACGGGCGCGACGACGGGGGCCACGCTCATGATCTGGGAGAGCAGGGCGAAGTGGCGAGGCACCTCCGGTCCGTGGAAGCGATCAGTGATCACCGCGCGGGCGAGCACCATACCGGCGGCGCCGACGAATCCCAGCAGGAAACGGGCGGCGATGAGCGTGCCCACACCGGGGGCGAACGCACAGGCCAGGGCCACGAGGGCGAATCCGGCGCAGCCGCCGATCAACAGCCCCCGCCGGCCGAGACTGTCACTGACGGGCCCGATGACGATCTGGCCGACGACCACGCCGGCCAGGAAGGCCGTGAGCGTCAGCTGAATGGCGGGGCTGCTGGTGTGCAACGTGCGGCTCATCGCCGGGAAGCCGGGTATGTACATGTCGATGGCGAGCGGGCCCACCGCCGTCAGGCAGGCGAGAACCGCGAGGAGACCCCGCGCACGCTCGGCCGGTTCGGGCGGGGAAAGAACATGGCTTCCGGTGGGGGCGGCCGCGGACGGGGAGTTCGTGGCACCGGGATCGAGCATCTTCCTACTGGTCATGCGTGCCCACATCGCTTCCGCTCGCCGCGCCGATACCGGTCCGCCGGGACGAGCCGGTGTTCCCGGGCGTAGCCCTCCAGCAGTGAGCGCAACTGGCCGCGCCCGCGGTGCAGTCGGGACAGCACCGTGCCGACGGGGGTGCGCATGATGTCGGCGATCTCCCGAACGGTGAAGCCCTCGACGTCGAAGAGGTACACGACGATGCGGAAGCCCTCGGGGATGGCCTGCAGTGCCGCTTTGACGTCCGCGTCGGGCAGGTGGTCGAGCGCCTCGGACTCGGCCGTGCGCAGGCCCGTGGACGTGTGCGACTCGGCACGGGCCAGCTGCCGGTCATCCAACTCCGCCGTGCTGTCGTACTGCGGTCGACGTCCCAGGCTGCGGCGGGAGTTGAGGAAGGTGGTGGTGAGGATGCGGTACAGCCAGGCCTTGAGGTTCGTGCCCTCGCGGAACTGGTGGAACGAGGTGTAGGCCCTGGCGTACGTCTCCTGGACCAGGTCCTCGGCGTCGGTCGGGGAGCCGGTCATGCGCAGGGCGGCCGAGTAGAGCCGGTCGAGATGCGCCAAGGCCGGTTCGAAGCGGGGTCGTGCTGTGATCATGGTGCCTCCTGGGAGGTGTGGTCGAGCGGCAGCCGGGTCACGTGTCCGGCCGACTCGAGGCAGTCCGGTACGGCGTGCAGGGCGACGACGACGGTGGTGTCGGGCAGGTTCTGGAGGATGCCGAGGACGTGTCGGGCGGTTCGGCCGTCCAGGCCCGTGGTCGGTTCGTCGACGATCAGGACGTGCGGATGGCGGGCCAGGGCCCGGCCCAGGTAGACCCGGCGGAGCTCCCCGCCCGAGAGCTGCCTCCCGCCCGGGCCGACGGGGGTTGTGGCGGTCAGTCCGCTCTCGTTCAACCGCAGTTGGGCCAGGCGTTCGTCGATCTCGTCGTCGGCCAGGGAGGGGTCGGCAAGGCGCCAGTTGGATCCGAGGGTGCCGGTGAAGAGGTGGTCGTCGGCGGCGACGGCCACGACGGCGGGCCGGCCCCTCTCGTGGCCCTCGGTCGCTTGCCGCAGCGACGAGGCGAGGGTGCGGAGCAGGGTGCTCTTGCCGCTGCCGGAGCGGCCGGTGACGACGAGCATCGTGCCGCGGGCGACGTCGGCACCGAGGACGCGCCCCGGCCGGAGTGCCATCGGCGGAAGAAGGTAGTCGGCGAAGCCGATGCCCTGCTCGGTGGACCAGGACCGGATGTCCGCAGGGGTGGGGGCGCTCGCGGTGGGCGGCGCGCTTGTCGTGAGCCTGCGGTGCGCCACCTTCGCGGTTGCTCGGGCTTCGGCGGCGGCCGCCAGTTGTTCGGCCTGGGCCAGCACGCCGAGAGACAGCAGGACGACGAACACGAACGTGGGGGCGTCCGGTGCGCTGCCGGTGGCGGCCGTGTCGATCAGTGTCGCCGTGGCGATCAGGCCGCCGGCCAGACCGGTCCGGCGGCTGCGCCGACCGGCCGCTTCGCGCGCGGTGTCGAGTCGGGTGAACCTCGCCGTCGTACGCGCCGCGAGCTGCTCGGCGGCACCCAGCGATGCCATCTCCGTCCATGCGTCGACGGCGGTGACGACTTCGGCGCGCAGCACCTTGCGGGTGTGCTGCTCGGCTTCGCGGGCGGTACCGGACCTGCGGTGGGCGATCACCGCCATGACGACGACGCCGACCGCGAGTACGACTGCCGGCACGAGGGACGTGGACGCCGCGACGGCGAGGACGGCACCGACGGTCAGCGCGGCGGTGACGGCGACGGGGGCTGTGCACTCGATCAGTGCCATCCCGACGCTGTCGGCGTCGGCCATGCTGCGGTCGAGCAGGTCACCCGACCACAGGCGGTCCTCCTGTGCCCGCTCGCCGGCCGCGGCACGGTCGAAGAGACCGGTCCGGGCGGCGGCGATCCGGTGCAGCGCGGCCGCGTGCAGCACCAGACGCTTGCCGTAGTTGCCGGCGACGCGGGCCATGGCAAAGGCACGCACACCGCCGCTGGGGGCGATGTAGGAGAAGGAGCTGAAGGTGGCCGCCCCGGCGACGGCGCAGGCGCTGATGAACCAGCCCGACAGACCGAGCAGTCCGGCAGAAGCCAGCTCGGCGACGACCGCGAGCACCAGTCCGCCGGCCGCGAGGGAACTCGCCCGCCGACCACGGACGTTCGGGCGACGGCTGCCGCTCACCATGCGTGCACCGGCCTCGCCTCGTGCAGAACGCCGTCGTCGATCGTGAGCACGGTGTCGGCCGCGGCTGCCAGCGGGAAGGAGTGGGTGGCGATGACGACGGTGCAGCCGTCGGTGGCTCTCCGCAGGGCCTCGACGACCTCGCGTTCACTGTCCGCGTCGAGGTGGGCGGTCGGCTCGTCGAGCAGCCAGAGCCGGGCTCCGCGCAGAAAGGCGCGAGCGATGGCGATCCGGCGGGCCTCACCGGTCGACACACCCCAACCGCCCTCGCCCAGCCGGGTGTTCAGTCCCTCGGGGAGAGCCTCGATCACGGCGCTCAGCCCGGCGGCGTCGACGGCCCGCAGGACCTGCCGCTCGGTGGCGGCCGGGCGGCCGAGGCGGATGTTGTCGCGGACGGTCGCGTCGAGAAGCACCGTCTGCTGTCCGACCCAGGCGCATCCGCCGAGGGTCGGCTCCTGCCGCACGGACGAGGTCTGCCACCGGACCGCGCCGGCCGACGGCGGACGCAGACCGGCGATCAACGACAGCAGCGTGCTCTTTCCGGAACCGGAGGCACCGGTGATCGCGGTCCAGGTGCCCGGTGCGAACTCGGCCTCGGCATGGAGGGTGTCGTGGTCGGCACCGTCGTAGCGGAACCGGACTGCTGTCAGTGACACACCGACCGGCTCGGCGGGCTGCGGACGGGCCGCCCGCGTCACCTCGGCCGGGGTGTCCTTGACGATGTCCCGGACGGCGTCGGACGCGATCATGGCGCGTTCCCGCTGATGGAAGGCGGAGGCCCTTGCGCGCATGGGGGCGAAGTACATCGGACACACCAGCAGCACCAGCAGACCGGTGAACAGGTCGAGCCGTGGTGCGTGCGGCACCTGCACGTAGCCGAGCAGCGACAGTCCGATGTAGGTGGCGTTCACCGCGATGGAGAAGGTGATGACGACGTCCATGATCATCCCGGACAGGAAGGCCCGGCGCAGCACGCTCATCGTCGCCTTGTTCAGCCGCTCGGCGGCCGTGGTCAGAGTGCGTCCGCGCCGGCCGACCGCGCCGAGCTCGCGCAGCGTCCGCATGCCCCGGAAGCTGTCGAGCACCACGGCGTTCAGGTGCCGGGTCGCGGCCAGTTGCCGGTCCGCGCCGTGCTGGGCGAACAGCCCCGCCAGACGCATGTTCAGGGGCAGCAACGCGGTGGTCAGGACGAGCACGAGCGCAGCCGGCCAGTGCACCGCAGCCGTGACCGCCAGTACGGCGACCATGGACAGCGGTGCCGAACGGCCCAGGGGTGCGGCGTGCGCGTGGAAGTCGGCGACGTCATCGGCCAGATCGACCATCGCCCACGCGGCCTCGGCCGGACCGGTCTCGCTGGTCCGCCCGGTGGTCGGCAGCAGAGCACCCGTCAACTGCCGCCGCAGGCCGGTCGCGACGGCACGCGCGCCCCGCTCGGCGAGCGTACTGGCCGTCCAGCCGACGCCCACCGTCAGCACACTCGTGACGGCGAAGGCCACCAGGCCCCATGTCTCGTGCGCCGCGGCCCGGTCCATCACCGCCTGGGCCGTCCAGGCCAGGGCGCCCCAACGGGCGATGGTGAACAGCGTCTCCAGCACCTGGGCGGAGCCCGACAGACCGAACCAGTGGTGCCCCGGCGCGGCGCACGCGGTGAGCCAGGCGTCGTCGCTCTTCGCCTCCACCTCATTCGTCGTCATGAGGGCGCCGCTCGTCGACGATCCACGCGATGCCACCGGTCAGAGCGATGGCGATCATTCCCAGGGTGGTCAGCAGTTGCGAGTGGATCTGCGCGTAGCCACCGAACATCCCCTGGCAGACGAAGTAGGCGAACAGGCCCAGCACGGTCCAGACGACCGCGGCGAGCAGGCGCAGCACGATACGGACCGGCGCAGGAAGTGAGCTCCGGGTGGTCATGAGTGTGCTCCTGCGGTGTCGAGCTTTCCGGCGAAGGCCCGGTGGGCGAACACGTTGTAGGCCAGCACCAGCGGCATGTTCAGGCCGATGCCGACGAGGATGAAGACCATCGTGGAGTGCGGGCCTGCCGCGCTGCCGACGGTGAGATCCGGCGGCAGGAGCATCGGGTAGCGGGCCACGCCGAGTGCGAGGAACACGGACACCGTCGCGATCACCAGCCCGCCGAGCGGCAGGGTGTCCGCCGCCCCGGACTGCCGCTTCCACAGGAACGTGACGAGCGAGGTACCCGCTCCCCCGGCGGCGAACAGCAACAGGACTGCGAACGCGAAGGCCCGCCCAGGGCTGTCGAGGTTCAGCGGCGCGGCGGTGGCGTTGACGACGAAGAGGAGCACGACCAGCAGCACTCCCCCGACCACCGTGACGGCCGCGCCCCGTCGTCCCGCCGACTCCCGCAGCGGCCCGGACGACTTGTGCTTGGTGTACGCGTAGCCGAGAGCGGTGTACGCGGCCGTGACCGTGAGCCCCGACAGCACGCAGAACCAGCTGAAGGCCCCGAAGGCCGACCCGGTGTAGACGCCACCCCGCAGGTGTATCGCCGAGGTCAGGGTTCCCAGGGCGAAGCCCTGTGCGAACGAGGCCAGCAGCGACGCCACACCGAAGGCGGCCGTCCAGCGGGGAGCCGGCGGCGCCTGGGACGCCATCTCGACGCTCACGCCGCGCACGACCAAGGAGAACAGCACCACGGTCATCGGCAGGTAGGCGTGCGGCAGGAGCGTGCCGAAGGCGAGCGGGAAGCCCGCCCAGAGTGCGACGCCGAGCAGGATGAGCCAGGTCTCGTTGCCGTCCCAGCCCACCGCGACGGACTCCAGCATGTGCCGCCGGTGCGCGGGGTCGCGTTCGAAGAGGGTGGCAATGCCGATGCCGAGGTCGTAGCCGTCCAGCACGACGTACATCAGGAGACAGACCAGTACGGTCGCCGACCAGAGGGTGGTGGTCATCGCGCCGCCACCTCCCTCGGAGCGAACGATGCGGGCGGCCCGGCAAGCGGAACGGGACCGGCCTGGGGTGGAGGTTCGTGTCGGGGGTCGTCGCGTTCCGGGCCGATGCGCATGGTGCGGACGATGTAGCCGACGTAGGCCACCAGCATGATCAGGTAGAGCACGGAGAAGCCGATCACCGAGAACAGGACTTCTCCGGGGGCCAGATGGGACACCGCTGCCGAGGTGCGGAGCTGCCCGAACACGATCCACGGTTGCCGTCCGGCTTCGGCGGTGACCCAGCCTCCGAGGATGGCCAGGATCCCCACCGGTGTCGTCCAGAGGACGAACCGGTGGAAGCGGCGCGCGGTCCACAGGCGGTTGCGCATGCGCAGGACCGTGGCGGCGAACGCCGTGCCGAACATCAGCACGGCCGCCAGGAACATGACGCGGAAACCCCAGAAGGTCGCGGCCATGTCGGGCCGGTCGGCGGCCGGGGTGAGCTTCAGGCCGGGCATGGCCGTCTTGCAGCTGAGGTCCTTGGCGATGTAGCTGCCGAGGCAGGGAATGTCGAGCTCGGCGATGTTCCGCGCGGCCTGCTGGTCCGGGACGGAGAACAGGACGAAGCCCGTGTCGCCGTTGTCCCAGTTGCCTTCGATCGCCTCCAACTTCGAGAGCTGATACGGCAGTTCATGCCCGGCCACACTGTCACCGAGGTACAGCTGAACGGGCATCAGCAGCGCGGCGATCCCGAGGGCGATCGACATCGAGCGGCGAGCGAAGCCCTTGGCGCGTCCCTTGACCAGGTA
This sequence comes from Streptomyces fulvoviolaceus, assembly GCF_000718165.1. GTDB lineage: Bacteria > Actinomycetota > Actinomycetes > Streptomycetales > Streptomycetaceae > Streptomyces > Streptomyces fulvoviolaceus. The sequence goes on along the minus strand of NZ_JOEY01000018.1, from coordinate 62,310 downwards.
CCAGGCCGAGATCCCGGCGACGAAGAAGCTCGCCGAGATCAGCACGGCGGCCAGCATGTGCGGCCAGCGCCAGATGAACGACGGGTTGAAGATGACGCGCATCCAGTCCGTCGGCTCGAACCGCCCGTGGACGACCTTGAATCCGGCAGGCGTCTGCATCCAGGAGTTCGCCGCGATGATCCACGTCGACGACAGGACGGTGCCCACCGACACCATCACGGTGGACACGAACATCGTGCCCTTGCGAACACGGCCGTCCCCGTAGAGCAGGACGCCGATGAAGCCGGCCTCGACGAAGAAGGCCGTCACGACCTCCATGCCGATGATCGGCCCGATGATCGGGCCCGTCTTCGCCCCGTACACGCCCCAGTTGAGGCCCATCTGGAAGGTGATGACGGCTCCGGCGACCACGCCGATCGCGAAGCCGACGGCGAAGATGCGCCGCCAGAACCGGAACATCTGGAGGTAGACCGCCCTGCCGGTGCGCCAGTACAGGCCGTAGACGACCGACAGGAAGATCGAGAGTCCGACGGTGATCGCCGGGAAGGTCATGTGGAACATGACGGTGATGGCGAACTGCCATCGCGACAAGTCGAGAAGACTCATCACTGCTCCCTTTCGTAAGGGGCTGGTTCAGGCCTCGACGACGGGAGTGGCGGCCGGCGCGGCGGCGGTGAAGCGCGGCAGGGCGGCGGCGCCGATCGCGAGGAGGGCCACGATGCCCATGTGCACGTACTCGACTCCGGCGAAGGCGTGCGAGACGCCGTGCGGTGCGAGGCCGATGTAGAGGGTGCCGAGCGTGGCCACGCCGAGGGCCAGGCCGCTCTGCTGCAAAGTGATCAGCACCCCGCTGCCGATGCCGCCCAGATGGGCGGGGACGTCGGCGAGCACGCTGCGGAACAGGCCGGCGAACAGCATCGACTGCCCGGCCCCGGCCAGGGCGAGCGGTACGGCCATGGCCCACAGGCTGACGTGCGGCCACTTCACGAGCAGGACCGCCACCAGGGAGACCAGTCCGGCGAGTTGGACGACGGCGCCGGCCGACAGCGCGGCCCTGCCGAATCGGCCGATGAGCCGCGGCGCGAACAGCGAGCCGGCGAAGAACAGCAGGGCCATCGGCAGGATCGCCAGACCGCCGTGCAGGGCGTCGGCGTGCAGGCCGTTCTGGACGGTGAGGGCGAAGACGAACATGAACGCGCCGAAGCCGATGCTGAAGGCGAACACCATGACCAGGCCGCGGGACATCGACGGCAGGCGCAGCAGCGACGGCGGCAGCAGCGGGACCTCGCCGCGCCGCTCGGCGCGCTTCTCCACGACGTAGGTGGCAGCACCGAGCACGACCGCGGCGGCGAGCATCAGCCAGGTCCACCACGGCCAGCCCAAGGAGTGGCCCTCCGTGAGCGGGACGAGCAGGGCGGTCAGGGTGGCGGCGAACAGCACGGTGCCGGGCAGGTCGATGCCGACGGGGTGGTGCGAGCGGGTGGCGGGCACGATCCGGGCCGCGACGATCAGCACGACCACCCCGATGGGTACGTTGACCAGGAAGATCGGGCGCCAGGAGGTACCGGCGATGTCCGCGCTGACCAGCAGGCCGCCCACCAGTTGCCCGACGACGGCGGCGATGCCCGAGGTGGCCCCGTACAGGGCCACGGCACGGGACTTGCGTTCCCCTTCGAGGACCTGGTGGAAGGTCGCCAGCACCTGGGGGATCAGCAGGGCGGCGGTGGCGCCCTGGACGATGCGGGCCGCGATCAGAGCACCCACGCTCGGGGCGACACCGCAGGCCAGCGAGGCCAGTACGAAGCCCACGAGCGCACCGAGGAACAGACGGCGGCGGCCGTAGCGGTCGCCCAGCCGGCCGCCGAGGACGAGCAGGGTGGCGTACGCGACGCCGTATCCGGCTATCACCAGCTCCAGCGAGGACGCGGAAGCCCGCAGGGAGGCGTCGATGCTGGGCAGTGCCACGTTGGTGATGAAGAAGTCCATGATCGGCAGGAATGCGCCCGCCAGCAGGATGAACACTCCTGCCGGGTGCAGCCCGCCCGCGCGGGCGGTGGCATGGGGCGAGAGCGCGGTCGCCCTGGCCGGTGAGGAGGGGGAGGTGGTGGTCGTCATGACGACTCCAGACGAACAGATGTTATGAGCTCATAACTATGAGCACATAAGGAGTATGCCCCCATAACCAATTGGCGGCAACCCCGTACCCTGGAGCCGTGACGGAGGACCATGCGCACCAGACGGGCCCGACAGCAGGGCCGGACCACGAGCAGCGGTGGGCCGAACTGGCCGACCTCGTACTGATCATCAGCCGGGAGATCCAGTTCCGCCGCTACGCGGACGAGCGGGCCGTCCACCTGTCGCAGTCCGAGGGCATGGTGATGCGCTACCTCAAGAGCGACCCCGACGCCGCACCCAGCCGCATCGCCGCCGCGACCGGGCTCCAGCGCACCAATCTCTCCACCGTCCTGCGCGGGCTGGAACAGAAAGGCTTCATCGAGCGGCGCACGCACTCGGACGACGGTCGCGGGGTGACGGTCCGCTCCACCGAGCGCGGACGCAGCAACACCGTCCTCGTCCGGCGGGAATGGGCCACGACCGTCGCCGAAGCCGCCGGCCACGACACCGAGCACCTCGACGCCGCCCTCCACCTGCTCAGCGCCGTGGAAGACGGACTGACCAAGTCACGCCCTCAGAACCGTGCCGCGCGTCCGGCGGCAGAACGCTGACCTCACCAACACGGCTGCCCCCGGAGGACCTTGCGACGGTCAGCCCGGATCCGGGACCGGGTGCTCGCCACTCCAGGCATAGAGGTGCTCGGGGCGGCCGGCGGCACCGTAGCGCAGCTCGACGCGGACCGTGCCGTCGGCGGCGAGATCGGCGAGGTAGCGCTGGGCGGTCGGCCGGGAGACACCCAGACGCTCGGCAACCGCGCTGGCGGTGACCGAACCGTCGGCAGAGCGGACGGCGTCCGCTACGAGCTTCCCGGTGGGCGTGGTGCGTGGCCGGCGGGCCGGGCTCGAGCGGTCCGCGCCGTGCAGGGCGCGCAGCGCGCGGTCCACCTGGTCCTGGGCCAGGGGGCGGTCGGTGGCGAGCTGAGCCCGGTAACGGGCGTATGCGGCCAGCCGTTTACGCAGGTCACTGTCGTCGAACGGCTTGATCAGGTAACCGACGGCGCCGCGCCCCAGCGCCGCCCGCACCTGCGCGGCGTCGGCGGCCGCCGTGACCATCAGCACGTCGCCGGTCAGCGCCGGGAGCACCTCGGTCCCCAGCCGGTCGGGCAGATACAGGTCGAGCAGGACCAGGTCGGACCGCAGCGCGCGGCTCGACTCCACGGCCTGGGCCGCCGTCCGGGCGGTGCCCGCGACGGTGAAGCCGTCGGTCGCCCGCACGTAGCGGGCGTGGAGTTCGGCGACACGGTAGTCGTCGTCCACGATCAGAACCCGGATCACTGCACACCTCCGTGAGTCTCCTGGCGCTGGGCCTTCGTGCCGGTGCGGGGCCCCCGCTCCAGCGCACCGGGCACAGTGGCCAGGAAGACGGCTCCGTGCTCCGCCCCGCCCGCCTGCCCCAGACGCAGTTCACCACCGTGCTTGGTCACGAGCCGGCAGGCGAGGAAGAGACCGATTCCGTGACCGGCCCGTTCCCCCGCGCTGCGGGTGGTGAATCCCCGCTGGAACAGCCGCTCGACGTCCTCGTCCCGCACGCCGTCACCGCTGTCGATCACGGCCACGTGGAGCGTATCCCCCTCGGCCAGTACGCCGAGCTCCGCCCAGGCGGGCCTGCGACGCCCGCCCGCGGCCGCGCGCACGGCGTTGTCGAGCAGGTTGCCCACCACGCTCACCACATCCAGCGGTTCGATCAGCCGGCCCGGCAGGTGGGAGTCACCGTCCAGGCGCAGTTCCACACCCTGTTCGGAGGCGGTCGCCGTCTTGGCGGCAAGCAGGCCGCGCAGATAGGGGTCGGCGATCCTGGCGCCGTCACGGCCCTCGGTGGCCAGCGGGGCCGCGGCCAGTTCACGCAGGTACGCCTGGGCGTCCGGCACATCCCCGACGGCGAGCATTCCGGACAGCGTGTGCAGCCGGTTGGTGTACTCGTGCGCCTGGGCGCGCAGGGCGTCCGAGAGCGCCCGCAACGCGGACCGCTCGCGCTCCAGCTCGTCCAGTTCGGTACGGTCGCGCAGGGTCAGCACGTGACCGAGGTCCTGTTCACCGCGGCGCACCGACTGCGAGGTCATCACGAGCATCCGTGCGCCGACCACCGCCACGCTCTGGCACAGTTCCTGACGTTCCGCCAACACCCGCTGCACCGGCGGCGGCAGACCCGCGTCGGGCAACGCGGTACCGGGCGGTATCGCGCCGCCGAGCAGCCGCGCCGCCTCCTCGTTGCACACCGTGATCCGGTTCGACGGATCCACGGCGAGCACACCGTCACCGACACCGTGCAGCACGGCCTGCTGCTCACGCAGCAGTTCGGCGAGCTCGGCCGGTTCCAGGCCATGGGTCTGCCTCTTGAGGCGGCGGGTCAGCAGCACCGCGACCCCGGCTCCGAGCAACAGCGCCCCCGTCGACAGCACAGCCTGGTCGTGGATCAGCGGCGCGGCGGCCTCCAGCGCCGTCCCGACCCGTACGCCGGTACTGACCTCGCCGACGACCGCGCCGTCCGCCGTGCGGAGCGGAACCTTGGCGCGCGCGGAGACGCCGAGCGTCCCACGCTGGACCGACACCGAATCACGGCCGTCCAGCGCGGTCGGCGGGGTGCTGACCTCCTTGCCCACCTCGGCCGGGTCCGGGTGCGCGTAGCGGATGCCGTGCCGGTCGGTCACCACGACGAAGAGCATCCCGGTACGGCGGCGCACCGATTCGGCGAGGCCCTCCACCGCTCCGCCGGGGTCCGATCCGACGCCCACGCGCCGCGCCACGACGGGGTCCTCGGCCACGGTCCGCGCGACCGCCAACGCGCGCTGCTCGTACTGCGTCTCGGACGAGTGCCGAAGGAGACCCACCGTGACCGCGAGCCCGGCGCCCAATACGACGACCAGTACCGCCACTTGGGCGAGCAGCGCCTGGGTGGCCATACGGGGCGCACGGAGCATGACTTCAGTGTATCCGGAAATCAGCGGGTACTTCCGCGTGCACAAAACGAGCAGAACGCACTGAAAAATTTACGCCGTTCTTAATCAGCGCAACCGCTGCACCCCTGGTGATGCGCTGCGAACCGCACGTACGGTGCCGCAAGCCCGAGCCGAAGAACTGGGCGAATGCGGGGACTTCAGAGAACGGGAAACACGCCGGCGCCGTCGGAAATCCCGGAAGTCCGTAAACGGGACGACCGCACCCCATAGGGAAAGCTGAATTCACATGATGGCAGCGTTGGCATCAATGTCCGCGAAATCGGCCACCGCGGCCGGGGCCTGGTCCGGTCACGACACCTGGCTGCTGGTGCTGGTGGGCCTGTCCATCGCGACGGTCGTCGTCCTCATCGCCTGGGCCAGGCTGCACGCCTTCCTCGCACTCATGCTGGGCGCCTTCACCGTCTCGATGCTGTCCGGGGAGGATGTCGCGAAGGCGGCGGACTCGTTCACCGCCGGCGTCGGTGCCACCATCGGCAAAGTCGGCGTCCTGATCGTCCTCGGCGCGATACTCGGCCGCCTGATGGCGGATTCCGGCGGCATCGACCAGATCGTGACGACGCTCACCCGCGTCGCCGGGCCCCGACGGCTGCCGTGGGCCATCACCCTGATCGCCTGCGTCGTGGGCCTGCCGATGTTCTTCGAAGTCGGCTTCGTCATGCTGGTTCCCCTGGTGCTCCAGATCGCCCGGCGCGCGGGCCAGCCAGTGCTGCGGGCCGGCATCCCGGCCATGGCCGGCCTGGCCACCGTGCACGCCTTGGTCCCCCCGCACCCCGGGGTGCTGGTGGCCATCAGCGCGGTGCACGCCGACATCGGTCTCACCCTGGTCTACGGTCTGATCGTCGCCGTGCCCTGCGCCGTCGTGGTGGGCCCGCTGTTCACCGCGTACATCTGGCCGCGGGTCACCGCCCGCGTACCCGAGTCGGCACTGGCGGCGTTCACCACGGCGGGCACCGCAACCGCCATTCCCTCGTCCAGCCCCGCCGAATTCGCCGTAGGGATCGCGGACAGGAACCCGGCGGCCGCGATGGCGACCGCGGCGACCAAGACCGTGTCCGGCCGTCGCACGCCGATCCCGCCGGACCACGAGGAGGTCCCGGAACAGCTGCAGGACAACCGCCGCGCGCCGCGCTTCTCGGTCACCATCGGCACCGTCCTGCTGCCGGTCGCACTCATGATGCTCAAGGCCTCCTGCGACACCTTCGGCTGGGCCCATGGCGCCGCCCTCACCGGTGTCGAGTTCCTCGGCACCCCGGTGGTCGCCCTGCTCGTGGCGGTCGTCATCGCTCTGTTCACGTTCGGCTGGACCGCCGGCGCCTCACGCCGCCAGGTGCACGAGACACTGTCCAGGTCCTTCCCGCCGATCGCCGGCGTTCTGGTGATCGTCGGGGCCGGCGGCGGCTACTCCCAGGCCCTGCACGATTCCGGGGTCAACTCCGCGATCGGACAGGCCGCCCAGCACCTGCACGTCCCGCTGATCCTGCTGGCCTGGCTGACGGCCGCGCTCATGCGGACGGCGACGGGCTCCGGCACCGTGGCCACCGTGGCGGCAGCCGGCATCGTGGGCCCGATGGCACACGGCCTGGACACCACCCACGCGGCCCTGCTGGCCCTCGCGCTCGGCTCCGGCGCGGCGTTCCTCGGACACGTCAACGACGCCTCGTTCTGGATGTTCAAGGAGTACTTCGGCCTCACAGTCGGCGGAACACTCCGCACCTGGACGGCATCCCACACACTGTTGTCCCTCACATCACTCGGCGCCATACTCGCGCTCAGCGCATTGGCCGGCTGACGCGCGACACGGTCGTCATGACTGATGAACCGGTGGTGGAACGCCGTACGGCTGCTGTGGGCCTCGAGCGGCGAATCAGGAGCCCACGAGGAGGGACAAGCGCACCTTTCGCTCGAAATTATCCCTGTTCGTATCCACCAGACACACCGACTGCCAAGTCCCCAGCTCCAGCCTCCCGCCCAGCACCGGAACCGTCGCATGCGGCGGGACGATCGCCGGGAGGACGTGGTCGCGGCCGTGGCCGGGGCTGCCGTGGCGGTGCTGCCAGCGGTCGTCGGCGGGGAGGAGGGTGTGCAGGGCGGTGAGGAGGTCGTCGTCGCTGCCGGCACCCGTTTCGATGATCGCGATGCCGGCGGTGGCGTGCGGGACGAAGATGTTGAGGAGGCCGTCGCGGCCGGCGGCGACCTCCCGCAGGAAGGCCTCGCAGTCGCCGGTGAGGTCGACGATCCGCTCCGTCGAGCCGGAGGCGACGTTCAGAACTCGGGTGGTGAACGCATCTGACATGCCCCCATCCTCACCCATACGCCGGGATTCACACGCGCCCCATCGCTCGCCCCCTGATACAGCGGGTCCACTCCGCGAGACGCCATTGACCGTGCCCACGTCATCTGGCTACTTTCGGCGGCATGTTGCGTTCAGTTCTGCTCACCACGCGCGGTCACATCGACCTGCTGCGGGTGGCCTCCGCCGCGTGTCGTCGCGGCCACTGACGCCTTCCTCCTCCCCTCGCGCCTGCGCTCCGCCTCACCCGCACGTCTGATCCGCGCGGATCTCCGATCCCTGCCGCGCGGCTGACGCGGCGGCGCCTGGCCGTATCCCCTCACCGGCCGCTCTCCCCTCCGTGGAGCATCCATGAGCATCAGCCATGCCCCGCCCGGCTCTCCCGAACCCGATATTTCGGATATCTCCAAGGCGGATGCCTCCCGTCACGCCTCACCCGACTCCGCATCCTCCGCATCCCCCGACCTCGTACCCATCGTCCCCACCTCCTCCCGGCGCACCCGCGTCCCCCGCTGGCTGCGCCGCACCACCGGCCCGGTCCTGCTCCTGGTGCTGTGGCAACTCCTCAGCGCCACCGGAGTGTTGACCGCCGACGTGCTCGCCTCGCCCGGCCGTATCGCGCAGGTCGCGGGTGATCTGATCGCCGACGGTTCACTGGCCGACGCCATGACCACCTCGCTGCAACGCGTGGCTTTCGGGCTGCTGTTCGGCACCCTCATCGGCACCGGACTCGCCCTCGTCTCGGGGCTGTTCCGGATCGGCGAGGACGTCGTGGACGCTCCCGTCCAGATGCTGCGGACCGTGCCGTTCGTGGGTCTGATCCCGCTGTTCATCATCTGGTTCGGCATCGGCGAGACCCCGAAGATCGCCATCATCACGCTCGGCGTGACCTTCCCGCTCTACCTCAACGTGTACGCCGGTATCCGCGGCGTGGACTCCCAGCTGATCGAGGCCGGGGAGTCCCTCGGGCTCTCACGGTGGGGACTCGTGCGGCACGTCATCCTGCCGGGTGCGCTGCCCGGCGCGATGACCGGTCTGCGCTACTCCCTCGGCATCTCCTGGCTCGCGCTGGTCTTCGCCGAGCAGGTCAACGCGGACTCCGGCATCGGCTTCCTCATGGTGCAGGCGCGGGACTTCCTGCGAACCGACGTGATCGTGGTCTGCCTGATCGTCTACGCCTTCCTCGGCCTGCTGGCCGACTTCATCGTCCGCTCCCTCGAAAGGCTGCTGCTGCAATGGCGACCGACGTTCACCGGCCGGTGACCACGCAGGCGGTGCGTGTCGAGGGGCTGACCCGCTCCTTCGACGACCGCGCCGTCATCGACAACCTCCAACTGGACGTCCAGCCGGGCGAGTTCGTCGCTCTGCTCGGCCGCAGCGGCTGCGGCAAGTCCACCCTGCTGCGCATCCTCGCCGGCCTCGACCGCGACATCGAGGGCACGGTCCTGGTGCCGCGCCGCAAGGCCGTCGCCTTCCAGGCACCCCGGCTGATGCCGTGGAAGAAGGTGTGGCGCAACGTCCTGCTCGGTCTGCCGGGCAAGCCCGAGCGCACCGTCGCCGACCAGGCCCTGGAGGAGGTCGGCCTGACCCACCGCTCGGACGCCTGGCCCAAGACCCTCTCCGGCGGTGAGGCCCAACGCGCCTCGCTGGCCCGGGCGTTGGTCCGCGAACCCGATCTCCTGCTGCTCGACGAGCCGTTCGGCGCGCTCGACGCGCTCACCCGCATCAAGGCCCAGCGTCTGGTGGGCGAGTTGTGGCAGCGCCGTGGCTGCGCCGTCCTGCTCGTCACGCACGACGTCGAGGAGGCCGTCCTGCTCGCCGACCGCGTCCTCGTGATGGACGACGGGATCATCGCGCACGAGGAGCACATCGACCTCGACCGCCCGCGCGACATCACCGACCCCCGGTTCGCCGAACTGCGTGCCGGTCTCCTGGAACGCCTGGGCGTCGACACCGCCGCCGAAGCCGCCTGAACCTCCCCGACAGCAACAGCAACAGCACAGAACGGAAACGGACCCACCATGCGACGACGCCTCGTCCCCGCCGCACTGCTCCTCCCCTTCGCCCTCCTGCTCACCGCCTGCGGCGGGAACTCGTCCGCGAGCACGGGGACCGACACCGATGGCAAGGGCTCTCTCACCCTCAACGTCGGTGACCAGAAGGGTGGTTCGGAGGCGGTCCTGCGTGCCGCCGGCGAACTCGACAACCTCGACTACAAGATCAAGTGGTCGACGTTCACCTCCGGCCCACCGCTCCTCGAGGCCGTCAACGCCAAGGCCGTCGACATCGGCGGCGTCGGCAACACCCCGCCGGTGTTCGCGGCGGGCGCGGGCTCGAAGATCACAGTCGTGGCCGCCTTCCACGGCACGTCCAAGGGCGACGCCATCCTCGTGCCGAACGACTCGAAGCTGACCGATCCCGAGCAGCTCAAGGGCAAGTCGGTCGCCGTGGCGCAGGGTTCCTCCGCGAACTACCAGCTCGTCGCCTCCCTCAAGGCGGCCGGGCTGAGCCTGAGCGACGTGAAGGTCAAGTACCTCCAGCCGGCCGACGCGCTGGCCGCCTTCACCTCCGGCAAGGTCGACGCGTGGGCGGTGTGGGACCCGTACACCTCGCAGATCCTCCAGGGCAAGCAGGGCCGCGTCCTCACCACCGGCGACGGCGTGACCAACGGCCTCACCTTCCAGGTGGCGGCGCCGAGCGCACTGCAGGACAAGAAGAAGGCCGCCGCGATCAAGGACTATCTGGAGCGGCTGCGGCGGGCCACCGCATGGGTCTACAAGCACCAGGACGAGTGGGCCAAGGTCTGGGCGAAGGACACGGGACTGCCGTACGAGGTGGCGCTGGCCTCGGTGAAGCGCACCAACGCCACCCGGATCTCGGTCGCCGTGGACAAGCCCCTCATCGCCTCCGAGCAGGAGATCGCCGACACCTTCACCGAGTTGAAGCTCATCCCGGAGAAGGTGGACTTCGCCGACTTCGTGGACACGCGCTACAACGGCGACCTGCCCGCCTCGACCACACCGGCCCGCACCTCCGAGGGCTGAGGACATGACCGTACGTCTCCACTGGTTCCTGCCCACGGGCGGCGACGGCCGCACCCTCGTGGACCGGCACGCCTACGCGCCGGGCCAGGACCGGCAGCTGCGCGGGGTCCGGGCGCCCGACATCGAGTACCTCGCCCAAATAGCCAAGGCCGCCGAGCAGTTGGGCTTCGAGGCGGTGCTCACCCCGACCGGCACCTGGTGCGAGGACGCCTGGCTGACGACCGTGGCGCTCGCCCAGCACACGGAGCGGCTGAAGTTCCTGGTGGCGTTCCGGCCGGGACTGATCTCACCGACGCTCGCGGCGCAGATGGCGGCGACCTATCAGCGCGTCACGCGCGGGCGGCTGCTCCTCAACGTCGTCACCGGCGGCGACTCGGCCGAGCAGCGGCGCTTCGGGGACCGTCTCGACCACGATCAGCGCTATGCCCGTACGGACGAGTTCCTGTCGGTCGTACGCGGGGTGTGGCGCGGTGAGCCGTACGACTTCCACGGCAGCCACTACCAGGTCGACGGCGGGCTGACCGCGCTGCCGCCGGATCCATTGCCGCAGCTGTTCTTCGGCGGCTCGTCCCCGGCGGCCGGTCCTGTCGCGGCGCGGCACGCGGATGTGTATCTGACCTGGGGCGAGCCGCCCGCGCAGGTCAAGGAGAAGATCGACTGGATCCGGTCGCTGGCCGAGCGGGAGGGCCGCGAGGTCCGCTTCGGGGTCCGGCTGCACACGATCTCGCGCGACTCGTCGGCCGAGGCCTGGGCAACCGCGAACCGGCTGCTCGACGACCTCGACGCGGACACGGTCGCGGCCGCGCAGACGGCCCTCGGGCGCAGTGAGTCGGTGGGCCAGCAGCGGATGCTGGCCCTGCACGGCGGCTCCCGCGCCGAGCTGGAGATCCATCCGGGCCTCTGGGCGGGCGTCGGTCTGGTCCGCGGCGGCGCGGGCACCGCGATGGTCGGCAGCCATTCCGAGGTAGCCGATCTGATCGAGGAGTACCACGCGCTGGGTGTCGAGCACTTCGTGCTCTCCGGGTATCCGCACCTGGAGGAGGCGTACTGGTTCGGGGAGGGCGTGATTCCGGAGCTGGCCGCTCGTGGGCTGGTCGAGGGCCGGACGACCGGCGCGCCGATCCTCGTGGGGAGCGGTCGCTGACCGCTCGGGAAGATCCACGGCCTCGGTGTGGTTAGTAGAAACGTGAACAACACAGCCGAAGTCGAGGTTGTCGTCATAGGCGCTGGGCAGGCAGGTCTGTCCAGCGCCTATCACCTGCGCCGCACCGGTTTCGAGCCGGAGCGCGACTTCGTGGTGCTGGACCACTCCCCCGGGCCGGGCGGCGCCTGGCAGTTCCGGTGGCCGTCGCTGACGTACGGCAAGGTCCACGGCATGCACGCGTTGCCCGGCATGGAGCTCACGGACGCCGATCCGGCGCGACCGTCGTCGTCGGTGATCGCCGAGTACTTCGCGACGTACGAGCGCACCTTCGACCTGCGGGTACGGCGACCTGTCGACGTCCGCGCGGTACGCGAGGGTGACGGCGGCCGGCTGCTCGTCGAGACCTCGGACGGCACTTGGTCGACGCGGGCGCTGATCAACGCGACCGGCACCTGGGACCGGCCGTTCTGGCCGCGCTATCCCGGCCAGGAGACCTTCCGGGGGCGGCAGTTGCACACCGCGCAGTACCCCGGGCCCGAGGCGTTCGCCGGGCAGCGGGTGATCGTGGTGGGCGGGGGTGCGTCCGGCACCCAGCACCTCATGGAGATCGCCCCGTACGCGGCCGCCACCACGTGGGTGACCAGGCGGCCGCCGGTGTTCCGCGAGGGGCCCTTCACCGAGGACGTGGGCCGGGAGGCCGTGGCGCTCGTCGAGGAGCGGGTGCGGCAGGGGCTGCCGCCGCGGAGCGTCGTCTCGGTGACCGGGCTGCCGCTCAACGACGCGATCCGGCAGGGGCTCGACGACGGGGTCCTGGACCGGCTGCCGATGTTCGACCGGATCACGCCCGAGGGTGTGGAGTGGAACGACGGACGGCGTGTCGAAGCCGACGTCATCCTGTGGGCCACCGGATTCCGCCCCGTCATCGACCACCTGACACCGCTGAGGCTGCGCGAACCGGGCGGCGGGATCCGCGTCGACGGCACGCGCGCGGTCACCGATCCGCGGATCCATCTCGTGGGCTACGGCCCGTCGGCGAGCACCATCGGCGCCAACCGCGCGGGCCGTGCGGCCGTGCGGGACATCAGGCGACTGCTGCGGCAGGAGCCGGTCGCCGCCTGAGGCCCCGTCGGGTCATCCGGACTTCTTCGCGCTCTGCTGATTGCGGTTGAACTCGGCCACGTTGCGCTGGTGTTCCTCGTAGTTGGCCGTGAAGCGGGTGTCGCCGGGCTTCACGGTCACGAAGTACAGCCAGTCGCCCGGAGTCGGGGAGATCGCCGCGCGCACGGCCTCCACGCCCGGGTTGTCGATCGGGGTGGGCGGCAGGCCCATGCGCTGGTACGAGTTGTAGGGGCTGTCGATCCGGGTGTCCGCGCTGGTCGTCTTCAGCGTGGAGCGGTTCAGGGCGTAGTTGAGGGTGGAGTCCATCTGCAGCGGCATGCCGCGCTCCAGACGGTTGAAGACGACCCGGGCCACCTTCCCCATGTCGGCCTTGGTGGCCGCCTCGGCCTGGATGATGCTCGCGATGGTGACCGCCTGGTAGACGTTCATCGCGTTGCGCTGCGCACCGGCCGCGATCGGGGCGCCGTTGAACTTCTGGTTCGCGGTGTTGACCATGAACGACAGCAGCGACTCGGGCGTCGCCTTCTTCCCGTTCCGCTCCAGCGGATACGTCGCCGGGAAGAGGTAGCCCTCCGGGTTGCCCTCCGCGTCGTTCGGCAGCTTCAGATTGGCTTTGGGCAGCGACTTCTTGGCAGTGCCGACGGGCAGGGCGAGGGCCTTGTCGACGGCGTCGTAGACCTGCCCGGCGCGCCAGCCCTCCGGGATCACCAGGGTGGTGGGCTTCTTCTCGGCGTCACTGTCGAGGCTCAGCAGCGGCACCGCCACGGCGGTGGCGGCCACGACGGCCCCGGTCGCGATGAGGACGAGACGGCCCCGGCGCGTCAGTCGAATCGTGCTCCGTGGCGGAGTGTTCATTGGCATGCGGGCACGTTAACCCGCATATCGTCACAAACCCGGCATATCTTCAGTTTGTCGGTTTCGGTTCAGCTGGTCGGTTCCCGTTGGATCAGCTGCTCGGTTCCAGCTGGGCGTCCCGGCGCAGGAGGGCCGCGTACCGCCCCTCCTGTTCCAGCAGTTCCTCGTGGGTGCCGCGTTCAGCCACGCGCCCGGAGTCGAGGACCACGATCTGGTCGGCGCTCCGAATGGTGGACAGGCGGTGCGCGATGGTGAGCGTGGTGCGGTTGGCCGAGAGCGCGTCGATGGCTTCCTGGACGGCGTGTTCGGTGCGGGTGTCCAGGGCACTGGTCGCCTCGTCCAGGATGAGGACGGGCGGGTCCCGCAGGATGGTCCGGGCGATGGCCAGGCGCTGCTTCTCGCCGCCGGAGAAGCGGTGGCCGCGCTCCCCCACCACCGTCTCGTAGCCGTCGGGCAGCGACGCGATGTGGTCGTGGATCTGAGCCGCCTTCGCCGCCTGCTCGATCTCCTCGTCGGTCGCGTCCGGCTTGGCGAAACGGAGGTTCTCGGCGACCGAGGCGTGGAAGAGGTACGTCTCCTGGGAGACGACGCCGATGCCCCGCGCGAGGGTGTCGAAGTCGAGGTCGCGGACGTCGACCCCGTCGAGGGTGACGCGGCCGCCGGTCACGTCGTAGAGCCGGGGCACCAGATAGCCGAGCGTGGACTTGCCTGCGCCGGTCGGGCCGACGACCGCGAGACTCCCGCCCGCGGGGACGGTGACGTCGATGCCGTCGATGATCGGGCCGCTCTTGTCGTCGTAGCGGAACTCGACCCGTTCGAAGCGGACCTCGCCCTTGATGCGGTCCAGGTGGACCGGTTGATCCCGTTCGGTGATGTCGATCGGCAGGTCGAGGTACTCGAAGATGCGCTGGAAGAGCGCGAGCGAGGTCTGGATCTGGACGCCGGTCGACAGCAGGCTCACGGCCGGGCGGAACAGGCCCTGCTGGAGCGAGACGAAGGCGACGATGGTGCCGATCGAGATGTCGGGGCCGCCCGTCTGAAGGGCGAGACCGGCGGTCCAGTAGATGAACGCGGGCATCGCGGACATGACGATCCCGATGACGGCCATGCGCCAGCGGCCGGCCATGTTCGAGCGCACTTCGAGGTCGACCAGACTCTCGGACTCGTCGGCGAAGGACCGGGTGAGCGAGTCGGAGCGGCCCATCGTGCGGCCGAGCAGGATGCCGCTGACGGAGAGCGACTCGGTGACGGTCGCGGCCATCGCGGCCATCTGCTTCTGGCGCTGGGTGGTGATCTTCTTGCGTTCGTTGCCGACGCGGCGGCTGATCCACACGAACACCGGCAGCAGGAGCAGCGAGACGACGGTCAGACGCCAGTCGAGGGCGACCATCGCGATGATCGTGGCGACGACGCTGGTCAGGTTGGAGACCAGGGAGGTGGCCGTCGAGGTGACGGTGACCTGCATGCCGCCGATGTCGTTGGCGATGCGGGACTGCACCTCGCCGGTGCGGGTGCGGGTGAAGAAGGCGAGCGACATGCGCTGCAGACGGCCGTAGACCGCGGTGCGCAGGTCGTGCATGACGCGCTGGCCGACCGTTGTGGAGATCAGGGTCTGCAGAACGCCGAAGATGCCGGTGAGGACGGCGCTGACGATCATGCCGAGCGCGAGCAGGCTCAGCAGGCCGGTGCGGCCCTCGGGGATGGCGACGTCCAGCGTTTCCTTGAGCAGGAACGGGGTGGCCACGGTGACCAGGGACGAGGCGCCGACCAGCAGGCCGACGACCGCGAGCCGGGCCCGGTAGGGCTTGAAGAGTCGGAGGATACGGCGCACCTGCCGGGGTTCGTCGGTCGAGGTGCCGGGGGTGGGGGTCCACTTGATGTCGTCGCGGGGCATGGTCTCCTACGGAGGGTGAGACGGCGGATGGTCGGGGTGCCGGGCCTGACAGTGGCCCGGCGGCGGACTGACGGAGCTTAGCTCATTGTTACCTATGCTCACAATGAACTGCATCCTGATATTGTTCCCGCATGACCACCCCCGATTCCGGCGGTCAGCTCGCCGAGCAGCTGCTGCGGCTGACCCGCCGTGTGCACCGCATCCAGAAACACCAGCTGCACCAGCGCGGCCTCGGCGTCACCCCGGCCCAGTCCCGGCTGCTGCGCACCCTCGCGCACTACGACTCGCCGCCCCGCATGGCCGACCTCGCGGAGCGCCTGGAGGTGGTGCCGCGGGCGGTGACGACGCTCGTCGACGGGCTGGAGGCGAGCAGCATGGTGCGCCGGGTGCCGGACCCGACCAATCGCCGGGTGATCCGCATCGAGCTGACCGACGACGGGCACAAGGCCCTGCGGGAGCTGCACGGCGTCCGCAGGTCCGCGGCCGAGGAGATCCTGGCTCCGCTGACGGACGAGCAGCGTGCGGTGCTAGGCGGACTGCTGGACACGCTGGTGGACGGGATGCCTCCGCGCGGGCGGAGCTGCTGAGCACGTGAAACGGGCCGCGGTCACCGCTCCGTACTGCTGGAGCGGTGACCGCGGCCCGTCGTGCTGTGGTCGTCGACCGGCCTCGTGGCCTGATCGTCAACTGGCCTCGGGGGCCGGTTCCTTGGCCGACTGAGCCGGTACGGTGGCGGGCTCGCCGTCAGGGTCGGACGCGACCGGCTCGGACTTATCGGGGGACTCCTCCTCCGTGGGCACGATCTCGCCGTCCAGCACCTTCTTCGCCTTCTCCGTGTCCAGCGCGCCCTCCCACCGGGAGACCGCGAAGACCGCGACACAGTTGCCGAGCAGGTTGGTCACGACGCGCATCGAGTCCATGATGCGGTCCACGCCGAGGAGCAGGGCGACGGCGCCGGCCGGGATGGCACCCAGCGAGGAGGCGGTCGCGGCCAGGGCGAGGAAGGCGGAGCCGGGGATGCCCGCCATGCCCTTGCTGGTCAGCATGAGCACCAGGACCACGGTGATCTGCTGGCTCAGGCTGAGGTCCACGCCGACGGCCTGGGCGATGAACAGCGTGCCGATGGACAGGTAGAGCGAGGCACCGTCGAGGTTGAACGAGTAGCCGGTCGGCAGCACCAGGCCCACGGCGTCGTCGCGGGCGCCGGCCTTGCGCAGCTTCTGCATGACGCGCGGCATGACGGACTCGGTGGAGGCGGTGCCGAGCGCGAGGAGCATCTCCTCACGGATGTAGCGCAGGAACTTCCAGAGGCTGAGCCCGGTGACGATCTTGAGGGCGACCGCGAGGAGCGCGATGAAGAGCGCGGCGGCCACGTAGCACAGGATGATCAGCTTGGCGTACGTCTCGATGACACCGAGGCCGTACTGGCCGATCAGGACGGCCATCGCGCCGAACACCGCGATCGGGGCGAGTCGCATCACGAAGCCGACGATCGCGAAGATGATCTCCTGGGCCTGCTCGATGGCGGGCAGGACCTGCGGGACCTTGGTGTGGCCGAGGTGCAGCAGGGCGGCGCCCACCAGGCAGGCCAGGATGAGCACCTGGAGCAGGGAGTTCTCGGCGAAGGCGCCGATGAAGCTGGTGGGCAGCGCGTTCACGATGAACTCGGTCGTCGAGGGCAGCGAGCCGCCGCCCGTCTTCGCGTCGACCGCCGAGGTGTTGAGCGTGGACGGGTCGACGTTCATGCCCGAACCGGGCTGGACGACGTTGGCGGCGATGAGACCGATGATCAGCGCCAGCGTGCTCGCGACCTCGAACCAGATGAGGGCCTTGAGCCCGATCCGGCCGAACGCCTTCAGGTCACCGGCCTTGGCGATACCGACGACGACCACACAGAACACGAGCGGCGAGATGATCGTCTTGATGAGCCGGGTGAAACCGTCGCCGAGCGGCTGGAGATCCGCGGCGAAGTCGGGCCACAGCTTCCCGACGACGATTCCGATCACGAGCGCGCAGGCGACCTGCGCGAAGAGAGAGGTACGCAGTATGCGTGCGACGCGTCGCGGCAGGGACGGGACGACGGACGGCGGCACGGGCACTCCTAGCGGGGGACGTTGGCACGCAGAAGCCTGAACGGGGACTTCTGCGATACGGAAAGCGGATTCCGTGTCGATCACTTTGAATGCGCCGTCGATCTCAGACAAGACCGCCGTGTTTCAGCCGCGTAAATCACGCCGCGTGTGACACATCGCACACAACTGGCCTCAGCAGTCGCTGCGTTCCTCGGTGAGCACTCCCTGGACGGTGGTGAGGGAGCGGTCGTAGCAGCCGTCCGAGCCGTACAGCCGGTAGCGCTCGCTCGTCGTCCCGACCGCGTGCCGCTGGTCGCGCGGGACGTTGATCGTGTACGTGGCGTCGCCCGTGTAGGTGTCGTCGAGCCGGGACCAGGCGGTCCGGCGGCCTTGGCTCGACTCGGTCACCGCGGCACGGTCACCGAGGGTCAGTACGGTGCGCAGCCGGTCGCCGGCGCCGATGGTGGTCGTGCCGTCCATCGTGTACGTCCGGTGGGTGCGCGTGGTGTGTGCCGGTCCGCGGCCGTCGACGGTGACCGACTCGTCGTCCGTCCAGGTGGCGTCGAGCGCGTCGGGGTTCTCGCCGTCGGCCCAGCGGTGCACGGAGGTGTGGGCGAGCGAGCGGGTGACCGTGGTCGTGACCCGGCCCCGCGAGGTGTCGACGTATCCGGCGACGGTCAGCCGGTGGTCACCCTCGGTGTCCACGTGGTGTTCCGAACCGGGCGTGTACGTCGAGGAGTTGGAGAGCTCGCCGACCTTGTGCGTGGTGAGCTTCCCGGTGACCTGTGTGCTCTTCGCGTCCTGCCAGACGAGGACGTTGACGGGCGTGCTCCAGCCGCTCTGCCCCTCGGGCACCCCGACGACAGAGACCTCGACTTGGTGCGGGCGCCCGTCGTTGAGGATGCCGGCGAAGGGTGTCAGGTCGTATTCGATCGGCTTGATGTCGAAGGCACGCGGTCCTGGAATGACGTACCAGAGGAACGGATTGGACCAGCCACCGGTCCACACGGTCGGGAACGGGGCGGCGATGCCCGCGAGTTGACCGTCGACCTTGATCTGCACCTCGCGGTAGGGGCCGCCGTCGGCCTGGCAGGAGTACGGGGCCTCGCTGGGCACCGTCAGGTACCAGTACTCCTCGCAGCCGCCTCCGGAGCCGGTGGCGTACACCTCGGCGACGATGCGTTCGCTGTTGCGCGGGGTGGTGATGCCTCCGTCGTCCGCGAGGGTCAACACCCGGTCCGGGGCGGCGGCTTGCCGTCCCGCGTAGAACGTCAGCGTGACCTTGACGTCGAGGATGCCGGTGTACGTGTCGTCGACGACGTTCCCGATCAGCATCTCGACGTCCTGGCTCTCGCGGAGCGTGTCGCTGTAGCGCGTGACGTCCTTCTCGACGGACCACTCGATGCCGTCGGGCGAGGGCTGGGGCGTCGACGTACGGAAGACCTCGACCCCGCCGATGTGCAGGTACCCGAGCCGGTCGAACTGCCGCCCCTTGACCTTGCCGTCCAGGCGCAGCACGACCTTGCTCCAGCTGTCGCCGCAGCCCTGGGGTGGCGTGTAGGTGCCCCGGTACGGGGTGAAGTCGCGGAACTGCGCTTCGGCGACGGTGACTTGGCAGGACCTGCCCGAGGGCTTCGTGACGGGCGGGGCCGCGGTGGCGGGGTCGTGCCAGTCGGTGCCGAACTCCGTGGGGACGTCGGCGGATTGGGCCGCGGGTGCCCCCAGCAGAGTGCCGGCCAGCAGGGTCGCTCCGGCGAGCATGGACATGATGATCCGTCTCTTCATGGCCGGTGTTCTACGGCCAGTCGGGCATCCCCCGCAATGCCGCCTCCCCCATGAGCCTTAGGCCTTCAGGTCCGCCCTGTCCCCCATCACCACCACGGGATGCCGGTCCGGGGCGAGCGTGCGCAGCAGGTACGCCATCGCCTGTTCGGACAGGCTGATGCAGGCCGACGTGCCGCTGCCGTGGTCCATGTGCAGCCAGATTCCGCCGCCCTTTTCATAGCCTTCCGGGCGGGTCGGGTCGTTCGGCGGGGTGCCCTTGACTCGGTTGTAGTCGATGGCGATGACGTAGTCGAAGTCGTGCCAGTACGACTTGGACCACCAGCGCGGGGCAGCGAAACCGGCCGACCGCGTGTACGGGAGCCCGGCTCCGGGATCCGGGAGCACGCCGCCCGCGTCGCTGAGGGTGAACACACCGACGGGGCTGCGTTTGTCGCCCTCGTGGTGGTCGGTGGTCCAGCCCTTCTTGCCGTTGTGCGCGGGCCAGCTGCGGATGCGGTCCCAGGTGGAGCCTTGCTTCGTGTAGAGGACGGCCGTGGAGTCGGCGGAGTCCTTGCCGTCGCCGTAGACGGCCACGACCTGGCGGGAGGCGGCGGGGATCCGCTGCCGCAGCCGGTCTCCGAGTCCGGGGATGCGGGTCGGGTCGGCAGCGCTGCCGGTGGCTTCGGCCCGCGGTTCCGTGGCCTTGGGGCGCTCCGGGTCCTGGCCGCCGCAGCCCCCCAGAGCCGTCAGAAGGAATCCGAGCACCGCCGTCGCGACAACAGCACGTCGTGCACCACCACTTCGCATCGCTCCATGGTCGCACCGCGTCCGGAAGACAGCCCCTCGGGCAGAAAACCGTTTGCTTCCGACCACGCTCTGACGCGAACCTTTCACGGTTTGTTGCCGCCGTTCGCGGCTCCCTCCACCCCCTGACACGAGCCACTGGGACGTCACCCGTCATGCAGATTCAAGACCTTCCGTATCCCGACCCGGGTGTGCCGGACGCGCGCTCGGGTCCCCGATTCCTGTGGTGGCTCTTCCGGAATCAGCTGGGCGGGCAGTTCAAGTCGCTGGCCTGGGGGCTGCTGCACTTCGTCTCCGTCTCGGCCCTGCCCTTCTGCGTCGGCCTCGCCATCCAGGCGGTCGTCGACCGCTCCGGTCGCCGCCTCCTCCTCGCGGGCGGGCTGCTGGCGCTGGCCTGCGTCGGCCAGGCGGTCGGCGACACCTGGCTGCACCGGACCGCGGTCACCAACTGGATCACGGCCGCCGCGCGCGTCCAGCAGCTGCTGGCCCACAAGGCCGCCCAGCTGGGCTCGGCGCTGACCCGGCGGGTGGCGGCGGGCGAGGTCGTGGCCGTCTCCACGGGTGACGTCGAGAAGATCGGCTGGTTCGTGGAGGCCTGGTCGCGGTTCACCGCGGCGGCGCTCACCGTCGTGCTGGTCTGTGTCGGTCTGGTCTTCTACGAGCCGTCGCTCGGCGTCGTCGTCGCCGTCGGCCTGCCCGTCATGGCCCTCGCCGTGCTGCCGCTGCTGCCCCGGGCGACCCGGCGGGCCGACTTCCAGCGCGAGAAGGCGGGCCGGGCCACCGAACTGGCCTCGGACACCGTCGCCGGACTGCGTGTGCTGCGCGGCATCGGCGGCGAGGAGCTCTTCCTCGAGCGCTACCGCAGCGCCTCCCAGGAGGTCCGCCACGCGGCCGTGCGCACCGCCCGGATGTGGTCCCTGATCTCCGCGATCCAGGTGCTGCTGCCGGGACTGCTGCTGATCGCGGTCGTCTGGTACGGCGTCCAGCTGGCCCGCGACGGCCGGATCGGGGTCGGCGAACTGGTCGCCGTCTACAGCTCGGTCATGGTCCTGACCTATCCGCTGCGGCACTTCGAGGAGATCGCCATGGCGTACTCCTTCTCCCGGCCCTCGGCCATGCGGGCCGCCCGGGTGCTGTCGCTGGAGCGGGCCACCGACACCGAGGGGTCGCGCGCGGCCGACGTGCCGTCCGGGGACCTGTACGACCCGGCCACCGGTCTGCTCGCGCCGACCGGCCGGCTCACCGCCGTGGTGTGCGGCGACCCGAACGCGGCGGGACGGCTGGCCGAACGGCTGGGCGGGCACCCCGCGGAGGAGGGCACCTCGGTGCTGCTGGGCGGCGTACCGCTGGACGAGTTGCCGCTCGGCTCCGCCCGGACCGCCGTCCTGGTCCAGGACAAGGACCCGGTGCTGCTGTCGGGTTCGCTGCGTGAACTGCTCGACGTGCCCGCCTCGGGCGACGTCGGTGCCGAGGAGGCGCTGGCGGCCGCGCAGTGCGGGGACGTCCTGGCCGCGCTCGTGCAGGGGTCGCTCGACGCCGAGGACCCGATGGACGCGCGCATCACCGAACGCGGACGCTCCCTGTCGGGCGGCCAGCGCCAGCGCCTCGCACTGGCCCGGTCACTGCTGACCGACCCGGAGGTCCTCGTCCTGGACGAGCCGACCTCCGCGGTCGACTCGCACACGGAGGCGCGGATCGCGGAAGGGGTGCGGGAGCTGCGGGCGGGACGCACGACCGTGGTGTTCACCTCCTCGCCCCTGCTCCTGGACCACGCCGACCGCGTCGTGCTCGTGCACGAGGGCGAGGTCGCCGCGGTCGGTGTGCACCGCGAACTGGTGCACACCGAGCCCCGGTACCGAGCGGTCGTGACCCGCGAGACCGAAGACGAAGCCGCCCTGCGGGGCGTCCTGGAAGAGATCGAGGAGACAGCATGATCGGCGTGGCGCCACCGGCCTACGACCCGGCGGCACCGACGACGGCGAACACCCTGCCCGTCGGCGCCTCCGCGACCGTACGCGCCTACGTGGCCGAACTGTTCCACCGGCACCGCCGGGCCTTCCTGCTCCTCATCACCGTCAACACGGTCTCCGTGCTCGCGTCGATGGTCGGCCCGTGGCTCCTGGGCGGGCTCGTCGAGCGCGTCTCGGAGGACGCGCGGGAACTCCATCTGGAGCTCGTCGCCGGGCTGTTCGTGCTCGCGCTGATCGTCCAGGCCGTGTTCGTACGACAGGTGCGGCTGCGCGGTGCGATGCTCGGCGAGCGGATGCTGGCCGACCTGCGCGAGGACTTCCTCGTGCGCTCGGTCGGGCTGCCGCCGGGTGTCCTGGAGCGGGCCGGGACGGGCGATCTGCTGTCCCGGATCACGACGGACATCGACCGGCTCGGCAACGCCATGCGCGAGGCCGTGCCGCAGCTGGCCATCGGTGTGGTGTGGACGGCCCTGCTCCTGGGCGGGCTGGTGATCACGGCACCGCCGCTGGCGGCCGCCGTGCTGCTCGCCCTGCCGTTGCTGGTGGTCGGCTGCCGCTGGTACTTCCGGCGGGCGCCGTCCGCCTATCGCTCGGAGTCCGCCGGGTACGCCGCCGTGGCCGCCGCACTCGCCGAGACCGTGGACGCCGGGCGCACCGTCGAGGCCCACCGGCTCGACCGCCGCCGTATCGAACTGTCGGACCGCCGGATCAAGGAGTGGACGGCCTGGGAGCGCTACACGCTGTGGCTGCGGTCGGTGCTCTTCCCGGTCATCAACGTCACCCATGTGACCGTGCTCGGCTCGGTCCTGATGATCGGCGGCTGGTTCGTCCTGCGGGGCTGGATCGACGTCGGTCAGCTGACGACCGGTGCGCTGATCGCGCAGATGCTCGTCGACCCGGTGAACCTGATCCTGCGCTGGTTCGACGAGCTCCAGGTCGCCGAGGTGTCGCTGGCCCGGCTGGTCGGCGTACGGGACATCGAGACGGAGACCGGCGAGGCGGCGCTGGTCCCCGACGGGCGTGACGTGCACGCGGACCGGGTGCACTTCGGCTATGTAGAGGGCGTGGACGTCCTGCGCAAGGTCTCCCTGGAGGTCGCGCCCGGCACCAGGCTGGCACTGGTCGGCCCCTCCGGAGCGGGCAAGTCCACGCTGGGCAGGCTGCTGGCCGGCATCTACGCGCCCCGGGACGGCCGCATCACCCTGGGCGGCGCCGAACTGTCCCGGATGCCCGCCGAACGGGTCCGCGAGCACGTGGCCCTCGTCAACCAGGAGCACCACGTCTTCGTGGGCTCCCTGCGCGACAACCTCCTGCTCGCCCGCACGGGTGCCGAGGACGCCGAGCTGTGGGCGGCCCTCGGCGCGGTGGACGCGGACGGCTGGGCGCAGGCGCTCGACGAGGGTCTGGACACCGAGGTCGGCTCGGGCGGGCTGGCGCTCACTCCGGCCCAGGCCCAGCAGATCGCGCTGGCCCGGCTGGTGCTGGCCGACCCGCACACGCTGGTCCTGGACGAGGCGACCTCCCTGCTCGACCCACGGGCGGCCCGCCACCTGGAGCGGTCGCTGGCCCGCGTCCTCGACGGCCGCACGGTCGTCGCGATCGCGCACCGGCTGCACACCGCCCACGACGCGGACGTCATCGCCGTCGTGGAGAACGGCCGGATCAGCGAGCTGGGCAGCCACGACGAGCTGGTCGCGGCGGACGGTGCCTACGCGGCGCTGTGGCGGTCCTGGCACGGGTGAGTGTCAGTACGGGGCTGGGCGTCAGTAGCCGTAACCGCCGTTGTCGTTGTCCTCAGTCGAGGGGACGGATTTCTTGACCGCCGTCCCCTCGGCGTCGAGCACGTACCAGATCTTGTCGATGCCCTGTCCCTTCACGTCTCCGGCCGCTCGGTCGTCGGCGTAGTAGTAGAGCGGGTGTCCGGCGTAGGTCGCCTGGGGCTCGCTGCCCTTGGTGGTCCCGATGAGGCTCGCCTCGACGCCGGTGCCCGCTTCCGGCTCGCCCTCCATGGGCGGCCACAGCTTCAGGCATGCCGCGTCGCAGTCCATGGAGTTGGTGTTCTTCCCGTCCTCGGTGAACAGGTACAACGTGCGACCGCTGCCGTCGACGAGGATGTCGCCCAGCGGTGAGTCGTCGATCCTGACGGTCGAGGTGTCCATGGCCGCGGGTGCCCGGCCGCCCTGACTGCCGCTGTCGCCGTTGCCGCCGCCCCCGCAGCCGGCGAATCCCAGTGCCGCGACGAGGGCGAACCCGGCCACGGTGATCCTGCTTCGGCTCATCATGTCTCCGTCCCTTCCGACGGAGGTTGTACGGGCGAGGGGTACGGAGGGATTGCGCCGGACCGCGTTCCACCCCTCGGCCCGGGTTCACTCCCTTCGCCCGGCTTCAATCCCTTCACCCGGTTCGGACGTATACATGGGTGTGGAGCTGTTCTCGCGCGCTGACCGGGTCGACGACGCCTCGCTCGTCGCCGGCTTCGCGCTGGGCGACGAGCAGGCGTCGGTCGCGTTCGTACGCCGCTTTCAGGACGCGGTGTACGGCCTGGCCCTGTCGGTGACCCACGACCCGCCCCTCGCCGAGGACGTGAGCCAGGAGGTGTTCGTCCGGGCCTGGCGGGCGGCGGGGAACTACGACCCCCGCCGTGCCTCGGCGCTCACCTGGCTGCTGACCATCACCCGCAACGCGGCCATCGACGCGGTCCGGGCGCGGCGCTCCACTCCTGTCCTGGCCGAGACCCTGGAACGGCTCCTCGACGTGACACTCCGGGCCGACGCCGAGGCCCACTCCACGGAGCGGCTGGCTCTGGTCGCGCTGGAGAGCGAGCGCGCCCTCGCACGCCTGCGGTCCCTGCCGGCCGAGCAGGCCCGCGCGGTCGCGCTCGCCGTGTTCGGCGGCTGCACCGCCGCCGAGGTGGGCCGGCACGAGAACATCCCCCTCGGCACCGCCAAGACCCGGATCCGCACCGGCCTGAGAAGGCTGCGCGACGCGCTGAAGGAGGGAAGCCGCGATGGAACGCCACCCTGACCCGGAACGCCACCCCGACGAGGACGAACTGATCGCGCTGGCCCTCGGCACCCTCCCCGGCGAACCGGCCGGCCTCCTGCGCCACCTCGCCGGCTGCCCGGCCTGCCGCTCCACGTACGACGACATCTCCGCGTCCGTCGACGCCGTGCTGCCGGCGGCGCCCGCGGCGGCGGCTCCGCCCGGGTTCGACGCGCGGGTCCTCGACCGCCTGGAGCTGCGCGCGCCCTCCGCACAGGTCGCCGGCCCCCACTCCTCCGGCGCCCGCAGGTCGTACCGGCTCCGGCTGCTGGTCGCCGCCGCCGCGGCCGCCGGAATCTGCCTGGGCGTGGCCGGTGCCGTGCTGCTCGACCACGAATCGGCACCCGTCCAGGTGGCCACGAGCGACCACGGAGCCCTGCTGGTCACCCGCTCGGGTGCGACCGTCGGCACCGTGGAACCGAGCCGCTACGGCGACGACCGCGTCATGGTCATGCAGATCACGGACGGCCGCCCCGGCGCCCACTACACCTGCCGGCTGCTCCTGAAGGACGGCTCCTCGCGCACCGCCGGCCAGTGGTGGATGCCGTCCTCCGGACAGGCCACCTGGATCGCCTACGGGGCCGCCGACACGATCGACCGCGTCGAGCTGGTGACGGACGACGACCGTGTCTGGTCGTCGGCAGATCTGGACGGCTGACGCCGAACGGCCGGACATGTCCTCCTCCCGTGCCGTTGCGCGGTCCCGAAAAGGGGTGGAAGGCTGGATATCGGCACCGGCTCGGGGAGTGCCCGGGAACCGGTTCGGGTTCCCCGGGTGCAGTCTGTGCCCCGTGCACCGGCGGCCCTCCGCCGACCGCGGTGACACCGGGCCCGTCCCCACCACCTGGAGGTATCCGTGAACAGCGCCGACGGATGGGGAGACGACGTCTACCAGCCCGACGGATCCGAGGTCCAGGACGACGCCGGTCTGCTCGACGCGGAGGACACCCTGGACAACGACGGTGTCGGCGACCCCCTCGACCGGGGCTGGTCCCCACCGGACAGACCATGGGCGGTGGAGCACACCGGCGTCACGGCCGCCGAGCGCCGACAGGGCGAGACCCTGGACCAGCGACTCGCCGAGGAGGTTCCGGACCTCCCCGCACCCGACGGCGACGGCCTCGGCGACTGCGACGGCACCGACGGCGAACTCCTCGACAACGAGGTCGGCTCCGTCCGCTCCGGCCGTCTCGTGGCACCCGACGAAGGTGCGCACGAGGACGACGAGAGCGCGCTGATCGCGACGGACGTGGGCATCGACGGTGCGGCCGCCTCCGCCGAGGAGGCCGCGATGCACATCGTCGACGAGGACGCCCTGTCCGGCTGACCTGCCCGCCCCCACGCCGACGACCGCATGGCCGAGGCCCTGCAGTTCGCCGACGCCACACAAGGAGCACACATGCAGCAAGACAAGCAGCCGGACTACCGCCCCGTCGTCTTCCGCGACCGCGCCGCCGGATACGCCTTCCTGACCCGGTCCACCGCGACCAGCGACCAGACCATCGAGTGGGACGACGGCGAGACCTACCCGGTGGTGGACGTGGAGATCTCCTCGAAGAGCCACCCGTTCTACACCGGCAAGGCGCGGACGGTGGACTCGGAGGGGCGTATCGCTCAGTTCGAGCGGCGCTACGGCGGTGGGACGGGCCAGGGCGGCTGACCCCCGGGTTCGAACCCGTGGCGGCCGGTTCCTCAGATGAAGTTCAGCGCCGCCGCGCAGCCCACTCCCCCGAGCACCATGAACACCGGCATCAGCACCTTCAGCTCGACCCAGCTGCCCGCGCGGAACCGCATGACCTTCGGCGGCCCGATGGGGTACCAGCGCTTGCGGCCCACCGGGATGGGCCACAGGATCGGGCAGCCGGAGACCGTCAGTGCGTCCCCGATGTCGTGCACCAGCGCGCCCAGCACGATCGGCAGCCCCAGCCACAGGTACTCCTGGCCCGGCTGCGTGAACAGCCACTCCGAGCCGTTGCCCGGCTTGTCCAGGACTCCGGCGATGATCCAGGAGCTGGTCGCGGCCAGCAGCCAGACCAGGATGTCGGCGCTGGAGCCACGGGTCGCCCGCCACAGCAGGCCCTCGATGGCCAGCACCATGTGCACGAACAGGATCGCCAGCACGGCCCAGCGGCCACCGGTGATCGCCGCCACCGAGGCGCCCGCGCCGATCAGCGCGGCCCACAGCCAGGTGTGGGTGAGGGTGCGGTGCCCGCCGGAGCGGCGCGGGTCGCCCTGCTTCTTGGTGGCCTTGTAGACGGCGTACGAGAGCTTGTCGACGATCTCGCACAGGCCCCGGGAGATGGGCCCGAACGCCCGGGAGATGGTCGCCGCCTGGTGGTCCAGGTCCGGGGCGAGTGCGGCTCCGGCGCAGATCAGGGCGCCGGTCAGGAGTACCGGCCAGGGCATCGTGTGCCCGGTCGCGGCCGCCGCGGCACCGACGCCGAGCCAGGCCGCGGCCCCCGACAGTGAGTGTGCTGGTCCCATCATCGGCGTTGCCCGCCCCATTCCTCTTGAGCCACTGTCCAGTTGACCGACCGCGCTGACGCTCCGTCGGCGACACAGCGTAGCGTTCGCGATCTTCGTACCTGCATCCGATTCCCCTATAGGGCAGGAGGGCAGGCAAGATGGGTGGGTGACCCTCATCGATCAGCTCCCACCGACCGCCGACCCAGACGCCCTCTACGAAGCCTTCGAGTCGTGGACGCAGGAGCGGGGTCTCACGCTCTACTCCCACCAGGAGGAGGCGCTGATCGAGGTGGTCTCCGGTGCGAACGTGATCGTGTCGACGCCCACCGGCTCCGGTAAGAGCATGATCGCGGCGGCTGCGCACTTCGCCGCCCTGGCCCGTGACGAGGTCACCTTCTACACCGCCCCGATCAAGGCGCTCGTGTCGGAGAAGTTCTTCGAGCTCTGCAAGATCTTCGGTACCGAGAACGTCGGCATGCTGACCGGCGACGCGTCCGTCAACTCCGACGCGCCCGTCATCTGCTGCACCGCCGAGGTGCTCGCCTCGATCGCCCTGCGCGACGGCAAGCACGCCGATGTCGGCCAGGTCGTGATGGACGAGTTCCACTTCTACGCGGAGGGGGACCGCGGCTGGGCCTGGCAGATCCCGATCCTGGAGCTGCCCCAGGCGCAGTTCATCCTGATGTCGGCCACGCTCGGCGACGTCTCGATGTTCGAGAAGGACCTCACCCGGCGCACCGGCCGCCCGACCTCGGTGGTCCGCTCGGCGACCCGACCCGTACCCCTGTCCTACGAGTACAAGCTCACCCCGCTCACGGAGACGCTGACCGAGCTCCTCGAGACCAGGCAGGCGCCCGTCTACATCGTGCACTTCACGCAGGCGCAGGCCGTGGAGCGAGCGCAGGCGCTGATGAGCATCAACATGTGCACGCGCGAGGAGAAAGACCAGATCGCCGCGCTGATCGGCAACTTCCGCTTCACCACCAAGTTCGGCCGCAACCTCTCCCGCTACGTACGGCACGGCATCGGTGTCCATCACGCCGGCATGCTGCCCAAGTACCGGCGCCTGGTGGAGAAACTCGCCCAGGCCGGTCTGCTGAAGGTCATCTGCGGCACGGACACGCTCGGTGTGGGCGTCAACGTCCCCATTCGCACGGTGCTGTTCACGGCACTGGCCAAGTACGACGGCACTCGCGTGCGCACGCTGCGCGCCCGTGAGTTCCACCAGATCGCCGGCCGCGCCGGACGCGCGGGCTTCGACACGGCGGGCTTCGTCGTCGCGCAGGCTCCCGAGCACGTGGTGGAGAACGAGAAGGCGCTCGCCAAGGCGGGCGACGACCCGAAGAAGCGCCGGAAGGTCGTCCGCAAGAAGGCGCCCGAGGGCTTCGTCGGGTGGACCGACAGCACCTTCGAGAAGCTCATCACCTCCGACCCGGAGCCGCTGACGTCCCGCTTCCGGGTGACGCACACGATGCTGCTGTCGGTCATCGCCCGGCCGGGCAACGCCTTCGAGGCGATGCGCCACCTGCTGGAGGACAACCACGAGCCGCGCAAGCAGCAGTTGCGGCACATCCGGCGGGCGATCGCCATCTACCGTTCGCTGCTGGACGGCGGCATCGTCGAGAAGCTCGACAAGCCGGACGCCGAGGGCCGCATCGTCCGCCTCACCGTGGACCTGCAGCAGGACTTCGCGCTGAACCAGCCGCTGTCCACCTTCGCGCTCGCCGCGTTCGAGCTGCTCGACCCCGAATCGCCGTCCTACGCCCTGGACATGGTGTCGGTCGTCGAGTCGACGCTGGACGATCCGCGGCAGATCCTCGTCGCCCAGCTGAACAAGGCGAAGGGCGAGGCCGTGGCCGCGATGAAGGCGGACGGCGTCGAGTACGAGGAGCGCATGGAGCGTCTCCAGGACGTCAGTTACCCGAAGCCGCTGGAGGAGTTGCTCTTCCACGCGTACGACACCTACCGCAAGAGTCATCCCTGGGTCGGCGACCATCCTCTGTCCCCGAAGTCCGTGGTCCGCGACATGTACGAACGGGCGCTGTCCTTCACGGAGTTGGTCTCCGTCTACGAGCTGGCCCGCACCGAGGGCATTGTCCTGCGTTACCTCGCCGGTGCCTACAAGGCGCTGGACCACACCGTCCCGGACGACCTCAAGTCCGAGGACCTGCAGGACCTCATCGAGTGGCTCGGTGAGATGGTGCGCCAGGTCGACTCCAGCCTGCTGGACGAGTGGGAGCAGCTCGCCAACCCGGAGGTGATGACCGCCGAGGAGGCCCAGGAGAGGGCCGACGAGGTCAAGCCGGTCACCACCAACGCACGCGCCTTCCGTGTCCTGGTCCGCAACGCCATGTTCCGCCGCGTCGAGCTCGCCGCGCTCGACCACGTCGAGGAACTGGGCGAGCTGGACTCCGAGGTCGGCTGGGACGCCGATGCCTGGGGCGAGGCAATGGACAAGTACTGGGACGAGTACGACGACCTCGGTACCGGCCCCGACGCCCGCGGCCCCAAGCTGCTGCAGATCGAGGAGGTGCCGCAGAACGGTCTGTGGCGCGTCCGGCAGACCTTCGCCGACCCGAACGGCGATCATGACTGGGGCATCAGCGCGGAGATCGACCTCGCTGCCTCGGACGCGGAGGGCCGTGCGATCGTTCGTGTCACTGATGTCGGCCAGCTGTGAGCACAGGAGAATCCCACCCATGACGAACCCGGCCGAGAGGCTCGTCGACCTGCTCGACCTCGAGCAGATCGAGGTCAACATCTTCCGTGGCCTGAGCCCGAACGAGTCCCTGCAGCGGGTCTTCGGCGGCCAGGTGGCGGGCCAGGCGCTGGTCGCCGCCGCCCGCACCACGGACGGCGAGCGCCCGGTGCACTCGCTGCACGCGTACTTCCTGCGCCCGGGCCGGCCGGGCGTGCCGATCGTGTACCAGGTCGAGCGGGTACGGGACGGGCGGTCGTTCACCACCCGCCGGGTCACCGCCGTGCAGCAGGGCCGCACGATCTTCAATCTCACCGCCTCCTTTCACAAGCCCGAGGAAGGCTCCTTCGACCACCAGCTGCCGCCGGCCCGCAAGGTCCCGGATCCGGAGTCGCTGCCGACGGTCACGGACGAGATCCGGGAGCATCTGGGCGCGCTGCCGGAGCAGTTGGAGCGGATGGCACGCCGTCAGCCCTTCGACATCCGCTATGTGGACCGGCTGCGCTGGACGCCTGAAGAGGTCAAGAGCGGCGAGCCGCGCAGCGCGGTGTGGATGCGCGCGGTCGGACCGCTCGGCGACGACCCGGTGGTGCACACCTGCGCGCTGACCTACGCCAGTGACATGACCCTTCTTGACGCCGTCCGCATCCCGGTCGAACCCCTGTGGGGCCCGCGCAGCTTCGACATCGCGTCGCTGGACCACGCCATGTGGTTCCACCGGCCGTTCCGCGCGGACGAGTGGTTCCTGTACGACCAGGAGTCGCCGATCGCGACGGGTGGCCGTGGTCTGGCCCGCGGCCGGATCTACGACCTGGAAGGCCGCATGCTCGTGTCCGTCGTCCAGGAGGGGCTGTTCCGGGCGCTGTAGGTCACGCGCTTCTGCGCCAGAGCCGCCCCAGCAGGCCGCGGGACCGTTCCTCGGGCACAGGGGAACGGTGCTCCGTTTCGGGGAGTGCCTGCTTCGCCGCAGGTCGTGGCGCGGGCCGAAACCTGCGGGCGTCCTCCAGGGCTCGGGCCAGGTCGGCCCTCAGCCAGCTGATCTCGTCCGGGTCGTCAGCCGTCATGATCCGCTCGGTGATGTGCGAGGCGGGCGAACCCTGTGTCCCGTGGGTCGGCGGCCCCGGCCGGAAGCGGTTCAAGTGGGAGCGCTCATAGGGGTCCGGGACGATTTCCGAGATCTGGGCGGGGTCGAGGAAGGCGGCCAGGGCCCCGGCGCTCTCCCACGGATCGTCGGCCAGTCGCAGCAGGAACCCGCGGTGACGCCCCCGCCAGTTGCGCGGACGCAGATCCACCCCCGCGTCCAGCATGCCGCGCAGCCCTTCGGGCATACGACGGGCGTTCAGCAGCGAGGTGTTCGCCTCGTCGGCCGCGAACTGCCTCAGTTCCTCGGCCAGATACAACCAGACCACGGCTCGATAGCGGTTCAGATAGAAGCGCACCGGTGTCACCATGCCCAGACGCGCCAGCCGAGTGAACCGGCCGGCCGGCACGTCCATCACGGCCGCGCCCTCAGTGGTGCCCACGACCCGCACACGCTCCAGCAGCGCGTCGGGGAAGCCGTCCCCCGCACACAGGCGGGCGATCTCGGAGCGGGTGACACGACGGCCCCCGCCCCCTTCGTCGGGGACGCTCAGGATGTGGCCGAGGTGTACGGCCAGGTCGAACTCACTTCGTTTGAGCCCCAGTTCCCGTGCGGCGCGGCTCGGCGCGTAGGAGTACGGGTGGGGCTTGGTGATGGCGCTGCCTGACATGGTCGTTCTCCCCCGTGGAGTCATGGGCTCACGCTGTGTGCGCTCGCCGTGACAAAAACCGTAGCCGGTTCGACGAGATGCGTGGCGAGCCTGTGGATAACTCCACGAAGGTAGGAAAACATGCAGGTCAGAGGTCTATGACAGGGTTCTGCTCGGGCTGACGGGCGTCCACGGCGAGGTGCTCGCCGACCCGGTTGACGAGCAGGGTCATCTCATAGGCGATCTGGCCGATATCGGCCTCCGAGCCGCTGAGCACGCACAGACAGCTGCCGGTGCCCGCCGCGGTGACGAACAGCACGGCGTCGTCGAACTCGACCATCGTCTGCCGTACTCTGCCCGCCCCGAAGTGGCGTCCCGAACCCTTGGCGAGGCTGTGCAGTCCGGACGAGACGGCGGCGAGATGTTCCGCGTCCTCGCGGCGCAGTCCCGTACTCGCCCCGGTCACCAGCCCGTCGTTGGACAGCACCAGTGCGTGCCGCACGTGTTCGACACGCTCGGTCAAGTCGTCCAGCAGCCAGTCGAGTCCCTGCTTCTCCGCCATGTTCCCCGTCTCCCCGTGCGACGTCTCCCCCTGGCCGGAGGATCTCTCCCCAGCCTTCCCCACGACCGTCCGCGGGGGCAAGGAGGACGGGGCGTGGCACGGAAGTTGACCGAGTCCCGCGGTCAGCCCACCGAGTCGAGCAGCCGGGCGGTGTGCATCCGCCCGGCGTACTCCACCAGCCGGATCAGCACCTCCTTTCCCGAGTCGCGGTCACGTGCGTCGCAGAGCACCACGGGGGTGCCCTGGTCGAGATCGAGGGCGCGGGAGACGTCGTGGGCGCCGTACGTCCGGGCGCCCGTGAAGCAGTTGACGGCCACCACGAACGGGATGTGCCGGTGCTCGAAGTAGTCGACCGCCGGGAAGCAGTCCTCCAGACGGCGGGTGTCCGCGAGGACCACGGCACCCAGGGCTCCCTGCGACAACTCGTCCCACAGGAACCAGAAGCGGTCCTGGCCCGGAGTGCCGAAGAGGTAGAGGGAGAGCCCGGACCGGATGGTGATCCGCCCGAAGTCCATGGCGACCGTCGTGGTGACCTTCTGGTCCACGCCGCCGGTGTCGTCCACCAACTGGCCCGCCTCGCTGAGCAGTTCCTCGGTGCGCAGCGGCCTGATCTCACTGACCGCGCCCACCAGGGTGGTCTTGCCCACGCCGAACCCGCCGGCGACCAGTATCTTCAACGCCAGTGCGGTCGTCTCGCCGTCCTGGGCGTCGGAGTGCTCGGAGACCATCGATCACTTCTCTCGGGAGTACCGGCAACGGTCGACGTCGGAATGCGAAGGCAGCATCATGGCAACTGGGGATTCCCTTCGGGGCATTGGACCGCTTTTTGCCCGGTTCTGAACGTTCATCTACAGTGCACGCAGCCCTTCGATCACCTCGCGCAGAATCCGTTCGTCAGGCAGCTGAGCGGGCGGAACGGGACGGCTGACGGTGACGCAGCCGAGTTCCAGCAGATCGCCCAGGAGCACGCGCACCACACCCACGGGCAGGTCGGCGCCCGCCCCGAGTTCCGCGACCGACTGCGTCTCCGTGCGGCACAGTTCGATCAGGGCCCGGTGTTCCGGCCCGAGCGCGGTGTCGTCGTCGACGCCGGGCGCGCCCGCGTCGAGGGTGACGAGCGCGATCAGGTCGAAACGTACTCCGGTGGGGCCGGACCTGGTGCGGCCGCCCGTCATGGCGTAGGGGCGGACGAGGGGTCCGGCCTCGCCGTCGTACCACTGGCTGCCCTGTTCGTGCAGGGCGCCCATGTCCTCGGTCATGTCCACCTGACCGCCCTTCGGTCTCATCCGGCTGCGGGCGGCCGCGCGCCGACGCGCGGCGGCGTGTAGAGGTGCTCGCCGACACGTTTGACGAGCCGCGCCATCTCGTAGGCGACCAGGCCTATGTCGGCGGTCACGGCGGTGAGGACGGCGAGACAGGAGCCGTCGCCCGCGGCGGCCACGAACAGGAAGCCGTCGTCCATCTCGACCATGGTCTGGCGCACGCCTCCGGCGCCGAAGTGCCGGCCCGCGCCCTTGGCCAGGCTGTGGAAGCCGGAGGAGACCGCGGCGAGGTGTTCCGCGTCCTCGCGGCGGAGGTCGGTCGACGCGCCCACGGCGAGCCCGTCGTTGGACAGCACGACCGCGTGCCGCACCTCGCGCACCCGCAGCACCAAGTCGTCCAGCAGCCAGTCGAGTTCACCGGACCGCCCCGCGGTCCTCATGCTCGGGTCCTGGATCATGAAGGGTCTCCTTCGCTGCTGTCGCTGCCCGCTGGGGAATCTGGGGTGGCACCGCGGCCCGGCTCCCTGCCGCCCCCGCGCGCCCAGCCGGCGCGGTACGCCGCCATACGGTCGCGTACGACCTCGGGCGTGCGCCGCTCTTCGCCCGGAGCGGGGGGCTCCTGCGCCGGTTCCTCGGAGCGTCGCTCGCG
The DNA here is from genome assembly GCF_000718165.1 of Streptomyces fulvoviolaceus. Taxonomy (GTDB): domain Bacteria; phylum Actinomycetota; class Actinomycetes; order Streptomycetales; family Streptomycetaceae; genus Streptomyces; species Streptomyces fulvoviolaceus. The sequence goes on along the minus strand of NZ_JOEY01000018.1, from coordinate 27,814 downwards.
CAGTTGGGGAGCGAGGTTCGCCTGCCGTACCCGGCGGGGAAGATCGTCGGAATCCTCGGGCTCGTCGGGCGGACGGTGCAGGCGCAAGGTCGTGACTCCGGGGGGTGGGGTGTCGTTCGTGCCCTTGGCCACGGCCGACACGGGAGCCACCAGTGCGGGTCGGTCGGCCGACGCCGGGACGGACTCCTGGTCCCGGTCGGCGTCGGGCACGCGCGCGTACTCGCGTTCCAGGGGCCGTTCCGCGTCCGCGGCCCTGGCGGGGGAACGTTCCACCGCACTGGTGTGCAGCAGGGCCGTGGGCAGGAGGACGACCGAGGTGGTGCCGCCGTAGGGCGAGGTGCGCAGATGCACCTTGATGCCGTGCCGGGCGGCGAGCCGGCTGACCACGAACAGGCCGAGCCGGTCGCTGTCGAACAGGTCGAGTGCCTCGGACTGCTCGATCCGGTGGTTGGCCTCCGCGAGGGTGTCCTTGCCCATGCCCAGGCCGCGGTCCTCGACCTCGACGACGTAGCCGTTGCCGACGGGCTCGCCGGTGACGCGCACGCGCGTGTGGGGAGGCGAGAACTGGGCGGCGTTCTCGATGATCTCGGCCAGCAGGTGGGTGAGGTCGGCGACGGCCCCGCCGACGACCGACGCGTCGGGCAGCTGCCGTACCTCCACGCGCGCGTAGTCCTCGACTTCGGACACGGCGGCGCGGACCACGTTCGTCAGCGAGACCGGCATGCGCCAGGCCCGGCCGGGTGCCGCTCCGGAGAGGATGATCAGGCTCTCCGCGTGGCGGCGCATACGGGTGGTGAGGTGGTCGAGCCGGAAGAGGTCGCTCAGCTCGTTCGGGTCGTCGGAGCGGCGTTCCATGCTGTCGAGCAGGCTCAGCTGACGGTGGACGAGGACCTGGCTGCGGCGGGCGAGGTTGACGAAGACCCCGGAGATCCCGCTGGCGAGTTCGGCGCGCTCCACGGCGGCCCGCAGCGCGGCCCGGTGCACGGTACTCAGGGCCTCGGCGACCTGTCCCGCCTCGTCCTCCGCGGGCGGGCCGGGCGGGGCCTCGGCCTGGATGTCGATCTCGTCGCCTGCCCGCAGCCTCCCCATGGCCTCGGGGAGTTTGCGACGGGCGATCTCCAGGGCGCTGTTGCGCAGGCTCACGAGTTCGACGACGAGGCCGCGGCCGATGCGTACCGAGATGACGAGCGAGGCGGCGACAGCGAGGAGGCCGAGGAGGACGGCCGCGCCGGCGGGGGTGAGCAGCCCGCGGGTGAACGGGTCGGCCCGGTCGGCGACGCTGCTCCCGGCGTCCTGCTCGATGGTCCGCATGCCGTCCTGCACGCGCGTGTGTGCCCCTTGCCAGGTGGCTTCCGGCGTCGTGTCGACCGCCCGGGTACCAGAGCCTGAGGCGAGGATCCTGTCCTCGGCGGCGGTCATGGCCGTATAGGCGCTGCTGTCGGCGAGCTTCCGCCAGTCGGCGCGTTCGGAGCCGCGCAGGTCGGACACGGCGGCCTCGGTGAGGGCGCGGCGGGTGTCGACGGCGCCGGTGAACAGCCGCAGCCGCTCTCCGGAGAGGCCGCCCGCGAGACGCGCGCTGGTGAGGACGACGTCCTCCTGGGCCAGGGACTCTCCCGCGCGGGAGAACTCGAGCAGTACGCGCGCGTCGGAGCCGAGATCGGCGTCCTGGATGCTGGTGAGGGCCCCGCCGACGCCGAAGGCGCTCGCGATGGTCTTCGTGTACCGGCCGTACGTCTCGTCCCAGCCGACGCTGCGGTCGAGCACGTCGGTGCGCAGCGAGGGCAGTTGTTCGGCGCCGGTGACGAACGCTTCGAGGCGCTGGGCGACTCCGGCGGGCAGCTCCTCGCTGTCGGCGATGGTGTTGCCGCCGCCGAGCCGGAGCTTCGCCACGGCCCGGTCCGTGCGTTCGGTGAGCTTGCGGAAGTCGCCGCTCTGCCCGGCGGACGGGTCGGTGGCGTAGCCGACCGCGGCCACGCGCTCTGTCTGGAGCGCGGCGACGGCTGCGGCGACGGGGGACCGGATCTCGTCGTCCACGCGCTGCAACTGCCGCAGCCGGGCCACGTCCTGGGCGGTGCTCACGGTGGCGTACGCCCACAGGGCGAGCAGCGAGACGACGGGCACCATCAGCAGACAGACGATCTTGGCTCGGACCGTGCGCGGGCGTATCCGCCACCGTCCCGCGGGCGCGGATATGTCGTCCGGTGCCGGGCCCAGGGATTCGTCCGGGATTTCCTCGGCCGGGGGTCCGGCGTGCGCACGGCGGCCGCGCACGGGCGTCTGGAGCGGCGTCTCGGCGCCGGCTGTGGGGGTCCTACGCGGTGTACGCATGGCCTCCTCGCTCGGGAGTGGTTCGGGGGCAGGTCGTCGGGGGGTCCGAGTCCCGGACCCGCCGCTAGCGGGCCGCACTCTCGACCGGCCGCTGGGCCGACTCGGTTGCCTCGCGCTCCCCGGTCGTCGGCGACAGCGCGACGAAGGCCGAGGTCAGGAACAGATAGGAGCCGAGGCCGACGGCGAGGGGGAAGATGAACTGCATCGCCGTGGCCCCGGGCAGCGCGGCGCCGGAGGGCGTGACGTGCACGCTCACCGCGAACATCCCGGTGTAGTGCATGCTGCTGACCGCGGCCCCCATGATGAGGGAGGCGATGGTGACGGCGACGGGTGACTTGATGTTGAGCGCCGCCCACAGCGCCGCAGTCGCCGCGACGACGGCGATCAGGACCGAGAGTCCGACGAGCCCCGGGTCGTAGTCGACGTCGCCGTGCAGTCGTACGGCCGCCATGCCCAGGTAGTGCATGCTCGCGACGCCGAGCCCGGTGGTGAGCCCGCCGAGGAAGAGCGCGCGGACGCGGTCACGGCTGTAGCCGACGGCGAAGACGCCGGCGCAGACGACGATCATGGCGACGAGAAGACTCGCGATGGTCAGCGGCACGTCGTAGCGGATGTCGGTGCCGCTGACGCTGAAACCGAGCATGGCCACGAAGTGCATGGTCCAGATGCCGGTGCCGATGGCCGAGGCCGCGGTGATGAGCCAGTTGCGGCGCGATCGTCCGGTGGCGCCGAGCGCGCGCATGGTGCAGCGCAGGCCGAGCGCGGCGCCGATGCAGGCCATCACGTACGACAGTGTGGGCGTCAGCCAGCCCAGGGCGGCGTGGTCCAGGTGTCCCATGGCTCCGGGACGCTAGTCGGGACAGGGGCGCACAAAGAGGGCGCATTTCGAAAGGTGTTGGAATATGACGCAGAGATGCACCTGAACGATCGCGTCCCGCTCGAACATGCGCACTGCGGCGTCATCCGTGTCGGTGAGGGATCATGCGGAACATGAGCGACGACCACACACACATCCAGGAGTTCTTCGGTGCCCGCGCCGCCGACTGGGACAGCCGGTTCCCGGACGACGGCCCCGCCTACGCCGCCGCGGTCGCCGAGCTCGGGCTGCGCGCGGGGGACCGCGTCCTGGACGCCGGCTGCGGCACCGGACGGGCCCTGACGCCCCTGCGTGGGGCCGTGGGGCCCTCGGGAGTGGTCCTGGGCGCCGACCTGACCCCGGCCATGCTCCAGGCCGCCGTACGGGCGGGACGGGACCGGGACGGGCAGTTGCTGCTCGCCGACGTGGCCGCACTGCCCTTGCGTTCCGAATCGCTGGACGCCGTGTTCGGAGCGGGCCTGATCTCCCACCTGCCTCATCCGGCCGAGAATCTCCGGGAGTTGGCGCGTGTCGTCCGCCCCGGCGGCAGCCTCGCGCTGTTTCATCCGATCGGCCGGGCGGCGCTCGCGGCGCGCCAGGGACGGCAGATCACTCCTGACGACCTGCGTGCGGAACCCAACCTCCGCCCCCTACTGGTCGGTTCGGGGTGGCGCATGACGTCGTACGTCGACGAGGACGCCCGGTTCCTGGCCCTGGCCGTCCGCGAGGGCTGACGCCCTCAGTCCCGCCCGGCGACCGCAGCCACGAAGGAGTCGGGGCGGTCCAGCATGACGTTGTGCCCGGCACCGGGCACGACCACCACCCGCACACCCGCCGCCTCCAGGGCTTCCCGTCCCTCGAGTTCACCGCTGAGCTCGCCCTGAAGGTACACGCGGTCGATCGGCAGCCCTTCGAGGATGTCGCGCATCACGGGGTCCGATCCGCGCCGCAGCCCGACGGCAGTGCGGTGCAGGGCGCGCGGGTCGGCCAGCCGCATGGTCGCCGCCCACAGGGGCCCGACCTTCTCGAGCACGCGCGCGTACCCGCCGTCGACGAAGGCGTCCTCCTCGTGGGCGGCGATGCCGCTGCTGCCCGCGGCAGGCGGTGGAAAGGCGTCGAGGTTGGCCTCGGTGAGGACCAGCCGTGCCACAAGGTCGGGCCGACGGTGGGCGAGCACAATGGCGACGGCTCCGCCCATGCTGTGCGCGATCAGTTCGGCACCGGTCAGGCCTGCCGTGTCGAGTGCGGCCGCCAGGGCGTCCGCGTGGTCCTCCAGCGTGTAGCCGAAGTGTTCGGGCCGGTCGCTGATGCCGTGCCCGGGCAGGTCCACGAACAGGCTGCGCCGACACGCGAGTTCGGGCCGGGCCGCGATGTGCGCGTGGTACACGGCCGAGACCGATCCCAGCCCGTGCACGTACACACGCGCGGGTTCCTCGCCGGGCGTCTCCGTCCAACGGATGCAGCTTCCCTTGTCGTCGAACTCGGCGTGCCTCATCGCGTCCCCTCAAGAGCCTCTTCGGTCATCTCCAGAACAGGAAGATACATCGTCACCGATGTATAGCGTCAATGGAGTATCACGGCACAGATGTACAGCGTGAGTGCGAGAGAATGCGCGCATGCTGGAGCTCGCCATCCTCGGATTCCTCTACGACGCCCCACTGCACGGCTATGAGCTGCGCAAACGCATCACCGCGCTGACGGGACACGTGCGTCCCGTCGCCGAGAGCACGCTGTATCCCGCGATCAAGCGGCTGGAGAAGGCGGGCCTGCTGGCACGCACCACGGAGCCCGGCTCCGTCGCCGCCCCTCGGCACGTCCTGACACTCACCGACGAGGGCCGGCGGGAGCTGCGCCGTCGGCTGGCCGAACCGGCCCGCGGCGACATCACCGATGAGAACCGGTGGTTCACGCTCCTCGCCTTCCTCCGGCATCTGGACGACGCCGGCGCGCAGACGGCCGTACTGCGGCGCAGGCTCGCCTTCCTGGAGGAACCCGCGAGTTTCTTCTACGAGGGTGACCGGCCGCTGCGCGCCGAGGAGTTGGACGATCCCTTCCGGCGCGGCATGCTGACCATCGCGCGTGCCACGTCCCGGGCCGAACTCGCCTGGCTGCGCGAGACGATCACCTCACTCGGTGGCTGACCGGTTCACGTGCGGCACCGGACAGCCCCGTACGCCGGGAACGGGGCGCGTACCCAGCTCGTCGAGCCGATAGCCGTCCTGGTAGCTCTTGATCTCCCAGTTCTGCCGCGCGTGGTGCGGTGCGCGCCGGGGCGGCAACAGGCGGACCGCACGCCCACGCGTGCGTACCGCGCGGCGTACGAGCGCGCGGGTGGCGGCGCCGGGAGGCGCGTAGCGGAAAGCCCGCAGAAGCGATTCGTCGAGCAGGGCGAGCGTCGAGGTGCGCAGGAGCGGCGCGAGCGGGCGCGGGTACCACGAGGCCATCAGGTCGAGCGTGGCGTCCGAGACCTGCCTGGCCTTCACGTCCCAGGCGAAATGAGCCTCTTCGTAGGCGTCCAGACAGGCCTCGAACTCCTCGTAGGACGCGGGTATGTCCTTGATACCCATGTGCCCTCCCAGCGTGCGGTAGTGGACGGCGGAGGCGACGATCTCGTGGCGTGACAGCCTGCGCCAGCCGTAGGCGTCGATCCAGCGCTTGGGCATCACCACGAACGTACAGAGCACGTACCGCATGTCGTCGTTGCTGATGTCGTAGCTGCGGTGCATCTGGTTGATGCGACGTATCGCCGTGCGGCTCTGATCGCTGTCGAATCCGTGCTCGACGACGGCGTCGAGGAGCAGCACCGTGTCGTCGTATCGTTTCTGTGTGCGCTCCGTGAGCTCCGCCGTCTCGGCGAGGAGTCGCCCGATGCCGGGCACGGCGTACGTGCGGTAGAGAGCCAACTCCAGAGCCCGGGTGAAGTCCCACGGGAACTCGTAGGCCGAGCTGAGCCGGTAGATCTCGGAAGCGTCCTTGTACGGGTCCATCCGCCGGATCTCCTGGAGCCGCTGGAAGCGCTTCACCGCGCCGTCCCCCTTCTGCCGCCGAGGCTCCAACTCTACGTTGAATAGCAGGAGATGAACGATCAGCCTTGGCAACCGCGCAGGGGGAAGGTGGTCATCATGTGGGGCAGGATGCGCAAGTCCGGTGCCAGATTCCTCAATGCCTGGCGAGTCGAGACACAGCCCGGCCGGGACACTCGCACGCACAACCTGTTCGAGGCCGCGGCGGCATACGTCTCGGCCTGTGCGGAGGACGACCAGGAGCGGATCGACGAGGCCGCGGCCTGGGTGTCACCCGAGGCACTGTCGTTCGGGGTCAACGAGCTCGCGTGCCGGGCCGTCATCGCCCTCGCGCGGGAGCGCGACGAGTCGCCGCGTACGGTGGCACGTGCGCTCCTCGGACTGCCGGCAGCCTGACCTGCCGGCAAGAGATGGTCGATTCGCCCCGTCCAGCCGGAAAACTGCAGCTCCGGGTGGGCTGGGCAGTCGTGACAAGCGCCTTCCGCTCGCACTAGGGTGCGCGCCGTTGGACGAACCGATGGGGAGGCTGGGATGGCCGGGACGGACGAGGACGCCGTCGCCGCCGAGGACGATGCGCTCTATGTGCTGACGGCGGTGCTGCTGACGCCGGCGAAGTTCCCGAGCGTGCTGGGCGACGACTATCCGGAGGCCAGCGCGGCGCTCGGTCTTCCACCGCTTGCCGACGGGTACGGCCTGGTGCTCGGCCAGGACGGCGAGGGAGCCCGGTGGACGGTCGTCATCGACGACGTCTCGCTGGTCGCCGTCGCCATCGCCTCCTGGGACTGCGGCATGGAGTACGACCTGTCACCCGACGAACGCACGGTCGTCGCCGCGCTGCCCGGCTGGCCCCTCGCGGTCGCCGTGGCGGCGCCCGGGGTGCCCGCGCCGCACGATCCCGACCCGGAGATCGCCGACGGCCCCCCGCTGGCGCCGCCGGACACCAGCACGTGGGGAGCCGCCCAGCGGCGTCTGGGCGCCGACGAGATCGCGCTGCAGTGGGCGACGTGGCGGGAGCAGATCGACGGCGCGGAATTCCCGACTCCGGGCAGCCCTCCGTCCGGGGCCACCGAAGCCGCGAACGGGGCGGGCAAGAACGGCACCAAGGGGCACAGCGGTATCCGGCGCGTCCTCGCGGAAGCTCGCGCGTACGTGGAGACTCCGCCGCCGCTCGGCCGAGTGCGGTCGTCCTTCGCCCCGGGGGACGCGCGGACACTGCGGGCCGACGGTCCCGGCTGGTCGCTCGTCGCCCGGACCGACGACATCGCGTTCGTGCTGCTCGACGACGAGCCGGGTGAGGTCCTTCCCGTGGGCCGGGGCCCGGAGCTCCCGGGCCTGCTCCATGCGCTCGACAAGATGGCCGTACGCCCCAGCTGAGCCCGCGCGCGGACCGGCTGCGGCCGGTCCTGCCGCGCTACCGGGCGGCGTTCGACGTGCTGGTCCGACAGGTGGAGCGGGGCGTCCGGCCGCCCGCGGACCGTGCCGTCGGCAGGCCCGCGAGCGGCGATGTGGTCGACTTCTGCGCCCCGGTCGACCGGGCGTCGCCCGCGCGGTGGTGCGTCAGCGGCCGATCTCCTTGCGCGTGACACGGCGCAGCTTGCGCCGCTGCGAGGGGTCCAGCGTGAGGTAGGCAGCGGCCGGGACTCCCAGGACGATCAGGAGCGCCGCCCACCAGGGCAGCCAGATCAACAGAAGGATCCCGACCGCCACACCTCCTGCGGCGATCTTCGCGTTCTTCGACATGTGTGTCGCCTCCTTCGCGGCCAATGCCGCTCTCTGTCCAGAAGAACGGGCCCGCGCTTCCAGCGGTTCCGGACCGCGACCCTGAGACGCCCCTGAGACATCCCGGAGGTGCGACCCCTAGTCCGCCCGCAGGGGCTCCCCCACCTCGTGCAGATGACTGAGCGCCTGCCGGTAGGAGTCGACGAGGCCGGTCTCCATATACGGGATACCCAACTCTCGGCAGTGGGCGCGCACCAGGGGCTGGGCGAGCCGCAGATGGGGCCTGGGCATGCTGGGGAAGAGGTGATGTTCGATCTGGTAGTTGAGGCCGCCGAGGAACCAGTCGGTGACGGGACCGCCGCGGACGTTGCGCGAAGTGAGCACCTGGCGGCGCAGGTGACCCCAGGGCTCGCCGTTCGGGTCCGGCATCTCCATGCCCTTGTGGTTGGGGGCGAACGAAAGCCCCAGGTGCAGGCCGAGCAGCGCCTGGTGGAGAGCGGCGAACGCCAGCGCCCGGCCGGGAGACATGGAGGTGAGCAGCAGCGTCGCGTAGCCCGCGACATGGCTCACCAGGAGTACGGCCTCCACGGCACGCTCCCGGGGCTGCTGCCGGCGCAGGTCCTGGAAGCCCTGGATCTTCAGGGCGATGCCTTCGAGGAGGGTGAGCGGGAAGAACAGCCAGGCCTGGTTGCGGGTCAGCCAGTGCCGGAAGCCCGTGCGGTCCTTCGCCTGTTCGCCGGTGAAGACGAGGATGTCCGCGGCGACGTCGGGGTCCTTGTCGATGTGATTGGGATGGGCGTGGTGGCGGTTGTGCTTGCGGTTCCACCAGGAGTAGCTCATCCCCAGCAGCAGGTTGGCGTGGATCAGGCCGATGGCTCGGCCCACTACCTTGTTGCCGGTGATCTGCGCGTGGCCCGCGTCGTGGCCTATGAAGGCGGTGCGCGCACAGAACACCGCGAGCAGTGGCGCCAGGAGCAGCGTCCACCAGGAGTCGCCGATCAGGACGACGGCCGTGACGACGCCGGCGAGAGCGAGGGCGTTGACGGCGATACCGCGCGCATACCAGTCGAACCTGCGGTCCAGTAGGCCCTGGCCTTTGACCGTGCGCAGGAGAGGCGCGAACTCGCTCCCGCCGGACGGTGGACCGGACGTCCCGGGCGGGTGGACTGCGAGGGTCGCGGTGGGCTGGGACATGTCCGGACTCCGACTCTCTCAGGAAACGGGCTGACCTGAGGAAACGTACGGACTGGTGACCTGTCGCGACCATGACGCCACCCCCCGTGCGCATCCGGGGGCCAGCACCGTGCATGGAGGGGGGTTGACGACACCCCGCCCACAGGGCGACCCAGGTCGCATCTTGGCCATGCCGGACAGTCCGCCCGGATGCTGTACCCTCGGCGGCTCCAGCTCGGTAGTCAAATTTGAGGAGTACGGTATTCCTGTGCAGAGGATTCCCGTGGCCGCACCCTCCGAGATCTCCGCACTGTCCGGCTGTTGTGCCGTGTTCGTGCCCGGCGACCCGGCCCGCACCGGCAACGTCGCCTTCTGGCGGCCCGACGGTGATCCGCCTCCCGCCGTCGAGGCCGGGTCGGTCGAGGAGCTGACCGTCGTGGTGCCCGGCGGCGACGGTGTGGAGCTGTGGGACGTGCCCGCCGTACTGCTGCCGGTCCGCGCTGCCCTGCCGGTCCTCACGCGTGCGCGTGCCGCCGCGCACGCGCACCGGGCGGCCGAGTTCTGGGGTGCCGCAGCCGTGCTGGCCCTGCAACTCGCGGCCCGCGGACTGCTGTTGCCCGGCCTGTCCCCGCACGACCACGACGCCTGGCGCACCGGCCCCCTGGCCGCCACGGACATCGAGCACGTGCGCCGGCTCGCCGCCGCGATGCCGCCCGAGGCGCACGCCGTGCCGGTGGACGGCGTCGAGCCGCTGCGGCTGCCCGACCCGGAGCGGCTGGTGCGCGCCTTCCTGGACGCGGTCGCCGACACGCTCCCCCGCTCCCCCGCGGCACCGCTCGTGACAGGCGGACCCGCCTACGCGGCCACGGAGCCACAGCACATGCCGGAGCAGCGCGCATGGGCCGCCGATGTCGCCGCGGGCCACGACGCGGGCGTACGGGTCTCGCTCCGGGTCGAGGTGACCGGTCTGACCACCGGGGCGCCGGAGGACACGGCGCCGTCGTTCCGGGTCGTGCCGCAGGTACAGAGCGTGAGTGATCCGGCGATCGTCGCGGACGTCGCCGAGGTGTGGGCCGAATCCGGTCCCACGGCCGGGGCCTTCGGCCCGCGCGCGCGGATGGACGCACTCCTCGCGCTGCGCCGGGCCGCCCGGGCGTGGCCGCCGCTCACACCCCTGCTCTCGGCGGCCGTGCCCGATGCCTTCGAACTCGCCGACGAAGAGGTCACCGACCTCCTCTCGGAGGGCGCCCGGAACCTCGCCGCCATGGGTGTCGAGGTGCATTGGCCGAAGGAGCTGGCCCGCAAGCTCACCACCCGCGCCGTGGTCGGCCCGCCGGACGACTCGTCCGGGCCCGAAAGACTCGCCTCGGACACCCCCTCGTTCCTGTCCGCCGACGCCCTCCTCGCCTTCGACTGGCGGTTCGCACTGGGCGACCAGCGGCTCACCCGCGCGGAACTGGACCGCCTCGCCGAGGCCAACCGTCCCGTCGTGCGGCTTCGCGACCACTGGGTCCTGGTCGACCCGCACGAGGTCCGCCGAGCCCTGGCCCAGCAGGACCGCAAGGTCACGCCCATCGACGCGCTGAGCGCCGCTCTGACGGGCTCGACGGAGATCGACGGCCGCCGGGTCCACGTGGAGCCCACGGGGTGGCTGGCGGCTCTGCGGGAGCGGCTCACGGACCCCGAGGCACAGGAGCCGGTCGAACAGCCCGCCGCCCTCGCCGCCACGCTGCGGGACTATCAGCGACGGGGCCTGAGTTGGCTGGCCCGGATGACGTCCCTGGGCCTGGGCTGCTGCCTGGCCGACGACATGGGGCTCGGCAAGACGATCACCCTGATCGCGCTCCACCTGCACCGGCAGACCGACCAGGCGTCCGCCGGTCCCACGCTCGTGGTGTGCCCGACGTCCCTGATGGGCAACTGGCAGCGCGAGATCGAGAGGTTCGCGCCCGGCACGCCCGTGCGCCGCTTCCACGGGTCGCGGCGCGACCTCGACGGCCTGGCCGACGGGGAGTTCGTGCTCACCACGTACGGCACGATGCGCCTGGACGCACCCCGACTGGCCGCCGTGCCGTGGGGCCTGGTCGTGGCGGACGAGGCGCAGCACGTGAAGAACCCGTACTCGGCGACCGCCCGGGAGCTGCGCTCGATCGGCGCACGCGCACGTGTGGCGCTCACCGGCACCCCGGTGGAGAACAACCTGTCGGAGCTGTGGGCGATCCTCGACTGGACCACCCCGGGTCTGCTGGGCCGGCTCGGCACCTTCCGCACCCGGTACGCGCAGGCCGTCGAGAGCGGTCAGGACCCGGCCGCCGCGGAGCGACTGGCCCGGCTCGTGCGCCCCTTCCTGCTGCGCCGCCGCAAGTCGGATCCGGGGATCGCGCCCGAACTGCCGCCGAAGACCGAGACCGACCGAGCGGTGTCGCTCACCAAGGAACAGGCCGGGCTGTACGAGGCCGTGGTGCGCGAGACGCTCGCGGAGATCTCCGGCGCGGACAGCATGGCGCGGCGCGGGCTGATCGTGAAACTGCTGACGGGCCTGAAGCAGATCTGCAATCACCCTGCCCAGTTCCTCAAGGAGGAACGGCCGCGGATCGCCGGTCGCTCCGGGAAGCTGGAGCTCCTGGACGAACTCCTCGACACGATCCTCTCCGAGGAGGCGGCCGTCCTGGTCTTCACGCAATACGTGCGGATGGCCCGCCTCATCGAACGCCACCTGGCGGCCCGTGGCACGCCCACGCAGTTCCTGCACGGAGGAACCCCCGTGCCCGAGCGCGAGGCGATGGTACGGCGCTTCCAGGAGGGCGAAGTCCCGGTCTTCCTGCTGTCGTTGAAGGCCGCGGGCACGGGACTGAACCTCACGCGGGCCGAACACGTCGTGCACTACGACCGCTGGTGGAACCCCGCCGTCGAGGCGCAGGCCACCGACCGCGCGTACCGCATCGGCCAGACCCGTCCCGTGCAGGTGCACCGGCTGATCGCCGAGGGAACCATCGAGGACCGCATCGCCGAGATGCTGAACCGTAAGAGAGAGCTTGCCGACGCGGTGCTCGGGGCAGGCGAGGCGGCGCTGACCGAACTGACGGACGCGGAACTGGCCGATCTGGTGGAACTGCGAGGGGGTGCACGATGACCGGGTACGACGGTGACACGGAGCGTACGTTCGCCGCGTTGGCGCCCGCGCACGGGCGGGGTTTCGCGCAGACGTGGTGGGGCCGGGCCTGGCTGCAGACGCTGGAGGACACGGCGCTGGACTCAGTACAGGTGAAGACGGGCCGCAGGCTCGCACGCGCGGGTGCGGTGGGCGCGGTGTCCGTGCGGCCGGGGCGCATCACAGCCGTCGTCCAGGACCGTGACCGCACGGCGCACCGGGCCGACGTCCTGCTGGCCGAGCTGTCCGCCGAGCAGTGGGACCGATTTGTCGACATGGCCGTCGAGCGGGCCGGACATGTGGCGGCGTTGCTCGACCGCGAGATGCCGCCGCACCTGGTCGAGGACGCGGCGGCCGCGGGGATCGAGCTGCTGCCGGGCCTGGGCGATCTGGAACCGGAGTGCGACTGCGGAGCCTGGGACCACTGCGGGCACACGGCAGCCCTCTGCTACCAAGTGGCACGGCTGCTCGACCAGGACCCCTTCGTGCTGCTGCTGATGCGCGGCCGCGGCGAACGCGCCCTGCTGGAGGACCTCCAGGACCGCAGCGCCACTCCCGCCGAGGTGACCCCCGAGCCTGCGGGAGTGGATGCCGCGGAGGCGTACGCGGACGGCGGCATCCTGCCGCCGCTGCCCGCCGCGCCCGAACTCCTCATGGAGCCCGGCATACCCCCGTCCCTGGACACCGAGGCCTCGCCCGGGCCCGGCGTCGACGCGGCCGCCCTGGAGTTCCTGGCCGCCCGGACAGCCGTAGAAGCGCATCGCCTGCTGGGCGAGGCTCTCCGGGCCGGCACAGAACAGCGCGAGTTGACGGTCGCCCAGGACGCCGTCCGACTTGCCGCGGGCGAACCGGGGACGGCGGTGACGGACCGGCTCGCCGCCGGCTCGGGACGCGGCCGGGAGCAACTGGCCCTGGCAGTACGGGCGTGGCGACTCGGAGGTGTGGCCGCGCTGTCCGTGCTGGAGGAGGAGTGGACCGTCGAGGGCGAACCCCTCGCACGCGCGCGTGCCGCCCTGGACTCGGCCTGGGACGAGGACGAAAGGCCGGTCCTGCGGGCGAGGGGCAACCGGTGGTCGGTCGTGGGTACACCGAGTCAGCTGCGGCTCGGACGCGACGGCCGCTGGTGGCCGTACCGGAAGGAGCGCGACCGTTGGGTGCCCGCGGGCGGCGCGACTCAGGACCCCGCGACGGCGCTGGCCTCGGCGGAGCCCGCTCCCTAGCAAGAGGCCTTCTGAGGAACGCTCCCCGAAGGGACATGCGGCGTCGGCTCGACGAGCGGCCGACGCCCGGCGTTCACCCGACCGTGGTGCGGCGTTCCGCGCGGGGCCCAAATCTGGCCACTGTCACCGAACTTGGTCCTCAGGAGGCCCGATGTCCCTGCATGCCACCGGCCGGCGCCACGTCCGACGTACCGCGGCGGCGGGTGTGCCCCTCGCCGTGATCGCCGCCCTCGTAGCGGCGGGCCCGGCCGCGGGCACCACGTCCGGTCAGGCGCACGTCGTCCGCACGGCGACGCTCGGCGACATTCCGCTCGGCGCGTTCAGCAACACGCTGCTGCCCGGCACCGTGGACAACGACCGCGGCGTGGACCTCGGTGGCATCGGCAGTGACATCTACCCGGCGGGCCGCAAGGGCGAGTTCTGGACGGTCACCGACCGCGGTCCCAACGGCCAGATCAAGGTGGACGGCACGAAGCGCCGCACGTTCCCGGTGCCCGGCTTCGATCCGGCGATCGTGAAGATCCGCGTGTCCGGCGACAGCGTGCGGGTGCTGGACGCGATTCCGATCACCACCGCCTCCGGAAGGGCCGTCACCGGGCTGTCGAACCAGGCGTCGCGTGACGAGGCGCCGTACTCCTACAACGCGCGGACTCCTCTCTCGTACAACCCGAACGGCCTGGACACCGAGGGCATCGTGCGGGCCGCGGACGGGAGTTTCTGGCTCGTCGACGAGTACGGACCCTCGCTCGTCCACGTATCCGCGCGCGGGAAGGTACTCACGCGCTACGTACCCGAGGGACTGAGCCTCACCGGCGCCGACTACCCGGTGGTGGAGGCGCTGCCCTCCGTCCTGCTGCACCGGAAGGTCAACCGCGGTTTCGAGGGGCTCGCCCAACTGCCCGGCGGAGACCTGGTGCTGGCTGTGCAGAGCCCGCTGTCACTGCCGGACACGGACTCCGGAGAGGCCTCCCGCACCACCCGCCTGCTGCGATTCTCGACCAAGAAGAAGGCGGTCACCGCCGAGTACGCGTACCGCTTCGACCCCGTGAACGTGGTGGATCCGAGCGAGGACGACACCTCCGAGCTCAAGATCTCCTCGGTGGTCGCCGTGGGCGGTGACCGGCTGCTGGTCGAGGAGCGGACCGACAAGGCCGCACGACTGCAGCTCGTCCGTCTGGACCGCGACGCGAACATCCTCGGCGGCCCCTGGGACGACGACACGACGTCTCCGTCGCTGGAGCAGCTCGACGACCCGGCGGCCTCGGGCGTGCCCGTGCTAGCCAAGCGACTGGTCGTCGATCTGGGGACCGTCGCCGGCGTGCCCGGGAAGATCGAGGGCGTCGCGCGCGTGGACCACGACACGCTCGCGCTGATCAACGACAACGACTTCGGGATGACGGACGGCGCGGCAGCGTTCGACGCCGAGGGCCGACTGGTCGACAGCGGCGTGGAGACGACGGTGACCTACGTTCGGCTGCCGCGCGGCCTCTGACCTCAGGAGCCGGCCGTCCGGTCTCAGGAGCCGGTCATCCGAGCAGGGACGGGATCAGCGATTCGAGATCACTGGGAACCTCGCTCGGGAACTGCGACGGCAGCTCGCTCGGCAGCTGACTCGGCAGCTCCGTCGGGAGGCTGAAGGACGGCGAGGGAGAGCCGCTCGTGCTGCTCTCGGAGGCGGGGCTCTTGTCCGGCGACTCGTCGCTCCCCGACGCCATGAGCACTACAGCGGCGACCGCCACGGCGGCCACGATCACGGCGAGCAGGGCGAAGAGCGGGCTCCGGCGCCTGCGCGGGCCGCCGGGCCCACGCCCGCCCGGATCACCGACCGGGGCCATCCTCTGGGTCGGCGGCAGACCGTCGTACGCGTTCGGCCCGTTGTGGCCGAAGTCGTCGGGAGGCGGTCCGAAACCGCCGCCCGGAGGCGGCGGGCCACCAGGCGGACCGGGCGGACGAGGCGGTACGGGCGGCATGGCCATACCATCCAGAGTCGCCTCGAACCGGTCATCGGGCGAGCCCCGCGCGGAAGTTGATACGGCCTCATGCCATGGATCGCATGATTCCGGAACATTCCGCGCGGGGCCGCTCCGACCGACACGCGCGCGCGTTCGGCGGAGGCCACTCACAACCGGCCGCACGCCCGCGTGGGTTCAATCAGCCACGCGCACCCAGCAGGTGGTCCATCGCCAGCTGGTCGAGCTGCTCGAAGGCCATCCCGCGCGCGGCGGCCGACTCGGCGTCGAAGTCCTCGAAGGCGCTGCGGTCCGCGAGCAGCGACTTCAGGCCGTCGGCCGCGGTGGGCTGGGCCAGCTCGTCCAGACGCGAGGCCCGCAGGGCCGCCTGGACCTCCGGGTCGGAGCGGAACGCTGCCGCACGCTCCTTCAGCATCAGGTAGTTGCGCATGCAGCCCGCGGCCGACGCCCACACGCCGTCGAGGTCCTCGGTCCGCGGCGGCTTGAAGTCGAAGTGCTTGGGGCCCGCGTAGCCGGCGCTCTCCAGGAGGTCGACCAGCCAGAAGGCGGCGCGCAGGTCGCCGGCGCCGAAGCGCAGGTCCTGGTCGTACTTGATGCCGGACTGGCCGTTGAGGTCGATGTGGAAGAGCTTGCCCGCCCACAGGGCCTGCGCGATGCCGTGCGGGAAGTTGAGCCCGGCCATCTGCTCGTGGCCGACCTCGGGGTTGACGCCGTAGAGCTCGGGGCGCTCCAGGCGCTCGATGAACGCCAGCGCGTGGCCGACCGTGGGCAGCAGGATGTCGCCGCGCGGCTCGTTCGGCTTGGGCTCGATCGCGAACTTCAGGTCGTAGCCCTGCTCGATCACGTACTCGCCGAGGAGGTCGAAGGCCTCCTTCATGCGGTCGAGGGCGACGCGCACGTCCTTCGCGGCACCGGACTCGGCGCCCTCACGACCACCCCAGGCGACGTAGGTCTCGGCACCGAGCGAGACCGCCAGGTCGATGTTGCGGATCGTCTTGCGCAGGGCGTAACGGCGCACGTCGCGGTCGTTGGCGGTGAACGCGCCGTCCTTGAAGACGGGGTGCGTGAAGAGGTTGGTGGTGGCCATCGGCACCTTCATGCCGGTCGCGTCGAGGGCCTCCCGGAAGCGCTTGATGTGCCCCTCACGCTCACTGTCCGAGGACCCGAAGGGGATCAGGTCGTCGTCGTGGAAGGTCACGCCGTGGGCGCCGAGCTCGGCCAGGCGCTGCACCGACTCGACCGGGTCGAGGGCACGGCGGGTGGCGTCGCCGAACGGGTCCCGTCCCTGCCAGCCGACGGTCCACAGGCCGAAGGTGAACCTGTCCTCGGGGGTGGGCTGGTAGTTCATGCCGCGGCTCCTTGCTTGCTCCGACTATTTCGTCATGGCAGTTTACAAATTAGTATGCCGACGCATCTCTGGGAAGGGGACAAGATGTTCCCGAAGGAGGAGTTCCGGATCTCCATGATCCAGAAACCTCGAGGAACCCCAGGTCAGCCCCATAGAGCCGCGCAAAAAGGGAGAACGCGATGTCAGCAGCCGAGGGTCCGCTCGTCGTCGGCGTGGACACGTCCACCCAATCGACCAAGGCGCTCGTCGTCGACGCGTCCACCGGACAGATCGTCGCGAGCGGCCAGGCCCCGCACACCGTGTCCTCCGGCGCCGGCCGTGAGAGCGACCCTCGCCAGTGGTGGGACGCCCTGCTCGAGGCCCTGCACCAGTGCGGTGACGCGGCCCGCGAGGCCGCCGCCGTGTCGATCGGCGGGCAGCAGCACGGCCTGGTCACACTGGACGCCCAGGGGGAGCCGGTGCGTCCGGCCCTGCTGTGGAACGACGTGCGCTCGGCGCCGCAGGCCCGCCGTCTCGTCGAGGAGCTGGGCGGTCCGAAGGCCTGGGCGGAGCGTGTGGGCAGCGTGCCCGGCGCCTCCTTCACCGTGACGAAGTGGGCCTGGCTGGCCGAGCACGAGCCGGAGGCCCTCCGGGCGACCAAGGCCGTGCGCCTCCCCCACGACTACCTCACCGAGCGCCTCACCGGGCAGGGCACGACCGACCGCGGCGACGTCTCCGGCACCGGCTGGTGGGCCTCGGGCACGGAGTCGTACGACGCCGAGATCCTCGCGCACGTGGGGCTCGACCCCGCCCTGCTGCCCCGCGTGGTCCGGCCCGGCGAAGTGGCCGGCACCGTGCGCGACGGCCACGACCTGCCGTTCTCCAAGGGCACCCTGGTCGCCCCCGGCACCGGCGACAACGCGGCCGCCGCGCTGGGCCTCGGGCTGCGCCCCGGCACGGCGGTGATGAGCCTGGGTACCTCGGGCACGGTGTACGCCGTGTCGAAGCGGCGCCCCGTCGACCCCACCGGCACGGTGGCGGGCTTCGCCGACGCCCACGGCGACTGGCTGCCGCTGGCCTGCACCCTGAACTGCACCCTCGCCGTCGACCGTGTCGCGGCCCTGCTGGGCTTGGACCGCGAGGCCGTGGAGCCCACCTCGGGGGTCACCCTCCTGCCCTACCTGGACGGCGAACGCACCCCGAACCTGCCGAACGCCTCCGGGCTGCTCCACGGCCTGCGCCACGACACGACCGGCGGCCAGCTGCTCCAGGCCGCCTACGACGGTGCCGTCCACTCGCTGCTCGGCGCACTCGACCTCGTCCTCGACGAGGACGCGGACCGCTCGACGCCGCTGCTGCTGATCGGCGGCGGGGCCCGGGGAACGGCCTGGCAGCAGACCGTACGCCGGCTGTCGGGGCGCCCCGTCCAGGTGCCCGAGGCCAAGGAACTGGTCGCGCTCGGCGCGGCGGCGCAGGCGGCCGGCCTGCTGACCGGCGAGGATCCGGCCGCGGTCGCCCGGCGCTGGGACACGGCCGCCGGGCCGGTGCTCGACGCTGTGGAACGGGACGACGCGACGCTGGCCAGGATCGCCGGGGTAGTCTCCGACGCGGCGCCGCTGCTGGAACGCCAGGCGGAAAACCGCTGACAGACGCCCGTAGACGACACCGACCAGGACGGACGGAGGCATGACCGCACCGCTGCACGACGCGCACCCGGCCGGCCCCGGTCGTGCGCTGCCCGACACTCAGCAGGGCATGCGCCGCCGCAACCTCGCCCGGGTGATGCACACCGTCAGCGCCGAGGGACCGCTGTCACGTGCCGCCGTCGCCTCACGCATCGGTCTGACCCGGGCCGCGGTGTCGACCCTCGTCGACGAGCTCATCCGCTCGGGGCTCCTTGAGGAACTGGGCCCCGAGCGCCCCGGCCGGGTCGGCAGGCCGGGCTCCGCGCTCGCCGTCAGCGGGCACGGTCCCGCCGGGATCGGCGCCGAGGTCGGCGTCGACCACCTCGCGGTCTGCGCGGTCGATCTGCGTGGTCAGGTGCGGTCCAGGGCGGTGCGGTACGGCGCGAACCGGGGCCGCTCCCCCGAGCCGGTGATCGCGGAGCTCACCGCTCTGGTGCGCCGGGTCGTCGCGGAGGCGGAGGGCGAGGGCCTGTGGCCCGCGGGGCTCGCCGTGGCCGTGCCCGGCCTGGTGACACGTGACGCCCACACCGTCGTACGCGCCCCGAACCTCGACTGGCACGACACGGACCTCGGCGACCTGCTGCCCGCCGACCTCCCGCTCACCGTGGGCAACGAGGCCAACTTCGGTGCGCTGGCCGAACTCTGGCTCGGCGACGGAACCCCGGACGACTTCCTGCACGTCTCGGCGGAGATCGGAATCGGCGCGGCGGTCGTGGTGAACGGGCAGCTGCTGCGCGGAACGCGCGGTTTCGCGGGCGAGTTGGGACATGTCCCGGTCCGCCCGGACGGGCCTGCATGTCCGTGCGGCGGGCGCGGGTGTCTGGAGCAGTACGCCGGAGAGGAGGCGGTGCTGCGCAGGGCCGGTCTCGAGCCGGGCGAGGACCGCGTCGGGCTGCTCGCACAGCGTGCGGCGGACGGCGACGAGGACGTACGACGTGCGCTGCGCGACGCGGGCGAGGCGCTCGGCATCGCGCTGACCGGGGCGGTCAATCTGCTGGACCCCGAAGGTGTCGTGCTCGGCGGTGCGCTGGCCGGGCTCGCGCCCTGGCTGCTGCCGTCCCTGCAGGACGAGTTGGCCCGGCGCACGGCGGGGCCGGCCTGTCCTGTGTCCGTGTCGCGGCTGGGCTCGGAGGGGCCGTTGCTGGGGGCCGCGCACTCGGTGATCCGGGCCGTCCTGGACGACCCGGCCGCTGTGGCCGAACGGGTCTGATCCGGTCTGATCCTGGGCCGACTTCACTCGTCAGGGTGGGCGGGTTATCCACAATTCCGCGGTCCTCCACCGAAACACCTGGCGCTCTTCTGTCCAACCGGCAGGCGCCGTACCGTGATTCACGCGAGGCACAGCCGTCGTGAGCGGCGGGCATGACCGGCGGAATCGGGGGGTGCACATGTCGGAGGAATCGGCTGAGGGACTGCGGCGCGACGCCATCGGTCTGCGCGAGGTCCTGTTCCAGAGCATCACGGCCATGGCGCCGGCCGCGGCGGTCGCGGCATCCATCCCGTCGGGCGCGGCCTTCGCGGGCGGCAGTCTGCCGCTGTCGGTGCTGATCGCGCTGGTGGCCTGTCTGTTCACGGCGTCCTCGGTGGCGGAACTCGCGCAGCACCTGCCTGCCGCGGGCTCGGTGGCCACGTATACGGCGCAGGGCCTGCATCCCGCCGTCGGTTTCCTCGTCGGCTGGGGCTATGTGTTCGTGGAGGCGCTCGTCCCGCCTCTGCTGCTTCTGCAACTCGGCTTCACGACCGCGGGCACACTGCACCAGGAGTGGTCCTCCTATCCGGAGGACCTGTGGTGGCCGTGGTCTCTGGCGGGCGCCGCGATCATCGCGGCGGCCGGGTATCTGGGGGTGCGCGCATCGGCCCGCTTCGGCACGGTCCTGGGCGTCTTCGAAGTGCTCGTCTTCCTGGTGTTCGCCGTCTGGCTGATCGGCAAGGCGGGCGGGGACAACACCCTGTCGGTGTTCGGGACTTCGCACACAGCCGAGGGGTACGAGGGCCTCAGCGGTGTCTTCGCCGGCTCGGTCTACACAGTGCTGGCCTTCGCCGGGTTCGAGGCCGCGGCACCGCTCGCCGAGGAGACCAAGGACCCACGCCGGACGATGCACCGCGCCGTGCTCGGCGCGGCCCTCGCGATCGGCCTCTTCTACGTGCTCACGACCTACGCCATGACGGTCTACTTCGGGCCGGACCGCTTCGGCGAGTTCGGCGCCTCGGGTGCCGCGTCGTGGGAGGGCGTGGCGCGGGCGTCCTTCGGGATCTTCTGGGTGCTGGTGTTCCTGGCCGTGGTCAACTCGACGATCGCCAACGCCAACGCGTGCGCCAATGTATCGACACGGACGGCCTTCGCCCTGGCCCGCATCCGCGTCCTGCCCCGCTTCCTCGCGGTGCTGCACCCCAAGTACCGCTCCCCCGTCGCCGGTATCGCCGTGCAGACCGTCGTGGCGGTCGGCGCCGTGCTGGGGCTGGGGTTCGGCTACGACCCCGTGACGGCCTTCCTCCTGCTGGCCACCGTGATCGTCACGGTGGTGATCGGCGTCTACATCATGGTGAACCTCGCCTGCGCCGGCTATTTCCTGCGCCGCAGGCGCGAGTCGCTGAAACCGGTACGGCATCTGCTCCTGCCACTCCTCGGCATCCTCGCGTTCGTGCCCGCGCTGCTGACCGCGGCCGGCCTGCCCGTCTTCGACTTCGTCTCCGAACTGACCGCGCCGGTGTCGTACGCGGGCTCGGTCGTCGGGGTCTGGATGGCGGCGGGAGTCGTGGTCCTGGTGGTGCTGATACGACGGCATCCGGGACGCATAGCCGAGACCGCCCGCGTCCACCTGGACGAAACGCCCTCCCCAGACCTGCCCCGGAACGGAGCCACACCGCGATGAACGACCCCCGGATCCTGACCGTACGACCCGAACCGGGCGAGTACGCCTGGACGTTCGGCGGCGCGCCGCCCGTGGCGCGCATCGCGCCCGGCACGGTGCTCGACCTGTACACGGAGGACTGCTTCGCCGGACGGGTGCGATCCGAGAAGGACCTGGTGTCCGAGGTCTGCGAGTTTCCCTTTCTGAACCCCCAGACCGGTCCCTTCCACATCGAGGGCGCCGAGCCGGGTGACACCGTCGCCGTGCACTTCGTGTCGATCGAACCGGCCCGGGACTGGGCCGCTTCGACGACGGTCCCCCTCTTCGGTGCGCTCACCTCGACGCACACCACCGCCACGTTGCAGCCTCCGCTGCCGGAGACCGTCTGGATCTGGCAGCTGGACCGGACCCGCCGCACGGCACTGTTCCGGGCGCGCGACAGTGAGATCGAGATCGAACTCCCGATGGATCCGATGCACGGCACGGTGGGTGTCGCCCCCGCCAATCTGGAGGTGCGCTCGGCGCTGGTGCCCGACGCGCACGGCGGGAACATGGACACGCCCGAGATGCGGGCCGGTGTGACCTGCTACCTCGGGGTGAATGTCGAGGGCGCGCTGCTCAGCCTCGGCGACGGGCACGCCCGGCAGGGTGAGGGCGAGACCTGCGGAGTCGCCGTCGAGTGTGCGATGAACACCGTGGTGATCGTCGAGTTGCTCAAGGGCCTCGCCACGCCCTGGCCGCGCATCGAGTCGGACACGCACATCATCTCGACCGGTTCCGCACGTCCGTTGGAGGACGCCTTCCGGATATCGCAGCTCGATCTCGTGCAGTGGCTGGCGCGGGACTACGGGTTCAGTGAGCTGGACGCGTACCAGTTCGCGACCCAGGCCGTGGAGTCGCCGTTGGCCAACGTGTGCGACACCAACTACACGTGCGTGGCCAAGCTCCGCAAGGAATGGCTGCCCGCACACGAGACGCACCGGGGAGTGCACGCCCGACTGCGGGAGACCGCCGCGGCCCTGCGGGGCTGAACACCGCTGATGCGAAAGGCACTTGTCCATGGAACGCGCAAGACCGCTCCCCAGCAGGCGGCGGCTGTTGAAGGGGGCCGCCCTGGCCGCCGTTCCGTACGCGCTGCTTCCCGACGCGCGGGCGGGGGCGGACCCCCGGGCCGTCGACTACGCGCTCGCCCAGTGGCAGCCGGCGACCGCCGCCAACTACACGACAGCTGACCGCCCTCGCAGCCATACCGTCGACCGCGTGATCATCCACGTCACGCAGACGGCCTTCACCAAGACCCTGTCCATCTTCCGGAACCCGCAGAAGAAAGTGTCCGCACACTACGTCGTGCGGTCGGCAGACGGATACCTCGCGCAGTGCGTCCCAGAGGCCGACATCGCCTGGCACGCCGGGAACTGGGACTACAACACACGCAGCATCGGCATCGAGCACGAGGGATGGGTGGACCGACCCGCCTACTTCACCGACGCCCTGTACGAACAGTCCGCGCGGCTCACGGCGGCGATCTGCGCGAGATACGGCATCCCCAGGGATCGCGCGCACATCATCGGGCACTACCAAGTGCCGGGAACGGACCACACCGACCCCGGCCCGAACTGGGACTGGACGCGTTACATAAGACTGGTCGATTCCGCCTGACCCGGTCGAAACGGTTGTCCGCGCGCGTACCCGGAGTGACGATGTCCCCAGCCGTATCGCCGTCCGGGAGGCCGAGTTGACCGATCCATGGGTGGCCCTGGAGCCGGGGGCCGACCCTGCCGAGCGTGTCCGGATGCTGCGT
Source organism: Streptomyces fulvoviolaceus (assembly GCF_000718165.1). Classification (GTDB taxonomy): domain Bacteria; phylum Actinomycetota; class Actinomycetes; order Streptomycetales; family Streptomycetaceae; genus Streptomyces; species Streptomyces fulvoviolaceus. The sequence continues at coordinate 4,709 of NZ_JOEY01000018.1, read as the reverse complement.
CGCGCGCACGAGACGTTCACCGAGGCGGGCACGGTGCCACGGCCGGTCCGTTCGGTGGTGGCGGACTCGTGGCGGCGTTCCGCGCGGGCCGGTGTGGGGCCCGACGGGACGGCGAGCGTGGATCTCATGGACGGTGACCTCGGTGTCTATCGCGCCGAGCATCCGCTGGCGCGGGTGATGCCGTTGTTCCGCGAACTGATGGGCACGTTCGCCGCCGACGGCGAGCACCTGCTCGCGGTGTGCGACGCGCACGGCAGGCTGCTGTGGGTCGAGGGGCATGCGACGGCCCGGCGGCAGGCGGGGCGGATGAACTTCGTGCCGGGTGCGCGGTGGGCGGAGACCGCGGTCGGGACGAACGCGCCGGGCACGGCGGTCGCGGTCGACCGGCCGGTGCAGGTGTTCGCGGCCGAGCACTTCAGCCGGCGGGTGCAGCCGTGGACGTGTGCGGCGGCTCCGGTACACGATCCGCGCTCGGGGCGGGTGCTCGGGGCCGTGGACATCACCGGCGGGGACGGGCTGGCGCATCCGCACAGCCTGGCCTTCGTCCAGGCGGTCGCCCGGGCCGCCGAGTCCCAACTGGCTCTGCTCGCCCCGGAGATGCCGGCCGCGGACATGCCCGAGCTGACCGCGCTCGGCCGCGACGAGGCACAGCTGCTCAGCGGCGGGCGCAGGATCAGGCTCAGTCGCAGGCACAGCGAGATCCTGGTGCTGCTGGCCCGTCACCCGGAGGGGCTGACCGGGGACGAGCTGCTGTGCGCGCTGTACGAGGACGAGTCGGTGACTCCGGTGACGCTGCGCGCCGAACTGGCCCGGTTGCGCAGGCTTCTCGGCCCGGGCCTGCTGGCGTCACGGCCGTACCGCCTGACCGTCCCGGTCGAGTCCGATGCGGACGTGGTCGAGCGGCGGTTGGAGAGCGGTGCGGTCACGGCGGCAGCGACGGCGTACGCCGGTCCGTTGCTGCCCTCCTCCCAGGCCCCTGCGGTGGCGAGGCTCAGAAGCCGGCTCGCCGACGGGCTTCGTACGGCGCTGATCGCCCGCCGCGATCCCGACCTGTTGGCCGACTGGGCGCACGCGGCGTGGGGCGAGGACGACCTCGACGTATGGCGGGCGCTCGCTGCGGTGCGGCCGACGGCGGCGGTGCACTCCCGTCTCGCGGCTCTGGAGTCGGAGCTGGCGGTGCCGGCGGACCGGCGCCGAGGAGTCGCGGCAACGTAGTTGCAACGTCCGCTTTCCTAGCCTCGCGCCCAGAGCTGCCCAACGGCGGGCAGCGCTGCTCAAGGAGGCAGGCCGGCATGACCCGTTACGCCGCACCCGGAACCGACGGCGCGATCGTCTCCTACCAGGCGCGCTACGACCACTTCATCGGCGGCGAGTACGTGCCGCCGGCCCGCGGGCAGTACTTCGAGAACCCGTCCCCCGTCAACGGGCAGCCGTTCACGGAGGTCGCGCGCGGTACGGCGGAGGACGTGGAGCGGGCGCTCGACGCGGCGCACGCCGCCGCACCGGCCTGGGGCCGCACCTCGGTGACCGAACGGTCCGACATCCTGCTGAAGATCGCCGATCGCATGGCGGCGAACCTCGAACAGCTCGCGGTCGCCGAGAGCTGGGAGAACGGCAAGCCGGTACGGGAGACGCTCGCGGCCGACATCCCGCTGGCCATCGACCACTTCCGCTACTTCGCGGGCGCGATCCGCGCGCAGGAGGGTTCGCTCGGCGAGGTCGACGACGACACGGTGGCGTACCACTTCCACGAGCCGCTCGGCGTCGTGGCGCAGATCATCCCGTGGAACTTCCCGATCCTGATGGCGGTGTGGAAGCTCGCGCCGGCTCTCGCCGCGGGCAACGCGGTCGTCATCAAGCCCGCCGAGCAGACCCCGGCCTCCCTCCACTACTGGATGAGCCTGATCGCGGACCTGCTGCCGCCGGGTGTGGTGAACATCGTCAACGGCTTCGGTGTGGAGGCCGGCAAGCCGCTCGCGTCCAGCCCGCGGGTGGCGAAGGTCGCGTTCACGGGCGAGACCACGACGGGGCGGCTGATCATGCAGTACGCCTCGGAGAACATCAAGCCGGTCACGCTGGAGCTCGGCGGCAAGTCGCCGAACATCTTCTTCGACGACGTTTGGGCGCAGAACGACGACTTCCGCGACAAGGCGCTCGAGGGTTTCACCATGTTCGCCCTCAACCAGGGCGAGGTGTGCACCTGTCCGTCGCGGGCCCTCGTCCAGCGCGGCCACTACGGCGAGTTCCTGGAGGCCGCGGTCGCCCGCACCGAGCTCATCAAGCCGGGCCACCCGCTCGACACCGACACGATGATCGGCGCCCAGGCCTCCAACGACCAGCTCGAGAAGATCCTTTCCTATCTGGACGTCGGCCGCCAGGAGGGCGCCCGGGTCCTCACCGGCGGCGAACGCATCGATTACGACGGTGAGTTGAAGGGCGGCTACTACGTCCAGCCGACGATCTTCGAGGGCGACAACCGTATGCGGATCTTCCAGGAGGAGATCTTCGGACCGGTCGTCTCGGTGACCTCCTTCGACGACTTCGACGACGCCATCAAGATCGCCAACGACACGCTGTACGGCCTCGGCGCGGGCGTGTGGACGCGGGACATCAACACGGCGTACCGCGCGGGCCGCGCGATTCAGGCGGGCCGCGTCTGGACGAACTGCTACCACGCGTACCCGGCACATGCCGCCTTCGGCGGCTACAAGCAGTCGGGGATCGGGCGTGAGAACCACAAGATGATGCTGGAGCACTACCAGCAGACCAAGAACCTGCTGGTGTCGTATTCGCCGAAGAAGCTGGGTTTCTTCTAGACGCACGAAAAAAGGCGCCTGACCTGGGTTTCACCCGTCAGGCGCCTTTCGCTCAGCCCGCTCTCGGCCGAGACCGCCTTGCGCGCTGACCCCCGGTTCAACCCTCGGGTGCGTCACCTTGGCTGACGCGCTGCCACTCGTTCATGGACTGCTCGATGAGGCGGTTCGCCTGCTCTCGAAGGCCGTCGACGAACTTGGCGTAGTGGCGGAAGAGAACCTCGATGCTCTGGCCGGCGCGGCGGGCGGCGCATTCGGCCGGGTCCACTCCGGAGTAGAGCCAGAACGAGATCCCGGCGTGCCGGAGATCGTAAGGTCGCTTGGCCAGGCGAGAAGGGGCGTGACCACCGCTGACGCAACTCCAACGCCCCCACCGTGACGTCCTGGCCGCTGAACACAAAGAACGCGCCCGCATCCGCTGGGGCGGACGCCCTCTCAGAACCGCAGCCTGAACAACCGACGAACCCACGCGGTCACAGCACCTGGCGCAGTCAGGCGGTGATGGTGACTCGGAATGTTGCTGCCAGTGCCTCCGCCCAAATTCCTCTCGGCTCTCCTGCACCGGCTGCTGGGATCCGGTCGAAGCCACGGCGCCTGGTGCCGTCGCAGATTTGACGCGATGGGCTGGGTCGATGCGTCGTTCACTCGGCTCCCAGCCCGTCACGCACCCATCTCGGACCCTCTCGGAGCCGGCCTACCATCTCAGTCGGCAAGAGCGGTCGCCTTGGGCGGCCGCGCATGCCGTACGGCATTCAGGAGGCTGTCCCAGGACTGCTGGAACTTCTGGAGTCCTTGCGCCTCCAGGACTTGGGCGACATTGAGGTAGGAGATGCCCAGCCCGGCGAGGGCATCGAGGTCGGCACGCGCCTGCTCGTACGTCCCGGCGATGGTGTTGCCGGTGATCTCGCCATGGTCTGCAGTGGCATCGAGGGTGGCCTCCGGCATGGTGTTGACCGTGCCCGGTGCGACCAGTTCGGTGATGTAGAGAGTGTCGGGATAAGAGGGGTTCTTCACCCCCGTCGAGGCCCACAGGGGGCGCTGCTTGTTTGCCCGGCCCCGGTCGAGGTCGGCCCAGGCGCCAGAAGGCTGTGTCGATCCGTCGGCAGAACCGAACACCTCCTCGTAAGCCTGGTAGGCGAGGCGGGCGTTGGCCAGTGCGGACTTGCCGCGGGCCTCCTTGGCCTCCGGGGTGCCGATCGCGTTCAGTCGCTTGTCGATCTCGGTGTCGACGCGGGACACGAAGAAGATCAGCGTGACGTTGACGCTGATGCCGTTGCCGATGACCTCGGTGATCGCCGGCAGGCCCGCCTTGGTGGCCGGGATCTTGATGAGGGTGTTGGGCCGGTCCACCAGCCAGGCGAGCTGCTTGGCCTCGGCCACGGTCGCGGCCGTACCATGCGCGAGACGCGGGTCGACCTCGATGGAGACCCAGCCGTCACGGCCGCCGGTGGCGTCGAAGACCGGGCGCAGGATGTCGGCGGCGTCGCGGACGTCCGCCGTCGTGATCATGCGGACGGCCTCGGAGACCGTCACCCCACGCAGCGCCAGTTCACGGATCTGGTCCGCGTAGTCGTCCCCCCTGCCGACCGCCTGCTCGAAGATGGTGGGGTTGGTGGTCACGCCGACCACATGCTTGCGCTTGATCAGTTCGGCGAGGTCGCCGGAGGTGATCCGTCTGCGGGAGAGGTCGTCCAGCCAGATCGCGACGCCTTCCTCGGAGAGGTACTTGAGTGCGTCGCTGGTCATGGAAGTCGCTTCTCCTGCCTGGTGGTGCTTGCAGTTGCGGTCGCTGCCCAGGGCGGCGAGGGATTCCCGGGCCTTGGCGGCCACGTTCTCCGCAGTGAAGCCGAACTCCTGGAAAAGGACCTTGCCGTCGGCGGAAGCACCGAAGTGCTC
>NZ_JOEY01000017.1 GCF_000718165.1 Streptomyces fulvoviolaceus | reverse complement strand
TGGTACTGCAGGGGGGACCCTGTGGGAGAGTAGGACACCGCCGAACAAATTTTGGGAAAGGCCCACACCTTATGGTGTGGGCCTTTTCGCATTTCCGGGCCGATTACATAAATACAAATACGGGGTGCCCCGATACCCCTCCTATTACAGACGCCCCGCAGCCTTCAATGCCAGATACGCGTCCGCCAGTGCAGGGGCCAGGTTGTCCGGCGTTGCGTCGACGACCGTGACACCGTGGCGACGGAGTTGCTCCGCGGTGCGATGGCGCTCGGTCTGAGCCTGTGCGGCGGCCGCAGCCTCGTAGATGGAGTCGGTGGTTCCCCGAGCTGTGGCCATTTGGGCGACGTGGGGATCCGCCACCGACGCCAGCAGGAGCGTATGCCGTTGGGTGAGCTGGGGGAGAACCGGCAGCAGGCCCTCTTCGACCGGTGCTGCGTCGAGGCTGGTGAGCAGCACGATCAGGGATCGGCGGGGAGCCGCCCGGAGCGCTGTGGCCGTGAGACCTCGGGCGTCCGTCTCGACGAGCTCGGGTTCGAGCGTTGCCATCGCGTTGACCAGGGAAGGGAGCACGTCGCTTGCCGTGCGGCCCTGGACCAGGGCGCGCACCCGCCGGTCGTAGGCGAGCAGGTCCACTCCGTCGCCGGCGCGGGATGCCAGTGCGGCCAGGAGCAGGGCCGCGTCCATGGAGGCGTCGAGGCGTGGGGCGTCGCCCACGCGGCCTGCCGACGTCCGGCCGGTGTCCAGGACCACGAGGATGTGCCGGTCGCGTTCGGGGCGCCAGGTGCGTACGGCGACCGTGGAGTGGCGGGCTGTGGCGCGCCAGTCGATGGAACGGGTGTCGTCGCCGGGGACGTACTCGCGAAGGCTGTCGAACTCCGTGCCTTCGCCGCGGGTGAGGACGCTGGTGCGGCCGTCCAGTTCGCGTAGGCGCGCGAGCTTGGAGGGGAGGTGCTTGCGGCTGGTGAACGGGGGCAGGACGCGCACCGTCCACGGCACTCTGTGGGTGCCCTGGCGGGAGAAGAGGCCGAGAGGGCCGTAGGAACGGATCGTGAGGCGATCGGCCTGGCGGTCGCCGCGGCGGGTGGGGCGTAGGCGGGTCGTGAGCCGTCGGCGCTCGCCGGCGGGGACCGTCAGGCGGTGACGGGAGGCTTCTACTTCCGTGCCGGGCTGCCAGCTGCTGGGAGGCCACGCGTCGCGCAGGTGGGCGCGCAGCGGGCGGCTGGAGGGGTTGGTGACCGCGAGGGTGACGTCGGCGGCGTCGCCCAGGCGTACGGAGTTGTCGCCTGCGCGAGTCAGGCCGAGACGTCGTACGGGTGCCGCCAGCGCGAAGTCGCAGGCGCAGGCCACGGCCAAGGGCGCGTTGACCGCGAGGATGCCCGTCCAGCTGGGCTCCCAGATGCCGACGGGGAGGGAGCCCAGAGCCGCGAGGAGAGCGGCGCGTCCGGTGAGGGCCATCAGCGGGGGACCGGGACGTGGGCGAGGATCGCGTTGATGACGGAGTCGGCCGTCACGCCTTCCATCTCGGCCTCCGGGCGGAGCTGTACGCGGTGGCGGAGGGTGGGGAGGGCCAGTGCCTTCACGTCGTCGGGGATGACGTAGTCGCGGCCCGTCAGCCAGGCCCAGGCGCGGGAGGTGGCCAGGAGGGCCGTGGAGCCGCGTGGAGAGACGCCCAGGGTGAGGGACGGGGACTCGCGCGTGGCGCGGCAGATGTCCACCACGTACGCGGTGATCTCGGGGGAGATCGTCGTCTTGGCGACCGCGGCGCGCGCGGCTTCCAAGGCTGCGGGTCCTGCCACGGGGCGTACGCCGGCTGCGCGCAGGTCGCGGGGGTTGAAGCCCTCGGCGTGGCGGGTGAGGACGTCGATCTCGTCCTGGCGGGAGGGCAGCGGGATCGTGAGCTTGAGGAGGAAACGGTCCAGCTGGGCTTCGGGGAGGGGGTACGTGCCCTCGTACTCGACCGGGTTCTGGGTCGCGGCGACCAGGAACGGGTCGGGGAGGAGGCGTGGGGTGCCGTCGACCGTGACCTGCCGTTCCTCCATGGCTTCCAGGAGGGACGACTGGGTCTTGGGCGGGGTGCGGTTGATTTCGTCGGCCAGGAGGAGGTTGGTGAAGACCGGGCCGGGCTGGAAGGAGAACTCGGCGGAGCGGGTGTCGTAGACCAGGGAGCCCGTCACATCGCTCGGCATGAGGTCCGGGGTGAACTGGACGCGCTTGGTGTCGAGTTCGAGCGCGGATGCGAGCGCGCGGACGAGCAACGTTTTGGCGACTCCGGGGACTCCTTCTAGCAGGACGTGTCCGCGGCAGAGGAGGGCGACGACGAGGCCGGTCACGGCGGGGTCCTGGCCGACCACGGCTTTGGCGATCTCGGCGCGCAGGGCTTCCAGGGAGGCCCGGGCGGTGTCCGGGTCCCCGGCGTACCCGGCGTTGTCAGTGGTCGGGTCCATCATGAACGGCGTACCTCTCTTTCGAGGGCGTCGAGTTGATCGGCGAGGGAGATGAGGGCTGCGTCGTCTCCGGGCGGCCGGCCGAAGAGGAGGGGGTGCAGGGACTGTCCGTCGCCGTGTAGGTGGTCGGACAGGGCGGGGAGCAGGGCTTCGGGCGTGTTTGCCTGGGCGACGGGGACGCCTACGAGGGGGGCGAGGCGGGTGCGGGTGGTGGAGCGAAGAGCGGACGCCGCGCGGTCGCGGGCGTTCGACTTGCGGTAGAGGCGGGCGCGGCCTTCGACGGTTTCGGAGGCGCGGATCGCCACGGGGAGTTTTTCGGGCACGAGGGGGCCCAGTCGGCGTGCCCGCCAGAGGGCGGCGAGGGCTGCCGCGATGAAGAGCTGCAGTGTGCCCCAGAGCCATCCCGAGGGGAGTAGGTCGAACAAGCCGCGTTCGTCGTCGGGGTCGGCGGCAGAGGTGTCGGACAGCGAGGGGAGGTACCAGACCAGATGGTGGCGGGAGCCGAGGAGTTGGAGGGCGAGCGAGGCGTTGCCCTGCTCGTCGAGGGTGTCGTTGTAGAGGATGTCGGGAGCGCCGAGCACGACCGTGTCGCCGTCCCCGGAGGCCGCCGGGACGTGCACCAGGGTGGGCAGGCGCTCGCTGGGGTAGCACTCGTCGGGGCCGGGGTGGGTGACGGTGTAGCGGATGCCGCCGGTGTCGGCGGTTCCCGCGCGCTGGGCGGCCGGCAGGTCGCAGGCGGGGGAGAGCGTCGAGTCGAGGCTGGTGGCGGGGTCTGCGACGACGCCGGGGACGAGCCGTTCGACGGACCAGCTGCCGGGAGCGACGAGGACGGTGCGGCCGCCGGAGTCGGCGGTCGCGGAGTGCAGCCGGCTCTGTTGACGGTGGGTCAGCAGGTCGGGGACGGCGATCAGGAGGGTGGTGTCCGGACCGGCCGCAGCTCCGGCCTCGTCGAGGGTCGTGACCACGCGCGTGGAGACACCTCGATCGGCCAGGAGTTCGGCGACGGCTCGGCTGCCGTACGGGTCGGCGGAGCGTGGGTCGAGGCTGCCGTGCCGGGTGTCGGAGCGGATCACGGCGATCGCGACGGCCGCCGCCAGCAGGAGCACGAGGGCGAGTGCGACGCCTCGCGCGCGGGTCCACGCCTGGCGGGCGGTGGGCGAGGCCGAGGTGGAGGGGAGCGTGGCCTCGGTGGTCATTCGGCGGCTCCCTGGCGGGCGTTGTGGGCCGCGCTGTGGCTGCTGCTCGCGAGCACCGGCCTGGTGCGCTCCAGGGCACGGTCGAGTTCGGTGATGCGGTGGTACGACTGCTCGGTCGCGGCCCGGCCGCCGTACGTCACGTCGTCGAAGTCCCGGGCGGCGGTGCCGAGTCGGTCGGCGTGGGAGGGCAGGGTGCGGCCCGCTTCGGCGGCGGCCTCGTCGGCGGTGCGGCCGGGGCGGATGTCGAGGAGGGTGCGCTCCTCCAGGGAGCGGACGATGGCGCGCATGCGTTCCTGGACGGCCTGGTTCCAGTGGCCCTGGGCGGCGTGCGCCTCGGCTGCCGCGCGGTGTTCGGCGGCACTGCGGGGACGGTCGTCGAACAGGGCGGCGGCGGAGGTGGGTTGGCGGCGGGGGGCGCCGAGGCGCCACCACAGCGCGCCCAGGACCGCGAGGACGGCCACGATGACGACGACCAGGCCGAGCGCTCCTCCCGGCGTCGCGGCCGAGGCGGCGTTGAACAGCTTGCCGACCCAGTCCCAGAAGGCGTCCAGGGCGCGCTGGAACCAGCTGGGGTCGTTCTCGTGGTACATCCGCTTGGACAGCTCGCGTCGAGCCGCCTCCCGCGCGGGGTCACGTGGGATCGTCAGCGGCGGTTCGTCGTCCGAGCGCGCCAGTGACAGGGCGGACGCGTCGGAGGTGCGCACCAGCGTCCGTACGGTCGTGTCGGCGGTGTGCAGCAAGCTTCGTACGGCTCTGTCGGCGGCGTGCGGCAAGGCGTGTGCCGCGGTGAGAACTCCCCCCGTCAGGTTCACCGCATCAGCCCCCGGGCGTGGGGCCGGTGCTGTAGCCCTGGACGCCCGCCGCGCGGGCCAGTTCGAGGTCGAGGGCCTCGCGGCGGATGCGCTGGTCGATGTAGAGGAGCACGGTGACGCCCGCCGTGATCGGGAAGGTGATCATGGAGCCGATCACCGAGCCGACGCCGCTGATGATGAGGAACGTCCAGCCCAGATCGCCGGTGCCGTTGACGAGGCCGCCGATGCCGTCGCCGCTCAGGGCGGCGGCGAGGAAGGTGAAGGGGATGACGACGATCGCCGCGACGATGTTCGCGATGATCGTGGCGAGCAGCTGGATGCCGAAGACCCGCCACCAGGAGCCGCGGACCAGCTTCGCGGAGCGGCTCATCGACTTCACGATGCTCTGCTTCTCCAGCATCAGCGCAGGCGAGGCCAGCGAGAAGCGGATCATCAGCCACAGCGCGACGATCCCGGCACCGAGGCCGCCCAGGACGGCCAGGGCGGCACCGGCGCCACCCGCGCCCGCGACGGCCACGAGGATGCCGGGCACCGTGCCCACGAGGACCACGCCGAACGTGATGAGCAGCAGCAGGAAGATCAGGCCGAACAGCTTCGGGACCTGCGGGCGGGCGTCGCGCCAGGCCTCGCCGGTGGTGACCGACTTGCCGAGCACGGCACGGCTGGTGACGGTCGTGAGCAGGGCGGTCGCGGCGACCGTGCCGATGAGGGAGATCACGAAGACGACGGTGGTGCCGAGCATGGCGTCGCCCATGGCCCGGGTGAGTTCGTCGAAGGTGGCGCTCGGGTCGTTGAGGGCTTCGGTGCTGGTGCTGTCGTTCAGGACGAAGCCCTGGAGCAGGATGACGAGGATCTCGGTGACGACCGCGACGGTCAGGGAGATGCCGAGGACCGTGCGCCAGTGGGTGCGCATGGTGGAGACCGCGCCGTCGAGGATCTCGCCCACGCCGAGTGGGCGGAGCGGGATCACGCCGGGCTTGGCGGCCGGCGGGGGACCGCCCCAGCCACCTCCCCACGCGGGGTATCCGGGAGCACCGTAGCCCGGGTGGCCGCCGGGACCGGGAGCGCCGTAGCCACCGGGACCGGCGGGCGGCTGGGTACCCCAGCCCGGGCCGGGCGGTGGGGGTGGCGGAGGCGTCTGGCCGGGGCCGGTGGGCGCGGACCACTGGCCCGGGGGCGGCTGCTGCGGGGACCACTGCGAACCGGGGCCCTGCGAGCCGGTGTTGTTCGGGTCCGGGCTCGGCTGGTCCTCGGGCTGTGGAGCATCGGCGCGGTCGTTGGGCTCGGCAGGACCGGACGCGCCGGGCTCGTGCCCGTCGGAGGGGGCGGATCCGGGCGAGGCCCAGCCCGGAGTGTCTTTCATCGTCGCTCCTTCACGGTGCCCGTCCGCGGTCGCGGCGGCAGGTTGGCAGCCATCGTGCCATGGGGTGGTTGTCGACGGACCAGCCGCGGTATGGGCTGGACACCTTCAATTGTCTGCCGGATAACGGGCAGACTGACCGCATGGCTGATCAGTACGCGCAATCCGGTGAGGACAGCAGGCCGACCGAGATACCGGCGATCCGCTGGGAGGAGCCACCCGAGGGCCCTGTTCTGGTGCTTCTGGACCAGACGAGGTTGCCGGCAGAGGAGGTCGAACTGGTCTGTACGGATGCGTCCGCACTGGTGGAGGCGATCCGCTCGCTCTCCGTGCGCGGGGCGCCGTTGCTCGGCATCGCGGGGGCGTACGGCGTCGCGCTCGCCGCCGCGCGTGGGTTCGACGTGGACGAGGCGGCGACCGTACTGGCGGGCGCCCGTCCCACCGCGGTGAACCTCGCTGTCGGGGTGCGCAGGGCTCAGTCCGCGTATCGGGCCGAGCTCGCCAAGAGCGGCGATGCCGGACAGGCGGCCGGGGCGGCGCTGGCCGCTGCGCGCGGGCTGCACCGGGAGGACGCCGAGGCGAGTGCCCGGATGGCCGAGTGCGGGCTGGCGCTCCTGGACGAGCTGTTGCCCGGTGGCGGGCACCGGATCCTGACGCACTGCAACACGGGATCGCTCGTGTCGGGCGGCGAGGGGACGGCGTTCGCGGTGGCGCTGGCGGCGCACCGGGCGGGGCAGCTGCGGAGGCTGTGGGTGGACGAGACGCGTCCGCTGCTGCAGGGTGCCCGTCTGACGGCGTACGAGGCGGCGCGCAGCGGCATGGCGTACACCTTGCTGACCGACAATGCGGCGGGCTCGCTGTTCGCGGCGGGGGAGGTGGACGCGGTGCTGATCGGGGCGGACCGTATTGCTGCCGACGGGTCGGTGGCGAACAAGGTGGGAAGCTATCCGCTCGCGGTGCTGGCGCGGTACCACCATGTGCCCTTCATCGTGGTGGCGCCGGTGACGACGGTGGATCCGGACACGCCGGACGGGGCGTCGATCGAGATCGAGCAGCGCCCCGGCCATGAGGTGACTGAGGTCACAGCACCCCAGGTGCCGGTGGCGGGTGCAGAAGCGGGAGGCGGGATTCCGGTGGCGCCGCTGGGGACGCAGGCGTACAACCCGGCGTTCGATGTGACGCCGCCCGAGCTGGTGACCGCGATCGTCACGGAAGAGGGCGCTGTTTCGCCCGTGACGGCGGAGGCGCTGGCTGAGCTGTGTGCCAGGTCGCGGCAGGTGACGATCGGTTGAGCGGGGTGAGTGGGTCACGCGTGGATGGCATGGACCGCACGCGCTGCCGTCGGCTCGAGCACCGCCACCTGATCCTCCCGAGTCACGAACCGCAGACAGTAGTGACGTCGTACGACTATCGTCACAGGTCAGTGACCTCGCTCACCAGCGCCCCGGTCACTGTTACAAGAATGGGATGATGTCGTTTATGAAGGGACGAGTCCTTGTCGTCGACGACGACACCGCACTGGCCGAGATGCTCGGCATTGTGCTGCGTGGTGAAGGTTTTGAGCCGTCTTTCGTAGCCGACGGTGACAAGGCGCTGGCCGCTTTCCGTGAGTCCAAGCCCGATCTGGTGCTGCTCGATCTGATGCTGCCCGGGCGGGACGGTATCGAGGTGTGCCGCCTGATCAGGGCGGAGTCCGGGGTACCGATCGTGATGCTCACGGCCAAGAGCGACACCGTCGATGTCGTCGTGGGCCTGGAATCGGGTGCCGACGACTACATCGTGAAGCCGTTCAAGCCGAAGGAGCTCGTGGCCCGTATCCGGGCACGGCTGCGGAGGTCGGAGGAGCCGGCGCCCGAGCAGCTCGCCATCGGCGACCTGGTCATCGACGTGGCCGGTCACTCCGTGAAGCGGGACGGGCTGTCGATCGCGCTGACGCCGCTGGAGTTCGACCTGCTGGTCGCGCTCGCGCGCAAGCCGTGGCAGGTGTTCACGCGTGAGGTGCTCCTCGAGCAGGTGTGGGGCTACCGGCATGCGGCGGACACCCGCCTGGTCAACGTGCATGTGCAGCGGCTGCGCTCCAAGGTCGAGAAGGACCCGGAACGGCCGGAGATCGTGGTGACCGTCCGTGGGGTGGGATACAAGGCAGGACCCAGCTGACATGTCCGGAGACAGTGCCGCTTCGTCGCCCGGGCGGACCGGGGCTCGCGCGGGGCGGCCTGTCGGCCGGAAGACGGCGGGCTCGCGCTGGGGACGTTTCTTCGAGGGCGGGCTGCTTCAGGGCGGAGTCCAGGGCAGTCCGGTCCTCCGGCTGTTCATGCGCTGGGTGCGCCGGCCGTTGCTGCCCGTCATGCGGTTGTGGCGGCGCAACATCCAGCTCAAGGTCGTCGTCACGACCCTGCTGATGTCGCTCGGTGTGGTGCTTCTACTGGGCTTCGTCGTCATCGGACAGGTGCGCAACGGTCTGCTGGACGCGAAGGTGAAGGCGTCGCAGAGTCAGGCCACCGGCGGGTTCGCGGTGGCCAAGCAGAAGGCCGACGAGGCCGGGACCGACGACGACGCGAGCACGGTGGACGGGCGGCCCGACCAGAACGTCATCGAGTGGATGAGCAACCTCGTCTATTCGCTCTCCAGCGGCGGCCAGGGAGCGTTCGACGTGGTGACCCTGCCCGTGGGCGACGACAGCGGCAGCGGGCGTGGACCGCGCGCCTCCGGTGACGTCGACCCGTCGGCGAGTGTGCCCGAGGACCTGCGCGAGAAGGTCGACGACAGCACGGCGGCGGCCCAGAGCTACACCCGCATCGTCTACGACGCCGACAAGGAGTCCCAGCCGGCGCTGGTCATCGGCCAGCAGGTCAACGACCCGAACGACGACCCGTACCAGCTCTACTACCTCTTCCCGCTCACCCAGGAGGAGAAGTCGCTGAGTCTGGTCAAGGGCACACTCGCGACGGCGGGGCTGTTCGTCGTCGTACTCCTCGGGGCCATCGCCTGGCTCGTGGTGCGTCAGGTCGTCACCCCGGTGCGGATGGCGGCCGGGATTGCCGAGCGGCTGTCGGCGGGGCGTCTGCAGGAGCGTATGAAGGTCACCGGTGAGGACGACATCGCCCGGCTCGGTGAAGCCTTCAACAAGATGGCGCAGAACCTGCAGCTGAAGATCCAGCAGCTGGAGGACCTGTCGCGGATGCAACGGCGGTTCGTGTCCGACGTGTCGCACGAGCTGCGGACGCCGCTGACGACCGTACGGATGGCCGCGGATGTCATCCACGAGGCGCGGGAGGACTTCGATCCGGTGACCGCGCGGTCGGCGGAGCTGCTCGCCGACCAGCTGGACCGGTTCGAGTCGTTGCTCGCGGACCTTTTGGAGATCAGCCGCTTCGACGCGGGTGCGGCGGCGCTGGAGGCCGAGCCGATAGACCTCCGGGAGGTCGTGCGGCGAGTCGTGAGCGGGGCCGAGCCGCTCGCGGAGCGCAAGGGCACGCACGTACGCGTGGTCGGCGACCAGCAGCCGGTCGTCGCCGAGGCGGACGCCCGGCGCGTGGAGCGAGTGCTGCGCAATCTCGTCGTCAACGCCGTGGAGCACGGCGAGGGCAAGGACGTCGTCGTCAAGCTCGCCTCGGCGGGCGGGGCGGTCGCCGTCGCGGTGCGCGACTACGGCGTCGGGCTCAAGCCCGGCGAGGCGACCCGGGTCTTCAGCCGTTTCTGGCGGGCCGACCCGGCACGCGCGCGTACCACCGGTGGTACGGGTCTGGGGCTGTCCATCGCCCTGGAGGACGCGCGGCTGCACGGCGGCTGGCTGCAGGCGTGGGGTGAGCCGGGTGGCGGTTCGCAGTTCCGGCTGACGTTGCCGCGGACCGCGGACGAGCCGCTGCGGGGCTCCCCGATACCGCTGGAGCCCAAGGACTCGCGCCGCAATCGTGGACTTGATGACGCCGGTCTGCCGCGCGGGGGCGGGGACAAGGCGGCCACCGTGCCCGCCCAGCCGACGGGCGATCCGGCGTCGTCACGGGACCCGATCGTGCCGCGGGCGGCCGCTGTGGCGCCCACGGCCGATCCGACGGCGCTGCCCGGCAACGGCGCGCGCGTGGTGCCCCGGCCCGCCTCGGGTGTGCGACGGCAGGACGACACGGCCGCTGCGGAGGGGCAGCGTGAGACCGCGAGCCGTGCGGACACCGGGTCGGCGAACTCGTACGAGCAGGGGGAGGCATTTCGTGGGCGCTGACCGCGAGGGGGGCGCCCGGCGCACGCCGGGGCACGCGGTGGCGTACGCCGTCTGTGGCGTCGTACTGCTGGCAGGGTGCGCCTCCATGCCCGACAGCGGGGATCTGCGCGGCGTCGACTCCACGCCGCGCCAGGACACACAGGTGCGGGTCTTCGCCATGCCGCCGCAGGAGGACGCCGAGCCCACGGATATCGTGCAGGGCTTCCTTGAGGCGCTGACCAGCGACGATCCCAACTACGAGACGGCGAAGAAGTACCTGACCCCCCGCACCGCGCAGACGTGGCAGCCGGAGCTGTCCACCACGGTGCTCGACGACGGGCCCGGTGCCAGGTTCGAGCCTTCGGTCGACCGGGAAGAGACCGGCGACGCCTCGTTCGTGCTGACCGGCACCAAAGTGGCCGTGGTGGACGCGCAGCAGTCGTACTCGCCCGCTTCCGGTGACTACAGCGAGTCGGTGCACCTCACGCAGGACCAGAAGACCAAGCAGTGGCGCATCGACGTGCTGCCGTCGGGTGTCGTCATGGGCAAGTCGGACTTCCAGCGCAACTACATGTCCGTCAACAAGTACTACTTCGCCTCGAACACGACGACTGCCCCGCAGATCACGGCCGTCGCCGATCCCGTGTACGTGCGCGAGCGCGTGGATCCCATGACGCAGCTGGTGAAGTCCCTGCTCAACGGGCCCACGACCTGGCTCGACCCCGTCGTCAGGTCGAGTTTCCCGACCGGTACGACGCTGAGGAAGGGGGTCACCTCGCTGACGCCCGACGATCAGAACAAGCTGACGGTGCCGCTGAACGCGAAGGCCGCCGGGGTCAGTTCGACCAAGTGCGAGGCGATGGCCTCTCAGCTGCTGTTCACCCTGCAGGACCTGACCCCCGTCGTGGACGAGGTCGAACTGCGCTCGGGCGGGAAGCAGTTGTGCGCCGTTACCGAGGGTCGGGCCGACGCCGTCGCCGCGCGCGGTTCGGTGCAGCACCCCGAGTACCTGTACTTCATCGACGGCAAGCACCGGCTCGTACGGATCGCGGCCGGACAGGACGTGAGTGGCGCGACTCCCGATCCGGTGCCGGGGGCTTTGGGCGAGGGCGACAAGGATCTGCGGTCGGTGGCGGTGTCGCGTGACGAGCACACCGCGGCCGGGGTCGGCATTGACGGCAAGGCGCTGTACGTCGGTTCGCTGGTCTCGGGTGGTTCGCTCGGGGATCCCGTGCTGGTCAGCGCCGGCAAGACCGCGGACGACCGGCTGACCGCCCCCAGTTGGGACGCGGAGGGCGATCTGTGGGTGGCCGACCGCAATCCCGAGGACCCGCGGCTGCTGGTGCTTCAGGAGGGTTCGGGCACGCCACTGAAGGTGGACATGCCCGGGCTGGACGGACGTATCAAGGACCTTCGCGTGGCCGCCGACGGCGTACGGATCGCACTCGTCGTGGAGAAGGACGACAAGCAGTCCCTGCTCATCGGGCGGATCGAGCGGGAGGGCAAGTCCGGGGAGCGGCCGACCGTCGCGATCCAGGAACTGCGTTCCTCGACCCCGGGGTTGGAGGAGGTCACGACCATGTCCTGGGCGGGTGACAGCCGGCTCGTGGTCGTCGGGCGCGAGCATGGTGGCGTGCAGCAGGTGCGGTATGTCCAGGTCGACGGCTCCACGCCGGAGGGGCCCGCGCCCGCGGCTCTGACCGGGGTGAAGGAGATCGCCGCGTCCGAGGACGACCAGCTGCCGTTGGTGGCGTATTCGGAGGACGGGATCGTACGGCTGCCGTCCGGGGCGCAGTGGCAGAAGGTGGACGCGGACGGGACGGCGCCGGTCTATCCGGGGTGAGCGGTTCGGATCGTTGAGAGAGGCGGCCGTTTCCGCCGGGGGAAGCCCTGGTGGGGGCGGTGCCTTTCGCATGGGCAGGTACGGGTGGCGGTGGTCGCGTTGCTGCGCGGGGACCGGGGATTCCTCGTGGGTAGGGCCTCTCGTGTCGGCGTCCGGAGTTTTCCACAGGGAGTTATCCACAGGGGTGGCCGGTCGGCGTCGCCGTTGGCACAGTGGTGGGCATGCGGGGGTGGTGGCAGGACCTCACCGATCTGGTGCTGCCGGCCGAGTGCGGAGGCTGCGGGAGGCCTCGCACGGTGCTCTGCCCGGAGTGCCGTGCCGTCCTGAACGGGGCCGCACCGGGCCGGGTGCGACCGGTGCCGGAGCCGCCCGGACTGCCGGTCGTGCACGCGGCGGCTCGGTATGCGGACGCGGTGCGGGCGGTGCTGCTGGCCCACAAGGAACGGGGTGCGCTGGCGCTTGCGGCACCGCTCGGCGCGGCTCTGGCGGGTGCCGTGCGGGCGGGGCTGCAGGAGGCCTGTGCGCCGGTCGACGGGGTGGGGTGGGCCGGATGGCCGGGGATGCCTCGGGAACGGGGTGACGGGGCCGTGACGGGGCTTGACGGGGCGCATGGCGGACAGCTCCCGGCCGACGGCGAGAGGTCGGCCCGGAGCGTCGGCGCGCCTGTGCTGCTGGTTCCCGTTCCGTCCGCGCGCGGGGCGGTGCGGGCGCGGGGGCACGACCCGGCGCGGCGGATCGCGCTCGCGGCGGCGGGTGAGCTGCGGCGGGCGGGGACGCCGGCACGTGTGCTGGCCGTACTGCGGCAGCGGCGTGCCGTGGCCGACCAGTCGGGGCTCAACTCCCGGCAGCGGCTGGACAATCTCGCGGGCGCCCTGGCGGTGGCCCCCGGTGGCGGGCGGTTGCTGTCCGAAGGGCCGGTCGTGCTGGTCGACGACCTGATGACGACGGGTGCGTCCCTGACGGAGGCGGCGCGTGCCGTGCGGGAAGCGAGGGCGGCAGGGGCGGTCGCGTACGGCGAAGCGGCGACCGGTGTGTACCGGGTGGTGGCTCGGGAAGGCAGAGGGGAAGGGATGGCTGGAGCGACGGAGGAGGCGACGGGCCGGGAGCGCGTCGGGCCGGGAACGACGGCTGTATGCGGCATCCGTGACGTGATCTGCGCAGCTGTGGTCGCAGCCCCGCCGGATTCCTTCGAAATAAACCGGAACTGACTGAGAACTTGCATCGTTGCAGGTAATGAGAGGGCCAATTCACCTGAACGGAGGTACGCCGCGGTAGAGGGTGACGACATCCGCCCAGGCGAGATATGTTCGGTTGTGAGGAAAGGCCCAGGCCACACCTCTCGCACCCGAATGCCGTGCCGCGGGTTTTTCACTATCACCCGCCTCGGTGGAATGGAGATCTTGCCCGCGGGGGAGGAGGTGGAAGTCACCGAGTCCGAGGTTCCGGGACTCACCGGAGCCTGGTGCAAAAGGGAGATGCTCCGCAGCGAAGCGGAGCGATCCGGGAACGGAGTTCTGCGTGGACATCGTCGTCAAGGGCCGCAAGACCGAGGTGCCCGAGCGGTTCCGCAAGCACGTGGCCGAGAAGCTGAAGCTGGAGAAGATCCAGAAGCTCGATGGCAAGGTGATCAGCCTCGACGTCGAGGTGTCCAAGGAGCCGAACCCCCGTCAGGCCGACCGCTGTGACCGAGTGGAGATCACGCTCCGCTCCCGCGGTCCGGTGATCCGGGCGGAAGCGGCAGCCAGCGACCCGTACGCGGCACTCGACCTGGCGGCGGAGAAGCTGGACGCCCGACTGCGCAAGGAGCACGACAAGCGCCACACACGCCGCGGCGCACGGCGGCTCACGGCCGCCGAGGTCGCCGACCACGTTCCGGGCGCGGCGACGCTCAACGGCAACGGCCACGCCGTTCACGAGGAAGAGTCGGACGGCGTGCCCACCAAGAAGATCGGCTCGCTGGAGGTCAAGGGTGAAGGTCCCCTGGTCGTCCGCGAGAAGACCCACGTCGCCTCCCCGATGACCCTCGACCAGGCGCTCTACGAGATGGAACTGGTCGGACACGACTTCTATCTGTTCGTCGACTCCGAGACCAAGGAACCGAGTGTCGTCTACCGGCGACACGCCTACGACTACGGCGTCATCCACCTCAGCACGGACCCGATGGTCGCCCAGGGGCACTCTCCCGCGGCGGGTGGCACGCTGGGGGGCTGACCCTCCCGGATGACAGCTGAGCCGGTGCCCCTGGAGCGCGTGTGCGCCCCCAGGGGCACCAGTGTGCGACCACTTCGCGCCCCGCTCTGTCACCTCACTGTCGTCCGGGCATGAAATCATGGCCCCACCGGCCCAACCGGTGGGTCGTTGCCTTGGGTTGGCGATGGCACAGGACCAGCCACAGCCTTCAGGGGGAGGAACGATGGCGGACAGCTTCGGACCGCTGCATGACGAGGACGCCGGCGACGGCGATATGAGCCCGGACGTGGGTTCCCCACGCAAGGAGCCGATCCGTGTCCTGGTCGTGGATGACCATGCCCTCTTCCGCCGCGGTCTGGAGATCGTGCTGGCGGCCGAGGAGGACATCCAGGTCGTCGGGGAGGCGGGAGACGGTGCGGAAGCCGTCGACAAGGCCGCCGACCTGTTGCCGGACATCGTCCTGATGGATGTGCGGATGCCCAAGCGGGGCGGGATCGAGGCGTGCACCTCGATCAAGGAAGTGGCGCCCAGCGCCAAAATCATCATGCTGACGATCAGCGACGAGGAAGCCGACCTCTACGACGCGATCAAGGCCGGCGCGACCGGATATCTCCTCAAGGAGATCTCCACCGACGAGGTGGCCACCGCCATTCGCGCGGTGGCCGACGGACAGTCGCAGATCAGTCCGTCCATGGCGTCGAAACTGCTCACCGAGTTCAAGTCGATGATCCAGCGCACCGACGAACGCCGTCTGGTGCCGGCTCCCCGGCTCACGGAGCGTGAGCTGGAGGTTCTCAAGCTCGTCGCCACAGGCATGAACAACCGGGATATCGCCAAGGAGTTGTTCATCTCCGAGAACACCGTGAAGAACCACGTGCGCAACATCCTGGAGAAGCTGCAGCTGCACTCCAGGATGGAGGCCGTGGTGTACGCGATGCGGGAGAAGATCCTAGAGATCCGGTAGCAGCCGGACAGGGATCAGCCCAGGGCTCGGGTGAGTTCCTTCGCCAGGGGCTCGCGCAGTTCCGGCGCGTCCACCCGTTCCACGCGTACGTCCGTGCAGTCCACCCAGCTCGCCGCCTCGACCAGCGCCTGGGCCACCGCGGGGACCGCCTTCGGGCCGTCCAGGGTGACCTGCCTGGCCACCAGGGTGCGGCCCTCGCGGGCCGGGTCCACGCGGCCGACGAGGTGGCCGCCGGCCAGCACCGGCATCGCGAAGTAGCCGTACACCCGCTTCGGCTTGGGGACGTAGGCCTCCAGGCGGTGGGTGAAGCCGAAGATCCGCTCCGTGCGCGCGCGTTCCCAGATCAGGGAGTCGAAGGGGGACAGCAGCGTGGTGCGGTGACGGCCGCGCAGGGGTGTCTCCAGGGCCGCGGGGTCGGCCCAGGCGGGCTTGCCCCAGCCCTCGACGGCGACCGGTACCAGGCCGGAGTCGGCGATCACCGCGTCGACCTGTTCGCCCTTGAGACGGTGGTAGTCGGCGATGTCCGCGCGCGTGCCGACACCCAGGGACCGGCCCGCGAGGGCGACCAGGCGGCGCAGGCACTCGGCGTCGTCCAGATCGTCGTGCAACAGGGCCTGAGGGACGGCGCGTTCGGCGAGGTCGTACACGCGCTTCCAGCCGCGGCGCTCCACGCACACCACCTCGCCGTACATGAGGGCGCGTTCGACGGCGACCTTCGCGCCCGACCAGTCCCACCACTCGCTGGTGCGCTTCGCGCCGCCCAACTCCGTGGCCGTGAGGGGGCCCTCGGCGCGGAGTTGCTTGATGACCTGGTCGTAGGCGCCGTCCGGGAGTTGGTGGTTCCAGTGCGGGCGGTTCCGGTAGGCGCGCCGGCGGAAGGCGAAGTGGGGCCACTCCTCGATGGGGAGGATGCAGGCCGCGTGGGACCAGTACTCGAAGGCGTGCGTCTCGGTCCAGTAGGCGTGCTCGACCGTCTTGCGGCTCACCGCGCCGAGGCGGGCGTACGGGATGAGTTCGTGGGAGCGGGCGAGGACGGAGATGGTGTCGAGCTGGACCGCGCCCAGGTGGCGGAGGATGCCTCGGACGCCGCCCTTGCGGTCGGGGGTGCCGAGGAAACCCTGGGCGCGGAGGGCGATGCGGCGGGCTTCGTCTGCCGAGAGGGTGGCCGTCGGGCGCGGGGTCGTCATGGGCCGCACGATAGGACGTGGCACTGACAGTGGGGGGTGAGCTGCGGGTTTGCCGCTACGCGCTCCGCTGGGGGTGCCGCGCTATGCCGTCGTTCGTCTGCGGTGCTGTCGTGGCTGGTCGCTCGCCCACTCCCGGCTTCTCCCCCATGAGCGGGGGCCCCATCGCGGCAGAGCCGCATATAGACACAGCCCAACGCCCCTCAGGGCGTCGGCGAACCGCAGTGGACTTCGCCGGACCCGCCTAGTCGCGTGCGGGGAGGTACGGCGCCGTCGACGGCAGTCCCAGGTCCGAGGGCAGCAGTGCGCCCACCCAGCAGTCCCGTCGGGCGCCCCGATGGATGATCGCGGAGCGCAGGGTGCCCTCGATGACGAATCCGGTGCGCTCCGCCACCGCGCGGGAGGGCTTGTTGCCGACTTCCGCCCGCCATTCCACGCGGTCGATCGACAGGTCGGTGAAGGCCCAGCGGGAGACGGCGAGGACGGCCTCGGTGACATAGCCGTTGCCGCGGTGCTCCTCGGTGCCCCAGAAACCGATCTCGGCGCCCCCCAGGGAGCGCATGGAGAGGCTGAGCATGCCCACCAGGTCCTCCCCTACGGAGAGGAAGATGCCCCAGGTGAGCAACGAGCCGTCCACCCAGCCTTCGGGGACCAGCTGATCCGTGAAGCTCTGGGCGTGCTCGCGCAGGTACGGCGAGGGGATCGTGGTCCAGCGCTGGATGTCGGGGTCCTGGGCGGCCTCGTACACGGCATCGGTGTCCTGCGGGCCGACCACGCGCAGAAGGAGTCGGCCGGTGGTGAGCGTGACGGGTTCCATCGGCCGATTCTGCTCGGGGGTTCGCCAAGGACGCCATCTTTTTGCCGTGCGTGAGCGGGTGATCACAATTCGCGCAATTCGTGGGCGGCTCGCGGCACCATCGGCGGGGCCCGGGCGTTGTCCCCTTTGAAGAGATTTGAATCAGGTGCGTGAAGCGACGGACGGTCGTCGTCCCAGCAGGCTCCCGACGCGGCGGGGTCCTCGCATACGATGGCCGTTGCTCAGTAAGCCAAATGGAAACCGACCGTCCCAGGCCCGACCGGCAAGGAGACCAACCCCCGTGTCCGTCCTCTCGAAGATCATGCGTGCAGGCGAAGGCAAGATCCTGCGCAAGCTGCACCGCATCGCGGACCAGGTCAACTCCATCGAAGAGGACTTCGTCGACCTCTCCGACGCCGAGCTGCGGGCCCTCACCGATGAGTACAAGCAGCGGTACGCCGACGGCGAGACCCTGGACGACCTGCTCCCCGAAGCCTTTGCCACCGTGCGTGAAGGCGCCAAGCGCGCGCTCGGCCAGCGCCCCTACGACGTGCAGATCATGGGCGGCGCGGCCCTCCACCTCGGCTACGTGGCCGAGATGAAGACCGGTGAGGGCAAGACCCTCGTCGGCACGTTGCCCGCGTATCTCAACGCGCTGTCCGGCCAGGGCGTCCACCTGATCACGGTCAACGACTACCTGGCCGAGCGCGACTCAGAGATGATGGGCCGCGTCCACAAGTTCCTGGGCCTGAGCGTCGGTTGCATCCTCGCCAACATGACGCCGGCCCAGCGTCGCGAGCAGTACGCGTGCGACATCACGTACGGCACGAACAACGAGTTCGGCTTCGACTACCTGCGCGACAACATGGCGTGGTCCAAGGACGAGCTCGTCCAGCGCGGCCACAACTTCGCCATCGTCGACGAGGTCGACTCGATCCTCGTGGACGAGGCCCGTACGCCGCTGATCATCTCCGGCCCGGCCGACCAGGCCACCAAGTGGTACGGCGACTTCGCCAAGCTGGTCACGCGCCTGAAGAAGGGCGAGGCCGGCAACCCGCTCAAGGGCATCGAGGAGACCGGCGACTACGAGGTCGACGAGAAGAAGCGCACGGTCGCCATCCACGAGTCCGGTGTCAGCAAGGTCGAGGACTGGCTGGGCATCGACAACCTCTACGAGTCGGTGAACACCCCTCTGGTGGGCTACCTGAACAACGCCATCAAGGCGAAGGAGCTCTTCAAGAAGGACAAGGACTACGTCGTCATCGACGGCGAGGTCATGATCGTCGATGAGCACACCGGCCGTATCCTCGCCGGCCGCCGCTACAACGAGGGCATGCACCAGGCGATCGAGGCGAAGGAAGGGGTGGACATCAAGGACGAGAACCAGACGCTCGCCACGATCACCCTGCAGAACTTCTTCCGCCTCTACAAGCGCCACGACCAGGAGGGCAAGGAACAGCCCGGCCTCTCCGGCATGACCGGTACGGCGATGACCGAGGCAGCCGAGTTCCACCAGATCTACAAGCTCGGCGTCGTCCCGATCCCGACCAACCGGCCGATGGTCCGCAAGGACCAGTCGGACCTGATCTACCGCACCGAGGTCGCGAAGTTCGAGGCGGTCGTCGACGACATCGTCGAGAAGCACGAGAAGGGCCAGCCGATCCTCGTCGGTACGACGTCGGTCGAGAAGTCCGAATACCTCTCGCAGCAGTTGAGCAAGCGCGGCGTCCAGCACGAAGTGCTGAACGCGAAGCAGCACGACCGTGAGGCGCCGATCATCGCCCAGGCCGGCCGCAAGGGCGCCGTGACGGTCGCCACCAACATGGCCGGCCGAGGTACGGACATCAAGCTCGGCGGCAACCCCGACGACCTCGCCGAGGCCGAGCTGCGTCAGCGCGGCCTCGACCCCGAGGAGCACATCGAGGAGTGGGCCCAGGCCCTGCCCGCCGCCCTGGAGAAGGCCGAGCAGGCGGTCAAGGCGGAGTTCGAGGAGGTCAAGGACCTCGGCGGGCTCTACGTCCTCGGCACCGAGCGGCACGAGTCGCGCCGTATCGACAACCAGCTGCGCGGTCGTTCCGGCCGTCAGGGCGACCCGGGTGAGTCCCGCTTCTACCTGTCGCTCGGCGACGACCTGATGCGCCTGTTCAAGGCCCAGATGGTCGAGCGCGTGATGTCGATGGCGAACGTCCCGGACGACGTGCCGATCGAGAACAAGATGGTCACGCGCGCGATCGCGTCCGCCCAGTCGCAGGTCGAGCAGCAGAACTTCGAGACCCGCAAGAACGTCCTCAAGTACGACGAGGTCCTCAACCGCCAGCGCGAGGTCATCTACGGCGAGCGGCGCCGCGTCCTGGAGGGCGAGGACCTGCAGGAGCAGGTCGTGCACTTCATGGACGACACGATCGACGAGTACGTCGGTGCGGAGACCGCCGAGGGCTTCCCGGAGGACTGGGACCTCGACCGGCTGTGGGGCGCGTTCAAGCAGCTCTACCCGGTGAAGGTCACCGTCGAGGAGCTGGAGGAGGCGGCCGGCGACCGCGCCGGACTGACCGCCGAGTACATCTCCGAGTCCATCAAGGACGATGTCCACGAGCAGTACGAGCAGCGTGAGACCCAGCTCGGCTCCGAGATCATGCGTGAGCTGGAGCGCCGGGTCGTGCTGTCGGTCCTCGACCGCAAGTGGCGCGAGCACCTCTACGAGATGGACTACCTCCAGGAGGGCATCGGCCTGCGCGCCATGGCGCAGAAGGACCCGCTGGTCGAGTACCAGCGCGAGGGCTTCGACATGTTCACCGCCATGATGGAGGGCATCAAGGAGGAGTCCGTCGGCTACCTGTTCAACCTGGAGGTCCAGGTCGAGCAGCAGGTCGAGGAGGTCCTGGTCGAGGACGAGAAGCCGTCGCTCGACAAGCAGGACTCGGTTCCGGCGCAGGCCGGCTCGCGTCCCGAGATCCGCGCCAAGGGGCTCGACGCTCCGCAGCGCCGGGACCTGCACTTCTCCGCGCCCACCGTGGACGGCGAGGGCGGCATCGTCGAGGGCGAGTTCGCCGACGACGACGCGGTGCGCTCGGAGTCGGACGGCCTCACGCGCGCGGAGCGGCGCAAGCAGTCCCGTGGCGGGCGACGCCGCAAGAAGTGACGCCGCGGTCGCCTGCGGCGCCGTAGCGGCTTGAAGGGCCGGGTCACCTGCGAGGTGCCCGGCCCTTCGGCATGCCGACCCTCAGTCGTCGTCGGTGTACGGAGTGCGCGGGCCGCCCAGTTCCACCGCGGTGCAGCGCCAGCGGAGGTCCTGACTCTGTTCGAGGCGGAAGGCCATGGCACGCAGCTGGTCGCCGGCGCCGATGCGGGCGAAGGCCTCCACGGCGCCGGGGCGGGGGACGTAGTAGCCGACGTCGCGGACCACGGGGCGGGTGCCGCGGGTGCGGAGGGGGCCGTGTTCGGCGAGCTGGGCGAGTTCGTCGTAGGCGCGGCCGACGGTGTGTCGGAGCATCGAGTGGACGGGACGCTGACCGCTGAGCACCCCGAGGAGGAGGTCGGCGAAGACGTCCGTGGGGCGGGGCTGGGGCACCGGCGGCCTGCGGGGGGTCTGGAAGGGGACGACCGGTGCGGTGGCGCTCCTTGCGGGGCTTGCGGGGCTCGTGCCCGGTGCGGCCGTCGGGCGGCCGTCGGCGGGCCTCGTGCGGCTGCGTGGGCCGCCGTCTCCGGGGGAGCCGGGCGGGCGTCCGCCTGCCGTCGTGCGGGCCGAGTTGCCGCCGGGGGAGCGGGGCGGGGTGCCGCCCGGGCGACGCGGGTCGCGGCGGCCCGGCGGACGGGCGCCGGAGGGGTGCTGTGCCCTGGTCATGACCTTGTTCATCGGTGTCCCCGCTCGGTGGGCCCGGGTGATACCGGGCAGTAACTTGCTGGTGGGGATCTTGTACGGGGCGGCCGAGGGCGGCGGCAAGCGGACTCGCGCTCGGGGCGGGGGCCCGGAATCTTCACTTATCCGGGTGAGCGAGGGGTGCGGGAGCCCATGACTGTGGGCCTTCACCGGGTGAATTCCGGGCCGGAGGTGGACGCCTCCGCAGGGCTGGGTGGGGACTCGAAAGGGGACGCCCGCACGTATCCTGAAGGCCTTTGCGGGGTCTTCCGACCACGTCCTGCGATCAGGTCCTGCGACCACGAACGAAAGCGGCCAGCCATGCGCGTCTACGTCCCCCTGACCCTCTCCGGTCTCGCCGAGGCGTACAAGACGGGGGAGCTGGGATCCGGGCCGCTCGCCGCGTACGCCGTCACGCCCGGGCTGCGCGAGTGGTACGTCTCCGACGACATCGAGGAGCTGGAGTACGCGGCGCTGAACCGTGCCGCGCTGGCCTCGCTGCGGCTCCTGGCGGCCGACGCCGGAGCGGTACGGCGCCGGGTCGTGGTCGCCGTCGACGTGCCCGACGGTGCGGCCAGCTCCGATCCCGACCGGGCGCTCGATCCGAAGGCGCTCGGCGAGGTGCGGGTCGCCGGGCCGGTGGCGCTGGCCAAGGCGGCCTCGGTGCACGTCGACTCGGGGGACGCGGAGGAGGACGTGACCGCCGCGACCGAGGTGCTCGCGGCGGCGGACGGCGGGGACGACGACGCGCAGTTCGTCGTGGACGGGGCCGAGGACCATGAGCTGCTGTGGTTCGCCACCCAGGAGATCCCGAATCTGGTGGTGCTGGGCGGCTGAGAGGCAGCGCTGACCTGCGGGTCTCTTGATTGTCAGTGCGGGCGGGTACGTTTTTGTCATGGGGAAGCTGACAGGCGCGCACATTGTCTGGGACTGGAACGGGACGCTGTTCCACGACAATGACGCGATCATCGGGGCGACGAACGCGGCGTTCAACGAGCTGGGGCTCGAGCCGATCACGATGGAGCAGTACCGGGCGCTGTACTGCGTGCCGGTGCCGAAGTTCTACGAGCGGTTGATGGGGCGGCTGCCGACCGATGCCGAGTGGGAGGTCATGGACGAGACCTTCCACCGGTACTACGCCGAGCACCGCATAGGGTGCGGGCTCACCGAGGGGGCGACCGACCTCCTCGCGGGGTGGCGGTCGGCGGGACGCAGCCAGTCGATCCTGAGCATGTACGTGCACGACGAACTCGTCCCGCTGGTCCGGGGGTTCGGGATCGAGGCGCACTTCCTGCGCGTCGACGGGCGGACCGGGCCCTCCGGCGGCAGCAAGGCCGAGCACATGGTGCGGCACCTCGGTGCGCTCGTCGGCGTGGATCCGGCTCGTACGGTGGTGATCGGGGACGCGGCGGACGACGCGGTGGCGGCGTTGCATGTGGGGGCGCGGGCCGTGCTGTACACCGGGGGGTCGCACGGTCGGGCCAGCCTCGAGGAGGTCGGGGTGCCGGTGGTGGACACGTTGGGGGAGGCGGTCGTGGAGGCGGAGCGGTTGGCGGCGTGAGGGGCTGGCCGGGCTGAGCTGGCTGTGAGGGCGCCCGGGGTTTGTGCCGGCCGGGGGTGGGTGCGCCCGGACGGGGTGTGCAGGTGCCCGGCGTGGGGCTGGGAGGGGTGGGCTCGCTTGCCCGCGCTGGCGGGGTGCCGCTTCTGTGGGTCGGGAGCCGCCCCAGCGGCACGACTACCCGCAGCTACGCCGGCCGGCGGAGTCAGGTCACCGGCGCCTTCGCCCTCAGTACCGTCAAGAACTCCCGCATCCACCCCGAGTGGTCCGGCCACGCCCGTGACGAGACCAGGGTGCCGTCGACCACCACCTCGGCGTCCTGGAAGGCGGCGCCGGCGGTCTGCATGTCCGGTTCCAGGGCCGGGTACGCCGTGACGCGGCGGCCGCGGAGGCCGTCGACCGCGGCGGTGAGCAGGGGGCCGTGGCAGATCTGGGCGATGGGCTTGTCGGAGTCGAAGAAGGACTTGAGGATCTTGCGGAGTTCGGGGTCGTTGCGCAGGTACTCGGGGGCCCGGCCGCCGGGGATGACGAGGGCGGCGTACTGACCGGGGTCCACCTCGGCGAAGGCGAGATCGGCGGGCCAGGTGTAGCCGGGCTTCTCGGTGTAGGTGTCGAAGCCGGGTTCGAAGTCGTGGACGACGAACCGGAGCTTTTTGCGGGTGGGAGCCGCGATGTGGACGTCGTAGCCCTCTTCGCGGAGGCGCTGGTAGGGGTACAGGACCTCCAGTGACTCTGCTGCGTCGCCGGTGACGATGAGGATTTTCGCTGTCATGTCGGCAACGTGCATCCGCGGGGGCCGCTTGCCAAGGGGGTGGGCGCGGCCGGGCGAGCGCACTGTGCAGACTGTCAAAGTTCCACCCCCGGTTTTGTACACATACGGCTCATGACGACCCCCCGGTCCGGAGCGATAGCCTTGTGGCGTGATCAGCGCGATAGTTCGCGGGGGCGCTGTAGCCCCTGCCCCGCGCCCGGAGAGCACGGACCACATCCGTGACCGGGCGGCGGTCGCTGGTCTTCGCGGGCGGGACGGGGTCCACCGGGCCCCCAGGACGCCGATTGCACCCCCGGGACCGGCGCCGCAGAGAGCAGCGTCACACCCGTCGGGCGTGTCGAGAATGGCTGATATCCCCCCGCTCATCTCACCTTGCGGCATAGCGTCGGAGCCGACCGGAGAACCCGGGCCGTGGCGTCGAGCCGCAGGGGAAGACACCGTACTTCCTTCTACGTCACGCAACGGCGCGCGACAGGAGCCAGAGGACAATGCAGACCAAGCTGGACGAAGCCAAGGCCGAGCTGCTCGAAAGGGCCGCCCGGGTAGCTGAGAACAGCCCGGTCGGGGGGCACCTACCGACTGGGACGACGGACAAGAGCAGCCCCGACCGGGACACCGTGCTCGCGTTCCTCCAGCGCTACTACCTGCACACCGCCCCGGAGGACCTCACCGGCCGCGACCCGGTCGACATCTTCGGAGCCGCTCTCTCCCACTACCGGCTGGGCGAGAACCGGCCGCAGGGCACGGCCAACGTGCGGGTCCACACCCCGACCGTCGAAGAGAACGGGTGGACCAGCAGCCACTCCGTCGTCGAGGTCGTCACCGACGACATGCCCTTCCTCGTCGACTCGGTGACGAACGAGCTCACACGCCAGGGGCGTGGGATCCACGTCGTCATCCATCCGCAGATCATCGTCCGGCGCGATCTCACCGGCAGGCTCATCGAGGTCCTCGCCGCCCCGCCCGCCGGGGCCGACCTCCCGCACGACGCGCACACCGAGTCGTGGATCCACGTGGAGTTCGACCGCGAGACCGACCGCTCCGACCTGAAGCAGATCACCGCCGATCTGCTGCGCGTCCTGTCCGACGTCCGTGAGACCGTCGAGGACTGGGAGAAGATGCGGGACGCGGCGCTCCGGATGGCCGACGAGCTGCCGAAGGAACCCGTCGCCTCCGACCTGCGCGAGCAGGAGATCGAGGAGGCCCGAGAGCTGTTGCGCTGGCTGGCCGCAGACCACTTCACCTTCCTCGGCTACCGGGAGTACCAGCTGCGGGAGGACGACTCCCTCGTGGCCGTCCCCGGCACCGGGCTCGGCATTCTGCGCTCCGACCCGCATCACGCCGAAGGTGACAGCCACC
The DNA here is from genome assembly GCF_000718165.1 of Streptomyces fulvoviolaceus. Lineage (GTDB taxonomy): Bacteria > Actinomycetota > Actinomycetes > Streptomycetales > Streptomycetaceae > Streptomyces > Streptomyces fulvoviolaceus. The sequence continues at coordinate 151,314 of NZ_JOEY01000017.1, read as the reverse complement.
CCGTCAGCCCCTCCTTCGAGCGGCTGCCCGCCGACGCCCGCGCCAAGGCCCGTGAGCACAAGCTCCTCGTCCTGACCAAGGCCAACAGCCGGTCGACCGTGCACCGGCCGTCGTATCTCGACTACGTCGGCGTCAAGAAGTTCGACGAGAACGGCAACGTCGTCGGTGAGCGCCGCTTCCTCGGACTGTTCTCCTCCGCCGCCTACACCGAGTCCGTCCGCCGGGTTCCGGTCATCCGGCGCAAGGTCGACGAGGTGCTGGAGCGCGCCGGGTTCTCGCCCAACAGCCACGACGGGCGCGACCTGCTCCAGATCCTGGAGACCTACCCGCGCGACGAGCTCTTCCAGACGCCCCCCGACGAGCTGCAGTCCATCGTCACCTCCGTGCTGTACCTGCAGGAGCGGCGGCGGCTCAGGCTCTACCTGCGGCAGGACGAGTACGGCCGCTACTACTCCGCCCTCGTCTACCTGCCCCGCGACCGCTACACCACCGGCGTGCGCCTGAGGATCATCGACATCCTGAAGGAGGAACTCGACGGCACCAGCGTCGACTTCACCGCCTGGAACACCGAGTCGATCCTCTCCCGGCTGCACTTCGTCGTCCGTGTCCCGCAGGGCACCGAGCTGCCGCAGCTGTCCGACGCCGACAAGGAGCGCATCGAGGCCCGCCTGGTCGAAGCCGCCCGCTCCTGGGCCGACGGCTTCACCGAGGCGCTCAACGCCGAACTCGGCGAGGAGCGCGCCGCCGAACTCGTGCGCCGGTACGGCAACGCCTTCCCCGAGGGCTACAAGGCCGACCACACCCCGCGCGCCGCGGTCGCCGACCTAGTCCACGTCGAAAAGCTCACCGAGGCCGAGGACAACGACTTCGCGCTGAGCCTGTACGAGCCGGTGGGCGCGGCCCCCGAGGAGCGCCGCTTCAAGATCTACCGCAAGGGCGCCTCCATCACCCTGTCCGCCGTCCTGCCGGTGCTCAACCGGCTCGGCGTCGAGGTCATGGACGAGCGGCCGTACGAACTGCGCTGCTCGGACCGCAGCGTCGCCTGGATCTACGACTTCGGCCTGCGCATGCCCAAGTCGCAGAACGGCGCCGGTGACTACCTCGGTGACGACGGCCGCGAGCGCTTCCAGGAGGCCTTCGCCGCCACCTGGACCGGCAAGGCGGAGAACGACGGCTTCAACGCCCTCGTGCTGAGCGCCGGCCTGAGCTGGCGGCAGGCGATGGTGCTGCGGGCGTACGCCAAGTACCTGCGGCAGGCCGGGTCCACCTTCAGCCAGGACTACATGGAGGACACCCTCCGCCACAACGTCCACACCACCCGGCTGCTCGTCTCCCTGTTCGAGGCGCGGCAGTCACCGGACCGGCAGCGCGCCGGGCACGAACTCGTCGACGCCCTCCTGGAGGAGCTGGACGCGGCCCTCGACCAGGTCGCGAGCCTCGACGAGGACCGGATCCTGCGGTCCTTCCTCACCGTCATCAAGGCCACCCTGCGCACGAACTTCTTCCAGGAGGCGCTCGGCGGCCAGCCGCACGACTACGTCTCCATGAAGTTCGACCCGCAGGCGATCCCCGATCTCCCGGCCCCGCGCCCGGCGTTCGAGATCTGGGTCTACTCGCCGCGCGTCGAGGGCGTGCACCTCAGGTTCGGCAAGGTCGCGCGAGGAGGCCTGCGCTGGTCCGACCGGCGTGAGGACTTCCGTACCGAGATCCTCGGCCTGGTCAAGGCGCAGATGGTGAAGAACACCGTCATCGTGCCGGTCGGCGCCAAGGGCGGCTTCGTCGCCAAGCAGCTGCCCGACCCGAGCGTGGACCGCGACGCGTGGCTGGCCGAGGGCATCGCCAGCTACAAGACCTTCATCTCGGCGCTGCTCGACATCACCGACAACATGGTCGGCGGGGAGGTCGTGCCCCCGGCCGACGTCGTCCGGCACGACGAGGACGACACCTACCTCGTCGTCGCCGCAGACAAGGGCACCGCGACCTTCTCGGACATCGCCAACGGGGTGGCCGAGCAGTACAACTTCTGGCTCGGCGACGCCTTCGCCTCCGGCGGCTCCGCGGGCTACGACCACAAGGGCATGGGCATCACCGCCCGCGGCGCCTGGGAGTCCGTCAAGCGGCACTTCCGGGAGCTCGGCGTCGACACGCAGTCCGAGGACTTCACCGTCGTCGGCATCGGCGACATGTCCGGCGACGTGTTCGGCAACGGCATGCTGCTCAGTGAGCACATCCGCCTGGTCGCCGCCTTCGACCACCGGCACATCTTCATCGACCCGAAGCCGGACGCGGCCACCTCCTACGCCGAGCGCCGCCGGGTCTTCGAGCTCCCGCGCTCCAGCTGGGCCGACTACGACACCGGCCTCATCTCCACCGGAGGCGGCGTCTTCCCCCGCAGCGCCAAGGCCATCCCGGTCAACGCGCACATCCGCGAGGCCCTCGGCATCGAGGGCAAGGTCGCCAAGATGACCCCGGCCGACCTGATGAAGGCGATCCTCAAGGCGCCGGTGGACCTGCTGTGGAACGGCGGCATCGGGACGTACGTGAAGGCGAGCACCGAGACGCACGCCGACGTCGGCGACAAGGCCAACGACCCGATCCGCGTCGACGGCGCCGACCTGCGCGTCGGGGTCGTCGGCGAGGGCGGCAACCTGGGCCTGACCCAGCTCGGCCGGATCGAGTTCTCGCTGCACGGCGGCAAGATCAACACCGATGCCATCGACAACAGCGCGGGCGTGGACACCTCCGACCACGAGGTGAACATCAAGATCCTGCTCAACGGCCTGGTCACCGAAGGTGACATGACCGTCAAGCAGCGCAACAAGCAGCTCGCCGAGATGACCGACGAGGTCGGCCACCTGGTCCTGCGCAACAACTACGCGCAGAACACGGCCATCGCCAACGCACTGGCCCAGTCCAAGGACATGCTCCACGCCCAGCAGCGGTACATGCGCCACCTGGTGCGCGCGGGCCTGCTGGACCGGGCGCTGGAGTTCCTGCCCACCGACCGTCAGATCCGCGAACGCCTCGGCGCCGCACAGGGCCTCACCAGCCCGGAGACGGCCGTCCTGCTGGCGTACACGAAGATCACGGTCGCCGACGAGCTGCTGCACACCTCGCTCCCCGACGACCCGTACCTGCGCACCCTGCTGCACGCGTACTTCCCGACCGCGCTGAGCGAGAAGTTCCCCGAGCACATCGACAGCCACCCGCTGCACCGCGAGATCATCACGACCGTGCTGGTCAACGACACGGTCAACACCGGCGGTACGACCTACCTGCACCGCCTGCGCGAGGAGACCGGCGCCTCGCTGGAGGAGATCGTGCGGGCGCAGACCGCGGCCCGGGCCATCTTCCGCTCCGGCGCCGTGTGGGACGGGGTCGAGGCGCTCGACAACCAGGTCGAGGCCGCCGTACAGACCCGGATTCGGCTGCACTCGCGGCGCCTGGTCGAGCGCGGCACCCGCTGGCTGCTCAACAACCGGCCCCAGCCGCTGCAACTCGCCGAGACCGTCGAGTTCTTCGGCGAGCGGGTCGGGCAGGTGTGGGCACAGCTGCCGAAGCTGCTGCGGGGCGCGGACCTGGAGTGGTACCAGAAGATCTACGACGAGCTGACGGGCGCCGGTGTCCCGGACGAACTCGCCATGCGCGTGGCCGGGTTCTCCTCCGCCTTCCCGACGCTCGACATCGTCTCGGTCGCCGACCGCATGGGCCGGGACCCGATGGACGTCGCCGAGGTCTACTACGACCTCGGCGACCGGCTCCACATCACCCAGCTCATGGACCGCATCATCGAGCTGCCGCGCGCCGACCGCTGGCAGTCCATGGCCCGCGCCTCCATCCGCGAGGACCTGTACGCGGCCCACTCGGCCCTCACGGCCGACGTCCTGGCCGTGGGCAACGGCACCTCGACTCCCGAGCAGCGCTTCAAGGCCTGGGAGGAGAAGAACGCGCCGATCCTGAGCCGGGCGCGCACGACCCTGGACGAGATCCAGGGCTCGGAGACGTTCGACCTCGCCAACCTGTCGGTGGCCATGCGGACGATGCGGACGCTGCTGCGGGCGCATTCGTAAGGCGTACGACGGTTTCGTCGCCGCTACGACAATGAGGGCGCCCCGGGCCGGAATGGCTCGGGGCGCCCTCGTCGTCGTACGCCTGGTGCCGGTGCCTCAGGAGGCGGCCGCGACCTTGGGCTTCGCCTTCGGCCTGGGCTTGGGCTTGTCGCTCTTGTCGCCGGTGAAGGCTTCGTACTCCTGCAGGACGTCCTCGGTCGGCCCGTCCATGCGGAGTTCGCCGCGCTCCAGCCACAGCACGCGGTCGCAGGTGTCGCGGATCGACTTGTTGTTGTGGCTGACCAGGAAGACCGTGCCCGCGTGCTTGCGCAGCTCGCGGATGCGGGCCTCGGAGCGCTTGCGGAAGGCGGCGTCGCCGGTCGCCAGCGCCTCGTCGATGAGGAGGACGTCGTGGTCCTTGGCGGCGGCGATGGAGAAGCGCAGCCGGGCGGCCATGCCGGAGGAGTACGTCCGCATCGGCAGGGTGATGAAGTCGCCCTTCTCGTTGATGCCGGAGAAGTCGACGATCTCCTGGTAGCGCTCCTTGACCTGCTCGCGGGACATGCCCATGGCGAGGCCGCCGAGGTAGACGTTGCGCTCGCCGGTCAGGTCGTTCATCAGGGCCGCGTTCACGCCGAGGAGGGAGGGCTGGCCGTCGGTGTGGATCCGGCCGTTCTCCACCGGGAGCAGGCCCGCGACCGCCTTGAGCAGGGTCGACTTGCCGGATCCGTTGGTGCCGATCAGGCCGATCGCCTCGCCGCGGTACGCCACGAACGACACGTTCTTCACGGCGTGCACCTTGCGCACACCCGCCGCCTTCTCGGCCTGCTTGCGGCGCAGCATGCGGTTGAGCGCGGCGGTCGCGGAGCCACGGCCGCCGCCGGTGCCGTTGACGCGGTAGACGATGTCGACGCCGTCGGCGATGACGGTGGGGATCTTCTCGTCGGTGATGTCGGGGGTGTTCTCAGCCACGGCCGTACGTCTCCTCAGCCTTCCAGAAGTAAATGAAGCCGCCGACGCCGGCGAGCAGCGCCCAGCCGGTCGCGATCAGCCACACGTGGTGCGGCAGCTGGCTGGAGTGGAAGCTGTCGATCAGCGCGTAGCGCATCAGGTCGATGTAGACGGCGGCCGGGTTGGCCTGGAGGACCGGGACCACCCAGGACGGCCAGTTGTGGTGCTTGGCGGCCAGGTGCTCGATGCTCCACATGACACCCGAGACGTACATCCACGTGCGCAGGACGAACGGCATCAGCTGGGCGATGTCCGGGGTCTTGGCACCGAACCGGGCCATGATCATCGAGACGCCGGCGTTGAAGGTGAACTGCAGCACGAGCGCCGGGATCGCCAGGACCCAGGACGCCGAGACCGGCACGCCGAAGCAGAGCAGGATCACGACCAGCGCGCACATCGAGAACAGCAGCTGCTGGAGCTGCTGCAGGCAGAAGGAGATCGGCAGCGCGGCCCGCGGGAAGTGCAGGGCCCTCACGAGGCCGAGGTTGCCGGAGATCGCGCGGGTGCCCGCCAGGATCGAGCTCTGGGTGAACGTCCAGATGAACACGCCCGTGACCAGGAACGGGACGTAGTCCGGCACACCCTTCTTGGTGCCAAGGAGTACACCGAAGATGAGGAAGTACACCGCCGCGTTCAGCAGTGGGTTCATCACCTGCCAGACCTGGCCCAGCTTCGCCTGGCTGTACTGCGAGGTGAGCTTGGCGGTCGAGAAGGCCGCGATGAAGTGGCGCCGGGCCCACAGCTGGCGGATGTACTCGGGCAGGGAGGGGCGGGCGCCGCTGACCGAGAGACCGTGGTGGGCGGCGAGGGCCGCGAGGTCGTCCTCGGCCGGGGCCGATGTCGGGGGCGGTGTGTCGAGAACCTGGCTCACATCCGCTGCTTTCACTCGGGGGGTGGGGGTGCGTGCGTCCGGCCCGTCGGCCGTCGGTCCGTATCCCGGCGTTTGCTTACGCTTCTCTTCACGTTCTCTTACGTCGGGACGGGACCGTATCGTCGCAACGTGAGCGTAGGCCGAGTGGACGTCGGAACGCAACCGTTTCGTCGTGCCGATTGCGTTGGGACGGGACCGTATCGTCGTAACGATTCGCGTCGGGACGGGACCGTTTCGTCGCAACGCCCTATGCTGGTCCGCATGACGACGAACGCCGACGAGCCGCAGACGCGTCCGCGCCGCCGAGCCCCGGCGGGAGCCGCCGTACTCCGGGAGGATGTGACGGAAGCCATTCGGGCGGCCGTCTTCGAGGAGCTCGCGGCCGTCGGCTACGCGCGGATGTCCATCGAGGGGATCGCGCGCCGCGCGGGCGTCGGCAAGACCGCGGTGTACCGCCGCTGGCGCTCCAAGCTGCACCTGGTCCTCGACGTGGTGTCGGCACTCGCCGTGCAGGGCCTGCCCGCGCCGGACACCGGCTCGCTGGAGGGCGACCTGCGGTTGCTGTACGAGGTGACGTCCCGGGCGCTGCGCCACCCCGTGGCCTCGCAGATCCTCCCGGACCTCCAGGCCGAGGCGGCCCGCAACCCCGAGATCGCCGAGGCCGTCCAGAAGGCCCTGCGGGACGGGCAGGAGGGCGTCGCGAGCAAGATCATCGTGGCGGCGGAGCAGCGCGGTGAGGTCCGCGTGGGCCTCGACGACGAACTGGCCCTCGATCTGATCTCCGGGCCCCTCTACTGGCGCTCGGTGGTGATCCGCGCCCCGAAGCTGCCGAAGGGGTATCTCGCGGCGCTGGCCCGGGCCACGACGGCGGCGCTCAAGGCGTTGTGAGCGTGGGCGCTCCGCTGGGTGCCGCGACGATGGTGGGTGCCGTGATGGGTTGTTGGTTGTCTGCGGCGCCGTCGTGGCTGGTCGCGCAGTTCCCCGCGCCCCTTTGGGGTGCTGCCGAACCGTAGGGGAATTCGTCCGGCCTGCTTGGCGGTGGGTGACCAGCTCATCGGCCGCCTTCCGGTGCGGCGCGCAGTGCTAGGAGCTCCGGGGCGTGCACCGTGATCCGGCCGTTCTCCGTGGGGCCGATCAGGCCGTCGTGCCGGAGCCGGGACAGGGCGCGGTTGACCGTGACGCGGGTGACGCCCAGGAGGTCGGCGAGCTCGCGCTGGCCGCCGCTGAGTTCTACTCGCCCGTCGGCGGCCAGCGCGTCCAGGAGCCAGGCCGCGAGCCGGGCCTCGCAAGGAAGCGTGGCCGTGTCGGTGAGCCGGTCCTGCTGGGTGCGGGCCTGGGTCGCCAGGAGGCGGAACACATGGGCGCGTACCGCGGCGGAGTCGTCCAGCAGGGCGGTGAAACGGGCCCGCGGCACGGCCCGTACGGCGCACGGCGCGAGCGCGGTGAACGTCGCGGTGTGACCGGCCCCGTCGAGCAGCGCGACCTTGTCGAGCGCGCACGGCCCGGTCCAGGTGCCGAACCGTACGACGCGCCCGCCGACGGTCGTGACGGACGCCGCCGCGCTGCCGTCCAGCAGGACGAGCAGGTGGTCGGCGGGGGTGCCCTGGCTCCGCAGGGTCTCGCCGGTGTCGTAGTGGCGCGGGACGGAGGCGTCCCACAGGCGGCGCAGGTCCGGGTCCGGCAGTGGGGCCAACAGGGGGACGTCTCGCAGCCGTTGCCAGTCGTACCCGTGCACGGTGACCTTCCTCTCCTTCCCGGCGCCCCTGGCTGTATCGGCTGATACAGCCCTGAGTGGCGCGCTGAGCCTAGCCTCACGGTCGAAGCCGTAGCCGTACGAAGCGGAAGGGATCCCCGTGCTGGTCGTAGAACTCGCCTTCACTCCCGCCCCCGAGCGCCTCGCCGCCCGCCCCGCGCACCGCGAGAGTCTCGCCCGCCTCCACGGCGAGGGGAAACTCGTCGCCGCGGGACCCTGGGTCGACGACCGTGGCGCCCTGTTGGTGTTCGCGGTGGATCGGCCGGAGTTGGAGGAGCTCCTCAAGGAGGACCCGTACTACCGCGGCACTCCCGGAGTCGAAGTCCACGCGATCCGCGAGTGGTCGCCGATCGTGGGAGGCCCGGAGCTCGCCTAGGAGCCAGCCGCAGGGCGAGGTCCGTCAACTCCGCTGTGCGCAGCACGCGTTCGCGGCGCCCTCGGGCCCGAACTCGAAGGGTGCGCCCAGAGCGTCACCGACGGCTGAACCGACGACGGCGCCGAGGGCGCGCTCGGCACGGAGGGAGCCGGTCATCCGCGCAGGCTAGCCCCGAGCCGCCCCCGGATGCAGTCGTACCCACCCCTCCCACGCCGACGTGATCATGTCCTGGACGTCGTGCTTGGCCTTCCAGTCGAGTTCGGCGGCGGCGCGGTCGGCGGAGGCGACGACGCGGGCCGGGTCGCCGGGGCGGCGCGGGGTGACGGTGGGGGGGCGGTCGTAGCCCGTGAGGGCGTTGATGCGGTCGATCATCTCGCGGACCGAAACGCCTTCCCCGCGGCCGATGTTGACGGTGAGGTCGCGGCCGGGGGAGGCCTGGAGGGTGCGGGCCGCGGCGACGTGGGCCTCGGCCAGGTCGGCGACGTGGATGTAGTCGCGGACGCAGGTGCCGTCGGGGGTCGGGTAGTCGTCACCGAAGATGCGCGGGGGCGCGTCGTCCGTCAGCTTCTCGAAGACCATGGGGATGAGGTTGAAGACGCCCACGTCGGCGAGTTCGGGGCGTGCCGAGCCGGCCACGTTGAAGTAGCGCAGGGACGCCGTGGACAGGCCCGTCGCCCGGCCGGTGGCCCGCACCAGCCACTCGCCGGCCAGCTTCGTCTCGCCGTACGGCGACATGGGCAGGCACGGGGTCTCCTCCGTGACCAGGGACACGTCCGGCATGCCGTACACCGCGGCGGAGGACGAGAACACGAAGGACGGGACCCCGGCCGTCGTCACGGCCTCCAGGAGGACGCGCAGCCCCTCCACGTTCTCCCGGTAGTAGTGCAGGGGCAGGTCCACCGACTCGCCGACCTGCTTCTTCGCCGCGAGGTGGACGACGCCGGTGACCTCGTGGTCCGCGAGGGTGCGGGCGAGGCGCTCGCCGTCCAGCGTGGAGCCCACCACCAGCGGCACGTCGGACGGCACGCGCTCGGCGATCCCCGTCGACAGGTCGTCGTACACCACCGTCTGTTCGCCGGCCTCGGTCATCGCGCGTACGACGTGCGCCCCGATGTAGCCGGCGCCGCCGGTGATCAGCCAGGTCATGTGCGGCCGTCCCCTCATCAGTTGGCCCGTGATGGTGCGTGGTCCGATGTCAGTGGTCGGGTATCAGTGAAGCAGGCGAAGGTGTCGCTCGTACCCCCCTTGTCACTCCCCGCATCACTGGTGCCACACAGCGTCAACGCCTTCGGGGCGGGCCGAGTTCCCGCTCGGGGCGCCCGGGGAGGCGGCCGACCCGAGAACGCGCGGGACCGGGCCCGGCGGCGGATCTCGTGGGACGCCACGGATACGGGCCGGTGTACTCCATCGCGCCGTACTGGTACCGCACCTCGCCGTGCCGGCCCGTGTGGGTCGCGAGGGCGAGGGTCGTGCCGCCGGGATGTCGCGCCCGGGGAGTCCGGTGCGCGGTCCGGGACGCTGTACCGGGGGGCGGGTCGGCGGAGGCCGGCCGCGGTCGACCGGGTGTGGGTCGTTGCCGGGACGTGTGCGTTGCGCCCCCGCTGGTATCCCCCTGAACCGGCCGAGCGCGTCGAACTCGCCGTCGTGGGCGCGGAGTTCGTCCCCGAAGGGCCCCGGCGGCAGGCCGTACGCGACGGCGTGGCCCTACGGCTCTCCATCCGCCGCCCGCCTACTCGCAGCCCGGCGTCTCCGTCAGCGCCGCCGCGTCCAGCATCGAGGTGAGCTGGTCGAGGCGGGTGCGCAGCTCGCGGATCTCCTCGATGTCGAAGCCGGTCGAGGCGGTGATGCGGCGCGGTACCTGAACCGCGCGCTCGCGCAGCGCGACGCCCTGCTCGGTGAGGCGCACCTCCACGGAGCGCTCGTCGCGGGCGCTGCGCTCACGTCGGACCAGACCGGCCGCCTCCAGCCGCTTGAGCAGCGGGGACAGGGTGCCGGAGTCCAGGCGCAGGTGTTCGCCCAGTTTCTTGACCGGCAGGTCGCCGTGCTCCCACAGGGCCAGCATCACCAGGTACTGCGGGTAGGTGATGCCCAGGTCCTTGAGGACCACTCGGTAGACGCCGTTGAAGGCGCGCGACGCGGCGTGCAGGGAGAAGCAGATCTGCTGGTCGAGGCGGAGCCAGTCCCCCTGGGAGGCGGGGGCCTGGTCGGTGGGTGCTGGCGTGGTCATGTCTCCATGGTACCTCTTGTCCGCCATTTAGTTGTGCGCAATTTAATTGTGTGCTCTACTTGTGGTCGTAAGGCGGCCGGGACAGAGCCGCCGGACCCTGACTTTGATGCGAGGGATGGATTCCATGGACGCGATCTACACCGCTGTCGCCACCGCCACCCACGGCCGCGAGGGCCGTGCCGTCACCAACGACGGCAAGATCGACCTCGCGCTGGCCATGCCGGTGGAGCTGGGCGGCAACGGCGCGGGCACCAACCCGGAGCAGCTGTTCGCCGCCGGCTACGCCGCCTGTTTCGGCAGCGCCCTCGGCCTCGTCGGCCGTCAGGCCAAGGCCGACGTCAGCGAAGCCTCCGTGACCGCCGAGGTCGGCATAGGCCAGCAGGGCGAGGGCTTCGGCCTCAAGGTGACGCTGCGCGTCGAACTGCCCGACACCCTGGACGAGGCGACGGGCCGCAAGCTCGTCGAGACCGCCCACCAGGTCTGCCCCTACTCCAACGCCACCCGCGGCAACATCGAGGTCGACCTCGTCATCGAGTAGAACCGGAAGCCGACGGCTACCGACCCGCCCGTCCACCGGGCCGCCCCGCCGGGCGCCAGGTGGACGGGCGGGTCGGCGTCGGTCGTGAGGGACTGGACGGCATGCGAACTCCCGGGAGCGAGAACGGCGTTCAGATCCGGTCGGTGAGGGTGCGGTCGGTCAGGGCCGGGGACACGGGCCCCGCCGGCTGTGGCACCGTCGCCAGCGGAGAGTGCGCGAGCGTCGCGGCCGCGGACGGCACGGGATGGCGCGCGTCGAGCGGCACGACCGACGGAAGCGCCGGCTCGTCCTCGCCCAGCACGACACGGCGTACGACGCGTTCGGCGGCGCGTCCGTCGTCGTACGGGCAGAAGCGCTCGCGGAACGCGGAGCGCAGCTGGGTGGAGCGCGAGCCCCGCCAGTGGCCGGTGGCGAAGATGTCGATCAGCTCGTCCTCGCTGCGCGCGACCGCGCCCGGCGCGAAGGAGCGCAGGTCGAAGTAGGTGCCGCGGGCCGCCTCGTACGCCGCCCAGTCGTCGTCGGCGGCGTGGATCACGACCGGTCGGTCCAGGTTGGCGTAGTCGAACATGATCGACGAGTAGTCGGTGACCAGGGCGTCCGAGGCGAGGCAGAGCGACTCGATGCTCGGGTGGTCGCTGACGTCGACGATCCGGGTGCCCTTCGCCAGCGGGGCCTCGTGGAGGCGGTGGCCGCGGGCCAGGACCATGAACCGCGGACCCAGGCGGCGCAGGACGCGCTCCAGGTCGAGGGCGGCGCGCTGGGTACGGCGGTAGTCGCGGTGGGTGGGTGCGTACAGGATCGCGACCGTGCCCTCGGGGATGCCCAGGGACTCGCGCAGACGGGCCACGTCCGCCGAAGTCGCCTGCTGGAAGACGTCGTTGCGCGGGCTGCCGTACTCGAGCGTGGTGTAGCCGCCCGGGTAGACCCGCTCCCAGGTCAGCGTCGTGTGGCGGTTGGCCGACAGGAGGTAGTCCCACTGGTCGACACCGGCCAGCAGCGCGGCGAAGTCCGTGTCACGGGCCGCCGCCGGACGCTCCTGGAGGTCGAGGCCCATGTGCTTGAGCGGAGTGCCGTGCTGGGTCTGCACGAGGATCTGACCGGGGCGCTTGACCAGCCGGCGGTCGAACTCGGTGTTGTCCACGAGGTACTTGGAGCGGGCCAGCGCCGTCCAGTACGCGGCCGTGCCGGGACGCACCCGGCGCGCGGCGGTCGGGATCGTGTGGTGGTGCTCGGGGCGGGCGACCCACGCCGTGCGGATGTACGGGGCGTGGGTGCGGAAGGCCTGCTCCAGCGCGCCCGGGTTGCAACCGTGGCCGCGGCCGCCGTAAGCGGCGAAGACGGCCCGGTCGGCGCGCAGGGGGAGGCGGCGCTGGACGCGGTAGTGCAGACGGAGGGTCGCCGTCCGAACTGCCTTCAGCAGACGCCTGGTTGCCTTGCCGGTACGGCGGCGCAGGGCCGACGCCAGCTGCAGCGCGCGGAACGTGCGGTGCAGGCCGAACCGCACCAGCACGTGGCGCAGACGGGAGCGCAGTGGGACGGGGGAGCCGGGGGCACGGTAACGCCGGTAGTGGGCGCGGGCCTTGCGCAGGAACTCGGCACGGATGCCGCGCGCCACGCCGCCCGTGCACACGGTGGCCAGGTGGTCGACCATGCGGCGGAACAACGCCGGGCGCCAGGAGGCGAGTTCGGGGTGCTGCTCGACGTACGCGAAGAGGCGGTCGTACTGCTCGAAGACGTCGAAGTGCCGCGGGCCGGCCATGCCGGGGACCCCGCGGCGCTGCCGCTGGTGGACGCAGACCCGGTCGAGGGTCGCGAGCGACTCCGCGGCCAGCAGGACCGGGTACGTCCACGGGGTGTCCTCGAAGTCGCCGGAGGGGAAGGCGAAGCCCTCGCGCTCGACGAACTCGCGGCGGTACGTCTTGTTCCAGGCCACCGTCGGGAGGTGCAGGAGCCCCGGCCGGTCCTCCAGGCGGAAGGGGGCCGGGCCCTGCTCGGTGAGCTGGAGGCCGGCCCGGTCGCGGACGGACCTGCCCGTCCAGTCCGCGCGCGCGAAGTCGTGGACCAGGACGTCCGGTTCGCCCGCCTCCTTCAGCCGGTCGGCGATCGCGCGCAGCGCGTCCGGAGCGAGGGTGTCGTCGCCGTCCAGGAAGAGCAGGTAGTCGCCGGTCGCCCGGGCGAGGCCCGCGTTGCGGGCCGGACCCGGGCCCTGGTTCTGCGGCAGGTGCAGCGGCCGTACGCGCGGATCGCGGGCCGCGCACTCGTCGAGGAGCGCGCCGCACGCGTCCGGCGAGCGGTCGTCGACGGCGATCAGTTCCAGATCGGGATACGACTGGGAGAGCACCGATTCCAGGCACTCCTGCAGGTACGCCTGAACCTTGTACGCGGGGACGATGACACTGAACCTGGGCAAGGGGCATCCATGGGTCGGCGCGGGCGTTTGCCCGGGAACGTCCGATGGAGTGACCTGGTTACGCCGCGTACGGCAAGTGGGTGAACGTCGGCGGGGACGCGGTCCGTCCCCGCCGAAGAGCGCTCGGATCGTGCCTACTTGACCGCGCCCGCCATCACCCCGGACACGAACTGCCGCTGGAACGCGAAGAACACGGCCAGCGGGACCACCATGGAGATGAACGCACCGGGTGCCAGGACGTCGACGTTGTCGGCGAACGCCCGCATCTGCGTCTGCAGCGCGACCGTGATCGGCTGGCTGTCGGCGTTGGAGAACACCAGCGCGATCAGCATGTCGTTCCACACCCACAGGAACTGGAAGATACCCAGGCTCGCGATCGCGGGGCCGCCGAGCGGCATCACGACTCGGGCGAACAGCCGCAGTTCACCCGCCCCGTCGAGCCGGGCCGCCTCCAGCAGCTCCTTCGGGATCTCGGCGAAGAAGTTCCGCAGCAGGAACACCGCGAAGGGCAGGCCGAACCCCGTGTGGAACAGGACCACGCCGAAGATGGAGCCGAACACCCCGATCTTGCCGAAGAGTTCGGCGACCGGGATCAGCGCCACCTGCACCGGAACCACCAGCAGGCCGACCACACCGAGGAACCACCAGTCGCGGCCCGGGAACTCCATCCACGCGAACGCGTAGCCCGCGAGCGCGCCGATGACGACCACGAGGACCGTCGCCGGAACCGTGATCAGCACGGTGTTGAGGAGCGAGTTGGTGATGTCGCTGTTCTGCAGGAGCTTGTCGTAGCTGTCGAGGGTGAGTTGGGACGGCTTGCTGAATACCTGCCACCAGCCGCTGGCCGTCATCTCCTCGGGGGGCCGCAGCGAGGACACCAGCAGACCGATCGTCGGGACCAGCCAGAACAGGCCGACGAGGATGAGGAAGACACGGACCAGACCGCCGCTGACACCTTCCGTGAGCCGCGCGGCGAGCGACCGTTTGGGCTTCACGCTCTCTACCGGTGGTGCCTGGGTGAGACTGCCGGCCTCTGCGGTCATCGCCGTACCTCCCGCCTGAGCCTGCGGACGTTGAACCACATCACCGGAATGACGAGCAGGAGCAGGAACACCGAGATGGCGCTCGCGATGCCCGGCTGGTCCTCGGAGAAGCCCTTGCGGTACAGCTCCAGCGCGAGGACGTTCGCGTCGTCCTGCGAGGAGCCCGGGGCGATGATGAAGACCAGGTCGAAGATCTTCAGCACGTTGATCATCAGGGTGACGGCGACGACCGCGAGGACCGGCGCGAGCAGCGGGACCGTGACCCTCCGGAACACCTGCCACTCGGTCGCGCCGTCGACCCGGGCGGCTTCCAGGAGCTCACGCGGGATGCCCGCGAGCCCGGCCGCGATCAGCACCATCGCGAAACCGGCCCACATCCAGATGTACGACCCGATGATCGCGGGCGTGACGAGGGACGGGCCGAGCCAGTCCAGGCCGTTGTAGGGCTCCTTGAAGTTGCTTGCGGGCAGGCGGAGTTGGGCTCCGTCGGCCTTCTCCGACAACGAGAACGTGCCGTCGTCGCCGGCCTTCGTCGACTCGACGACCTTGCCGTCCTTCACCGCCTCGATCTTCATCCCGGGGTAGCCCAGCTCGGTCGCGTCGACACCGCCGAGCGTGCCGACGCCCTTGCCGCGCGTGAAGTCCTGCCAGGTGGTGCCGGTGATCCTCCCCGGATCGGCCTGTGGTGCTACGGCCTTCCTCGCGCTGTCGGGGATCTGGTCGGGGGCGACGCCCACGAGGGGGAGGGTGACGGTGTCGCCCGTGTGGACCGTCGCCTTGGTGATGAACCCGCCGCTCTGTGCCACCAGCGGCGACTCACGGCCCGGGTGCGCCTTCGGGAACGCGGACGAGTCGGCGAAGGTGTCGTGGATGCCCACCCACACCGCGTTCGCGAAGCCCTTGTCCGGGTCCTGGTCGTAGACGAGCCGGAAGATGATGCCCGCCGCCAGCATCGAGATCGCCATCGGCATGAAGACGACCAGCTTGAACGCCGTGCCCCAGCGCACCCGTTCGGTCAGCACCGCGAAGATCAGACCGAGCGCGGTGGCGACCGTCGGGGCGAAGACCACCCAGATGATGTTGTTCTTCAGGGCGGTGCGGATGCCGTCGTCGGTGAACAGGGCCTTGTAGTTGTCGATTCCGGCGAAGCCGTCGCCCGACTGGTTGTAGAAGCTGCGGACGAGCGAGTACCCGATCGGGTAGACCACGAGCGCGCCCAGCAGCACGAGAGCGGGCAGCAGGAACAGCGCTGCCACGGTCTTTCGGGTGCCGGTCACACTCTTGCGCGACTTGGGTGCGGCAGGGGGCGGTGGGCCCCCTGCCGCCGTGGCGGACGTCATGCCCTCAGCCTCCGTAGGCGGCCGCCGCGTCCGCCTCCAGTTTCTGCTGGGTGCCCGCGATGTCCTTCGGGTTCGTCAGGAAGTCCTGGAGGGCCTTCCACTCGCCCTTGCCGGGCGTGCCGCCGAAGGCCTGCGGGGCCTGGTCGGACATGTCGAAGCGGAAGTCGTCGCCGGCCTCGATGAGCGCCTTGGCGATCTTCTGCTGCACCGCGTTCGGATACACCGAGTTGTCCACGCTCTTGTTCGGCGAGAGATAACCGCCCAGCTTCGCCTGGATGGTCGCCGCGTCCGGGGAGGCCAGGAAGGTGGCCAGCGCCTGCGCCGCCTTGGAGTCCTTCAGGATCACGGCCGCGTCGCCGCCGGAGACCACGGGGGCGGTGTCGCCCACGGCCGGGAACGGGAACACCTTCGCGTCCGTGCCGACCTTCGCACCGGCCGTGCCGATGTTGACCTGCGCGAAGTCGCCCTCGTAGACCATCGCGGCCTTGGGCTGGTCGCCGCCACGGAAGGTCTGGGTCACCGAGGCCGGGAAGTCCGTCTGCAGCGCGCCGGTCGCGACGTAGTCCTTCTTGCCCCAGACCTGGGCCAGCGTGGTCAGCGCGTCCTTCACGGACGGGTCCGTCCACTTGATCTCGTGCTTCGCCAGCTGGTCGTACTTCTCCGGGCCCGCCTGCGAGAGGTAGATGTTCTCGAACCAGTCCGTCAGGGTCCAGCCCTCGGCGCCGCCGACGGAGAACGGGGTGACACCGGAGTCGTACACCGTCTGGGCGGTGGTGAGCAGTTCGTCCCAGGTCTTGGGCTCAGTGGCGCCCGCGTTCTCGAAGACCTTGGCGTTGTACCAGATCAGGGACTTGTTGGCGGCCTTGTAGTAGACGCCGTACTGCTCGTCGTTGACCTTGCCGATGTCCTGCCAGCCCTGCGAGTAGTTCTTGGCGAGTTCGGCCTTCGCCTCGGCGCCGAGCGGCTTGGCCCACTTCTTGTCGACGGCCTGCTTGATGGCGCCGGGCTGCGGGAGCATCGCGACGTCCGGCGGCTGGCCGCCCGCGATCTTCGAGCCGAGGAAGTTGACGATCGGGTCCTGTGCGGGCACGAACGTCACCGTGGCGCCTGTGCGCTTCTCGAACTCCGCGAGAACCTTCTTGAAGTTGGCCTGTTCCGCGCCGGACCAGACGGCGGCGACCTCCAGGCTTTCGCCGTTCAGTTTGGGCAGGGTGACGGTGGTGCCGGTTTCCTTGGCGCCGGTGGCGTTGCTGTCGCTGTCCTTGTCGTCGTCTCCGCCACATGCGGTGAGCGAGAGCGTCAGCGCTCCCGCGAGGAGGGCGGCTGCGGTTTTTGCGGCCCTGGGTTTCCGGTTTGTGCGGCTGGTGCGGCTGGTGCGGCTGGTGCTGCGCATCACGACCCCGTTCTTCGTTCCTCGTCGAACGTCCGAGCGCTGTCCCGTGCGGTCTGGTCTACGCCGTGTTAGTTGGGGTCGGCAAGGGCGCGTTCGGTGTCAACCGGGGGATCGTGATGCCGTCGTGACCAGTGCGGGTGCGTTGTGGCTCGCGTCTGCTGGGGGCTGCCGCCCCCAGACCCCCGCTTCGGCCCTGAAGGGGCCTCGTCCTCAAACGCCGGACGGGCTGGGAGTGCCTGGCCGGGGCTGAAAGGCAACCCCCCCGGCTCTGCGAGGGACCCCTCGCCCTGCGCAGGTCCCAACTCCCGTGGGGGCTCCCGGCCTGTGCAGGTCCCAACTCCCGTGGGGACTCCCGGCCTGTGCAGGTCCCAACTCCCGCGGGGACCCCCAGCCCTGCGAAGGCTCCAGCCCCGCGGAGGACCCTCAGTCCCGCAAGGGATCACGTCCCGCGCAGTGGTGCAGTGGCGCGATCTTGGTACGTCTCTGCGTCGTGTGGACCAGGGGGTTGGTGCACGCGCGACCTGAGAGGTGATCGCTGCTGCACCACTCGGCGGGACGCGACCCCGCAAGGGCTCCAACTCCCCCGTCAAGGACCCCCAGGCCCGCGAAGGCCCCAGCCCCGTGAAGCTCCAGCCCCCGTTAAGAACCCCAGCCCCGCGAAGACACCAGCCCCCGTCAAGAACCCCCAGCCCCGCAAAGTCACCCCAAACCCCTACAGCAGCGACGGCACCTCAGTCGCCGCGACCTCTCGTGCCGCCCTCTCCAACGCGCTTGCCAGCAGTGCCAGGTCCGTCGGGCCGTTGCCCAACTCCCTTACCGGGCGGCGGGTCGGTGGGTCGCCCATGCGTTCCCACTCCACCGGGACGACCGTCGGGCGCAGAGTCGCCGTGCGGGGGATGCGGCCGGTGACGCGGCCGGCCTGGAAGGCGGTTACCCGGCCGTCGGACCAGGTCAGGCGGCCGCGGCCCGGGGCTGGTTCGTCGGGGCCGGAGGTCGGGGCGTCGAGGGTGACGCGGAGGGTGGCCTTCTTCGCCGGTTCCGACTCCGCCGTGCGGCCGCCGACTGCGGCCGCGGCCACCAGGTGGACGCCCAGCCGCTCGCCCTCCCTCGCCACGGCCTCCAGCGCGCGTATGACGGAACCGGCCGCGGGCCTGCCCGGCGAACCCAGTGGCGGGGAGACCAGGGCGTCCAGGTCGTCCACGATCACGACCAGCCGGGGCAACGGCGGTGCCGTCTCCGTCCGTCGGCGGGCCGCCGCCGGGCGCAGGCGGATGGTCGAGCTGGGCGGGGAGTCGAGGTCACCGGACGATTCCCCGGCGCCGGACGCACCGCGGTTCGTCGCCGTGCGCTGGGCGACCATGCGGCCCGACAGCTCGCGGCCGGTGTGCCACTCGGTGAAGTCGGACCGGCCGAGCAGCTCCGCGCGCCGCTTCAGTTCGGCGCTCAGCGACTGGGCGAACTCCCGCATGCGCACGGGGTCGTTGGCCGTGAGGTGGGTGGTGACGTGCGGGACGTCCGTGCACACGCGCAGGCCGTCGCCGTGCCCGGCACCTCCCGCGCCCACGCTGTCCCGGCCGTCCATCAGCACGATGCTCAGCCGGTCGGGCCGTTCGGCGGCGGCGAGTGAGGCGACGACGGCCCGCAGCAGTTCCGTACGGCCGCTGCCCGCCGGGCCCTCGACCAGCAGATGCGGGCCCTCGGCCACGAGGTCCGCGCAGACCGGCCCACGCGGCCCGGCCCCGAGCACGGCCCAGGCCCGGCCGCCGAGCGACTCCGCGTCGTCGGCCGCGTCCGCCCAACGGGTCATCAGCGACGCCGGGGTGGCCCGGGCGAGCCCCAACTCGTCCAGCAGCCGCGCCGCCTGGGGCAACGGCGAGGACACGCGCGCGTGCCGCTCACCGGCACCGCCCTCGGTGCGCAGCGGTGCCAGCGCCCGGGCGAACCGCTCGGCCCAGGCCAGGGACACGGCGTCCACGGCGGCCACGGTGCCGTGCCCGACGGGGGCGGGGCGGGAGGGGGCGTCGGTGCCGGCCCCGCCCTGCGGTGCCTCCGCCTCCGCCCGCGCCACCCGCATCAGCCGCAGCGCCGTCGCCACATCCCCGCTGAGCAGCGCGACCGCGCCGCACTCCCGGAACGTCGGCGCCGCCGTACAGGCCGCCTCGTACGTCTCCGTCACCGGTGACGCGGGCGATGCCGGTGCGGTCTCGGCCAGGCACACGACGTGTATGCCGGCCCGGGGGCCCTCCAGCGCCAGCTTCGCCACCGCCTTGCGCACGTCGGCGCCGCCGGGATCGCCGTCCACGACGACCACGGTGTACGGCCCCTCGAAACCGTCCGTCTCCTCGTCCGCCGAGTCGTCCCGGGCCCAGGAGGGTCGCCGGACGGCCTCCCGGGGGGTGGGGACCGGTGTGCGTGCCGCGCCGGCGAGAGGGGCGGCTCCCGTGTCCGTCAGGTGGTCCTCCAGGCGGCGGAGGAGCTCGTCGGTGCGGGCGGCGGCCTGTTCGCGGTCGTAGGCGAGGAGGAGGCGGCAGTCCTGGCCGTGGCCCGGACGCAGATGGGGGAGCCAGCCCAGCCAGGACCACTCGGCCGTGCGCTCCTCGGCGGGACGGGAGCGGTCCGCGCTGATCAGGACGATTTCCAGGCTCTCGGGGGAGTGCAGCGCGGCGAGCTGGGCCACCACCGCGCGGGCCAGTCCGTCGAGCCGCGCGCGCGGCCCGGCCAGCCCCAGCGCCCCGGCCTCGCGCAGGTCGGCGGTCACCGGCACCGCGGGCAGCAGTCCCGAGCCGTCGGGCGCCGCCCGGTCGGCCGTGCCGAGCCGCACGGTGAGGGCCTCCGGATGCCCCGGTCCGCGCTCCCACAGGCGGGCGCCCGGGCCCAGTGCGGTCAGCAGCAGGGCCGCCGGGTCCGGCCAGGCCTCGGGTGCCTGGGGCACGGTGGCCGGCGACGCCGGAACGGAGGCCGCCGACTCGCCGTCGTAGGAGCCGGGGGAGTCAGGGGAGTCGTAGGACGACGTCCCGGGCTCGGCCGCGTCCTGCTCGCCGCGTCCGCCGGCCAGCCGTCGCGCCCAGGCCGTGAGGCCTCCGCGTTGGCGCAGGCCCTGCGGTACGTCGGTTCCGCGCAGGGGGGTTCCCTTGCGGCGGCCGGCTCCGGGGTTGTCCGGGGCCTCTTCGCCGGCGGGGTCCTCAGCCGGCGCACCGGGTGATGCGCTCATGGCGTCCCCGAGCGGGCCGATCCCGGACCTGCCGCCGTGTGTGTCCCCGCGGCCGCCGGAAGCGCTCCCGCCACGGCTCTCGATCAGTGGGGCCCCGCCCTGCCCCGGCACGACCACCGGCGGCTCGACGGAGCCGTGACCCTGGACCCCCGCGGACCCCGGGGCTCCGCCCGAGGCGCCCCAGCTCGCGGAGCCGTAGGCGTGGTGTGTCCGGTCGGAGGGCGGCCCGGGCGGTGTGCCGGGTCCGTCGGCGGCGGGCACGCGCGCGTGGGCTGCTTCCTGCCCGTCGGATGCCGCCGGGGACACCCGCACATGTCCTTCTCCGTCCGGAGCCGTGCGGATGCGCGGGCCGCCGCCCGGGGCCAGCCGCAGGGCCGACTCGCCGATCCGCAGCAGGGCGCCGGGGATGAGCCGCACCGGGCGGGTGCCCACGCGCGTGCCGTCCAGGGTCGTGCCGTTGGTGGAGCCGAGGTCGGCGACCGAGACGCGGCCGTCGGGGCCGACGGTCACCGCGCAGTGCAGCCGGGAGACGTCCGGGTCGTCGAGCGGGACGTCGGCGTCGGCGGAGCGGCCGAGGTGGATCTGACCGCCGTGCAGAAGGTGGACGCCGCCCGCGTCGGGGCCGGCGACGACATGGAGTTGGGGCGGGGCGTCGTCCGGCTCGGGATGGGACTCCGGCTCGACCGGGGCGCCCAGGGACAGCACGCCGCCGTCGATCAGCGGGGGTTCGCCCAGGGTGGCGCGCTGGGCGTCGAGGCGGTCCCCACCCGCGTACAGCACGACCGGGCCGTCGCTCCCGGAGACCGCCGAGGCGAGCGCCGACGCGATCGCGGCCAGGGCTGTGCCGACGGGCGCCGTGACCAGCACGTCGCAGCTCGCGGTGCGGGCCCGGTCGGGCGAGCCCAGCGGGTCTACGACGGTCAGCCGGATCTGCATCGCCGTCAGCGGTCCCTTCTGTGCGGGCGCGCCGGGCTGTCCCCACCCCGCACGAGCACGTCGGCCAGTACTGCAGGCATCCTCGCACCTGTCACTGACAACGCGCCCGCCCCTCGGTGGCAAGTGATCTTGATTGGTCAGCTCTGCCCCTAAAAGTGCCTGACCAGTGCCGCACCGGCGATCACTTGAGATCGGTCACGCCAGGGTTCGGCAACCATTCGGCAACCAGGCGACCGACGAGGGCGTCTTTCCTCCGAACGGGCTTGGGAACGCTTACGTAGTGCTTTGAGAGGCGGCACTACAGTGGGTCGGAACACAGGCAAGCAGCAGGGAGCGATCGGGTGCGGCCGGTAGGCAGCAAGTACTTCCTCGAGGAGCCGCTCGGACGCGGGGCCACGGGGACCGTCTGGCGAGCCCGCCAGCGGGAGACCGCGGGCGCCGAGGCCGCTGTGCCCGGACAGCCCGGCGAGACCGTCGCGATCAAGGTCCTCAAGGAGGAGCTCGCGAGCGACGCGGACATCGTGATGCGCTTCCTGCGCGAGCGCTCCGTGCTCCTCAGGCTGACCCACCCGAACATCGTCCGGGTGCGCGACCTGGTGGTCGAGGGCGATCTGCTCGCCCTGGTCATGGACCTCGTCGAGGGCCCCGACCTGCATCGCTACCTGCGCGAGAACGGCCCCTTCAGCCCCGTCGGCGCCGCCCTGCTCACCGCCCAGATCGCCGACGCGCTCGCCGCCAGCCACGCCGACGGCGTCGTCCACCGCGACCTCAAGCCGGCCAACGTCCTGCTCCAGCAGTACGGCGGCCAGATGCACCCCCTCCTGACCGACTTCGGCATCGCACGCCTCGCCGACTCGCCCGGCCTCACCCGGACCCACGAGTTCGTCGGCACGCCCGCGTACGTCGCGCCGGAGTCCGCCGAGGGCCGCCCGCAGACCTCCGCCGTCGACATCTACGGCGCCGGCATCCTGATGTACGAGCTCGTCACCGGCCGTCCGCCGTTCGGCGGTGGCTCGGCCCTCGAGGTCCTGCACCAGCACCTGAGCGTCGAGCCGCGCCGCCCGTCCACGGTCCCCGACCCCCTCTGGACGGTCATCGAGCGCTGCCTGCGCAAGAACCCGGACGAGCGCCCCAGCGCCGAGAACCTCGCGCGCGCCCTGCGCGTCGTCGCCGAGGGCGTCGGCGTGCACGCGAACTCCGCGCAGATCGCCGCCGCGGAGAACGTCGGCGCGCTGCTCGCCCCCGACCCGGCCCCGGCGGCCGTCCCGGGCATGCCCGGCGCCGCCGACCCGACGCAGGTGCTGCCGCACGGCGCCGGTGCCTACGACCCGGGCGCCTACGACCCCAACGCCAGGACCAGCGTGCTGCCGCACAGCGGTGCCGGGAACCCGGTGGGCGCCGCCGACCCGACCGCCGCCATGCCGTCGATGCCGCCCGGGCAGCCGGGACAGCAGGGGCAGCAGGGCGGGCCCGAGGAGCCGCACCCCTGGCAGAACCAGCTCCGCGCCGCCCGCGACCGCAACGAACAGACACAGGTCCAGTACCTCGACCCCAGCCAGGACCCGCTGCGCCGCCGCCCCCAGCGACAGGTCGCCCGGCCGCAGCAGCAGCCGCAGCAGCCGAGGCCTCAGCAGCAGCGGCCCCAGCAGCGACCGCCGCAGTCCGGCTACGGCCATCCGCAGCAGCAACAGCCCCAGCAGTACGCCCCGCCGCCCCAGCAGCAGCCGCAGCGGTACGCGCCTCCGCAGCAGCCCCAGCAGCCGACGCGCGAGCCCCGGCAGCGCGGCGGCAGCCCCAACCGGATGAAGATCCCGGGTCTCGGCTGCCTCAAGGGCTGCCTGTTCACGATCGTCATCCTGTTCGTCGCGGGCTGGCTGATCTGGGAGCTGAGCCCGCTGCAGGACTGGATCGGCACGGGCAAGAGCTACTTCCAGCAGATCGGTGACTGGATCGACACGGTGAGCGGGTGGGTCGGCGATCTGGGCGGGGGCTCGGGCACGAACTGACCGTTGGGTTGGTGATTTGTCGACACCTGGCGGGTGATTTCCGTCTCCGCGGTGAAGGTTGGCTCGTCGGACGCGTAGTTTTAGCGACAACACGCGTCTGTAGGAGCAGTCTTGGCACGGAAGATCGGCAGCCGGTACACCGCCAACCAGATCCTGGGGCGGGGCAGCGCCGGCACGGTGTGGCTGGGCGAGGGACCCGAGGGGCCCGTCGCCGTCAAGCTGCTGCGCGAGGACCTCGCGTCCGACCAGGAACTCGTCGGACGCTTCGTCCAGGAGCGCACGGCGCTGCTGGGCCTGGAGCACCCGCACGTGGTCTCCGTACGCGACCTGGTGGTCGACGGCAACGACCTCGCGCTCGTCATGGACCTGGTCCGCGGCACGGACCTGCGCACCCGGCTCGACCGGGACAAGCGGCTGGCGCCCGAGGCCGCGGTGGCGATCGTCGCGGACATCGCGGACGGACTGGCGGCCGCACACGCGGCCGGGGTCGTGCACCGCGACGTGAAGCCGGAGAACGTCCTGCTGGACATGCAGGGCCCGCTCGGCCCGGGCGGTTCGCATCCCGCCCTGCTGACCGACTTCGGTGTGGCGAAGCTCATCGACTCACCGCGGCGGACCCGCGCGACGAAGATCATCGGCACGCCGGACTACCTGGCGCCGGAGATAGTCGAAGGGCTGCCGCCGCGCGCCTCGGTGGACATCTACGCGCTGGCGACCGTGCTGTACGAACTGCTGGCGGGCTTCACGCCGTTCGGCGGGGGACATCCGGGGGCGGTGCTGCGGCGGCACGTCACGGAGACGGTCGTACCGCTGCCGGGCATCCCGGACGAGCTCTGGCAGCTGATCGTGCAGTGCCTGGCCAAGGCGCCGGCCTCACGGCTGCGCGCCTCCGAGCTCGGGGCGCGGCTGCGGGAGCTGCTGCCGCTGCTCGCGGGGATGCCGCCGCTGGACGTGGACGAGCCGGACGCGGAGGCGGAGGAGGACGAGGCGGAGGCGCCTGCGGAGGAGCCGGTGCGCTCCGGTGCGGTACGGCGGGGAGCGGTGCCGCTGGTGCCGGGGGCGAAGCCGGCCGACTCCAACCGGGACACGCACACGTCGATGAGGGTGCCGGGGCCGGACGAGCTGGCCGGGGGTGCGCTCGGCACGGCCCGGGTGCCACGGGCCGCGGGCGCTCCTCGTCCCGGGTCCGCCCGGCACCGGGCTGCCACGCGGCGGCGTCGTGTGGTGCTCGGGGCGGCTGCGGTGATCCTGGTGGCCGCGGCCGGGGTCGGTCTGTGGGCGGCGACTGCCGGGGACGACGCGGGGGCGACTCCGCAGGACACGAAGAATTCGGCACCGGCGTCCCCTTGACCGTCCCAGGGGGCTCTGCCCCCCCCTGGACCCCCGCTTGGACCCCCGCTCCTCAAACGCCGGAGGGGCTGAATTTGACGGCGGGCGGAGTTCGACGGCGGGCGGAGTTCGGCGGAGGGCTGATTTCTCCCGAGCTTCTCAACGCCGGTCAGGCAATTTCAGCCCGTCCGGCGTTTGCGGACGAGGCCCTTTCAGGGCCGAAGCGGGGGTCTGGGGGCGCAGCCCCCAAGGGCGGTCACCGTGAGGTACGGACACCGGCCATCCCCGCTTGGCGGAGCCGTTACGCTGGGGGTGTGGCAGTCGTCGATGTATCCGAAGAGCTCAAGTCCCTCTCCTCGACCATGGAGTCGATCGAGGCCGTTCTGGACCTCGACAAGCTGAGGGCAGATGTCGCCGTGCTCGAGGAGCAGGCGGCCGCGCCGTCCCTGTGGGACAACCCGGACGAGGCACAGAAGATCACCAGCAAGCTCTCCCACCTCCAGGCCGAGGTGAGGAAGGCGGAGGCACTGCGCGGGCGGATCGACGATCTCTCCATCCTCTTCGAGATGGCTGAGGAGGAGGACGACCCGGACACCCGCGCCGAGGCCGAGACCGAGCTCACCGCCGTCAAGAAGGCGCTGGACGAGATGGAGGTCCGGACCCTCCTCTCCGGTGAGTACGACTCCCGCGAGGCGCTCGTCAACATCCGCGCCGAGGCCGGTGGCGTCGACGCCGCCGACTTCGCCGAGAAGCTGCAGCGGATGTACCTGCGGTGGGCGGAGCAGAAGGGCTACAAGACCGAGATCTACGAGACGTCGTACGCCGAAGAGGCCGGCATCAAGTCGACCACCTTCGCCGTGCAGGTGCCGTACGCCTACGGCACGCTCTCCGTCGAGCAGGGCACCCACCGGCTGGTGCGGATCTCCCCGTTCGACAACCAGGGCCGTCGGCAGACCTCCTTCGCGGGCGTCGAGATCCTTCCCGTGGTCGAGCAGACCGACCACATCGAGATCGACGAGTCCGAGCTCCGGGTGGACGTGTACCGGTCCTCCGGTCCCGGCGGCCAGGGCGTGAACACCACCGACTCCGCGGTGCGCCTCACCCACCTCCCCACCGGCATCGTCGTCTCCTGCCAGAACGAGCGGTCGCAGATCCAGAACAAGGCGTCCGCGATGAACGTCCTCCAGGCGAAGCTGCTCGATCGGCGTCGGCAGGAGGAGCAGGCCAAGATGGACGCCCTCAAGGGCGACGGCGGCAACTCCTGGGGCAACCAGATGCGTTCGTACGTCCTGCACCCGTACCAGATGGTCAAGGACCTGCGCACCGAGTTCGAGGTCGGCAACCCCGAGGCCGTGTTCAACGGCGAGATCGAAGGGTTCCTGGAGGCCGGAATTCGCTGGCGCAAGCAGCAGGAGAAGTAACGCGAGGCGCACTCGCCGCTTTGTCGACAAGGCAACTGCCATCCCCGCGGTGGCAGTTGCCTTTTGCGTGCCCTGTTGTATGCCCGATGTCTGGGTTTTACATCACACTCACACACTCCATCCTCCGACAAAGAACCCGCACTTGGACATTGCGCGCGCAATGGCCTTGACGTTGCTGTGAAAAATGGGAAAGGTAAAGCGCGGCATGCGTATCTCTGGGGCGCATGTGAACCGGGGGACTTGAGTTACACCTACCTCTTCCGTCGATCACGGCCCCAAGCACCGCCTCACTGACGATGAGCTACTGGGGGTAGCAACCACATGACCAACAAGACGCGGATCCGTGTCGCGCGGGTAGTCGCCGGTACCGTGATCGCCGTCGGTGCCTCGCTGACCGCCGCGGGCGCCGCTTCCGCCGACGACTGCGGGCTCCTGGGCGACGTTTTTGGGTGCGGTACGCCCACCCCGTCGCCGACCATCCCGACCGACCCGGACCCGACGCTCCCCACCGACCCGGACCCGACCCTCCCGACCGACCCGGGCATCCCGACCGACCCCGCGCCGACCGCGACGGACCCGACGGAGCCCACCGAGGAGCCGACCGAGCCCACCGAGGACCCGACCGACGGCTCCGGCAACGGGAACGGCAACGGGAACGGGAACGGGAACAACGGCGGCGGCAACAGCAACACCAACCCCGACGGCGGTTCCGGCGACTCCGCCCAGAGCGACGGCTCCTCGGGCCTCGCCGACACCGGCACGGACACCACCACGACCGACACGTCGGCCCAGGGCAGCGGCGACCAGCTCGCCGAGACCGGTTCCGGCCAGACCACCTTCCTGGTCATCGGTGCCGCCACGATGATCGCCGGCGGTGTCGGCTTCCGTATCCTGCCGCGCCTCGTGGGCGGCCGGGGTGGCGCGGCCGCCTGACGGTAGCCGTACCCGCACGGAACGTATGCACGTCGTACGTCGAGGGGCCCGGAGCGAAAGCTCCGGGCCCCTCGTGCGTCGTCCCTCTGTCTTCTGCGGACCGCTTCCTAGGCGGTCTGGTGTGCCAGCAGCGCGACCGCCGCGATCAGCACCGCCAGCAAGGCGATCAGTGCCATGGGGTTCAGACCTGCGAAAAGGTTCCCCTGCTGCAGCCGCTCGCGGTTCGCGCGGCACACGGGGCACCGGCCCTCGCTCACGGGCGCGGCGCAGTTAGCGCACACCAGCCGGTCGTACGTCATGCGCTCGCCCTCCTTGCACCGGTTCCACGTACACAACGCCTACGGGGACGCGAACGTTCCCCCTCCACTGTGCCAGGTTCCCCGGATTTCAGCGCGGGGTCCCATGGGGTCGGGGCAGGCACATAACGCACAACTGGCACACAACCGCAACCTGTGCCTGCGCTTGCCCGCCCGGTTCGCGTATGGTCACGCTCATCTACCCCCGGCGACCCGTGGTGCATCCGTGATCCGATTCGACAACGTCTCCAAGGTCTACCCAAAGCAGACCCGCCCCGCACTCAGGGATGTCTCCCTGGAAGTGGAGAAGGGCGAGTTCGTGTTTCTCGTGGGGTCCTCAGGCTCCGGGAAGTCCACCTTTCTGCGGCTGGTCCTCCGCGAGGAGCGGTGCAGCCAGGGCCAGGTGCACGTTCTGGGGAAGGACCTCGCGCGCCTCTCCAACTGGAAGGTGCCGCAGATGCGGCGCCAGCTGGGGACGGTGTTCCAGGACTTCCGGCTCCTGCCCAACAAGACGGTGGCGGAGAACGTCGCCTTCGCGCAGGAGGTCATCGGCAAGTCGCGCGGCGAGATCCGCAAGTCCGTGCCCCAGGTGCTCGACCTCGTCGGGCTGGGCGGCAAGGAGGAGCGGATGCCCGGTGAGCTCTCCGGCGGTGAGCAGCAGCGCGTGGCCATCGCGCGGGCCTTCGTCAACCGGCCCAAGCTGCTGATCGCCGACGAGCCCACCGGCAACCTCGACCCGCAGACCTCCGTCGGCATCATGAAGCTGCTCGACCGGATCAACCGGACGGGCACGACCGTGGTGATGGCGACGCACGACCAGAACATCGTGGACCAGATGCGCAAGCGCGTCATCGAGCTGGAGTCAGGCCGCCTCGTCCGCGACCAGGCACGCGGTGTCTACGGCTACCAGCACTGACCGCGACCGTCCACGGAAAGGCCTGAAGAAGACGCCATGCGCGCCCAGTTCGTACTCTCCGAGATCGGTGTCGGTCTCCGCCGCAACCTGACCATGACCTTCGCGGTCGTCGTCTCCGTCGCCCTGTCGCTCGCCCTGTTCGGCGGGTCGCTCCTGATGAGCGACCAGGTCAGCACCATGAAGGGCTACTGGTACGACAAGGTCAACGTCTCGGTGTTCCTCTGCAACAAGAGCGACGCCGAGTCCGACCCGAACTGCGCCAAGGGCGCGGTCACGGACGACCAGAAGAAGGAGATCCTCGCCGACCTGAAGAAGATGTCCTCGGTCGTGCAGACGGTCACCTACGAGTCGCAGGACGCGGCGTACAAGCACTACAAGGAGCAGTTCGGCGACTCCCCGCTGGCCGCCTCCCTCACGCCGGACCAGATGCAGGAGTCGTACCGGATCAAGCTGAAGGACCCGGAGAAGTACCAGGTCATCGCGACCGCATTCGACGGGCGGGACGGCGTGCAGTCCGTGCAGGACCAGAAGGGGATCCTCGACAACCTCTTCGGGCTGCTCAACGGCATGAACTGGGCCGCGCGGGCGGTGATGGCGCTGATGCTCGTCGTCGCGCTGATGCTGATCGTCAACACCGTGCGCGTCTCCGCGTTCAGCCGTCGCCGTGAGACCGGGATCATGCGGCTGGTCGGCGCCTCCGGCTTCTACATCCAGGCCCCGTTCATCATGGAGGCCGCGGTCGCCGGACTGATCGGCGGCACGGTCGCCTGCGGCTTCCTGGTGATCGCGCGGTACTTCCTCATCGACCACGGCCTCGCCCTGTCCGAGAAGCTGAACCTGATCAACTTCATCGGCTGGGACGCCGTACTGACGAAGCTGCCGCTCATCCTGGCGACCAGTCTGCTGATGCCCGCGTTGGCCGCGTTCTTCGCGCTGCGCAAGTACCTGAAGGTGTGACGCACGCCAAGAGGGCCGTACGGTCAACCGACCGTGCGGCCCTTCGTGTTGTCCTAGACTCACCGGCATGTCAGGCCGAGACCTGTTCTGTCAGCCCCGCCGCATCCGCCGCGGGGCCGCCCTGACATTGGTGTTCGCGAGCGTGCTCGTCGCGGGTGCGGCGACCGGCTCTTTTCCCGAGGCGGACCGCTCCGACCGGAAATCCACGCCCGACACGGCCCGTTCGGCCGCTCCCGCCAGTCATCACGAGGACGTGGCGAAGGCGGCCGAGGAGGCCATGGCCGACGGCAAGTCCCCCATGGAGGCCGCCGAGCGGGCCGTCAGCCGCAGCGGGGACCGCTGGGGCGCCGTCTACTCCCAGGGCGAGTACGAGGAGTTCGAGGAGGCCCTGGACGGCCAGTACACCGGCGTCGGCCTCTGGGCGCGGCGCGAGCAGGACGGCCGTATCGAGGTGACCAAGGTGCGCTCCGGCTCACCCGCGGCCGCCGCCGGGATCCACAAGGGCGACCGGCTGCGCAGCGTCGACGGCGCCGAGGTCGACGGGCGGCCCGTCACCGAGGTCGTCTCCTTACTGCGCGGTGACGCCACGGACGCGGCCGCCGGTACGACCGTGAAGCTCGGCCTGGAACGCGGCACACGCGTGTGGAGCCTCACACTGCGCCGGGCCCTCCTCTCCACGGACGACGTGACGGTACGACGGCTCGCCGGCGGGGTCACCGTCATCACGATCGCCGCCTTCACCAAGGGCTCCGGCAGTGCGGTCCGCAGCGCCGTCCAGGAGGCCCCGGCCGGCTCCGGCATCATCCTCGACCTGCGCGGCAACTCCGGCGGTCTGGTGACCGAGGCCGTCACCGCCGCCTCCGCCTTCCTCGACGGCGGCCTCGTCGCGACGTACGACGTCGACGGGGAGCAGCAGGCCCTGCACGCCGATCCCGGCGGCGACACCACCAGACCCCTGGTCGCGCTCGTCGACGGCGGCACGATGAGCGCGGCCGAGCTCCTCACGGGTGCTTTGCAGGACCGCGGCCGCGCGGTCGTCGTGGGCTCCCGCACCTTCGGCAAGGGCTCGGTCCAGATGCCGAGCCCGCTGCCCGACGGCTCCGTCGCGGAGCTGACCGTCGGCCACTACCGCACCCCCTCCGGCCGCGGCGTCGACGGCCACGGCATCACCCCCGACCTGGACGCCGACCAGGACGCGCTGGAGCGCGCGGAGACGGTTCTGAGCGGTCTCGGCCGCTGAGCGGTTAATCGGCTTCCCGTACACCCCCTCCGTAGTGCGAAAATGGACGGCACTATGAGCAAGGGAATGTACGTACCCAAGGAGTCCCAGCCCAAGCAGGGCAGCGGGGCCGCAGGCAAGGCCAGGGACGGCGAGAAGGGCGGCAAGCGCAAGATCGTCGCCCAGAACAAGAAGGCGCGGCACGACTACGCGATCATCGACACCTACGAGGCCGGGATCGTCCTCACCGGCACCGAGGTCAAGTCGCTGCGCGAGGGACGCACCTCGCTGACCGACGGATTCGTCCAGATCGACGGGGGCGAGGCGTGGCTGCACAACGCCCACATCCCCGAGTACCACCAGGGCACCTGGACCAACCACTCCGTGCGCCGCAAGCGCAAGCTGCTCCTGCACCGCGAGGAGATCGACAAGCTGGAGTCCAAGTCCCAGGAGACGGGTCACACGATCGTGCCCCTCGCCCTGTACTTCAGCAACGGCCGTGCCAAGGCCGAGATCGCCCTCGCCCGAGGCAAGAAGGAGTACGACAAGCGCCAGACCCTGCGCGAGAAGCAGGACCGGCGGGAGTCGGACCGCGCGATCGCGGCGGCGAAGCGGAAGCAGCGGGGCCAGTAGCGCGAGGCCGCCGGGAATACGGTGGCATCGGCGTGCGTTGGTCACGTACGATGGGCACAGCCCCGCTGGTAACGGGGCGCACCTTGAGCAGCATCTAATTGAATACTGTAAACATGGGGATGATCGGTTTCGACAGCGGATGTCGAAGCAGGGGAAGCGTGTCGAGGAAGCGGCAATGATCTCGTAAACCATATGTCGCAACCAATAATCGCCAATACCAAGAGCGATTCCCAGTCCTTCGCCCTCGCTGCCTAATAACAGCGACTGAAGGACCCTAAAAGGGTGTCAGCCCGGGAGTGTTCCCGACCCGGATCCTGGCATAATCTAGGGAACTAAACCATCGAGCCCGGTCACGGGGTTCGATGGGAAATCAAACAGTGACTGGGCCCGTCGGCGACTTGTTCGCGTGATCACCGGGGCCGAGAAAATCGAAGCGAACTGCACACGGAGAAGCCCTGATTCTGCACCGGTGGACGCGGGTTCGATTCCCGCCATCTCCACTCATCCCATGTTTTGTACATGGTAAAGGCCCCGTCGCTTTCGAGCGGCGGGGCCTTTACCATGTGCCCAGTCATTCGCCTATGGACGTGGCCGTACGAGAAACACCGGATGGTCCGCGGGATCCGGCAGCGCCGTCAGGACGGCGGACACCGTCGGCATGCTGCCGTAGCGCTCGCGGTAAGCCGCCAGGAGGGGTGGGCGGTCGGACTCCGGGACCTCCTCCGTGGTGATGTTCTCCGTGCGACCCCGGGTGACGAGGCGGCCCTCGGGGGCGGCCCGCAGGTTGAGGGCCCAGTCGCTGAGGCCGCGATAGGAGACGAGGTAGCGCTCGCCCTCGTGCTCAAGTACGGCGACGGGGACGGTCCGCTCGCGGCCCGAGCGGCGGCCGCGCACCGCCAGCCGGGACACGACGGACCGGCCGAAGAGCGGGGCCAGGCGGTTGCCGACGTGGCGCTGCATCCAGGGTGGCTTGAGGTAGGTGCGGTCGGTCATCGAGATCGACTCCCCACGAGAGTTTCGTCAGGCCTCAATGCCTCAAAGATAGAGTCACCCCACATTTCCGCTACCCCGGAAAGCAGCCAGTTCGAACCTGCTCAGCGCAGACTGAACGTCGACAGTCGTACGCCCGCGCTCAGCACCAGATACACATCCGTACGGCCCTTCGCGGCCCCGGAGAGCTTCGCCGTCACCGTCTCGTAGGTGTACGGCGACGCCGTGCCGTCGGTCTCGGCCGTACCGGCGAGGGGGCCGGTGGGGGAGCCCAGGCGGACTTCGAGGGTGCCGGACGCGCCCGCCACGTGGGCCGTCAGTTCATCGGCGCCGGAACCGAGTTGGGCGTCCGCGAACTTCAGCCACGCGCCGTCCGCGGAGGCCGACACCGCCGTACCGCGGGCCTTCGACTCGTCGACCAGGCGGATGCCCTCGTAGTCGTCGAAGTTCTCGGCGCGGGTGACGCGGGCCAGGTCGCGGGGCGGGATCGTCTCGCCGCGTACCTGCCAGGACGTACGGGCACGGATGTCGGCGGACGAGGAGCCGACCAGGACGTCGTAGGTGCCGCTCTCCACCGTCCACTTGGAACGGGTGACGTCCCAGTGGGCGAGGTCAGCGGCGCGTACCTTCAGGATGACCGTCCGTGTCTGGCCCGGCTTCAGGGACACCCGGTCGAAGGCCTTCAGCTGCTTCAGCGGCTGTTTGTCGCGGGACGCGCGCTGGTGGGTGTAGAGCTGGACGACCTCGTCGCCGGCGCGGCTGCCCGTGTTGGTGACCTTGACCTCGTAGCCGCCGTCGACCTTCTTCAGGCCGCTGTAGCGGAAGCTCGTGTACGACAGGCCGTACCCGAAGGGGTAGAGCGGCCGGCCCTGGAAGTACTGGTAGGTGCGGTCGGACTTGATGATGTCGTAGTCGAGGATCGACGGGAGGTCGGCGGTCGACTCGTACCAGGTCTGGGTGAGGCGGCCCGCCGGGTTCACGTCGCCGTAGAGGACGTCGGCGAGCGCGTTGCCCGTCTCCTGGCCGGCGTGGGAGGTCCACAGCAGGGCCGGGACGTCCTTCTGGAGGGCGCCGAGGGTGGTGGGGTAGCTGTTCTCGACGATCACGACCGTGTTCGGATTGGCCTGGTGAACCGCCTTGACCAGGGCTTCCTGGGCGGGAGCCAGGGCCATGTCGGTGCGGTCGTGGGCCTCGCGGCCGTTGATCGACGGGTTCGAGCCGACCACCACGACCGCCGTGTCCCTGCCCTTCACGGCGGCCACGGCCTCGTCGATGCCGCTGCGGACGACGTCCTTCGTGTAGTGGGCGGCGGCCTCCTTCGTCACCAGGCCGAGGGTGCCGTCCTCGCCCGTCGGGCCGAGGTAGACCGGGTTCGTCCACCAGGACTCCTCGGTCTCGTAGCCGGCGTACCGCAGCAGGTACGTGCCGTCGGTCTGCTCCTCCAGCTTGAACTGCTGCTGGACGAACCAACCGTTGGGCTGTGTCTGGTCGTTGACGAATCCCGACCAGTTGTAGCCGACGTACTTGCCGTTGGCGGCTGAGCGCAGGGTGACGACGCCGGAGCCCCAGTCGAAGACGTCGAACTGGGTGGCCGTACCCGAGGCCGTGGTCTCCTGCAGCAGCTCGCCGTCCGCGTCCGTCCCCGCCGTGACGTACTTTCCCGTCTCCGCGTTCTTCAGTGCGATCCGGTCCACGCCCTCGCTCTGCGCCACTTGGGAGACGCCGAGCTTCGCCGCGATGCCCTCGGCGGGGGTGACGGCGTAGGGGAGGGTGCCGGAGTACCAGTCGGTGTAGAGGGTGTCGGCGAGGGGGCCGACGACGGCGACGTCCTTGGCGGACTTCTTCAGCGGGAGTGTTCCGGAGTTCTTGAGCAGCACTGCCCCCTCGGCCGCCGCCTTCCGCGCCAGCTGCTGATGCGCGGGACTGTTGATCACCGACGCGTCGATCGAGCCGTACTTCCCGCCGCCCGGGTCGAACTCGCCGAGCCGGACGCGCACGGACAGGATGTGGGACACGGCCTCGTCGACATCCGACTCCTCCAACAGGCCTTGTTCCAGAGCCGAGTTGACCGCCGCGATCGTCACCCCCGAGTTCGCGTCGTTGTCCGTGAAGCTGTCGATGCCGGCCTTCATCGCCGCCGCGTCGCCCTCGGCGAGGGTGGGGTAGTACTGCTGGTCGCCGGGGAGGTTGCCGGGGGCGAAGGCGTCGGTGACGTTCAGGAGGTCCTGCGAGGTCCACTTCCGTACGACGTCGTCCAGGTCCGGATTGACCGTCGCGGGACGGCCGTTGACCAGGTTGTACGAGGACATCACGCCGGTGGCCGCGTCCGCCTCGATCGCCGGCTTGAAGGCCGGCTCGTCGTACTCCTTCTGCACGCGCGGGCGCAGGTCGGAGGAGGTGGTGGTGCGGTGCCACTCGTTGTTGTTGGCCAGGTAGTGCTTCAGGGTCGGGGCCGTCTTGAGGTGGTCCGGGTCGCCGCCCGTCAGGCCCTCGCCGTACGCCGTCGACAGGGCGCCGGTCAGCTCCGGGTCCTCGCTGTAGCCCTCTTCGTTGCGGCCCCAGCGCGGGTCGCGCAGCAGGTTGACCACGGGCGCCCAGAGGTTCAGGCCCCAGCCGGCCGGACGTTCCTGCTGGAAGCCGCGCGCCTCGTCGCCGACCGCCGAGCCGACCTGCTCCATCAGCGCCGGGTCCCAGGCCGAGGCCAGCCCGATCGCCTGCGGGAAGACGGTGGCCTCGCCGAGCCAGGCGACGCCGTGCAGGGCCTCGGTGCCGGTGCGGAAGGACTGGATGCCGAGGCGGGGGATCGCGGCCTGGTACTGGTGGAGGAGGGAGATCTTCTCGTCGAGGGTCAGGCGGTCGAGCAGGTCGTCGACGCGCTTCTCGACGGGGAGGGCCGGGTTGCGGAAGGGGGACACGGGGTCGGCGTGGGCGGGGACGGTGGCGCCGAGGCCGGCGATCAGGGTCAAGGCGAGGATCAGGCTGGATCTGCGTCTCTTGGTGCCTTTCATGTCACGGCTCCTTCAAGTAGGGCCTTGCATGTACAGGTCTTTTTCGTGGTCTTTCTTGTGGTCCTTTGCGGCTCAGGGCACGTTGCGCGGCGCCGTGCTCGCCCGTTCCGTCAGCCGGGGCGGCAGCAGCGTCGCCTCCGGTACGGCCGTGCCGGCCAGCTTCCGCATCAGCAGCTCGACCGCTCGGGTGCCGACCTCGGCGGAGGGCAGGGCGACCGAGGTGACCGGGACGCGGACGGCCTCGGCGAGTTCGTCGGGGCAGATGGCGGTGACGGACAGATCG
This sequence comes from Streptomyces fulvoviolaceus, assembly GCF_000718165.1. Taxonomy (GTDB): domain Bacteria; phylum Actinomycetota; class Actinomycetes; order Streptomycetales; family Streptomycetaceae; genus Streptomyces; species Streptomyces fulvoviolaceus. Next base: position 116,165 of record NZ_JOEY01000017.1, on the reverse strand, counting down.
CCGGGGACGCGCAGGCCGAGCTGCTCGAAGGCGTCGATCAGGGGCTCCAGCAGGGGCTCGTTGTGGACGACGACCCCCGTCAACGCAGGCTGTTCGCGCAGGAGTTGCTCGGCGACCACGCGGGCGGCACCGGGCGCGGCCTCGCAGGGATGGACCGAGGACGACATCCCGCTGCGGTCGGCGGCGGCCGTGAAGCCCTGGACCACGCGCTGGGCGAACGCGGTCTGGCGGACGTACACCTCCGGCGGCGAGCCGACCAGGGCCACCATCCGATGTCCCAGCCTGGCCAGATGCTCCACGCAGGCCTCGCCGGCCGCCTTGAAGTCGAGGTCGATGCAGGTCAGGCCCTCAGAGGAAGAAGGAAAGCCGATCATCACCGACGGCCGCTCCAGCGCCCGCAGCAACGGCAGCCGGGGATCGTCGAGTTGGACGTCCATCACGATCAGCGCGTCGACGAGTGCCGTGTCCGCGACCCGCCGCAGCCCCTCCTCGCCCTCCTCCTGGGTGAGCAGGAGGACGTCGTGGTCGTACCGGCGTGCCGTCGTCACCACCGACACCGCGAACTGCATCACCACCGGGACGTGGATCCCGGCCCGTAAGGGCACGACCAGCGCCAGTACGTTCGACCTGCTGCTGGCCAGCGCCCGGGCGCCCGCGTGCGGCCGGTACCCCAGCTCGCGGATGGCCGCCTCGACCCGCTGCCGGGTCTCCTCGGAGATGGGCCGCTTGCCGCTGAGGGCGTAGGAAACGGTGCTGGGGGAGACCCCGGCGTGCCGCGCCACATCAGTGATCTTCACCATCAGCTCAGCTCCAGCGAGAGAAAGCCCGTGCCCGCCTTCGCCCGTGCCGTCCTCTCCCCGGCCGCCAGACTCCACGGCGCCGACGGATCACTGCACGAGGCCCGCAGCGTGTCCCCTTCCCGTACGACGACGAAGGTCACGTCCCCCACCGGCACCGTCACCTGGGCGCCCCGCTCCAGGCCGTACGCCCGCAGCGTGACCCCGTCGGCGTGGTCGTAGTCGGGCCGGTCGGCCACCGCGCCCACCGGGATCACCGCACCGGGCCGGACCAGCAACGGCACGCTCAGGAAGTCGTGCCGCTCGCGCACCCAGCGTGGGCCGGTCACCGTCTCGCCGGTCACGAAATGGGTCCAGATGCCTTCGGGGACGTAGTACGGGACATCGCCGGAGTCGCTGAACACCGGCGCGACCAGCAGATCAGGGCCGAGCATGTACTGCCGCTCCAGATACGCGCACCCGGGATCGTCCGGGAACTCGAGGACCATCGCCCGCATCATCGGCGTCCCCTCGGTGTGGGCGGCGCGGGCGGCCTCGTACAGATAGGGCATGAGGCTCAGCTTCAGCCGGGTGAAGTGGCGCAGCACGTCCACGGATTCGTCGTCGAACAGCCAGGGCACGCGGTAGGTGGAGCTGCCGTGCAGCCGGCTGTGGGACGACAGCAGCCCGAAGGCCAGCCACCGCTTGAACAACGAAGGCGTCGGCGTCCCCTCGAAGCCGCCGATGTCGTGGCTCCAGAAGCCGAAGCCGGACAGCCCGAGGGACAGCCCGCCGCGCAGCGACTCGGCCATCGACTCGTAGGTCGCCTCGCAGTCGCCGCCCCAGTGCACGGGGAACTTCTGGCTCCCGGCCGTCGCGGACCGCGCGAACACGACGGCCTCCTCCTCACCCCGGTGCTTGCGCAGCACGTCGAAGACCGTGCGGTTGTAGAGGTACGTGTAGTAGTTGTGCATCCGCTCCGGGTCGGAGCCGTCGGACCACCGCACGTCGAGCGGCACCCGCTCGCCGAAGTCGGTCTTGAAGCAGTCCACGCCCTGCGCGAGCAGTGCCTCCAGCTTGGCCGCGTACCAGTCGCGGGCGGCGGGGCTGGTGAAGTCCACGAACGCCATGCCCGGCTGCCAGTGGTCCCACTGCCAGACGCTGCCGTCCTCTTTCCGAAGCAGATGACCCAGCTCCTTGCCCTCGGCGAAGAGGGGCGAGCGCTGGGCTATGTACGGGTTGATCCACACGCAGACCCGGAGACCCCGCTCTTTCAGCCGCGCGAGCATGCCCTCCGGGTCCGGGAACACCCGCGGGTCCCACTCGAAGTCGCACCAGTTGTGCTCGCGCATCCAGAAGCAGTCGAAGTGGAAGACGGAGAGCGGGAGTTCACGCTCCCGCATGCCCTCGATGAAGGACGTCACGGTCTCCTCGTCGTACGACGTCGTGAAGGACGTCGACAGCCACAGCCCGAAGGACCAGGCGGGCGGGAGGGCCGGGCGGCCGGTCAGGGCCGTGTACGTGCGGAGGATGTCCTTCGGGGTCGGGCCGTGGATGACGTAGTACGTCAACTGCTGGGTCTCCGCGCTGAACTGCACCCGGGACACCGCCTCCGAGGCGACCTCGAAGGAGACCTTGCCCGGGTGGTCGACGAAGACGCCGTAGCCGGCGTCGGTGAGGAAGAACGGGACGTTCTTGTAGGCCTGTTCGGTGGTGGTGCCGCCGTCGGCGTTCCAGATGTCGACGACCTGGCCGTTCTTGACGAGGGGGCCGAAGCGTTCGCCGAGGCCGTAGACGGAGGTGCCGACACCGAGGTTGAGCTGTTCGCGCAGGTAGTGCGCCCCGGACGCGTCCCGCATGATGCCCATGCTCTTGGTGCCGCTGGAGGTGAGGACGCGGCCGTTCGCGAGGAAGTCGACGTGCCAGGGGCCGGAGCGGGCGAATCTGACGGACAGGGCGCCGGAGGTGAGGGTCGCGTGCTCGTCGTCGTACTCCGTGTGCGGAGCGAACTCCTCCTTCCCGAGCTCGAATTGAGGCCCGTCCGGCCGCTCGCCCACGAAGTGGGTGAACGTGACGCCGATGACGTCCGGCATCGGGGCGTGCGCGCTGATCGTCATGACCGGTCCCGTCATCAGGTCGCCGCGGGTGCGGATGGGGCGGGACGGCGCGTGGATCTCCAGCGTGCCCTCCGTCGCGGTGACGTCGTGGACCTCGGCCGGGTGGTCCGCGGTGACGCCCTCGCGCAGCAGCCAGTAGCCGTCGGTGAACTTCATGTGGGGGGTTCCTTACTTCACGGCACCCACGGCGATCCCGCGGGTGAGGGTTCGCTGGAAGACGAGGAAGAACACGATCGCGGGGAGGACGCCGAGCAGGGCGGCCGCGTTGGTCATCGTGGCGTCCATCAGGCGCTGGCCCTGGAGGACACCGAGGGCCACCGACACCGTCTGGTTGTCGTTGGAGATCAGCATGACCAGGGGGAGCAGGAACTCGTTCCAGGTCCAGATGAAGAAGAAGACCAGGAGCACGCCGAGGGTGGGGCGGCTGACGGGGACGACGATCCGCCAGAGGACCTGCCACTTGCTCGCGCCGTCGATCCGGGCGGCCTCCAGGATCTCGCGGGGGAACTGGCCGAGGACCGAGGACAGGAGATAGGTGCCGAACGCCGCCTGGACGACCGTGAACACGATGATCACGCTGAGCCTGGTGTCGTAGAGGCCGACCTCCTTGCTCAGGTAGTAGATCGGGTAGACCAGCGCCTCCTGCGGCAGCATGTTCGCGAGGACGAAGAAGGCGAGCACCCAGGTGCGGCCCTTGATACGGCCGATGCCGATCGCGTAGGCGTTCAGCACCGACAGGACGACCGCGAGCACGGCCACTGCCCCGCTGATCAGCACCGAGTTGACCAGCTTCTGCCCGAAGTCGACGCGCTCCCAGAAGTCCCTGATGCCGTCGGTGTAGAAGCCGTCGGGGAGGCTGAGAGGGCCGTTCTGGGCGTACTCCGTGGGGGACTTGAAGGCGTTGATCGTGACGATCAGGAACGGCACGATCATGAAGAGCGCCGCGATGCACAGGGCGATCAGCACCGGGTAGCGACGTAGGGCGGTGGTCATGACTCGGCTCCCTCCTCCGCGCGGGTCTGGAGCTTCAGGCCGACCAGGGACAGCAGCAGGATGATCACGGTGAGCACCGTGGAGATCGCGGCGCCGTAGCCGACCTGCGTCTTCTCGAAGAACGTGGTGAAGGAGAAGTAGGAGGGGACGTTGGTGGCGCCGCCGGGCCCGCCCTTCGTCAGGACGTACACCGCGCCGAACACCTTGAGCGCGGCGATCGAGCACCAGGTCAGGACGACGTAGATCTCCGGGCGGATCTGCGGCAGCGTGATGTGCCAGAAGCGGCGCCACCAGCCGGCGCCGTCCAGCTCGGCCGCCTCGTACAACTGGGGGTCGACGCGCTGCAGGCCCGCCATGAAGATGACCAGCGGGAAGCCGAGCTGGACCCAGACCATCACGCCCATGACGCTGTACAGCGCGAGGTCGGGGTCACCGAGCCAGTCCTGCTGCCAGCTGCTCAGCCCGATCGCCTTCAGCAGGGCGTTGAGCGAGCCGTTGTCCGGCGCGAGGATCCAGCTCCAGACGATGCCGGCGACCGCGATCGGCAGCACCTGGGGGAGGTAGAAGCAGGCCCGCAGGACGGCGGCGATGCGACTGCCGAAGTGCTTGCCGACGTAGTCGAACAGGGCGGCGGCGAGGACGAGTCCGATCACCGTCGGTACGGCGGCCATGGCGACGACCATGAACAGGCTGTGCCGGAACGACGCCCAGAACTCCGAATCGTCCATCAGCTCGCGGTAGTTGGCGAGCCCGGACCACTCCGGGGAGCCCACGCCCTGCCAGTCGGTGAAGCTCACGTAGGTGTTCATCACGAACGGCAGGACGATGATCGCGAGGAAGGCCAGGGCCCCCGGGAGCAGGAACAGGGCGTAGGAGTCACGGGGGCGGCGCGGGGGCCTTGAAGGGTTGCCCTTCCCGACCGCCCGCGCACCCCGTTCGACGGTCACCGTCATTGCTTCGGCGCGCCCTTGTCGTAGGCCTCCTGCAACGAGTCGAGGTAGCCGTCCGGTTGGTCGCTGCCCGTGATCAGCTTCTGGGTCTCGGAGACGAGGACGTCGTAGAAGCCGGGCACCGGCCAGTCGGGGTAGAAGGCCAGGCCGTCGCGCTGGGAAAGGGTGTTGAAGTTGTCGATGAGGGTCTTCGACTTCGGGTCGGTGATGGCGTTCGCGTCCGCCGCGACCGGGACGCCGCCCTTGTTGCCGAGCAGGTTCTGGATCTTCTTCGACATGGTGATGTCGATGAAGTCGTAGGCGAGTTTCTTGTTCTTGGCGTTCTTGGGGACGACCCAGAGGTTGCCGCCGGAGCCGAGGGTGAGATTCGAGTCGGGCCACAGGAAGGTGCCCCAGTCGAACTTCGCCTCGTCCACGAAGCGGCCGTACCACCAGCTGCCGGAGAACAGGATCGGCGCCTTGCCCTGGATGAAGGAGACCCCGGTCTCCTCGGCCTTCACGCTGCTGGACGTCTTGGCGATGTAGCCCTTCTTCACCCAGTCGGCGAAGGTGTCGGCGGCGTACGTCCAGGCCGCGTCGTGGAAGTCGGTCTTGCCCTTGTACAACTCGTAGGAGTCCACCCAGGAGCGGTCGGCCTTGGACAGGGCCAGCTGGTAGAGGTACTGGTGGGCGATGTACTCGGCGCCGCCGTTGGCGAGCGGGGTGACCTTGTTCTGGACGAACTTGTCCATCGCGGCGGTCAGTTCGGCGAACGACTTCGGCTCGGCGATCTTGTACTTCGCGAAGAGGTCCTTGTTGTAGAAGACCATCGTGTACTCGGCGTAGTTGGGCACGCCGTACCACTTGCCGGAGCCCATGACGCCCTCGGCGTCGTACACGCTGGTGGTGCGGACACTCGCGCTGAGCTTCTTGTCCCAGCCGCGCTTGGTGGCTTCCTCGGTGAGGTCGGTGAGGAGCCCCTGCTTGGACAGGAGGCCCGCCGTCGCGTTGCCCTTGTTGTACTCCATGACGTCGGGCGCGTCGGAGGAGTTGAGCACCATCGGGGCGGTCTTCTGGATCTGGTCGAAGCCCTTGGCCTCGAACTCCACCTTCACACCGGGGTGTTTGGCCTTGAACTCCTTGACGGCCTCGTTCCAGGCCTGTCCCATCGCGCTGTTCGGGGCCTCGTAGTGCCACAGCTTCAGCGTCTTTCCGTCTTCGGAGGATCCGCTGTCCGAGTCACCGCAGGAGGCCATGACCAGTGATCCGGCAAGGACCACCGCCGTCGCCACCACACGCCTTCGTACCGTCAACATCCTGTGCCTCCAAGGGAGTCGGATGGGTCTCGGGGCGGCGTCACGCGGTGTTCGTCGAATCGATTCGATGCGTGACGTCGAAGCGCTTCGACGGGGGAAGGTATGTGGCAGCTGTGAGGGCGTCAATGGGGTGCGCGGGAATTGGGGCGGGGGTTCGACGGGTCGGCCGTCCCCGCCGCCGTCGCTGGTAACTGCCGGTGATCTGGCCCTGGTCGTTGATCCCGACGGCGCCGGTCGCGGGGGCGCCGGTCGCGGGGGCGCTGGGGAAGTCGACGGGGGTGAAGGGGCCCCGGATGCCGTCCTTTACCGACCCGCGGCCCGTCGTCCCCACGACGCCCGCGATCCGGGCCCGGTTGCCGATGCCGATGCCGCTGAGCGGACCTGGTGAATCGGCCGGGGAACCGGGCCTCGTGAGGGGAGCGTCGCGACTGCCGTCCGCCGCGGATTGTGCTCACAGTCGTACCGCCCGGACGAGCGCGATCATCAGCGCGCCAGCCGCCGCCGTCACCGGCACCCCGAACCCCGCCGTCGCCGACACGTGCTCCGCGACCCAGCCGCCGACCGCGCTGCCCCCGGCGATGCCGCCGAGCAGGCCCGTCACGGCGAGGGTCATGCCTTCGTTGATACGGCCTTCAGGTGTGCGTTCCTGGACCAGCGTCATCCCCGTGACCATCGTCGGGGCCGTCGCCATGCCGGCGATCAGCAGCGCGCCCGCGAGGACGAGGAGGGACCCGGTCAGGGACGCGGCGAGCAACGGCAGGATCAGCAGGGCGGTCATGGTGGCCACGCACCACGGGTAGCGGTCCTCCGCCGATCCCGCCGGCTTCAGGGCGCCGTAGAACAGTCCGGCGGCGCACGAACCGGCCGCCTGGAGGCCGAGGACGACACCGGCCGCCGACGGGTGTCCCTGTGCGTCCGCGAACGCGATCGTGACGACCTCCATGGAGCCGAACACCGCGCCCATGGCGAGACAGGCGGCGAGCAGCGGGGGCATGCCCGGGGTGCGGAACGGGGCCTTTGTGGAGGCCTGTTCGCGGACCGGCGGTTCCGTCGAGCGTTGCGCGGTGAACAGCAGCATGCCGGTCACGAGCAGCACCGCGCCGACGAGTGTGCCCGCCTCCGGGAACAACACCCCGCACAGCAGGGCCGCGAGCACCGGGCCCAGCATGAAACAGAGCTCGTCCGCGGCCTGTTCGAAGGAGTTCGCCACGTGCAGGGACTCCGGCCGGCCCTTGAGCAGGTGGGCCCAGCGGGCCCGGGACATGCCGCCGATGTTGGGGGTCGTCGCGGTGGCGGCGTACGACGCGAAGAGCGTCCACGCCGGCGCCCCGTACCGCACGCACAGCAGCAGCGACAGCGAGCCGAGGGCCGCAAGTACCGTCGCCGGTACGGCGATTCGGGCCTGGCCGTGCCGGTCGACGAGCCGCGCCGTCCACGGGGCGATCACCGCGGTCGCAGCGAGCCCGGTCGCGGTGACGGCGCCGGCGAGGGCGTACGACCCCCGCGTCCCGGCGATCATGACGACCGCGCTCACGCTGAACATGCCCATGGGCAGGCGGGCCAGCAGATTCCCGATCGTGAAGGCGCGGGCGCCGGGGGTGGAGAGGAGACGGCGGTACGGGCCGGGCGGGCGGTTTCGGGTGCGGGGGCTGAAGTCGACGGCGACGAGCATGTCGCCGGTGGTCGTGAACATCGGTCGGGTCGGTTGCGGCATGCACCCACCGTCGCCCCGAGTCGATCAAGCGGTCCAACACCTTCTCCGTACCGATTCACACACCTGTGTTGTGAATTCCCCTACCGATTCACGCATCCGCGTCGTAAGTTCGCCGGATGCCCGCCCCCGCCCACCTCGACCCCCGCCTCCTGCGCGCCTTCCTGGTCGTCGCCGAGGAGCTGCACTTCACGCGCGCCGCGGCCCGCCTCTACGTCGCCCAGCAGGCGCTCAGCAGGGACGTACGGCGGCTGGAGCGGGAGCTGGGCGCCGAACTGTTCGTCCGGACCACCCGCCAGGTGACGCTGACGGCCGACGGCGAGCGGTTGGTGCCGTACGCGCGCAGTGCGCTGGAGGCGCAGGACGCACTGCTCGCCGCCTTCGGGCAGGCCCGGCCCCTGCTGGTGGACCTGAACTCCCCGGGCCTGGCCACCGGCCGCCGGGTACTGCACCGGGCCCGGGAACTCGCCCCCGAGCAGGAGCTGATGGCCCGCTACGAGAGCGGCCTGACGGGCGCGGCGGCCGAGCTGCTCGCCGGTCGCCTCGACGCGTCCTTCGGGCGGTTCGCCGGACTGGACCCGGCACTCCGGGCGGGCCTCGACCACCAGCCCGTGCGCTACGAACCCATGGCGGTCGTCCTCCCCGAGGACCACCGGCTGGCGTCCCTCCCGGCGGTGCCGCTGGCCGCGCTGGCGGGCGAGACCGTATACGCCGGGGCCGGGAACCAGCGCACGCCGGAGTGGACCGACCTGGCCCGCGGGCTGTTCGAGGGGCGCGGCATCGAGGTCGCACCGCCCGCTCCGCTCGCCGTGGGAGACGAGGAATTCCAGCGGCTCATGGCAAAGACAGGGAACTTTGTCCTCGCCGTGGTGGACTTTCCGGCCATGCCCGGGGCCGTACTGCGTCCCCTGATCGATCCCGTACCGCTGTCACCTGTGTCACTGGTGTGGCGGAAGGGGCTGGTGCACCCGGGTTTCGATGCGCTGCGCCGGGCGGCATTCGAACTCACCGTCGAGGAGGGCTGGCTGCGTCGGCCGGCCGATGGGTGGGTTCCAGCCATAGACGAGCGGACAATGAACATCCACAATTGACACGCGGCAAACACAGCACCCCTGGGTGCGCTACATTCGTGGCCTGAGCACGGTGTGGTAAAGGGGGCGCTCGGACCGGGTGGGGGCTCGGTTCGACGGGCGTGTGCTCGGGGTCGTATGCGCACCCGGAACTGTCCCGTGGGGGGATTGCGTGCGCGTGAAGAAGTGGCGAGAAGACGCCCAACCGGAGTGGCCCGAGGTCGCATCAGTGACCCAGGACATACCGACGACGGGGGGTCATACCCAGGCGTTCCCGGAGGCCGGAGAAACCGGAGTCCCGTACGGGGGCTTCTCCGACGCCGGTGAAACAGAGGTGTTGCGCGGGGGTAGACGACCCGTTGCGGACGCCGGCGGGACGGAGAGCGGGACGGAGATACTGGCGTCCTCGGCCGACGAGACCGACGTGCTTCCGCGGACGGACCGGACCCGGGACGTCCCGGAGGCCGACCGCCCGGCAGCCGTACGCGATCCGTGGGCGGAGTCCGGCCCCGCGGGCCATGCCCACGACCCGCACGAGGTGACCGTCCAGCTGGACGCCGTCAGCCTGCGCGGTGACGCCGGCATCGAGCGCCCGGCCGGCGGTGACGGCGGCTCCGAGGGCTCCGACGGTCCGGTCTTCGTGGACGAGTCGGGCCGCCGCAGCCGCAGATTCCGCCGGATCGGCATCGCCGTCGGCATGGCATGCGCGGTCTACGCCGTCGTCATCGTCGCCACGCTGCTGTCGGGCAATTCCAACGCGCCCTGGCTGCCGGTGACCGGCCCGAAGGACAACACGCCCGCCGGCAAGGTCGACACCAGTCCGCTGCCCGCGGAGTCGGCGGAGCCCTCTGTCTCGGCCGGCGTCACACCGGGGTCCACCCCGACGGCGAGCGACGGTACGACGCCGAGTCCGGGGGCCAGCGCCACGGCGCCCGGCGCCTCGACGAGCCCGGTCCAGCCGGGCGGCTCGACCGACCCGGACCCGACGGCGACCGAGACCGACACGGTCCCGGACCCGGACCCGACCGACGTCGACCCGACGCCGACGGACGACACGACGGTCACACCCGACCCCGACCCGACACCCACCGACGGCGGAGAGCCCTCGACCGATCCGACCGAGACGACGGGCACCGGCGACAGCGCCGGAACCGGCACGGTGGCGGACGGTCCCAGCTCCTCGTCGCCCATCGCGGAGGAGCCGAGCACCGCCGTGCCCTCCGACTCCCCGCTCTCCCCGTCCCCGGAGTACATCCTCTGATGGCATCCCGCACCCGCCGTCGGGGGGCGACGCCCGGAGCCCCCGACGGCTCCAGGCGTCGTCGCCTGTCCATGCGCCTCCTGCTGCCGCTGCTCGTCCTCGTCGCCCTGATGGCGATGCTGATGCTGCGCGGCTACGTCCACAGCGAGATCCTCGCCGACCACCGCGTCCAGCCCGAGGCCTCCTCGGACAAGGTGCCGGAGAAGATCATCGACGGCGGCCCGGTGATCGACACCCGCAGCGGCCGCACCACCAGCCTCCAGGTGCCCGACCGCCGCCTCGTCCTCACCTTCGACGACGGCCCCGACCCGACCTGGACCCCCAAGGTCCTGGACATGCTCAAGAAGCACCACGCACACGCGGTCTTCTTCGTCACCGGCACGATGGCCTCGCGCTATCCGGAGCTGGTCAGGCGCATGGTGGACGAGGGCCACGAGGTCGGCCTGCACACCTTCAACCACCCCGACCTGTCCTTCCAGTCGAAGAAGCGCATCGACTGGGAGCTGTCCCAGAACCAGCTCGCGATCACCGGCGCGGCCGGCATCCGCACCTCGCTGTTCCGGCCGCCCTACTCCTCCTTCTCCGACGCCATGGACAACAAGTCCTGGCCGGTGACCGAGTACATCGGCACCCGCGGCTACATCACCGTCGTCAACAACACCGACAGCGAGGACTGGCGCAAGCCCGGCGTCCGGGAGATCCTGCGCAACGCCACCCCGAAGGGCGGCAAGGGCGCGATCGTGCTGATGCACGACTCCGGCGGCGACCGCCACCAGACCGTGCAGGCGCTGGACAGGTTCCTGCCCCAGATGCAGAAGCAGGGCTACGAGTTCGACAACCTCACCGAGGCCCTCGACGCGCCCAGCGCCCACACCCAGGTCACCGGCCTGGGCCTGTGGAAGGGCAAGGCGTGGGTCTTCCTGGTCCAGGCCTCCGAGAACATCACCGGGGTCATGGTGGCCGGGCTCGCGATCATCGGCTCCCTGGTCATCGGCCGCTTCGTGCTCATGCTCCTGCTGTCGGCCATCCACGCCCGCCGGGTGCGCCGCCGTGACTTCAGCTGGGGGCCGCCGGTCACCGAACCGGTGTCGGTGCTGGTCCCGGCGTACAACGAGGCCAAGTGCATCGAGAACACCGTCCGTTCGCTGATGGCGAGCGAGCACCCGGTCGAGGTCATCGTCATCGACGACGGCTCGAGCGATGGCACGGCGAGAATCGTCGAGGCGATGGGCCTGCCGAATGTGCGGGTGGTCCGGCAGCTGAACGCGGGCAAGCCGGCCGCGCTCAACCGCGGTCTGGCGAACGCCCGTTACGACATCATCGTGATGATGGACGGCGACACCGTCTTCGAACCGGCCACGGTCCGCGAGCTGGTCCAGCCCTTCGGTGACCGGCGGGTGGGCGCGGTGGCGGGCAACGCCAAGGTCGGCAACAGGGATTCACTGATCGGCGCCTGGCAGCACATCGAGTACGTGATGGGCTTCAACCTGGACCGCCGTATGTACGACATCCTGCGGTGCATGCCGACGATTCCGGGCGCGGTGGGAGCCTTCCGCCGTTCCGCTCTGGAACGCGTCGGCGGCATGAGCGACGACACGCTCGCCGAGGACACCGACATCACGATGGCCATGCACCGGGACGGCTGGCGCGTGGTGTACGCCGAGAAGGCGAGGGCCTGGACGGAGGCGCCGGAGACGGTCCAGCAGCTGTGGTCCCAGCGCTACCGCTGGTCCTACGGCACCATGCAGGCGATCTGGAAGCACCGCAGGGCGCTGGTGGAACGGGGCCCGTCGGGCCGCTTCGGCCGCGTGGGCCTGCCGCTGGTGTCACTGTTCATGGTGCTGGCGCCGCTGCTGGCCCCGCTGATCGACGTGTTCCTCCTCTACGGCGTCGTGTTCGGCCCGACCGAGAAGACGATCGTGGCCTGGCTGGGCGTCCTGGCGATCCAGCTGATCTGCGCGGCGTACGCCTTCCGCCTGGACCGCGAACGCATGACCCACCTCATCTCGCTGCCCCTGCAGCAGATTCTCTACCGCCAGCTCATGTACGTCGTGCTGCTCCAGTCCTGGATCACGGCCCTCACCGGCGGCCGCCTGCGCTGGCAGAAGCTGCGCCGCACCGGCGTCGTCGGGGCGGCCCCCGGCGGCCCGGTACCGCGCCAGCGGACGCGCAGCGGCAGTGATCGGAGGCCGGTGGGATGACACAGGAACACACACAGCCGTCGTACGACATCCCGCAGCAGCGGACGCCCGAGCCTTCTGTTCCCCCGGCTCCGAAGAAGCCGGGCCGCGACCGCTACCTGGACCTGTTGAGGTCGATAGCCCTGGTCCGGGTGGTCGTGTACCACCTGTTCGGCTGGGCCTGGCTGACGGTCCTGTTCCCCTCCATGGGCGTGATGTTCGCGCTGGCGGGCTCGCTGATGGCGCGCTCGCTGAACCGCCCGGCGTGGGGCGTGATCAAGGGCCGTGTCCGTCGCCTGCTGCCCCCGCTCTGGGCGTTCAGCGCGGTGGTGCTGACGCTGATGTTCGCGGGGGGCTGGGACCTGTCGAAGGACCCGGACCACAGCGGCGTCCTGGGCCTGGTCGAACTGTTCAACTACATCGTCCCGTTCGGCGCCCCGCCCTTTCCCTGGAGCATCGGCTCCAAGTCGGGCCTGCTGGAGAACACGTGGGCGGTGCAGGCGGCGGGCGTGCTCTGGTACCTGCGCGCTTACCTCTGGTTCGTGATCGCGTCCCCGCTGCTGCTGTGGGCGTTCCGCAGGGCACCGTGGGTGACGCTGCTGGCGCCGCTGGGTCTGACGGCGGTGCTGGGCACGGGCCTCGTCACGATCCCCGGCGAAACGGGCAACGCGGTATCGGACTTCACGGTCTACGGCGGCTGCTGGGTCCTGGGCTTCGCCCACCACGAGGGCGTCCTCGCGAAGGTCCCGCGCTATGTGGCCGTCTCCTGCTCGACCCTGCTGATGGCTTTCGGCCTGTGGTGGGCGTCGGGCCACCTGGGCCCGGACGGCTGGGACCTGAACGACATCCCGCTGGCCCAGGCGACCTGGTCCTTCGGCTTCGTGGTGATCCTGCTCCAGTACTCACCGTCGTGGCAGGAGCTGCCGGGCCGATTGGCCCGCTGGGACAAACTGGTCACGCTCTCCAACAACCGCGCGGTCACGATCTACCTGTGGCACAACATGCTGATCATGGCCACGGTCCCGCTCATCGACCAGGCCTACAACCTCTCCTTCATGCAGGGCGACCGCGCGGTGGCCGCGCTCGACTCGACGTACATGATCTGGATGTTCGTCCTGGTGTGGCCGCTGATCGGCCTCGCGATCCTGGGAGTCGGCTGGATCGAGGACCTGGCGGCGAAACGGAAGCCTCGGCTGTGGCCGAACGGGGTGCAGCGTGGGGGTTCTCGGCGAAAGGGCTGATCAGACGGGCTAGTCTCCTTATCGGCCTCGGCGGTCCGTGAGGAAATACCAGAGCGGGAGCGGACCGCAGACGAAGAGCGCGCCGCCGAGCAGGTACCAGCCCCCGCCCATGAGGGTGACTGCCCAGGCGAGTGCGGCGGCGAAGAGAACCAGAGCCGCAGCCTGAATCCACAGGAGGGTGTGGGCCACCCGCACACCTGTGGTGTTCTCGCGCTGTGGTCCCGCCTCGGCCGAGTTGTCTTGAAGGAACGTTTCTTCGTTCATGGTCCTTGAGCTGTGGGGGGATACGGGTTCCTGCTGGACGGTGGCACATGGTGGGCTCCGCATCCGCGAGAGATGCGGAGCCCACCCGCGTCACCCGATGGCGATCCGTGTCTGCCAGTAGCTGTTCGCCGTGACGATCTCAGTGCCGGAGCCCGACAGCGCGGTCTTGCTGCCCGAGAAGAACCGCACGGAGCCGTCGGAGCGGACGGCCCAGATGTCGGGGATCGTGTCGGCGTCGGCGCTGGGCGTACCCATCAGCAGCGGGACATCGGCGCTGAGCCAGCCGGAGGCGCCGTACTCGGCGTCCGCCCCGCCCGAGGAGTTCGCTGCGGACGACAGGGAGTTGAGGTCGGTCCCGCCGCCGCTCGCGGCGATGCCCTTGCGGAGCAGCAGTCGCCCGGATGTGTCGGAGCGGTAGACCATGTCGGAGACACCGTCACCGCTGACGTCCGCGACGGTCACCAGGTCGCGATTGGTCCAGGAGGCGGAGGACAGGCGGATCGCCTGGTCGACCGTTGCCCCGTGGTAGCCGGTGAAGGCCCACAACTCGTCGCCGACCGTGGCGAGGAAGTCCGTGCGGCCGTCGCCGGTGATGTCGCCGGCGGCGACGATCTGGGTCAGGGACGAGAGGCTCGGGGCGTCCGACGGCAGCAGGATCTCCTGCCGTCTGTCGATGTTGACGGCGCCGTAGCCGTCGCCCGGGTAGACCCAGAGCCTGCCGCCGACCCGGACGACGAGGTCCTGGAGGCCGTCACCGCCGTAGATGTCGCCGTTGTGGGTGATCAGGGCGCCCTTGAAATGGCCGTTGGGAGCGGCTACGTAGGGCGGCAGATCGTCGCCGTCGGGGTCCTTGTCGGGATTCGCCCGGTAAGCCCCTGGCATCGAGTAGTCCAGGTCGCCGGTGCCTTTGCTCAGGTCGGTCACCGTGGCCTGGGAGGGGTAGAGGGCGAGGTTGCCGGCCTCGGTGACCACCATCATGTCGGGCAGCAGGTCACCCGTGAAGTCGCCGACCTTGTCGGCCTGGTCGCGCGGGGTGACGTAGAAGAAGTACTTGGTCGGCTCGGAGACGTTGTCGGCGCTGTCGACGGTGCGGACGTAGAGCACGTTGGGTCCGGCGGTGGGCGGCTTGGCGTCGCTGATGGTGGCGCTGAGGATGGTGGACGAGCCGGGGGTGCGAGGGACGCTGCCGGTGTAGCTGGGCGAGTTGTAGCCGTACTCGTAGCGTTTGACGTCGGCGTTCACGGCGCGCACGGTGAAAGTGCCGGGGGTGCCGAACTTCTTGGTGGACCAGGTGGCGTCCTCTGCGCCGCTGCCGAAGCCGTTCTCGCTGCCGTCCGCGTTGGGGAAGTCGGTGGAGGACACCTTGGGCGGGCGGGGCGCGGTGGTGTCGAGGACGAACCGGCAGGGCTTCTTCGGGTACCAGGCGGAAGCTGCGCTGGGGCCGACGTCGTCGAAGGCCCGGACCCGCCAGGAGTATGTTGCGCCGCTCTTGAGTCCGCTGGTGGAGAACTTGTCGGTGGTGCGCAGCGCGGTGCCGGTGTCAATGCCTGCGGAGACCTTGCCGGTGGACTTCAGCAGGTCGCCGGTGGCGGCCCACTTGTTCATCTCCCACAGATCGAAGTCGAGGTAGTCGAGGTTCTTGTCCTTGTCGGTGGCCTTGGCCGTGAACGTCAGGTCGCCGGAGCCCATGCGGACGTACGGCTTGGTGGTGGTGCACTTGCCCTCGGGGCCGAGGTCGAGTGAGTTGGGGACGATCGACGGCTTGCGGTTGTAGACGAGTTCGAGCGTGGGTGCGTAGTCGCCGTTGGCCTGGAACTTCTTCCACGCGTATTGCGCGTCCTCGTCTCGCGCACGCAGCCCGAAGGTGATCATTTCCTCGCCCGCGTCGGCTTGTTTCTGCGCGCCCTTCTTCACGTCGAAGCGCTCGAAGTCGTTGCCGCAGCTGGACTTGTAGCCGTGCGCGAAGCTCTTGGTGGCCAGCTTGTTGCCGTCGTGCAGCTCGGGCGCGTTGTTCCAGTTCGTGTGCGAGTCGATCTCGCTGGTGAGGTGCACGCTCATCGAGCGGGCCTGGCAGGACCAGGCGTAGGTCTCCAGCATGCGCAGTTTGGCGCTGGTGATCTTGGTGCCCTTGAGATCCTTGTCGAACTCGATGTTGAAGAACGACCGCGAAGTGCCCCAGGTGTCCGACTCGAAGCCGACGCGGGCCTCGTGCGTGCCGCCCTTGTTGAAGTCCTTGCCGTTGTAGAACGTGGCTTTGGGGTGGCGGTCGTAGGCCGTGGTCCAGTCCTGGGTGTGCTTCTTGACCGACGGGTCGATGAAGACCGGGTAGGTGGTGGCGGGGTCGCTCAGGAAGTCCTGGTCGGGTGTGAGCGTCCACTGGCCCGTGGACAGGTCCGCCTCCACGAGGTCACCGCGCGAGTCCGGCGACGGCCCGTTCAGGGAGGGCAGACTCAGCGTCGCGGCGGAGCCGGTCTGGGACGGTTCGGGGGTCGGCTTCGCGGGCGGGCTCGGCAGCGGGGAGTCCGAGACGGTTGGTTCCGGGCCGTCGCTGTCCGAGGGCAGGACCTCGATGTCGGTGTCGCTCTGCTCGTCGGACTCGACCTCCTCCTCGGAGGGGCTCGGGGTGTCCGAGGGTGTCTCACTCGGCAAGTCCGTCGGGTCCGGGGACTCGGACTCCGTCGGCTGGGCGGTCGCGCCGACGGTGCCGTCGGTGACGGCGGGGGCGCCGCTGCTGTCCCACATCAGTGGGGTGGGGGAGACGGCGACCTCGTCGCCGTAGGCGTTCACCGCGGTGACCATGCGCGACAGCGGATCCAGCCGGAAGGTGAGATCGGCAGAGTGCAGGCCGTAGGCCATCTGCTGCACATGGGGGTCGGACGCGGCCTGCCGGTTCTTGACGACGAGGACCTGACCGAAGCCGTCGTCGTCCGCCGTCAGCACCAGGTCGCCGCCCGGGAAGATCTCCGGGTACAGGATCCGGTTGCCGTCGACGATCGGCGTCGGCACGGCGTCCGGCCAGGTCAGTTGGATCGCGTAGTCGCCGCCGCCGACGTACAGCGTGGCCAGGGGAGTGCCGGTGTCCGCGGCAGCGCTCTTCACCAGGGAGACCCGCTGAACGGTCGAGCGGGACGCCCGCTGCTCGCTCCGCCCGTCGGACCCGGCGGAGAAGACCATCCGGGTGTTGGTGGCCTGCGGCTCCCACCCCTGCTCGGTGCGGTGCAGACTCGGGTCGATCTTCTTCCACTCGCCGCCCACCTTGGCCCGGATCGGGGAGGAGTGCAGCCGCTTCATCATCTGGCCGTCGGGTCGGGCCCACGTCGTCGAACGCGCGGTGCGCGCTGCCGTCACCTCGACGGCCTTCCCGGTCCGCGCGGCCTTGGTGAGCGCCGCGGACTCGGTGACAGTCGTGGCGTGGCCGTCGCGGCCACCGCCTTCGTGCGTGACGTCGTCGCTCAGCCGGAAACCGGCGTAAACGATGCCGGTCGTGGTGACCGCGGCGGCGAGCAGTGCCGCACCGGCCCGACGGCCGGGCACGCGGCCCCAGTTGCGCGTCATCGGGCGGGTTCCCCTTCCCCCTCGTTCCCCTCGGCGACGCAGGACAGGGCGCGGCCGGGCCAGCAGATCATGACCTATGAAGGAACTGTCGTCACCCTGTGGAGATGTCACCGGCGGGGCATGAGGGGCCGGGGGCCGCCCCTGGACTGCGAGGCCACGGGCACCGTGGTGGGCCTCAAGCGCTTGAGGAGGACGGCCCAGAAAGGCATTAAACACCCGCAAGTGCCGCTAATTTGCTTGCTGTTTATTACTAAAAACCACCGCATTCTCTAATCATGAGCAACGGGGTAATTAACCCCAAGTAAAGTGATATTCACCTTTCGCGCGCATTCGAAGCGTAGCGATGCGTTACACACCGTGACGATGATCACATCGTCATGTCGCCTCTGGCTTTGCTTCACAGAGTGATCACAGAATCTACGCTGTCTGATAAGTCGTCACGCGTGGTCTGTCACCGGCCCCGCTCCAACCGGTCCGGGGGACCTCGTCGTGTTCGATCGACTTCCGCATGCTCGCAGGCGCCGCGTGGCGCGCACAGCCGTACCGGTCACGGCTGCCGCGCTGTTGGTCGGGCTGCTTCCCGCGCAGGCGATGGCTCTGCCCCCGGATCCGGCGAAGGCGGAGATCGGGCGCGAGACCGTGACCCTGGAGGAGCTTGAGCAGGAGACGCCGGTCCTGGGCAAGAAAATCAGCCGGGACCGGTGGTCGCTGCGGGCCAAGGTGCCCACGGACCTGCTCGCCGCGCCGGCCAACACGACGACCACACCCGCGGGCACAGCGCCGGTCAACTTCGGCTCGACCACGACGACGGCCTCGGCCCGAACGGCTGCCACGAGTGGACAACAGGCGGCGCTGAGCCCCGCCGGCACCTTGCCGGTGAGCCTCGGCCAGGCCACCGACCAGCCGGCGCCGACGGGGACCTGGCAGGTCACGATCCCGGAGCGAACCACCGCAACCGGGCAGGGCGTTGACGGTGCCGTAGTGGTCGTGGAGGCACCCGCCAGTGGCTCGGTGCCCGTCTCCGTCAAGCTGGACTACTCCAAGTTCAGAAGCCTCTACGGCGCCGAATGGGCGTCCCGACTCCGCTTCGTTCAGTTCCCCGACTGCTACCTGACCACGCCCGACGACGAGGCGTGCCAGACGTACGAGGAACTGGAGACGACGAACGACACGGCGTCGACGTCGCTCACGGCCACGGTCGACCCAACGGCCGACGGCACGGTGACGACCGCCTCGGCGGAGTCCACGGCACCCGCGAACTCCGGTGTGGTCCAGGTGACTTACCGAACGGCGACGCCGGTAGCCGCCGCGGGCAGCAGTACGGCGGTCGTCGGCGCGGTGGACTCCGGCACCAGCGGTGGCGGCAGCTTCAAGGCGACGCCGCTCGCCTCGGACGGCAAGTGGGAGGCGGGCGGATCGGCGGGTGCGTTCACCTGGTCCTACCCGCTGACCGTGCCGGCCCCTCCCGCGGGACCAACACCCAAGATTTCCTTCGACTACAGCTCGCAGACAGTGGACGGCCGTACGGCGGTCTCCTCGCCCCAGGCTTCCTGGATCGGAGAGGGCTGGTCGTACGACCCCGGCTACATCGAGCGCCGCTACCGCGCCTGCCAGGACGACCGCAAGACGCTCAAGGCCGGAACTCCCAACAACACGGCCAAGAAGGACAAGACGTCCGACCTGTGCTGGGTGTCGTACAACGCGGTGATGTCGCTGGGCGGCAAGACCACCGAGCTGGTCCGGGACGCGGCCTCCGGGAGCGATCCGGAGAAGGACACCGAGGTCTACCGTCCCCAGCAGGACGACGGCACCCGCGTCGAACACCGCGTCGGTGGCACCAACGACGACAACAACGGTGAGTACTGGGTCGTCACCACCAAGGACGGCACCCAGTACTACTACGGCCAGAACAGCGTCGGCGGCGGGCACGCCACCACCAACTCCGTCTCCACCGCGCCGGTCTTCGGCAACCACCCGGGCGAGCCCTGCAATGCCACCGCCTTCGCCGACTCCCGCTGCGGCGCGGGCAAGCAGCAGGCCTGGCGCTGGGGTCTGGACAAGATCGTCGACGTCCACGGCAACACGATGATCGTCAACTGGACGCAGGAGACGAACTACTACGCCGTCCGCAAGAAGTTCAAGTCGCCCGAGCAGTACGACCGTTACGCCTACCCGACCTCGGTCGAGTACGGCATGCGTCCGGACAGCCTGACCAAACCGTCGGCGACTGTGGACTTCAACGTCAAGCAGCGCTGCCTCAAGTCGGAAACGGCCTGCACCTCGGCCAACTTCGCCAAGACCGACGACCCGGGCGCCTACCGCCCGTGGTGGGACACCCCCGGCAACCTCAACTGCAAGTCCAGCTCCAAGCTCTGCCCGCCGTTCCCCTCCTTCTGGACGCAGATGCGCCTGGACACGGTGACGACGAAGGCGGCTCGCGCGGGCCAGACAGGCCTGGGCCTGGTCGACAAGTACACCCTCCGTCAGTCCTTCCCGGCTGACTGGTACGACACCTCTCCCGGCCTGTGGCTCAACTCCATCACCCGCACCGGCTATGCGCCCGGTGACACCACCGGCACCCTCCAGTCCGAGAACGGCATCAGCTTCGCGCCGTACACCGTCGGCTCCACCGCACCCCTGCACGCCCGCCTGAAGGACCGCCAGCTGCCCAACCTGGTGCCGAGGAGCAAGACCGATCAACGCCCCGGCTTCACCCGCCCCCGCATCGGCACGGTCTCCACCGAGTACGGCGGCGACATCGAGGTCGAGTACACGGGCGGTTGCGCGACCGAGCCCGCGGAGGACAAGGGGAAGAGCAACGGCACCTGCTACCCGGTGCGTTGGTCGCCCGACGGCGACGACAAGACCCCGGCGAAGGTGTGGTTCAACAAGTACGTCGTCGACTCAGTGACCGAGACCGACAAGGTCACCTCGCACGGCGTGCCGGTCACGACGAAGTACAGATACGACGGATCGGCCTGGGCCAAGACCGACGACGAGTTCACCCGCCCCGCGCTGCGTACCTACAGCGACTGGCGTGGCTACCGGCAGGTCGAGGTCACCAAGGGCGCCAAGTCGATATCCGAGCAGGGTGACCCGCAGACCCAGTCCCGCTCGATGACCCGGTACTTCCAGGGCATCGGCGGTGAGGTCAAGGACTCCAAGAGCACATACACGCTCCTTGCGGACGACGCGCCGCAGTACGCCGGCATGACGGCGGAGACCATCACCTACCGCGATTCCGACGGCCAGCAACTCAAGCGAACCCTGAACTACCCCTGGTCGAAGCAGACCGCGTCCCGAGCCCGCGAGAACGAGGACGGCACCACCGCGGACCCGTTGCTCGCCCATCGCACCGGCGTCAAGCGCACGGACGAGATCCAGACGGTGGACGACGAGAGCTGGCGCGCCGTACGCACGCTTACGACTGTCGACGACACCTACGGGCTGCCCGTCCAGGTCGAGACGGCCGTGGTAAAGCCCAACGGGACCGGCGAGACCCTGTCCGACCAGACATGCACCGTCACGAAGTACCTGCATAACACCACGGCCTGGCTGATAGGCCTGCCCAAGGAGCAGCGCAGCACAGGCACGTCCTGTGCGGGTTACTCCGCGGCCGACCCGGCCACCAAGCTCAAGTCGGCAGCGCAGTACAGCTACGACGACCTGGCCTACGAGGCCACGCCGACCAAGGGCATGGTCACCTTGAAGGCCGAGATCGACGGCGCCGGCACGGCGTACTCGCTCGGGACCAGGACGACGTACGACCCACTGGGCCGGGTGCGCACGGTCACGGCTCCCGGCACCGGCACGACCGAGAGCCAGTACACCCCCGCCGACGCGGGCGGCCCGGTCACCCAGGTGAAGTCGATCAACGCCAAGAGCCAGACCACCACCACGACCTTCGACCCCGGACGAGGGCTCGCGCTGTCGTCCACCGACCCCAACGGCCGTGTGACGCGCAACGAGTACGACGCTCTGGGCCGCCTGGTGAAGGGCTGGTCCCCGTCCCGCTCGGACGGCAAGTCGCCCAGCGTGACGATCGACTACCAGCCCGCGACAGCCACGGCCTCGGAGAACAAACCGGCCGCGGTGATCGTCAAGGCCCTGAAGGACGACGGCTCCTACAGCACGGGCGTCACTCTCTTCGACGGCCTGGCACGCGAGGTCCAGACACAGACCGAGGCCCACGGCCCCGGCCGGATCATCGTGGACACCACGTACAACGACCACGGCCTCGTCGACAAGAAGACCAGCGGGTACCTGGCGAAGAGCGAGCCGACCGCGAGCCTCTTCGCCCCCAGGTCGCTGTCGCTGATCCCCAGTTGGACCAAGTACCGCTACGACGGCCTGGAGCGCGAGGTCCGGGCGTCGGTCTACCACAGCGGTGACTACAAGTACGCGACGTACACCACGTACAGCCTGACCAGCACGTACGTGAACCCGGTGGGATCGACGGCACCGAGAACGCGGATGTACCACGACGCGCTGGGCCGGGTCACGTCCCTCAAGCACTACACCCAGGACGACTCCGGCTCGTCCGCAGGTCGCACGACCACCTACGAGTACGACGCCCGCGGCAACCGCGTCAAGGTCACCGACCCGGCGGGCAACATCTGGTCGTACACCTACGACGCCCGCGCCCGGGTGACGTCCGCGACCGACCCCGACACCGGCACCACGGAGACGGCGTACGACGCGGCCGACCGCCCCAACTGGGTGAAGAACGCACGCCAGCGGGAGACCTTCACCGAGTACGACGTCCTGGGACGCGTGAAGTACGTACGGCTGGACTCGGCGAACGCCACCCCGGTCAGGGAATACGCCTACGACGAGGCGTCGGGCGGCATCGGCCAGCCGTCAAGTACCAAGCGCCACACGGATACTGGCGACTACATCAACCGCGTCACGGGTTACGACGCCGAGTACCACGTCACCGGCAGCGAGACGGAGATCCCGGCCAACTCGATGACCACCGGCCTGTCCGGCAAGTACTCCTACGCCTACACCTACACGCCGACGGGCAAGCCGCAGTCGGTCACGCTGCCCGCCGTGGGCGGCCTGACGCAGGAGAAGGTCGTCACCCGCTACAACGGCGACGGCCTGGTGGAGTCGACGTCGGGTCAGACCTGGTACACGGCCGACGCCACCTACTCGCCCTACGGCGAGGTCCTGCGCACCGTCTCCGGATCCCAGCCCTATCGCGTCTGGACGACGAACTTCGTCGACCCGCACACCGGCCGCCTCCAGCGCACGGTCGCGGACCGCGAGACGGCCGACCCGCACCGCATCACAGACAGCTACTACTCCTACGACACATCCGGCACCATCACCTCCAACACTCGTCAACTCGGTGACCCGGCAACGGGAACCTGGGACACCCAGTGCTTCACCTACGACGTGCTGGGCGAGCTGGTGCACGCCTGGACGTCGAGCGTCACCCCGGCCGGCAACGGCACCGGCTGCAAGGCGGCGAACGGCACAGCCTGGGGCCACCGCACCGACTACGCGACCTCGTCGGGCCCGGTGACCGACGCCCCGGACGCGGCGACGGACTCGACCAGCCCGGACAGCACGCTGAGCTCGACGCTCTCGGCGGCGGCCCCCGACGCGGCCACGGTCTCGACGGGCACGACCGCCTACCGCCAGTCGTTCACCTTCGACTGGCTCGGCAACCGGGCGACGATGACCGAGCAGGACGTCACGTACACGTACGGCTACGGCAAGACGGTTGCCGCGACGCCGACCACCCCGGCGTACAAGACGCAGCCGCACACGATGGCGTGGGTCAGCTCCAACCCGTCGGGCAAGGGCGGGTCCTACACCTACGACGCCACGGGCAACACCGAGGTCCGGGACCTGTACAACACCACCCAGAACCTGGTCTGGACACCCGAGAACAAGCTCGACTCCATCACGGACGACGGCAAGAAGACGACCTACGTCTACGACGCCGACGGCAACCGCCTGCTGGAGAACTCGCCGTCGGGCTCGACCCTGTACCTGGGCGAGACGGAACTCACGACGGACTCGACGGGCACGATCACCAAGGCCTCACGCTCCTACGGCCAGGCCGGCGCCCCTACGGTCGTCCGCACCACGACCAACGGCTCGACGACGGGCCACAAGCTCAGCGTCCTGCTGGCCGACCACCTGGGCACCGCCAACACCTCGGTGGACATGGCCTCCGGCCAGACCGTCACCCGCCGCGCCTTCAAGCCGTACGGCGAGGTCCGCGGCACCAAGCCGACCGCCTGGCCAAACAAGCGCAGCTACCTGGGCGTGGGCATCGACGACACGGCGACCGGCCTGACGCACATTGGCGCTCGCGAGTACGACCAGAACTCGGGTCGTTTTCTGTCCGCCGACCCGCTCCTCGTCATCGCGGACCCGCTCCAGATGAACGGGTATGCGTACTCCAGCAACAGCCCTGTCAGCTTCAGCGACCCGTCGGGTTTGTGCAGACGAGACATCTGCGGAGACGGCTATCCCGTTGCAGGAGACGGGAAACGTGCGGGCTATACGGGTCAGCGCAAGGGGGAGAAACCGTGCACGTCCTGCAACGGTCCGAGCAGTAGCTACAACTACGACCCCACAGAGATATTTCCGGGCGTCAGTATCCCGACGAAGTGGAAGGGGCGGGACGAGTTCATTGACCGCTTCTACGCATATGTGCATACCGTCCGGTCGACCAATGGTGTCCTTCCGGGATATTTGACAGATGAAACAAACCCGGATGGAGCGCAGCAGCAACTCGGTTATTGGGGGCTCAACGTCTGCTGGGCCATGAAGTCGTGTCCCCGAGCCGTGATGACGAACTTCCACAATATGTCGATGGGAATGGCTGCAGCGACCAGCGCAATTGGTGGCCCGTCGGACGGGCCGGGCGCGGGGCGAATAACCATCGGTGGCCGACCAGGTAAGGGCATAGCAGGAGGATGCACTCAGTGCTTCCTGGCCGGTACTGACGTCCTCATGGCTGACGGCAGTACCAAGGACATCGAGGACATCAGAGTTGGTGACGAGGTCAAGGCCGCAGATCCTCGCACAGGCGAGTCCGGCCCCAGAAAAGTCACGCGTCTCATCATCACCGAGCACGACAAGCACTTCAACGAGCTGTCCATCGCAACAGATGACGGCATCGAGAAGCTGACGGCCACGTTCGAGCACCCGTTCTGGTCCCCGTCGGAGGGGAACTGGGTCGAAGCGGGATCCCTGAAGCCGGGCATGACCCTCCTCACGGACGAGGGTGCCACCGTCATCGTCACCGGCAACCGCTCCTTCACCAAGCATGCCCGTACGTACAACCTCACCGTTGATGACCTGCATACGTACTATGTACTCGCCGGGGACACTCCAGTTCTTGTGCATAACAGTGGTCCCGGCTGTGGATCTGCGTGGATTGATTCGAACAGCATTCCCCACCACTTCAAGCACGCTGAAGACTTCGGAATCATGGGGAAAGAAAGCAAGGCGACCAAGCAAGCATTCGTTGGCGCGATAGGGGACTTTGTGAAGAATCCTGGGAACGTTCAGATCGCGGGAACCTATCGGGGAACCCCGGCTCGGCATTATGTGGATTTGAATTCAGGGCGCCACGTATCTGTTGACCTCGATAGTGGAAAGATGCTAGGCGCCTGGAAATCCGATCCAGGATCAGACCAGTTCTGGTACTTGACGATGCATGGGAAGCTGTAATGGCCAAGCTAGAGCCGTTCCTGGTGCTTGCCTCTGCGGTTGCAGAGGGCAGGCTGTCGGCAGTTGATTTTTCGACTGTGTGCCTTCCCCTGTACAAGCACTATTCGGGATCTTATCCGTCGCCCGACCACTATCAGTTGGCCACTGACCTGTTTTATCTGGCGCATGATCACTATGCGGGTGAAGGTGACCCAATCCCGGGCACGCTTAGTGATGCTCAAGTGCAAGCGGGGGCGGCGGAAATTGTGCAGCGGATGCGTTCACTTCTGCGCTGACGCGTGTTCGAATCAAGGACCTTCGGTGCTCGAAAAGTCGGGCTTGCGGAGGGCATTACCAAGAAGATCGATGGCGTCGCACTGGAGGCGGAGCCGGACGTGGGCGTAGACGATGGCGGTGACGCCGATGTGGGCGTGCCGAGGAGTTCCTTGATCACGAAGAGTTCGGCCCTCTGCTCCAGGAGCAAAGTGGCGGTCGAATGGCGGAGGTCATGGAAGCGGATACGAAGGAGGCAGGCCTTGCGGAGGAGTGTCGTGAAGGCGCGGGTGAAGTTTGTCGGGTCGACCGTTCTGCCATGCATAGAGTGGTGAATTGGTGCGGTACTCCAGTTGCCGTTGCGGTCAATCAGGAGCGGGTTCGCACCCGGGGTCCTGCACTGGAAGCGAGATGATCGGCCCTGAGCCTGGATATCAACGCGCCGAGTTGGTGGGGGCCGGTGGTGAGGATGGTTTCGGGTTCGTCGCTTTCGCGGAGGAGGATCGTTCCGGTGGGGGTGGTGGCGAGGTAGACGCAGGCGGAGGCCTCCTGGCTGTATGTGGACTTTTGCCAGTGCGGTTCGGGCATGGTGGGCTCCTTCAGAGGTCTTGAGTGAGCTGGGTGATGAAGTCGCGGGACTTCGCCGGGGGGAGTGCTGCTCGTTCGGCGCGGTCCAGGATCTGGCGGTAGCGCTCCAATTGGGCTGGTGCGTCGATGAGTTCTGCTCCGTGGTCGGTGTCGAGCTGGACGGTGTCGAGTTGCTGTACCGGGCCGTGGAAGTAGTCGATGCCTTGTCCCGAGGTGTGGAACGGTCCGTTGTCGAAGGGGATGACGGTGATCGTGACGTGGTCCAGTTCGCCGACCTCGTTGAGGTGGTGGAGCTGGGCCCGGATGGTGGCACGGTCACCGAAGCGCATGCGGAGCGCGGCCTCATGGATGATCGCCGTGTAGGGCGGGGGTTGTTCTCGGTGCAGGATCTCCTGGCGCTTGATGCGGTGCGAGACTCGGTGCTCGATCTCGTGGGGCTTCAGCGGCGGCACCGTGTGGCCGAACAGGGCTCGGGCGTGGTCGGTGGTCTGCAGTAGGCCGGGGATGTTGATGACGTGCGCCACGCGCAGTGCGGTGGCGTGGTGCTCGACCTCGGTGAGGTCCAGCATGCGGAGGGACAGGATGTCCTGGTACTCCTCCCACCAGCCGCGCCGGCGCTCGCCGGTCAGCGTGGCGAGGGTCTCGATCAGGGGCTCGTCGGTGCAGTCGTAGTGCCGGGCGATGGTGCGTACGCGCTCGGCGCTCACTCCGTAGCGACCCGCTTCGATGTTGCTCACCCGTGACTGGGTGGCTCCGATCAGTGCCGCGGCCTGGGTGGCGGAGAGGTCGGCCCGCTCGCGCAGCCTGCGCAACTCGACCCCGAGGCGGCGGCGCCGGGCGGTGGGGAGGGGGCTTGGCTGCGGCATCGGCTGCGACTTCCCGTTCGTACGTATGTCGTGAGGGGTCACCCACGCGAAGGCAAGAAGGGCTACATTCCCTGCTTCTCGTGGAATGTATTCCATGTGGCGCTCTATGGTGAGACCTGAACCGCTCAACCGGCCCTGCCGGTAAGCCGGAAGTGCACCGCGCCGCACCTCGCGCGCGGCACAGCCACCGCCCGGCCGGGCCGTCGAGCGAACCAAGTCCCCCCACCGCAGGAGGCGTTCATGGTCACCGTATCCCCGTCGGAGTGCGAAGGGTCCCCAACTTGGGCGTACGCCCTCCAACTGCCCCACGACGCACGCGCCGCGCGCATCGCCCGGGTTACGTTGCGTGCCGTTCTCGTCGGCCACGGCATGTCCCAACTGCAGGATCCTGCCGAGCTGTTGACCTCGGAGCTGGTCACGAACGCCTACCGGCACTCGACCGGGCCCGCGACCCTGCGCCTGCGGGGTATCGCCCCCGGCCGGCTGAGGGTGAGCGTCTGGGACACCAACCCGCACATCCCGCCTCCCTTCGACAAGGGGCCGGGGCCACTGGCCCCCGTCCCGACGGAGGCTGTCGGTGGGCGTGGGCTGTTCCTCGTCTGCCATTACGCAGACGCGTGGGGTGGCTGTCTGCTCGGGGACGGTCTCGTCGGTGCGGGCGGGAAGCTGCTGTGGTGCGAGGTCGGGCCGTCGGCCGGGAGCGGTGCGAGGGTCGCCGCGTGATCGCCTCTCCGGCCGCGGCTGTCGTACGGGCCCGGCATACTGCTGTCGTGGTCGAGAACGCAGACGGAAGCAGCAGAGTGCCCTCCCGCTGGGGGTATGGGACGGAGCGGCTGCCGGCGACGCTGGACGAGCTGGCCGGCCCCGAGAGCGGGTCGGTCGAGCTTCCGTTGGAGCTTGCGTGGTCCGGGCTGCGGGTCTTCAGCCTCGGGGACGTGAAGCTGCTGCTGGGCCTGTACCGGATCGTCCTCAACAACGGCTCCCGGGACGACTTCGTGCACTACCTCAACCGCGACCATCTCGTCCGCCACTGGCCGATCCTGCGCAAGATGCTGGGACGTGGCGTCCGCGAGACGTGGGAGGGCACCTTTCCCGAGCTTCGTCGCTCCGGCGCCGCATGAAGCTGCCCGAACTGCACCGCCGTCTGCTGGCGGATGCGCTGGACGCGGGTGGGGAGTACGAGCTGGCCTTGGCCGGTGGATACGCCGTACAGGCGCACGGTCTGGTCACTCGCCTCAGCCAGGATCTGGACTTCGCGACTCGGCACCCCGCCTCGATGTCGGACATCGTGCCGCGCCTCGCGGACGGACTGCGCGGCAAGGGATGGACGGTCGCTGTCGTCGACGTCAGACCGCTGAAGGCGCGGCTGCTCGTCACGGACCCGGACAGCAGGGAGGCCTGCGAGGTCGGCCTCCTCAAAGAGGCGCTGTCCCGCAGGCCCGTTGCCATGGATGTCGGGCCGGTGGTCGATCTCGAGGACCTCGTGGTCATGAAGGTGCGCGCGCTCGGTGATCGTGGCCTGCCGCGGGACGTGATCGACGTACATGCGGCCTGCCGGTACTACTCCGTGATCGAGCTCGAACAGCTGGGTCTGCGGGATCAGACCGAGTTCGACCTGAGCGAGCTGCGCGACCGGCTGGAGAGCGTCGTCTGGGTGAGCGACGAGGAGTTCGCGGCGTACGGGATGGAACCAGAAGAGATCACCGAGCTGCGCCAATGGGCGCTGGACTGGGAATCCGACCTCGGGCTTCGACTTGCCGAGGAGTACGAGGACTACGAGGATCCCGAAGACGGCGACAGCTAAGGCCGGCTGCTCTGCTGGTCGAGCAGGGCGCTCCGCTCAAGAGTGCTCAGAGGCCGAGATCGCCCGCGTCCAGCACCTCCGTCTCGGCCGGGGCCCGCACCTCCAGTGGCTCGTCGAAGGCGCTGTAGCTGGTGGTCGTTCGGTACTGGGTGCCCTTGTAGGCGACCTTGAGGATGTACGGCTTGCCCTCGGTGGCGACGTAGAAGGTGTACGTGCCGCCCTTGTCCTCCTTGTCGGTCACCACCAGCTGGAGAGCCGGGGTGCCGTCGACCTTGGTCGCCTTGCCCTTGGTCGCGGTGCCGAAGGAGGTGAACTCCCTGGGGCAGGCGGAGAGTCCGTCTCCGGGCTGTGCCTTGCTCGCCGGGGTCTTGATCCAGGTGTCCTGGCCCGTCGTGACCGACCGGCCCGACCACTTATTGAGGTAGGCGCGGTTCGGGCGGACGTAGTCCGTCTCGCCGATCCGGATCTGTTCGAGGGCCGCGCCCGTGGTGGACCAGGTCACCTTGGACGTGCACCTGTTCTTGAGGTCGGTCGTGAAGCGGCTGGATATGGTGCCGCTGGTGGACGACGTGGTGGTCGCTTCGACGGTCACCGACTTGAGCGCGTCCATCGTGTCGTTCGCATCGTCGAGCATCTGCTCGGCGGACGGTTCCTCCGCGGTGCCGTCCGAGCAGCCGGCCGTCGCGGCGCCCGTCAGCAGACAGGCCAGTGCGGCCGTCACAACCGTCGATGTGGTTCGCATGGACCCCCCAGGTCACGAGGCGTTCAGGGTACCTACGGGTCCAGCCGTGCCGGCGCCGCCCCCGCCCCCACCACGCTGGGTCCGCCCACAGCCCGGTGACACGCCCGGCACAGACACCCTCACTACGTTCCGGAGTTCATGACGGGAAACGAGCGCACCAACGAGCCCCCCACTCGACGCAGACTCCTTCTCTACGGCGGTGGCGGCGCCGTCGCTCTCCTGGGCGGCGGCGTGCTCGCGGCCACCACCTCCGCCGAGCCGACGACGGCGAGCCGGAGCCGACGGGCCACGTCCACTCCCACCCCGTCGATCACCCCGGCAGTCACCCCGGCCGTCACCTCGGCCGCCGCCGGACAGACCCTCGTCCAGATCCCCGCCAACCCGTCCTTCACCTTCACCGCCGACCTCGGCAACACCACCGGCGCCGGCGAGGCCTCCGCGATCTCCGCCGCGTACATGCTGGGCGCCTACCAGGTCACCAACGCCCAGTGGAAGGACTTCCTCGACGACAGCGGCGGGGACGCGCCCGGCCACTGGAGCGACGGGACGTATCCGACGGACAAGGGCCGGCACCCCGTACTCTCCGTGTCCGCCGAGCAGGCCCAGGACTTCTGCGCGTGGCTCACCACACGCTCCGACGGCGTCACCTTCCGCCTCCCCACCGAGGCCGAGTGGGAGAACGCGGCGCGCGGGCCGTCGTCGTACACCTATCCCTGGGGCCACGACGCGGGGACGACATACAGCGACGGGACTCTCACCAGCCGCTACACCTACAACGCCGTCTGCGCCGCCTACTACCTCGCCCACCACGGCGACACGGAGGCGACGTACAACGACGAGAACTCGCCCCGCCACGGCGAGAGCGACCCCGTCTCCGAGATCCTCGCCGTCACCTCCACCGGTGGCGTCAGCGGATGGATCGACCACTCCACCTACACCGGCTTCGTCTACACCGACCTCTTCGACGAGCTCACCGAGACCGGCGGCTACACGTCGGTGGTCGGGAGTCACCCCGACGGAACCAGTGCCTACGGCGCCCACGACATGGCGGGAAACGTCTTCGAGTGGACCTCGTCCCTCATCACCGCCGTCAACGGGGCCGAAGCCGGCAAGAAGGTCAACGCCGTCCGCGGCGGCTCCTGGTACTCGACCGGCCGCAGCTGCACGACCGGCTACCGAGGGGAGGGCCGCGACGGCAGCGGCGGATACACGACCGTCGGCTTCCGGGTCGCGGCCGACGCCGTATGACGCCGACTTGGTCGCGGTCCAGCAGAGCACCAGCAGGGGACTCCGTCGCCGTCTACACGGGTAGCAGTGGTGAAGTGACGCTCCTCACCACCCTCACCGCCGACACTGCATACGATGCCTCCGTCGCCGACCTCGACGCCGACGGCTCCGCGGACATCGCGGTCGCGGCCAGCAGGGCTCATCGGATCGCGGTCTTCAAGGGGAGCTGTTCGTAACAAACAGCCGTAAGGACCTCTCATCCCGCCTTCGGTCAGGGTGAGAGCAAAGTTCCTTTCCGGTCACCCGGTGCCACAGGCAGGAAACGCGCCCTCCCTACCTTCGGGATCAGCCACTCGAAGTACGACCTGAGCCCCGGAGCCCCGTGGAGGCGTCATGACAGCCCCAAGCACAGCCCCCGCACCCCCGAGCAGGGGCGGCCGCTGGATCCAGCAGTGGGATCCGGAGGACGAGACCTTCTGGAACGAGACCGGAGAGAAGGTCGCCCGCCGCAACCTCATCTTCTCCGTCCTCTCCGAGCACATCGGGTTCTCGATCTGGACCATGTGGTCCGTGCTGGTGCTCTTCATGGGCCCGGAGTACGGCCTGACCCCGGCCGACAAGTTCCTGCTGACCTCGATGGTGACCCTGGTCGGCGCCGTCGTCCGCGTCCCCTACACCTTCGCCGTCGCGATCTTCGGCGGCCGGAACTGGACGATCGTCTCGGCCGGCCTCCTCCTCGTCCCCACCGTCGCCGCGTTCACGGTGATGGAGCCCGGGACCTCCTTCAACACCTTCCTGCTGGTCGGCCTGCTGGCCGGTATCGGCGGCGGCAACTTCGCCTCCTCGATGACCAACATCAACGCCTTCTTCCCCCTCCGTAAGAAGGGCTGGGCGCTCGGCCTCAACGCGGGCGGCGGCAACATCGGTGTGCCGGTCATCCAGCTGGCCGCGCTCGCGGTCATCGGCGCCAGCGGTGGTCCGCGGGTGCTGCTCGGGATCTACATCCCGTTCATCGTGGTCGCAGCCGTCCTCGCCGCGCTCTTCATGGACAACATCGAGAACGTCAAGAACGACACCGGCGCCGCCAAGGACGCCGCGAAGGACGCGCACACCTGGATCATGTCCTTCCTCTACATCGGCACCTTCGGCTCGTTCATCGGATACAGCTTCGCCTTCGGGCAGGTGCTGACGAACCAGTTCGGCCGGACCCCGCTGGAGGCGGCGTACGTCACCTTCATCGGTCCGCTGCTCGGTTCGCTGATCCGGCCCTTCGGCGGCTGGCTGGCCGACAAGTACGGCGGCGCGAAGATCACCCTCTACAACTACGTCGGCATGGGCGCCGCGACCGCCGTCCTGGTCTTCGCCAGCATGGAGAAGTCGCTGGCCCTGTTCACCTGCGCCTTCGTGGTCCTGTTCGTCCTCACCGGCCTCGGCAACGGGTCGACGTACAAGATGATCCCCGGCATCTTCCAGACCAAGGCCCTGGCCAAGGGGCTCGAGGGCGAAGAAGCCGCTGCCTACGGTCGCCGCCTCTCCGGCGCCTCCATGGGACTCATCGGTGCGGTGGGCGCGCTCGGCGGCGTGGGCATCAACCTCGCCTTCCGGCAGTCCTTCCTCTCCTACGGCTCCGGCACCGGCGCCTTCGTCAGCTTCCTCGCCTTCTACGCCGCCTGCTTCGGGGTCACCTGGGCCGTATACCTTCGGCGCCCGGCCGCCAAGGCGCAGTCCGAAGCGGCCACCGACACGAAGCCGCAGCTCAACTACGCCGAGGTGTGACGTAACACTGGCGACATCAAGTGGAACCGAGCCTGTCACGAGCCGTTGACAGGCTCGGTTGCCATGCAGGTGAAAGACCACCTCTTGTAGGCGCTACGCGAGACAGGGCGCTTCCACATGCAGGTGCTACGACTCGAGTGCGGGACGAGAGTTATGTACGACGAACAGCAGCAACCAGCACAGGTTCCCGACCACGGCCCCCTCGCGGGCTTCACCGTGGGAGTGACCGCCGCGCGCCGGGCCGACGAGCTCGGGGCGCTGCTCCAGCGCCGCGGTGCCGCCGTCGTGCATGCCCCTGCCCTGCGTATCGTGCCGCTCTCCGACGACAGTGAGCTGCTCGCCGCCACCAAGGAGGTCATCCACCAGGCGCCGGACGTCGTGGTCGCCACGACCGCGATCGGCTTCCGCGGGTGGGTCGAGGCCGCCGACGGGTGGGGGCTGGGCGAGGACCTCCTGGACCGGCTGCGCGGGGTGGAGCTGCTCGCACGCGGACCCAAGGTCAAGGGGGCGATACGCGCCGCCGGGCTGACGGAGGACTGGTCGCCGTCGTCCGAGTCCATGGCCGAGGTGCTCGACCGGCTCCTCGAGGAGGGCGTCGAGGGCCGCCGGGTCGCCCTGCAGCTGCACGGCGAGCCGCTGCCCGGTTTCGTGGAGGCACTCCGGGCCGGGGGAGCGGAGGTGCTCGGGATCCCCGTCTACCGGTGGATGCCGCCCGAGGACATCGCACCGATGGACCGGCTGCTCGACGCGACGGTCTCGCGCGGGCTGGACGCCCTCACCTTCACCAGCGCGCCCGCCGCCGCGTCCCTGCTGTCCCGGGCCGAGGACCGGGGCCTGCTCCCCGAACTCCTCGCCGCCCTGAACCACGACGTGTTGCCGGCCTGTGTCGGCCCGGTCACCGCCCTGCCGCTGCAGGCCCAGGGCGTCGACACGGTCGCGCCCGAGCGCTTCCGGCTCGGGCCCCTCGTGCAGCTGCTCTGCAAAGAGATGCCGGGGCGGGCCCGCACCCTGCCGATCGCCGGGCACCGGGTGGAGATCCGGGGCCACGCGGTCCTGGTCGACGGTGCGCTGCGGCCCGTACCCCCCGCCGGGATGTCGCTGCTGCGCGCGCTCTCCCGGCGGCCGGGCTGGGTGGTGGCCCGGGCGGAGCTGCTGCGGGCCTTGCCGGGGGCCGGCAAGGACGAGCACGCGGTGGAGACCGCGATGGCCCGTCTGCGTACGGCCTTGGGGGCGCCGAAGCTGATCCAGACCGTGGTCAAACGGGGGTACCGGCTGGCGCTGGACCCGGCGGCGGATTCCAAGTACGGGGACGTGTGACCCGACAGCGGTTCTCGCCCCCGCCGCCCCTTCCCGTCCCGTCCCTGGGGGCTGCCGCCCCCAGACCCCCGCTTTCGGCCTGAACGGCCTCGTCCTCAAACGCCGGACGGGCTAGGAATAGCCTCTCCGGCGTTTGAGGAGCGGGGTCTGGGGCGGAGCCCCAGGGACGGGAAGGGGCGGCGGGGGCGAGAAAACACAGGCGCCAACCCCCACCCACCCACAGGCGACTACACGGCCCGGCGTCGCATCGCGCCCCGCGCCAAGCACACCAGCGCCACCGTCGACAGCACCGCCCGCACCACGTTCCACGCCACCCACGGACCCTCGAACTCCTCGCGCAGAGCACCAGGGTCGCCGCTCCGCGCGAGCGCATCGTTGAGCGGGATGTTCACCGCCACGGTGACGAGAAAGACGAGCGCGTACGCGACGAAGGCCGCCCAGACCCAGACACGGTACGGCTCGCCGCGCGCCTGCCACGCCGCCATGCCGCTCAGCAGCAGCGCCCCGAGGAAGCTCAGGAAGAACACCGGGTTCTGGATGACGTCGTTGATGTCGCGCATGACGGCCACGTAGACCCGGTCGTCGCTGCGGGCCAGCCCCGGCATCACGGCGCAGCCGAAGACGTAGAAGGCCCCGGCGATCAGGCCCATGGCGACCGTGGCCGCGCCCAGTACGAAGCTCTGTGTCCTGTCCCGTGTCGTCATGGCTCCAGTCAACGGACCTGACCGGCCACGGAACATGGCCCGAACGCGCAGCCGCATAAGCGGGCGTCCAGGCAGACGAGGTACGAGGGGTTCCGGCCGCCGAAGCGGGCAGGCACTGTATGAGGGAACGGTTCTCCCCCCTACACCCTCCTCTCGCTGGCATCTCACCGAGCCCCCTCACGACCGGGGCAACCCCTAGGCGGTGACAGGCACATGGCACTGGGTACGGCTATGGCCGCGTACGAGCTGCGGTTCGACTCCGGGCGGATCTGCCTGGACCTCCTCGCGACCACCCACCCCGAGGAACGGCTCGACTCCGTGGAGGTGCTGTGCGCCTGGATCACCGGGTCGGGCCTGGTTCCCTACGGCACCCCGCTCGCGCACGCCGACGCCTCCTGGCTCGTGGGCTTCCGTGAACTGCGCGGCCGTATCGGACAGTTGGTGCGCGGGGGACCGGCGCCGCAGACCGGTCTGCCGTACGGCCTCGCGCTCGCCCGGGTCAACGAGTTCGCCCTCGCCCCGCCCCCGGCACCGCGTGCCGTGGCAGGCGAAGACGGCAAGCTCGTAAGGGAGTTGGACGGTCCGCCCGCGTGCGCGGCGCTGCTCGGAGCCGTCGCCCGGGACGCCGTGGAGCTGCTCACCGACCCCGTCGCCCGGGCGGGGATCAGACAGTGCGAGGGCGACAACTGTCCGATCGTGTACCTGGATACGTCACGGGGGCGCAGGAGGCGCTGGTGCTCCAGTGAGGTCTGTGGGAACCGGGAAAGAGTGGCCCGGCACCGGCGCCGGGCGGCACTCGCCCGGACCTGAGTGCCCGTTATGTTCCTTCTATGGAGCGACTGTCGAAGTGATTTCGATTACAGGTCGTTTACCTTCGCCGCCTCACGGGCAGTCGTCGCGATCTTGCCAATGTGGCGGAAATGTAAAGATCACGCGGCGGGAATGTGCGCGCATGTCCCGTCTCGTCACGTCACTCAGAAGAAAACTGTCATGACACTTTGAACACTCAACTCCCCGCGTCCGTACCCCTCGTCGAGCGACCGACTGGGGGAACCCCCGGACATCGGAGGTGGGCGTGCGCAAGGATTCCGTCGTGGCCAATGAACGTGGATCGAGGGCCCGACATCGCATGTCCCAGCCCTCGGAACCTGATGAGGAGCTGATGCGTGCCCTGTACAGAGAGCATGCCGGACCGCTCCTGGCGTATGTCCTCCGGCTGGTCGCGGGAGACCGGCAAAGAGCCGAGGACGTCGTGCAGGAGACACTCATCCGTGCCTGGAAGAACGCCGGCCAGCTCAATCGAGCGACCGGATCGGTACGCCCCTGGCTGGTGACGGTCGCCCGGCGCATCGTCATCGACGGCCACCGCAGCCGGCAGGCCCGGCCGCAGGAGGTTGATCCGTCGCCGCTGGAGGTCATCCCCGCGGAGGACGAGATCGACAAGGCGCTGTGGCTGATGACGTTGTCCGACGCACTGGACGACCTGACCCCCGCTCACCGGGAGGTGCTGGTCGAGACGTATTTCAAGGGGCGTACCGTCAACGAGGCGGCAGAAACCCTGGGCATACCCAGCGGCACCGTCCGCTCACGGGTGTTCTACGCGTTGCGGTCGATGAAGCTGGCACTGGAGGAGCGGGGGGTGACGGCGTGATGAGTGTTTACGGGGGAAACCAGGGATTCGGCACAGGTGGTTCGGGTATGTCTGGCTCCATGATGGGATCTCCGGTGCCGAACGAGCACGAGACCGTCGGCGCCTACGCCCTCGGGATCCTCGACGACGCCGAGGCGACCGCCTTCGAGGCCCATCTCGCCACCTGCGAATGGTGCGCCCAGCAGCTCGACGAACTCGCCGGAATGGAACCGATGCTGGCCGCGCTCGCGGACCTGCCAGGTTCCGGCACCCCCGCGATCGGCGAGTCCCTGTCCGCCAAGCCCAGCCCACGGGTGGTGAACAAGCTCGTCGACGAGGTCGCCGAGCGCCGCGCCCACAAGCGCCGTCGCAGCTTCTACATGGTGGCGGCCGCGGCCGCGCTGATCATCGGCGGCCCGTTCGTCGCCATGGCGGCCAGCGGCGGGGACTCGGGCGGCAGCGAGCAGCCGCAGGTCCTGGCGAGTACCGCGAAGGAACTCTTCGAGTCCATGGACGACAAGGTCTCGGCGACCGACGCGTCAACGGGCGTCAGTGCGACCGTCGCGCTGTCGGAGAAGGACTGGGGCACCTCGGGGGTCCTCGAACTCAAAGGCGTCAAGGGGCCGCTCAAGTGCTCCCTGATCGCCGTCGGCACCAACGGCGAGCGCTGGACGATGTCCTCCTGGACCGTCGGAAAGTGGGGCTACGGCCTCCCCGACGGCAAGACCGAAGAGTCCAAGAACCCTCTCTACATCGCCGCAGCCGGGGCACCGAGCCCGAACGACATCGATCACTTCGAGGTCGTGACCTCCGACGGCAAGAAGCTCGTCCAGGTGGACGCGTGAAGGGACACGTGAGCAGACGCGTGAATTCCCGCAGAGCGCGCACATAGCTTCCCGGGCCCCCCTTCGCGTAAGTTTGACGGCTGCCCAGCACGTCAGAAGGGGGCCCGGTGGCCGCTCAGGCTCAACCATCTGCGGTCGGCTCGGTTCACGACTCGGTTCGGGATCGGGAGATCAGCGTCGAACAGGAACACCTGGACCGGGTGTACCAGCGCCTTGAGGAGAAGATTCACGAGGCCGAGTTCCTGATGAACGACGCGGCCAAGCGTGGCCAGGTCGGTACGCCCGGCGCGCTCGCCGAGCGGGACGCGCAGGTATTCCGGGCCGGAATCCATCTCAACCGGCTCAACAACGAGTTCGAGGACTTCCTCTTCGGACGGATCGACCTGCTCCTCGGCAAGGACGGCAAGAAGGGACCCGACGGCGCCTACACCGCCGTGGAGCCCGCCGAAGGCGCCGTGCGGGACGACAACACCGCCGACATCGCCGAGACGCTCCACATCGGCCGCATCGGGGTCCTGGACTCCGATTACGCGCCACTCGTCATCGACTGGAGGGCGCCCGCCGCGGCGCCCTTCTACCGGTCCACCCCGGTCGACCCGGGGCGTGTCGTGCGCCGCCGTGTCATCCGCTCCAAGGGACGCAAGGTGCTCGGCGTCGAGGACGACCTGATGCGTCCCGAGCTCAAGGCCACCCTCGACGGCCACGAGCTGGCCGTCATCGGCGACGGCGCCCTGATGGCCGCGCTCGGACAGGCCCGCAGCCACACCATGCGGGACATCGTGGCGTCCATCCAGGCCGAGCAGGACCTGGTCATCCGAGCCCCCGCCGCCTCCGTCACCTACGTCGAGGGCGGCCCGGGCACGGGCAAGACGGCCGTCGCCCTGCACCGGGCCGCCTACCTCCTGTACCAGGACCGGCGCCGGTACGCGGGCGGCATCCTCATCGTCTCGCCCACCCCCCTGCTCGTGGCCTACACCGAGGGCGTTCTGCCCTCCCTCGGCGAGGAGGGCCAGGTCGCCATCCGGGCGATCGGCTCGCTCGTCGACGGCGCCGAGGCCACGCTGTACGACTCCCCGTCGGTGGCCCGCGCCAAGGGCTCGTACCGCATGCTCAAGGTGCTGCGGAAGGCGGCGCGGGGGGCGCTGGAGCAGGGGGCGGGCGGCGGTACACGCCCGGGCGGTTCCGCGGGGCGCCCGGGCGCGGGCGCCCCGGCACAGCTCGCCTTCGGTGACGACGACGCCGATGGCGATGCCGCGACGCCGCAGACCCCCTCCGGCCCGCCCACCCGCCTGCGGGTCGTCGCCTTCGGGCGCCGGCTGGAGCTGGAGGCCGGGGACCTGGACCGCATCCGCCACAACACGCTCGGCGGCACCGCCCCCGTGAACCTGCTCCGCCCCCGCGCCCGCAAGCTCCTCCTGGACGCCCTGTGGGCGCAGTCCGGCGCGGCCGGCCGGCACACCGACCCGGAGCTCGCCGCCGAGCTGCGCTCCTCCTTCGACGAGGACGTGGCGAGCGAGGACAGCTTCATCGAGTTCCTCGACGCCTGGTGGCCGGAGCTCACCCCGAAGGCCGTCCTCACGGCGATGTCCGACGAGCGGCGCCTGGGCCGCTGGGCCCGCCGCATCC
Source organism: Streptomyces fulvoviolaceus (assembly GCF_000718165.1). GTDB lineage: Bacteria > Actinomycetota > Actinomycetes > Streptomycetales > Streptomycetaceae > Streptomyces > Streptomyces fulvoviolaceus. Next base: position 77,677 of record NZ_JOEY01000017.1, on the reverse strand, counting down.
TCAACCCCGGCGAGGTCCGCAAGGTCGCCCGTTCGCTCAAGCGCGACGGCCTCTCCGTGCACGACATCGCCATGCTCGACGAGCTCCAGTCGATCCTCGGCACCCCGGCCCGTCCGAAGAAGAGGCGCGAGCTGGACCCGCTCGACCAGCTCACCGGCCTCGAGGAGCTGATGCCGACCCGCGAGGAGACGCAGCGCGAGCGGGCCGAGCGCCTCGCCCAGGAGCGCGTCGAGTACGCCCACGTCATCGTCGACGAGGCCCAGGACCTCACGCCGATGCAGTGGCGCATGGTCGGCCGCCGCGGCCGGCACGCCACCTGGACGGTCGTCGGCGACCCGGCGCAGTCCTCCTGGTCCGACCCCGACGAGGCGGCCGGCGCCCGCGACGAGGCCCTCGGCAGCCGCCCCCGCCGCCGCTTCCAGCTCACCGTCAACTACCGCAACCCCTCCGAGATCGCCGACCTGGCCGCCAAGGTCCTCGCCCTCGCCATGCCGGGCTCCGAGTCCCCGAGGGCCGTACGGTCGACCGGTGTCGAGCCGCGTTTTGTGGCCACCAACACGGGACACAGCGGCGTCGTACGGGGATCCCTGGGCCAGAGAGTCCGCGAGGAGGCAGCCCGGCTCCTCGACCTCGTCGACGGCACGGTCGGCGTCGTCGTCGCCATGCAGCGCCGCGAGGAGGCCGCCCGCTGGCTCACCGGCCTCGGCGACCGCGTCGTGGCGCTCGGCAGCCTGGAGGCGAAGGGCCTGGAGTACGACGCGACGGTCGTCGTCTCCCCCGCGGAGATCGCCGACGAGTCACCGGCGGGCCTGCGCGTCCTGTACGTCGCCCTGACCCGGGCCACGCAGCAGCTCACGGTGGTGTCGGGAGACCGGGACCAGCCGGACGCGAGCGGGGTGCCGGACCTGCTGAGGGACTGAGCCGGAGGTCAGGTGAACTTGCGGTACGGGAATGGCCTTACGGGATCTGTTTGTTAGCCTGGGTGTGGCACCGGCCCGATCCAAGCCCCCGGGCCCAACCTTCGTCGCTACGAGCGACCACTTGCCGCGAGGCGAGCATGGCGGGTCGGTGCCACTGAATGTGCGAGAGGTCCACGTCACCAAGTGACGTGGACCTCTTTCGCTGTGAACAAAACGTTCGCAATCCGGGGTGGCTAACGCCTACTCGGCAGTAGGTGCGACGATCGGACGGCATACAAAGCGTCACGGTGAAAGCAGAGGAAGTCGGCCATGGCAACGGCGCCCAGCGTCTCCTACTCGATCACGGTCCGTCTGGAGGTGCCCGCGAGCGGAACCGCGGTCTCCCAGATCACGACGGCCGTAGAGTCCCACGGAGGCTCGGTGACCGGCCTCGACGTGACCGCCTCCGGCCACGAGAAGCTCCGGATCGACGTCACCATCGCGGCGACCTCCACGGCCCACGCCGACGAGATCGTCCAGCAGCTCCGCGGCATCGAGGACGTCACGCTCGGCAAGGTCTCCGACCGTACGTTCCTCATGCACCTCGGCGGCAAGATCGAGATGCAGTCCAAGCACCCGATCCGCAACCGTGACGACCTGTCCATGATCTACACCCCGGGCGTGGCCCGCGTGTGCATGGCGATCGCCGAGAACCCCGAGGACGCCCGCCGCCTCACCATCAAGCGCAACACCGTCGCGGTCGTGACGGACGGCTCCGCGGTGCTCGGCCTCGGCAACATCGGCCCGATGGCCGCCATGCCCGTCATGGAGGGCAAGGCGGCCCTCTTCAAGCGCTTCGCCGACATCGACGCCTGGCCGCTGTGCCTGGACACCCAGGACACCGACGAGATCGTCGCGATCGTCAAGGCGATCGCCCCCGGCTTCGCCGGCATCAACCTCGAGGACATCTCGGCGCCGCGCTGCTTCGAGATCGAGGCGCGCCTGCGCGAGGCCCTCGACATCCCCGTCTTCCACGACGACCAGCACGGCACCGCGATCGTCGTCCTGGCCGCCCTGACCAACGCACTTCGCGTGGCCGGCAAGGCGATCGAGAACATCCGGGTCGTCATGTCCGGTGCCGGCGCGGCCGGTACGGCCATCCTCAAGCTGCTGATCGCCGCGGGTGTCAAGAACGCCGTCGTCGCCGACATCCACGGCGTCGTGCACGCCGGCCGCGAGGACCTGGTGGACGCCGCGGCCGACTCGCCGCTGCGCTGGATCGCCGACAACACCAACCCCGAGGGCCTGACGGGCACGCTCAAGGAGGCCGTGCGCGGCGCGGACGTCTTCATCGGCGTCTCCGCCCCGAACGTCCTGGACGGCGACGACGTGGCCGCCATGGCCGAGGGCGCCATCGTGTTCGCGCTCGCGAACCCGGACCCCGAGGTGGACCCGGCGATCGCCCGCCAGACGGCGGCGGTTGTGGCCACCGGCCGCTCCGACTTCCCGAACCAGATCAACAACGTGCTGGTCTTTCCGGGTGTCTTCCGCGGCCTGCTGGACGCCCAGTCCCGCACGGTCAACACCGACATGATGCTCGCGGCCGCGAAGGCCCTGGCGGACGTGGTGACCGAGGACGAGCTGAACCCGAACTACATCATCCCGAGCGTCTTCAACGACAAGGTCGCGGGCGCGGTGGCGGGTGCGGTGCGGGAGGCCGCGAAGGCTGCTTCCGCTTCCTAGCGGGATATGCCGGAATGTGCTCGGGCTGTGAGGATCGCCACGGCAAGGCCTTGCATCGGCGCGTCGGGGAACCCGGCCCGCGTGACAGCCGTTTATCGTGTCGGCCAGGCTGCGGGCCCTCTTTTCGTGTGACCCCCAAGGGTGTTCTCGCGACTCCTAGGGGTGCCGGATTGGCTTTCCCGCCGCAGGTAGGGGCAGGATGCGTCTCTGGGCGCGAGGGTCTGACGACGGACCCGGGTCCGGGGACTCTCCGAGGACCCTGGCAGCATCGGCTTTCGATCTCCGCCTACACGGCAAGAAGAACACGGGAGTAACAACATGAACCGCAGTGAGCTGGTGGCCGCGCTGGCCGACCGCGCCGAGGTGACCCGCAAGGACGCCGACGCCGTGCTGGCCGCGTTCGCCGAGACCGTCGGCGAGATCGTCGCCAAGGGCGACGAGAAGGTCACCATCCCCGGCTTCCTGACCTTCGAGCGCACCCACCGTGCCGCTCGCACCGCGCGCAACCCGCAGACCGGCGACCCGATCCAGATCCCGGCCGGCTACAGCGTCAAGGTCTCGGCGGGTTCCAAGCTCAAGGAAGCCGCCAAGGGCAAGTAAGCCTTCACGTACGCGACGGGACCTGCGTACGAGGCACAGCAACGCGAATGGGGCGGCCACCCGGTGAGGGTGGCCGCCCCATCGTCGTACTCAATCAGTGGGCTATCCGAGGGCCTTGCCCGGCAGCTCCACCTTGGCGCCCAGCTCGACCAACTTCTCCATGAAGTTCTCGTAGCCGCGGTTGATGAGGTCGATGCCGTGGACGCGGGACGTGCCCTGGGCCGCCAGAGCGGCGATCAGGTAGGAGAAGCCGCCGCGGAGGTCGGGGATGACCAGATCGGCGCCCTGGAGCCGTGTGGGGCCCGAGACGACGGCCGAGTGGAGGAAGTTCCGCTGGCCGAAACGGCAGACGGAACCGCCCAGGCACTCGCGGTACAGCTGGATGTGAGCACCCATCTGGTTGAGCGCGGAGGTGAAACCGAGCCGGGACTCGTAGACCGTCTCGTGGACGATGGACAGCCCGGTCGCCTGTGTCAGGGCGACGACCAGCGGCTGCTGCCAGTCCGTCTGGAAGCCCGGGTGGACGTCCGTTTCGAGCGCGATGGACTTCAACTGGCCGCCGGGGTGCCAGAAGCGGATGCCCTGGTCGTCGATCTCGAAGGCGCCGCCCACCTTCCGGTAGGTGTTCAGGAACGTCATCATCGAGCGCTGCTGGGCGCCGCGGACGTAGATGTTGCCCTCGGTCGCGAGCGCCGCGGACGCCCACGAGGCGGCCTCCAGGCGGTCCGGGAGGGCGGCGTGGTTGTAGCCGCCGAGCTGGTCCACACCGGTGACGCGGATGGTGCGGTCGGTGTCCATCGCGATGATGGCGCCCATCTTCTGCAGGACGCAGATGAGGTCCTCGATCTCCGGCTCCACCGCGGCGTTCGAGAGCTCGGTGACGCCCTCCGCGAGGACGGCCGTCAGCAGCACCTGCTCGGTAGCGCCGACGGACGGGTACGGCAGCCGGATCTTCGTGCCGCGCAGCCGGCGCGGCGCCTCCAGGAACTGACCGTCCGCCCGCTTCTCGATGGTCGCGCCGAACTGCCGCAGCACCTCGAAGTGGAAGTCGATGGGCCGGCCGCCGATGTCGCAGCCGCCGAGGCCCGGGATGAACGCGTGCCCGAGGCGGTGCAGCAGCGGACCGCACAGGAGGATCGGGATACGGCTCGACCCCGCGTGGGCATCGATGTCGGCGACGTTCGCGCTCTCCACGTGCGTCGGGTCCATCACCAGCTCGCCCGGCTCCTCACCCGGACGGACCGTCACCCCGTGCAGCTGCAGCAGCCCGCGTACGACACGCACGTCACGGATGTCCGGAACGTTGCGCAGTCGACTTGGCGCACTGCCGAGCAGAGCGGCGACCATCGCCTTCGGTACGAGGTTCTTCGCACCGCGGACACGGATCTCACCCTCCAGCGGGGTTCCGCCGTGGACAAGGAGGACATCGTCGTTGACGGTCATGTATCTCGCGTTCCGATTGGTGGGGCAGGGGGACAGAAGGGAAAGGGTAATCGCCGCCCACCCCCCTTCCGTAAGCCCAAGGACCGCCCAGCCGCGTCATAGCTCTGTCACAACACGAACGGTTCCCTGTCCGGCACATGGGGTCACCGGGCGCAGGCGTGCGCGTGGGGCGCACCGGTGCGCCCTCACCTGCATTCACTGCCGTACGGGCATTGCCGCCCCACTCCAGGGGAAGATGCGGGATCATGTCTGGCATGACCGAGGTGTCCTCGCTCACAGGGCGGCTGCTCGTGGCAACGCCCGCCCTGGCGGACCCGAACTTCGACCGCGCGGTGGTGCTCCTTCTCGACCACGACGAGGAGGGCTCCCTCGGCGTCGTCCTCAACCGCCCTACTCCGGTGGACGTGGGCGACATCCTGGAGGGCTGGGCGGACCTCGCCGGCGAACCGGGTGTCGTCTTCCAGGGCGGCCCGGTGTCCCTGGACTCGGCCCTGGGGGTCGCCGTCATACCCGGCGGCGCGTCCGTCGACGGGGCCCCGCTGGGCTGGCGCAGGGTGCACGGCGCGATCGGCCTGGTCGACCTGGAGGCCCCGCCGGAGCTGCTCGCCTCGGCCCTGGGTTCCCTGCGCATCTTCGCCGGCTACGCGGGCTGGGGCCCCGGGCAGCTGGAGGACGAACTGGTCGAGGGCGCCTGGTACGTCGTCGAGTCCGAGCCCGGCGACGTGTCCTCCCCGGCCCCGGAGAGACTCTGGCGCGAGGTCCTGCGCCGCCAGCGCAACGAACTGGCGATGGTGGCCACGTATCCGGACGACCCTTCGCTCAACTGATGCCAGTGAGCTTCAGTACTCTTGGCGTTATGAGCACTCTTGAGCCTGAGACCCAGCCCCAGCGAGGCACTGGGACGGGGACCCTCGTAGAGCCGACGCCGCAGGTGTCGCACGGCGACGGGGACCACGAGCGCTTCGCCCATTACGTCCAGAAGGACAAGATCATGGCGAGCGCCCTCGACGGGACGCCCGTCGTGGCGCTGTGCGGCAAGGTCTGGGTGCCCGGCCGCGACCCGAAGAAGTACCCCGTGTGTCCCATGTGCAAGGAGATCTACGAGTCCATGGGCTCCGGCGGGGACGACGACAAGGGCGGCGACAAGTAGGTCCTCCACCCGACTGGGCTTCACAAGGCCCCCCGGGCGCGTTCCGCGCGCCCCGGGGGGCTTTTGCGTGTCACGAAGTGGTTGAGACCTCTTGTGAGCGTGTTCATGTAACCCATAACCTCCGTTGCGTTGAGCGAAACCGTCATTGCACATGTTGCAACGCACGCCCGGAGGGTCACTCCATGAAGCTCGCCCCCAGACTGGCCGTGCTGCTGACGGCCCTGGCCGTCACCGCCTGCGCCCCCCAGACCTCCAACAACTCCTCCTCCGACAAGGACGAGAAGACCGGCACCCTCCGTGTCTGGCTCTTCCAGGAGGTCGGCAACAAGCCGAAGGAGAAGGTCGTCGACTCCGTCGTCGCCGCCTTCGAGAAGGCCCACAAGGACACCAAGGTCGACATCGAGTACATCCCGATCGACACCCGCGCCCAGCGCGTCAAGGCCGCCTTCAACGACCCGGACTCCGCCCCCGACGTCATGGAGTACGGCAACACCGACACGGCCGGCTATGTGAAGGACGGCGGACTCCTCGACGTCACCAAGGAGTTCGGCGACTGGAGCGAGGCCAAGGACACCGACCCCACCGCGAAGCAGTCGGTCACGGTGGACGACAAGATCTACGGCGCGCCCTTCTACGTCGGTGTCCGCGCCCTGTACTACCGGACGGACGTCTTCAAGGAACTCGGCCTCGAAGTCCCGAAGACCATGGCCGAGTTGGCCGAGACCGCCCGCAAGATACGTGCCGCCAAGCCCGAGCTGTACGGCCTGGTCGTCGGCGGCGCCTACACGTACGGCGCGATGCCGTTCATCTGGGCCAACGGCGGCGAACTCGCCACCGGCAAGGGCGGTTCGTACGCCTCCGCGATCGACAGTGCGGCCGCCCAGAAGGGCATCAAGGCGTACACGTCGCTGTTCTCCGACGACAACTGTCCGGCCGCCAAGTGCGCCGGCATGGGCGGCAACGACACGATCACCGCGTTCGCGGCCGGCAAGTCGGGCATGGCGATCGGCGGCGACTTCAGCCACACCGCCGTCGAGGCCGGGAAGGTGAAGGGCAAGTACGCGGTCGTACCGCTGCCGGGCGTGGCGTCCGGCTCGATCGCCCCGGCGTTCGCGGGCGGCAACAACATCGGCGTACTGAAGAGCACCTCGCACCGCACCCTCGCCGTCGAGCTGATGGAACAGCTCACCTCGAAGAAGACGCAGGCCTCGATGTTCGACGCGATGGGCTTCCTGCCGACCTTCGCGGACGTACGGCAGCAGGCGGCGGCGGAGGAGCCGTACGTGAAGCCCTTCGCGCAGACCCTCGCCGCCGGCACCAAGTTCGTGCCCGCCTCGCCCGCCTGGGCGCAGATCGACTCCTCGCTGGTGCTGCCGACCATGTTCCAGGAGGTCATCAGCGGCAAGAAGGACGTGGCCGGGGCCTCCAAGGAAGCGGCGACGAAGATGAACGACGCGTTCGGCTCCGTGGGTTGAGCCGGTGAATCCTCGCACGAAGCCCGCCTGGACCCCCTGGCTCTACCTCGCTCCCGCGCTGGTGGTCCTCGGCGGGCTGCTCCTCTACCCGATCTACCAGCTCGGTCTGATCTCGTTCTTCCAGTACACCCAGGCCCAGGTCAGCGGCGGTGAACCCACCACCTTCGAGGGCTTCGGCAACTACACGGAGCTCTTCGGGGACCCGCAGTTCTGGCAGGTGCTGCTGGCGACCGTGGTCTTCGCGGCGGCCTGTGTCGTCTCCACCCTGGCGGTCGGCTGCGCGCTCGCCGTGCTCCTCACGCGCGTGCGTGCGGTGCCGCGGCTCGCGCTGATGCTGGCCGCGCTGGGTGCGTGGGCGACGCCGGCCGTCACGGGCTCGACGGTCTGGCTGCTCCTGTTCGACCCGGACTTCGGCCCGGTGAACCGCATGCTGGGCCTCGGCGACTACTCCTGGACGTACGGACGGCTCAGTGCCTTCTTCCTCGTCCTGCTCGAAGTGGTGTGGTGCTCCTTCCCGTTCGTGATGGTCACGGTCTACGCGGGCATCCAGGCCGTACCCGCCGAGGTCCTGGAGGCGGCCTCCCTCGACGGCGCCTCGCAGTGGCGGATCTGGCGCTCCGTCCTCGCGCCGATGCTGCGGCCGATCCTGGTCGTCGTCACCATCCAGTCGGTCATCTGGGACTTCAAGGTCTTCACGCAGATCTACGTCATGACGAACGGCGGCGGCATCGCGGGCCAGAACCTGGTCCTGAACGTGTACGCCTACCAGAAGGCGTTCGCGTCCTCGCAGTACAGCCTCGGCTCGGCGATCGGCATCGTGATGCTGCTGATCCTGCTCGCCGTGACGCTCGTGTACCTGCGGCTGCTGCGCCGGCAGGGGGAGGAACTGTGAATCTTCTGCTTCGCATGGGGGTACGGCTGGGTGTACGGCGTCCCTGGCGACTGGCCGCCGAGGCTTCGGCGCTGCTGATCGCGGTCGTCGTCGCCTTCCCCCTCTACTGGATGGTGCTCAGCGCCTTCAAACCGGCGGGTGAGATCGAGTCGACCGAGCCGCGGCCCTGGACGCTGTCGCCCTCGCTGGATTCCTTCCGGCGCGTGTTCGAGCAGCAGGATTTCGGTCGGTATTTCGTCAACAGCCTTGTCGTGGCGTGCAGTGTCGTGATCGTCTCGGCGCTGATCGCGTTTCTCGCGGCGACCGCGGTGACGCGATTCCGCTTCCGCTTCCGGACCACCCTGCTGATCATGTTTCTGGTGGCCCAGATGGTGCCGGTGGAGGCGCTCACGATCCCCTTGTTCTTCCAGATGCGGGACTTCGGGCTGCTGAACACGCTGGGCTCGCTGGTCCTGCCGCACATCGCCTTCTCGCTGCCGTTCGCGATATGGATGCTGAGGGGCTTTGTGAAGGCGGTCCCGGAGGCGCTGGAGGAGGCCGCGTACATCGACGGGGCGAGCCGTGCGCGATTCCTGTGGCAGATCCTTTTCCCGCTCGTCTTCCCCGGCCTGGTGGCCACGAGCGTGTTTTCCTTCATCTCGGCCTGGAACGACTTCCTGTTCGCCAAGTCCTTCATCATCAGCGACACGTCCCAGTCGACCCTGCCGATGGCACTGCTGGTGTTCTACAAGCCGGACGAGCCGGACTGGGGCGGGGTCATGGCAGCCTCCACGGTGATGACGATTCCGGTGCTGGTGTTCTTCGTACTCGTACAGCGACGCCTGGTCTCGGGGCTGGGCGGAGCGGTTAAGGACTGACGTGACTGAACTGATTCCGGCACCTCGCAGCGTCGTCGCCGGTTCCGGCGAGGTGCGGCTGACAGCGCACTCGCAGCTCTACGCCGGCACCGCGACGGAGGGCGTCGGCCACTGGCTGCGCACCGTCCTGTGCCAGGCCACCGGCCTGCCGCTGCGCGAGGGGTGGGAGCTCGACGACACCGAGGGCGACGGCATCGGGCTCCAGCTCGACCCCGGACTGGGCCCCGAGGAGTACCGCCTCGTCAGCGACCCGACCGGCGTCCTCATCGAGGGCGGCAGCGCGGCCGGTGTCTTCTGGGGCGCCCAGACACTGCGTCAGCTCCTCGGCCCTGACGCGTATCGCAGGGCCCCGCTCGGTCGCGACCGCACCTGGGCCGTGCCGCACGTCACGATCGAGGACGCGCCCAGGTTCGGCTGGCGCGGCCTCATGCTCGACGTGGCCCGGCACTTCATGCCCAAGGACGGAGTCCTGCGCTACCTCGACCTGATGGCCGCGCACAAACTCAACGTCTTCCACTTCCACTTGACGGACGACCAGGGCTGGCGCGTCGAGATCCAGCGGTACCCGAAGCTGACCGAGACCGGTTCCTGGCGATCACGCACGAAATTCGGCCACCGGGCCTCCCCGCTGTGGGAGGAGAAGCCGCACGGTGGCTACTACACCCAGGACGACATCCGGGAGATCGTCGCCTACGCCGCCGAGCGGCATATCACCGTCGTCCCCGAAATCGACGTACCCGGCCACTCGCAGGCCGCCATCGCCGCGTACCCGGAACTCGGCAACACCGACGTCATCGCTGCATCCATGGAAGGCGCGCCCTCCCTCTCCGTCTGGGACACCTGGGGCATCTCTCCGAACGTACTCGCCCCCACTGACAACACCCTGCGCTTCTACGAGGGGGTGTTCGAGGAACTCCTCGACCTGTTCCCCTCGGAGTTCATTCACGTCGGCGGTGACGAATGCCTCAAGGACCAGTGGCGGCAGTCGCCCACCGCACAGGCCCGCATCAAGGAACTCGGGCTCGCGGACGAGGACGAGCTGCAGTCCTGGTTCATCGGACACTTCGACAAGTGGCTCACCGCGCGCGGCCGCAGGCTCATCGGCTGGGACGAGATCCTGGAGGGCGGGCTGGCCGACGGGGCGGCCGTGTCCTCGTGGCGCGGCTACCAGGGCGGGATCGCGGCCGCGCGGGCCGGCCACGACGTCGTCATGTGCCCCGAGCAGCAGGTGTACTTGGACCACCGGCAGGCCCCGGGCGCGGACGAGCCGGTCCCCATCGGCTACGTCCGCACCCTGGAGGACGTGTATCGGTTCGAGCCCGTTCCACCGGAGCTGACTTCGGCGGAGGCGGCGCACGTCCTCGGCGCGCAGTCCAACGTGTGGACCGAGGTGATGGAGGACCCCGCGCGCGTGGACTACCAGACGTTCCCGCGGCTCACGGCCTTCGCCGAGGTGGCCTGGAGTGCCTTGCCCGCCCCGGCGGAACGGGACTTCGGCGACTTCGAGCGGCGGATGGCCGCCCACTACCGCCGACTTGACGCCCTGGGCGTCGCCTACCGGCCGCCCGCGGGGCCGTTGCCGTGGCAGCGGCGCCCCGGGGTGCTCGGTCGCCCGATCGAGGGGCCGCCCCCGAACAGGTAGGCCTCCTGAACGGGCATGTGTCCGAACAGATACGGAAAAAGACCCCAAGAGTCACCGAAGAGTGTCAATCGACATGCGCCGGTGATGCCGTACCAAAACGGACCATGTCCCAGGTGAGGCGGGCGAATGCCTCCTAGTGGACCCCTGTCTTCGCGTGTTGCGAAGATGTGCCAGAGTTGCCACGTCCGCCCTGTCAGCACGTACCGTACGGCAGCACAGGTGGGACCAGGTGGGGCAGCGGGAAGGGGTAGCCGGTTTGACCACGCACGCACCGCAGGCGGCGCAGTCCGTCACGCTGCCCACAACGCTGGACGAGGCCGTGGCGGCACTCGCCGCCGTGCCCGCCGCCGTGCCCGTCGCGGGCGGCACCGACCTGATGGCCTCCGTCAACTCCGGTCAGCTCAGGCCCGCCGCACTGGTCGGCCTCGGCCGGATCAGCGAGATCCGCGGCTGGCAGTACCAGGACGGGCACGCCCTGCTCGGCGCGGGCCTCACCCACGCGCGGATGGGCCGCCCCGACTTCGCCGCCCTCATCCCCGCCCTCGCCGCCTCGGCCCGCGCCGCCGGTCCGCCGCAGATCCGCAACGCGGGCACCCTGGGCGGCAACATCGCCTCGGCGTCCCCCACCGGGGACGCGCTGCCCGTGCTGGCCGCCCTGGAGGCGACGCTGATCATCGCGGGCCAGGGCGGGGCCCGCCGCGAGGTGCCGGTCTCGCACCTGCTGGCCGGCATGGAGATGCTGCGCGCCGGCGAACTCATCGGCTACGTGCGCGTGCCGCTGTTGCACGCGCCGCAGGTCTTCCTCAAGGCGACCGGCCGCACCGGTCCCGGGCGCGCGATGGCCTCCGTCGCCCTGGTCCTCGACCCCGCCCGGCGCGGAGTCAGGTGCGCCGTCGGAGCCATAGCGCCGATGCCGCTGCGGCCCCTGGACGCCGAGCAGTGGGTCGGCCGGCTCATCGACTGGGACAACAACCGGGCGATCGTCCCGGAGGCGCTCACCGCCTTCGGGGAGTACGTCGCCGCGGCCTGCATCCCCGACCCGGCCCCGGCCGAGGACGGCTCCGTACCGCAGCATCCGCCCGCCGTACTGCACCTGCGGCGCACCGTCGCCGCGCTGGCCCGACGAGCACTGGGGAGGGCACTGTCATGAGCGACGACCAGCACGGAGAGGGCACGCCCAGGAGCGGGGGCCGCTGGGACCCGCTGCCCCAGGGCGACTACGACGACGGCGCCACCGCCTTCGTGAAACTCCCCGAAGGAGGCATCGAGGCCCTCCTCGCCTCTGCCGACCCGCTCGCCGCACCCGGTCACGGCTATGTGCCCCCGCCGATAACGGTCACACCCGCCACCGGGACCGACGACCCGGCGGCCACGGGCACCTGGGCCGTGCCCGCCGACGGCGACCGGTGGCCCGACCCGAACGCCGTGCCCCAGGAGCAGACCGGGCACGACTCGTTCGCGTACAACCCCGCGGCCACTCAGCAGTGGAACGTCGAGGAGACCGCGGCGGCGCCGGGCCACGACGTGACCGGACAGTGGTCGATCCCCGTCGCCGGCGGTGACATCCCGGATGAATCGGGCGAGTTCACCACCTCCTCCCTGGTCGAGCAGTGGGGCGGCACCCCGCCGGCCACGCTCCCCGGCGGCGCGGCCGCGCCCTGGGCGACGGAGGCGGCGGGGCAGCCGTGGGGGCAGGAGCCGCCCGCGGAGGAGCCCGCGCACGAGCAGCCCGCGCCGGCGGCCCACCTGCACACGGCACCCGCCGACCCGGCGTCCCACACGCGCGTGGAGCCCGTTCCGGCCGAGCACGAGCCCGAGCAGCCGCGAGCGCACGAACCCGAGCAGCCCGCCGAACCCGTCGTGTCCGCCGTAGCGGCCTCACGGGCCCCGCACAGCGCCGGTGAGGCGGCCGAGGAGGCCTCGGGTGCTCCGGAGGTCGTTGAGGACGCTGAAGAGGCCGCTGAGCCTTCTGCGGAGCCCGAGGCGGAAGCCGCCGAGGAGCACGACGACACGCCCGCGCCCACCGGCGAGGAACACCCCCTCGCCTCCTACGTGCTGCGCGTCAACGGCGTCGACCGTCCCGTCTCCGACGCGTGGATCGGCGAGTCGCTGCTCTACGTGCTGCGGGAGCGGCTCGGCCTCGCGGGCGCCAAGGACGGCTGCTCGCAGGGCGAGTGCGGGGCCTGCAACGTCCAGGTCGACGGACGGCTCGTCGCCTCCTGCCTGGTGCCGGCCGTGACCGCCGCCGGCAGCGAGGTCCGCACGGTCGAGGGTCTGGCCGAGGACGGACAGCCCTCGGACGTGCAGCGGGCGCTCGCCCGGTGCGGTGCCGTGCAGTGCGGCTTCTGCGTGCCGGGCATGGCGATGACCGTGCACGACCTCCTGGAGGGCAACCCGGCGCCGTCCGAGATGGAGACCCGCCAGGCGCTGTGCGGCAACCTGTGCCGCTGCTCCGGCTACCGGGGCGTGGTCGAGGCCGTCAAGGAGGTCGTCGCCGAGCGCGAGGCCCACCACGCGGCCCCCGACTCCGAACAGGACGGCGACGAGGCCCGTATTCCCCATCAGGCGGGCCCGGGAGCAGGCGGCGTCAACCCGTCGGCGTTCGAAGCCCCGGGCCCACCGGGAGCGCCGAACCCGCATGAGCAGGCGTACGGACAGGACGGAGGCCAGGCGTGAGCAACGAAGCCGCCACCGCGACCACCCCCGCGGAGGCAGCACCCGCCCCCGAGCCGATCCCGCACGGCCTCGGCGTGTCCTTGCGGCCGGCCGACGCGCGCGCGAAGACCGAGGGCACCTTCCCGTACGCGGCCGACCTGTGGGCCGAGGGCCTGCTGTGGGCGGCCGTCCTGCGCTCCCCGCACGCGCACGCGCGCATCGTGTCCATCGACACGACTCACGCGCGTGAGATGCCCGGCGTCCGCGCGGTCGTCACGCACGAGGACGTGCCGGGTTCCGCCCACTACGGCCGCGGCAGGGCCGACCGCCCGCTGTTCGCCTCCGAGGTCGTACGGCACCACGGCGAGCCCATCGCGGCCGTCGCCGCCGACCACCCCGACACCGCGCGCATGGCCGCCGCCGCCGTCATCGTCGAGTACGAAGTACTCGACCCGGTGACCGACCCGGAGCAGGCCTTCGAGGCCGAGCCCCTGCACCCCGACGGCAACCTGGTCCGGCACATCCCGCTGCGGCACGGCGACCCCGACGCGGCCGGCGAGGTCGTGGTCGAGGGCCTGTACCGCATCGGCCGCCAGGACCCCGCCCCCATCGGTGCCGAGGCCGGCCTCGCCGTGCCCCGCCCCGACGGCGGCGTCGAGCTCTACCTGGCCTCCACCGACCCGCACACCGACCGCGACACGGCCGCCGCCTGCTACGGCCTGGAGCCCGAGCGCGTGAAGGTCGTCGTCACCGGTGTCCCCGGTGCCACCGCCGACCGCGAGGACCAGGGCTTCCAACTCCCGCTCGGCCTGCTGGCGTTGAAGACGGGCTGCCCGGTGAAGCTCACGGCGACGCGCGAGGAGTCCTTCCTCGGCCACGCCCACCGCCACCCGACCCTGCTGAGATACCGCCACCACGCCGACGCCGAGGGCAAGCTGGTGAAGGTCGAGGCGCAGATCCTGCTCGACTCGGGCGCCTACGCCGACACCTCCTCGGAGGCGCTGGCCGCCGCGGTGTCGTTCGCCTGCGGCCCGTACATCGTCCCGAACGCCTTCATCGAGGGCTGGGCCGTACGCACCAACAACCCGCCCTCCGGCCACGTACGCGGCGAGGGCGCGATGCAGGTGTGCGCCGCCTACGAGGCGCAGATGGACAAGCTGGCGAAGAAGCTGGGCATCGACCCGGCGGAGTTGCGCCTGCAGAACGTCCTGGCCACGGGAGACGTCCTCCCGACCGGCCAGACCGTGACCTGCCCGGCCCCGGTGGCCGAACTCCTGCAGGCCGTACGGGACTTCCCGCTCCCGACGCTGCCCAAGGACACCCCCGAGGACGAGTGGCTGCTGCCCGGCGGCCCCGAGGGCGCGGGCGAACCGGGCGCGGTGCGCCGGGGCGTCGGCTACGGCCTGGGCATGGTGCACATGCTCGGCGCGGAGGGCGCGGACGAGGTCTCCACGGCGACCGTACGCGTCCAGGACGGCGTGGCGACGGTGCTGTGCGCGGCCGTCGAGACCGGCCAGGGCTTCACCACTCTGGCCCGCCAGATCGTCCAGGACACGCTCGGCATCGACGAGGTCCACGTGGCCCCGGTCGACACCGACCAGCCGCCGGCCGGCCCGGGCTGCCGCGGCCGCCACACGTGGGTGTCCGGCGGCGCGGTGGAACGCGCGGCGAAAATGGTCCGCACGCAACTGCTCCAGCCCCTGGCGCACAAGTTCGGCATGTCCACGGAGCTGCTCCAGATCACCGACGGCAAGATCACCTCGTACGACGGGGTCCTGTCGACGACCGTGACCGAGGCGATGGACGGCAAGGAACTCTGGGCCACGGCCCAATGCCGCCCGCACCCGACGGAACCCCTGGACGAGACGGGCCAGGGCGACGCCTTCGTGGGGCTCGCCTTCTGCGCGATCCGCGCGGTGGTGGACGTCGACATCGAACTGGGTTCGGTACGCGTGGTCGAGCTGGCGCTCGCCCAGGACGTCGGCCGGGTGCTCAACCCCGCCCAGCTGGAGGCCCGCATCGAGGCGGGCGTCACGCAGGGCGTGGGCATCGCGCTGACCGAGAACCTGCGCTCCGCGCGCGGGCTGATCCGTCACCCGGACCTGACGGGTTACGCGCTGCCGACGGCCCTGGACGCGCCGGACATCCGGATCGTCAAGCTCGTCGAGGAACGTGACGTGGTCGCCCCCTTCGGGGCGAAGGCGGCCAGCGCGGTGCCGGTCGTGACCTCCCCGGCGGCCATCGCCGCGGCCGTACGGGCCGCCACGGGCCGCCCCGTGAACCGGCTGCCGATAAGGCCGCAGGCAGCGGTGGTGACAGCACAGTGAGCGCACCGGAACCGGATCCGCCGCGTTACGAACCGCCGCCCAGTGTGGGTAAGTTGGCGATCTGGATCCTGCTGTTCGTCGTGGCGGCGATCGTGGTCGTGCTGGGCGGCGTGTACTTCGCGTGACGCGTGAGGTGCTGCGTGGAGTGGTGCTTGTCACCGGCGTGATGGCGGCCGGGAAGTCGACGGTGGCGCAGGCGCTGGCCGAGCGGCTGCCGCGGGCGGCACACGTGCGTGGGGACGTCTTCCGGCGGATGATCGTGACGGGCCGCGAGGAGTATCTGCCGGGGGCTTCCTGGGCCGATGAGTCCGTGGCCCAACTCCGTCTGCGGTACCGGCTGTCGGCGGCGACGGCGGACGCGTACGCCGAGGCCGGGTTCACGGCGGTCGTGCAGGACGTGGTGCTGGGTGAGGACCTGGGGGCGTACGTAGGCTTGGTGCGCACTCGTCCGCTGTACGTCGTGGTCCTGGCGCCGGGTGCCGATACGGTCGCCGCCCGGGAGGCGGAGCGGGCGAAGACGGGCTACGGCGCCTGGACGGTTCCGGAACTGGACGGGGTGCTGCGGGAGTCGACGCCGCGCATCGGCCTGTGGCTGGACAACTCCGCGCTGACGCCGGGGGAAACGGTGGACGCGATCGTGGCGGGAAGGGAACGCGCGAGGGTGCTCTGACGTCTCTCCTGGTACGGGGGCGTTGTCAGTGGTGGCGCGTAGTGTTCTGGGAAGTGGGGGACGAGCGCGGGGTCCTGACGGATCGGCCGTGCTGTGCCGTGCCCCGCACGGGGACCGTGAGCGAAAGCACATGCGGGGGAACCATGAGCACGATCGAAGCCGCTGTCGCGGCGATTGTCCTGACCGAGAACGAACTGGATCCGTACATCACACACGCGTCGACACGCCGCTGGCTCAGCGGCCCCGGACTTCCGGGTGACAGCGACCTGTTCACCTTCGCCGAGCTGCGCCGCGACTGCCTGCGGACGGTCGAGGACCCGACGGGCGACCAGTTGGTGATAGGTGCGCTGACGGACCTGGACGGGCTGGAGACGGAGTCGGTCCTTCTGGACGGCACGACGGGGGAGATCTCGACGACGTCCTTCGTCTACGAACGCTCCGAGCTGATCGACCGCACCCCGCTGGCGCCGTCGCTGCCCACCTTGGTGCGTTTCGCGACGGCGACGGACGAACTCCGGGACCTGCGCGGTCAGTTCGCCTCCTACGCCGGCCGCTTCGGTCCTACGGCGGTGGAGGAGGCGTCGCGCCAGCTGCAGACGGTGTTCGCGGAGGGCACGGGCGGCGAGGTACCGGCGTTCTGGAAGATCGCGGCCCTGATCCGCCCCCTGGCCCTGGTGGCGGGCCCCGGCACGGACTCGGAGCTGGCCCTGGACCTTCCGTCCCGCCTCCTGGACCAGGAGTTCGGCCGCGGCAAGGTGATGCGCTACGAGGACATCGACTTCCCCTTGACCCTCACCCACGAACCGACCCGCCGCTTCCTGCGCGAGACGGGTCTGCCCGAGGACGGCATCCTCTTCCACCTGGACCCGGACGCCCCGCTGGCGACGCTGGCGGAGCTGTACCCGGAAGCCCTGGTGCCGAGGTCCGCCCACCTGATCCGCCTGGGCGATCTCCAGGAGAACAACAGCCTGGTGGTGGACGGCGAAACGGGCGCGATCCTCAACTGGAGCGAGCCCGACGCCACCCTCTACCCCCTGAACACGGACATCTCCACCCTCGCCTTCACCCTCTGGCTCCTGCACCGCGAGCGGACGATAGACAACGCCCTGAACCACGAACTCACGGGCGACCTCTACGCCCAGGTGGCCAAGACGATGCTCCAGGTCCTCTCGACGATCGACCCGACGGGGACGACGACGGACGCCGACTGGCACTACTGGACGGAGCTGTTCCAGGACGAGGCGGGAGGGGTGCTCTGAGGCGTGGAAAACATCGTGATCCGCGTCGCCCAGCCCAGTGACCTGGCCGCCGTGGCCGATCTCCGATGGCGGTGGGTCGCAGAGAACGGCAACAGCCCGGATCCGGCTCCGGTCGAACGCGACGAATTCGTACGGCACTTCGTAGCCTGGGCGAAGGAGAACGCGTCCTCGCACCGGTGCATGGTCCTGGTCCGCGACACAACGATCATCGGCATGGCCTGGCTGGCGGTCCTCCACCGCGTGCCGGCCCCACACGCCCTGAACCGGGCCTCCGGCGACTTGCAATGTGTGTACGTCATACCGGAGGCCCGAGACACCGGCCTCGGCGGCCGCCTCATCGAAGCGACGCTGGCCGCGGCCCACGAACTGGGCCTGGAGCGAGTCACCGTCCACTCCTCACCCCGAGCGATACCGGCCTACGCCCGCCACGGCTTCGAGCCGTCGACACGGCTCCTCCACGCCCACGTGGCCAGGACGACGTCGTATCCCTGACCCACACGGGAAGAGTCTGTGAGCATGGAGTTCTTCTGCTACCACCGCGACCGGCCGGGCTCTGTCCCTTTGCGCGAGGAACTGCTGGAGGAGCACTGGTCCTACATGGACCGGTACGCGAAGGAGCTGATCGCCCGCGGCCCGACCTTCGCCGCCGACGGCGAGACACTCACCGGCAGCGTGCACATCGTCGACCTGCCGGATCCCACCGCCGCCCGAGCATTCGTCTTCGACGAGCCGTGTTACCAGGCCGGCGCATACCGGGATGTCCTGCTCCGCCGCTGGCACAACAAGCTGGGCCGCACGATGTGGGACTTCCCCGGCGGCCGTACCGGCGGCAACCGTTACCTGGTCCTGGGCCTCGGCGCAGGCGAGCCCGCCGACCTCGCCGTACCGCCCGCCGGGGACGACCTGATCGCGTACGGCCCACTGCTGTCCGACGACGGCAACACCTGGCTGGGCACGGCGGCACTACTCCGGGCCCCGGACCCGGCCTCGGCCCGCGCGGTCCTGACTGCGGACCGGTACGCCGACATAGAGGTCCACGACTGGGAGTTCGGCGGGCGGCGCTGAGGAACCGGGGAGGCGGACGGATCGCACCCCCACGCGATCAAACTGGGGGAACGCGACTCTCCCCGGGGCCCTGCCCGTTAGCGTGACGGGCATGACGGAAACCTCTTTCTGGGACTTTCCCGCGGACGCGGGTGTTCTCCGCTACGGCGAATACAGCCTCACCATCGTCCACCCCGGATCCCCCACGGAAGCGGTCGATCTCCCCGCTCGTGATCGGGTCGCGGCCCGTCGATTCGCCGAATCCTTCGGCACCATCGACACGATCCTCGAAGACCTGGGCACTGTCCCTGCGACCGATGACGTGGCCGCCGGCACCCGAGCCGACCTGGAACTGGTCCGCGTCGGATGCTGGGGCGGAGTGGTGGAGATCATCGACCCCGCCCTTGGACACACCGCGGACGACTTCCCCGTCCTGGAGCTGACAGAAGAACTCCACAAGAATCTCCCGGACGCGGTGATCATCGCCGCGTGCACCATCGACGACAGCACCACCCATGGAGCCTGGGCGATCTTCCACCCCAGCGGTACGAAGCTTCTGGCATCGGGCCGTCACGACCAAGAAGACGACTGGTACGTGGAAGGAGAGCCGCAAGCCGTCATCGACGCGTTCGGCATCACAGGCGAGGCCCTGGCGCAGGAAGGCATCCACCTCGACGAGCCCGACCACACCTTCCCCTGGGACGCGCTGACCCAACTCGCCCTCGAACGTGTCGCCCCTCTCAACCATGACGGCCGCGCCATGTCCGTGTTCCGTGTCCGCCACACCGAAGACGCCACTTCGATCATGCAGGAAGCGTGGCTCGAAGAGTAAAGCTCCGACCAGGCGTGCCAGGTCAAAAAGGGGCGGCACCCCATCGGAGGTGCCGCCCCTTTTGTTCTGCCTGGTCAAGACGTTGGAGGCCGTGGCGGGAATCGAACCCACGTAACTCGCTTTGCAGGCGAGTCCCTAAACCACTCGGGCACACGGCCGGGTCGGTGGAGCGTGGTGCTCCGGGCCGAACTCGGTGGAATGACCGTAGGGCGGGGCAGGGGCACGACTCAAGGGAATCGCGGGTGCCGCAATGGGACTGCCATACGCCGTTCATGAATGGGCCGCGATGCCCTCGTGGGCGTACGACCAAGGTCTCAGTCCGTGCCCGCCTCCCGACAGGGGCCAAACCGCCCCGTGGCCCTTACGCTGGCGACCATGGCCGCCCTCGACACCACTCCTGACCTGCCCACCGAGCACGAGGAGGGCGTGTTGGGGCGTTCCTATCGGGCGCTCAGTATCGGGATCGTGTCGGTCGTGCTGTTGATCGCGTTCGAGGCGACCGCCGTCGGGACGGCGATGCCCGTCGCGGCGCGGGAGTTGGACGGGGTGTCCCTGTACGCGTTCGCGTTTTCCGGGTACTTCACGACGAGTCTGTTCGGGATGGTGCTGGCCGGGCAGTGGTCGGATCGGCGGGGGCCGCTCGGGGCGGTGACCACCGGGATCGGCGCCTTTGCGACTGGGCTGCTGTTGTCCGGGACGGCTACCGCGATGTGGCTGTTCATTCTCGGGCGGGCCGTGCAGGGGCTCGGGGGCGGGCTGGTGATTGTTGCCTTGTACGTCGTCGTCGGGCGGGCCTATCCCGAGCGGTTGCGGCCGGCGATCATGGCCGCGTTCGCCGCCAGTTGGGTTGTGCCGTCCATCGTCGGGCCGTTGGCGTCCGGTGCCGTGACCGAGCACCTCGGGTGGCGGTGGGTGTTCGTCGGGATCCCGGTGCTCGTCGTCTTTCCGCTGGCGCTCGCGTTGCCGCAGATACGGCGGCGGGCGGCCGGGGCGGTGGACCACGCGGCGGACCACGCGTCGTTCGACCGGCGGCGCATTCGGCTCGCCCTCGGTATCTCGCTCGGTGCGGGGCTGCTGCAGTACGCCGCCCAGGACCTGACCTGGCTCTCGCTCGTCCCCGGTGTCGCCGGTGCCGCGCTGCTCGTGCCGGCCGTGCTCGGGCTGCTGCCGCGCGGTACCTACCGGGCCGCCCGCGGACTGCCCTCCGTCGTGCTGCTGCGCGGGGTCGCCGCGGGGTCCTTCATCGCCGCCGAGTCCTTCGTGCCGTTGATGCTGGTCACCCAGCGGGGGCTGTCGCCGACGCTCGCCGGGTTCTCGCTCGCGGCGGGCGGGGTGACGTGGGCGCTGGGGTCGTGGGTGCAGTCGCGGGCGCGAGTGGAGCCGTACCGGGATCGGCTGATGACGTTCGGGATGGTGCTGGTGGCCGGTGCCATCGCCGCCGCGCCGAGCGTGCTGATCGACTCCGTGCCCGCCTGGAGCCTCGCCGTGGCCTGGGCGTTCGGGTGCTTCGGGATGGGGTTGGTGATCTCCTCCACCAGCGTGCTGCTGCTGCAGCTCTCCGCCCCGGAGGAGGCCGGCACCAACTCCGCCGCCCTCCAGATCTCCGACGGGCTGTCGAACGTCGTCCTGCTCGCGATCGGGGGTGCGGCCTTCGCCGCGCTGGGCGGCGGCACGGTGAGTCACGCGGCGACCGAGGCGTCCGGTTCGCATCCGGCCGCCTTCGCCGCTGTGTTCCTGCCGATGGCGGGGGTGGCGTTGGTGGGGGCGTGGGTGACTACGCGGCTGCGGGAGGCGTAATTCGGTCGTGAGCGTGTGATCGGGTGCCTAGGCTCTGGGCGCATGCACGAGCTCACTCTTCACCTCGACCCCGCCGCCGGGCAGGCCCTCGAAGACCTCGCCGACGCGTGCGGCCGCCCGCCGGAGGACATCGCACGGGAGGCCGTGGACAGGTATCTCCACGAAGAGAGCACGCTGGTGCGGGCTGTCGGCGAGCGGATCGCGCGGGAGCACGCCGACCTGCTGAGGAGGCTCGGCGAATGAGGCGGATGAGAGGAACGACCCGCCACCTCACCGTCGTCGAGGTCACCGCCCTCGCCGAGGTCGCCTTCGGCGGACGTGCCCCCGAGGCCCGGGAACCCGGACTGCTCGCCTCCGCCGTACATCGCCCGCGCGCCCGCATGTTCGGTACGGCGGCCTACGACGACCTGCACGAACAGGCGGCCGCCCTCCTGCACGCCATCGCCACCAACCACCCCCTCGTCGACGGCAACAAGCGCACCGCCTGGCTCGCTGCGGCGACCCTTCTCGGCGTGAACGGCGTCGACCTCGCCGACGTCGACCAGGACGCGGCGTACGCGCTGGTCATCGACGTGGCGTCCGGCACCGAAGGCGAAGTGGCGGCGATCGCGGGACGGCTGCGCGAGCTGTGACGTGGATCCCACCCACGGGTTACCCGGGCTTGTCTGCGCGTTGACACGAAAGCGGCGCCGGTAGGGTGGCCCGGTTGTCATACCCAGCCCAACCGTCTGACCCCTTCACCGAGCCGAGCCGCCCGACCCACCAAACGGAGACCGTGACTACCACCGCCGCCTCCTCCCATCACCTTTCCCCGGCCTTCCCCGGCCGCGCCCCCTGGGGCACCGCCAGCAAGCTGCGTGCCTGGCAGCAAGGGGCGATGGAGAGGTACGTCCAGGAGCAGCCGCGTGACTTTCTCGCCGTCGCCACCCCCGGCGCCGGCAAGACGACCTTCGCGCTGACCCTCGCCTCGTGGCTGCTGCACCACCATGTCGTGCAGCAGGTGACCGTCGTCGCGCCGACCGAGCACCTGAAGAAGCAGTGGGCGGAAGCAGCGGCGCGGATAGGGATCAAGCTCGATCCCGAGTACAGCGCGGGGCCGCTCGGCAAGGACTACCAGGGTGTCGCCGTCACCTACGCCGGTGTCGGCGTACGGCCCATGCTGCATCGCAACCGTGTCGAGCAGCGCAAGACCCTCGTCATCCTCGACGAGATCCACCACGCCGGTGACTCCAAGTCCTGGGGCGAGGCCTGCCTGGAAGCCTTCGAGCCCGCCACTCGGCGGCTCGCGCTCACCGGTACGCCCTTCCGGTCCGACACCAATCCCATCCCCTTCGTGACGTACGAGGAGGGGAACGACGGGATCCGTCGGTCCGCCGCCGACTACACCTACGGGTACGGCAACGCGCTCGCCGACCACGTCGTCCGGCCCGTCATCTTCCTTTCCTACAGCGGCAACATGCGCTGGCGGACCAAGGCGGGGGACGAAATCGCCGCGCGGCTCGGCGAGCCCATGACCAAGGACGCCATCAGCCAGGCGTGGCGTACGGCCCTCGACCCACGCGGCGAGTGGATGCCCAGCGTGCTGCGCGCCGCCGACCAGCGGCTCACCGAAGTGCGGAAGGGCATCCCGGACGCCGGCGCCCTCGTCATCGCCTCCGACCAGGACTCCGCCCGCGCGTACGCCAAGCTGATCCGCGAGATCACCGGCAGCAAGGCGACCCTCGTCCTCTCCGACGACACCGGTGCGTCCAACAGGATCGACAAGTTCAGCGAGAGCAACGACCGGTGGATGGTCGCCGTGCGCATGGTGTCCGAGGGCGTGGACGTGCCTCGGCTCGCCGTCGGGGTGTACGCCACCACCATCTCCACCCCCCTCTTCTTCGCCCAGGCCGTCGGGCGTTTCGTGCGTTCGCGGCGCCGTGGCGAGACCGCCTCCGTCTTCCTCCCGACCGTCCCCGACCTCCTCACCTTCGCCAACGAGATGGAGGTCGAGCGCGACCACGCCCTCGACAAGCCGAAGAAGGACGGCGAGGAGGACCCGTACGCCGAGTCCGAGAAGGAGATGGAGGAGGCGAACAAGGAGCAGGACGAGGACACCGGCGAGCAGGAGCAGTTCGCCTTCGAGGCGCTGGAGTCCGAGGCCGTCTTCGACCGGGTGCTGTACGACGGCGCCGAGTTCGGCATGCAGGCGCACCCGGGGAGCGAAGAGGAGCAGGACTACCTCGGGATTCCGGGGCTGCTCGAGCCCGACCAGGTGCAGCTCCTCCTCCAGAAGCGGCAGGCCCGGCAGATCGCGCACAGCCGTAAGAAGCCGGACGAAGAGGCCGACCTCCTCGAGTTGCCCGCTGAGCGGCGGCCCGTCGTCTCGCACAAGGAGATGATGGAGCTCCGCAAGCAGCTCAACACGATGGTCAGTGCGTACACCCACCAGAGCGGCAAGCCGCACGGGGTCATCCACACCGAGCTGCGGCGCGTGTGCGGCGGACCGCCGAGCGCCGAGGCCACGGCCGGGCAGCTGCGGCAGCGGATCGCCAAGGTCCAGGAGTGGGCCACGCGGATGAAGTGACGCCCGCCTCCTAAAGGGAGGGGGCGTGCACCGCAGCGTGTGCGCTCTGTGCGGGAGTGGTGCACTCCGGGTGGCGCGCGCCGTATGTATCGGGACAAAAGGAAGTAGTCCGTACCGGACAGTGACCGGATTCTGGACGGAGCCTTCCGCTCAGCGAACCGCCTTCGCTACTGTCCCGCTACGCACACGCCCCGTGGCAGCGCCGCCGCGGAGCGCAGCCGTGAAGCGACGCGGTCCGGGACAGCCCGGGCCGCCAGCCGATCGGCGGCCTCTGACGCGCGTCACCGACGGGACTCGGTGACGCAATTTCCGCCGCGACGGGGGCTGCCGACCTCACCACTTAAGGAGTGGGCGTCGTGACCGCGGAGACCTCTCAGACGCTCGACCGGGGACTGCGCGTCCTCAAATTGCTGGCCGATACGGACCACGGGCTGACCGTCACCGAGCTATCCAACAAACTGGGCGTGAACCGGACCGTCGTATACCGGTTGCTGGCCACACTCGAACAGCACGCACTCGTACGACGAGACCTGGGCGGCCGTGCCAGGGTCGGGCTCGGTGTGCTGCGACTGGGCCGCCAGGTGCATCCGCTGGTCCGCGAGGCGGCGTTGCCGGCCCTGCGGTCGCTGGCCGAGGACATCGGAGCCACGGCCCATCTGACCCTCGTGGACGGGGCGGAGGCGCTGGCCGTCGCCGTCGTCGAGCCGACCTGGACCGACTACCACGTGGCCTACCGGGCCGGGTTCCGGCATCCGCTGGACCGGGGTGCCGCGGGCCGGGCCATCCTCGCCCAGCGGCAGCAGGGGCTCGGTGAGCCGGGGTACACGCTGACGCACGGGGAACTGGAGGCGGGCGCGAGTGGAGCGGCCGCTCCGCTGCTCGGGGTCACCGGTGTCGAGGGAAGCGTCGGCGTGGTGATGCTGGCGGACGCGGTGCCGGAACGGGTGGGCCCGCGGGTCGTGGACGCGGCTCGGGAGGTCGCCGAAGCACTGCGGTGAGCGCTTCGGTGAGCTGCCGCGTTTCCATCTCGCCCCTGGCTTTGGCCAAGACTCCAAACCGACCCGCCAACCTCTGGCCGTTCCCCCCACCGTCACCCGCCCGTCCCTCCGCATCATCAGGGGCCAGAAGCGGAACTGCGGAGGGAACGGCACGGTGGACACAGTCGGTACACGGCCCCCAGGTGGACAACGGACAAGCCCCACAAGCCGGTTGACCCGGCGGCAAACCGTCGGCGCACTCGCCGACGAAGCCGCCGGCAGCTCGCTCAAGCGGACCATGGGCGTCACCCAGCTCACCCTGCTGAGCGTCGGCGCCACCCTCGGCACCGGCATCTTCGTCGTGCTCGGCGAGGCGGTGCCCGAGGCCGGACCCGCGATCGTCGTGTCGTTCCTGCTCGCCGGTGTGACCGCCCTCTTCTCCGCACTGTCCTACGCCGAGCTGGCCGGCATGATCCCGGGCTCGGGATCGTCGTACAGCTACGCCTACGCGACCCTCGGCGAGCTGGTCGCCTGGGTGTGCGGGTGGTGTCTGATCCTCGAGTACGGCGTCTCGGTCGCCGCCGTGGCGGTCGGCTGGGGGCAGTACGTCAACGAGCTCCTCGAACTCACCGTCGGCGTGACCCTGCCGGACGCCCTGAGCGCACCGCCCGGCGACGGCGGCACGCTCAACATCCCCGCCGCCCTCATCGTCGTACTGGCGATGGTCGTGCTGCTGCGCGGGGCCCGCGAGAGCGCCGTCGCCAACGCGATCATGGTCGGCGTCAAGGTCGCCGCGCTCGTCCTCTTCTGCGCGGTCGCCTTCACCGCCTTCCAGGCCGGGAACTTCCAGCCGCTGTTCCCGCTGGGCGCCGCCGGCATGAGTGCCGGTGCGGCCTCCCTCTTCTTCTCCTACATCGGCTTCGACGCCGCCTCGACCGCGGGGGAGGAGGCGAAGAACCCGCAGCGGGACCTGCCCCGGGCCATCCTGCTGTCCCTCTTCCTGGTCACCGCCCTCTACGTCCTCGTCGCCGTCGCCGCGCTCGGTGCGATGCCCTGGCAGAAGTTCGAGGGGACCGAGGCCACGCTGAGCGAGGTGCTCGTGCAGGCCGTGGGCGGGGGGAGCCTGTGGCCGATCCTGCTGTCCGTCGGTGCCGTGATCGCCACGACGAGTGTCGTGCTCACCGTGCAGTACGGCCAGATCCGCATCCTCTTCGCGATGTCCCGGGACGGGCTCGTGCCGCCGCTGTTCGCGCGCGTCCACCCCCGCACCGGAGTCCCGCGCGCCAACACGGTGATCGTCTCGTCCTTCATCGCGATCCTCGCGGCCCTCGTCCCGCTCGGCAGCCTCGCCGACGCGACCAGCATCGGCACCCTCTTCGCCTTCATGCTGGTCAACCTGGCGGTCGTGCTGCTGCGCCGGCGCAACCCCGAGGCGCCCCGCTCCTTCCGCGTCCCCTTCTCTCCCGTGACCCCGATCCTGGGCGTGCTGTTCTGCGGCTACATGCTGTTCAGCCTCGGGACCGACACCTGGATCGCGTTCGGTGTGTGGATGGCGGTCGGGCTCGTCGTCTACGGCCTCTACGGCGTCCGGCACTCCAAGCTCAACCGGAAGACCCCCACCGCATGACCGCCCTCGACCTCCGAACCTCCGACGTCGTCGATCTCACCCGCGCTCTCGTGGACATCCCCTCCGAGAGCGGGGAGGAGGGCCGGATCGCGGACGCGGTGGAGGCCGCCCTGCGCGACCTGCCCCACCTCGCCGTCGACCGCATCGGCAACTCCGTGGTCGCCCGTACCGACCTCGGGCGGCCCCAACGGGTCGTCATCGCAGGGCACTTGGACACCGTCCCGGCCGCCGGGAACCTGCCGTCGCTCCTGCACGAAAGCCGTGTGTACGGCCTCGGCGCCTGCGACATGAAGGGTGGTGTCGCCGTCGCCCTCCGCCTCGCGGCGACCGTGCCCGAGCCCACCCGCGACCTCACCTACGTCTTCTACGAGTGCGAGGAGGTCGAGGGCGACCGCAACGGCCTCCGCGTGATCGCCGAAAGCCGCCCCGACCTCCTCGAAGCCGACCTCGCCGTCCTCATGGAGCCCTCCGACGCGGGCGTCGAGGCAGGCTGCCAGGGCGTGCTGAGCGCCGACATCGTCGTCCGCGGGGAACGCGCCCACACCGCCCGCGCCTGGAAGGGCGTCAACGCCGCCCACCTCGCCGCCCCCGTCCTCCAGCGGCTCGCCGACCACAGGCCCGAGCGGGTCGTGATCGACGGGCTGGAGTACCGGGAGGGGCTGAGCGCGGTTGCCCTGCGGGCCGGGGTGGCCGGGAACGTCGTACCGGACGAGTGCGTGATCACCGTCAACTCCCGCTTCGCGCCGAGCCGTTCGGCCGAGGAAGCGGAGGCGTACGTACGGGACCTCTTCCCGGAGTACGAGGTGCACGTCACCGAGGTCGTGCCGGGGGCGCTGCCGGGGCTGGACCGGGTCGCCGGTCTGGTCGAGGTGCTCGGAGCCGAGCCCCGCCCCAAGTTGGGCTGGACGGACGTGGCCCGGTTCGCCGCGCTCGGGGTGCCCGCGCTCAACTACGGGCCGGGGGACCCGTCGCTCGCGCACACGGCGGGGGAGTACGTGCCCGTGGAGCAGTTGCGCGAGTGCGAGGACCGGCTCAGGAAGTGGCTCCTCTGAGCCCGGCGAGGGTTCTCAACTGCAGCCACAGCACCAGTCGTTCGTCGGGATCGTCGAGGTCGATCCCGACGTGCTGCTGGGCCTGCCTGAGCCGGTAGCGGCAGGTGTTCGGGTGGACGGCGAGCAGCTTCGCCGCGCCCGCCATGTCGCAGCCCGCGTCGAACCAACTCACCAGCGTGCGCGCGTAGTCGGTGCCGTGCTCACTGTCGTACGACAGGACGCGCCGCCATGCCCCCGCGCTCAACTCCCGCCGCTCACCGAGAACTTCGGTCAGCCGCAGCAGCGTCACCCGCGGGCGCACCTCCTCCACGGTGGCCACCGGCAGGCCGGGGCCCAGCACCCGCAGCACCAGATCGGCGTCCGCCCGCGAGGCCGCGATCTCGCCGAGCTCCGGCACCACCTCGCCCAGCGCCGCCCGCACGGGCACCCGCAAGGCCTGCCCGGCACGCGCCACGATGTCCACGGCGAGCCGCTTGTGACGCTCACCGGGGGCGGGCAGCAGCGCGTACACCACCCCGTCGACGAGCACGCACGCGTGCCGCCCGTACCGCGCCTCGCACTGCAGCCGTACGACGTCCAGGAGCCGCAGGAGGGTCTGTTCGGTGTCCGGGAGGCTGGCCGCGTCCAGCACGAACGCGGCCACCCGCACGGAACCCTCAAGTCCTAGACCGCGTACGGAAGTTGACGCGTCCGCCGTACCGTCGAGCAGCCGCCGCAGCAGCTCGCTGTTCTGGTGGCGGGTCAGTTCCTGGGCCGCCCGGGCCCGCAGCAGGAGCAGCGCGGCGGTGGACGCGCCCTGCGCGAGGGTCTCCTCGGCGTCGGGCGCGAGCGTGCCGTCGTCGACGACCCAGACCGAGCCGAGCGTCTCCCCGCCGGCCCGGACGGCGACCGCGAGGCGGGGCAGGTCGCCCTCGCGCAGGGCGGGCAGCCGTACCGGGTCGCCGGCCGCGAACAGCGTGCGGTACTGCTCGGAGTTCTCCGTGCTGGCCGGCACCTGGAGGCCGAGGATGCCCTGCCGGCGGTCCTCGTCGACCGGCTGGCCGGGGACGGTGGAGTAGGCGAGGATCCGCTGGCGCGGGTCCTCCACGGCGGTGGCCCCGCCGACCGCCGCCGCGATGGCGTCGGCGAGGGCGAACAGGTCCCCGTGGCCGCCCGCGGACGGCACCGGCCGGGCGCCGATCGCCGAGGCCAGCAGCAGGTGCACCTGCTGCCAGGCCGCGTCCTCGTCGACGGACAGCAGTGCCACGCCGTACGCCTCGGCCTCACCGACCGGACCGCCGTCGCCGCGTACGACGAGCCCGGTCATCCCGGCCTCGGCGGCCGCCCGCGCGAGCGGCCCGGCCGCGGCCGCCCGTACCCCGACCGCCAGCAGCAGCGCGCCCGGCGTCCGGGGGAGCGGGGCGTGGGCGTCGTAGAGCACGGCCTCCGTGACCGGGGCGGTGAGCCCGGCGGGGGCGGTGTGCAGGCGTACGGAGGGGCCGCCGATGACGTCCAGCAGGTCGCCGAGGGTGCAGGCGTCCATGGGGCTCCTCGCGGTAAGGGTGATTGGCCGATCCGGAAAGGAACGTACGCACCGGTTGTCCAGGTGCACAACCCGGGGAGCTCCGGTGGCTCCGAGACTCGGTTCCATGACCGGAGTGAGCATCCGCACCGTCCACGACGTGACCGGCCTCGCCGCCGTCACCGACTACTTCAGCGACGTGTGGCAGACCCCCCGCAGCGCCCCGCCCTACCCGGCCGAGGTGCTGCACAGCCTGGTCCACGCGGGCGGCGCGGTGCACGCCGCGTACGACGGGACCCGGCTGGCCGGGGCGTCCGTCGCCGTGTTCGGGGCGCAGGGGGACACGTACTCCCTGGTCGCCGCGGCCGACCAGGGGCTCGGATACGCCGTCAAGCAGGCCCAGCGGGCCTGGGCCCTCGGCCTCGGTGCCCGCATCATGCGCTGGACCTTCGACCCGCTGGTCGGCCGCAACGCCCGCTTCAACCTGGCCAAGCTGGGCGCCGCCGGCACGGAGTACCTCGTCGACTTCTACGGCCCCATGGCGGACGGCGTGAACGACGGCGACGAGAGCGACCGGCTGACGGTGACGTGGGAGCTGGGGGCGTCGGTGACGTCGTACGAGACACCGGATCGCGAGGGTGCACCTGCCACTCACCGTGCCCCCGACGGCGACCCGCTCGCCCGCCGCGACCTCGACGACCGCCACGTCTGGTGCCGCGTCCCGGAGGACATCGTGAAGCTGCGGGCCGCCGATCCGGTGCTCGCGCTGCGCTGGCGGCACGCCGTCCGCGAGGTGTTCACGGAGGCCTTCGCGCAGGGGTTCAGGGCGACGGGGATGTCGCGGGACGGTTGGTACACGCTGACCCGGTCGATGGGGGCTGCCGCATGAAGCTCGAACGCGTAGAGATCGTCCATGTCGCGATCCCGCTCGTCACCCCCTTCCGGACGTCCTTCGGCACGATGACCACGAAGGACACCTTTCTGCTGCACGTCGTCACGGACGCGGGGGAGGGCTGGTCGGAGTTCGCCGCCGATCCCGAGCCGCTGTACTGCTCGGAGTTCGTGGCGGGGGCGGAGATCGTGCTGCGGGACTTCCTGCTGCCGCGGGTGGCGGGGCTGCCGGGGCTGACGGCGGCTGCGGTGGCTCCGGCGGTCGCCAAGGTAAAGGGGCACGAGCTGGCGAAGGCGGCGCTGGAGACGGCGGTGCTGGACGCGGAGCTGCGGTCGTACGGGATGCCGTTGGCCGTGTATCTGGGCGCGGTGCGGGAGCGGGTGCCGGCGGGGGTGTCGGTGGGCATCAAGGAGTCGCTGCCCGCGTTGCTGGACGACGTCGAGCGCTACCTCGCCGAGGGCTACGTCCGGATCAAGCTGAAGATCGAGCCGGGCTGGGACGTGGAGCCGGTCCGGGCGGTGCGCGAGCGCTTCGGGGACGGGCTGCCGCTCCAGGTCGACGCGAACACGGCGTACACGCTCGCGGACGCGGACCACCTGCGGCGGCTGGACGAGTTCGGGCTGCTGCTGATCGAGGAGCCGCTGGAGGAGAACAACCTGTACGGGCATGCGCGGTTGCAGGGGCGGTTGTCGACCCCGGTCTGTCTCGACGAGTCCCTGCACAACGCCCGTGACACCGCCTCCGCGATCGCGATGGACGCGTGCCGGGTCGTGAACGTGAAGCCGGCGCGGGTCGGCGGCTATCTGGAGGCGCGGCGGGTGCACGACGTGGCCCACGCGCACGGCGTGCCGGTGTGGTGCGGCGGCATGCTGGAGACGGGAATCGGCCGCGCGCCGAACCTTGCTCTGGCGGCTCTGCCGGGGTTCACGCTCCCCGGCGACACCTCGGCCTCGTCCCGCTATTTCGCGGCGGACATCACGGAACCCTTCGTGCTGGAGGACGGCCACCTGCCGGTTCCCCGGACACCGGGGATCGGCGTCGAACCGCTCCCCGAGGCGCTACGGCGCTTCACTCTCCGTCGGGAGGACCTGTACGTGGGCTGACCGGCCCCTGGCCGGAAGTCACCGCCGCGTTAGATTGATCCCGTGCTCTCTCGCCTCACGCGCCCCCAGGCCGTCGCCGTCTGTGCCCTGCCCGCCGTGGCCCTTCTCGCCACGGCTGCCTTCGCACCGCTGCCGTTCTCGCTGACGCAGCCTGGGATGACGGCGAACGTCCTCGGGGAGAACAAGGGCACGCCGGTGATCACGATCTCCGGTGCGGCGGCCCGCAAGACCAGCGGGCAGCTGCGGATGACGACGATCGAGGCGACCGGCCCGGACACCCATGTGTCGCTGGGTGACCTGGTCGACGCCTGGTTCGCCACGGACCAGGCCGTCATGCCGCGCGACGCGGTCTACCCGAGCGGGCAGAGCGTCAAGGAGATCGAGGAGCACAACACCGAGCAGATGAAGGAGTCCCAGGACGCCGCGACCGACGCCGCGCTGAACTACCTGGACCTCGGCGACAAGAACATCAAGGTTTCGCTGAAGCTCGCGGACGTGGGCGGTCCGAGTGCTGGTCTCCTGTTTTCGCTGGGTGTCATCGACAAGCTCGACGGCGACGGCAGCGGCGGCGACCTCACCGGCGGCCGCAACATCGCCGGCACGGGGACGATCGACGCCGACGGGACGGTCGGTGCGGTGGGGGGCGTGGCGCTGAAGACACAGGCCGCGCGGCGGGACGGGGCGACGGTGTTCCTGGTCCCCAAGGACGAGTGCGCCGACGCCAAGTCCGAACTGCCCAAGGGGCTACGGCTGATTCCGGTGACGACGCTGAAGGGGGCGGTCAACTCGCTTACGGCGTTGGAGAGCGGGAAGGGCTCGGTTCCGAGCTGTTAGACGATCGCCGGCCTCGGGGTCGCGAGACGCAGGCCCAGCTCTACGAGGGTCCAGCCGAGGCGGGTACGGAGGCCACGTGGGGGCTCGGCTTCGGCGGCGAGACGGTAGGCGTCTGCCTGGGCGCGGAGCTCGGCGGCGCGTATGCGGTGCAGGGCGAGATGGGTCTCGGGGTCGATCACTGGGGCCTCTTTCGATCCGTCGTGATGGGGAAGACGTGGGTGTGGAGGCGGACCTGTTCTGCTTCCGGGTCGTCCTCGTCGGCCTCGAAGGCGTCGTAACTCTTGAGCAACTCGTGCATCTTGCCGATGAGTTCGCGGGAGCGGTCGGGCGTCAGCCGTAGTGTGAAGTCGCTCAGGTCCATGGCGTGGTTCGACCAGTTCGGGAGCCAGTCGTCGCGCGTCGCCACCCAGGCCGACAGTTCGCGGCCGTGGTTGGTCGCGAGCTCGTGCAGGAACGTATCGGCCGCCCCGCGTACCTCCGGGTCCGGGTTCTGCAGCAGGTCGTCGGTCATGCTGATGCCCTGCTCTGCCGGCTTCCACCACCGCTCCCGGCCCTTCCCGTGGTCCGGCGCGTCCTCGACGAAACCGTGTGTGGCGAGCTGCCGCAGGTGGTAGCTGGTGGCTCCGCTGGACTCGCCCAGCCGCTCGGCGAGCATCGACGCGGTGGCCGGGCCGTGCCGTCGTAGGGCGTTGAGCAGTTCCATGCGCAGGGGATGTGCGAGTCCGCGCAGGGAACGGGCGTCGAGTTTCCGCACGTTGGGCTGTTCCGTCACGCGTACAAAGGTAGCGTTGCAAAGAACCCGTTGCAAGGATTTCTTTGCAACCCCTACTTCACGAACCCCTCCGCCTTCATCCAGTCCAGCGCCACCTGATGCGGATCCTCACCGTCCACGTCCACCTTCGCGTTCAACTCCTGTGCCACCGCGTTGTTCAGCTTCTTGGTGACCGGGTCGAGGACGTCCGCGATCGCCGGCCACTTCTTCAGGGCCTTGGAGTTGATCTCGGGGGCCGCGTTGTAGTTGGGGAAGAACTTCTTGTCGTCGGCCATCACCGCGAGGTTCATGGACTTGATGCGCCCGTCGGTGGTGAAGACCTCGCCGTAGGTGCAACTGCCCTTCTTCACCTGGGTGTAGATGATCCCGGTGTCCATCTGCGTGATGTTCCCGGCGGGGACGCTCATGCCGTACGCCTTCTCCATGCCCGGCAGCCCGTCCGCCCGGTTGGCGAACTCGCTCTCCACGCAGAGGGTCACGGCGCCCGGATCGGACTTGGACAGGGCCGCCACGTCCGACAGCGTCTTCGTGCCGTACTTCTTGTAGTTGGCCTGGTTCATCGCCAGGGCGTAGGTGTTGTTGAGCGCGGCCGGCGGCAGCCAGGTCAGCCCGTTCTTCAGGTCCGCCTTGCGTACCGCCTCCCACTGCTGCTGCGGGTCGGCGATGGGCTCGCTGTTGCCGAGATACGTGATCCAGGCGGTGCCCGTGTACTCGTACATCCCGTCCGCGTCACCGGACTTGACCGCTTCCCGCGCCCCGACGGAACCCTGGATGCCGGTGCGGTCGAGGACGTCCGCGCCGGCCGCCTGGAACGCGATGCCCATGATCGCGCCGAGGATGAGCTGCTCGGTGAACTCCTTGGACGTGACGGTGAGGTCGGCGCCCTCGAGCGGCAGGCCCTTGCCGACGGAGCCGGGTTTGACGTCGTCGACCATCGGCGAACCGCTGGTCAGACCGCATGCGGAAGCCAGAGAGGCCAGCACCAGTGCTCCGGCCGCTGGCAGACACGCACGACACGTCCACTTGATCGGGTAAGCTGCAGGACGTGCGTTGCGAGAACCAAGCGCGTACACAGTGCTGATCGAGAGCCAAGACAGCACATGCACCTCCAAGCTTTGCCGTATCAAACCGGGCTGGTTTCAACCCGGCTGGTGTCGATCGTGTAAGACCTGTTGGGTCGCTGACTCGCAGGCAGCGTGAGCCAGGGATCCCCCTGCTTCGGCTGGGGGAGGATTCAAGTCCCCACCTCCAACCCCCGTGGCCTGAGCAGCAGTTCCGCCAGCGAGGCCAGCCAGTCGACCAGCAGGGCGAGCGCGACCGTGAGGATCGAGCCCAGCATCAGCACCGGCATGCGTTGGTTCGTGATGCCCGTCGTGATCAGCACGCCCAGACCCCCGCCACCCCCGAACGTCGCCAGCGTCGCCGTACCGACGTTCAGGACCAGCGCGGTCCGTACGCCCGCGAGGATCAGCGGTACGGCCAGCGGCATTTCGACGCGGGACAGTACGCCCAGCGACGACATGCCGATGCCGCGCGCCGCCTCCAGGAGGGTCGGGTCGTTCGCCTTCAGGCCCGCGATGGTGTTGGAGAGGACCGGGAGAACGGCGTAGATGGTGATGCCGATCAGGGCCGCCTTCGTCCCCGTGCCCAGCCAGATCACCAGCAGGGCGAGGAGACCGATCGCCGGGGTCGCCTGCCCCATGTTGGCGAACGCCATCGCCACCGGGGTCGCCTTCCGGAACGCCTTCCTCGTCAGCAGCACGCCCAGCGGGATCGCGATGATCAGCACGAAGAACGTCGAGATCACCGTCAGCTGCACGTGCTGCCAGAGCGCCTTCGACACCTGGCCGTTGGACAGCGCGTTCTCGGAGATCGGGTCCAGGTCGGCCTGCTGGAACCACAGCCAGGTCGCCAGCAGCACCGCCACCAGGAACGCGGGCAGGAGGGTCAGCTTCTGCCAGGTGATCCGGCGTTCGGCCGTGGCCGGCGGGGGCGGTGCCTCCTGCTCGGCCTCGCCCTCGTCCCGGAAGGCGAGGCCCTTGACGTCGTGCTCGCCGGCGGGCCGTTTCTGGTCCGGAGAGGTGGTCACGCCCGCGTCTCCCCTCCGTCGCCCTCCTGCTCGGCGTGCGTCTGGGTGGCCCGGGTCTCCTGCAGCTCGTGCTGGTGCTCCATGGCCTCGAGCCGGTCGGCGTCCAGCAGTTCGTGCACGGAGTTCATGAGCGTCTCCATGTCGACGACGCCGTCGTACTCGCCGCGCCGCCCGGTGACCGCGACCCGCCCCGCGTTGTCGGTGAGGACCGCCTCCAGGGCGTCCCGCAGGGTCGCGTCCCGGGTCACCGTGTCGTGCACCAGCGTCCCGGCCCGCGCCAGCGAACCCTTGGCGCGCATCATGTCGCCGCGTCTCAGCCACTTGTACGGCCGCCCGCGCTTGTCGAGCAGCAGGATCTCGTTCGTCCCGCTCGCCCGGAGCTTGTTGAAGATCTCCTGGAGGGGGTCGTCGACGGTCACCGTCGGATAGTCGGTGATCTCCACGTCCCGCACCCGGGTCAGGTTCAGCCGCTTCAGTGCCGCCCCCGCGCCGACGAACCCGGACACGAAGTCGTCCGCCGGGTTGGTGAGGATCGCCTCGGGGGTGTCGAACTGAGCGATGTGCGAGCGTTCGCGCAGGACGGCGATTCGGTCACCGAGCTTGATCGCCTCGTCGAAGTCGTGCGTGACGAAGACGATCGTCTTGTGCAGCTCGTGCTGCAGCCTGATCAGCTCGTCCTGGAGGTGATCACGGGTGATCGGGTCGACCGCGCCGAACGGTTCGTCCATCAGCAGGACAGGGGGATCGGCGGCGAGTGCCCGCGCCACGCCCACCCGCTGCTGCTGACCACCCGACAGCTGGCGCGGATAGCGGCCGTGGAACTCGCCCGGGTCGAGCCCGACCAGGTCCAGCAGCTCCTCCACCCGCGACTTGATCCGCGACTTCGACCAGCCGACCATCTTCGGCACGAGCGCGATGTTCTGGGCGACCGTCATGTGCGGGAAGAGCCCGGCGGACTGGATCGCGTACCCGACCTTCCGGCGCAGCTTCACCGGGTCCATGTCGGTGACGTCCTCGCCGTTGATGCGGATGCGCCCACCGGTCGGTTCGATCAGCCGGTTGATCATCTTGAGCGTGGTGGACTTACCGCAGCCGGAGGGGCCGACGAAGATGACGAGCTCGCCCGCCTTGATCTCCATGTTGACGTTGTCGACCGCCGGCTGGGGACTGCCGGGATAGCGCTTGGTCAGATTCTCCAGCTCGATGGAAGCACCCGACGTGGCACCCGACGTGGCACCCGAGGTGCCGGCCGAAGACGAGGTGCTGGTCTCAGACACGGATCCCCCTGGGAATGGTCAGCCGTCCGATCAGGACGTACGCGGCGTCGAACAGCAGGGCCAGGATGATGATCCCGAGCGTGCCCGCGAGTACCTGGTTGATCGCGTTCTTGCTGCCCAGGGAGGCGAGGCCGCGGAAGATCACGTTGCCGAGGCCGGGCCCGGAAGCGTAGGCCGCGATGGCGGCGATGCCCATCAGCATCTGCGTCGAGACCCGGATCCCGGTCAGGATCGGCGGCCACGCGAGCGGCAGCTCGACCCGCACCAGCCGCATCACCCGGGACATCCCGATGCCCGTCGCCGCGTCCACGAGCGAGGGATCGACCCCGCGCAGACCGACG
The DNA here is from genome assembly GCF_000718165.1 of Streptomyces fulvoviolaceus. Taxonomy (GTDB): domain Bacteria; phylum Actinomycetota; class Actinomycetes; order Streptomycetales; family Streptomycetaceae; genus Streptomyces; species Streptomyces fulvoviolaceus. The sequence continues at coordinate 41,361 of NZ_JOEY01000017.1, read as the reverse complement.
ATCGCGTTCCGCACGATCGGCAGCAGCCCGTACAGGGTCAACGCGATCACCGTGGGCGGTACACCCAGCCCGACGATCGGAATGAGCAGACCGATCATGGCGAGCGACGGGATGGTCAGAATGGTCGAGGTGGCCGTGGTCGCCAGGTTGCCGGCCCAGTCGCTGCGATACGTGACGACACCGATCAGCACCCCGATCAGCGTCGCGACGACCATGCACTGGAAGACGGCGCTCGCGTGCTGATAGGCGTCCGTGAGCAGCTGTTGGTGGCGATTGCCCAGGTACTCCCAGAAGTTCACACGCGGTCACCTCAGAGGCTCGTCACTCCCGTCGGGCCCGGTCCTCCTGATGGCTCGCCTGTTCCACCAGCGGGATGATCCGCAGCGGAACGGGGTTCTCCATCACGATCGCGGTGGAGGCCCGGACAATGCCATCAAAACCGACAACCAGGTCGATGACCCGCTGGAGATCGGCGTTCGACCGGGCCACGAGCCGGCACAGCATGTCCCCGCTGCCGGTGGTCGTGTGCAGCTCCAGCACCTCCGGCACCGTCGCCAAGTGCGCTCGTACGTCGGCCCCTTGCCCCTGCCGGATCTGCAGCGTCGCGAACGCGGTCACCGGGTAGCCGAGCGCCGCCGGATCGACCTGCGGACCGAATCCGCGGATGACGCCATTCGACTGAAGCCGGTCCAGCCGCGCCTGCACCGTCCCCCGGGCCGCCCCCAGCCGCCGGGACATCTCCAGCACCCCGATCCGCGGCTCCCGCGCCAGCAGCACGATGATCCGTCCGTCCAGATGGTCGATCCCCACGGCAGCCTCCAGGCGCTGGTCATCCTGTACAGAAAGCCCGCCGACACGGCCGTACGACTGCGCACATTGTTCAGCGATTACGCAAACTATTGCGCACCTTGCGAGACCGGACCAGGCTGCCGCTATGGCCGTGACTTCTGCGAACACAGACCACACACCCGACACCGCCCGGCAGGCCGACCCCTTCCCGGTCAAGGGAATGGACGCGGTCGTCTTCGCCGTGGGCAACGCCAAACAGGCGGCGCACTACTACTCGACCGCCTTCGGCATGCGGCTGACCGCCTACTCCGGACCGGAGAACGGCAGCCGCGAGACCGCGAGCTACGTCCTCACCAACGGCTCCGCCCGCTTCGTGTTCACCTCGGTCATCAAGCCCGCCACCACCTGGGGCCACTTCCTCGCCGAGCACGTGGCCGAGCACGGCGACGGCGTCGTCGACCTCTCCATCGAGGTCCCGGACGCGCGCCGGGCGTACGCCTACGCGATCGAGCACGGCGCCCGCTCGGTCGCCGAACCGTACGAGCTGAAGGACGAGCACGGCACGGTCGTCCTCTGCGCGATCGCGACGTACGGCGAGACCCGCCACACCCTCGTCGACCGCTCCGGCTACGACGGCCCGTACCTGCCCGGATTCACGGCCGCGAGCCCCCTCGTCGAACCCCCCGCCCACCGCACCTTCCAGGCCATCGACCACTGCGTCGGCAACGTCGAGCTCGGCCACATGAACGAGTGGGTCGGCTTCTACAACAAGGTCATGGGCTTCACGAACATGAAGGAGTTCGTGGGCGACGACATCGCCACCGAGTACAGCGCCCTGATGTCGAAGGTCGTCGCCGACGGCACGCTCAAGGTCAAGTTCCCGATCAACGAGCCCGCCATCGCCAAGAAGAAGTCCCAGATCGACGAGTACCTGGAGTTCTACGGCGGCGCGGGCGTCCAGCACATCGCGCTCAACACCAACGACATCGTCGAGACGGTACGGACGATGCGCGCGGCCGGCGTGCAGTTCCTCAACACCCCGGACTCGTACTACGACACCCTCGGCGAGTGGGTCGGCGACACCCGCGTGCCGGTCGAGACGCTGCGGGAACTAAAGATCCTCGCCGATCGTGATGAGGACGGGTACTTGCTGCAGATCTTCACCAAGCCCGTCCAGGACCGACCGACCGTCTTCTTTGAACTCATTGAACGGCACGGTTCGATGGGCTTCGGCAAGGGCAATTTCAAAGCTCTGTTCGAGGCGATCGAGCGCGAGCAGGAGAAGCGGGGCAATCTGTAGCCCCCACTGGACTACGGGGGGGACCGTGGCGACCGTCGACCACCGTTTCGACCTTGACGTACCGGCCGTCCGCTGGCTGTGGGGGAAGGGCTCGCTGCACGAGTCCACGGTCCTGCAGTCCTTCGCCTTCGACGAGGTGCACAAGCATCTCTACGTCCTTCAGGTCACCCGGGGCGGCATCGACGAGGGCGACCTGTGCCTGAACAAGCTCGACCTCGAAGGCAAGAACCTCGGCCACATGTACCTGCGCGGCTTCGGCCACGGGGTGAGCATGGGCGTCCAGAACGCCGACGACGGCACCGTGTGGATCTGGACCGAGGCCGACTCCGAGGGCGGTTACGGCCAGGGCGTCACCCGCTTCCGGTTCACCGACGGGGCCACCCGCACCGGCGAGGACGTCAAGATCCGCAAGCCGATAGCCAAGTCCACCAACAAGCCCCGCTATCGAACTCTTGCCCAGGCATCCAACCTTCAGGGTGGATGTGTAGGGCGTCCTGGCTAAGTGGCCCGGAGGGTCGCAGTGCCACGGTTATAGTCGCCTTGTCCGACAACGGAGTTGCCGGACCTACCGCCGGACGGGCGGGACGTGAAGCCTGTGGAGACCTTGTCAGACTGCCCTTACGGGCAGCAAGGGTCGGTGAAGCAGGAACCCAAGGGAGCACTGCGTACTGGTGCCGACCGGAATCGCCTGTGTTCATGCAGGCGAGGGCGTCAATCCCTCACCCACCGCGAGCCGGTGGGCGTCGCTGGACGCGAGGCCGCGGCGCAGCAGGTGCTGCGCCGCGCGTCCGGCGGGGCGGGAGCGCGCAGGTTCAACATTTACTACAAGCCGTTGTCGTAGGAGCCTCGTAGGCTGGCCGCATGGCCAGGATCAACGACGTGGGCGGCACCCAGGGCTTCGGCGCCATCGACACCACCGACGACACCGAGCCCTTCCACGCGGACTGGGATGCCCGGGTCGTCGGCCTCTTCAACACCCTGCGCGGACAAGGGATCTTCAACACGAACGAGTTCCGGGACGCGATCGAGTCGATGCCGCCGGCGGAGTATCTGGCGGCGTCGTACTACGAGCGGTGGTCCGTCGCGATCTGCGCCCTGCTGGAACGCAAGGGCGTGATCGAGCCGGGTGAGTTGGATGACTGAGCCGACCGCGACGGCTGCCGATCGCTTCGCACCCGGCACGCGCGTGCGTACCTTCCCGCACGACCCCCCTCACCACACCCGCCTCCCGCGGTACGCGCGCGGCGAGTGGGTCTCGTGGTGGAGGCGGAGGGTCGATATGTCCCGCTCCGGCGCCCGCGACCTGTAGGGCGTGGACGACCACCACGTCGTACTGGACCTGTGGGAACGCTCGGCCTGTTCCGAGTTGGTGCAAGTCCGAGGCGTACCGCTCCCGCGTGGTCCGCGAACCGTTCCTTGGGGCTGACGAGGCGTGGCTCTGATCAGCCGCACGCCCCGAACGGTCTTGGGCGCACTGGTCCCCGGCGTACTCAACCCCGGTCGGCGACACTCATCCTGTGAGTGCTCCGGTCCCGGGAGGCCAGTTCCCTGCACGATCTGGACGACTGAGTGCGGTCAGGGGCGACGGGGAGGCCTCATGCCATCCCTCTGGTGGCGCGAGAGCCCTGCACGCTGGCACCGCACTCGGTGAACCAGATCGCACGGCGACGTTACCCCGACTGGAGTGGGGCGCTGCAAGCCTGAAAGCCGACGATCACACGATCGAGCTGAACCGGTCTCACTCATGCTCCCCAGCCACTGGATGCCAATAACCTCCCGACCTCCTCGCAGAGTTCGGCCTCGAACTGCCCGCCTCGGTTGACATCACCGTGTGGGACTCCAGCGCGGAGAGCCGCTACATGGTGCTGCCGCGACGTCCGGAGGGGACCGAGGGACTGGCGGAGGAGGAGCTGGTCGCACTCGTCACGCGCAACGCCCTGATCGGCACGGCGGCGGTGTGACCGGTAGATCCTCGTCCGGCACCTCGCCCAACGCCGTCAACGCCGCCCGGGCCGCGCGCACGTGCAGCGGCGAGAAGTACGGATTGATCCGCAGCGCCTCCTGAAGATGCCGCCGGGCGGGCGCGTACAGCTCCAACTCCCGCTCGATCACGCCCCGGTGGTACATGTACGACGCACTGCGCACCCCGCCCCCGTGCACCTTGTCCGTCGCGACCGTGGCGTACCGCAGCGCCTCCTTGTCCGCGCCCGTCCGATGCAGCGCCCACCCCAGCGCGTCGGCGACGGCGATCCCCGGCTGCCGACGCCACTCGGCCCGCAACCGCCGCACCGCGGAGGCGGGATCGCCGTGGTCGGCCTCGAACTGGCCGAGGATCAGCGCCTCGTCCACCCCGCTCACGGCGGCCTGCTGGACCCGCGCCCGGAGCAGGTCGTACTGCACGCGGGCGGCCTGACCGAGCCCGAGCGATTCGTACAACTCGCCCAGTTCCAGGGCGTATTGGGGGAGCGGCTGCTTGGTGAGGGCCACCCGGTAGGCGTTCAGGGCCTCGGTCGTCCGGCCCAGTGCCGCCAGCGCCCGCCCCTGCCCGGCCTGGGCGGCCCGCTGGTCGGGGTCGAGGCGGACCGCCTCCTGGAAGTGCCGCAGGGCGTCCTCACGGTCGCCGCGCTCCCAGGCCAGCTGCCCGACCCGCTCCAGGTACGCCGCCCGCTCGGCCGGGGCCTGAGCGCTCGCCGCCGCGTCGGACAGTGTGGCCGCCGCGTCCTCGCGCCAGCCCCGGTCCCGGTAGACGGCCGCCGCCCGCGCCGACACCGCGGGGCCCGAGCGCAGCTCCATCAGCTTGTCCAGGGAGGCCCGCGCCGCCTTGTAGTCGCCGAGCCCCGTGTACGCGTCGATCAGCAGCGGATACGTCGTCCACCGCTTCGGCTCCAGTTTCCGTGCGGCCTCGCCCCAGGTCCGCGCCGACCGGAAGTCCCGGCGGGCGTTCGCGAGCGCGGCCAGCCCGCCAAGGGCCTCCGCATTGCCCTTCCCACGCACCTTCAACGACGTACGCAACGCCTTGTCGGCCTTCGGGAAGTACGCCGTCTCCGCGGTCCGCCGCCCCTGTTCCACATACGCCGTCCCGAGCACCGCCCACGACTCGGCGTCCCGGGGATGCCTGCGCAGATGGGTCTCGCGCTCACCGATCAGCACCGCCAGGTCGGGCAGCGCGGCCGGCACTCCGGCGGTGACCGCCGTCAGCGCCTGCGCCCCCGGTGCCGGTGCGGGCGCCCGGGTCGCCGTCCGCTCCGAGGGCAGCAGCATCAGCGCCCCGCCGAGCACGACACAGCCCGCGAGCGAGGCGATCACCAGGCGTCCGTGCAGTCGGCTGCGCCGCTCCTCCTGTGGGTTCTCCATGGCGCTCACTGTGCGTCAATACGACGACCACATCCCGGCATCCAACGGCTCGCGCGGACGGGGTTCACACCGATGGCCGTCGGTGCGACGCTGTGATCATGAGCCGTATCGAAGCGCCTCGTGACGAAGTCACCGGAAACCTGGTCGACCGTCTGCTGAGCGGTCTGCCCGCCGAGGCCGTCCTCACCGACCCGGACGTCACGGCCTCCTACGCCAACGACATGGCCAGCTTCTGCCCGGCCGGCGCCCCGGCGGTGGTCGTCCTGCCGCGCACGGTGGAACAGGTCCAGCACGTCATGCGCACCGCAACCGAGCTGCGCGTCCCGGTGGTCCCGCAGGGCGCCCGCACGGGCCTGTCGGGCGCGGCCAACGCCTCCGACGGCTGCATCGTGCTGTCCCTGACGAAGATGGACCGGATCCTCGAGATCAACCCCGTCGACCGCATCGCCGTCGTCGAGCCCGGTGTCATCAACGCGACGCTCTCCCGGGCCGTCAACGAACACGGCCTGTACTACCCTCCCGACCCCTCCAGCTGGGAGATGTGCACCATCGGCGGCAACATCGGCACCGCGTCGGGCGGCCTGTGCTGCGTGAAGTACGGCGTGACGGCGGAGTACGTCCTCGGCCTGGACGTGGTGCTGGCCGACGGTCGGCTCATGTCCACCGGGCGCCGTACGGCCAAGGGCGTCGCCGGGTACGACCTCACCCGTCTCCTCGTCGGCTCCGAGGGCTCGCTCGGCATCGTCGTACGGGCGATCCTGGCCCTCAAGCCGCAGCCGCCCGAGCAGCTGGTACTGGCCGCCGAGTTCGCGTCCGGGGCCGCCGCCTGCGAGGCCGTGTGCCGGATCATGGAGGGCGGGCACGTGCCGTCCCTCCTCGAACTGATGGACCGTACGACGGTCAAGGCCGTCAACGACATGGCGCACATGGGACTCCCGGAGACGACCGAGGCCCTGCTGCTCGCCGCCTTCGACACCGCCGATCCGGCCGCCGATCTCGCCGCCGTCGGCGCGCTGTGCGAGGCCGCCGGCGCCACCCAGGTCGTCCCGGCCGACGACGTCGCCGAGTCCGAACTCCTCCTCCAGGCACGGCGGTTGTCGCTGACCGCGCTCGAAGCGGTCAAGGGCACGACGATGATCGACGACGTGTGCGTGCCCCGCTCCCGGCTCGCCGAGATGCTCGAAGGCACCGACCGGATCGCCGAGAAGTACCAGCTCACCATCGGCGTCGTCGCCCACGCGGGCGACGGCAACACCCACCCGACCGTCTGCTTCGACGCGGCGGACCCCGACGAGTCCCGGCGCGCCCGCGAGTCCTTCGACGAGATCATGGCCCTCGGCCTGGAGCTCGGCGGCACGATCACCGGCGAGCACGGCGTGGGCGTCCTGAAGAAGGAGTGGCTGGCGCGCGAGATCGGCTCGGTGGGCGTGGAGATGCAGCGGGCGATCAAGACGGCGTTCGACCCACTGGGGATCCTCAATCCGGGCAAGCTGTTCTGACCCCCCTGATGTCATTCACCGTCCTTCGACTCGTCCGACGGCCACGGGTCCCGCAGCCACAGATCGTCGGCCGGGGTCGGTGCGAGCAGCTCGGCGAGGCCGTCGTCGATGCCGAGCTGCTCCGCCTCAGAGCCCGGGGGGACCGCCCGCAGCGTGCGCTCGAGCCAGGCCGACACCTGCGTGGTCGGGGCCTCCAGGAGGGCGTCCCCGTCGGGCGAGCTGAGCGCCATCAGGACGACGCTGCGGCCAGCGACCTTCGTCGGCCACACCCGCACATCCCCGTGCCCGCACGGCCGGAACACCCCTTCCACGAGGAGTTCGCGGGCGAAGGTCCAGTGCACGGGATGGTCGGAACCGATGTGGAAGGTGACGTGGACGGCGAAGGGATCGTCGCTGCGGTAGCTCAGTCGGGCCGGTACCGCGATGCTGCGCTCGGGCGACAGGATGAGTTTGAGCTCCAGTTCCCGCTCTACCACCGTGTGGTGCATGTCGTGCGTGTCCTCTCTCGCGACTCTGCTGCGAGCCCTGCGGTGGGCCCGTACGAGTGAGAGGGGAGCGGGGCCGGAAGCATTACGCGGGTTCGCGAAACTTTTTTCCGGCGGGGTCACGGTCAGGGTCACGATCGTGCTCATGACCGTGCTCAAAAGGAGTGGGTCCGGTGGGACTGGCGGTGGGGGTTGCGCCGGTCTGATAGATGTGGAGCCCCCATATTGACCCCCGAGCAGATACGGGACGACGGACATGAGCGCCCCAACCCCGGCACCTGGTGACGACAGGCCCCGCGACGGGTATTACCCGGACCCGTCCATTCCCGGATATGTCCGGTACTGGAACGGTGCGGCCTGGGTACCGGGCACCAGCCGTCCGGCACCGACGGACGGCGAACCGCTCGCCCCGCCGCCCGGTGCGAGCCCCGTACCCGCACCCGCGGCACCTCCTGCCCAGGCTTCGGCTCCGGTCGAGGAGACCGGCCCGCACTTCTTCGACGAGGACCCGGCGGACGCCCAGCACGGCAGCCGACCCGAGCCCGCGACCGCGTGGGGCGCCGACCGCTCCCAGCAGTCGGGCTTCGGCGGCGAGCAGGACCGCCGGGTGTCGTGGGGTTCACCGGAGGGCGCCGACCCGCGGATGCAGGGTGCTCCTCCGTCCCAGCCCGAGGGCCACGCCGCCCGCACGGACGGCACGGCCACGATCCCGCCCGCCGAGCCCGACGCGGGCAACGTCGACTCGGGCAACACCCGCATCTTCCGCCGGCCCACGGCCGGAGCCGGGAGAGCGGCACCTGCGCGGCCGGCCGAGGGTTCCCACCCCGGTGGCCCCATCGACGACCCGGGCACCATGACCTTCCGCGCGCTCTCCCAGCGCACGGGTCGGCAGAGCGGGGCGCAGAGCGGGAGCACGGGCCAGGCGGCGCCCGGTGCCGGCGCCCAGCCCGCACCCGGGACCCCCGGCTTCGGCGCCGGAAAGGCCGCCGCAGACCGCGCGGCGGCGGGCCAGGCAGGGTCGGCCGCCCCTGCGGCCCCCACGGCCCTCTCCGGCCCTCAGCAGACGCCCCCGGCGGCGCAGGCGCAGGCACCCGCCCCGAACGCGAGCGTGCCCCAGCAGGCGGGCCCGCAGCCCAACAACCCGGGCCCCCAGCCCGCCGCCACCCCCATGACCGCCGGCCCCGGCGGCGGCCAGCCCTCCTGGGCCCAGCAGGTGCACCGCCTCGCGGAAGCCCCCGGCGAGGGGCAGCCCGTCGCACCCTGGAAGCCGCCGGTCGAGGACATCTTCCAGGCGGCCGCCCGGCGCCAGGCCTCGGCCAGGCCCGCGAACCTCGGCAAGCGGCTGGCGGCACGCCTGGTCGACAGCCTCGTCCTCGGGGCCGTGACCGCCGTGGCCGCCGTCCCGCTCGGCACCAAGGCGATCGACCACGTCAACGAGAAGGTCGACGCGGCCAAGCTGTCCGGCGAGGCCGTCACGGTCTGGCTCCTTGACGGCACGACGTCGGTGTACCTGGGCATCGTGCTCGCCGTCCTGTTGGTCACCGGCGTCCTCTACGAGGTGCTGCCCACCGTCAAGTGGGGCCGCACGCTGGGCAAGAAGCTGCTGGGCCTCGAGGTGCGGGACATCGAGGGCCACGAGCCCCCGTCCTTCGGCGCGGCCCTGCGCCGCTGGCTCGTCTACAGCGTGCCCGGGCTGCTCGCCATCGGGATCGTGGGCGTCCTGTGGGGCCTGTTCGACAGGCCGTGGCGCCAGTGCTGGCACGACAAGGCCGCACATACGTTCGTAGCAGGCTGACCGGATACGGCGAAAGACCCACACGATTCGGTACTCCGGACGGCCGCTCGCCGGATGCGGAGCCGGGGGGTTCGCGGTCGACTCGGGCCATGAGCAGCGAACCGCCCCCCGGCTCCGGCCAGCCGCCGGAAGACGACCCGTTCAGGAAGCAGCCCCCGCCTGCCGAGGGCTCGGGATCGCCGTACGACCCCCCACAGGGCAGCCAGCCCCCGCCCTCTCAGGGCGGACAGTACGGCGGCGGCCCCTACGGCGGTGATCCGTACGGCGGCGGCTCGTACCCCACGGACCCGCTCTCCGGTATGCCCCCGCTCGCCGACAGCGGCAAGCGCACGCTCGCCCGGATCATCGACCTGATCCTGGTGGGCATCGTCGCCTGGCTGCTCACCTGGGGCTTCGGCGTGAGCGAGTACGACGTGGACAGCGACAAGGTGCAGTACGGCAAGTCGCTGCTGCAGTCGCTGGTCGCCGCCGTGCTCTACATCGGCTACGACACCGTCATGATCAGCAGGTCCGGCCAGACGCTCGGCAAGAAGTGGCTGGGTATGCGGGTGGCCAACCTGGACAACGGCTCCACGCCCTCCGTGCAGACCACGCTGATCCGCTCGGCGGTGCTGTGGATCCCGTTCGCGTTCTGCTGCGCCTGCATCTGGACCGCGATCTCGGGCGGCTGGAGCTTCTTCGACAAGCCCTACAAGCAGGGTCTGCACGACAAGGCGGCGAAGACGGTGGTGGTCAGCACCAACTGACCTGCACCGGCGCCGCCTCGCGTACGTCAGGCGGCAGTCTTGGAGCCCGTGGCCACGGCCGGCACGGGCTCTTCCGCTGTCTGCTCGGCGGGCCTGCTCATCGCGACCACGCGGGACTTGGGCAGCGGTACCGTCATGGCGACCAGGAGCCCGAGGGCGAGCGCCGCGACGGCGATGACCGCGATGCCCACGCTCGAACTCGCCTGTGACAGCAGCAGCATGGCGAACGTCGAGAAGATGACGGTGCACGAACCGTAGGCGAGTTGTGCGGCAGTCGGACGAGGCATGGCAATCGTGTCCTCGGAATTGGGGGTCCACGGGGGGCGTCGGCCTGGCTTTCCGCCGACATCCGGGCGTTCCGCCAATCGACTCTAATCGCCTGCATGCCCGAGTGGAACGAACGGTAAGCGTGACCTGACCAACAGTGCCGGAGCACGAGGGGCGCACGGAGTCATGCGGTCCATCAAGTGGACATATGTGCGCGCCTGTTGTGTTGCGGTCGTGTGTCCGTAATGCGAACACCAGCTCCTGATAATGCAGTTGACGGGTCCAAGTCAAGGTCTGTCTTTTCTCGTAAACCAGGAGTCAAATGTCGTCACTTGACTACACGCGTATAACGCGCGTCTAGGGGAGGCATCAAGTGACAGGTAGATCCTGGACGTTCAGAACGGCAGCGACCGTCGTCGCCATCGCGGCGGCCTCGGCCACGTTCTCGACGTTCGCCGTGGCACAGGCAGCGGACACCAAGTCCGCGGAGGCTCCCGCGGCCGACCGGCGCGACCCGCAGCCGGTGAAGGCCAAGGAGCACGACCTCGACGGCCCGCTGACCAAGACGCAGGAGGCCCAGCGCCAGGAAGCGCTGGACCAGGTCATATCCGGCGCCGCCACGGTCAAGGACCGGGACGGTTCCAAGGTCGTCGAGCTCGCGGGCTCCAAGGGCAAGGACAAGTACGTCGAGCTCGGCCGTGAGAAGACCGACAAGATCTTCACGATCCTGGTCGAGTTCGGGGACCAGATAGACAGCCGCTACGGCGGCACCGTCGGTCCGCTCCACAACGAGATAGCCGAGCCGGACCGCACCCAGGACAACTCCACGGCCTGGCAGGCGGACTACAACCAGGCCCACTTCCAGGACCTGTACTTCGGCGACGGCACCGCCACGATGAAGTCGTACTACGAGAAGCAGTCCTCGGGCCGCTACTCGGTCGACGGCGAGGTCACCGACTGGGTCAAGGTCCCCTACAACGAGGCCCGTTACGGCTCCAACGACGCCGCCACCGGCGCCTGGTACGCGGTCCAGGACGGCGTCACCGCCTGGGTCGCCGAGCGTGAGGCCGCAGGCGCCACGCCCGCCGAAATACAGGCGGAGATCGCCGAGTTCGACCAGTGGGACCGCTACGACTACGACGGCGACGGCGACTTCAACGAGTCCGACGGCTACATCGACCACTTCCAGATCGTGCACGCCGGCGAGGACGAGTCCGCGGGCGGCGGCGCCCAGGGCGCGGACGCCATCTGGGCCCACCGCTGGTACGCCTTCGGCACCGACATCGGTTCCACCGGCCCCGACACCAACAAGCTCGGCGGCACCCAGATCGGCGACACCGGCATCTGGGTCGGCGACTACACGATCCAGCCGGAGAACGGCGGACTCGGCGTCTTCGCCCACGAGTACGGCCACGACCTCGGCCTGCCCGACGAGTACGACACCTCCGGCGGCGGCGAGAACTCCACCGGCTTCTGGACGTTGATGTCCTCCGGCTCCTGGCTCGGCACCGGCAAGGAGGCCATCGGCGACCTGCCCGGCGACATGAACGCCTGGGACAAGCTGCAACTGGGCTGGCTCGACTACGACGTGGCCAAGGCCGGCACCAAGTCCAGCCACAAGCTGGGCGTCGCGGAGTACAACACCCAGAACCCGCAGGCCCTCGTCGTCGTCCTGCCCGAGAAGACGGTCACCACCGAGGTCGTCACTCCGGCGCAGGGTGAGACGCAGTGGTGGAGCGGCAGCGGCGACAGCCTCAGCAACACCCTGGCGCGCCCGGTCGACCTGACCGGCAAGTCGGCGGCGTCGCTGACCCTCGACGGCTGGTGGGACATCGAGCAGGACTACGACTACCTCTACACCGAGGTCTCCACCGACGGCTCCAACTGGACGCCGATCGACGGCACTCTGGCCGACGGCGCCGCCATCCCGCGCGACGGCAGCGACAAGCCCGCCCTCACCGGCACGGTGGACGCCTACCAGAAGCTGACGTACTCGCTGGACGCCTACGCCGGCCAGAACATCCAGCTGCGCTTCCGCTACCAGACCGACGGCGGAGTGGCCCAGAAGGGCTTCGCGGCCGACGAGATCACGGTGACCGCCGACGGCGCGACCCTGTTCTCCGACGACGCCGAGTCCGCCGACGCGGCCTGGACCGCCGACGGCTTCTCCCGCATCGGTGCGTCCATCACGGACGACTACGCGCAGTACTACATCGCCGAGAACCGCCAGTACGTGTCGTACGACAAGGTGTTGAAGGTCGGCCCGTACAACTTCGGTTTCTCCACGACCCGTCCGGACTGGGTGGAGCACTACGCCTACCAGAACGGCCTGTTGATCTGGAAGTGGGACACCTCCCAGGCCGACGACAACACCAGCCAGCACGCCGGTGAGGGTCTGATCCTGCCGGTCGACTCCCACCCGACCGCGCTGAAGTGGTCCGACGGCACGCTGATGCGCAACCGCATCCAGTCCTACGACTCCACCTTCAGCTGGTACCCGACGGACGCGATCACGCTCCACAAGGCGGACGTCGCGACGAAGATCAAGTCGAAGCCGGGAGTCCCGGTCTTCGACGACGGCAGGTCGACCTACTACGACGAGTCGAACCCGCTCGCGGGCGTCAAGATCACTGACACCAACACCCGGATCAAGATCGTCAGCGAGCCGCTGAGTGGCTCGACGATCACGCTCCAGGTCGAGCCTTCGGCAAAGTAATCGTAAAGTAGCAGGTCAGAAGCGTATCGGCGGCAACCCCTGGCGGGTTGCCGCCGATCGTGTTTAGGTGCGTCCTGTGGCTCTCTTATTGACACCGACTTCGACACCGACGCACACGGGGGGTATCACGGCATGGCCGTAGGAGGTTTCTGCAGGCTGCCGAACGGCAGAGTGGTGGTGGCGCTGAATCTGCCCCGCCCGCCCACCGACGGCTGCGGCAGCGTGCGCGTACTCGTGCACGCCCAGAACCGGGCGCGCGCCCTGACCAGGCTGCGCAACCTGGGCATGCGAGCGGTCTACCTCAGGGGCAACGCCGCGCCCCCGACCCCGGACGAGATCACGGCCGTACTGCACCACCCGGACGGCCTGATATGGCGTACGGCCCCTGACAACGCTGTCGCGACCGGCCCGGAGCTGGCCCAGGAACTGTGGCACCCGATCAGGGCGCTGCTGAGGCGCCCGGCAGCACCTGCCTGACAGCTCAGACGACGGGCTTGCCGGTGAGCTCCACGCCGGCTTCCCGCAGCTCCTCCAGCGCCCGCTCGGTGCTCTCCTCGGCCACCCCGGCGGTCAGGTCCAGCAGCACGTGCGTACGGAAGCCCTCCCGCACGGCGTCCAGCGCGGTGGCCCGCACACAGTGGTCGGTCGCGATGCCCACGACGTCCACTTCGCTGACCTCGCGGGCGCGCAGCCAGTCGCCCAGCGAGATCCCGTTCTCGTCGGCGCCCTCGAAGCCGCTGTAGGCCGCCGCGTACGCGCCCTTGTCGAAGACGGCGTCGATCGCGCCGGACGCGACGACCGGGGCGAAGTTCGGGTGGAAGCCCACGCCCTCGGTGCCGGCGACGCAGTGCGCGGGCCAGGAGTGCTGGTAGTCGGGGTTGTCGGCGAAGTGGCCGCCGGGGGCGATGTGGTGGTCGCGGGTGGCCACCACGTGCCGGTAGCCGGCGGGCGCCTGCCCGATCAGCTCGGTGATGGCGGCGGCCACGTCGGCACCGCCGGCCACCGCGAGACTGCCCCCTTCGCAGAAGTCGTTCTGCACGTCAACGACGATCAAGGCGCGGCGCATGGTCGGTGTCCTTCGACTATGTGGGTCGGGGAGAGAAGGGGTGCGGGCCCGGCCGGTGAACCTCCGAGCCTACGGACTTCGGCGGCGGGGCGGGAGGGGGCATGACCGGGCGCGTTCGCAGGCGCGTTACCGGGAGTACAAGGTGGCACCTGCTCTAGCTACCCGACCGCCCGTGTTCGTACTCCGTCGGAATGACCGGTTCCCCGCGCGACAGCTGGGTCGCCGACAGCGGCAGGTTGGCCCGGGCCGCCGTATGCCGGTCGCGTACGACGTCCAGCGGTTCGCGGGCCACGACCTCGCCGCCCTTGACCAGCTCGACCAGCAGCTGGCGGTCCGCGAGCTGTGCCGGGACGGGCCCGGTGCCGACGACCTCGGCCTCGGCGACCCCGTCCTCGTCGAGGCGCCGCGCGGCCCACTTGCGCCCGCCGACGGACGTCTTGCCACCGGCGGCCTTCTTCGCCACCGACACCAGCGGTGCCTTCGGATCGGCGGACTCGGCACGCGCGACCAGCTTGTAGACCATCGAGCAGGTGGGATGCCCGGAGCCGGTCACCAGCTGGGTGCCGACGCCGTACGCGTCCACGGGCGCCGCCGCCAGCGAGGCGATCGCGTACTCGTCGAGGTCGGAGGTGACGATGATCCGCGTGTCCGTCGCGCCCAGCTCGTCCAGCTGCTGGCGCACCCGGTACGCGACCAGCAGCAGGTCGCCGGAGTCGATGCGGACCGCGCCCAGCTCGGGCCCGGCGACCTCGACGGCCATCCGGACGGCCTCGGCGACGTCGTACGTGTCCACGAGCAGGGTGGTGCCCCGGCCCAGCGAGTTCACCTGGGCCTGGAAGGCGTCCCGCTCGTGGTCGTGGAGAAGGGTGAAGGCGTGGGCGGACGTGCCCACGGTCGGGATGCCGTAGCGGAAACCGGCCGCCAGGTCGGAGGTGGTGGTGAAGCCACCGACGTACGCGGCGCGCGCGGCGGCCACCGCGGCCAGCTCGTGGGTGCGGCGGGCGCCCATCTCGATCAGCGGCCGCTCGCCTGCGGCGGAGGACATCCGGGAGGCGGCCGCGGCGATCGCGGAGTCGTGGTTGAGGATGGAGAGGATCACGGTCTCCAGGAGCACGCACTCGGCGAACGACCCCTCGACCCGCATGATCGGCGAGCCCGGGAAGTACACCTCGCCCTCCGGGTAGCCCCACACATCGCCGCTGAAGCGGTAGGAGGCGAGCCAGTCCAGGGTCTCCTCGTCGACGATGGAGCGCTCGCGCAGGAAGCCGAGGACGTCCGCGTCGAAGCGGAAGTTCTCGACGGCGTCCAGGACGCGCCCGGTGCCCGCCACGACGCCGTAACGGCGCCCGTCCGGCAGTCGCCGGGTGAAGACCTCGAACACGCTGCGCCGCTCGGCGGTCCCCGCTTTCAGGGCCGCCTGCAGCATCGTGAGCTCGTACTGGTCCGTGAAGAGCGCCGTCGAGGGAACATCTACCGGCAGCCCAAGGTCCGCTGTGTTCATGACGACAGATGCTACCCCCCATTGCGTCAGTGTGACGATTTGTGGGGAGCGTGGCAGCATGGGCCGTGTGACGTCACCCGCTCCCGTAGAGATCGAACGCACCGAGTCGGCGGAAGAGGTATTCGCCGTCCCCGAGCCGGACGTCCCCTGGGTCACGATCGTTCACAACGACCCGGTCAACCTCATGAGCTACGTGACGTACGTCTTCCAGACGTACTTCGGCTACACCAAGGACAAGGCCACCAAGCTCATGATGGACGTCCATCACAAGGGCCGGGCGGTCGTCTCCAGCGGAAGCCGCGAGGAGATGGAACGCGACGTGCAGGCGATGCACGGCTACGGCCTGTGGGCCACCCTCCAGCAGGACCGGAAGTAGCAGGACCGGAAGTAGCAGGACCGGAAGTAGCAGGACCGGAAGTAGCAGGACCGGAAGTAGCAGGACCGGAAGTAAACGAACCCGCCGCGCAGGACCGGAAGTAGCTGAACTGACCTTCATGCCTGGACACTTCGAACCTCTTCCCGGCGGCGGCGCGGCCGTCGCGCTCGACGACGTCGAGATCTCCATCATCCGGTCGCTGGCCGTCCAGCTCCTGGAACTCGTCGGCCCCGGCCCCGCCGAGGACGCCCCCGACGACCCCTTGGCCGAACTCTTCGCCGAGGGTCCGAGCGAGCCGCCCGCCGACCCGGTCCTCAAGCGACTCTTCCCGGACGCCTACAGCGACCCGGAGGGCACCCCGGGCCCCAAGGCGGCCGAGGAGCAGAAGGCGTACTCCTCCGAGTTCCGCCGCTTCACCGAGAACGACCTGCGTGCCGGCAAGCGTGAGAACGCCCTCGCGGTGATCCGCTCCCTGGACGCGCTCAGCCCGGCCGGTGACGGCGGCGCGGTCCTCAAGCTCGCGCAGGGCGAGTCCCAGCAGTGGCTCGGCGCCCTCAACGACCTGCGCCTCGCGATCGGCTCCCGCCTGGACATCACCGCCGAGGAGGACACCGACCTCCTCTACCGGCTCCCGGACGAGGACCCGCGCAAGCCGATGGTGATGGCGTATCTGTGGCTGGGCGGGCTCCAGGAGACCCTCGTAACCACACTCCTGCCGTAATCTGTCGCGATTTGTGACTTTTTTGTGTTCGCTCAGCGGACGCTCAAATCCGGATAACGATCACGTCACCGTGTGGACGGCCTATGCCCGTCCTGGGGTTCGTTTGTCCGCTTCTTCCTGTGCACTGCGCCACATGTCGCCCAGGCGATCACTATTGCGGCCGTGATAAATCTTCACGACCGCCCGGCGAACACCACCCGTATGTTCGGCCGGGTGCGCCACCGAGCCGGTAGATCGCCGGCCAGGCACGAGCGGGCCCGCGAAGCCCGCTCAACTCCATCAATCCGGGGGGATCGAGACCCGATCCGAGGCCGACAAAGGCCCGGTTCGGCATGGAGAAAGGCGCACCACACTCATGACCTCCGCTCAGGTCGACACAGGCTCGGAGAAGGCCCCGAAGGAGTCGGAAGAGGGGTACGAGCGCGGGCTCGGCAGCCGCCAGGTCCAGATGATCGCGATCGGCGGCGCCATCGGCGTCGGCCTCTTCCTCAACGCCGGGGCGAACATCGCCAAGGCCGGACCGAGCCTCATCCTGATGTACGCCGTCGCAGGCGTGATCATCTTCTTCATCATGCGGGCCCTCGGCGAACTCCTGCTCTACCGCCCGGTCTCGGGCTCCTTCGCGGAGTATTCCCGCGAGTTCCTCGGCCCGTTCTTCGGCTACTTCACCGGCTGGACGTACTGGCTGCTGTGGGTCGTCACTGGCATGGCCGAGCTCACGGCCGCCGCGATCTACATCCACTACTGGTTCCCGGACATCCCGCAGTGGGTGACGGCCCTGGTCTTCCTGGTCGTCCTGTTCGTCGCGAACCTGATCTCCGTGAAGCTGTTCGGCGAGATCGAGTTCTGGTTCTCGATGATCAAGGTGACCGCGCTGATCGGCATGATCGTGATCGGCCTCGGCGTCCTCACCTTCGGCTTCAGCAACGCCGGTGACACCGCCGCCGTCTCCAACCTCTGGGCCTTCGACGGCTTCTTCCCCAAGGGCATCGGCTCCTCCCTGATGACCCTGCAGGGCGTCATGTTCGCCTACCTCGCCGTCGAGCTCGTCGGCGTCACGGCCGGCGAGTCCGAGAACCCGGAGAAGACCCTCCCCAAGGCCATCAACACCCTGCCCTGGCGGATCGGCCTCTTCTACGTCGGCGCCCTCACCGTCATCCTGTGCGTGGTGAAGTGGACCGAGTTCGCGCCGGGCGTCAGTCCCTTCGTGAAGGCCTTCGCGATGATCGGCATCCCGGCGGGCGCGGGCATCGTCAACTTCGTCGTCCTGACGGCGGCCCTGTCCTCCTGCAACTCCGGCATGTACTCCACGGGCCGCATGCTGCGCACCCTGGCGGACAGCGGTGAGGCCCCCAAGGCCTTCAACAAGCTCTCCGCCACCAGGACCCCGGCCCTCGCTATCACCGTCTCCATGCTCTTCATGGGCATCGGCGTGGTACTGAACTACATCGTCCCGGAGAAGGCCTTCGGCTACGTCGTCTCCGTGGCCACCGCGGCCGGCATCTGGACCTGGCTGATGATCCTGATCAGCCACGTCCTGTACCGCCGCGCGGTCGAGGCCGGCCGCCTGCCCGCGTCCTCCTTCCCGGCGCCGGGTGGTGCGAAGGGGTCGTATGTCGCCATCGCGTTCCTCCTCTTCGTCACCTGTCTGATCGCGTACGACGCGGACTCCCGGGTCTGCCTGTACGTGATGGCGGGCTGGGCCGCGGTGCTCGGTATCGGCTGGGCCGTCCTCAAGAGCCGCAACCCGGAGATCGCCGAGCGGCGGGAGCCGGAGTTCGAGAAGGTCGGCTAGGCGCTCCGCGCGGGGGGCCGTCGATCGTCTGCCGCCCCGTCGTGGCTGGTCGCGCCCACGCGGCGGAGCCGCATATCGATACAGCCCCGCGCCCCTTGGGTCGGCTGCTGAACCGCATCTCCAGAGGTGTCCGGCATGTGGGCCGCCCCGTACCACTCCTCGGTACGGGGCGGCCCTCCCGCTTATCCTGACGAACATGCTGACCATCACCCAGGCCCTCGTCGACCAGATCGTCGCGCACGCGCGCAAGGACCACCCCGACGAGGCGTGCGGCGTCGTCGCGGGCCCGGCCGGCTCGGACCGCCCCGAGCGCTTCGTCCCGATGCTGAACGCGGCCATGTCGCCCACGTTCTACGAGTTCGACTCGGGCGACCTCCTCAAGCTCTACCGCGACCTGGACGACCGCGACGAGGAGCCGGTGATCATCTACCACTCCCACACGGCCACCGAGGCCTACCCGTCCCGCACCGACATCTCCTACGCGAACGAGCCGGGCGCCCACTACGTCCTCGTCTCCACGGCGGACACCGACGGGCTCGGCGACTTCCAGTTCCGCTCGTTCCGCATCGTCGAGGGCGAGGTTTCCGAGGAAGAGGTGACAGTCGTAGAGGCATACTGACCTCGTACGCATCGCCCAACTCGCCGTATCGGAGATGGTGTTGACGCAGCGGTCGCACGGACGGCGCCCCACGCTGGAGGACGTCGCCCGAGAGTCGGGAGTCTCGAAGTCCACGGTGTCGCGGGTGGTCAACGGCGAGCTGAAGGTGCGCGCGGAGGTTGTCGACCGCGTCCGGGACGTGATCGCCGAGCTGGGCTACGTGCCCAACCAGGCCGCCCGCCAGCTCGTCACCCGCCGCACGGGCGCCGTCGCCGTCGTGGCGACCCAGCCGCAGGACCGGGTCTTCATCGATCCCTTCTTCGACTGCCATCTGCGCGGCATCCGCAAGGAACTCATCGCGCACGGCGTCCAGCCCGTCCTGCTGTTCCTGGAGGAGCCCGACGACTATCCGCGCGTCGGCGACTTCCTCGGCGGCGGCCATGTCGACGGCGCCCTGCTGTTCTCCCTGCGCGCCGACGACCCGTTGCCCGGCATGATCGAACGGCTCGGCCTGCCTGCCGTCTTCGGCGGCCGCCCGCTGCTGCGGGAGGGCGAGACCGTGCGCGGCCAGATCTACGTCGACGCCGACAACCGCGGCGGAGCCCGGGAGGCGGTCCGCCATCTGGTCTCGCTCGGCCGCGAGCGCATCGCGACCGTCACCGGGCCCTACGACCAGGAGGCCTCCGCCGTCGACCGCCTCGACGGCTACCGGGACGTCCTGCTCGACGCCTCGCCCCGGCTGATCGAGAAGGCCGACTACACCCGGCAGGGCGGCGCCGACGCCATGGCCGCCCTCCTGGACCGGTGCCCCGACCTCGACGCCGTCTTCGTCGCCTCGGACCTCATGGCGTCCGGCGCCCTGCAGGTGCTGCGGGAGCGCGGCCGCCGGGTACCGGACGACGTGGCCGTCGTCGGCTTCGACGACCTCGCGCCCATCGCCGAGTCGACCGACCCGCCGCTGACGACGGTCCACCAGGACGTCGAGGGCATGGGACGGCTGCTGGCCAGGCTGCTGTTCAGCAGGACCGCCGACACGGGGGAGGAGGCGAGTGCGGGTCACCCGCTCTCCTCCGTGGTCACCCCGACCCACCTGGTCCGGCGGGCGTCCGCCTGAACGGTGGGGTCTGAGCTGCCCCGTCTCACTCCCCGGCCGGGATTAGTCCGGAATGTGGGATCACATTCCGGGACCCGGACCGGGAATCGATACGATGACCCCATGGTTCTGAACGACGTGAGCGACAACGCGCCGAGCACTCTGCTCGTGGCGCGGCTTCACGTCGACCTGTGCAGGCTGAACAGCGCCATCTGTTGACGTTCCCTGCCGCCGTACGGCTGTGAGGCCGCGGCGTGCCGCCGTGCGCCCACCGACCCCAGATTTCCCGACAGGAGCCCGCAACCATGGCCATCGAGGTCCGCATCCCCACCATCCTCCGCACCTACACCGACGGCCAGAAGGCGGTGGAGGGCAACGGGGACACCCTCGCCGAGCTCTTCACCGACCTCGAGACCCGGCATGCGGGAATCCAGGCCCGCATCGTGGACGGCGGCGAGCTCCGCCGCTTCGTCAACGTCTACCTCAACGACGAGGACGTCCGCTTCCTCGACGGCATCACCACCAAGCTCGCCGACGGCGACAGCGTCACGATCCTGCCGGCCGTGGCCGGCGGCATGGTCTAAGGCCCGCTGACCCCCTATGCGTTACGACTCCCCGCTGGCCGCGGTGGGCAACACCCCCCTGGTGCGCCTGCCGCGGCTCTCGCCGTCCGCCGACGTCCGTATCTGGGCGAAGCTGGAGGACCGCAACCCGACCGGCTCGGTCAAGGACCGCCCCGCCCTGCACATGATCGAGCAGGCGGAGAAGGACGGCCGCCTGACCCCCGGCTGCACCATCCTGGAACCGACCTCCGGCAACACGGGTATCTCGCTCGCCATGGCGGCCAAGCTCAAGGGCTACCGCATGGTCTGCGTCATGCCCGAGAACACCTCGCAGGAACGCCGTGAGCTGCTCGGCATGTGGGGCGCCGAGATCATCCCGTCGCCCGCCGCCGGCGGTTCCAACACCGCCGTACGGGTCGCCAAGGAGCTCTCCGCCGAGCACCCGGACTGGGTGATGCTCTACCAGTACGGCAACCCGGACAACGCGGGCGCCCACTACGCCACGACCGGCCCCGAGATCCTCGCCGACCTCCCGTCCATCACGCACTTCGTGGCGGGCCTCGGGACGACGGGCACGCTCATGGGCGTGGGCCGCTACCTCCGCGAGCACAAGCCGGACGTCAAGATCGTCGCCGCCGAGCCGCGCTACGACGACCTCGTCTACGGCCTGCGCAACCTCGACGAGGGCTTCGTACCGGAGCTGTACGACGCGTCGGTGCTGACCACCCGCTTCTCGGTCGGCTCGGCCGACGCGGTCACCCGCACCCGCGAGCTCCTCCAACAGGAGGGCATCTTCGCGGGCGTCTCCACGGGCGCCGCCCTGCACGCGGCGATCGGCGTCGGCAACAAGGCGCTCAAGGCCGGCGAGAGCGCGGACATCGCGTTCGTGGTGGCGGACGGCGGCTGGAAGTACCTGTCGACGGGCGTCTATACGGCGGCCACGACGGAGGAAGCGATCGAGACGCTGCAGGGCCAACTCTGGGCGTAAGAGGGCTTCACGCCAGGTGACGGACCTGGTCCCACAGGACCGGGTCCACCACGCCCACCCTCCGCCGGAACTCCCACACCGACACCTCGCGCAGCTCGTCCGTCTCCAGGAAGCTCGCCCGGCCGTGCGCGTCGCCCACCGCCCCCGGAGGCAACGGGATCACCCCGGCCCGCTCGTCGTGGTACTTGCTGGTGATCTTCGCCACCGTGGCCCGCTCGCCGTGCACCGCGAGCACCAGACACGGCCGGTCCTTCACCCCCGGACCGTCCTCGTAGGGCACGTTCGCCCACCAGATCTCGGCAGGCCGCGGCCGCGCGCCCGGCGCGGAAGGGCGCCCCGGCGGCCGGGTCCGGTGATCCGCGCGCCCTCTGGGCCGCCGCCCGCGCCCCCACCCGTCGACGAGCGTGGCGACCAGCGCGAGCAGTACCACCGCAGCGAGCGCGAGCCACCAGGACGTGTCCATGAGGACGACGTTACCGGCGTGCGATCAGCCTCGCGCGCCCTCTTTAGAACCCGCGTTCCATCCCCCGCCTCCCACATGCCCCGGGGCCAGCCGAACCGGTGACAGCACAGGTGAGTTCGCCCACAACAGCCCTTGGCGGAGGAGCGACCGGAGGTTTTGCGCCTTACGCTCGACGCACCGCACGACCCCCGTCTCCTTTCCAGAAAAGTTATCCGCCAGCGGAGGTTTCTGCTTTATGAAGCTCACCGTCGTCGGCTGCTCGGGGTCGTTCCCGTCCGCGGAATCGGCCTGCTCGAGCTACCTCGTCGAGGCCGACGGCTTCCGGCTGCTTCTCGACATGGGCAACGGTGCCCTTGGCGAGCTGCAGCGCCACTGCGGTCTCTACGACCTCGACGCGATCTTCCTCAGCCATCTGCACGCCGACCACTGCATCGACATGTGCGCGTACTTCGTCGCGCGCTACTACCGCCACGACGGCGGCCGCTGCGACCCGATCCCGGTCTACGGCCCCGAAGGCACCGAACACCGCCTCACCACGGCCTACGCCGACACCCCCACCGCCTCCTCCATGAGCGAGGTCTTCGACTTCCACACGGTCAAGCCGTCCACGTTCGAGATCGGCCCGTTCACGGTGCACACGGAACGCGTGGCCCACCCCGTGGAGGCGTACGGCATCCGCGTCGAACACGGCGGCAAGTCCCTGACCTACTCCGGCGACACGGGCACGACCCCCGTCCTGGACGAACTCGCCCACGACAGCGACCTGTTCCTGTGCGAGGCCGCCTTCACGCACGGCAAGGAGAACATCCCCGACCTGCACCTCAACGGCCGCGAGGCGGGAGAGACGGCGGCCCGCGCGGGAGCACGGAAGCTCGTGCTGACCCACATCCCCCCGTGGACCGACCCCCAGGTCAACCTCGCCGACGCCCGCGCGGTCTTCGACGGCCCGGTGGAACTGGCGACGCCGAGACTGTCGTACGAGATCTAGGTTCTACGACGTTCTCTTCTACGACGTGACGAAGGCCCCCGGAGCTTCAGTGCTCCGGGGGCCTTCCTCGTGGTGCGGGCCTACGCCTTCGTGAGGTCCTCGAGCTCCTCCTCGGGCTCCCGGCCCGGGGTGGGGAGGTTGAACTTGGTGATGGCGAAGCGGAAGACGACGTAGTAGATCGCCGCGAAGACCAGGCCGATCGGGATGATCAGCCAGGGCTTGGTCGCCAGACTCCAGTTCAGGCCGTAGTCGATGGCGCCCGCGGAGAACGTGAAGCCCGCGTGGACGCCCAGCGCCCAGGTGACCGCCATGGAGACGGCGGTGAGGACAGCGTGAATCGCGTACAGCACCGGGGCGATGAACATGAACGAGAACTCGATCGGTTCGGTCACACCGGTCACGAACGAGGTCAGCGCGAGCGAGACCATCATGCCCATCACGGCCTTGCGGCGCTCGGGACGAGCGGAGTGAGCGATCGCGATCGCGGCAGCCGGCAGACCGAACATCATGATCGGGAAGAAGCCCGACATGAACTGACCAGCGGTCGGGTCACCGGCGAAGAAGCGGTTGAGGTCGCCGTGGACGACCTGGCCGGCCGCGTCCTTGAAGTCGCCGAGCTGGAACCACGAGACGGTGTTGACGAACTGGTGCATGCCGATGGGGATCAGCGCACGGTTGATGAGACCGAACAGGGCCGCACCGAAGGCTCCGAGGCCGGTCATCCACTCGCCGAAGTCGGAGATGACCTCACCGATCGGCTCCCAGACCAGGCCGAAGAAGACGCCCATGAGCGTGCCGACGAAGGCCATGATGATCGGGACGAGGCGGCGGCCGTTGAAGAAGCCGAGCCAGTCCACCAGCCTGGTGCGGTGGAACTTCTGCCACAGCACGGCGGACAGCAGACCCATGATGATGCCGCCGAGGACACCGGGGTTGTTGTAGGTCGCGGCTATGTCCGCACCCGCCTGGACCTTCGCCTCGGTGACCGGGAAGGCCTTCAGGACGTTGCTGTAGACCAGGAAGCCGACCAGGGCGGCCAGCGCGGTCGAGCCGTCCGACTTCTTGGCGAAACCGATCGCGACACCGATACAGAACAGCATCGGCAGGTTGTCGAAGATCGCGCCACCGGCCGTGGCGAACACCGCCGTGACCTTGTCGGGCAGGTGCAGCTTGTCGTGGATGTCCTGCTGGCCGAACCGGAGCAGCAGGCCCGCCGCCGGCAGCACGGCGATCGGGAGCTGCAGGCTGCGGCCGACCTTCTGCAGGCCCTGGAACAGGCCGGATCCCCGCTTCTTCGCGGGGGCCGCCGTTGTTTCGGTGGCGGAGCTCATACTTCCTCCATCGGGTGGTGGTCTACACCACTCAGTGGTGTAGACCATGTTGTAGCACGATGAAGGCCGTATAAGGAACCCGCGAATTCCGCAACCGGAGCACTACCCGCAGTGCAGGTCGAACGATCTACGACAGGCATGACAAAGGGCCCCCGGACGGTAGGTCCGAGGGCCCAACTCCCTTGTGACGTCAGACCTTTGTGACGTCCTCGATCTCCTCCTCCGGCTCCCGCCCCGGAGTCTTCAGATCGAACTTCATGATCGCGAAGCGGAAGATGACGTAATAGACGATCGCGAAACACAACCCGATCGGAATGATCGCCCACGGTCTCGTCGCCAGATTCCAGTTGATGACGTAGTCGATCAGACCCGCCGAGAAGCTGAACCCGTCGTGTACTCCGAGCCCCCACGTCACCGCCATCGACACACCCGTCAGCAGCGCGTGCACCACGTACAGCAGCGGCGCGATGAACAGGAACGAGTACTCGATCGGTTCCGTGATGCCCGTGACGAACGACGTCAGCGCCACCGACAGCATCAGACCGCCGACCTCTTTACGGCGGGCCGGCTTCGCGCAGTGCGTGATCGCGAGGGCCGCCGCCGGCAGCGCGAACATCATGATCGGGAAGAAGCCCGAGGTGAACTGGCCCGCGTTCGGGTCGCCCGCCAGGAACATGTTGATGTCACCGTGCACCATCGAACCGTCCGGCTTGGTGTAGCTGCCGAACTGGAACCAGATGGGCACGTTCAGGAACTGGTGCAACCCGATCACCAGCAACGCCCGGTTGGCCACACCGAACACACCCGCACCCCACGCGCCCGCATCGCTCAGCCAGTCGCTGAAACTCTCCAGACCGTCACCGATCGGCGGCCAGACCCACAGGCACAGCGCCGCGAACGCGATGGCCACGAACGCCATGATGATCGGCACCAGCCGACGGCCGTTGAAGAAGCCCAGCCAGTCCACCAGCTTGGTGCGGTGATAGCGCGCCCAGAAGAACGCCGCCATCAGCCCGATGACGATGCCGCCGAAGACACCCGGGTTCTGATAGCTGAACGCCGCCACCGTCCCGTCGGCCGCCTGACACCCCGTCGCGACCTTCTTCTCCCCGTCCGCGCAGTCCACCGGGAACTGGCGCAACACGTTGTAGTAGACGAGGAAACCGGCGACCGCCGCGAGCGCCGTCGACCCGTCCGCCTTCTTCGCCATACCGATGGCCACACCGATGCAGAACAACAGGGGCAGCCCCAACGACCCGTCGAGCAGCGCACCACCCGCGCCCGCCATCACCTTGGAGACGTTCGTCCAGCCCAGACCGTCATCACCGAACACGTCCGGCTGACCGAGCCGGTTGAGAATGCCCGCGGCCGGCAGCACGGCGATCGGCAGCTGCAGACTGCGGCCCATCTTCTGCAGCCCCTGGAACGCCGACTGCCACCGACGGCGCGCGGGAGAGATCTCGGTGTCGGCACTCATAGGTTGGCGACCGCCTGCCAGGTGGTGTAGACCAGTCAAGGACGATTGGGTAGCTGTGACGTCATCTTTCGGTACGTACGGCGCAATCGCTCGCGAAGTTGGGCCAACTGTGCATGAGGAGACCGACATGGCCACCAAGGCTGAGAAGATCGTCGCCGGGCTCGGCGGCATCGAGAACATCGAAGAGGTCGAAGGCTGCATCACCCGCCTGCGCACCGAGGTCATCGACCCCAGCAAGGTCGACGAAGCCGCCCTCAAGGCCGCCGGAGCCCACGGAGTCGTGAAGATGGGCACCGCCATCCAGGTCGTCATCGGCACCGACGCCGACCCGATCGCCGCGGAGATCGAAGACCTGATGTGAGCCGGTGAGTCTCCGCGCTCACCCGAAGGGGCCCCTTTCCACCGCGGAAGGAGCCCCTTCCACATGTACGGCTAGGCTCAACGCCATGTCTCGAATCGACGGCCGCACCCCCGAACAACTCCGCCCGGTCACCATCGAACGCGGCTGGAGCAAGCACGCCGAAGGCTCCGTCCTCGTCTCCTTCGGCGACACCAAGGTCTTCTGCACCGCCTCCGTCACCGAAGGCGTCCCCCGCTGGCGCAAGGGCAGCGGCGAAGGCTGGGTCACCGCCGAGTACTCCATGCTGCCCCGCGCCACCAACACCCGCGGCGACCGCGAATCCGTCCGCGGCAAGATCGGCGGCCGCACGCATGAGATCTCCCGCCTGATCGGCCGCTCCCTGCGCGCGGTCATCGACTACAAGGCACTCGGCGAGAACACGATCGTCCTCGACTGCGACGTGCTCCAGGCCGACGGCGGCACGCGCACGGCAGCGATCACCGGCGCGTACGTGGCGCTCGCGGACGCGATCACCTGGGCCCAGGGCAAGAAGCTGATCAAGGCCGGCCGCCAGCCCCTCACGGGAACCGTGTCCGCGGTCTCGGTCGGCATCGTGGGCGGAGTCCCGCTGCTCGACCTCTGCTACGAGGAAGACGTACGCGCCGAGACCGACATGAACGTCGTCTGCACCGGCGACGGCCGCTTCGTCGAGGTCCAGGGCACCGCCGAGGCCGAGCCCTTCGCCCGCGACGAGCTCAACTCCCTGCTCGACCTGGCGGTTTCCGGCTGCACGGAACTCGCTGTCCTCCAGAGCAAGGCACTTGATACGGTCCTCGAAAAGTAAAGGACGCACCAAGAAAGGCGGCCGGTACGGGCAACCCGGCCGCCCCGCCCCTGCGTCACTACAGGTACGGGCGTACGGCACACCGCTGTACGCCCGGCCAGTACACGGGGGCCCTTGGGGCTGAACAAGGGAGGGACCATCACCATGGCCGAGAGCCGACGCCGTCGAGGTACCGCCATCGCCGCAGTGCTGGCGGCCGTAGGACTGACGGTGGGACTCACGACCGGTTGCGACGCGGTCAGCAAGGCACTGGACTGCGTCCAGACCGCCGAAGCCGTCGCCGACAGCGTCACCGACCTCCAGCAGGCCGTCGAGAACGCGTCCAACGACCCGACCCAGATCAGCGAGTCCCTCGACTCCATCGACCAGAACCTCGACGAGATCGGCGACAAGACCGACAACGCCGACGTCAACAAGGCGGTCGACGACCTCAACGCGGCGGTCGGCAACGTCCGTACGGCCGTGGAGAACGGCGACGAGACGCCGGACCTCAGCCCGGTCACCGACGCGGCCGGCGAACTGACGAAGGTCTGCACGCCGTAAACCGGGGGCGGCGAGGCGGGGATACTGAACCCCATGACCCGCCTGATCCTCGCCACCCGCAACGCCGGCAAAATCACCGAACTCCACGCCATCCTCGCCGACGCAGGCCTGCCCCACGACCTCGTCGGCGCGGACGCGTACCCGGACATCCCCGACGTCAAGGAAACGGGAGTGACGTTCGCCGAGAACGCCCTCCTGAAGGCCCACGCCCTGGCCCAGGCAACGGGGTTGCCCGCGGTCGCGGACGACTCGGGCTTGTGCGTCGATGTCCTGAACGGTGCCCCGGGCATCTTCTCGGCCCGCTGGGCGGGAAAGCACGGCGACGACCGCGCGAACCTGGACCTGCTGCTCGCCCAACTGTCGGACATCGCGGACGAACACCGCGGCGCCCACTTCGCCTGCGCGGCGGCACTGGCGCTACCGGACGGCACGGAGAGGGTGGTCGAGGGCCAGCTGAAGGGCGTGTTGCGCCACGCCCCGGTCGGCACGAACGGCTTCGGCTACGACCCGATCCTCCAGCCCGACGGCGACTCACGGACGTGCGCCGAGCTGACGGCGGAGGAGAAGAACGCGATCAGTCACCGGGGGAAGGCGTTCCGGGCGTTGGTGCCGGTGGTTCGGGAGTTGTTGGGCTGAGGAGTGCTTACCAGCAAGGTCCGGATTGCGAAAATCGCAAGCCGGACCTTGCAAGTGAAGGCGAGTGCGGCCTGAGGGATTCGAACCCTCACGGGATTGCTCCCATCGCGCCCTAAACGCGAGGCGTCTGCCGTTCCGCCAAGGCCGCTAGCCGCCCGTCGTCGAGCATGACGGGCGGCTGCAAGTGTACGGCGATCTGTGGCTATCCGGCGAGCGGTTGCGGCGGGGCGGAAAGACAGCGAGAGCGATTGGAGAACGTGCTCGTCTGGCTGTGGCAGGACGGGCACAGGTACCGCAGGTTCTCCCGGCGGTTGTCCAGACGGTCGCCATTGATGTGGTCAATCTCCAGAACGAGGCGTCTGCCCTGCCAGGTGTCTCCGATGCCACACTCATCACAGACATGCGGTACGCCGAGATCGTCAAGTGCCCGCCTGAGCAGGATCGTCTTGGTGCGGAGGCATCCGGGAGCGAGTCGTACCAAGATCTCGGCTGCTGACTTGCGGTTCGGGGAACGGGTGCCTCGAAAGTGCCCCTGCCCTGTGAAGTGGACGGTCGACAGATCGTGGGCTTCGATGCTGCGTTTCACGAGCGCCCGAGCTGTGCCGCTGTTGCTTCGGCCAAGGGCAGCGAGGACTCCGGCCACGCTCGTGGCGGCCTCGACCGCTGCCGCCAGTTCGGTGCGGGGGAGAAGGCCGGGGCCATATCTGCGTCCGCTGGTGAAGTGCGAGGTGTCGATCCCGAACTTGTCCAGCTTCTTTCTGATGTGGCTGTACGGGCCGTCGCGTGGAGGAAGCCCCATGTACTCCAACATCTCCCTGATGCTGTGTGAATGAGCGGCCGCTTCCCTGAGGAGTCCCTCCGGATAGCTGCGTCGCTCGCGTTCTGGTAAAGGCTCCTCGCGGAAGTGTGAGGTATCGATGCCGTAGTGCTGCAGCCGCCTACTGACATAGCGGCGAGGGCCGGTCCCCATCGGTGTTCCCAGCATGCGCATCAGGTCGACCATGCTCGTTGCCTTGGCGGTAGATCGAGTCAGTAGATCGCGTGTGTACTTCGGATGGTTCACGCAACCGTCCCCCGCCTGCGGCCTCGGTACGTGTCCGTCACCGCATGGCAGTTGGGGCAGAGCAGCCGAAGGTTCTTGAGACGGTTGTCCCACCAGCCGCCGTTGATGTGGTCGACCTCCAACTGGAGCGGTTTGTCGTTCCACTTGGGCCCTGTGCCGCACATCGCGCAGGTTTCCGGGATTCCGATACTGAGCAGATGCCGAAGCAGCCGATTTCCCGGGATTCGGCCGGCCTGTGGTGTTCCGAGGCTCAGCACATCACAGCGCGAGTCTCTGGGCGCTCCCGGTCGTACGACGAAGTGGGACGTGTCGATTCCCAGCGTCGCGATACGGCGGCTGATGTGAGTGTGATTGCCGCCGACCGGGCTGATGCCCAGGCGGCGCACGACCTCTTTGATGCTGGTCGACACGGCCACCATCTTTCGGAGGGTCTCCTCGGTGTGGCGCGCCCACCGGACCGGGAAGTGTGAGACATCTACCTCCGCCTCCGCCATCTTCTGGCGCAGATAGCGTCTGCTGCCAGGCGTAGGCGTGCCTCCGCACCACCGCACGGCGTCATCCCAGTTCGCCGTCACTCGCGCCGCCTCTTCGAGCAGCTCGCGGGTGTACCTGACCCCCATCGTTCCCCTCCGCTCCCGGCCACACGTTCGTGACCTCGTACGGAGTAGCGAACCGCTAATCGGACAGTCGCGCTCGAGATGTAAAGGGGCTGATATTCTGCAGATCACCAGTGAGGCCTTCCGGGCGTGGACTCTTGTCCGCTCGGGAGGCTTTTTTCATGACCTCAGACCTGGACTTGACCGTTCGCCCAGCCACCCCTGCCGACCGCCCCACTGTCGAACGCCTCTGGCTCATGTTCCGGCATGACCTGTCCGGGTTCGGTGGGCAACTACCCAACCCCGACGGCACGTTCCGCAGTGAGCGGCTGGAGGCGGCCTTCTCCGGGGATGTCGACTGGGCGCCGTATCTCATCAGCCGTGGCGGGCATCCCGTCGGGTTTGCCTTTGTGCGGGGGCTCAGTGTGCCTACCCGGGTGCTCAACAGCTTCTTTGTGGTGAGAGGGGCTCGGCGGACCGGCACAGGGATGCGTGCCGTACAGGACGTCGTCGCGCGGCATCCGGGGCAGTGGACCGTCGCCTTTCAGGACGACAACATCGGCGCCGTCCAGTTCTGGCGGCGCGTCGCCGAGGCGCTGGCCCCCGGCGCCTGGACCGAGGAGCGCAGGTCGGTGCCGCAGCGGCCCGACCTGGCTCCTGATGTCTGGGTGTCGTTCGGATACCCGGGTTAGATGCCCAGGTCCTTGATGATCTTCGCCACGTGGCCGGTCGCGCGGACGTTGTACAGGGCTCGTTCGACCTTGCCCTCCTCGTCCACGATCACCGTGGAGCGGATGACGCCCATGTAGGTCTTGCCGTAGTTCTTCTTCTCGCCGAAGGCGGCGTAGGCCTCGGTGACCGTCTTGTCGGGGTCGGCGAGGAGGGTGACCTTCAGGGACTCCTTGTCGCGGAACTTCGCCAGTTTCTCCGGCTTGTCCGGGGAGATGCCGATGACGTCGTATCCCGCGCCGGCCAGCACCTCCAGGTTGTCCGTGAAGTCGCAGGCCTGCTTGGTGCAGCCGGGGGTGAGGGCCGCGGGGTAGAAGTAGACGATGACCTTGCGGCCCTTGTGGTCCGACAGGGAGACGTCGTTGCCGTCGGCGTCGGGGAGGGTGAAGGCGGGGGCTACGTCCCCGGGCTGGAGTCGCTCGCTCATCGGGCCAGCCTAACCGGGGGTCCTGACAGTGCGGCCGGGCCCGGAGCTGACAGACTGTCCGGAACAGCAACTGCAGACACCTCGGAGGCCCCACGGTGGCGGACACGTCGGACACCAGAACCCCGGCGCAGATCGAGGCGGACATCAAGCGTCGCCGTGAAGTGCTGGCCGAGACGCTCGACGAGATCGGGGTGCGGGTGCATCCGAAGACGATCGTCGGGGACGCCAAGGCCAAGGTTGTGTCCAATATCGATCACACGCTCGGGCGGGCGTACGTCGGGGTCAACAAGGCCGTCACCGACGTCAAGGCCCAGTTCGTGGACGAGGACGGCGCTCCCCGGCTGGAGCGCGTCATCCCCGTCGCCCTCGTCGCCGTCGGACTCGTGGGGCTGCTCGCCCTGGGTGCCCGGCGTCGTAAGGGCTGACCCGGCCGCCTCCACAGGCGTCTGAGACAGGTAGGTTCAGGGGCGTGAGCGCCAAGAGAATCGACACCCCGCACGACAAGCTGCCCATCCGGATGCTGCACGACCGAGTGCTCGTGCGGCAGGACGTCGGTGAGGGCGAGCGGCGTTCGGGCGGCGGCATCCTGATTCCGGCCACCGCGGCGGTGGGCCGTCGGCTGGCCTGGGCCGATGTCGTCGCCGTGGGCCAGAACGTGCGGGCCGTCGAGCCGGGCGACCGGGTGCTGTACGACCCGGAGGACCGTGCCGAGGTCGAGGTGCGCGGCGTCGCCTACGTGCTCATGCGCGAGCGTGATCTGCACGCCGTGGCGGCGGACCGGTTCGAGGGGTCCGAGGACTCGACCGGCCTGTACCTGTAGAACAACGGCTTCAGGGGCCGGTGACCATCGTCACCGGCCCATCTGGGGGACACCCCCAGACCCCCGTACACCGACGGTTTCACCCGGCTGGTCCCCGGCCTGCTCACCGGTGCGGGCATCGTCGCCAGCATGCTGCTGCTGTCGTATGCGGCCAAGTCCCTTCCCATCGGTACCGCCTATGGCGTGTGGGTCGGGATCGGGGCGGCGGGGGCGGCGGTGCTGGGGATGGTGGTGCTGGGGGAGCCCGCCACCGCCGCCCGGATCTTCTTCGTGTGTCTGCTGCTGGTCGCCGTGGTGGGGCTGAAGGCGACCTCCGGTCACTGAGCAGTCAGTCTCTTCTGGCTGTGCTCACCGGGCCTCCGCCCACGGTCGTGCCGCCTGTCGTGCCGCCGGTGTCCCCGGTGCTGCCGCCTGTCGTCGTCCCGCCGTCGGTGGTTGTGCCGCCGTCGGTCGTGTCGCCGGTGGTGCCGCCGTCTGTGGTCGTGCCCCCGTCGGTCGTCGTGCCGCCGTCCGTCGTGTCGCCCGTGGTGCCGCCGGTGGTGGTCGTGCCGCCGTCGGTCGTCGTGCCGCCCGTCGTGGTGGTGTCACCGCCGGTCTGGCCCTCGGTGTCCTGGCCGCCGGTGGTGTCGCCGCCCGTCACGCCGCCGTTGTCCTGGCCGCCCGTGGTCGGGTCGGTCGGGGCCTCGGGGATGGCGGGCGCGGTCTGCTCGGCGCCGGCCTGGAGCTGGAGGTCGAAGTCGGAGGCCGGTTCGTCCTTGAGGGCTTCCTTGGTGAACTGGGCCCAGATCTCGGTCGGGGCGCCGCCGCCGTTGATGCGGGGCAGGCCCATCACGTTGTAGAGCGACATGTGCTCGGCCGTCGTCGGGTCCTGGCCCATGACGGAGACGACGGTCGCGAGGTCGGGGGTGTAGCCGGCGAACCAGGCGGCGGTGTCCTTCTCGGCGGTGCCGGTCTTGCCGGCGGCGGGGCGGCCGGCGGCCTGGGCGGCGGTGGCGGTGCCGTTCTCGACGACGCTCTGCAGGATCGAGGTGGTGGTGTCGGCGGCCTCGCGGCTGACGGCCTGGGTGGTCTTCTGCTGGGGCAGTTCGACCGTCTCCGAGCCGTCCTTGGCGATCTTGTCGATCATCGTGTAGCCGCCGTGCCGGCCGTGGTTGGCGAGGGTGGCGTAGGCCTCCGCCATGTCGAGGACGCTGGCGGTGTTCACCCCGAGTGCGATGGACGGGTTCGCGTTCAGGTCGGGGGTGTCGGAGGGGATGCCGAGGTCGGTCGCGGTCTGCAGGACCTTGTCGGGGCCGACGTCGACGGCCATCTGCGCGTACACCGAGTTGACGGACTTGTCGGTGGCGGTGCGCACGGTGACGTCGCCGTAGGAGACGTCGTCCTCGTTGGCGGGGGCGTAGTAGCCGCCGTTCCAGCCCTGGACGGGCCGTTTGTTGGTGCCGTCGTAGTAGGTGTTGGGGGTGATGACCTCGTTGTCCTGGGTCTCGGAGTGGTTCTGGACGGCGGAGGCGAAGACGAAGGGCTTGAAGGTGGAGCCGACCTGGAAGTCGCCGCGGGTGGCGTTGTTCGTGTACTGCTTCACGTAGTCGATGCCGCCGTACATCGCGAGGACCTTGCCGGTCTTGGGGTCGACGGCGGCGCCGCCCGCGCGGACGTAGGTGTCGACCTTGCGGTTCTTCTTGTCGAGCTTGTCCATCAGCTGGTCGTTGACGGCGTCGACGAAGGCGTCCTGCTTGCTCTTCTGCAGGGTGGTGGTGATGCGGTAGCCGCCGGCGTCGAGCTGGTCCGAGGTGAGGATCTTGTTGTCGCGCAGGTAGTCGTTGATGGCGGTGACGATGTAGCCGCGCTGCCCGGACATGCCGGTGGAGACGGTGGCCTCCTTGGGCATCGGGAACTTCAGGCCGGTGCGTTCGGACTGGCTGAGCCAGCCCTTCGTGACCATGCCGTCGAGGACGTAGTTCCAGCGGGCCACGGCCGCGGCCTTGTTCTCGGGGTGGGCCACGACGTCGTACTCGCTGGGCGCGTTGAGCAGGGCGGCGAGGTAGGCGCCGCGGGCCGGGTCGAGGTCGACGGCGTCCTTGCCGTAGTAGGCCTGGGCGGCGGCCTGGATGCCGTAGGCGTTGCGGCCGAAGTAGCTGGTGTTGAGGTAGCCCTCGAGGATCTGGTCCTTGGTCTCGGTGCGGTCCAGCTTGATCGAGATGAAGAACTCCTTCACCTTGCGGGTGACGGTCTGTTCCTGGGCCAGGTAGTAGTTCTTCACGTACTGCTGGGTGATCGTGGAGCCGGACTGCTTGCCCTTGCCGGTGGCGGTGTTCCAGCCGGCGCGGAGCATCGCCTTGGGGTCGATCGCGGACTCGGAGTAGAAGTCGCGGTCCTCGGCGGCCAGTACGGCGTGCTGGGCGTCCTTGGAGACCAGGGCGAGGGAGACGTTCTCGCGGTTGACCTCGCCGTCGCGGGCGATCTGGGAGCCGTCGGCGTAGAGGTAGACGTTGCTCTGCTTGGTGGCGAGGGCGTTGGCGGGCGGGATCTTGACCAGGGAGTAGCCGAGGAAGAACAGGCCGACCAGGAGCATCACGCCGATGACGAAGGTGCCGAGCACCATGCGCCAGGTCGGGATGATCCGGCGCCAGCCGGTGCGCTTGCGCTTGCCCTTCGCCTTCTTGCCGCCGGGCGCCTCAGCCGCCTGTGGTTCTCTCGGTGCCCAGCCCTGGTTCGGCTGAGGCGACTGCGGCTGCGGCTCGTCGTTCATGTGGTGCACGGACTCCTGTTTCGCGTCGTACGTTCCCGTACGCCCTCGTACGCCTTCTGCGTCCCCTCTTGAAGACTCTCGCACCATGCGTTCCGTTCCGGATCACGGCACGCGTCCGGTCCGAAAAATGCGTGGCGTGCGTCACCACCGGCGGACTAGGCTCCTGCGCTTCGGTGTCTGAAGGGCTGCTGCGGGCCGAGGAGGGCTGCGGGTGTGGGTTCATGGCGGTTGTACGTCGCCGTCGCGGTAGGCGGGTTCCGGCGGTACGCGACGTATCGGGCGGCCACGGCGGCGGGGGTGTTCACCAACACCGTCTTCGGAGTGATCCTCGTCTACACCTATCTGGCGCTGTGGGACGAGAAGCCGCATCTCGGGGGGTACGACCAGGCGCAGGCCGTCACCTATGTGTGGTTGGGGCAGTGTCTTTATGCGACGCTGGCCATTCAGGGCGGCGGCGCGGAGAAGGACCTGATGGACCGCATCCGCACCGGTGAGATCGCCGTCGACCTGTACCGGCCGGCCGATCTCCAACTGTGGTGGCTGGCAAGCGACATGGGGCGGTCGCTGTTCCAGATGGTGGGGCGGGGTGTGATCCCGTTCCTGTTCGGCGCGGTGTTCTTCCCGATGGCGCTGCCGACGGAGGTCACCACCTGGGCGGCCTTCCTGGTCACGCTGCTGCTGGCAGCGGTGGTCAGTTTCGCGATCCGCTATCTGGCGGCCCTGAGCGCGTTCTGGCTCATGGACGGCATGGGCATCTCGCAGGCCCTGATGATCACGGGAGTCTTCTTCTCGGGCATAGTGCTGCCGCTGAACGCCTTCCCGGGCGCGCTCGGCGACATCGTGCAGGTGCTGCCGTGGGCGGCGCTGCTGCAGATGCCGGCGGACGTGCTGATGGGGGAGACCGGCGTGCCGGGGGCGTTCGCCTTCCAGGCGGTGTGGGCGGTGGTGCTGCTGGCGGCGGGGCGGCTCCTGCAGTCGGCGGCGACGCGGCGGGTGGTGGTGCAGGGTGGGTGAGCGGAGTGCGTTTGCCGAGGGGCTGCGGGCCTATGGGCTGATCGCCGGGATGTGGGTGCGGTCGAGCATGACCTACCGCACCTCCTTCGTGATCACGATGCTCGGCAACGGGACGATGACCGGCCTGGACTTCGTGGGGATCCTGCTGATGTTCTCGCAGGTCGACTCGCTGGGCGGTTGGTCGCTGGCCGAGGTCGCCCTTCTGTACGGGCTGTCGGCGACGGCGTTCGGGATCGCCGACCTGGTGCTCGGCTCGATGGATGTCATGGGAGCCCGGATCCGGGACGGTTCGTTCGACACGCTGCTCGTGCGTCCGGTGCCGGTGCTCGCACAGGTCGGCGCGGACCACTTCGCGCTGCGCCGCCTCGGGCGGATCACCCAGGGCGCGCTGGTGCTGGGCTGGTCGCTGGCGGCGGTCGACGTCGACTGGAGTGCGGCGAAGGTGCTGCTGGTGCCGGTGATGCTGGTCAGCGGCGCGGCGATCTTCTGTGCGGTGTTCGTGGCGGGCGCGGCCTTCCAGATCCTCGTGCAGGATGCCGCCGAGGTGCAGAACGCGTTCACGTACGGCGGGACCACGCTGTTGCAGTATCCGCCGAGCGTGTTCGGGAAGGAGCTGGTGCGCGGCGCGACCTTCATGCTGCCGCTCGCCTTCGTCAACTGGGTCCCCGCTTCCTACGTGTTGGGGCGGCCGTACCCGATCGCGCTGCCCGAGTGGGCGGCCTTCGCGTCGCCGCCGGTGGCGGTGGCGTGCTGTGCGCTGGCGGGTCTGGCGTGGCGGTCGGGGCTCAGGGCGTATCGGAGCACGGGGAACTAGAGGGCAGGCGATGGACGCATTCATTGAACTCGACCGTGTCGAGAAGGTCTTCGACGTGCGCAAGAAGACGGGCTTCCTGAAGCGGGAGCGGCGGCAGGTGCGGGCGGTCGACTCGATCTCCTTCAGCGTGGCGCGCGGCGAGATGGTCGGCTACATCGGCCCGAACGGCGCCGGCAAGTCGACGACGATCAAGATGCTCACCGGCATTCTGACGCCGAGCGGCGGCCGGCTGCGGGTCGCGGGCATCGACCCGTCCCGGGAGCGGACGCGGCTGGCCCGCCGTATCGGAGTGGTGTTCGGGCAGCGGACGACGCTGTGGTGGGACCTGCCGCTGATCGACTCGTACAAGCTGATGCACCGCATGTACCGGATCCCCGACGAGCGTTACCGCGAGAACCTCGACCGCTGCGTCGAACTCCTGGAACTGGGCGACCTGTTGGACGTGCCCGTGCGTCAGCTCTCCCTCGGGCAGCGGATGCGCGGCGACATCGCGGCGGCCCTGCTGCACGACCCCGAGGTGCTGTACCTCGACGAGCCGACGATCGGGCTCGACGTCATCTCCAAGGCCAAGGTCCGTGGATTCCTGCGGGAGTTGAACACCGAGCGCGGCACCACGGTGCTGCTGACCACCCACGACCTGCAGGACATCGAGCAGTTGTGCAAGCGCGTGATGGTCATCGACCACGGGCGGCTCATGTACGACGGTCCGCTCGCCGGTCTGCACGAGATCGGGGAGAGCGAGCGGACGCTGGTGGTGGACCTGGAGCGGGAGCTCCCGCCGATCGAGGCGCCGGGGGCCCGGGTGGTGAAGGTGGAGGGGCCGCGGCAGTGGCTGGCCTTCCCGGCGTCGGAGTCGGCGGCGGCGCTGGTGGCGCGGGTCGCGGCGGCGTATCCGATGGTGGATCTGTCGGTGCGGGAGCCCGACATCGAGGCCGTGATCGCCAAGATGTATGCGGAGCAATCCGAGAAAGCGGTCTCATAGCCTGCCGTGCCGGGAACTCGTAGGCTGCTGTGCATGACCGACGATGTCCCGGAGCTCCGCGCCTCCGATGCCGATCGTGAACGTGTCGCCGAGGTCCTGCGGGACGCCCTCGCGGAGGGCCGTCTCGACATGGAGGAGTTCGAGGAGCGGCTGGACGCGACCTACAAGGCGCGGACGTACGGCGAACTGACGCCGATCACCCGGGACCTGCCGACCGCTCCGACCGTGAACATGGTCAAGGGGCCTGCGCCGAGCGGGGGTTGGGCGGGCCGGATCACCGGCGGCGAGGGTTCGTCGTCGTGGGCCGTCGCCATCATGTCGGGCTTCCAGCGCAAGGGCCGCTGGACGGTGCCGAAGCGGTTCAACTGCTTCACCTTCTGGGGCGGCGGCGAGATCGATCTGCGCGAGGCGAACTTCGCGGACCGCGAGGTCGAGATCAACTGCATGGTGATCATGGGCGGGATGCAGGTGACCGTGCCGCCCGGCGTCGAGGTCGTCGTGCGCGGCATCGGCATCATGGGCGCCTTCGACCACCGCGAGGAGGGCGTGCCGGGCGACCCCGGGGCGCCGCGCGTGGTGGTGACCGGGTTCGCCTTCTGGGGCGGGGTCGGGGTCGAGCGGAAGCTGACCCGGGCGGAGCGGCAGAAGCTGAGGGAGGAGCGGCGCCAGGAGAAGCTGGAGCGCAAGGCCTCCCTCCGCGAGCTGCAGGAGTCGGACCGCGACGACGTCCACGACGTCCACCGCAGGATGCTCGAGGAGCACCACGACCTGATGGGGGAACGGCGCGAGGAGCGCCGGGAGCGGCAGCGGGAGCGCCGGGAGGAGCGGCACCGGCGCCGCAACGGCGACTTCTGAGGCCGGTCCCGCAGGGCCCCACAAGGCCTAGAGCCGTGCCGCGGCCGACCCCTCCAGGTTCTCCAGGTCGAAGACCTCCGCCATCCGCTCGTAGCCCCGGTCGCTCGGGTGGAGGTGGTCGCCGGAGTCGTAGGCCGAGCGCATCCTGCGCGGGTCGTAGGGGTCGCGTACCGCCTTGTCGAAGTCGGCGACGGCGTCGTAGACCGTGCCCGCCCGGATCTGTTCGTTGATCGTCTGCCGTACGCCTTCGCGGGCCTCGGACCAGCCGTTGTGTCCGCCGAAGGGCATGAGGGTCGCGCCGACGACCTTGATGCCGCGGGCGTGGGCCTGGTGGACCAGGTCGCGCAGGCCGTCGAGGATCTTTTCGGGGTCGGCGAGGTTCCGGTTGCGCAGGATGTCGTTGACGCCGAGGTCGACGACGACGACCTTCACGTTCGGACGGTCGAGGACGTCGCGGGCGAAGCGGCTGACGCCGGCCTCGTTCTCGGCGGGCCGGCCGAGGCCGTCGGTGAGGACCTGGTTGCCGCCGATTCCCCCGTTGACGACGCTGTAGCGGGGCAGGTCCCGGCCGGACTCGATCGCCGTGCGCAGCCGCCGGTTCAGGTAGTCGGGCCAGCGGCGGTTCGCGTTCGCGGTGGAGTTCTTGCCGTCGGTGAGCGAGTCGCCGAAGGCGACGACGGTGCCGTCGGCCTCGTCGCTGAGCACGTCCAGGGCGGTGAGGTAGCGCCAGTGGTCGACCTGCTCGGTGTACGCGGTCCCGGTCACGTCCTCGGTGAGGTCGCCCTGGGCGAGGTACGAGGTCTGGCGGGCCGTCGGGTGGTAGGTGACCGGGCCCGACTCGGTGGGGGAGTAGGTGGTGACCAGGACGTCGCTGTCGGCCGGGACGGTCAGCGCGACGGCGTCGCTCAGCACCTGGTCCCCGGCCGCGATGACGACCGTGGTGTTGCCGCCGAAGGTGAGCCGCCGCATGGTCTCGGTGGCCGCGGCGGCGGTCTCGGAGCCGGCGGCGAGGGCGATCGAGGCGTGGGTGATCGTCAGCGCGGACTGGCCGTAGAGGTTGGACAGCGTGATGCGGGCACTCGTACCGCCGATGCTCGCGTGCACGACGTTGCGCACCGAGCGGCCGACGAGGCCCTCGGTCTCGGTGTCGGGCTCGGCGCCGACCGGGGAGGCGGACCAGGCGCCGACCCAGACGTCGGTGGAGACGGGGGCGGCGGAGTTGTGCGGTGGGGCGCCGCCGGAGAGCGTGGTCCGGTCCTGCGTACCGGCGTCGGCTGCCACCCCGACGTAGATGGCGGTGGACAGGGCCACGATCACGGCGACGATCGCGGCGAGCAGGGCGTAACCATGACGCCGGGTCATGCGGTGTTGTTCTCCTCGGGCGATGGGAGCCCGAGGCTCCGATCTGATGAGCTCATGATGAGGCATGAGCCTGGGGGAAACGGACGGGACTCCGCCGCATTCCCCCGACCGGACAGACGCCGGGAACTCTTGTTCCGTTCCGGGAGTCGGTCAGGAAGGGACAATGTGTGAGGGATCACCGAACGGGTGGAGTGGATGGAACGTTCGAAACCTGAGGAAAAAGGGCCAACCGACGTAGAAGAGCATGCCCGGCCGACCGACGCCGCCAATCGTGTCGTGCGCGCCATGAACACCTTCAGCGCGGCGGACGAGGAGAAGCAGCGCGGGGTCCGGCGCATGAAGCTCACGGCGGCCGGGCTGCTGCTCTTCGTGGCGGTGGTGTACGTCCTCGCCAAGTGGGCGACGAACGAGGGCGCCGGTGCCTGGGCCGGTTATGTGGCCGCGGCCGCCGAGGCCGGCATGGTCGGTGCGCTCGCCGACTGGTTCGCGGTCACCGCGCTCTTCCGCCGTCCGCTCGGGCTGCCCATCCCGCACACCGCGATCATCCCGACGAAGAAGGACCAACTGGGAGTGTCGTTGGGGGAGTTCGTGGGCGAGAACTTCCTTTCGGAGGATGTCGTACGGCAGCGGCTGCGGGCCGTGGGGATCGGGAGCCGGCTGGGGGCGTGGCTGGCCGAGCCGGATCACGCGGACCGGGTGACGGCGGAGCTGTCGGCCGCGCTGCGGGGTGCGCTGACCGTGCTCCGGGACTCCGACGTCCAGGCCGTGGTGGGGGAGGCGATCACCCGGCGGGCCGATGCGCAGGAGATCGCGCCCGGTATCGGGAAGATGCTGGAGAAGATCGTCGCCGATGGTGGGCACAGGCGGGTCGTCGATCTTGTCGTCGCGCGGGCGCATGACTGGCTTGTGCTCCATGACGAGCAGGTCATGGATGCCGTGCAGGGTGGGGCGCCCGGGTGGACGCCGCGGTTCGTCGACAAGAAGGTCGGTGAGCGGGTCTACCGGGAGCTGCTGCGGTTTGTGACCGAGATGCGGGACATGCCGTCTCATCCGGCGCGGGGTGCTCTTGATCGGTTTCTCGGGGACTTCGCCTCCGACCTGCAGTCCGACACGGATACGCGTGCGCGTGTCGAGCGGCTGAAGGGGGAGGTGCTGGGGCGGGGTGAGGTCCAGGATCTGATCGCGTCCGCCTGGACCGCCGTACGGTCGATGATCGTCTCCGCCGCCGAGGACGAGCGCAGTGAGCTGCGGTTGCGGGTGCGGGCCTCGTTGCTGTCGCTGGGGGCGCGGATGGCGGTGGAGCCGCGGCTGCAGGCCAAGGTCGACGGGTGGGTGGAGGGGGCGGCTGTGTACGTCGTGACCACCTATCGGCGGGAGATCACCTCTCTGATCACGGACACCGTGGCCGGGTGGGATGCCGAGCACACGACGAAGAAGATCGAGGCGAACATCGGGCGTGACCTGCAGTTCATTCGGATCAACGGCACGGTGGTGGGGTCGTTGGCGGGGCTGGTGATCTATACGGTGTCGCGGGCGGTGGGGGCGTAGGCCTGCGGCGGGTGGGGGGGTGGGGAGGGTTTTCGCCCCCGCCGCCCCTACCCGTCCCGTCCCTGGGGGCTGCCGCCCCCAGACCCCCGCTGTCGGCCTGAACGGCCTCGTCCTCAAACGCCGGACGG
>NZ_JOEY01000016.1 GCF_000718165.1 Streptomyces fulvoviolaceus | reverse complement strand
ACTCACCCGAGAGAATCTCTCGTGGCTTTCCTCCGGGCGCTTCCCTTCGGTCTTGCGTTTCCGACTCTATCAGATCCTTTTCCGATCCGATTTCCTCGGCGCTTTCCAGGTTCCCGCTTCCGCGTTTCCCTTTCCGGCGGTTCCGACTTTATCAGAACTTCCGAGCCGGACTGACCGGCCATCCGTTTCCGATTCATCGGGAAGAGGCTTCTTTGAAATCAAGATTTCCAGAAGCAGACAGACACTCACTCTTGCCGAGCCGATGAGAACCGAGCTCCAGGCAACTGTTCGAATCTACCTCCCCACGCTGTCCGTGTCAACGGCTCTTGTGGGGCGAAGGAGACAGTAGCAGCTCAGCAGGGGTGGTCGCACATCAGGCGGCCGTCGGAACGGTGGCGCTGCGTTCGGCCGCCTCGACGTCGCCCGTGTCTCCGGCTCGGGCCGCGCGCCCGCCCAGGACATAGACGTAGGCAAGGAATGCCAGTTCAGCGACGATGCCTATGGCAATGCGGGCCCATGTGGGCAGGCCGGAGGGCGTGACGAAGCCTTCGATGGCGCCGGAGATGAAGAGGACCAGGGCGAGGCCTATCGCCATGCCCACGGCGGCTCGGCCCTCCTCGGCGAGGGCGGTGCGTCGGGAACGCGGGCCCGGGTCGATCACGGTCCATCCGAGACGCAGGCCCGTGCCGGCGGCGACGAAGACGGCGGTGAGTTCGAGCAGGCCGTGCGGGAGCACCAGGCCAAGGAAGGTGTCGAGGCGGCCGGCAGAGGACATCAGGCCGAAGCCGACACCGAGGTTGAGCATGTTCTGGAAGAGGATCCACAGGACCGGGAGGCCCAGGAAGACGCCCAGGACCAGGCACATGGCAGCGGCCTGGGCGTTGTTCGTCCAGACCTGGGCGGCGAAGGAGGCGGCCGGGTGGCTCGAGTAGTACGTCTCGTACTGGCCGCCGGGGCGGGTGAGCTCGCGCAGTTCGCTGGGGGCCGCTATGGAGGCCTGTACTTCGGGGTGGGTTCCGATCCACCAACCCAGGAGGGCCCCGACCACGGTGGACAGGAGCGCGGTAGGTACCCACCAGTGGCGCGATCTGTAGACCGCGGCGGGGAACCCGTAGGCAAGGAAGCGGGTGACATCGCGCCAGGAAGCCTGGCGTGTGCCGGTCACGGCGCTACGCGCGCGTGCCACCAGTTGGCTGAGGCGCCCTGTCAGCTGTGGGTCGGGGGCGCTGGACTGGATCAGCGAGAGGTGGGTGGCGGTGCGTTGGTAGAGAGCGACGAGTTCGTCCGCCTCGGCGCCGTTGAGGCGGCGCTGGCGCCGGAGCAGGGCGTCGAGGCGGTCCCACTCCGCTCGGTGGGCGGAGACGAAGACGTCGAGGTCCATCG
Organism: Streptomyces fulvoviolaceus; assembly: GCF_000718165.1. Taxonomy (GTDB): domain Bacteria; phylum Actinomycetota; class Actinomycetes; order Streptomycetales; family Streptomycetaceae; genus Streptomyces; species Streptomyces fulvoviolaceus. Next base: position 263,903 of record NZ_JOEY01000016.1, on the reverse strand, counting down.
GTTTGCCTGCTCCTCGGCTGTTCGTCGACAGTGCGTCGTGAGTGTCAGCTTGTCGTACTGGGGCGCGATGTGCCCTCAGCTTGGCAGACTGGCCGTTCTCGAGGCAGGTCAGGGGAAGGACGGCGGGCGTGAGTGAGCTGGTGACGGGGGAGGCGGTGGCGCTTGAGTTGCGCCCCGCGAGGCTGCCCAGCAGGGCGTTGGCCGTGCTGATCGATCTGACCGTGGCGGTGATCGCGTACATCGTCGTGACCATCGTTCTGGTGGCCACCACCGCTTCTCTGGACGAGGCGGCCCAGGTCGCGCTGTCGATCGCGGCGTTCCTCCTCGTGCTGGTGGGCGGGCCTATCGCGGTCGAGACGCTCACCCATGGGCGCTCGCTCGGGAAGTTGGCGTGCGGGCTTCGTGTGGTGCGGGACGACGGTGGGCCGATCCGGTTCCGGCATGCGCTGGTGCGGGGTGCGATCGGGGCGGTGGAGATTCTGATGACGTTCGGTGTCGTCGCCTGTATCGCCTCGCTCGTTTCGGCGCGTGGGCGTCGGCTCGGTGATGTGTTCGCCGGGACCCTGGTCGTACGGGAACGAGTGCCTGTCGCCCGGGCGGGCTTTGTGCCTCCTCCGCCGCCCTGGCTGGCCGGGCGGTTCTCGGAGCTTGATCTTTCGGCGGTCCCCGACGGCTTGTGGCTTGCCATCCGTCAGTACCTGACGCGGATGCAGCAGTTGGATCCGCAGGTCGGCTGGGCCATGGCGGAGCGGCTGGCGTCCGATCTCGCGTCACGTACGGGGGCTCCGGCGCCGCAGGGTGTGCCGCCGGCCGCGTATCTGGCAGCGGTGGTGCAGGAACGACAGGCTCGTGAGGCTCGGCGAGCCTTCGGCAGTGGTCCGGCAGAGGGCAGGCCGACTGCCGGAGGCGGGCCTACGGCTGGGGCGCCGGGTGGCTACGGGCATCCGGCGGTGCAACCCTCGGACACGCCGCCTCCTCCTTCACCTGTCCCGTACGGCGGGCAAGCCTCTCCGGTGGGCGGCGGGCCCCGGGTTTCGGCGGACGGGGCTCGGCCTGCCGTGCCGCCGGAGGAGCGGCCTGCGTCGGGGTTCGCACCGCCGGCGTGACCCGGCCGGTACCAGAGGCGCAAGTAGAGGTGCCAGGGCGCCGGTTCGGCTGACCGGTGACTCAGGCGAACTGCGACGGCGGTGAGTCGAGGTCCTCCAGCTCGATTCCGGGCGCTGAGAGGACGACGTCGCCGGCGATGTGCACGGCGTGCTGCTCGCCCGTGTCCAGGGCTGTGACCTGGTATTCGTCCACGGTCAGCGGTCCGTTGTCAGTGGCGTGTGCTTCTCTTTTCAGCAAGGTCCAGGACTGGTCCACGGTGCGCGGGGCGAGGACTGGATCCGTGAAGGCCACGAGGCGTACGCGGGTTGCTGAGGCGGAAGGGGTGAGGCGCAGGAGACGGGTGGTGGCGACGAGGAACGCGGGGGATGTGCCGGTGAAGGCGTGGGCGGCGACGTTGCCTTCCGTGGCATGGGCCCCGGTGGGGTCCGTACGGACCCAGGTGACGCCGTCGAGCGCGGCACCGCGCACCTGCCAGCCGGCGGCGTGGAGCTCGAGACGGATGGGGCGGCCGAGTTCGTCGAGGGTGAGGTCGACCGAGCCGCTGTGATCGCCCGAGGGGGTGGTCAGCTGGGACACGTAGCGCCAGCCGGACGGGCCGGGGGCGCAGTGGAAGTGTTCATCTGCGAGGGGGGTGTGATCGTGCGGATCGTGGAGCGAATAACGGCCGCGGGGCATGGGGGTCCTGGGTCTTGACGGGCTGGTCCGGCCGCACGGGCCAAAGGGGCAGGCCCCCGACACGGGGGTGCGGGGGCCTGCCTCGGAGACCTTCTGGTGAGGGCGCGTCAGCGCACCGACGCGCTCCTCACGGGCTCCGGTTGCTGCTCAGCGGCTGGGCCGCTCAGTAGCGGTAGTGGTCGGGCTTGTACGGGCCGTCGACCTCCACGCCGATGTACGAGGCCTGCTCGGGGCGGAGCTGGGTCAGCTTCACGCCGAGCGCGTCCAGGTGGAGGCGGGCGACCTTCTCGTCGAGGTGCTTGGGCAGCGTGTAGACGCCGATCGGGTACTCGGACTGCTTGGTGAACAGCTCGATCTGGGCCAGCGTCTGGTCCGCGAACGAGTTGGACATCACGAAGGACGGGTGGCCGGTCGCGTTGCCCAGGTTCAGCAGGCGGCCCTCGGAGAGGACGATCAGCACCTTGCCGTCGGGGAACTTCCAGGTGTGGACCTGCGGCTTGACCTCGTCCTTGACGATGCCCGGGATCTTCGCGAGGCCGGCCATGTCGATCTCGTTGTCGAAGTGACCGATGTTGCCCACGATCGCCTGGTGCTTCATCTTGGCCATGTCCGAGGCCATGATGATGTCCTTGTTGCCGGTCGTGGTGACGAAGATGTCGGCCTTGTCGACGACCTCGTCGAGGGTCGTGACCTGGTAGCCGTCCATCGCCGCCTGGAGGGCGCAGATCGGGTCGATCTCGGTGACGATCACGCGGGCGCCCTGTCCGCGCAGGGACTCCGCGCAGCCCTTGCCCACGTCGCCGTAGCCGAAGACGACCGCGGTCTTGCCGCCGATGAGGACATCGGTGGCGCGGTTGATGCCGTCGATCAGGGAGTGGCGGCAGCCGTACTTGTTGTCGAACTTCGACTTGGTGACGGCGTCGTTGACGTTGATCGCCGGGAACAGGAGGGCACCGTCGCGCTGCATCTCGTACAGGCGGTGGACGCCGGTCGTGGTCTCCTCGGTCACGCCGCGGATCTCGGAGGCGAGCTGGGTCCACTTCTGCGAGCCGTCCGTGATGGTGCGGTGCAGGAGTTCGAGGACGCAGCGGTGCTCGTCGGACTCGGCGGTGTCGACGGAGGGGACCTTGCCTGCCTTCTCGTACTCGACGCCCTTGTGGACGAGGAGGGTGGCGTCACCGCCGTCGTCGAGGATCATGTTCGGGCCGCCGGTGGGGGTGTTCGGCCAGGTCAGCGCCTGCTCCGTGCACCACCAGTACTCCTCCAGGGTCTCGCCCTTCCAGGCGAAGACCGGGACGCCCTGCGGGTTGTCGGGCGTGCCGTTCGGGCCGACGGCGATGGCGGCGGCCGCGTGGTCCTGGGTGGAGAAGATGTTGCAGGAGGCCCAGCGGACCTCGGCGCCCAGGGCGACCAGGGTCTCGATGAGGACGGCGGTCTGCACGGTCATGTGCAGGGAGCCGGTGACGCGGGCGCCGGCGAGCGGCTGCGTCTCGGCGTACTCCTTGCGGATCGACATCAGGCCGGGCATCTCGTGCTCGGCGAGAGTGATCTCCTTGCGGCCGAAGTCGGCCAGGGAGAGGTCGGCGACCTTGAAGTCCTGCCGGTTGTCGACAGTCGTCATAACGAGCTGCTCCTCGGGGTTGGGGCGAGGTGGGTACGGCTGGTCTGCGCGGCGACGGACACAGGGGTGCCCGAAGAGGACACAGGCATGCCCGGTGCGCGCAGCGCAGTCCGTCGGAGGCCCTCTCTCCCTCGGCCGGTCCGCGGTGGGACCGCCCGACCGCCATCAGCAGCGACGTCTGGCTCCGTCCCAAGCTACACCGGTCGGCCCGGACGTCCCCAGTCCGCCTCAGAACCCATCGATCCGATCACAGGGCGTCTTCGGCTTCCGGAGCGGGAGGCCTGGACAGCGATAACAAGACACCTACGAACGACGGAACAGGAGGCAACAGACCGGGTTGTTCAGGGACTTTTGCTCCTTGGACGGCCAGGGCACGTGATGGAGGATGCGAGGAGATCGGAGCATCCGAATCGATCTTGCGGGGCGTCCGGGACGACGTTTCCGCTGACAAAGGCGTTAGGAGATCGACGTGACCAGTCCGGCCGGCCCTCCCCCCACGGGCGGCGGCGAAGGCGAGCGCAGGCGCGTGAAGCTGCTCGCGGTGACCGCATGCCCGACCGGCATCGCTCACACGTACATGGCCGCGGAAAAGCTCGCACAGGCTGCCGAGAGCCGTGGCATCGACATGAAGGTGGAGACACAAGGATCGATCGGGGCCGAAAACGTCCTCGATGACAACGATGTCAACACCGCGGACGGAATCATCATCGCCGCGGACAAGGACGTGGACCTGAGCCGATTCGTGGGCAAGCGGGTCCTGACCGTCGGCGTGGCGGAGGGTATTCACCATCCCGAGCGGTTGATCGAGCGGGTGCAGTCGGCGCCGGTGTACGAGCAGGGTGGTGTCCCATCCGCATCGTCTCCGGCCGACGGCGGCAAGGAGCGGAGTGTCGCGTACAAGGCGCTGATGAACGGGGTCAGTTACATGATCCCGTTCGTGGTGGTCGGCGGGTTGCTGATCGCGATCTCGCTCTCGCTGGGCGGGCACACCGATCCGTCCGGCGGCCTGGTCATCCCGAAGGACTCCTTCTGGATGGACGTGAACAACATCGGTGTCATCGGCTTCACGCTGATGGTGCCGATCCTGTCCGGATACATCGCCTACGCGATAGGCGACCGCCCCGCCCTGGTCCCCGGCATGATCGGTGGCTGGATCGCCAACACCGGGTCGTTGTACGACTCCAAGGCGGGTGCCGGGTTCATCGGGGCGATCGTGACCGGGTTCCTCGCCGGGTATCTGGTGTTGTGGATCAAGAAGGTCAAGGTTCCGAAGTTCGTGCAGCCGATCATGCCGATCATCGTGATCCCGATCGTGGCGACCACGGCGCTGGGGCTGTTCTTCATCTACGTCATCGGGAAGCCGATCTCCTGGGTGTTCGAGCACCTGACGAGCTGGCTCAGCGGGATGACGGGCACGAGCGCGATCCTGCTCGGAGCGATCCTCGGGCTCATGATCGCGTTCGACATGGGCGGGCCGGTCAACAAGACGGCGTTCCTGTTCGGCGCGGGGCTCATCGCGACCGGCAACCAGACGGTCATGGGGATGTGCGCGGCCGCGATCCCCGTCATGCCGTTGGGCCAGGGTCTGGCCACGCTGATACGCAAGCGGCTGTACACCGAGCAGGAGCGGGAGACAGGGCTCGCCTCACTGTTCATGGGCTGCTTCGGTATCTCGGAGGGTGCGATCCCGTTCGCGGCGGCGCGGCCCGCGCAGGTCATTCCGGCCAACATGCTCGGGGGCGCGGTGGCCGGTGCGATCGCCGGGGTCGCCGGGGTCGAGGACGCGGTGCCGCACGGCGGGCCGATCGTGGCGGTGCTGGGTGCGGTGAGCGGTGTGCCGATGTTCTTCGTGGCCGTGGCGATCGGCACGGCAGTCACCGCGCTGACGACGGTCACCCTGGTCGACATCAGCGAGCGGAAGCGGAAGGGTGCGCCGGTCGTCGGCGTGGGCGTGACCGGACCCCAGCCCGCCCTCGTCGGAGTGGGCGCCGGAACGGCCGTAGGGCAGAAGGCCGTGTCCGTGAGTGCTCCGGCCGGAACGACAGCCGACGCCGACCATGAGGTCCTCTCCGGCTACCTCACCGAGCAGACCGTGAAGGTCGGCCTCGACGCGCGCGACAAGGAGGCTGCCATCCGGGAGATGGCGGAGCTGCTGGCGCGGACCGGCAAGGTCGCGGACGTGGACGAGCTGGTGGCGACGGCGTTGCGGCGCGAGGAGCAGGGGACGACCGGGCTCGGTGAGGAGATCGCGATCCCGCACGCCAAGACGGATGCGGTGACCGCACCCGTGGTCGGGTTCGCGCGGTCCGACGAAGGCATCGAGTGGGGATCGCTGGACGGTACGAAGGCCAAGCTGGTCTTCATGATCTCCGTGCCGGAGGCGGCCGCAGGTGACGAGCATCTGCGGATCCTGGCGTTGCTGTCGCGGAAGCTGATGGATCCCGGGTTCCGGGAGCGGCTCACCACCGCGCTGGACGAGCGGGCCGTCCTCGGTGTGCTGAGCGAGGTCCGGTAGTCGACGGGCCCGCGTCCGTGCACGAGGCACAAAGCGCGAGGCACAAAGGACGCGGGCCCGCACAGGTGTTCCACAGACAGCCGATACCCTCTGCGCGCGCGGGAGTTCCGCGTGGGGAGGGAGCGGCGATGAGCAGGGCGCGGAAACTGGGAGTCTCGGCGGGGGTGTTGGGACCGCTGGGGCTGTTGTTGACGATCGGGTCCCTGGTGGCCGTGTGGACGGGGTACCACGGGAGCAGAGTGTCGAGCGAGAGCATGACGCCGACGTACGAGCCCGGGCAGCAGTTGATCTACGAGCGCGTCGACGGGACCGAGGTGCACCGCGGTGACGTGGTGCTCTACACGGCGCCCGAGCGCTATCTCTTCGACGGCGCCGTCATGCAGCGAGTCATCGGCGTGGGCGGCGATCACATCGTGTGCTGCACGGGCGAGGGCGAGGACGAGCGGCTCACCGTCAACGGGAAGCCGCTCGACGAGCCGTACGTGGCGGACGGCATCGCCAACGGGATGCAGCCGTACGACGTGAAGGTGCCGGAAGGCCGGCTGTTCGTGCTCGGCGATCACCGGCTGAACTCGCGGGACTCCCGGTCCTTCGCCGACGACCACGACGGGACGGTGCCCGTCGGAGCGGTGCGGGGCCGCGTGACGGACGACTACACCGGGCCGGTGCTGCTCGGCCTGGGCGCGTTGGTGGGGCTACTGGCCGGGCTCACCGGGATCGGCCTGGGGATCGCCGCGCTGGCCGTGCGGCAGCGGGGGCGGGTGCCCGTGCAGCCGCCGTGGATGGTGCAGATGTGACGACGGCCGACGGGGCCCACCGAGTGACTCGGCGGGCCCCGTCGGCCGTACTACTGGGAAGCCGTACTACTGGGAATCAGTGCTCGGCAGGGTGCGGGGCCGGTCCCCCGGGTGTGGCCTCGCGGTCGGCGCCCTTGGCGGCCTCGGTCTCGCTGTAGATGTCCGGTTCGAGGTAGATCACGCGGGCGATCGGGACGGCCTCGCGGATGCGGGCCTCGGCGGCGTTGATGGCGGAGGCGACCTCGGCGGCCGTGTCGTCGTGCTGGACGGCGACCTTGGCGGCGACCAGCAGCTCCTCGGGACCGAGGTGGAGCGTGCGCATGTGGATGATGCCGGTGACGGTGTCGCCGTCGACGACCGCGGCCTCGATCTTCTTGACCTCTTCGATGCCCGCCGCCTCGCCGAGCAGCAGGGACTTGGTCTCGACGGCCAGGACGAGGGCGATCAGGATGAGCAGGATGCCGATGCAGAGGGTGCCGATGCCGTCCCAGACGCCGTCGCCGGTCGCCAGGGCCAGACCCACGCCGCCGAGGGCCAGGATCAGGCCGACGAGCGCGCCCAGGTCCTCCAGGAGGACCACGGGCAGCTCAGGGGCCTTGGCGTGCCGGACGAAGTCCTTCCATGACTTCCCGGCACGCAGGGGGTTGGACTCCTTGATGGCCGTGCGGAAGGAGAAGGTCTCGGCGATGATCGCGAACACCAGGACGCCCACCGGCCAGTACCAGTGCTCGATCTCGTGCGGGTGCTTGATCTTCTCGTAGCCCTCGTAGATCGCGAACATGCCGCCGACCGAGAAGAGGACGATCGAGACGAGGAAGGCGTAGATGTAGCGCTCGCGGCCGTAGCCGAAGGGGTGCTGCGGGGTCGCCTCGCGCTGGGCCTTCTTGCCCCCGAGAAGCAGCAGGCCCTGGTTGCCGGAGTCCGCGAGCGAGTGCACGGACTCGGCGAGCATCGACGACGATCCGCTGAAGAGGAACGCCACGAACTTCGCTACCGCGATCGCGAGGTTGGCGGCGAGTGCCGCCACGATCGCCTTGGTTCCGCCTGACGCGCTCATGTGTTCGCGTTGTCCCTTCGCCTTCGTACGCCTGCGCGGGGCCAGAGCCTGGCCCGCCGCCTTTGCCCGTCCTTTGCCGGTGGGCCATTCTTGCAGCCCCGTCGGGGAGCAGCGCGTCAGGTATCCACAGTGCCGGTCATACGATCACAGTGGCCCGGAAGGCCGTGCCCACACCGGACAACTCGGCCTCCTCGCCCGCAGCTACGAAGACCGACTGACCAGGGGTCAGCTCGTGCTCCCCCGCCCGTACGGAACCCGCCGTGCAGAGCAGGATCTGCGGGGTCGCGCGCGTGAGGTCGTGGACGGCGGCGCCCTCGGGGAGGACGTAGCGGGACAGGCGGAACTCGTCGATCGGGGTCTCGTAGACCTCCTCGCCGTCCGGGGACGCCTCGGGGCGCAGGACGCCGGGGTCGGCGGCCTCGAAGCGGACGATGCGCAGGAGTTCGGGGACGTCGACGTGCTTGGGGGTCAGGCCGCAGCGCAGGACGTTGTCGGAGTTGGCCATGATCTCGACGCCGAGGCCGTTCAGGTAGGCGTGCGGGATGCCGGCGCCGAGGAACAGGGCCTCGCCGGGCTGCAGTCGGACGTGGTTCAGCAGCATGGCGGCGATGACGCCCGGGTCGCCCGGGTAGTGGTGGGCGATGTCCGCGTAGGGGGCGTACTCGCCGCCTAGGCGGGCGCAGGCGGCCGCGGCCTCGGCGACCGTGTGGGCCATCTCCTCGCGGTCCGCGGTGAGTACGGCCGTCAGCACCTCGCGCAGGGCCGCGTCCTCCGGGTGGGCGTGCAGCAGATCGACGTACGGCTTGAGGGTGTCGACGCCCAGGCCGTCGAGCAGGTCGGCGGCCCGCGCGGGGTCGCGGAAGCCGCACAGACCGTCGAACTCGGTGAGCGCGCAGATCAGTTCGGGCTTGTGGTTGGCGTCCTTGTAGTTGCGGTGGCCGACGTCCACGGGGATGCCGCGGCGCTCCTCGTCCTCGTAACCCTCCTTCGCCTGCTCCAGGTTGGGGTGCACCTGGAGGGAGAGCGGGGCGCCGGCGGCGAGGATCTTGAGGAGGAAGGGCAGGCGGGGGCCGAACTTGGCGACCGCCTCTTCCCCCAGCTCGCGCGAGGGGTCCGCGTCGATCACCTCGACGAGCGTGCCTCGGTCGGTGCGCGAGGGGGCGCCGGGGTGGGCCCCCATCCACATCTCCGCCTGCGGTTCACCGGTCGGCTCGACGGCGAGCAGTTGCGGGATCGCGGTGGTCGAACCCCAGGCGTAGGGGCGGATGGTGTTGTCGAGGCGGTCCATCGGGTTCTTTCTGTACGGCGGTCAGAGCGTCCTGGGCATGATCAGGCCCCCGAAGCGAGCGCCAGGTAAACGGCGGCGAAATCCGTGACGGCGATCAGTTCCGCGAGGGTCTCCAGCTCGCCGCCGGGCTCCGGCTCCAGTTCGCTGATCGGGGTGTCGTGGCTGAGGACCAGGTCGCGGGCGGCCGGGGCGGCGGTCAGGCCGCCGAGCGGGCGGTCGCGGAGCAGCACCACGCGCGCGTGCAGGGCGGGCGCCTCCTCGACGCGATCGCGGAAGAAGTCCTCGGGGTCGGCGCCGGCGGCGAGCCGGCCGGCGAGGAGCGCGTTGTGGGCGGCGAGTGCCTCGGGCAGTTCGGAGACCAGGGCGGGGCGGCCGGCGAGCTCGGCGAGAGCGGCGGCGAAACGGCGTCCCGCGGGGCCGGCGGAGGTGCCCTCGGTCCAGATCACCGGGAGCGCGTCGGCGAGCTCGGCGGCCAGGGTCTTGGCGGGGTTGCTGTAGGTCGCGATGGCGGGGCCGCAGCGCTCGGCGATGTTGTCGAGGCGGTCGGCGACCTTCTCGATGGCGTCGGGCGGGGCGGTGAGCAGGCCCGTGCGGTCGAGGATCGCGAGGAGCGGGGTGAGCAGCGCCCACAGGACGCCGGGGGCGGACGCGGCGAGGGGTGTGTCCTGCTGCTCGTCGTACGGGGCCGTCGCCATCGGTACGAAGAGGCCGTGGGCGCCTTCCACCGCTTCGCTGAGCGGGGTGCGGGCGGGGGCCACGGCGACGACCGTGCAGCCGCGGCGGTAGGCCTGGTCGGCGAGCAGGGACAGGCCCGGCTCGGTGCCGTCGGGGGTGGCGATCAGGAGCAGGTCGACCGAGCCGGTCCAGCCGGGGAGCTCCCAGCGCAGGGCGCCCGCCGCGGGGGCGACGCCGCTGGGGGCCAGGCGGGTGACGGGGCTGCCGGCGCCGGCGAGCGTGCCGAGGAGGTCGGCGACGCAGGTGGCGGCGGCGCCGGGGCCCGCGATGAGGACGGCGCGGGGGCGACCGTCCGGTTTCAGGTCCTGGACGCCGGCCTCGGCGGCGTGCCGGGCGGCGGTGCGGACGCGGGCGCCGGCCTCGGCGGCGCCGCGGAGCAGGCCTCGGTGGTCGGCCTCCGAGAGTGCCTCGGGGGTGTCGAGCAGCGATTCGTCGAGCATGGGGCGGCAGCCTCCGATCGCCGGGTCGTCGGTTTCGCGGGTCTCCGGGACGCCGGGTTGTCGCTGGGTCGCCTGGGGCGGCGGGTTGTCGCGGTGTCGCTTACGCGGGGCGGCGGGCCTCGTCGACGAGCAGTACGGGGATGCCGTCGCGGACGGGGTACGCCAGGCCGCAGTCCTGGCCGGTGCAGATCAGCTCGGTGTCCTGCTCCTTGAGGGGGGCGTGACAGGCCGGGCAGGCGAGGATCTCCAGGAGGCCGGCTTCGAGCGGCATGGGGGTTCCCTTCGAGGGGGCTACGTGTGCTGGTGCGGATGTGCCTGGTCAGGGTACCGCCGGTGGGGGCGGGTCGGTGGGTTCGGGCGTGTTGGGGGTGCCGTCGCCCGTGGCGGAGCCGCTGATGGATGCAGCTCGCCCCCGCCGCCCTTCCCCGTCCCCAGGGGCGCCGCCCCTTCGACCCCGGCCCAGGGGCTCCGCCCCCTGGACCTCCATCGGCCTGAACGGCCTCGTCCTCAAACGCCGGACGGGCTGAAAGGCATGTCAGCCCCGGATGATCTCCAGCGCCTCGTCCCGTACCTTCGCCATCGTCGCCTCGTCCCTGGCCTCCGCGTTCAGGCGGAGCAGCGGTTCCGTGTTGGAGGGGCGGACGTTGAACCACCAGTCGGCGGCGGTGACCGTCAGGCCGTCCAGCTCGTCCAGGGTGACGCCCTCGCGGCCCTCGTAGGCCGCCTTGATGGCCGCGAGGCGGTCCGTCTGGTCGGCGACCGTGGAGTTGATCTCGCCGGAGCCGGCGTAACGGTCGTACTGGGCGACGAGGGACGACAGGGGGCCGTCCTGGCCGCCCAGGGCCGCCAGGACGTGCAGCGCCGCCAGCATGCCCGTGTCGGCGTTCCAGAAGTCCTTGAAGTAGTAGTGCGCGGAGTGCTCGCCGCCGAAGATCGCGCCGGTGCGGGCCATCTCGGCCTTGATGAAGGAGTGGCCCACGCGGGTGCGAACCGGGGTGCCGCCATGCTCCTTCACGACCTCCGGGACCGACCACGAGGTGATCAGGTTGTGGATGACCGTGCCCTTGCCGCCGTGCTTGGCGAGCTCGCGCGAGGCCACGAGGGCGGTGACGGCGGACGGGGAGGCCGGGTCGCCCTGCTCGTCGACGACGAAGCAGCGGTCGGCGTCGCCGTCGAAGGCGATGCCGAGGTCGGCGCCCTCCTCACGGACCCGCTTCTGGAGGTCGACGATGTTGGCCGGGTCCAGCGGGTTGGCCTCGTGGTTCGGGAAGGTGCCGTCCAGCTCGAAGTACATGGGGACGACGTCCAGGGGCAGGCCGTCGAAGACCGTCGGGACGGTGTGGCCGCCCATGCCGTTGCCCGCGTCGACGACGACCTTCAGGTGGCGGATGGAGGTCAGGTCGACGAGGGAGAGGAGGTGGGCCGCGTATTCCTCCAACGTGTCCCGCTGCGTGACCGTGCCCGGTTCGGCGGCCGCCGTCTCCGGAGCGCCCGACTCGCTCCATTGCTCGACCAGTTCGCGGATCTCGCCGAGGCCGGTGTCCTGGCCGACCGGGGCGGCGCCCGCGCGGCACATCTTGATGCCGTTGTACTGGGCCGGGTTGTGCGAGGCCGTGAACATGGCGCCCGGCAGGTTCAGCGCGCCGGAGGCGTAGTACAGCTGGTCGGTCGAGCACAGCCCGATCTCGGTGACGTCCACGCCGCGTGCCGCCGCTCCGCGCGCGAAGGCACGCGACAGCCCGGGGGACGACGGCCGCATGTCGTGCCCGGTCACGATGGCGCTCGCGCCGGTCACCAGGACGAAGGCGGCCCCGAAGAGCTCGGCCAGTGTCTCGTCCCACTGGTCGGGGACGACTCCGCGCACGTCATACGCCTTCACGAGCTGTGACAAGTCAGCGGTCACGGCCAACCCTTCTGAAAGTCCTGTCGGTCCCCTCAAGCTACCCGTACCCGCTGACAGTGTGCTGTGCGGGAGCTGAGCGGTCTCAGGGCAGCATCCAGCCCAGTACCGGCGAGCTCTGCCCGACCACGATCAGGCACATCACCAGCAGCAGTCCGATGCTCCAGGGCAGCACCTTGCGCAGCAGATCCCCCTCGCGGCCCGCGAGTCCGACGGCGGCGCAGGCGATGGTGAGGTTCTGCGGGGAGATCATCTTGCCGAGGACGCCGCCCGAGCTGTTGGCCGCGGCCAGGAGCTCCGGCGAGAGCCCCGACTCCCGGGCGGCGGTCACCTGCAGCGCTCCGAACAGCGCGTTGGCCGAGGTGTCCGAGCCGGAGACGGCCACGCCGAACCAGCCGAGGACCGGGGACAGGAAGGCCAGCCCGGCTCCCGCGGCCGCCACGAAGTGGCCGATGGTGGCCGCCTGTCCGGAGAGGTTCATGACGAACGCGAGCGCCAGCACGGACGTCACGGTGAGGATCGCGAACCTCAACTCGTGGACGGTCGCGGCCCATTCCCTGACCGCCACGCGCGCGTGCACTTTGAGAACGACCGCCGTGCAGATCCCCGCGAGCAGCACGAGCGTGCCACCCGTCGAGACGATCGGCCAGGTGAAGACGTTGGCACTGACCGGATCCCCGTCGACATCACCGACGTTCAGGAAGGGCCAGTCGTACATCTGGGTCGCCCCGGCCAGCCAGTCCTTGACCGCCGGGATCTGCCCGACGGAGAAGATCACGACGATCAGCGCGTACGGGGCGTAGGCGCGCACGACTTCACCGCGCGGGTCGTTCTCGTCCAGGTCCTCGCTGCGTACGCCGGTCAGGACGGCCACGCGTACGGGCTCGGCGGCCGCCCTGCGCGCCTGCGGTACGGCGACCAGGGCGCCCGCGCCGGCCAAGGCGGCGCCGATGTCGGCGAGTTGGGCGGAGACGTAGTTCGAGGCGGCGAACTGGGCGATGGCGAAGGCGATTCCGCAGACCAGGGCGGGCACCCAGGTCTCCCGCAGCCCTCGCCGCCCGTCCACGAGCCAGACCAGCACGAGCGGCACCACGAGGGCCAGCAACGGGGTTTGACGGCCCACCACGGAGGCCACGTCGTCCAGCGGCAACCCGGTGACCTGGGCGAGCGTGACGACCGGGGTGCCCATCGCGCCGAAGGCGACCGGCGCGGTGTTGGCGACCAGCGCGACGACCGCGGCGCGCACCGGGTCGAAGCCGAGGGCGACGAGCATGACGGAGCAGATCGCGACGGGCGCGCCGAATCCGGCGAGCGCCTCCAGGAGTGCGCCGAAGCAGAACGCGACCACGAGGGCCTGGATGCGCGGGTCGTCGGACAGCCGCCCGAAGGAGCGGCGCAGGATGTCGAAGTGCCGGGTGCGAACCGTCATCCGGTACACCCACAGGGCGTTGACGACGATCCACAGGATGGGGAAGAGGCCGAAGGCGGCTCCCTGGGCGGCGCTGGAGACCGTCTGGCCCAGCGGCATGCCGTAGGCGAGCCAGGCGACCAGGGCGGCCGCCAAGAGGCCTGTGAGACCTGCCAGATGCGCCTTCATGCGGACGCCGCCGAGCAGGATCAGGACGATCACGAGGGGCAGGGCCGCCACGAGGGCGGACAACCCCAGTGAGCCGGCGACGGGTTCCAGTTCCTGGACGTACACGGGCGCCTCCCCGATCCGTCTTGCCCTATTTCCGCCGTGCCCGATTCCGGCATGCGGAAAGCGATTTCTCACTTCGGCTTACGGAATGGTCGTGTCCGCAACAACAACACGTCAATGGGCGTGCGTCATTCAGCGAAACGCATACTCAAGAGGCAGGCGGAACGGCTCAGTTGTCCGGCGAGCGCAGCACCCGCAGATGGCCGCGGCGCGCGACCTCCATCGGGTCGGCCGCCCGGGCTCCACCACCGCCGGCACCCGCCGCGCGCTCCTGGGGGCGGGCCGCCTCGCGCACGGCGTTGGCGAGTGCTTCGAGGTCGTCGCCGCTGGGCCGGGCCGGAGCCGAGCTGTCGAGGAGTCGGACGACCTCCCACCCGCGCGGGGCGGTGAGGCGCTCGGAGTGCTCGGCGCACAGGTCGTAGCAGTGGGGTTCGGCGTAGGTGGCGAGCGGGCCGAGGACCGCGGTCGAGTCGGCGTAGACGTACGTCAGCGTCGCGACGGCGGGGCGGCCGCAAGCGGTGCGCGAACAGCGACGTACAGGGCTCACGACGTTGGACGGTACCGCACTCTTGAGCGGGCCGCGACGACTCTCCCCCAGGTCACTCCACCGTGTCGTGCTGTGAAACGCCCCACACGCCCCTCCGGACACACCACGGTGACCTGCGCCAACACCCGTATTCGGAGGGCCGAACGGAGTTGAATCCGGTCACCACTCGGTACAAACCATGTCAATTGACTTGAGATCGACGGTCTTGGAGAGATACGGAAACGAGCCCAACCTTGGCTGGAATGGTCATCCGGCGACATGCCGTACGAGACGACCGGACGCTCCCCCGGCCACCGTCCGGGTTGCCGCGTGGGCGCCGGGCACATGACCGCGGCGAGGATTACGCTTCACCAGTGATGGACAACCCTGTACCGCCCCGCGCCGCCGGCCCCGGGCCCCGCCGCCGTGATCGTCACGGCCGAGGCATGCGCGGCCCGATCGCACCACCCCAGGTGCCGCTGGCCGCCAGCCGTGCCGAGGCGTTCGCGGACCTGGTGCAGGACTCCGTCGAGCGACTGGAGCGACGGTGGCCGCAGCTCGCCGACATCGATTTCCTCGTGCTCGAGGTGCCCCGCCTGGACGGGCCGGGCGAGGCGTGGAACGACGAGGCGGTGCCGCTGGGCGGGACGGTTCCCTCCCGGGAAGGACGGCCGGCGCGGGTGATCATCTACCGGCGGCCGGTGGAGATCCGCACCAAGGGGCGCGACGAGCGGGCGGCACTCGTGCACGAGGTCGTCGTCGAGCAGGTCGCCGAGCTGCTCGGGCTCACCCCGGAGACGGTCGATCCGCGGTACGGCGAGGACTGAACCGCCCGCGGATCGCGGCCCGTGCTGCTTCTGCAGGAAGCTACTTCTGCAGGACCGACAGGTCCTGCTCCGCATCCGGTACGGCCACCATCCCCCGGTCGTCCGGGAGGGTCTGGATCGTGAAGCCCGAGACTCCCTCCTCCGTCTCCACCAGGGTGCGGGCCGCGTAGACGGGCCCTCCGGACACCGGCTCGACCGTCAGGGCGTACGTGCCCTTCCCGCCGCTCGGGACCGGGGCGTCGATGTTCTGGGTCGTACCCGCCTTGATCGTGTACGTCTTCGATACGGCCGTACCGCCGCCGCTGCCCGCCGACGCGGTGACCTTGACCCGGGCCGCGCGGGTGGGCGCGGTCAGGGAGAGCGTGGAGCCCTTGGAGGTGTTGTCGGCGACCGTCGCGCGCGTGCCGACGGGATGCGTGGCGGGGATGAACGCCGTCTCCTGGGCGTCGCCCTTGCCCCGGGTGACCCGCAGGGCGGCGACCACCGGCACGGACTGGTCGGTGGGTGTCAGGATCAGTGAGCCGGCCTCGCCGCGGGTGACGTCGCCGAGGTCGACGGCGGTGGTCATGCCCGCCTTCACGTGCAGCGTCTCGTTGCCGGCGGGGGTGAACTCCCCGGTCGGCGAGGCGAGCCGCACCTTCAGGTCGGCGTCGGCGTCACCGGGCGTGAAGGCGACCAGGCGGACGGCGGTGGCGTCCTTCGGGATGCCGGGCAGGACGAGGCTGCCGGCCGGGTCCGTGGAGGCCGCCAGCCAGTCACCGCCGAGCTTGTCGTCCAGCGCCTGTACGGCCGCGCCCACACGCCCGCTGCGGACATTGACGTGCACGGTCAGGTTGGTCTGCTTCTCGTCGGTGAGCGTGGACAGCAGGATCGGCTCGCTGGAGTGCGGCTGGACCGTGATGCCCTCCCCCACCGTGGACTCCAGGGCGCCGTTCTTGCCGTAGAGCTCGATGTCGACGACGGCGGCGGAGTCGTCGGGGTTGGTCAGGTGGACGTAGTCGGTGCGGTCGGCGTCCGTGCTGGCGCCCGGGAACCAGAACTCCGTGTCCGCGGCGGAGCAGTTGACGCCCTGCAGGCCGCGGCCCGTGCCCGCGACGACCTGGGTGGTCTCCTGGACGGTCCAGCCGGGCGCGAACTTCCCCTCGGCGGTGCCGATGAGCGCGGGCGAGTCACCTCCGGAGGTGTCCCCGATGGCCGGCTTGCCGGGCTCCTCGGGCTCCAGGACCGGCTTGTCGGCCTTCTTCTTGCCCGCCTTGTCGGCCGACTCCTCGCCGGCGGACTGGAGTTCGGCCTTGCCGCTGCTCTCCGCGCCCTTGGTGACGGGCGTGAAGGACGTGTACGACGTCTCCGCGAGGTCGGAGGTGCTGGGCGCCGGGCACAGCAGGCTGGTGCGCTCCACGGGCAGTTCGGCGGCTGCCTTGGCGGTGTCCGCGCCGGCGTCCGGCGTGCTGAGCGTGGCGAACCCGGTGACGACGGCGAGTGCGGCGCTGCCGGCGATGAGGGCCAGGGTGGTGCGGTTCACTGCTGACTCCCGTCGGGGCGCTCACTGTCGGGATCGTGCGGGTGCTGCGGCGGCTGCGGCTGCGCCGGGTCGTACGTGGCGTCGTAGCCCTGGTCGTACTGCTGTTGC
This sequence comes from Streptomyces fulvoviolaceus, assembly GCF_000718165.1. Taxonomy (GTDB): domain Bacteria; phylum Actinomycetota; class Actinomycetes; order Streptomycetales; family Streptomycetaceae; genus Streptomyces; species Streptomyces fulvoviolaceus. The sequence goes on along the minus strand of NZ_JOEY01000016.1, from coordinate 247,086 downwards.
TCGTACCGTCCGTACTGGTCGTACGACGCTTGCTGGGACTGGCCGTTGTAGGCGTACGGGTCGTACTGGCCGGCCTGGTACGGGTCCGCCTGGTACTGCTGGTCGTATCCGCCCGCCGGGTACTGCTGTTGGGCGGTGCCCTGGTACTGCTCGCCGCCATAGGTGCCGTACTCGGCGTTCGCGTAACTGGGGCTGTCCCACTCGCCGTAGGACTGCTGCTGCGGGACGGCGGCGGGGGCGGGGGCCTCCTGCGGAGGAGGCGGGAAGTCGTCGGACTGGCCCGCCTCTTCGGCCTCGGCCTCGGCCTGGGCGCGCAGGCGGCGGGCGCGGCGGCCCTCGCCGGCCACGGCCTGGGCGGGGACGGCCGGTTCCTCGGGAAGGTCGTCGTCGATGTCGCGGCGCCGGCCCGGCAGGGCCAGCACGACCAGGACGACGGCGAGGAAGCCCTGGGCCCACAACCAGGCGGTGTGGCCGATCGGGTCGTCGAAGGTGACGTCCAACGTGCCGCCGGACGCGGGGAGTTCGAAGCCCTGGGCCCAGCCGTCGACCGTGGTGCGGGTCAGCGGCCTGCCGTCCAGGGTGGCCGTCCAGCCCTCGTCGACGGTGTCGGCGAGGCGCAGGACGCGGCCGTCGGCGCCGGCCGGGATCGTGGTGTGGATCTCGACGGGCCCGGCGGCGACGGCCGTCGGGGTGCCGGAGCCGGCGACGATCGTGGCGCGCGCGACGTCCTGGTCGACCCGCCACAGCCCGCTGCCGTCCTGCTGGCTGAGCCGGGACAGGCCGGGCGTGGCGTCCAGCACGCGCGCGACCTCGCGGGGTGCGCCCTTGTGGACGAGGACATAGCGCACGGCGAACTTGCCGAGCTGGTCGGCCTGGTCGGCGCCGGAACCGGCGACGAGGTTGGCGACGACCTTGTCCAGCTTGCTGTTCTCGCCGTCGGCCGCGGCGAGTTCGGCATCGCCGAGGCGGGCGCCGGAACCGCGCACCAGCATGTAGCCGACGTGGGCGGCGGAGTCGCTGTCGAGGACGAGGGTGCGGGCCTGGTCGCGAGTGCCGCTCTCCTCGGCGACGAACGCGGGCACCTGCACGGGGTCGCGCCGCTCCAGCGGTCCGTCGGCGCCGCCGATCATCCAGCCGGCGGCGACGAGCAGCGGGCCCGCGGCGGAGGCGAAGGCGATCAGCGCGGCGACCGGCTGGCGCCAGCCGAAGCTCTGCTCGGCCACACGCGCGCGTGCCCCGTCGGCGCCCATGGCGGCGGCCGCGAGGAGGGCGAGGCCGTAGACGAGGGTCGCGGGGCCGGCCCAGGTCGAGCTGTTGGACAGGACCGCGAACACGAGGCCGACAAGGGCGACCGACCAGGCCGTCCAGATTCCGAACTGACGCTCCGTGCGCATCAGGGCGGCCAGCGCGGCCAGGACGATGCCGATGAGCATCAGCCCGTCGACCGTGCCGGGGCCGCCCGGGCTCGCGCCGAGCAGGTCGAGGGCGGAGGCGGCCGAGGAGCCGTACTCCAGGCCTGCCTGCTGGAAGAAGCCGAAGGGGAGGAGGGTCAGCGACCAGGGCGCCAGGACCAGCAGGGGCGTACCGAGCTGGGCCAGGAAGCGCAGGCCGTAGGCGGTGATGTCGGTGCGGCGCACCGCGAGCAGGCCGATGCCGAGGAGCAGCGCGATGGGCCAGATGATCGGCGTGAACGCGGTGGTGGCGGTCAGCAGCAGGGCGTACGCCCAGGTGGCGCGCCAGCTGCCGCGCGCGCCCGAGCTGTGTGTGAGGCCGCTGGCCGCGATGCCCGCGCGCGCGATGAGCGGCAGCAGGATGGCGAGCACGGCGGTGCCGATGCGGCCGCCGGCGAGGGCGCCGGTGGCGGCGGGCAGGAAGGCGTAGACGACGGCCGCCCAGGCGCGCAGCAGGCGCGACTCGACGAGCGGGCGGGAGGCGAAGTAGGCGGTGAAGCCGGCCAGCGGCACCGAGCAGACCAGCAGGACCGTGACCGCGAGGCCGGTCGAGCCGAACAGCACGGAGGCCAGCACGGCCACGATCGCCAGGTACGGCGGCGCGGACGGGGTGCCGCCGGCGCCCACCGCGTGCCAGGCGTCCAGGTAGCGCGACCACAGTTCGCTCGCGTCGGCCGGGGCGGGCAGCAGGGCGCCGCCCGCGAGCGCGCCGCCACCGAGGAGGTTGCGGCAGGCGACCAGGGAGACGAGCAGCAGGAGCAGGAAGAGCACCGGGCCGGGCTGGCGGGCGATGCGCTTGAGGCGGGCGAACTGCTCGATCTCCAGGAAGTCGGCGTCGTCGCCGCCGGGCCCGGACTCGATGCCGCCGCCGTGCCGTCCGGCCGCCAGGGCGGCCTCGGCGTCGGAGCCTCCGAAGAGGTTGCCCGCGGCCTGTTCGACGGTGGCCCTCACGGTCGCGCCGGGCGGCGGGAACAGCTGCCTGAGCTCAGCCTTGTCGACCACCGGCTTGCCGCGCCTGCGGCGCCCGGCGATGATCCGCTCGGGCCGCAGGAGCGTGCCGAGCAGACCGCGGATCTCGTCGACGGCCTGTCCGGGGACCTTGCCGACGAGGTAGGCGAGGGTCCGCAGGAGGGTGCCGAGCACGAGCCGCAGCAGCACCCAGGGCAGCACGGCCGTACGCGTGTTGACGAGCAGGGTGTAGATGGCACCGGCCTTGTCGACCTTGTGCGGGGAGGCGGTGGTGCGGCCCGCGCAGTCGACGGCCCGGCGCTCGCGGGAGGCGGCCTCGGCGTGGCGTACGACGGCCTCGGGAGCGATGAGGACACGGTGGCCGGCGGCCTGGGCGCGCCAGCACAGGTCGACGTCGTCGCGCATGAGGGGCAGCCGCCGGTCGAAACCGCCGAGCTGTTCGAAGACATCGCGCCGGATCAGCATGCCGGCGGTGGACACCGACAGGACGGTCCGGACGTGGTCGTGCTGGCCCTGGTCCTGTTCGCGGCGGTCCAGGCCCGTCCAGCGGCGGCCGGAGTGGGCGATGGTGACGCCGACCTCGAGGAGCTGCCGCTTGTCGTACCAGCCGCGGAGCTTGGGGCCCACGACGGCGACGTCGTCCCGGCCGAGCTCCAGTTCGTTCTCCACGACCCGCAGCAGCTGGGCGAGGGCGTCGGGTTCGGGGGCGCAGTCGTCGTGCAGCAGCCACAGCCACTGCACCGGCTCTCCGTGGGGGAGCTCCGGCAGGTCGTAGGCGTCGTCGCGCCACGTGCGCGTGACGGGGTCCCAGCCGCTCGGCCGCTTCAGGTACGGCAGCTCGTCCGGAGTGAGGGCGGGAGCCGTGCGGTTCGCCTCCTCGACGGCCTGGCCGAAGCCGGTGCGCCGGGCGAGGTGCAGGACACGCTCGGCGCCGAGGGCGTCGGTGACCAGCTGGGCGGAGGCGTCCGCGCTGCCGGTGTCGGCGGCCATGGCGAACTGCACGGGGCGCTCCTGGCCGAGCAGCCCGGCGAGCGCGTCGGGCAGCCAGCGGGCGCCGTCGTGGGAGACGAGCACCGCGGTCACCACATGACGCGGAAACTCAGGAGTGGCAGCGTCGTGTTGACCTGCCGTGTGGCTGTGCACGGACATCGAGGTACGGGCCCCGGTTCGGTGGACTGCGGTGGACGCCTGTGCCCCCTGGGGGCGGCGAGGCGTCTCGGACGAGCGCCCACACTATCGGGAGAACCAAAAGGGGCGGCGCGAAGCGTCTCGATGAGGGGCGGTGGACGGGCGACGGGTGGGCATGACGGCGGCCCGCCGCCTGTGGACAACCCACCTGCGACGGGCCGTTCACAACCTGCCCATGGACCCTGTACGACCGCTCAGACCACGGCCTTCTTCAGCCGGCGGCGCTCGCGCTCGGACAGGCCGCCCCAGATCCCGAAGCGCTCGTCGTTGTTGAGGGCGTATTCGAGGCACTCGGAGCGGACCTCACAGGCGAGGCAGACCTTCTTGGCCTCGCGGGTGGATCCGCCCTTCTCGGGGAAGAAGGACTCGGGGTCGGTCTGGGCGCACAGCGCGCGCTCCTGCCAGCCGAGTTCCTCGTCCGCGTCGTCGACCAGCAGTTGCTGCACCAGCTCGGTCATGTGCGCCCCTCGTCTGTCTTTCGCGTCCCCGTGATGTAGCCGTTACCGATTTCGGCTGAACGACACGAGTGAAATTACAAGTGTGCTGCTCCGGGCGAGTCAAGCCGAGATCTGCTATTGGGCCCCTTATTCACTCTGCGGAACCAAGGCCTTGCGGAAAGTGTTCAAATCGGCATAAACCTTGACAAGCAGATGGGGCCCGGGAGGGTCTCCGACCCCGCAGCCAGCTTTCGGACCTGTACGGGGAAGGACGCCCAGAAGTTCGATCTCGTTCCGCACGCGCGCGCATGAATGCGGCCTGTGCGCCCGGTTGTGCGCCATGTGTCCCGATGGGCGTATGAACAAACCTTTCGCCTCGGAGATGAACCGGATGAGGTGAAACATGTCCCACATGCCGGGCGTCGAGTTGACAGTGAAGGTGTGAACCGCTGTCCTTGTGGGCATGCTCGCGAACTTGGCACTCACCTCGACCCGCACCGCCGGGTCCCTCGGTGCTGTCCGCGCTCGCTGTAGCTGTTGTTGCTGTTCCAGCTGTTGAGCCATACCTGCTCCAGCTGTCGGCCGAGTCGTCCGTGAACCGGGCGGGACCCGGCCTCCGTTCCCTCTGACCTTCTTTCACTGAGGAACCACCGCACTCCATGAACAGCGACAGCGACCTCCAGATCGCCGGCGACATCCTCGAAGTTCCGCACCTCCTCCGGGCCCCCAGCGAGCACCCGGCCACCGTCGCCGACTTCGTGGGCCTGGCACGCTCCATCGCCGCCGACCGCGCGCAGTGGGCGCACCTCGTCCAGTACGACGCGACGACCCGCTGGTACCACCGGCTGCGTACCGGTCCCGGCTACGAGGTGTGGCTGCTGTCCTGGGTGCCCGGACAGGGCAGCGGGCTGCACGACCACGGCCGCTCCTCCGGTGTCCTGACGGTCCTGGAGGGCACGCTGACCGAGCGGACCGAGCGGGGCACGCGCGCGTTGGGGACGGGCTCGCAGCGGGTGTTCGCGCCGGGGTACGTGCACGAGGTGGTCAACGACGCCCTGGAGCCGGCCATAAGCCTGCACGTCTACTACCCGGGTCTGACGGAGATGCCGATGCACACGGCGTGCACGGCCCCCGCGACCTACGACGACGTGGACGTCGTAACCGCATGACGCGTTGTCGTACCCGCCTGCAAGACTTGCTCCCATGCGCATTGTGGTTCTGGCAGGCGGCATCGGTGGTGCCCGGTTCCTGCGCGGTCTGAAGCAGGCCGTGCCGGACGCGGACATCACGGTCATCGGCAACACCGGGGACGACATCCACCTCTTCGGGCTGAAGGTCTGCCCGGACCTCGACACGGTGATGTACACGCTCGGCGGCGGCATCAACGAGGAGCAGGGCTGGGGGCGGGCCGACGAGACCTTCCACCTCAAGGAGGAGCTCGCGGCGTACGGCGTCGGACCCGAGTGGTTCGGGCTCGGGGACCGGGACTTCGCCACGCACATCGTGCGGACGCAGATGATCGGCGCGGGGTATTCGCTCAGCGCGGTCACGGAGGCGCTGTGCGACCGGTGGAAGCCGGGCGTGCGGCTGATCCCGATGAGTGACGACCGCATCGAGACGCATGTCGCCGTCGAGGTCGACGGCGAGCGCAAGGCCGTCCACTTCCAGGAGTACTGGGTGCGGCTGCGGGCCTCGGTGCCGGCCGAGGCGATCGTGCCGGTGGGTGCGGAGCAGGCGAAGCCCGCGCCCGGAGTCCTGGAGGCGATCGCGGAAGCCGATGTCGTGCTGTTCCCGCCCTCCAACCCGGTCGTCTCCGTCGGCACCATCCTCGCCGTGCCCGGTATCCGCGAGGCGATCGCCGAGGCCGGGGTGCCGGTGGTGGGGCTGTCCCCCATCGTCGGGGACGCGCCCGTGCGCGGCATGGCCGACAAGGTGCTCGCGGCGGTCGGCGTGGAGTCGACGGCCGCGGCGGTCGCCGAACACTACGGCTCCGGGCTGCTGGACGGCTGGCTCGTGGACACCGTGGACGCGGGCGTGGTCGAGCGGGTCGAGGCCGCCGGGATCCGCTGCCGGGCCGTACCGCTGATGATGACCGACCTCGACGCGACCACGGAGATGGCCCGCCAGGCGTTGGCGCTGGCGGAGGAGGTGCGGGCGGTTTGAGCGAGGTGTCTGCCGAGGGCTATCGCGTCTGGGCCGTGCCCGGTCTTCCCGAGGTGCAGCGGGGCGATGACCTCGCCAAGCTGATCGCCGCCGCCGAGCCGGGGCTCGCCGACGGGGACGTGTTGCTGGTCACCTCGAAGATCGTGTCCAAGGCGGAGGGCCGGATCGTCGAGGCGGTCGACCGGGAGGCCGCCATCGACGCCGAGACCGTACGGGTCGTGGCGCGGCGTGGGGCGCTCAGGATCGTCGAGAACCGGCAGGGGCTCGTCATGGCCGCGGCCGGGGTCGACGCCTCCAACACCCCTTCCGGGACGGTCCTGTTGCTGCCCGAGGACCCCGACGCGTCCGCGCGGGCGATACGCGACGGACTCCGGGACGCTCTCGGCGTCGAGGTCGGCGTCGTCGTGACGGACACCTTCGGGCGGCCGTGGCGCGCGGGGCTCACCGACGTCGCGATCGGCGCCGCCGGGGTGCGGGTGCTCGACGACCTTCGCGGGGGCACGGACGGGTACGGCAATCCGCTCAGCGCGACCGTCGTGGCGACGGCCGACGAACTGGCCGCCGCCGGTGATCTCGTCAAGGGCAAGGCCGCCGGGCTGCCCGTCGCCGTCGTGCGCGGGCTGGCGCACGTGGTGGCCGAGGAGCACGGGAAGGGGGCACGGGCCATGGTGCGCGACGCGCGGGACGACATGTTCCGGCTGGGGACCTCGGAGGCGGTGCGGGAGGCGGTCACTCAGCGCCGTACCGTACGGGCCTTCACGGACGAGCCCGTCGATCCCGGAGCCGTACGGCGGGCCGTGGCCGCGGCGGTGACGGCGCCGGCTCCGCACCACACGACGCCGTGGCGGTTCGTGCTGCTGGAGTCGGAGGCGGCGCGGACCGAACTGCTGGACGCCATGCGGGACGCCTGGATCGGCGATCTGCGCCGGGACGGGAAGTCCGAGGAGTCCATCGCCAAGCGGGTGCGGCGGGGGGATGTGCTGCGCAAGGCGCCGTATCTGGTCGTGCCGTGTCTGGTGATGGACGGGTCGCATGCGTATGGCGACGCGCGGCGGGACGGGGCCGAGCGGGAGATGTTCGTGGTCGCCACGGGGGCCGGCGTGCAGAACTTCCTGGTCGCGCTGGCCGGGGAGCGGCTGGGGTCGGCCTGGGTGTCGTCGACGATGTTCTGCCGGGATGTCGTGCGGGAGGTGCTGGGGCTGCCGGAGGAGTGGGATCCGATGGGGGCCGTGGCGGTGGGGCATCCTGCGGAGGAGCCTCGGCCTCGGGCCGAGCGGGATGCGGGGGCGTTCATCGAGGTGCGGTGACGCACACCGGCTTGCGCCTACTCTCGTAGGGCTCCTCTCGTACCCCAGGGACTTCATTCGTGGCAGGACGGTTCGCTCCCCGGCCCACGCGTACGACCGTGCGCGGCGGGGAGGTCGTCGTGCCCGGTGCTCGGGCGGCCGTGGGCGCGGGGGCGGGGCGCGTGCGGACGTATGTGCCGGACGGGCCGGTCGATCTCGGGCTGGTGCTCGGGCCACTGCGGCGGGGGCCGGGGGATCCCACGTTCCGGGCTTTGCCGGACGGGTCCGTGTGGCGGGCCAGTCTCACGCCTGCGGGGCCGGGGACGCTGCGGGTTTCCGTCCACGACGGTGAGGTGCGCGGGGAGGCCTGGGGGCCGGGGGGCTCGTGGCTGCTGGAGCGGTTGCCCGAGTTGCTGGGAGCCGCCGATGATCCTTCTGTTTTCGCGCCTCGGCATCGGGTTGTCGCTCGTGCGTGGCATCGGCGGCCGGGGCTGCGGCTGACGCGGACCGGGCTGGTGCTGGAGTCGTTGGTTCCGTCGATTCTGGAGCAGAAGGTCACGACGGATGAGGCGTATCGGGCCTGGCGGTTGCTGGTGCGGAAGTTCGGGTCGCCGGCGCCCGGGCCTGCGGCGGGTGGGCGGTTGTGGGTGATGCCTCCGCCTCGGGAGTGGGCGTTGATTCCTTCGTGGGAGTGGCATCGGGCGGGGGTCGACAACAAGCGGGCCTCGACGATTCTGCGGGCTGTGCGGGTGGCCCGGCGGCTGGAGGAGGCCGTGGCTCTGGCGCCGGCTGACGCGCAGGCTCGGTTGGAGGTGGTGCCGGGGGTGGGGCCCTGGACTTCGGCGGAGGTTGTGCAGCGGAGTCATGGGGCGGCGGATGCGGTGACCGTGGGGGATCTGCATCTGCCGGGGATCGTGGGGTGGGCGTTGGGTGGGGATCGGGATGCGGATGATGCGGTGATGTTGTCGTTGCTGGAGCCGTATGCGGGGCAGCGGCATCGGGCGGCTCGGTTGATCTTGTTGAGTGGGCGGGTGCCGGGGCGGCGGGCGCCGCGGATGCCTCGGGGGGATATCGGGCGGTTGTGAGGGGGCGGGGTGTGGGGGTCGGCGTTGTCCCCGCGGCGGAGCCGCTGATGGATGTGGCTCGCCCCCGCCGCCCCTACCCGTCCCATCACCAGGGGCGCTGCCTCTTCGACCCCGCTGGGGGCTGCGCCCCAGACCCCCCTTCGGCCTGAACGGCCTCGTCCTCAAACGCCGGACGGGCTGACAGATGCCGGCCGGCGTTGGGGGGCTGGGGCGCACCCGTCCTACTGGTCCGAAGAGAACCGCACCGCCCCCGCCGGGATTCTCGCGTCGCACCACACGCGTATTCCGTCGCGGAGTTCGTTGTCGGGGCCGATGATCGCGCCGTCGCCGATGACCGTGCCCGTGAGGATGGAGCGTTCGCCTATGTGGGCTCGGGTTCCGATGAGGGAGTCGGTGATGACGGCGCCGGGTTCGATGACGGCTCCGGGGAGGATGGTCGAGCCGGAGACCCGGGCGCCTTCCGCCACCGACGCGCCCTCGCCCACCACCGTGCCGCCGGTCAGCTTCGCGTCGGGGGCGACCCTGGCCGTCGGGAGGATCAGACGGTCGCCGCAGCGGCCGGGGACCGCGGGGGACGGGGCCCTGCCCAGGACCAGGTCCGCCGAGCCCCGTACGAAGGCCGCCGGGGTACCCAGGTCCAGCCAGTAGGTCGAGTCGACCATGCCCTGCAGGTGAGCGCCCGCCGACAGCAGGTCGGGGAAGGTTTCGCGCTCCACCGATACCGGGCGGCCCGCCGGGATCGTGTCGATCACCGAGCGGCGGAAGACGTACGCACCCGCGTTGATCTGGTCGGTGACGATCTCCTCGGGGGTCTGGGGCTTCTCCAGGAAGGCCAGGACCTTGCCCGTCCCGTCCGTGGGGACCAGGCCGTAGGCCCGGGGGTCCGTCACCTTCGTCAGGTGCAGCGAGACGTCCGCACCCGTCCGTTCGTGTGTGTCCACCAGCGCCCTGATGTCCAGGCCCGTCAGGATGTCGCCGTTGAAGACCAGGACCGGATCGTCGGGGGCCGAGTGGAGGCGGGAGGCGACGTTGCGGATCGCCCCGCCCGTCCCCAGGGGCTCGTCCTCGGTGACGTATTCGATGGTCAGGCCCAGCGCGGAGCCGTCGCCGAAGTGGGGTTCGAAGACCTCGGCGAGGTAGGAAGTGGCCAGGACTATGTGGTCCACTCCCGCCGCTCTCGCTCTCGCCAGTTGATGCGTGAGGAACGGGACCCCGGCCGCGCGGACCATGGGCTTGGGCGTGTTGACCGTGAGCGGGCGCAGCCGGGTGCCTTTGCCGCCGACCAGGAGGATCGCTTCTGTCACCTGTCGTCTCTGCTTCCTGCCGGGACCGGCCGAACTGTCTTTCGGCCGGCCAGTGTATGCAGACCGTTGTGCGACGCCCTCGATGACCTGCGGCATTACGCCCTTGTCCCCCCGACGGCGATGGCCCGGCCCTCAGCGCCCCTGGTAACGGGCCGCGGTCGCGCGGGCCGAGCCGAGCTTGCGATAGAGCTGCCGGCCGGGGCACTCCGTGGAGAAGCCGTCCCGGTGGCCGGAGATCACATTGAGTCGAACGTTCCTTCCCTTGCGGTAGAGATTGCCACCGCCCGACTTCAGGTATGTCTTGCCGCGCGGATTGGCGCCGAAGAGGCCGAGCTTCCACGCGGTGAGCCTGGCGACGGCCCGCACCGCGGCGGCGGACGGCTTGGTGTAGCCGTAGGTGCCGAGGACGGCGATCCCCATGCTGTTGGTGTTGAAACCGAGCGTGTGTGCGCCGAGGACCGGCTTCGCCACGCCCCCGGCGCGGCCCTCGTAGATGTTTCCGCACTTGTCGACGAGGAAGTTGTAGCCGATGTCGCGCCAGCCCATGCTCCTGACGTGGTAGCGGTAGATACCGCGGATGAGGGAGGGAACCTGCGCACAGCGGTATCCGTTGCCGGTCGCCGTGTGGTGCACGAAGGCGGCCTTGACCCGCTTCGTGTAGACGAACTTCTTCTCCCGCAGCTTCTCGTCGGCGCCCCAGCCGCGCCGGGTGACGATGCGCGGACGTGGGCCGATCTTCGGCCTCGACTGCTGTTGCCGCGTCAGCTCGCCGGCGCGCAGGGCGTACAGCTCCTGTTCGGTCTCGCTCCGGTTCAGCGCCGGGATCTCGGTGGCACCGAGGGGCGCCAGGCCGGCGTTGGCGGCGGAGGCGTCCACGGCGGTGAGGGCCTCGGCGGGCTCGGCGGTCGGCGCGAGGTGGCGGGGAGGAGTTGCAGCGGAGGCTTCCTCCGTCGGCGCCTCTTCCCCCGGGTCGACCAGTTCCAGGCGCAGGCCTGACGGGAGCAAGGAAGCCGCCTGCTCACCGTCGGTGTCCGCGCGGACCCGTACCTCCACACCGTCCGAGTCGCCCACCCACAGCGGTGCGGTGGCGCCGCGGACGCGGCCGGAGGTGCGCTCGGCCGTGTCCGGGTCGGCGTAGTGGTCGGCGTTGTGCGTCTCGAGGTCCTGCCAGCCGGACCAGGTGGCCGAGTCGGTCGCGCGGGTGCGGACCTGGACGCGGCCGTGCAGTTGGGTGTCCGGGTTGTCCCAGACGACGCCGACGAGGGAGAAGTGCCGTACGTCCCGGCGGGTCAGGCCCTGTTCGGCGGCGGGGCCGAGCGAGCGGTCGCGGGTGAGGGGCGCGAGAGGCAGCGACTGGGTACTGCCGAGCGGTTCCGCGGCCGGCGCCTCTCTCGCGGTCGACGCCGGTCTCGCGGCCGCCGGGTTCGCCGCGGCTGCGGGCGGGGTCAGCGGAAGGGCGAGGGCGACCGCGCAGGTGACGCCGATCGAGGAAGCAAGGAGTCCACGCATGCCCCTGATCTTGGACATAGCCATATAAATCTGTCCATCGGGGAATTGACGGGCCGTCGGGCGGCATTGCGCCGAACCGGTGCCCCGGCCCTTCCGTGCACGCCTGTCCGCCCGCGTACGCTTCTGTGGGTGAACGCCACCGACCGCACCCCTGCCGACCTGCTGCGTTCCGCGCTCGCCGCGGACCCCGGACGCCCCCTGGTGACCTTCTACGACGATGCCACGGGCGAACGTGTCGAATTGTCCGTGGCCACCTTCGCCAATTGGGTGGCCAAGACCTCGAACCTCCTCCAGGGCGATCTCGCCGCCGCGCCCGGCGACCGGGTCGCGCTGTTGCTGCCCGCGCACTGGCAGACGGCGGTGTGGCTGCTGGCGTGTGCGTCGGTGGGGGTGGTCGCGGACGTCGGCGGGTCGCCTGCGGCGGCGGATGTCGTGGTGAGCGGGCCCGAGACGCTGGACGCGGCGGGCTCGTGCTCCGGGGAGCGGGTCGCGCTGGCCCTGCGGCCGCTGGGCGGGCGTTTCCCGCAGCCCCCGGCCGGGTTCGCCGACTACGCCGTGGAGGTGCCGAGCCAGGGGGATCGGTTTGCGCCGTTTGCCCCGGTCGACCCCGAGGAGCCCTCTCTGATCGTGGCCGGGCGGGAGTTCAGCGGGGCGGAGGTTGTGGAGCGGGCTCGGGCGGAGGCGACGGGGCTGGGGCTCACGGGGCCTGGTTCCCGACTGCTGTCCGGGCTGTCGTACGACACCTGGGAGGGGCTGAACGCCGGGTTGTACGGGCCGCTCGCCACGGGGGGTTCCGTGGTGTTGTGCCGGAACCTGGGGCAGTTGGGTGAGGAGGCTCTGGCCAAGCGGATCGAGAGTGAGCGGGTTACGGCCACTCGCCGTTGACGAGACTGCCCGTCGCCGGGTGCGGGTCGCGTGCGGCTGGTCGCGCCCACGCGGCGGAGCCGCATATTGATACAGCCTCGCGCCCCTCAGGGCATGCAGTCACCCGGATGGTTCAGTACCGGTCCCCTCGCACAGCCCCTCCAGGGCATGGTCGTAGAGCCAGCACGCTCTACGCCACGAGAGGGCTCCGCACGTGACCGACAGCGCAGGCACCCTCGGTCCTGGCGCAGGGGCGTCGGCCACCGGCAAGGGGCTCATACGGCGGCGTCGGCGGCGGTGGCTGCGATACACCGGGCTCGGCGTCGCCGTTGTCGTCGCCGGTGCGGCGGGAGCCGGGTGGGCCGCGTACGCCAAGCTCGACGGGAACATCACGCCGGACGACGCGGCGGCCGCCGAGCTCGCGCGGTACGAGAAGGAGCGGCCCACGGCGCTGGTGCGCGGGGCGCAGAACATCCTGCTGATCGGGTCGGACTCGCGGTCCGGGGACGGGAACGCCCGCTACGGGCGGGACTCGGGGACCGAGCGGTCCGACACGACGATCCTGCTGCACCTGCCCGCCGGCCGGCGCAGCGCCACCGCCGTCTCCCTCCCCCGCGACCTGATGGTCGACGTGCCGGCCTGTCTGCGCCCGGACGGCAGCCGTACCGAGCCCATGTTCGCGATGTTCAACTCCGCCTTCCAGACGGGCGGTTCGGCCTGCACGATCCGGACCGTCGAGAAGCTCACGGACATTCGTGTCGACCATCACATGGTCGTCGACTTCCACGGCTTCAAGGACATGGTGGACGCCGTCGACGGTGTTCAGGTGTGTCTGAAGGAACCGATCGACGACAAGGCCGCCAAGCTGAAGCTCCGCGCGGGGCGGGTGACGCTCAACGGGGAGCAGGCGCTCGGCTACGTGCGCGCCCGCAAGTCGCTAGGCGACGGCAGCGACACCGACCGGATGGACCGTCAGCAGCGATTTCTCGGGGCACTCGTCAACAAGGTCCAGAGCAATGACGTGCTGCTGAATCCCGTGAAGCTCTATCCCGTGCTGGACGCGGCCACTTCCTCGCTCACCACCGATCCGGATCTGGCGAGTCTGCGTGGTTTGTACGAACTCGTGCGCGGGCTGCGCGACATCCCCACCGAACGCGTGCAATTCCTCACGGTGCCGCGGGAGTCGTACACCTACAACGCCAATCGCGACCAGCTCGTGAAAGCCGAGGCGGAGCAGCTCTTCGAACGGTTGCGCAGGGACAAGCCGGTGGAAGTGACGGAGGAAGTCCCGGCGGAGAGCGCCGAGGATTCACCCGAGCAATCGAATGAGCAATCAGGCGACTACAGCGAGTACTCCTACGAGGACGATTACGACTATTCGTACGACGAGTACAGCGATGGATACGACAACGGGAAGGGCCGCGGGAAGCGCCCCGACGAACCCGCCGCCGACACCTCCCCCGCGCCCACCTTCCGCGGCAACACGGCCGCCGAGGACGCCTGCGGGTAAAGCATTCGCCAAGGCGATGAAGCGGTGTCAAAGCAAATGGGCGGATTGCCCAGTTGTAGGGACGTGGAAGCGACGTGGAATTTGTCACCGTCGTAACCTGTCGGCGAATTGGACGGCTAGTGTGAGCGATCCGGTGTACCCGGCCACTAGGACCGTCCTGGAGACCACGCACCGGCGAGACCGAGAGACCCGAGCGCCTTTGAGGGGGAAGGCGCCGCGTGGCCCCGACGGAGGATTCAGACAACCGTGGACGCGCAAGGCCGTGGGCGGGCGGAGAACATCGACCCCGCAGACCAGTGGGTACTCAATCCGAGCACAGGCGAATACGAACTGCGACTGAGCCCTTCCGTACCGCAGTCGGCCGTCCCCTCACCTCGTAGATCCGCGCCCTCCGCGCACCAGATGGGCGCGGGCGCACCCCGAAGCCGTACGGCGGCCCCCGTGGCCCCCGGCCGTGACGTCCCGCCGCCGCGCAGGCGCCGGGGCGCTCCGCCGGAGGAGCCGCTGCCGGGGCGGCGCGGGCGACGGCCGGTCAAGAAGAAGTCGAAGGCGAAGAAGGTCCTGCTCTGGACCGGCGGCACGATGGCGTTCGTGCTGGTCGCCGGGGCGGGCGCCGGGTACCTCTACATCCGGCACCTCAACGGCAACATCCAGTCCGTCTCCGACGACGGCGCGAGCACCGGTGGCTTCAGCAAGGACAAGGCCATCAACATCCTGCTGATCGGCACGGACAAGCGCACCGGCGCGGGCAACGAGAGCTACGGCGACTCCGGCAGCGTCGGGCACGCCGACACCACGATCCTGCTGCACGTCTCCAAGGACCGCACCAACGCGACCGCGCTGAGCATCCCGCGCGATCTGATCGTCGACGTCCCCGACTGCCCGACCACGCAGGAGGACGGCACCACCAAGACCATCGACGGCACGGACGGCGTCCGCTTCAACACGAGCCTGGGCCAGGACGAACGTACGCCCAGCTGCACCATGCGGACCGTCACCGAGCTCACCGGGATCAAGCCCGACAACTTCATGGTGGCCGACTTCAACGCGGTCAAGACGCTGACCACGGCGGTCGGCGGGGTCGATGTCTGCCTCGGCAAGGACATCAACGACCCGGACTCGCACCTGAACCTGAAGAAGGGCATGCAGCACATCTCGGGCGAGACGGCGCTCGCGTTCGTGCGCACCCGGCACGCGGTCGGGTTCGGCGGCGACCTGAGCCGGATCACGCTGCAGCAGAACTTCCTCAGCGCGCTGATGCGCAAGCTGAAGTCGAACGACACCCTGACCAACCCGGCGAAGATGATAAAGCTGGCTGAGGCGGGCACGAAGGCGCTGACCGTCGACTCCAAGCTCGACACCATCAGCAAGCTGAAGGACCTCGGTCTGGAGCTGGGCAAGCTCAACGTCAAGAACCTGACGTTCACCACGATCCCGGTGCTCGACAACCCGGCGGAGAAGGTGAAGGCGACCGTCGTCCTCAACGAGACGACGGCTCCCCAGGTCTTCGACATGATCAAGAACGACGTCTCGTTCACCGAGGTCAAGGCGGAGAAGAAGAAGGAGAAGGCCGCGGTCGCCGCCCGGCTCAAGGGCACCAAGTCCGCCGCCTCCGAGGTGCGGGTCCAGATCCTCAACGGCGGTGCCGCCGCGGGCAGTGCGCAGGCCGAGCTCGAGTACCTGCAGAACGAAGAGGGCGTGTCCAAGTCCGAGAACGCGGGCAACGCGGAGAAGACGCAGAGCAAGACCACGCTCGAGTACGACCCCGACCAGGCGGACCAGGCACGCCGGCTCGCCGCCATCCTGGGCCTGACCGGATCGCAGATGAAGCCGGGCGAGAGCGTGACCAACTCCCAGGGCCTGCCCACGATGACGCTGACGCTGGGCAAGGACTTCAAGGGTGCCGGGGTGAAGCTCGACTCCTCGTCGGGAGCGACCCCGGAGGGAGTTCAGAAGTCCACGGCGGACAAGGTCGAGTGCGCCAAGTGACCAGAAACCGTTCCGAGTTCGATGACTGATTGAGTGACTCGTTCGGTGACTTCCGTACTGGACGGATAGTGTGAGCGATCCAGCTGACCGCTATGCCCCGACGGAGGATTCGGACGCGTGGACGCACAGGGCCGTGGCCGGGCCGGCAATGTCGACCCGGCAGACCAGTGGGTACTCAATCCGAATACCGGCGAATACGAGCTGAGACTCACTCCCTCCGCGCCGCAGCCGACCGTCCCGGGGCCCCGTAGACCCGCGGCTCCCGTGGCCCCTGCCCCCTCGCGCCGGCGGGGCGCCGCACCCGACGGGCCGCCTCCGGGTCGGCGCGGGCGCCGGCCGGTGCAGAAGAAGCCGAAGCGGGCGAAGAAGGCCCTGCTGTGGACCGGCGGCACGATGGCCTTCCTGCTGGTCGGGCTGAGCGGCGCCGCCTACCTCTACTACGAGCACCTCAACGGCAACATCGAGTCCGTCCCCGACGACGGCGCCGGCACCGGCGGCTTCAGCAAGGACCGGGCGATCAACGTCCTGCTGATCGGCACCGACAAGCGCACCGGCTCGGGCAACGACGGCTACGGCGACAGCGGCAGCGCCGGGCACGCGGACACCACGCTGGTGCTGCACGTCTCCAAGGACCGTACGAACGCGACGGTGTTGAGCATCCCGCGCGACCTGATCACGGACATCCCGGACTGCCCGACGACGCAGGAGGACGGCTCCACCGAGGTCATCCCGGGCGAGACGGACGTCCGCTTCAACACGAGCCTCGGGCAGCAGGAGCGGACGCCGAGCTGCACCATGCGGGCCGTCACCGCGCTGACCGGGCTGGAGATGGACCACTTCATGGTGGCCGACTTCAACGCGGTCAAGACGCTGACCACGGCGGTCGACGGGGTCGAGGTGTGCCTCGCCAAGGACATCGACGACCCGGACTCCAAGCTGAATCTGCCGAAGGGCGAGCACACGCTGGCGGGCGAGGAGGCGCTGGCGTTCGTGCGGACGCGGCACTCCGTGGGCTTCGGCGGCGACCTGAGCCGGATCGAGCTGCAGCAGCAGTTCCTGAGCTCGCTGATGCGCAAGCTCAAGTCGAACGACACCCTGACCAGCCCGAACAAGATGCTGAAGCTGGCGGAGGCGGCCACCAAGGCACTGACCGTCGACTCCGAGATCGACACGATAAGGAAACTGGCCGACCTCGGCGGTGAGTTGAGCAAGTTCGAGACCAAGAACCTGACCTTCGCGACGGTGCCGGTGATCGACAACCCGACCGAGAAGGTGAAGGCGACCGTCGTCCTGCAGGAGCCGCAGGCCACGCAGTTGTTCTCGATGATCCAGGAAGACGTGTCCCTGACCGAGGTCAAGGCGCAGAAGAAGAAGGAGAAGGCCGCGGTCGCCGCCCGGCTGAAGGGCACCAAGTCCGCCGCCTCGGAGGTGCGGGTGCGCATCCTCAACGGCGGTGCGGCGGCGGGCAGCGCCCAGGCCCAACTCGTGTACCTGCAGAACGACGAGGGTGTGCTCAAGTCCGAGAACGCGGGCAACGCGGACACCGCGCTCAAGAAGACGACACTCGAATACGCGCCCGAACAGGCCGACCAGGCGCGTAGGCTCGCCGCCATCATGGGTCTGTCGGGCTCGGCGATGAAGCCGGGCGAGAGTGTGGCCAACTCCCAGGGTCTGCCCGCCATGACCCTGACCCTGGGCAAGGACTTCAAGGGCGCCGGCGTTTCACTGACCACTCCGACGACGGTGCCGGACGAGGTTCAGAAGTCGACGGCCGACAAGGTTGAGTGCGCGAAGTGACCTAACGGGTCCGGCACGCGTCTGACTATGCGCAGAACTTGTCCGGGACGGATGTTACGAGGGGGTACATCCGATCGGGCCTGTCGATGGTCCAACAGACGCGGGGGACCCCGTGTGTCCGGCGCAGGGTGGGGAGGCAGGGGTATGGCGCAGAGTGGTGTGCGCGGAGGCAGATCGCGGCACGAGCCCGGTGAGCTGGTCCAGGAGGAGCGTCCGCGGACGCAGACGGGCGGCGGCGACGGGGACGGGGGCGGTGACCAGGGTGGCGGGCGGGGTGGCAGTCATCGGCGCGGCAAGCGACGACGTGGGGGCCGGCGGGTGCTCCGCTGGTCCGCGATCGTCCTTGCGGTACTGATACTTGTCTCGGCCGGGGCCGGATACCTCTACTACCGCCATCTGAACGGCAACATCGACACGGGCAACCGCAACAACGGCGAGTCCGACGTGGAGAAGACGAAGCCCAACTCGGCGGGGCAGACGCCGATCAACATCCTGCTGATCGGCTCCGACAGCCGTAACTCCGCGGAGAACGTGAAGCTCGGCGGCAGCAAGTCGAGCGTCGGCAGCAAGCCCCTGGCCGACGTGCAGATGCTGGTCCACCTCTCGGCGGACCGCAAGAGCGCGTCCATGGTGAGCATCCCGCGCGACACCCGGGTGGACATACCGAAGTGCACCGACCCGGACACCGGGGAGACGTACCCGGCGAAGAACACCCTCATCAACGAGTCGCTGCAACGCGGCGGTCCGGGCTGCACGCTGGCCACCTGGCAGAACCTGACCGGTGCCTACATCGACCACTGGATGATGATCGACTTCGCCGGTGTGGTCGACATGGCGGACGCCATCGGCGGTGTCCCGGTCTGTGTGAAGCAGAACGTGTGGGACCACCCGACGGCGGCGGTGCCCGGCGGCTCCGGCCTGAAGCTGAAGGCCGGCACCACGAAGGTGAAGGGCAAGAAGGCGCTGCAGTGGCTGCGCACCCGGCACGCCTGGGGCAGCGACCCGCTCAGGGCCAAGGCGCAGCACATGTACCTGAACTCGATGATCCGCACGCTCAAGAGCCAGAACGTCTTCACCGACGCCCCCCGGCTGCTGGGCCTGGCCGAGGCGGCCACCAAGGCCCTGACGGTGTCCGAGGAGATCGGCACCGGCAAGGAGCTGTACGACCTGGCCATGCAGCTCAAGACGGTCCCGACGAACCGCATCACCTCGACGACGATGCCGTCGATCGAGGACTACCAGAACAAGGACCATCTGCTGCCCAAGCCGGACGACGCCGACAAGATGTGGGCGATGCTCCGTGACGACGTGCCCTTCGACAAGAACGGCAAGGCGACCAGCGCGTCCGCCTCGCCCAGCCCGTCGGCGTCGAAGAGCGGTCCGGCCGCCGCGCCGGCCGCGGGGCTGTCGGTCACCGTCGTCAACGGCACGGCCGGTGACGACCAGGCTCCGGTGTCCGGGCGGGCCAGCGCGATCGCCACCGTCCTGCAGGGCAAGGGCTTCACCAAGGCCGGAGCCATCACCACGCAGGATCCGCGGACGCGGACGCAGGTGACATACCCGGAGAGCACGGGGGCGCAGGGCAAGGCGAACGCGGTCTCGGTCGCGGAGGCGCTCAACATCCCGAGCAGCCAGGTGCGTTCGGCGGCCGACGCCACCACCACGGTGGTGACCATCGGCAGCGACTGGCGCGAGGGGAACAGCTACCCCGAGCAGGACACCCCCGAGGCCGGCGACCTGCCGGACAGTGCGGACGCGATCAACGGGTCGGAGAAGGACGCCTGCATGCCGGTGTACGCGCCGTACGTGTGGTGAAGCCGGGGGCCGCGCTCTCAGGAGCGCGGCCTCACGCGTTGTTGAGGACCGCCGGCCGCCGCGAGGCGATGACCCGCTTGGCGAGCGAGCGCGGGCTGGTCAGGAAGCCCCAGCCCCACGTCATGTGCATCGTGGCCAGCGCGACGGGGATCTGCAGCCGGGCCTTCAGCGGCAGCCCCCTGCCCGCGGGCAGGGACCCGAGGACGATCGCCGCGAGGTAGCCGCCGGGGATCACGAAGCCCCACGGGGTGAGTGCGGCGCCCACCACGATCCCGGCCGCGATCGCGCACACGGCGGTCGGCGGGGCGAGGTAGCGCAGGTTGATGGAGCCCTCGTGGTAGCGGGCGACGACGTGCCGCCAGCGGCCGTAGTTCTTGTACTGCTTGGCGAGGGCCTTCACCGAGGGCCTCGGGCGGTACGACACCTTCAGCTCGGGCGAGAACCAGATCAGTCCGCCCGCCTCGCGGATCCGGAAGTTGAGCTCCCAGTCCTGGGCACGGATGAACTCCTCGTTGTAGCCGCCCTGCTGCTCAAGGGCCTCGCGCCGGAAGACGCCGAGGTAGACGGTCTCGGCCGCGTGGGCCTCGCCGCCGGTGTGGAAGGCGGCGTTGCCGACGCCGATCTTCGAGGTCATGGCGGCGGCGACCGCGTGCTCCCAGTCGTTCTCGCCCTGGGCATGCATGATGCCGCCGACGTTCTGCGCGCCGGTCTCCTCCAGGAGCCGTACGGCGGTCGCGATGTAGTTGGGCGAGAGGATGCCGTGGCCGTCGACGCGGACGACGATCGGGTGGCGGGAGGCCTTGATCGCGGCGTTGAGGGCGGCGGGCGTGCGGCCGGTGGGGTTCGGGACGGTGTGCACGCGGGGGTCTTCACTGACGAGCTCGGCGGCGATCTCGTCCGTACGGTCCGTGGACGGACCGAGGGCGATCACGACCTCCATCTCGCCGGCGTACTCCTGCGCGAGGATCGCTTGGACGGCTCCGCGCAGATGCCGCTCCTCGTCGAGGACGGGCATGATCACAGAAACGGCGGGGAGTCGCACGTCGGGCTTGGCGTTCATAGGGGGCTCACGTTACCGCGAACGGGGGACACGGATGCGCCCCGCCCGGGGCGGTGCCGGTCGTCGCAGATCGTATGGGCCTACGGTGCTCACGATCCCACGTTCGGCCCCAGCGGAGGTGTCCTCCCATGCCCACGCCGCCCCGCCGCTCCCCCGCCGCCCGTCCACAGCGCCGACCGCAGCCGGCCCGCTCGCCGCGACCCCCCGTACGGCGGAAGCGGCCGCGCTGGGCCATGCGGGCGGTGACCACGGTGTCCGTGGTGGTGCTCGCGT
The DNA here is from genome assembly GCF_000718165.1 of Streptomyces fulvoviolaceus. Classification (GTDB taxonomy): domain Bacteria; phylum Actinomycetota; class Actinomycetes; order Streptomycetales; family Streptomycetaceae; genus Streptomyces; species Streptomyces fulvoviolaceus. The sequence continues at coordinate 226,386 of NZ_JOEY01000016.1, read as the reverse complement.
CCGCCGGCATCGGTCACTCGGTGGTCACCAGCCTGGACGCGGACATCGCCCGGGTCGACCCGTTCAAGGACATGAAGAACCGGCCGAGAGCCGGGCACGGGATGAACGTCCTGCTCGTCGGCACCGACGGACGGGACAAGATCACCGAGGCCGAGCGGCAGAAGTACCGGCTCGGCGGCGCCCCCTGCCACTGCACCGACACGATCATGATCGTGCACATCTCGGAGGACCGGGAGCGGGCGAGCGTGGTGAGCCTGCCGCGCGACTCGTACGCCATGACGCCCCCGCACCTCGACCGGACCACGGGGAAACGTCACGGCGGACACCCCGTCAAGATCAACGCGGCGTACGCGGAGGGCGGCCCGAACCTGACCGTGCGCACGGTCGAGCACATGACCCACGTGAAGATCGACCACTATCTGGAGGTCGACTTCACCAGCTTCATGAAGACCGTGGACGTGCTCGGCGGCGTCGAGATCTGCAACGCCGACCCGCTGAAGGACGCGTACACCGGACTCGACCTGGCGGCCGGCCGGCACCGGCTGATGGGCGGGCAGGCCCTGCAGTACGTCCGCTCGCGGCACGTCGACGGGGCCTCGGACCTCGGCCGGATGAAGCGCCAGCAGCGCTTCCTCGCCGCGCTGATCGACCGGACCACCTCCTCCGGGATCCTGCTCAACCCGATGAAGTTCCGGGACATCACGCGGGCCGTGCTGGGCTCCGTACGGGCCGACAAGGGCTTCGGCACGGACGAGCTGCTGGACCTCGGGCGGGCGATGCGGAACTTCTCCCCCTCCTCGTCGGAGTTCACCACCGTGCCGATCGGGACGATGGGATACGCCGTGAAGGGAGTCGGTTCCACGCTGAAATGGGACCCGAAGAAGTCCGAGCGACTCTTCAGGGCCCTGCGTGACGACAAGCCGCTGGCCGCGCACAAGCCGAAGAGCAAGGCGCTGCGGGTGGCCGTGGCCCCGCAGCAGATCCGTGTCCAGGTGGAGAACGGGACGGCCACCGGCGGGCTCGGCAAGCGGGTGGACGCGGCGCTCGCGGCGACCGGGTTCCGTACGACGCGGATGCCGGTGAACGCCGCCGACCGCACGCAGAAGCGGACCGTCGTCGCCTACGACCCCCGCTGGGACCGTTCGGCGAAATCGATCGCCGCCGCGCTGCCCGGGAGCGAGTTGCGGGCGGTGAAGGGGCAGGGGGCGACGCTGAAGGTGATCGTCGGCGCCGACTACAAGCAGGTCAGGAAGGTGCGGGCCGAGGACGAGTACCAGGGCGAGTTCGGGGTGGTGACGGGGGACGAGGTGGGGTGCGCGTGACCCGTCGCTAGTCGTCGAGTCCCTCGGCCGCCCGCTTCTCCCTCAGTTCTACGATCGCCCGCCGCCGCGCCAGTCGATGGGTGCGGCGGATCTGGGCCTCCTGGTAGCGCCGCTCGTCCTTCTCCGTCTCCGGGAGCACCGGCGGCACCCGGCGCGGCTTGCCGTCGGCGTCGACCGCGGCGAAGACGAGGTAGGCGGAGCCGACCTGGGTGGCCGGGGTGGACTCGTTCCAGCGTTCGGCGAGGACCCGTACCCCGACCTCCATCGAGGTCCGGCCGGTCCAGTTGACCTGGGCCTTCACATGGACGAGGTCGCCGACGCGGACCGGCTCCAGGAAGGCCATCTCGTCCATGGACGCGGTGACGGCGGGTCCGCCGCTGTGCCGGCCGGCCACCGCTCCCGCCGCGTCGTCCACGAGTTTCATGATCACGCCGCCGTGCACGGTCCCCAGAAGGTTGGTGTCCGCCTGGGTCATGATGTGGCTGAGCGTGGTCCGGGACGCCGAGGTGGGCCTGCCGGGGATATCCGGAGTGTCCGATTCCGCCGCGGCGGCCTGGTCTGTCATGGCCTCCACCTTATGCCGAGGTGACATCTGCGGACTTTGTGTTGGGTTCGCAACAGCGGTGCCCTGATTTTCCTACGACCCTTGTAAAGGACACAGCCGTTCCCTGCACACTGGGCCCATGAACGATTGGCCCGAGGCATGGTCCGACGACAACCGCGGCAACCGGTACGGACGCGGCAGCGCAGGCGCACAGCCTGAGAGCGCCCGTGTCATGCGGCAGGTCCGCCGTCCCGCCTCGGGCGGCTACGGGGGCTCCAACCCCTCCGCCCCGCCGTACGGCAACGGCGTCCCGCAGCAGCCGTCGTACGTCAACGGCAGCGGTGACGGCTCTTACGACGGGCACGGCGGCGGATACGACAGCGGCTACAACACCGGCCAGGTCTACGGCGCGCCCGGCGGCGGCGACCACGGCGGACCGGGCGACCCGGGCGGCCGGGGTCCGCGGCCCGCGCCGAACTGGCGCAAGCGCATCAAGTGGACCGCGATCACCGTGGTGACCGTGCTGGTCGCGACGACCATCGGCACGTACTTCTGGGCCGACTCCAAGCTCAACCGCGACGTCGACCTGTCCAAGGTCATCGACCGACCGGAGACGGGCGAGGGCACGAACTACCTCATCGTCGGCTCCGACAGCCGCGCCGGCATGTCCGCCGAGGAGAAGAAGAAGCTGCACACCGGCTCCGCCGAGGGCAAGCGCACCGACTCGATGATGATCCTGCACACCGGCAGCAACGGCGACACGCTGATCTCGCTGCCGCGTGACTCGAACGTCGAGATCCCGACGTACAAGGGCTCCGAGTCCGGCAAGACCTACGAGGGCACCGGCCGGCAGGTGAAGCTGAACGCCGCCTACGCCGAGGACGGCCCCGAGCTGCTGGTGCGGACCGTCGAGTACAACACCGGTCTGCACATCGACCACTACGTCGAGATCGGCTTCGCCGGCTTCGCGAACATCGTGGACGCGGTGGGCGGCGTCGAGATCGAGATCCCGAAGGGCGGCATGAAGGACACCAAGTCCGGCGCCGACTTCGAGGCGGGCAAGCAGACCCTGAACGGCGAGCAGGCCCTCGCCTTCGTGCGCACCCGGTACGCGCTGGCGGGCTCCGACCTGGACCGTACGAAGAACCAGCAGAAGTTCCTCAACGCGCTGGCCAACCAGGTCGCCACGCCGAGCACGATCCTCAACCCCTTCAAGCTCTACCCGACGATGGGTGCGGGCCTGGACTCGCTGGTCGTCGACAAGGACATGGGCCTGTACGACCTGGCCAAGATGTTCTGGGCGATGAAGGGCGTCAACGGCGGCGACGGCAAGTCGATGAACATGCCGACCTCCGGCTCCGTCAACGGCAACCTCATCTGGGACAAGACGAAGCTGAAGACGCTGGTGGACGAGCTGAAGAACGACGAGAAGGTCACGGTCTCCGACTGAGGGCTGAGCAAGGCTGAGGACTGAGCACGGCCGGGCCGGCCGGATCTGGCGGGACCCGGCCGGCCCGTCCCGGGGGAGCCTTCGTCACCTGCGTCCGGCGACGATCCTCGGGTGCTTCTCGACGCGCCAGCCGCCGGCGTCGTAGCCGAAGTTCTGCACGACCAGCTGCGGCGCGGCAAAGTTCGTGCCGTTGCCGCCGTTGAGGGACTCCCAGACCCCGGCGTTGCCGAAGCCGATGATGTCGGCGCGGCGGTCGCCGGTGAGGTCAGCGAGGAAGCGCGGGTGCCGCTCGACACGCCAACCGCCCGCGACGTAGGCGAAGTTGGCGACTGTGAGCTGCGGGGCCTGGAAGGTGCCGTTGCCGTTGTTCAGGGCCACCCACACGCCCGCGTCCCCGAAGCCCACGATGTCCGCGCGGCCATCGCCCGTCACGTCCGCCAGGAAGCGCGGGTGCTTCTCCGTGCGCCAACCGCCCGCCGAGTAGCCGAAGTTGCCCACGGCCAGCTCCCGAACCCGACGATGTCCGCCCGGCCGTCACCCGTCAGGTCCGCGAGGAAGCGCGGGTGCCGCTCCACGCGCCAACCCCCGGCGTCGTAGCCGAAGTTCTGCACCACCAGCTGCGGAGCCTGGAAGGTGCCGTTGCCGTTGTTGCGGGACACCCACACGCCGGCGTTCCCGAAGCCCACGATGTCCGCCCGGCCGTCACCCGTCACGTCCGCCAGGAAGCGCGGATGCCGCTCCACGCGCCAACCCCCGGCGTCGTAGCCGAAGTTCTGCACCACCAGCTGCAGAGCCTGGAACGTGCCGTTGCCATTCCCGAACCCGACGATGTCCGCCCGGCCGTCACCCGTCAGGTCCGCGAGGAAGCGCGGGTGCCGCTCCACGCGCCAACCCCCGGCGTCGTAGCCGAAGTTGTTCACGACCAGCTGCAGAGCCTGGAACGTTCCGTTGCCGTTGTTGCGGGACGTATAGACACCCGCGTTGCCGAAGCCGACGATGTCCGCCCGGCCGTCACCCGTCAGGTCCGCGAGGTAGCGCGGGTGTTTCGATGTGCGCCAACCGCCTGCCGCGTAGGCGAAGTTGTTCACGACGAGCTGGGGCCCCTGGAAGGTGCCGTTGCCGTTGTTCAGGGACACCCACACGCCCGCGTCGCCGAAGCCCACGATGTCCGCGCGGCCGTCGCCCGTCAGATCCGCGTCGACCGTCGTGTCGGCAGGGAAGACCAGGGGGCTCGTGACGGCGCGGAAGGCGTTGACGCGGCCGCGGCCGAGGAGTCCGGCGAAGCCGGGGTTGGCGGCGTCCACGTCGTCGCAGGTGCTCTCGACGATACGGCGGACCTGGTCGCCGGTGAGTTCGAGGTTGCGGGCCCAGACCAGGGCGGCGACGCCGGCGGCGTGCGGGGAGGCCATCGAAGTGCCGTTCAGGAAGCGGTAGTTGCCGCCGAGGTACGTCGACCAGATGTTGACGCCGGGTGCGGCGACGTCGACGTTGGTGCCGAAGTTGGAGAAGCCGGCCTTGGTGTTGTTCGAGTCCAGGGCGGCGACCGCGATGACCTCGGGATAGACGCCGGGGTACTGCGGGGTGACGTCGGTGTTCCTGCCGTCGTTGCCCGCGGCGAAGCAGATCAGGACGCCCGCGGCGGTCGCGTCCCGGACGGCCGTACGGATGCCCGCGTGGTCGCCGCTGGTGCGCCAGCTGCAGTTGACGACGTAGCGGCGGTCGGGGTGGGCCAGGGCCTGGGCGCGGACGTAGTTGATGGCGTCGGCGCGGTTGTCGTTCATGCCTGCGGTCAGGTTGATGCGCAGCGGCATGATGCGGCAGCCGGGAGCGGCTCCGATGACGCCGATCTTGTTGTCGACCGCGGCGATGGTGCCGGCGACATGGCTGCCGTGGCCGTCGTCGTCCTCGGGCACGCCGTCGCCCGCGTCGGCGAAGTCCCAGTCCTCCGAGCCGCGGGACAGGAAGTTGTCCTTGAGGTCGGGGTGGTCGAGGTCGGCGCCGGTGTCGATGACGGTGACGATGACGTTCGGGTCGCCGCGGGTGTGGTCCCAGGCGTCCGAGACGCTGATGTCGACGCCGGCGGTGCCGCCGATGCCGCCGACGGCCTGGCCGGTGTTGCGCATGCCCCACAGACGGTCGAAGTCCGGGTCGTCGGGCAGGTAGGGCAGCGCGTCGTTGAACCCGGCCTCGGAGGGCTCGGCGAACCGCACCTCGTCCAGCTCGCTGAACTCCTTGATGGTGGCGAAGAGTTCGTGGCCCTCGGGGACCTCCAGGGTGTAGGCCCCGGGGGTGCGGCGGGCGACGGCGACGCTGCTGCCGTGCTCGGAGATGAGCTGCTCGGCGCGCTCCCGGGTGACGTCGGGGCGGAACTGGACGGAGAGCTCGCCGGGTACGAAGTACCGTGACGCGCCGTTCTCGTCGATCATCACCGGCAGGGATCCGACGACCTCCGGTTGTTCCTGGAGTGCGGCCGCGTCCGTGTGGGCGGCCGGGTTGATGTACACCGCGGCGAAACCGCGGTCCAGGTTGTAGCCCTGGCTGACGGAGAGCAGCGGTGCGGCCTCGACCAGGCCGGTGAGGGTGTCCCCCGTGGCGTCGGCCGGCAGCCGCACCATCGCCTCGCTGTCCGACGGCCGGAAGGTCCTGCGCTTGCCACTCGCTTTGTCGACGTAGCTGAACTCGTCGTTGCCGGAATTTCCGGATGATTCCGGGCGTGCTGTGCTCATGACGTGCCCCCGTTGAAGCTTGAGAAGTGCCCCCGTTGCGGGCGACCCCGGTCAGAACGCCGGACGGTCGCGACCCATGCGGGACCACACTGCTCCTCGGGTCCCAGGGCGCCTAGGGCCGTGTCCGGGAAGGCGCCGCAGATACGCCGACTGACCCCACCGGTGCCGCCGCCCGCGGCGTAGCGGCGCCAGACCGCCCGTTCCCTACGCCCGCTTTCCCTGCGCGAGCAGGGCGACGTGGGGCAGCGCCAACTCCCCGTCGGTCACGGCGAATTCGGCACTCAGCCGCTCGTACTCCCGCCGGATCCGTACGACGGTCTCCGGCTCCTGCGAGGTGACGACGAGCCCGATGGTGGCGACCCCGCCCGCGGCGCCGCCCCACCACTCCTCGACGGTGGCCCGGTGGTCCCAGGCGAGTTCGGCCGCCTCCGCCGCCACGAACCCGGCCTCGCCCAGCAGCTCGGCGAGCCCGTCCGCCGTACGGACGAAGTCCTCCCTCAGATCCAGCCGCGGCAGACAGGACGGCGGTACGGCCCCCGCCGCCTCGCAGGCCCGCCCGAGCAGGTCCTGCCCGGCTCCGCGCCGCGCGCCCCACGTCGTCAGCGCGACGCTCCCGCCCGGCCTCAGTACGCGTCGCAGTTCGGCGAGGGCGGCGCGGGGGCGGCCGACGTGGTTGAGGACGAAGTTGCCGATGACGGCGTCGAACTCACCGTCCCTGTAAGGGAGTTCGGGCAGGGCGGCGACACGCGCATCGACCCCGCGTTCCCGTGCCGCGGCCACCATCCCCGCGTCGGCGTCCACCGCACGCACGCGTGCCCCGCGCTCCAGGGCCGCGAGGGCCGCCGTACCGGTCCCGGTACCGGCGTCGAGGACGTACGACCCCGCCCCGACCCCGGCCGCGTCCAGCAGCGCCCCGACCGGGTGGGCGCACAGCCGGGCGAAGCTCGCGGCGTACGCCTCCACCCTCCCCTCCCACATCCCGCGCTCGGCGGCGTCGAAGGCCTCGGTCGCATCCGTCATGCGCCCAGCCTGCCCCAAGCATGATCGAGGGCACCCGAGTGGGTGCCCTCGACCACGGTCAGACGAGCGGCGTCACATCGCCATGCCCGCCATCGCGCGACAGGTCTCCATACAGCGACGACACGCCTCCGCGCAGCGCATCATCTGGGGATCGTCCGGCATCGCCATACACGCCTCGGCGCACATCTCGCACGCCTTGGCGCACATCGCGCACATCTCCGCCGACATGGGCGAGCGGCGCATCATCATGTCCGCGCACATCCGGGTCGTCTCGGCGCAGTCCATGAGCGCGCGCATGATCTGCATCTGGGCCTGGCCGCCCATCTGCATGCAGGAGCTCATGGTCTCCTCGCAGACGCTGTGGCAGTCCATGCACGCGGCGACGCAGTCCTGCATCTCCTTGCTCATCGCGGTCATGCTTCCGGCCTGGGTCATGGCTCCTCCTGGGGGATGCGGGAGCCCGAGCGGGCCCCGTGCCCTTCCGTCCTACGCCCGCCACCGCCCCGGCGCCATCGGGCGGACGGGAACAATCCGTCCCGAATGTCTCAGCGTCGATGCGCCACGGCCTTCACCCCTCCTCCAGAGCCGCGTGACCGTTGGGCCGATCGACTGGCCTTCAAGATCGTTTATTCCGGATCAGGAATAGTCCGGAGTCGGCGTGGACGAGCCGTGATGCATTCCATAGCGTCGTTCCCGAAGAGCCCCGACCGGGCGGAAGGCAAGGGGGCACCACGGCACGCGAGGACCTGACGCGCCTTACCGGCAAGTTCGGCGGACCCAATTGCGATGACGACGACTGCCCGAACGTGTACCGCTCGGCGAGTGGCTCCATCGTGGTCCAGGGAAACGTCTCCGACGCCTTCCCGCCACCCCACGGCGAGGGCCTCGTAGAGATCTCGTAAGCGGTACTCAAGGAGGCGTCTATCTGGAACGGCCTGCCTACCTGTCCCTGGCTGTGGTGGCTTGCTCACCGAACCCGGCCGCTCCCGAACTGGCCTGCCCGCTCAGGTAGCAGAGACCGTGCGGATCTTATAGACCATCCCGTTGATGACCTGCCGGTCGTCCTTCCTCGGCCTGCCGGTCACAACCCAGGGCAGGAGCGGAGCAAGTAACTCCCGCTCTTGATCGGTGAGTTCATGTCGACGCACCCCGCCATGATCCGCCAGTAGGCGATCTTCGACGATGCGGACGCAGGACCCGCACAATCGTGGTGTGACCGACATCGTCGAAGCCGCCTGGCACCAGATCCTGACCACTGTCGGCGAGCCCTCCCCGCCGGAGGACACGCCGCTCCTGGGGCCGTTCACCGAGATGGTGCGGGTGGCGTATGCCGAGCCGCAGCTACGCCGGCTCTACCCGTGGACCGGTATGTGGGAGCTGCACTTCAGCAGGTGCACTGAGTTCCGCCCCACCTGGGACATCCCCTACATCGGCGCACTGGGAGACGGCCGGTACTACGTGGAAGGGCCGAGCCGGAGCAGCCCGCGGATCGCCGAGACAGATAGCGCACAGGCCGCGGTAACGATGGTCATCGAGCGACTGCCGGCGCACTGCGGCCCGGCCTTCGTTGGCAGTGCGGAGGAACTGGCCGCTTACGAAAGGGCACGAGACAGCAGGTAGGAGCATCCCGTCACCACGATCGAAGTGCTGACCTGGGAAGCAATGATCGATAGTTCTCATGATCCGCGCGGTTCTCCGCCCCATGCGCCCTGATTGCGCCCTCGGAGCCAGTTGCTGCGGAGGCTGAGACAACGCGCGTCATGGGAGATCGAAGGGGCCTCCCTCAGTCAGGTCAGGACGACGCATCCCCGCCGCTCCAGATGGGTCAGCGTCTGCGGGGAGGGTTCGCATGAGTTCCAGCGCAGATCCAGCTTTTCCAGCGAGGGCATGTCGACGACCCAGTCCGGCAGCCGGGTGAGGTGGTTGCTTCGCACGTCAAGCTGGCGTAGTCGGGGCAGTCTCGCCAGGATCTCCGGTAGCTCGGCGAGTGCGTTCTCCCGCAGGTCCAGGTGGCGTAGTTCGTGAAGGTCGACTGCAGACGGCGGCAGGCTCGCGATCGCGTTCCCTCGGAGCCAGAGTTCGCGCAGGTTGCGGAGGCGGCCGATGCTGTCGGGCAGCGTGGCCAGTCGGTTGTACTGCGCCCGGAGCTCGATCAGGTCGGTCATCCGGCCGATGGCCTCGGGCAGGGCGGTGAGGGTGTTCTCGCCAACGTTGAGGTAGCGCAGCCGCGTCAGATTTCCCAGGGCGTCGGGGATCTCGGTCAAGTCGTTGTCGTGAAGGTAGAGGCAGCCGTTGAGGCCGACCAGGGAGCCGAGTTCGTCGGGCACCGATGCGAGATGGTTGTGGGCGATGTCCAGGGTGGTCAGCCGAAGCAGTCGGCCGATCTCGGGTGGGAGGTCCGTCAGTCCGTTGTCTGCCAGGATCAGCACCTGGAGCTCGCTGTCCTGCCAGACCGACTCGGGTACCTTTCCCAGCTTCTGACGCCAGAGGTTCAGCGTGTGCGGCACGGCGTGATCCCTTCTCGCTCAGCCGCAGCGGCCCGTTTGCCGGATGCCAACAGGCTGCCGCCTGGCCAACGTCACATCGGTCATCAGCCCTGGCGGAGGCCAGGTCAGCTACTCCGTCACCGGCGGACTCTTCTCCGCCTCCAGCAACGATCCGGTCGCCCGGTCGCGTTCCCGCATGGGCATACGAGCGAGAGTCGGTCAGAACCAACTGGCGTACTCAGTCACAGGAGGGCGTCTTGAAGGCGCCCAGCAGCGCGCGCATCGACGCAGGCGTCGTGAGGAGTACGGTGGCCGGCTCGTCGGACTCGCGCAGCAGCAGCCTCTCCCTGCCGGGGGCGGCTGCGACTTCCACGCAGTCCCGGCTCGCGTCGTCGCCGGAGAAGCTGGACTTCTGCCACACGGGGTCGGGCACCTATACCTCGCTCAGAATCGAAGCCGCTCGGCTACATCCCGTATGAGCTTCAGTGACGGTCCGGGGCCGAGGGCAGTCGCCCTCAACTGATCGAACATCAGTTTATACGCGGCCACTTGAGCGTCATCCTGAACGTACAGAGATGACAGGGCGGTCTCCGTCCGCACCACGTCCATTCCGGGGTCCGGCATGCCGACGATCCCGAAGGGGCCGTTCACTCCTCGATGGGACTCGATCGTGTACGGCAGTACCTGCACCGTCACATGGTCGCGCTGCGCCATCCGCGTCAGCTGCAGCAACTGCTCCCGCATGACGTCCGGGCCACCGAACTGCGCGTGCAGCACCGCCTCGTAGAGCACGAACCACAGGTCCGGCGCCCCATCGCCGTCGTAAAGGGTCTGCTGGCGGTGCATCCGTCCTCGCACGTGAGCCTCCACCTCTCCCTCCGGAGGCTCAAGTCGGCCACGCCGGAAGAGGACACGCATGTAGTCGGGAGTCTGGAGGAGACCGGGCACGAGGATCGTCTCCCAGGAGTGCAGACTCTGCGCCTTCGACTCCAGCTCGGCGAGGTCGGCGAATCCCGGCGGCAGAACACTCTCGTACTGGTTCCACCAGTTCCGCCTACGGCCCTCGCGTGCCATCTCCACGAGTGCCTCTACGAGTTCGCCGTCGTCCACGCCGTACGCCTGAAGCAACGCCTTCAGCTCCGCGATACGGATCCCGCTCATGCCCGTCTCTACGCGGCTGATCTTTCCCTTGCTGCATTCAAGAGCCTCGGCAGCTTGCTCCCCGGACAGGCCGGCGGCCTCTCGGAGTCTGCGCAACTCCGCCCCCAGGCGCTTCTGCCTGACGGTCGGGTACCTCCTGGGCGGCATCTGGACTCCCTTGCTGGTAATGCGAGTTGAGTCTTCCGTCGAGTGCTTCGACCGTCTAGTCACACGGTCGAGTGAAGCTACTCGAGAATGTTGCACCTCAGAACATCGCACTTCTACCTTCGAAGGCAGAGCGCTCCTCCACGCTCCTCACGGCCCCGGAAGGGCACCGCCACCGCACCCCATGCGGCAGGCGGCGGCGCCACCGCGTGAGCAGGGCGTCGTATCAACCGTCGCTACCTGGAAGGGAGTTCAACGATGAACAAACCTCCGCCCGAACCGCCGGACGACTCCTGGGAGTACCGTCTCACCCTCCCCCACCACGCCATCGGCTCCGGCGTCGCTCGCAACACCGTCCGCTCGATCCTCACGCGCCACTCGCTGTCCGACCTCGCCGATACGGCAGAGCTGCTGACCAGCGAGTTGTGCGGCAACGCATACCGCTACGCCACCGGCTCCGTGATCGTCGGCGTGCGCTGGTGCGACCGCACGCTCCATGTCGGCGTGTGCGACGAGAGCGGCGTACTGCCCTCGCCGACCAGCGGCGACATCGCACTCGCCGGTGGTCGGGGGCTGTTACTGGTGAGCCGGTGCGCTCAGGCTTGGGGCAGCCGGACGGTATCCGCCGGGGCAGGAAAAGTCACCTGGTTCGAGCTGCGCCGGTGACAGCCGGGACGTACCTCAACGACCGGTTGGGCAAGCAGCCGGTGACGGCCGTCTGGGAGCAGTGGACCAATCAAAGGAAGCTGGAGAACAGCACCAAGAAGCAGTACCGGTCCATCCTCAACACGACCATTGAGCCGTTCTTCAAGGCCCGTTCCATCGTGTCTATGAAGGTCCCTGACGTTGAGCAGTGGCTCTTGTGGATGGAGCAGGACCGGAAGCTCTCGGCCCGCACACGACGTCAGCGGTTCTCGTTCTTCTCCGGGATGATGGACTGGGCCGTCGCCAACGAGATCATCGGCCGGAACCCGTGCAAGAAGGTCAAGGGTGCCGGGAGTCGCGCCAAGGAGATCAGAGAGCACAAGAGCACCGCGCGGCGACTCACGACGCGGGAAGTGCTGGCGATGCTGGATGCTGCTCCGCCCCGATACCGCGCGCTGCTGTGGCTCATGGCCGGGTGTGGTCTGCGGTTGGGTGAGGCCATGGCGGTGTCCCGCGATCAGATCGACTTCAAGGCCGAGACGCTTCGGGTCGACTTCCAGATTACGGAGGACGGTGACAGTGAATCGGGCAAGAACAGCGCGATTCAGCGTCGGCACATCAAGGCTCGCGACGAGGGCGAGCCAGGACGTACCGTTCCCCTCCCTCCGAACGTCGCCTTCGAGCTTCGGCGGCACATCAGGAACCACGGCGCATGGGGGCCGGAACGGCTTCTCTTCCCCAACGTGACGCGGACCGGGTACCTCTACGCGTCGTACTTCTACCCGAAGATCTGGATGGAGGCTCTGGGCAAGGGGCAGGTGAAATACTGCAAGGCTCACTCACTCCGGCACTACTACGGGTCGCGGCTGCTGTACGCCGGAGTCCCCGAGAACGACGTGGCCGACTGGATGGGCCACAGCAGCACGGACGTACTGAGGGAGCACTACCACTACATCTTCGAAGGAGCCGAGCAGCGCGGCCGGGCCGCCATCGCAACGATGCTGACGCCCGGCGCTGACGACCCCACGGAGGGGTCAGAGGTCGCCTGATCCGCATACGGCAACAGCCCCCGGCATCATGCCGGGGTCTGTGCTGTTTGTGCTGGTCAGTAGCCGTTTCCAGCCGGTCATTCCCTGCGAACCCTCAAAAGCGCCGCTGACCTGCAAAAACCTGACTAGGGAAGGTTCCTTGCCATCACGATCCGCTGGACCTGGTTCGTGCCCTCGTAGATCTGTGTAATTTTCGCGTCGCGCATCATCCGCTCGACCGGGTAGTCACGGGTGTAGCCGTAACCGCCCAGCAGCTGGACCGCGTCCGTGGTGACCTCCATCGCCACGTCCGAGGCGAAGCACTTGGCGGCCGCGCCCTGGAAGGTGAGGTCCTTGTCGCCGCGCTCGGACTTCGCCGCGGCCTGGTACGTCAGGGCGCGGGCGGCCTCGATCTTCATGGCCATGTCGGCGAGCATGAACTGGATGCCCTGGAAGTCGGCGATCGGCTTGCCGAACTGCTTGCGCTCCTGGACATAGCCCTTGGCGTAGTCGAGGGCGCCCTGGGCGACACCGAGGGCCTGGGCGGCGATGGTGATGCGGGTGTGGTCGAGGGTCTTCATCGCCGTGGCGAAACCGGTGCCCTCCTCGCCAATCATGCGGTCGGCCGGGATGCGGACGTTGTCGAGGTAGACCTCGCGGGTCGGGGAGCCCTTGATGCCGAGCTTCTTCTCCGGGGCGCCGAAGGAGACGCCCTCGTCCGACTTCTCGACGACGAAGGCCGAGATGCCCTTCGAGCGCTTCGACGGGTCCGTCACGGCCATGACCGTGTAGTACTCGCTCACGCCGGCGTTGGTGATCCAGCGCTTCACGCCGTCGAGGACGTAGTGGTCGCCGTCGCGGACCGCCTTCGTCTTCATGCCGGCCGCGTCGGAGCCCGCGTCCGGCTCGGAGAGACAGTACGAGAACATCCCGTCGCCCTTGGCCAGCGGCGAGAGGTACTTCTTCTTCAGGTCCTCGGAGCCGGAGAGGATCACCGGGAGCGAGCCCAGCTTGTTCACCGCGGGGATCAGGGAGGAGGAGACGCAGGCGCGCGCCACCTCCTCGATCACGATCACCGTGGCGAGCGCGTCGGCGCCCGCGCCGCCGTACTCCTCGGGTACGTGCACCGCGTGCAGGTCGTTCGCCACCAGCGCGTCCAGCGCCTCCTGCGGGAAGCGTGCCTCCTCGTCGACCGCGGCGGCGTACGGCGCGATCTTCGCCTCCGCCAGCGAGCGGATGGCGTCCCGGAGCATGTCGTGCTCCTCGGACGGGCGGTACAGGTCGAAGTCAGCCGATCCGGCCAAGGTGTCTCACGCTCCAAGGACACTGTGATGACGGTGCTAATTACCGTTAAGTAACCCAAATTTTAGAGGCCTGCCCACTGGAGTGATACGTGAGCTTGGCGACAGCGGGAAAGTTGCCCCCTGAGGGGCTCCGCCACGCCCCGACTAGGATCGGGCAGCGCACCGAACGACGTCCCTCTCTGGAGCATCCATGAGCCTCAAGATCACCGTGATCGGCACCGGCTACCTCGGCGCCACCCACGCCGCGGCCATGGCCGAGCTCGGGTTCGAGGTGCTGGGGCTCGATGTCGTGCCCGAGAAGATCGAGAAGCTGGAGCGGGGCGAGGCCCCGATGTACGAGCCCGGGCTCGACGACCTGCTGCGCAAGCACGTCGCCGGCATCGAGGGCTCCAGCGGGCGGCTCCGCTTCACCATGGACTGGGCCGAGGTCGCGGAGTTCGGCGACATCCACTTCGTCTGCGTGACGACCCCGCAGAAGCACGGCGAGTACGCCTGCGACATGTCCTACGTCGACTCCGCCATCGCCTCCCTCGCGCCGCACCTCACGCGCCCGGCCCTGGTCGTCGGCAAGTCCACCGTCCCCGTCGGCTCCGCGGACCGGCTCGCCGCCTACCTGGCCGAGAACGCGCCGGTCGGCGAGGACGCCGAGCTGGCCTGGAACCCGGAGTTCCTGCGCGAGGGCTTCGCCGTCGACGACACGCTGCACCCCGACCGGATCGTGGTCGGCGTGCGCAGCGAGCGGGCGGAGAGCCTGCTGCGCACGGTGTACGCGACGCCGCTCTCCGAGGGCACGCCCTTCGTCGTCACCGACTTCCCGACCGCCGAGCTGGTGAAGACGTCCGCGAACTCCTTCCTGGCCACCAAGATCTCCTTCATCAACGCGATGGCGGAGATGTGCGAGGCCTCCGGCGGCGACGTCGCCAGGCTCGCCGAGGCCATCGGGTACGACGACCGGATCGGGAAGAAGTTCCTGCGGGCCGGGATCGGCTTCGGCGGCGGCTGCCTGCCCAAGGACATCCGCGCCTTCATGGCGCGGGCCGGTGAGCTGGGTGCCGACCAGGCTCTGACCTTCCTGCGCGAGATCGACTCGATCAACATGCGCCAACGCGGCCAGATGGTGGAGCTGGCGCGTGAGGCGCTGGGCGGCGGGCCGTTCCTCGGGAAGCGGATCGCGGTGCTGGGCGCCACCTTCAAGCCCGACTCGGACGACGTACGGGACTCGCCCGCGCTCAACGTCGCCGGGCAGATCCACCTCCAGGGCGGCCAGGTGACGGTGTACGACCCGAAGGGCATGGACAACGCGCGCAGGGTCTTCCCGACGCTCGGGTACGCCGACACGGCCGTCGAGGCGGTCCGGGGCGCCGACGCCGTACTCCATCTGACGGAGTGGCGGGAGTTCCGCGAGCTGGACCCGGCGGCGCTGGGCGAGGTCGCGTCGGTCCGGCTGATCCTCGACGGGCGCAACGCGCTCGACCCGGAGCTGTGGCGGAAGGCCGGGTGGACCTACCGGGCGATGGGGCGGCCCACGGCCTGAGGGACCCGAGGAGCCCGAGGACTTCCGACCGGATTTCGAGTTCCATGAATTCCTGACGGATTCGAGGGAGTTTCTGGAATTCCGGTGAAGGCCCGTGAAGGCCCGAACTCTTTCGCGGGGATTTCGTGGACGAAAAGTCAGGGCAAGGCCCCGGCGCGAGTGAGCGCCGGGGCCTTTCTGCGCCTGAACGGCACGGGCACCCCGGCTGGCATATGCAGCCCTCCCCGGAATCCTCAACACGAGTTCGATTCACATTCGAGCATTTAGCGGAATTGACCGTTCTCACAGACCAAGCACCTGCAAAAGAGAGGTAGGCAACGATCGGTTAACCGACGCGTAGTCATGCGGAATCCGCCCTCCACTCCACTGGTCCCCATTCGCCGCATCCATCGATCGGCTTGATCTGACCATGCCAGGAGTGATCCATGCCCTTGTTCCGCAGGGCGGAGTGGCCACGGGACCATCGCGACGAGATGGTGGCCGGAGCGCTCGTCGGCGCCGTGGTGATCGTGCTGGGCTACGCGTCCGGCATCGGCGCCACCTCCGCGTCCGGCTCCGACCAGGCCGCCGTACCCCCGGCGGCCACGGCACCGATGAGCCCTGCGCCGGCCGCCTCGGCTCCGGGGGCCGGGACGGGCCAAGTCCCCGTGGGCACAGGTGAGTTGCCCGGGTACGGCGGTGTCGGCGTCGGCACCGGGTACGGCACCGGCGGCCTGGGAACCGGCACAGGCACCGGCACCGACCACAGCGGCCATTCCGGCCACACGACCTTGCCGCCCACCGGCAGCACCTCCCCCGCGCCCACCCCCTCCCCGTCGGACAGCACCTCGCCCCCGGCCGACGCCGACACCTGCGAGGACGGCGAGGTCACCCTCGTGGAACCGCTCCTGACCGGCATCACGGACTCCGTGTTCGGTCTCCTCAACGGCACGGACGCCTCCCCGTCCCCATCCCCGTCGGCCTCCCCCTGCGTAGGCCTCGCCCCGGTCGGCAGCCTCCTCGGCGGAATCGCCTCGCCCTCCCCGTCGGCGGGGGCGACGCCATGACCCCCACGACGACGACCGTCCGCCGCGCCCTGCTCCTGCTGCTCCTCACCCCGTTCCTCTGCGCCCTGCTCAGCACGCCCGCCTCCGCCCACACCGAGTTGGTGAGCGCGTCCCCCAAGGACGGCGCCGAGCTCAAGAAGGCGCCCGAGCGGCTCACCCTCACCTTCGACGAGGCCGTCGACGTGGCCGACGTACGGGTGCTGACGGAGGACGGCGACCGGCTCCCGGTCACCCGGGCGTCGAAGGACGGCGTGCGGATCGCCCTCCCCACCGTGGAGCACGGTCAGCGACTCGCCGTCGTCTGGTCCGTCGTCGACGAGGAGGACGGACACGCCTCCTCCGGCCGGCTCAGCTTCACCGTCGGCGCAGCGGCCACCCCCCGGGCCGGCGGCGACGAGGCCGTATCCCCCCTTCCCGCACCGTCCCCCTCGGTGCGCAGGGGCCTCGTCGCCGCCCGCTGGGCCGGCTATCTCTCGCTGGCCCTGTTCATCGGCGGGCTCGCCTTCATCACGCTGCTGTGGCCGCGCGGCGCGTACGAGCCGCGGGCCCGGGCGCTGCTCGGGCTGGCCTGGACGGGCGGACTGCTGGCGACGGTCGCGGCGATCGGGCTGCAGGGGGCGTACTCCCCCACGCTCGAATTCGCTCGCGCGGGGGGACCCCCATCCTTCGGCGGCCTGCGGGACGCGCTGCGCGCCTCGACGTACGCGGACGTGCTGGCCACCGAACCCGGCGTCGTGCTCGCCGCGCGCGGTCTGATGTGGGTGCTCGCGGCCGTGGTGCTCGGCGCCCTGCTGCAGGGCGGGGCGGGCACCTCCCGCTCGCCCGGCTGGCGGGTGGGCGCCCTCGCGGTGACGTTCGGACTGCTGCGTACGACCGGCATGACGGGCCACAACTCCGAGGGCAGTGAGCCCACTTGGGGCGCGGTCGCCGACGTCGTCCATCTGCTCGGCGCCTCGCTGTGGATCGGCGGCCTGGCCATGCTCGCGCTGGCCGTGCTGCCGCGCCGACGGCCCGGGGAGCTGGCGGTGGTGGTGCCGGGCTACTCACGGCTCGCGGCCGTGAGCGTCACGGGCATCGTCGTCGCCGGGCTGGTGCTCGCCTGGCAGGTGGTGGGGTCGTACGACGCCCTGCTGCACACCTCGTACGGGCACCTGCTGCTCATCAAGACCGCCGTTCTCGGGGGCGTCCTGCTGGCCGCGTACGCGAGCCGCCAGTGGGTGCGCACCCGCCTAGATCTCGCCGTGCTGCTGCGCGGCGACGCCGCCACCGTGCGGCCCTTCGGTTACTCGGTCGCGGTCGAGACGGGGCTCGTCCTCGTCGTGCTCGTCGTGACGAGTCTGCTGGTCACGGCCGACCCCGGCCGCTGAACTCCCCCAATGCACATAGGAGTTGACGTGAAAGAAAGTAACGAGACCGGTGTACGGCGGCGCAGGCCGCGTACCGGGAACCGGGGCCTGCTGGTCGCGGGGTTCGGAGCGGCACTGGCCGCGGTGCTCAGTCTCGGACTGCTGAGCGCGGCCTCGGGTTCCACCACCTCGGAGCAGGCTGCGGGCGCGGCTCAGGCGCCCGCTGCCGCCGCTGCCGACGCACAGCAGGCCGCCGCCGCCGCGCCGGACTACCAGGTCGACATCATGAGCTACAAGTACGGCGACGGGAAGCAGCTCGTCGTCGAGGTCGGCCAGACCGTCCAGTGGACCAACCACGACAGCGCGCCGCACACGGTCACCACGACCAAGGCCCCGGTCTCCTTCGACTCGGGGACGCTGCAGCAGGGCGACTCGTGGTCGTACACCTTCACCAAGGTGGGGACGTACGAGTACTACTGCGCGGTGCACCCGGACATGGTGGCGTCGGTGAAGGTCGTCGCGGCCTCCGGCGGCGGTTCGACCCCCACGCCGACGGCGACACCCACGGCCACACCCACGGCCACGCCTACGACCACCCCCACCGCGACGCCGACCACCACGGCCACGCCGACCGCCACGCCGACGGCCACGCCGACCGACGGCTCCGGTGACGGCGAGCAGTGCACCAGCATCCAGAACGTGCTGCTGCCGATCCTGCAGCACATCAATGCCGCGCACCTGGAGACGTCTCCGGGGCAGCAGGTGCAGGACGCACTGGCGCTCGACTCGTACATCAAGATGCACACGGTGTGGATCGAGAGCATCCTCAGGCCCGCCACCGAGGGCGGGGGCACGGTGCTCGACGACACCCTCAGCGTGCTGCTGGCCCACATCAACTCGGCGCACCTGGAGGAGTCGCTCGGACAGCAGATCACCGATCTGCTCAACGTCGACTCCTACGTGAAGATGCACACGGTCTGGGCCGAGCACCTGCTCGCGCCCACCACGGACTTCGTCACCAACAACTGCTGACGCGGTCCGCGACACAGGTGGACGCCGCTCCGGCCGGGGCTCAGCCGGCCGGAGCGGCGTCCACGGTCCATTCTCCACACCCCCGCCACATTCCGGGAACCGCTTCCGAGGAGTTCGGGATGACAACCGTCACCCTGCCCACCGTTCCACCCCCGCCGGAGTCCCGCACCGGCGCGCTCCCCCTGCCCGGCCGCTACACCGTGGCCCCCGGCCGCTCGCTGGTCGAACTCACCGCCTGGTACGGGCCGTTGCCGGTACGGCGGCGCCGCGTGTCCCTCGCCGGGGCATCCCTGGAGGTGTCCCCCGAGGCCGAACACCCCGAGTTCCGCTTCGAGTTCGACGGCCGTGAGCTGCGGGCCGCGCTCACCACCGAGCGCGTCGAGGAGACTGCCGGCCGCCTCCAGCTCACCGCCGACCTCGACATCGACGACGTCGCCTTCCCCGTCCTGCTGCGCCTGCGCGTGGTCGACCACACCGACGACCGGCTGCTCGTCGCGGGCACCGCCCGGCTGCCGTACCGGCTGCTGCACCGCGCCACGGGGTTCCGGCTGCCGTGGCGGCTCCCGGCGACGCGGCTGCGGCTGCTGGTCGCGGCGGAGTTCGCGTGAGGGCCGCGCAAGGGTCGATACGGTCGACACCCGGGCGGGCGGTCCGGAGCGCCGCCGTCATCGCCGTACTCGCCCTCCTCGCCCTGCCGTTGCTCCCCTCCGGACAGGCGTCGGCGGCCTCGTACAGCGTGGCGATGAAGGGGTACGCCTTCTCACCCGCGACCCTCTCCGTCCCGGCCGGGTCCACGGTGACCTGGACCAACTACGACACGGCACCGCACGACGTGAAGACCACCTCGGGTCCGGTCTCGATCCACTCCCCCATGCTCGACAAGGGAGACACCTGGAGCTTCACGTTCGGCACGGCCGGGTCCTACGGCTACTACTGCACCGTCCACCCGGACATGACGGCCGGGATCACGGTCCGCGCGGCGGCCCCGGCGACGACGTCGAAGGCGCCGGCGACGCACCAGCACACGAGCTCCTCGACATCGTCGACGTCGTCGGGGCACCACGCGACGGAGCCGACCCGGACCGCGGCGAGCAGCATGCCGAGCATGAGCATGCCGCCGTCGACGTCTCCCACCACTGCCGGGGCGGCCGCGTCGAACGCGCCGCAGGCGTCCGGGTCACCGCAGACGGCGGCACAGCTGCCCGCGACCCAGACCACCGCGTCGACGGTCCGCCCCCTCGATCCCCTGCTCGTCCTGGCCGGCCTGGTCGCCGGTGTCGCGGTCCTGTGCCTGCTGCTGGTGGGCTCGCGGGCGGCGTCCGCTCCGCGCGGAGGGGCGGAGGAGGAGTAGGCGCCGTAGGGGGTGCCACGTCATGCCGTCGGGCGGGTGCGGGTTCGTCGTGGCTTGTCGCGTGGGCGCGACCGGCCACGACGGCCCCGCACCCGGCATGACGCCGCACCCCTACGGCGCCCCCCTCGCCCGATACCGCCGCATCTTCGCGCGCGCCCCGCACACCTGCATCGAGCACCAACGACCGCGGCCCGCCGGGCTGCGGTCGTAGTACGCCCAGTGGCAGTCGGCGGCCTCGCAGGCCTTCAGGCGGGTCCAGGAATCCGCGACCAGCGACTCGGCCACGGCGGCCGCGACGCGGGAGAGCAGGGAGCGGCCGTCGGCGGGGGCGAGGGCGGCCGAGCCGTCCCCGTCGTCCACCGTGAGCACGAGGGGCGCCCGGGCCAGCAGCTCCCCCAGCGGGGTCACCGAGCGGTGCGGCGGGTGGCCGGCGTGGGCGAGGAGGGCCGCGCGCAGTGATTCACGCAGCTCGCGAGCGTCCACGGCCTCGTCCTCCGTGAGCCCGAAGCGCGCCCGGCCGTCCGCCGTGTCGAGCGCGTCGGCGCCCGTGTCGATCTCCAGCGTGTTCACCAGGGACTCGACCAGAGCCAGGCCCCCCGGTGCGGCCGATCTCTCACTCATGCTTGCGACGTTACCTCCTATGAGGGAGTATGCAGTAACCGTTACCGGTTGCCAGCATCAAGAGGTAACCCTCGCTCCGAGCTTCGAGGAGGAAGTCATGGCTCTCGCCGAACTGGGCGTCGTCGTCCTGGACTGTCCCGACCCGCGCGCGCTGGCCGGTTTCTACGCCGAGGTGCTGGGCGGCACCGTGGAGGGAGACCCCGGAGACGCCGACTGGGTGGACCTGAAGCTGCCCGGCGGACAAACGCTGGCGTTCCAGGCCGCCGCGGGATTCGTACCGCCGAAGTGGCCCGCACCCGACGCCTCCCAGCAGTTCCACCTGGACCTGACCGTCGAGGACATGAACGCGGCCGAGCAGGGCGTGCTGGCACTCGGCGCGAAGCCGCTGGACGCGGAGGACCGCTCACGGGGCTGGCGTGTGTATGCCGACCCGGCCGGGCACCCGTTCTGTCTCTGCGCCTGCTGAACCAGGAGGAACCGTCGTGACTGTGGCACGTTTCCGCACCGTCGTGCTCGACTGCCCCGACCCGCACGCGCTCGCCGCCTTCTACGCCGGGGTGGTGGGCGGTACACCCCGATCCGAGGACGACGACTGGGTCGTACTCCCGATCCCGGGCGGGCCGCGGCTCGGCTTCCAGCGGGCGGAGGGGTACACCCCGCCGGAGTGGCCGCGCGCGGACCGGAACTCGCAGCAGTTCCACCTCGACTTCGACGCCGGGGCGACCTGGGCCGAGATCGAGGCGGCCGAGGGGAAGGTGCTGGCGCTGGGGGCGCGGCCGCTGCACCAGGAGGACAAGGAGGACTTCCGGGTGTACGCCGATCCGGCAGGGCATCCGTTCTGCCTCTGCCGGATCGAGCATCCGTGAGCGGCTAGCCGTCCAGGTCCGCGATCCTCGACGTCGACGGCTCCCGGCGCTCCTGGGCCGCTCGGGCGGTGAAGTCGGCGCTGCGCAGGACGCGTTGGACGTTGCCCCAGGTGAGGAGGGCGAGGTCCTCCTCGCTCCAGCCGCGGTCGAGGAGTTCGGCGATGAGGTTCGGGTAGCAGGAGGCGTCGCCGAGCTCCTGGGGGTGGGCGGTGCCGGCGTCGTACGTGCCGGACAGGCCCACGCACTCGGGGCCCGCGACCGTGCGGACGTGGTCCAGGTGGTCGGCGACGTCCCGGACCGTCGGGCCGGTCTGCTCGGCGGTCAGCGGGACCATGCACAGGCCCTTGGCGGCACCCAGCTCGGCGAGCAGGTCGTCGGGGAGGTTGGCCGGGTGGGGGCGCAGGGCGCGGGCGGCGGAGCGGGTGCACAGCACGGGTGCCTTGGAGACCGCGAGCGCCCGCAGGATCGTGCCCTCGGCGGCACCGGAGAGGTCGGCGAGGACACCGAGGCGGTTCATCTCGCGCAGCACCTCCTCGCCGAACCGGGTCAACCCCGCCTCGCTGGCCCAGGACGCGCCGCTCAGGGTGAGGACCCGCAGGCCGAGGGCGTGCAGCGAGCGCAGGATGCCGAGCGAGTCGCCGAGCGCGGCGGCTCCGGCGGGGCCGAGCAGCACGGCGACGCGGCCGCAGTGACGGGCGTCGGTGGTCTGACCGGCGGTGCCGACGAGCCGCAGGCCCTCGGGATGGTTCCGTACGACCGTCCTGACGAGGTCCAGCTGTTCCAGCGTGGCGCCGACGGCCCGGTCCCCGTCGAGTCCCTCGGGCAGGTGCAGCGACCACATCAGCGCGCCGACATGCCCCTCGCGCAGCCGCGGCACGTCCGTGTCGACGGCGCTCTCGCCGAGCTCCAGGTCGAACCACGGCAGGTGCCTGAGGGCCCAGGGCAACCCGCTGTAGCCGTCGGCGACGGGGTGCACGGCGAGGATGGCGTGGGCGCGCTCCAGGGGCGAGGTGCCCGGGTCGGAGACGGGCGTGTACGGCGCCGCCTCGAAGGGATCGGCGGGCAAGTCGTCGAGCCCGCCCACCTCGGCGGTGGTGTGCAGTTCGTCCTGGAGGTCTGCCATGGCGGGCTCCGTACGTCGTGATCGGCGTCGTGATCAGCAGTACGGTCACCGTCGCACGGAGCGGAGGGGGCTTCCTGGTGGGTGGGGCGTACGGGGGTCCGCCGATTCAGTGATCCCGGGCCGCGTCGATCACGTCGTCCAGCGTCTCCCGGGAGCGGACGAGGTCGGCGATCAGGCGGTCGATGCGCTCGCGTTCCTCGGTCAGGTCGGCGACCAGGCGCGGGGTGGCGATCGTGGAGGGGCCGCCGTCCTGGTCGCGCATGCAGGGCAGCAGCTGCCGGATCTTCTCGCTGTGCAGTCCGGCCGCGTACAGCTCCTGGATCCGGATGACCCGGTCGACGGCCGCCTCCGGGTAGTCCCGGTGCCCGCCGGGCGTGCGGTCGGCGGCCAGCAGTTCCTGGGCCTCGTAGTAGCGCAGCGACCGTTCGCTCACGTTCGTCCGCCGCGCCAGTTCACCGATCCGCATGAGCGGCGCCCCCCCGGGCTTGAATCACCAGACTTGAATCTGACATCAGTGTCAGGTTCTAGCGTACGGCCATGACGAACACACCGGACTTCCTGGCACCGGCCCGGCTCGGCCGGCTCGCGCTCCCCCACCACCTCGTGATGGCCCCGCTCACCCGCAACCGCGCGGAGGCAGACGGCACCCCCACCGACCTGATGGCCACCCTCCCCCAGCTCTCGACTTCGCTCGAGCCGGGGGGACCCCCATCGCCCAGCGTGCCTCGGCCGGCCTGATCATCGGCGAGGCCTCGACGCCGAACGCGGTCGGGCAGACGTATCCGAACATCACCGCGATCCACACCGACCGGCACACGGCCGGCTGGCGGCGGGTGACCGAGGCCGTGCGGGCGGCCGGCGGGCGGATGTTCCTCCAGCTCCAGCACGGCGGACGGGCCAGCCACCCGGCGACCACCGGTCTGACGCCGGTCGCGCCCTCCCCCGTGCCGCTGCCGGAGACGATCTTCACTCCGGGCGGGCACCGGCCGTCCGTCGTGCCCCGGGAGATGACCGTGGACGACATCCGGTCCACCGTCGCCGACTTCGCCGCGGCCGCCCGGCGGGCCGTCGAGGCGGGTTTCGAGGGGGTCGGCAACTGCTCGCCGGGGAGTGCAACGATCTGGGACGCCGGGTACGGCGCCAGCGTGCGGGGCCCCTGCTCCACCGGAGTGATGGTTCAGGGCCTCCCCGTCGCCTCTGGCCGTACCCACATGGCCAGGTCGCACAGGGAACTGGCCTCCCGGGCCCGGACCACGCACAGGATGCGTGTCACCGCCCCGGGGTTGAGTACGCCGGGGACCAGTGCGCCCAAGACCGTTCGGGGCGTGCGGCTGAGCGGACTCACTCCCGCCCAGTCCAAAGGAACGGTCGAGGTGCACTCGGCCAACGGGCATCTGCTGCACCAGTTCCTCGCCGGGAACACCAACCGCAGGACGGACGGATACGGCGGGTCGCCTCAGCGGTGGACGCGGTTCACGGCGGAGGCGACCGAGGCGGTGGGCGGGGCGGTCGGCTACACCGACTACCCCACCCTCGACGCTCAGCCGTCGAGCGACCCGATCGTCGCGTTGGACGGCCCCCGCGTCGTCTGAAGGCCGCGGGCCACGTCCTCCGCGGCGCCCAGGACCCGTACCGCGTTCCGCCAAGTCAGCTTGGCGAGGTCGGACTTGGACCAGCCGCGGTCGAGGAGCTCCGCGATCAGGTTCGGATAGCCGGAGACGTCGTTCAGGCCGTCCGGCGTGAAGGCCGTGCCGTCGTAGTCGCCGCCGATGCCGAGGTGGTCGATGCCCGCGACCTCGCGCATGTGGTCCAGGTGGTCCGCCACCGTCGACACCGTGGCGACCGGACGCGGGTGCAGCTCCTCGAAGGCGCGGTGGACCTTCATCGCGTCCGGGGTGGTGGCGAGGTGGTGGAAGCCGTGCTCGCGCATGTTCTCGTCCGCGGCGGCCGTCCAGTCCACCGCCGCCTGGAGCACGAACTTCGGGACGAAGGTGACCATCGCCATACCGCCGTTGCCCTGGAGACGTTCCAGGACGTCGTCGGGGATGTTGCGGGGATGGTCGCACACGGCCCGCGAGGAGGAGTGGGAGAAGATCACCGGCGCGAGCGTCGCGTCCAGCGCGTCCCGCATCGTCGTCGCCGCCACGTGCGAGAGGTCGACGAGCATGCCCTCGCGGTTCATCTCGCGCACCACCGCACGCCCGAAGGCCGACAGGCCCCCGACGCCCGGCTCGTCCGTCGCCGAGTCCGCCCAGTCCACGTTGTCGTTGTGGGTGAGGGTCATGTAGCGGACGCCGAGCGCGTACAACCCCCGCAGCGTGGCGAGGGAGTTGGCGATCGAGTGGCCACCTTCGGCGCCCATCAGAGAGGCGATACGGCCTTCCGCGCGCGCCGCCTCCATGTCCGCGGCCGTGAGCGCGGCCCGCAGGTCGGCCGGATGGCGGTCGATCAACTGCCGTACGCAGTCGATCTGTTCCAGCGTCGCCGGCACCGCGTCGGGCAGGTCCGAGCGGACGTACACCGACCAGTACTGCGCACCGACGCCGCCCGCCCGCAGCCGGCCCAGGTCGGTGTGCAGATGGGCGCTCTGGTCGGCGGCGATGTCCCGCGCGTCGAGGTCGTAGCGGACCTGTTCGCGCAGCGCCCAGGGGAGGTCGTTGTGACCGTCGACGACGGGGAACTCCCGCAGGAACTGCCGGGCTTCGTCGAGTGAGGTCATGGGCATCACCTGTTTCTTGCGGAGGCCCCGGCGTTGTCGCCGGGGGAGGAATCGGAACCTGGCGTCGCGACGCGAAGTGTCGCCCTACCGGTTCATGGGCGCGGGGACCGGGCAGCAGGCCGGCAACACCGGAGAGACGCGAACACGCGTGCCGCTGTTCACCACTTGGCATGGTGATCGCGAGATCGGGCACGGGTGTGCGGCCGTCGTACGTACGGTCTCCTCCAAAGACCGGGGCCGTCGCGGTATTCCGCGGAGGATTGCCAAGGGAGTGAGAGCGTGGCGGAGCTGAGGGTGGCTGCACTGGAAAGGCATACCCGCAACACCTACAGGCTGCGCGTTTCGTCGACCGCCGGTGCCGCGCTCGATGCCGAGTGGGCTCGTTGCCGGTGGATCTGGAACGAGTGTGTCGCCCGTTCCACAAAAGCCCACCGGGCCGGCGAGGCGTGTGGCCCGGCCCGCCTCGACCGCATGCTCACCGAGGCAAGGGCGAGCAACGCATGGCTGCGAGAGGGTGGTTCGGTTCCGCAGCAGCAGATCATTCGCGACTTCGGCAAGTCCCGGGCCAAGGCGCTCAAGGACATCGGGCAGGGGCTGCCCATACATCGCCGCGCCGGGATGCCGAAGTACAAGAAGAAGTACGAGGCGCGACCGACACTGAGCTACACCAGACGCGGCTTTCGGCTGCAGCAAGGCCGCCTGCATCTGGCGGGCGGGATCGTGCTGACGGTGGTGTGGTCGCGGAATCTTCCGGCGGAACCGTCCTCGGTCCGCGTGTACCAGGACTCCCTGGGCCACTGGTACTGCTCGTTCGTTGTTCCGGCAGAGGTGATGCCCCTGCCCACCACGGGCGCGGTGATCGGGATCGACTGGGGAGTGAAGGACACCGCGACCACCACCAGCGACGCACACGACCTCCCCCACGCAGAACACGGCCGGAAGGCCAGGAAAACGGTGACCCGGTACGACCGGATGGCAGCCCGCCGCAAGCCGAAGAGCGGGCAGACTGCTTCGAAGGGCTACCGGGCAGCGAAACGGCTGCGGGCCAAGGCCCACAAGAAAGTCGCCCGCCAGCGGCAGGACACTGGCCGCAAGTGGGCAAAGAAAGTGGTCAGGGATCATGACGCAATCGCGGTCGAGGACTTCCGTCCCAAGTTCCTCGCCAGGACCACCAGGGCACGCAAGGCCGCCGATGCGGCTATCGGCGCAACCAAGCGGGCCCTGATCGAGATGGGCCGCAAGCACGGGCGTGACGTCCGTCTCGTCCATCCCGCGCACACCACGATGGACTGCGCGCAGTGCGGAGCGAGAACCAAGCACGCACTTCCTCTTTCGGAACGTACTTACACCTGCATTGCCTGCGGAGCCGTATCCCCCAGGGACAAGAACTCCGCACGCGTGATGCTCGTCCGGGCTGGTCTGAACCCGGCTGGTGCCGATCGCGTAAGACTCGACCGCTCGCCGAGCGACCGAGCGGCGTGAGCCAGGAATCCCCCTCGGTACGAGGAGGAGCATTCAATTCCCGAAGCCGAAGCCGTTGCCCGCGCCCTCGACCTTGGTCCGCAGGCGCTTGCCCTTCTCGGTGGCCTGGTCGTTGAGTTCCTGCTGGAACTCGCGCATACGGCGGAGGAGTTCCTCGTCGTGGGCGGCGAGGATCCGGGCCGCGAGCAGACCGGCGTTGCGCGCGCCGCCGACGGAGACGGTGGCGACCGGGACACCGGCCGGCATCTGCACGATCGACAGCAGCGAGTCCATGCCGTCGAGGTACTTCAGCGGGACCGGCACGCCGATGACCGGCAGCGGGGAGACCGAGGCGAGCATGCCCGGGAGGTGGGCGGCGCCCCCGGCGCCCGCGATGATCACCTTGAGTCCGCGCCCGGCCGCCTCCTCGCCGTACGCGATCATCTCGCGCGGCATGCGGTGCGCGGAGACGACGTCGACCTCGTACTCGATCTCGAACTCGTCGAGGGCCTGGGCGGCGGCCTCCATGACGGGCCAGTCGGAGTCCGACCCCATGACGATGCCAACAACGGGGCTCATTCTGTGATCGTGCCTCTCAGGTAGCCGGCTGCGTGACGTGCGCGCTCGAGGACGTCGTCCAGGTCGTCGCCGTAGGTGTTGACGTGGCCGACCTTGCGTCCGGGCTTCACGTCCTTGCCGTACATGTGGATCTTCAGCTTGGGGTCACGGGCCATGCAGTGCAGATACGCGGAGTACATGTCGGGGTAGTCACCGCCGAGCACGTTGACCATGACCGTCCACTTCGCGCGCGGGCGGGGGTCGCCGAGCGGGAGGTCCAGGACCGCGCGGACGTGGTTGGCGAACTGGGACGTGATCGCGCCGTCCTGCGTCCAGTGGCCCGAGTTGTGCGGGCGCATCGCGAGCTCGTTGACGAGGATGCGGCCGTCGCGGGTCTGGAACAGCTCGACGGCGAGGTGGCCGACGACGTCCAGTTCCTTGGCGATGCGCAGGGCCATCTCCTCGGCCCGCAGCGCCAGGGTCTCGTCCAGGTCGGGGGCCGGGGCGATCACCGTGTCGCAGACGCCGTTCACCTGCCGGGACTCGACCACCGGGTAGGCGACGGCCTGGCCGTGCGGGGACCGTACGACATTGGCGGCGAGCTCACGGACGTAGTCGACCTTCTCCTCGGCGAGCACGGGCACGCCGGCGCGGAAGGGGTCCGCGGCCTCCTCGACGGAGTCGACGACCCACACGCCCTTGCCGTCGTAGCCGCCGCGGACGGTCTTGAGGACGACCGGGAAGCCGTCGCCTTCCGCCGCGAAGGCGACCACGTCCGCCGGGTCGCTCACGATGCGGTGCCGTGGGCACGGCACCCCGATCGCGTCGAGCCTCGCCCGCATCACGCCCTTGTCCTGGGCGTGCACGAGCGCGTCGGGGCCGGGGCGGACGGGGATACCGTCCGCCTCCAGGGCCCTCAGGTGCTCGGTGGGTACGTGTTCGTGATCGAAGGTGATCACGTCGCAGCCCCGCGCGAAGTCACGCAGCGTGTCGAGGTCGCGATAGTCGCCGATGACGACATCGCTGACGACCTGCGCCGCGGAATCCTGTGGGGTGTCACTGAGAAGCTTGAATTTGATGCCGAGCGGGATGCCCGCCTCGTGTGTCATACGAGCGAGCTGCCCCCCGCCGACCATGCCGACTACCGGGAACGTCACGCCCCCAGGGTATCGGCCGCGCCACGGCGGCCGGATTCCGCTCCTCTTACCGCACCTCTTACCGGTCTCTGTGAGTTCGTCCACAGGCAACCGACAAGGGGGATGGTTAGCATGGTTGGGTTGACGAATCCGACCGACGGTTGCTCAAACCGACCGACTGGGGGACTGTACGACCATGGGACGTGGTTCCTCAGGGCTGCGAAGGCTCGTGCGCGAGGCCGCCAAATTCGGCGCCGTCGGCGGTGCGGGACTTCTGGTCAATCTCGTCGTGTTCAACCTGGTCCGGCATCTGACCGAGTTGCCGGTCGTGCGAGCGAGCATCATCGCCACCGTCGTGGCGATCGTCTTCAACTACATCGGCTTCCGCTACTTCACGTACCGGGACCGTGACAAGAGCGGCCGCACCAAGGAACTGACCCTGTTCCTGCTGTTCAGCGCGGTCGGCCTGGTGATCGAGAACGGCGTGCTCTACGCGGCGACGTACGGCTTCGGCTGGGACAGCCCGCTGCAGAGCAACGTCTTCAAGTTCCTCGGCATCGGCGTCGCGACGCTCTTCCGGTTCTGGTCGTACCGCTCGTGGGTGTTCAAGACCCTGCCGGCCCGGGAGGCCGTGGCGAGCGCGGAGTCATTCCTGGAAGAGGCCGAGAGGGCGGCGCCGAAGCCCCGGCCCAAGCTGCCGGTGCGCTGACGCTCCGCTGGGTATGCAGTTCATTTACCGCGGGCCGGTGGGGGCTGGTCGCGCCCACGCGGCGGAGCCGCAAATCGATACAGCCCCGCGCCCCTTACGGGGCGCTGCCGAACCCGGAGTGGATTTCGCCGGACCCGCTCAGCGGACCGTCGGCTCCTCGTCCTCCGTCACCGACTTCTTCAGCGGCGTACGCGACAGAAACAGGGCGAACACCGCCGGCTTGGTCTGGAGCATCTCCAGGCGCCCTCCGTCGGCCTCCGCGAGGTCCCGGGCCACCGCCAGGCCGATGCCCGTGGAGTTGCGGCCGCTGATGGTCCGCTCGAAGATCCGCGCCCCGAGGTCGGCCGGGACACCGGGCCCCTCGTCCGTGACCTCGATGACGGTCTGGTTGCCGGTGACACGGGTACGCAGGGCGACGGTGCCGCCGCCGTGCATGAGGGAGTTCTCGATCAGCGCGGCCAGCACCTGCGCGACCGCGCCGGGCGTGCCGACCGCCGTCAGGTGCCGCTTGCCGGAGCTGACGATCGCCCGGCCGACGCCGCGGTAGGCGGGCCGCCACTCGGCGAGCTGCTGCTGGATGACCTCGTCGAGGTCGAAGGTGACGGCGTTGCCGGTACGGGGGTCGCGGGAGTTCGTCAGCAGCCGCTCGACCACGTCCGTCAGCCGCTCCACCTGCGTCAGCGCGACGTTCGCCTCCTCCTTCACCGTGTCCGGGTCGTCGGTGAGGGTGATCTCCTCCAGGCGCATGGAGAGGGCCGTCAGCGGCGTACGGAGCTGGTGGGAGGCGTCGGCGGCGAGCCGGCGTTCCGCGGTGAGCATGCGGGCGATGCGCTCGGCGGAGGAGTCCAGCACATCGGCGACCCGGTCCAGTTCGGGGACGCCGTACCGCTTGTGCCGTGGGCGCGGGTCGCCGGAGCCGAGGCGTTCGGCGGTCTCGGCGAGGTCGGTGAGCGGGGAGGCGAGCTTGTTGGCCTGGCGGATCGCCAGCAGCACCGCGGCGATCACCGCGAGCAGGGCGACCAGCCCGATGATCAGGAGCGTACGTCCGACCTCCCGGGTCACCGAGGAGCGCGGCTCCTGCACGGTGACCGTCTCGCCCTCCTCGCCCTCCTCCGTCGAGCTGATGACGTCACCGGTGGGCTTGGTCCCGACCTCGATCGGTGACCTGCCCGGGATCCGGATCACGGCGTATCGATCCTGCGCGACCTGGTCCCGCAGGACCTGCGCCGTGACGTCCTCCGCGGCGAACAGCCTGCTGTCCACGATCCCGGCCAGCCGGATCGCCTCGGAGTCCACCCGCTCCTGCGCGCTGTTGCTGATGGTGCGCGTCTCGACGATGACGAGGGACACACCGAACACGGCGATGACCACGAGCACGACGGCAAGCGTGGACTGGATAAGACGGCGACGCACGGGTCCCTCCGGGCAGTGGCTCTATGACGAACGGTGCGGGAATCGCGCCCTTAGGGGCGCGGGGCCGTCCCAATTTGCGGCTCCGCCGCGTGGGCGCGACCAGCCACCGCCGACGGTCAGCCGCGCACCCACACAAGCCACCACGGCGCAACCCGCGAACTCAACTCTTCTCGAACCGGAACCCGACCCCACGCACGGTGGCGATGTACCGGGGATTCGCGGCATCGTCGCCGAGCTTCTTCCGCAGCCACGAGATGTGCATGTCGAGCGTCTTGGTCGACGACCACCAGGTCGTGTCCCAGACCTCCCGCATCAGCTGGTCACGGGTGACGACCCGACCGGCGTCCCGCACGAGGACCCGCAGCAGGTCGAACTCCTTGGCCGTGAGCTGCAACTCCTCCTCGCCCATCCAGGCGCGGTGCGACTCGACGTCGATGCGCACACCGTGCGTGGCGGGCGGCTGCGCCGGCTCCGCGGCACCGCGCCGCAGCAGCGCCCGCACGCGGGCGAGCAGTTCGGCGAGCCGGAAGGGCTTGGTGACGTAGTCGTCGGCGCCCGCGTCGAGGCCGACGACGGTGTCCACCTCGTCGGCGCGTGCGGTCAGGATGAGGATGGGTACGGCGTGGCCTTCGGCACGCAGCCGGCGGGCCACTTCCAGGCCGTCCATGCCGGGCAGCCCCAGGTCGAGCACGACCAGGTCGATGCCGCCCTGGATGCCGGCGTCGAGTGCGGTGGGGCCGTCCTCCCGCACCTCGACCTCATACCCTTCCCGGCGCAGGGCGCGGGCCAGCGGCTCCGAAATGGACGCATCGTCCTCGGCGAGCAGTACACGGGTCATGACCTGATGGTAGACCGCCCTTGACAGGTGCTGGGGTGTGATCGCAACCCCGTGATTCTTACCTTTGGGCTTACCGGGGCGAACCTGTGTCTGTGCGGTGTGAAGGGTGCAGACACCTTAGAAAAGGTGTGTACGGTTCCCCTGTCACCTGTGATCCGCGTCTCAAGTCCTTCCATATCCTGCTGTGTCCTGTCGTATGGTGATTGAACGCCTGTAGCACCGTGGGGACCTTTGGCGAGGATTTGACGCTGAAGGTCTCTTTTGTGTGCGGGCTGGCTCGGCCAGCCTTGAAAGGAACGACCTGTGGCCGGTCCCCCAGGAGGGGACGGCGACCACCGGGCGCGTGGCAGCCGCTCAAGCACAAGCGCGTCCCGAGCAGCAAGGAACGACCATGGCGTCCAGCCTGACGAAGGACTCGGTGACTCCGGGCACCCCCGGTTCCGAGAAGACCTTCTTCGGCCACCCCCGCGGACTGGCCACTCTCTTCATGACCGAGATGTGGGAGCGTTTCTCCTACTACGGCATGAGGGCTCTCCTCCCGCTGTACCTCGTCGCCCCGGGCGGCCTGCACCTCAGTGCGGCGACCGCGACCGCGATCTACTCCGTGTACGTCTCACTGGTGTACCTGCTGGCGATGCCGGGCGGCTGGTTCGGCGACCGGGTCTGGGGCCCGCGCAAGACCGTCGCCGTCGCCGGCGGCGTCATCATGCTCGGCCACCTCACGCTGGCCCTGCCGAACTCCGGCACCTTCTACGCCGGTCTCGGTCTCGTGGCGATCGGCTCGGGTCTGCTGAAGGCCAACATCTCCACGATGGTCGGCCACCTCTACGAGGGCCCGGACGACGCCCGCCGCGACGGTGGCTTCACCGTCTTCTACATGGGCATCAACCTCGGTGCGTTCGCCGCGCCGCTGGTCATCGGCACCATCGGCGAGAACGTCAACTGGCACCTGGGCTTCGCGCTCGCCGCGGTCGGCATGGCGCTGGGTCTCGCCCAGTTCCTGATCGGCAGCCGCCACCTGGCCGACCGCTCCAGCGTCGTCCCGACCCCGCTGTCGGACCAGGAGAAGGCCTCCACCCTCCGCAAGGCCGCGATCTGGGCGGGCATCGCCGTCGTCTTCTACGCGATCGTCGGCTTCTCCGGCCACTACACGCTGAACTGGATCCTGGTCCCGCTGACCCTGCTCGGCGTGATCATCCCGGTCATGGTGCTGACCCGCATCAAGCGCGACAAGGGCCTGGACCGCACCGAGCAGAAGTCGATGTCGGCGTACATCTGGTTCTTCGTCGCCGCGGCCGTCTTCTGGATGATCTACGACCAGGGCGGCTCGACCCTGTCGATCTTCGCCGACGCCTCCGCCGAGAACACCGTCTTCGGCTGGGAGTTCCCGGTCTCCTGGTACCAGTCGGTCAACCCGGTCCTGATCATGGCCCTGGCCCCGGTCTTCGCCTGGTTCTGGCTCGCGCTGAACCGGCGCGGCAAGGAGCCCAGCACGATCGTGAAGTTCTCCTCGGGTCTGGTCCTGGTCGGCGCGTCCTTCTTCCTCTTCCTCGCCCCGCTGTCGATCGCCGAGGGCGGTCACAAGGCGGCCGCGATGTGGCTGGTGGCGATCTACTTCGTCCAGACCGTGGGTGAGCTGCTGCTGTCCCCGGTGGGCCTGTCGGTGACGACGAAGATGGCGCCCGCGAAGTACGCCTCGCAGATGATGGGTGTGTGGTTCCTGGCGGTCACCGCGGGTGACGCCACGACGGGGCTGCTGTCCATCGCCGGTGTCGACCTCAACAAGACGGGTGTCGTCGCCCTGGAGGCCACGCTTGCCGTGGTCGCCGGTGTCGCGGTGTGGATGTACCGGAACAAGGTCAAGGAGCTCATGGGCAGCGTTCGCTAGCCGTGGGCCCGAGTCGACGGGGCCGTCGGAACCCAGGTGGGTTCCGACGGCCCCGTCGCTCTGTGTGGCTGGGCGCCCACGCGGCGGAGCCGCATATGGATACAGTCCCGCGCCCCTGAGGTCGGTCAGCGTGCCCTTCGTCCGGGCATGAACGTGAACACCGCCGCGCCCAGCAGGACTGCCGTCCCTGCCACCAGGCCCAGGGCCTTCAGCGCGGCGTGATCATCAGCGCCGGTCGCCGCCAGACCACCGTCGGTCGACGAACCGCCCGTGCTCGACGAACCGCCCGTGCTCGACGAACCGCCCGTGCTCGACGAACCGCCCGTGCTCGAAGAGCCGCCGGCCGCGCCGCCCTCCTGCTCCGTCGTGTCCAGGGTCAGGGAGACCGACGTCTTGTCCGGCTTGCAGGTCGTGGTCGTGCCGAGGGCCTCGATCGTGAGGACGCCCGGTGACAGGGTCGACGAACCGGTCGCGCCCGGCTTGTAGGTGCCGGTCAGGTCGGGGATCTCGATCGGGTCGCCGGACTTGATGGCCTCGGAGTTGGTCGGGCCCTCGACGTGGACCGTGCCCGTGTCGTCGCCGCCCAGGACGACCTCCATCGACGGCTTGACCGAGTCCGCCGGGATGTCGGCCGGGCTGTCCATCACCGACTTGCCGAACTTCACGGTGAGGTCGTAACTCCCGCCGTCCTTCTTGGCGTTGATCTGGATCGGGGAGGTCGCCTTCTTCTCGCCGAGGGGCGAGTCGCAGGTGTAGGGGATCTCGACCTCCTTGCCGGTGAAGTCGGTCTGGCCGCCGCCGGTTTCAGTCGCGCTCGGACTCGTGCTCGGGGTCGGGGTCGCGCCGTCGGTCGGCGTGGCGCTGTCGGTCGGCTCGGCGGACGTGGTCGGCGTCGGGGAACTCCCGTCCCCCTCCTCCACGTTGATGGTCGCCGCCGACCCCACCGTCTCCGTCGGCGAGCACTCCGTGTTCGTCGACATGGCGTTGACGGTGTACGCGTCCGGCGTCAGCGTGACCTCTCCGGGCGCCGTCAGCTTCAGCGTGCCCTTCATGTCGGCCAGCACCATGTCGCCGCCCTTGGGGATGGCGGGGTTCTCGCGCGGCCCCGTCATCGCGATGTCGGTGGTCTGTGCCCCGGCCGCCTTGAGGGTGCCGGACGGCTGGACCGAGTTCTCCGGCAGGTCGATGATGTCGGGGTTCTTGGAGGCGGCCTGCACGAACTTCCACACCACCTCGACCTCGTCACCCACCTTCGCGGTCGCCGGCGCGGTGATCTCCACCGTGGACGTGCCGTCGACGGGGTCGATCCCGGCGGGCGGCACGCAGTGGGTCGCGAACGACACCTCCGCGGCCTGCGCGGGCACCGCGGCCACGCCCAGCAGGACGACCGCCCCGCCGAGCGCCAGCGCGAGGCGGTGCCGGTGAGGTGCGGGTGCGTTCCCGCGCCCACAGCGGCAGCGGCCGGTGTCGCAGCCGGTGTGTGCTCTCGGCGTGCCGGATGAAGGTGCTCGCAGCAGAGCTACCAGGACCTTTGGCCGGTGCGGCGAGACTGCGTGCCGGGCGGCGTGGGGGCGTGCCTGAACCTCACCGGCACCTCCTGGGCCCGCCGCGCCCGCTCTTCTCGGCCCGGTGGCCGGTGTGACTCTCCTTCGCATGCTCACGGGTGTCCCTTCTGGGTGGGAGTCGTAGGACTCGTGGGAGCCGTAGGACTCGTCGGGCTGTCGTCGTGCGGTGCGGAGAGCCGACCGGCCGTCCCCGGATCGGCATCCGGGGTGAACCACGGCAGGGTCGAGGTGGTGTCAGGGGTGGGCGCCTCGGTCCGGCGCTTCAACCCGGGCAGGCGCAGGGAGAGTTCGGGCATCCGCAGCTCTCGGTGACGAATGCCGCCGGACCTGCGGCGCGGCCGCACCCGGTCCACCACCGCCATCCCGGCGCGGAACACCGCGGCCGGCACCACGATGCAGACCAGGACCCAGAACAGGGTCACGCCCCAGGGCCGGCCCACGCCCCAGGGCTGCTCGGCGAGGACCTTCCCGCCGTACTTCAGCGACACCGTGTAGTCGCCGTGCGCGCCGCCCGGCAGCTCGACGGGCAGCTCGATCCGCGCCTTCTTGCCGGGCTGGATCGTGCCCCGCCACTGCTGTTCCTCCCACTGCGGGGCGAACACGCCGTGGGCGGTGCCGACTTGGAAGACGGGGTTCTTGACGGTGGAGGTGCCGACGTTGCCGACGGTGAAGACGAGGGTGCGGGCGGGCGGCGCCCCGAACCAGGTCAGCAGCCCGCTGGAGCCGTCGAGCCGGGTGTCGGTGAGGACGGACAGGCGTCCGCCGGACGTCTCCGCGGGCAGCGGTTCGACCGCGTGCCCGGCCACCTGGAAGATCGCGTCGGCCTCGGCCTTCGCCCCGGTCACCGTCGCCACGTGCACGACGCACGGGCACGGCACCGGCGGCTCGGCGACCGGCAGCCTCCGGCTGAAACGGCCCGCGGAGTCGGTCGTCACGGCCCTGCCGTCCGCGTTGGCACAGGAGTTGGTGCCACCCACCACACCCCGCGACGGCACGGACTGCCCGCAGACCAGGATCATCAGCAGCGCCCGCGCCCGCCAGCCCTCGCCGGTCACGGTGATCGAACCCCCGGTCCCCGCCTGGGACTTGGACAGCTTCACGGTCGGCCCGTCGGCCGCGGCAGTCGTGCCCGCCAGAAACGCGAAGCACAACGCGAGCACCGCCGCCAACGCCGGAATCCGCACCTTGCCGCTCACGTCATCGCTCCCGTCAACTCGGCTTCCGCGCGTGGGGGTTGAGGTGCCTCGCCGCCCTCGGGCGTACGGCGTCCTCGACGTCGTACGACGATGAGGGCGCCCGTCGCCGCCACCGCACCCGCGGCCCCCGCCACCGCCACCGCCACCGCACCCCACGGCACGAACCACGCCGACGCGCCGGCCGTGTCGCGCGCGCCGCCCGCCGCCGTGACCGTCAGACGCACGTCGACCGCGTCCAGGGCGGGCCGGTCATGCCATGGCTCGCCGAGCTCGACGCGGCGGCCCGGGGGCAGCTCGACGGGGAGCGTGCGCGGGGCGCGGTCGAGGACCGGGCCGAAGAGGCCGTCCGCGCGCACGGTGAGCTTCGGTACGAGGGTCGTCGTACCGCGGTTGACCAGCTCGTACGTGATGCGGTCGGCGCGGACGGACACGTGCTCGACGGTCAGCGCGGACAACTCCGGGACGGTGGCGCGGAGTTGGAGACGGATCTGCTGGGTGCGGCCGTCGGTGTCGCGCGCGACGATCTCGGCGGTGCGGTCGTCGGCCGGGACGGTCACCGTGAAGGGGACGTCGGCGCGGGTGCGGGCGGGGACGCGTACGGCGGCGTCCGCGAAGGTGACGCCGTCGGCGTGCAGCCGTACGGTGACCGGCCTGTCGCCGCGGTTGGCCACGGACACCGTGTCCTGGAGGACCGCCCCGGGCTCGCCCTCGGCGTACAGGACGGGCCGGCCGCCGAAGGGCGCGAGGGACCAGCCCTCGGCGGCGGTGGCCGTCGGGGCCGCCCACAGCAGGGCGAACAGGGTCAGGGACAGGACACGGGCGGCGGACGGCATCGGCGGCTCCATCAAGCAGGTGCGGCGCGAAGCGCCTCGTTGAGGGGCGGTGGCCGGGCGACGGGCGGGCGTGGGCCAGAAGCCCGGTCAGCGCCGAGCCGCCTGGTTCCGCCTCGTCAGCCACAGCGCGCCCGCCGCGCCCGCGAGCAGCACCGTGCCGCCGAGCGTGCCGAGGGCGATCGCCGAGTCCTCGGGGCCGGTCTGCGGGAGTTCGGAGCCGGAGCCGCTGTCGCTCGGGGAGGAGTCGGAGGCGCCGCTGGCGGCGGTGACGTCCAGGGTCAGCGACGGGCCGGGGCTGTTGGTGGGCGTGCACGTGGTCGTCGTGCCGAGCGCCTTGATGGTGAGCACGCCCGCCGTGAAGGTGACCTTGCCGGACTTCTTCGGGGTGTACGTGCCGCTCAGGTCGTTGATCTTGATGGGGGTGTCGGCCGGGATCGCGGCCTGGTTGGCCGGCCCCGACACCGCCACGGTGCCGCTGTCGGCGCCGCCCAGCTTGACGACGGCACTCGGGTTCATCGCGCCCTTGCCCAGTTCGACCGGGCTGGACGAGACGCCCTTCTGCCAGGACATGGTGATCTTGTAGCCGCTGCCGCTCTTGACGCCCTTGATGTCGATGGGCGAGACGGCGCTCTTGTCACCGATCGGCGTCTTGCACTGGTACTTCACGTCGACGACCTCGGCGTGGGCGGCGGGGGCGGCCATCAGCACCGCCGAGCCGGCCAGGGCCGCGGCGGACGCGAGCGCGGCGGTTCGTTTCCGGTACGACACGATTTCCGCTCCCCTTCGATTTCCTGACGGCACATCAGATCGGCCGTCAAGGTACGCCGGGGGCCCAGAGGAGGGAAGACAAAGGGCGTGTTGGAAGTGTGGGGATGCGGAAGCGCCCCTTCAGGGGCGCGGGGCTGTGTCCATATGCGGCTCCGCCGCGTGGGCGCAACAAACCACAGACGGCCGGCAGCCGCCAGATCACAGGCAGCGGCACCCCTCTAGGCGGGCGCCCCCAACTCCGCCCACACCGTCTTACCGGCAACCCCAGGAGTACGCACAACTCCCCAATCCAGACAAAGTCGCTGCACGATGAACATCCCGTGACCACCCGGGCGGCCGGCCCTGTGCGGCGTCCGCGGCGCAGGCTGCCCCGTCCCCCGGTCGGAGACCTCGACCCGGATCACCTTGTTGTCACAGGCGATCCAGAGCTGGTCCGGCCCCTCGGCGTGCAGGCAGGCATTCGTGACCAGCTCGGAGACCACGAGAAGGACATCCTCCGCGGCGGCCCGCTGATCGGCGGTGGCGGCGGGCAGCCAGCCCCACGCGTACAGCGCCTGGCGGGTGAAGTCGCGGGCGAGCGGGACGACACCGCTCTCGCCGTCGAAACTCAGCGTGCGGACCTGCCGGCCCGCCGATGGCCCGGACGGCACGTCCGCGCCCCCCTCGGACGCCCCGGAAGCGCCGCTGGACTCCGGGCCACGGTCGCCCGGCGAGTAGGGCCGGGTGGTGCTCATCAGCGCTTCACCTCACCGATTCACCAGTTCACAATTCAAAAAGTCACCGCAAGTGTCGCTGCAAGTGTCACTACGAGTGCCACCGCAAAGCCATTCACCGAACAGTCAGTACGGATGTCTCCTGCCCGACCGGACCGGCAGAACACCCCTGTATTCGGCACGAAACGCGTGACACCCGGAAAGTGCCGGTCACAGGGGGGACGAGCGGGCTCAGCCGGTCTCGTCCGCCAGAGCCGCGTCCAGGGTGTCATGGACGGTGAAGACCGCATCCGCCCCGGTGATCTCGAAGACCCGCGCCACGACCGGCAGCATCCCCGCGAGATGCACCCCGCCCCCGGCCGCCTCGGCCTTCAGGCGCGCCCCCAGGAGGACGTTGAGTCCGGTGGAGTCGCAGAACTCCAGCCGTGAGCAGTCCACGACGAGCCGGCTGAATCCTTTGGCGAGGCAGTCCTCGAGTGGCTCACGCAACAAATCGGCCGTGTGGTGATCCAACTCACCTGCCGGAATCACGACGGCGCTGGAGCCCTCTTCCCGCACCTCGACAAGAAGCCGGCCCGACTGTGCGCTGCCGACTGTCCTGCGGTCCATGCCGTCTCTCTCCCGACGTCCTGGCTGCTGTCTGACGCCCTCGAACACTACGCCTTCTCCACACCCTCCGACACCCGAACAATCACACGCAAACGGACATAACCGCACAGAACACACTTGCGGTCGGCTCGGGAAAGCGGGTAGGGCTAGTAGAGACACGTACTCAACCACGGCCGGCTTTGGAGGCGCCGCACACCGCAGTGCACGCACTGGCTTCGGCAGCCATTACATATGCCGAGAACGATGGAGGACATCATGTCACCCCGGCTCGACGCACCGCATACCCAAGAGGCGACGTCGACATCCCCCCCGGAACATCTGGATCCCATCGAGCATCACGACGTACCCGTCGACCCTGACGGCTTGCTCGCCGGGCTTCCGGACATCCCGCCCTTCGACGAGGTGGGGCCGGTGGACGCACGGGCCCTGTCCAAGACCCTCTTCGCGCGGCTGGAGTCGCTGGAGGAAGGCACCCACGAGTACTCGTACGTCCGCAACACGCTCGTCGAACTCAACCTCGCCCTGGTCAAGTTCGCCGCCTCCCGCTTCCGCTCGCGCAGCGAGCCGATGGAGGACATCATCCAGGTCGGCACGATAGGCCTGATCAAGGCGATCGACCGCTTCGAGCTGAGCCGCGGCGTCGAGTTCCCGACCTTCGCGATGCCGACGATCGTCGGCGAGATCAAGCGCTTCTTCCGTGACACCTCGTGGTCCGTGCGCGTACCGCGCCGACTGCAGGAGCTGCGGCTCGACCTGGCCAAGGCCGGCGACGAGCTGGCCCAGCAGCTGGACCGGGCGCCGACGGTGGGTGAACTGGCCGAGCGCCTGGGCCTCACGAACGACGAGGTCGTCGAGGGCATGGCCGCGTCCAACGCGTACACCGCCTCCTCGCTGGACGCCCAGCCGGAGGAGGACGACGCCGAAGGTGCCCTCGCGGACCGCATCGGTTACGAGGACCACGAACTCGAAGGCGTCGAGTACGTCGAGTCGTTGAAGCCGCTGATCGCCGAACTGCCCTCCCGGGACCGGAAGATCCTCTCCCTCCGCTTCGTCGCGGGCATGACCCAGTCGGAGATCGGCGACGAGCTGGGTATCTCGCAGATGCACGTGTCGCGACTGCTGTCGCGGACACTGGTGCGGCTGCGGAAGGGGCTGACGGTCGAGGAGTGACCGCGGCCGCAGCCAAGGGTGACTGAACCAACCCGGCCCGGCAGGGGCCGGGTTGGTGTGTTACCGACGTCACCCGGGTTGCCCGCGTTACCCGAGGGAACCTCTTTCCTCATACGGCCCCATCCACCACTATGGTCACCCCAAACTGGCTGGTACGTCAGGACGGCTTCGCGGGGTGCGAGGAGGTGGCCGGATGGCTCGGGCCGACGAGACCGGTGACGAGGCGTACTCGGGCGCCTCCGACGCGCGGCTGACGGAACTGCTCCGCGCCGACACGGCCACCGCGTACACCGCCCTCCGGCAACTCCGCGCCCGCCACCTCCCGGCGGTCCTCACCTACGCCCGCCTGTGCACCACGAGCGACTCCGCGGCACGGCAGCTGGCGGCACAGACCTTCACGCTCGCGGCGCGGGAAACGGCCCGCGGCGTCGACCCGGGCGTCCCGTGGCGGCACCAGCTCCTGTTGTTCACCGGCAGGTTGGCAGCCTCGTGGGCTGTGGACGAGCGGTCGGCCGGACTCGACGCGAGCCTGCTCCTCGTCCTCAACACGGCGGCCCCCGAGGGCCCCGTCCCGCCCATGCTGGCGCCGTTCCAGTCCCTGCCGGCCCGCGCCCAGGGGCTCGTCTGGTACGGCGTCGTGGAGCAGGAGCCCCCGGTGCGGACGGCCGGCCTGCTCGGCCTCACCCGCGAGGACGTGGTCCACGGCACCGACCAGGCCCTCCAGTCCCTGGCCCGGTCCTGCCTCCGCTCACGACTCGCCGCCTCCGACGATCCGCGCTGCGGCGACTTCCGCCGCCTCATCGAGGAGTCCGTACGACCGGACAGCCCGCGTGAGAGTCCCGACCTGCAGGCTCACATGGCGCACTGCCCGCACTGCACGACGGCGTACGAGGAGCTGTGTGCGCTACGGGACACGCCGGGCAGCGCCTTGGCGGAGGGGCTGCTGCCGTGGGCGGGGACGGCGTACGGGGCGCGCGACGCCGGCGCGACGGTCACCAAGGGCCGTACGCCGTCCGGCACTTGGCAGCCGTCCCGCCGCTTGGTGGTGACCTCGGCCGTGCTCGGCGTGGCCCTGGCGCCACTGCTGGTGTTCCTGCTGACGCGGGGCGGTTCGGCGCCCCAGGAGTCGGCGGGCGCGGCGGTTCCCACGCCGTCGGGACCGTCGCCGGTACCGCCGGTGACGGTCACGGCGACGGTCTCGGCCACACCGTCGCCCTCCCCCACGAGCAGATCGCCCTCGCCGACGAGGAGCCCGTCGCCGTCCAGGACGGCACGTCCCACACCTGCGCCGGTGCGCCCGCCGAGCGGCGCCTACGCCCAGGTGGTCAACGTCTCCACCGGCCGTTGCCTGGACGTGGCCGGCGAGTTCGACAACGGCACGGACGTCGTCACCGCCCCCTGTGACTCCGGCCGCGGCCAGCGCTGGCGGGTCGACTCCGCACGCGGTGTCCTGCAGTCGTCCGCCGATCCCGACTTCTGCCTGGACAGCCGGGGCGACGTCGACAAGGGCCTCGGCGTCTGGTCCTGCGACTCGGTCGACGGGCGCAACGGCGACAACCTGAGGTTCACCGTGGACGACGACGGCGTGATCCGCCCCGCCATCGCCGTCGCGACGGCGGTGAGGGGGGGGGGGGGGGGTGTGGGGGGGGGGGGGGGGGGGGGGGGGGGGGGGGGGGGGGGGGGGGGGGGGGGGGCCCCCCCCCCCCCCCCCCGCCATACAGCCGTACAACTCAAGAGCCGTCGGCGAACAGTTCCCACGCGTCGGTTACCTGGTAGGAGCGATCGAGCCAGGTGTCGAGTTGGTCCATGTCGGCGGAGGCGAGAATCCGCTCGCGGACGTCGTCGGGTACGTCGATCTGACGCCACTGGAGAGTGCGCAGAATGGCTGCTGCCCTCTCCTGAGCCCGCCCCTCCTCACGGCCTTCTTCTCGTCCTTCT
Source organism: Streptomyces fulvoviolaceus (assembly GCF_000718165.1). Taxonomy (GTDB): domain Bacteria; phylum Actinomycetota; class Actinomycetes; order Streptomycetales; family Streptomycetaceae; genus Streptomyces; species Streptomyces fulvoviolaceus. The sequence goes on along the minus strand of NZ_JOEY01000016.1, from coordinate 184,123 downwards.
TCGCGCACCTGCTCGGCCAGTGGGTGCCGCCAGAAGTACTGCATCGCCGTCATGAGGTCCCTCCACATGTGTTGCGCCTGGGGGTCGGCCAGGCATGAGTCGACGAACTGCACGAAGACCGCGGCGGTGTCCGGGTCGATGGTCCGCAGGGCGGCTGACAGGGATTCCAGTATGGCGGGAGCCTGCCGACCCCGGCCATGCGTCATGGCCGAAAGCACCGCAAGGGGTACGTCCTGCTCGGCCTCCCGCTCGTCCGCGATCAGCGGCACGTTGTCCGGCCCCAGCACGAACGGCCGTACCGTCAGCGAGGGACACCCCCGCACCCCGAAATGAATGGGCTCCGCCGCCCAGCGGGCCGTAGCGCTGCTCTGGGTGATGACGATGAGCACCGGTTCACAGCGGTACTTCTCGTGCAGGTAGCTGAGGTAGTAGGGCCAGCTGCCGCGCTTTCTCTCGTCCGGCTGACCCTGCGACTCGACGACCAGGAGGTAGACGCCCTCGTCGGTCTCCGCCCGCAGCAGCGTGTCCACACGCCGCTCGACCGGCTCGATCTCGGTGAGGTCCACGTTCATCGCCGCGAAGTCGCGCGGCTCGGGGAAGGGGATGCGTAACACGTGTTGCAGGGCGCGGGTCAGGAGCGCGGGATCCTTCTGGAAGATCCGGTGCAGCGCCTCGTGCGACGAGCCGACCATCGGCTCTCCTTTCTGTCCGATGTGATCAACGGTCTAGGCGGCGGCCAGGTCACACCACACGTACTTGCCGCGATTGCCGTTCCGGGTGAGCGGCTGCCAGCCCCAGAGATCGGCGCAGGCCCGCACGAGAGCGAGCCCCCGCCCCTCCTCCGCACCGATGAGCTCCGCCAACTGCCCCGGCGCTTCGGGCGGTTCGGGATCCGCGTCCCACGCCCCGATCCGCAGCACCCCGGCCGACCAGCGCAGCCGCAGCGCGGCGGGCCCTTTCGTGTGTCGTACGGCGTTGGAGACCAGCTCGGCCGCGAGCAGCTCGGCGGTGTCCACCAGGCGGATGAGGCCGTGCAGGGCGAGGACGAGACGGAGAGTACGGCGGCAGACGGTGACGGCACGGGGGTCGTTGGGGATGTACAGGGTGTACTCCCAGGGGGCGGTTTCGTCTTCGGGCATGGCTGAGCTCCCGTCGGAGGAGGAGAGGAGGAAGGGGAGTCGGCAATCCTGCGGGGCGGCGGGCGGTGGCATTGCCGCAACCGTCATGGCAGGACGGGGCGGTGCGCTTCCGGGATCCCGGCATTCCGCACTGCGTGCGTCGCATCACTGACGGTAGGGCCATAATTTGGGACCGCGCAAGTCGTTGCCGTAATCTGCCCCTCGAACGAGGTGCTGCTCCAGGGCAGTTGGAGGCAAGGGAGACGACATGGCGCGCCGGAAACAGCCCACCGCACGCCAGGAGCGCCTAGGCGCTGAACTACGAAAACTGCGGGAGGCCGCAGGGCTCAAGGGACGTGAAGCTGCCGCACTGCTCGGGACGGACTCAGCGCAGATGAGCCAGATCGAGTTCGGAACCGCGGGCGTGAGCGAAGCGCGTGTCCGCCAGCTCACCTCTCACTACTCCTGCACGGACGACGAGTTGATTGCGGCGCTGGCGGCCATGGCAACCGACCGGACACGCGGCTGGTGGGAGGAGTACCGGGGGCTGCTGCCCACACCGTTCCTGGACCTCGCCGAACTGGAGCACCACTCCACCTACCGTCTGGACGTGGAGTTCCTGCACGTGCCCGGCCTGTTCCAGACGGAGGACTATGCACGGGCCGTCTTCTCGTACCGAGTGCCCGAGCCTCCGGAGAACGACCTTGAGTTGCGTGTCCGCCACCGCATGGAGCGCAAGGTCGTCATCGAGCAACTGGCGCCCATCCCGTATGAAGCGGTGATCCACGAGGCGGCACTTCGCATCAGAGTCGGCGACCGCACAGCAGCCCGCTCTCAGCTCACGCACATCCTGGAGCTCTCCGAGGCGGAACACATCACCGTGCGCGTCATCCCCTTCGACCTGGACGACTTCGCCGGCGCCACGAACGCCATGATGTACGTGGGCGGCGCCGTCCCCAAGCTGGACACGGCAGTCCGCGACGCACCCCAGGGCGCTGCCTTCATCGACTCCGAAGCCCAACTCGGCGCCTTTCGAACGCTCTTCCGTAAAGTGGAAGCTGCGTCACTCGACCCCGAACGGTCGCGCGACTTCATCCACGGACTGGCGAAGGAACTGTGAGGCACGCCGTGACCACCCCCGACACCTGGCAGAAGTCCTCCTACTCCGGAAGCGGCGACGGCAACAACTGCGTGGAAATCGCAAACCGCCGCACTCGCATAGCAATACGCGACTCCAAGGCCCCCGCCCACGGCACCCTCTCCTTCCCGCCGGGCACCTTCACCACCTTCGTCGAGACGCTCAAGACAGCCGCTTCCCTCAAGTGAGCGCCAGCGTCGACGCACCGGCCCCGACCACGAGAGCCACGAACAGGGCAACCTCGACGCCGTAGGTCTCCGTAAGGCCACCCGACACGACCTGACCGGCGGCCGTCCCAAGGGGACCACTGCCGCACAGGATGGTCATGGCGTCGCTGGGCCCATGGCTTCTGAGCCAGGACGGTGACGGGGCTGTTCCGTATAGTCGGCCGATCACTGATTTCTGCTGGAGACCAGGGCCGTACGCGTCCAGGCGATGAGCTGCTGCACGATCGCCTGAGCCCCAGCGCTGTGCCGGGGAAAGAACGGCAGCAGGATGAGGGCCGGCACGGACGCCAGTGTCACGACGAACAGCGGAAGTAGCGCAAAGAGGACGATGAGCACCCGCTGGGCCCAACGGGCCCTAGTGACGACGGCTGACCAGGACGACGGTGCCATGACGGATGCGTTCCTTTCGGATGTGGCGACTGGGAACCCGTCCACTGTCGGTGGCGTCCGGTACGTTGCGAAAGCGGCAACGGTTGCCAACGGTGCGTCAACTGATGGGGAGATGAGCAGTGGCCGAGTCAGCGCCCTCAGCCAGGAGTTCATGGGAACTGGAGCGGGGGGAGGTGCGCGAAGTTGCCGAGTTGGGCAACGCGTTGACCGACCTGTTCAACACCCTGAAGATCACTCAGAACGCATACGCCGTTCGCATCTCCATGGACAAGTCGATTGTCTCCAGGTACCTGAGAGGTCGGAAAGTCGCGACCCAGGACTTCATAGACCGTCTGGTACGGGAGGTCGAGACTAGGCGAGGCGCCTCCGTCCAACCCGAAGTACGGAACCGGCTGACGCAACTCAGACTGGACGCGCTCAAGGTCACCAGCCCCGCCACGTACGAACTGGAGGCCCTGCGCGCCGAGATGGTCCAGTCGGAGCGCAAGGTACAGATGCTGGTCAGGCATCAGGAAGCCCTGCACGACCTGCTGGAGAAGCGGGAGACGGATGTCCGCACGGTCCAGGGAGAGCTGGAGGCCGTACGGCAGGACTGGACCGCGGATCTGCTGCGCGCGGAGCGGGCCGAGATCGTGCTGCACGAACGGGCCGAGCAGCACTCCACGGAGCGTGAACGACTCGTCGAGGAGATCACCCGGCTCAGGGCCGAGCTGTCGGAGATCGCTTCTCTGAAGGCCGAGGCGGAAAGGCGTTGCGCCGACCTCGAAGCTCGGGTCAGAGCCATGGAAGAAGAGCTGGCCACCGGGCTCGGCACGAGCGGCGAGTCGCAGCTTCCACTTGCCTTGTTCAAAGAGCAGTTGGCGAGGCTTGTCGAGGCGGGCGAGCAGCGGGAGGCGTCAAGAGAGGTCGCGGAGGCGGCCTGGGGGCGGTCCATCGGCGAGATCGCTGCTCTGGTCGCGTGGCTTTCGGAGCGGCGGGACTACAGCCGGAGGGATCGGCTGATCGCGGAAGTTGCTCATGCCCGCGACGTGGAGGAGTTGGCCGAGTTCGGGCACCTGGTCCGAAACCCTGGGAAGGGTTACCTTCCATCCGTACTCATCAACGAGACGGCGGCAGTTCGATCGCCTCAGGAAGTCATCCACCTACACACTGAATGGCTGGACTGCTGGTCCCCCCGAGGGGGGAGCCTGTTGAAGGCCCTGCTCCGCTCCCCTCGGGACGAAGGCGATGTCGTCGAGACACTCTCCCTTCTCGATCCGATGGACATGGTGGCCCTCACCCTCCTCAGGGAACTCCGGGGAACTCCAAGCTACGACCGGCGCTACACGAGAATCATTACTCGGCTGGAGGAAATTGGGTGCGAGGACGCAGCCACGGCACTTTGCGAGAACCTGTTTTGGAGACTCAGTGTGCCGCTGAAGTCGCTGCTGAGTGGTCTGAATGACCAACAGTGCGCCTCTTTCACCGGCGTCTTGCTCCGGTCAGTACCAATCGAGGTCATCACCCACTGGCTGGTGAAGGACTTCACACATTCGTCGGGCCGAGCAGATGATGAATTCCAACTCGACCACCGGGTAGCGGCGTTCATCGACATGGTGAGTGCGACGGGTCGGCTCCCAGAGATGCGGGCGTCGATAGCCGCTGTCAATCCTCGCTCAGCTGCCGCCTCCTCTGTCCTCAGGTACCTCGAGAACTGACCGCCCAGACTGGGTAAGGCCCGCTCCGTCAAACCACCCGAACCCCTCGCCGCCACACCCCGCTGACCAGCGGCACCCCCGGCCGGTACGCCAGGTGTACATGGCTGGGCGCGTCCAGGAGGGTCAGGTCGGCGTACGCGCCGGGGCTCACACGGCCGATGTCCTCGCGGCGGAGGGCCGCCGCCCCGCCCGCCGTCGCCGACCACACCGCCTCGTCCGGGGTCATCCCCATGTCCCGTACCGCGAGCGCGATGCAGAACGGGACGGAGGAGGTGAAGGACGAGCCCGGGTTGCAGTCGGTGGAGAGGGCCACGGTGGCGCCCGCGTCGAGGAGGCGGCGGGCGTCCGGCCACTGGGCGCGGGTGGAGAACTCGGCGCCGGGGAGGAGGGTGGCGACGGTGGCGCTGTTGGCCAGCGCGTCCACGTCCTCGTCCGTCAGGTGGGTGCAGTGGTCGGCGCTGGCGGCGTCGAGTTCCACGGCGAGCTGGACGCCCGGGCCGTAGGAGAGCTGGTTGGCGTGGATGCGCGGGTGCAGGCCCTTGGCCTTTCCGGCGCTCAGGATCGCGCGGGCCTGGTCGCCGTCGAAGGCGCCCTTCTCGCAGAAGACGTCGATCCAACGGGCGTACGGGGCACAGGCGTTCAGCATCTCGCCGGTGACGAGGGCGACGTAGGCGGCCGGGTCGTCGGCGTAGTCGGGGGACACGATGTGCGCGCCGAGGTAGGTGACCTCGTCGGTGTGCTGTGCCGCGATGCGCAGGGCGCGGGATTCGTCCTCGACCGTCAGGCCGTAGCCGGACTTGGTCTCGAAGGTGGTCGTGCCCTGGCGGAGGGCCTCGGTGAGGTAGCGGGTGAGGTTCGCCTCCAGGTCGGCGTCCGACGCGGCGCGGGTGGCGGCGACCGTCGTACGGATGCCGCCCGCGGTGTACGACCGCCCCGACATCCGGGCGTTGAACTCCTGCGTCCGGTCGCCCGCGAAGACCAGGTGCGAGTGGGAGTCGACGAAGCCCGGGAGGACGGCCCTGCCCTCGGCGTCGACCCGGTTGTCAGTGGCGGGTGCTTTGCTTGATTCACCGGTCCACGCGATGCGGTCGCCGACGATGACGACGGCCGCGTCCTGGATCAGACCGAGGGGAGATCCGTCACCCAGGGAGGGGTCGTTGGTGACCAGCGTGGCGATGTTGGTGATGACGGTGGTGCTGCTCATGGCGTCCTCGTGGGTGGTCGTCAGGTGCGGAGGGCGTCGACTGCCCGCGCGAGGGCTTGGGGCACATCGGGTACGAGCGTGTGGACCCCGTCTCGTACGACGTGCCGCCCTCCGACGATCGTGTGCCGTACGTCCGCCGCCGTCGCCGCGAATACGGCGGTCTCGGCGCCGAGCCTGGGCACCGGCCCCGCTGTTCTGACCGAGTCGAGCGCGATCGTGGTGAGGTCGGCGAGCGCGCCCTCCTCGATGGTGCCCGCCTCGTCCCAGCCGAGGGCCGCGTGTCCGTCGGCGGAGGCGGCCCGCAGCAGGGCGGCAGCCGTCCAGTGACCGCGGGTGCGGGTGCGCAGGCGCTCGTTGAGCTCCATCGCGCGCGCCTCTTCGAGCAGGTCGATCACGGCGTGGCTGTCGGAGCCGAGGGAGAGCGGGGAGCCTGCCCTCTGGAGGGCCACCGCCGGGCCGATGCCGTCGGCCAGGTCGCGCTCGGTCGTCGGGCACATGCAGGTGCCGGTGCCGGAGTCGCCCAGCAGCGCGATGTCCTCGTCGGTGAGGTGCGTGTTGTGGACGCCCGTGGTGCGCGGTCCGAGGACACCGTGCTCGGCGAGGAGCTGCGTGGGCGTGCAGCCGTGGGCTTCCCGGCAGGCGTCGTTCTCGGCGGTCTGCTCGGACAGGTGCACATGGAGCGGGGCCCGCCGCTCCTCGGCCCACCGTGCGACGGTCGCCAACTGGGCGGCGGGCACCGCCCGTACGGAGTGGATGGCCGCCCCGATCCGCGCGTGATCCCGGTCCTTGAGAACTGAACAGCGTTCCGCCCAGGCGTCCGCGCTGCCGTCGGAGAAGCGGAGCTGGTGGGTGGTGGGCGGCTGCCCTCTGTGCTTGTTCAGAAGGGCGGAGGAGAGGTAAGCGGTGTCGAGGAGGGTGATGCGGATACCGGCTTCGGCGGCGGCCTCGACGAGGGCCTCGCCCATCGCGTTCGGGTCGGCGTAGGGGGTGCCGCCCGGGGCGTGGTGCACGTAGTGGAACTCGCCGACGGCCGTGATGCCGGCCAGCGCCATCTCGGCGTACACGGCACGGGCCAGCGCGTGGTAGGTCTCCGGGGTCAGCCGGTCGGCCACGGAGTACATGACCTCGCGCCAGGTCCAGAAGGTGCCGGAGCCGACCTGCACGGTGCCGCGCAGGGCACGGTGGAAGGCGTGCGAGTGGGCGTTGGCCAGCCCCGGGAGGGTGAGGCCGCGGAGGATCTCGGCGCCCGGGGGCGGGGTGGGGACCTCTTGGCGGACGGCCGCGATGCGACCGTCCTTGACGTCCAGGGCCACCCCCGGCTCGACGTGGGTGTCGAGCCAGGCGTGTTCCAGCCAGTACGTCCGCGTGTGGGGGTGGGTCACCTGCAGGCCAGCCCTTCCAGTACGTCGGCGAGTGCGGTCACCCCGGCCACGCAGTCGTCCTCGGCCGCGAACTCGGCCGGGGAGTGCGAGACGCCCGTGGGGTTGCGCACGAACAGCATGGCGGTCGGGATGCGGTCGGAGAGGATTCCGGCGTCGTGTCCGGCGCCGGTGCCGAGGACGGGGACCGTGAGGTCGGTGGCTCCCTTGGTGGCCTTGCCCAGGATGCGGGCGAGTTCGTCCCGCAGGGCGTGGTCGAACTCCACGACGGGCGTGAAGGACTCCCGGACGACCTCGAGGTCGACGCCGTGCGCGGCGGCGTACTCGCGGGCGGCCTTCTCTACCCCGTCGACCACCTGGTCCAGGCGCTCCTGGTCGGCGGCGCGGGAGTCGAGCCAGCCGCGCACGAGGGAGGGGATGGCGTTGACGCCGTTCGGCTCGACGGAGATCTTGCCGAAGGTGGCGACGGCACCGGCGAGTTCGGCCTCGCGGCGGGCCGCGAGCACGGTCTCGGCGTACGACAGCATGGGGTCGCGCCGGTCCACGAGCCGGGTGGTGCCCGCGTGGTTGGCCTCGCCCCGGAAGTCGAACCGCCACCGTCCGTGCGGCCAGATGGCGCTGGCGATGCCGACACGGTCTCCGCTGAGGTCGAGTGCCCGCCCCTGCTCGACGTGCAGCTCGACGAACGCGCCGATGCGGGCGAGCCGCTCCGGGTCCGCTCCGATGGCGTCGGGGTCGTACCCGGCGGCCTCCATGGCCTGCGGCAGCGTGACCCCGTCCCCGTCGGTGAGCCGGTGCGCCTGCTCGACGGTGAGCTGCCCGGCGGTCAGCCGCGACCCGACACAGGCGAGCCCGAACCGGGCGCCCTCCTCGTCGCCGAAGTTGACGATGGCGAGGGGCTTGGTGAACTGCACTCCCCTGCCGCGCAGTTCATCGAGGGCGGCGAAGGACGACACCACCCCGAGGGGCCCGTCGAAGGCCCCGCCGTCGGGCACGGAGTCGAGATGCGACCCGGTGACGACGGCGTCCCCGGCGGAGGGATCCCCGAGCCAGGCCCACTGGTTCCCGTTCCGGTCGACCTCGTGGACCAGCCCACGCCCCTCGGCCTGCTCCTTGAACCAGGCCCGGCATTCGCCGTCGGCACCGGTCCAGGCGTAACGGCGGTAACCGCGGGAGTCGGGGTGCCGCCCGATGGGGAGCAGCTCGCGCCACATGGCGTGGAAGGAGCTGCCGGTTGGCCCGCCGGGCTGTGGGCAGTCGTTCCGCAGGGCGGAACGGGTGGGCACAGCCGGACCCGCGGACGGCGACGAGACCTCAGCCCCCACCGAAGTGTTGCCGCCCTCCTTCACGCCGAGTCACCTTCACGCATCGGCACCCGGACACCGCGCTCGGCGGCAGTGGTCTCGGCGATGTCGTAGCCCGCGTCGACGTGCCGGATGACGCCCATGCCGGGGTCGTTGGTGAGCACGCGGCGCAGCTTCTCGCCAGCGATCTTGGTGCCGTCGGCGACGGAGACCTGGCCGGCGTGGATGGAGCGGCCCATGCCGACGCCGCCGCCGTGGTGGATGGAGACCCAGGAGGCACCGGAGGCGACGTTCACCATGGCGTTCAGCAGGGGCCAGTCGGCGATCGCGTCGGAGCCGTCGAGCATGGCCTCGGTCTCGCGGTAGGGGGAGGCGACGGAGCCGGAGTCGAGATGGTCGCGGCCGATGGCCAGGGGAGCGGCCAGTTCGCCGGACGCCACCATGTCGTTGAAGCGCTCGCCGGCCTTGTCGCGCTCGCCGTAGCCGAGCCAGCAGATGCGGGCGGGCAGGCCCTGGAAGTGGACGCGCTCGCCGGCCAGCTTGATCCAGCGGGCCAGGGACTCGTTCTCCGGGAAGAGGTCGAGGATCGCCTTGTCCGTCTTGTGGATGTCGGAGGCCTCGCCGGACAGGGCGGCCCAGCGGAAGGGGCCCTTGCCCTCGGAGAAGAGCGGGCGGATGTAGGCGGGGACGAAGCCCGGGAAGGCGAACGCCCGCTCGTACCCGGCGAGTTGGGCCTCGCCGCGGATCGAGTTGCCGTAGTCGAAGACCTCGGCACCGGCGTCCATGAAGCCGACCATGGCCTCGACATGCTTGGCCATCGACTCGCGGGCGCGGGTGGTGAAGCCCGCCGGGTCCTTGGCCGCGTAGGAGGCCATGTCGTCGAAGTCGACGCCCGTCGGCAGGTACGCGAGCGGGTCGTGGGCCGAGGTCTGGTCGGTCACGATGTCGATGGGGGCGCCCTCGGCGAGCATGCGCGGGAGCAGGTCGGCGGCGTTGCCGAGGAGGCCGATGGAGAGCGGCTTCCGCTGGTCACGGGCCTCCACCGCCAGCTGGAGGGCGTGCTCCAGGGAGTCCGCGCGAACGTCCAGGTACCGGTGCTCGATGCGGCGCTCGATGGCGCGCGGGTCGACGTCGATACAGATCGCGACGCCGTCGTTCATCGTCACGGCGAGCGGCTGGGCGCCGCCCATGCCACCGAGGCCGGCCGTCAGCGTGATGGTCCCTGCGAGGGTGCCGTTGAACTTCTTCGCGGCGACGGCGGAGAAGGTCTCGTAGGTGCCCTGGAGGATGCCCTGGGTGCCGATGTAGATCCAGGAGCCGGCGGTCATCTGGCCGTACATGGTCAGCCCGAGGGCCTCCAGGCGGCGGAACTCCTCCCAGTTGGCCCAGTCGCCGACGAGGTTGGAGTTGGCGATCAGGACGCGCGGGGCCCACTCGTGGGTCTGCATGACGCCGACGGGGCGGCCGGACTGGACGAGCATCGTCTCGTCCTGCTTCAGAGTCCGCAGCGTGCGGACCATCGCGTCGAAGGAGCGCCAGTCACGGGCCGCCTTGCCCGTGCCGCCGTAGACGACGAGCTTGTCGGGGTGTTCGGCGACCTCGGGGTCGAGGTTGTTCTGCAGCATCCGCAGGGCGGCTTCCTGCTGCCATCCCAGGGCGCTCAGTTCCGTACCACGCGGTGCTCGTACGGGGCGGGGTCCTGACATGGTCTGCCTCCTAGCGGATTGTTGCTGCCGTTATTCACATCCTGGCTTTCTGAATAGAACTAGTCAATAGCCAGACGCGTCAGTACGGGTGGGCAACGGATATTTGGCCGGATGCGCGAGCCTGGATGCATGGGCACGGGCGACGACATGACGGGGGACATTGTGAGCGACGGAAACAACAGCGGGACGGACCGTGCGGCTCGCCGCGACGAAGCGGTGCGGGCCGCGGTCGAGCAGGGCCTGCTCGGGCCCGGCTCCCCCATCGTCGGCCTTCTCGACGTCACCGGCATCCGGGAGTCGGCGGCAGAGCTGCGGGCGGCGTTCGACGCGGTCACGGCGCCCGGCACGCCCGTGCTGCACGCCTTCGCGGTGAAGGCGACCCCGCTGGTGCCGGTGCTGCGGCTGCTGCGCGAGGAGGGCATCGGCGCGGAGGTGGCGAGCCCGGGTGAGCTGGCACTGGCGCGGGTGGCGGGGCTGCCGCCGGCCCTGACGGTGCTCGACTCGCCCGCCAAGACACCGGCCGAGCTGCGGGAGGCGCTGGCGCTGGGGATCGCCGTCAACGCGGACAACCCGCAGGAGCTGGACCGGATCGACGCCCTGATGCGGTCGGCGGCGAGCCGCTCCCCGCTCGGGATCCGGGTGAACCCGCAGGTGGGAGGGGGTTCCATCGAGGCGCTGTCCACCGCCACGGCGACCTCGAAGTTCGGGGTGGCCCTGCGGGACGAGGGGGCGCGGGAGTGGGTGGTGCGGGCGTACGCGGACCGGCCCTGGCTCACCCGGCTGCACGCGCACACCGGGTCGCAGGGCATCCCGCTCGTCCTGATGGCCCAGGGCATCCGGGAGACCTATGCGCTCGCCGAGGAGATCAACCGGCGCATCGGACGGCCGCAGATCGACACGATCGACATCGGCGGCGGGCTGCCGGTGAACTTCGCCTCGGACGTGACGACACCGACGTACGCGGAGTACGCGCGCGTGCTGCGGGAGACGGTGCCGGGGCTGTTCGACGGGCGGTACGGACTGGTCACCGAGTTCGGGCGGTCACTGCTGGCCAAGCACGGCACGGTGGTGGCGCGGGTCGAGTACGCCAAGAGCGCGGGCGGCCGGCCGGTCGCGGTGACGCACGCGGGCGTGCAGGTGGCGACGCGGACGGTGTACGTACCGGAGGCGTGGCCGCTCAGGATCACGGCGTACGACGGCAAGGGGCGGCCGAAGACCGGGCCCGAGGTGGTGCAGGACGTCGCCGGTCCGGCCTGTTTCGCGGGCGACCTGCTGGCCGAGGGGCGCGCACTGCCCCTGCTGGAGCAGGGCGACTACGCGGCGGCGCTGGACACGGGCGCGTACTACTTCGCGCACCACTACGCGTACAACTCCCTCGCCCGGCCGGGCGTCTACGGCTTCGCCCCGGACGGGACCGGGGGCGTGACCTTCGCGACCGTGCGCGAGCCGCAGACGGTCGCCGAGATCGTGGCCGAGTCGGGAGGGGCGCACGCCGACGCGCTCACCACCCTCCGCGCACCGGGGCGCCCTTGACGCACACCGGCGGACCCATTGATCAAAGAGTGTGAAAACAGGGCCAGTTGACCCACCTTAGTCACTCGTCGCATGTTCCACCGGAAAATGCCAGAACCCTCACCCCTCGCGCACACGTTGCGTAGCTTCGTCGTCACTCAGCCGAACTCCAGGCGGGGAGGGGAACGACGGTGCCCGGAATCGACGAGTGCCTGCTGGAAGCCATGCGACTGCCCGGTGCCCGGGGCGCCGCACTGGTCGACTGGACGAGCGGGCTGGCCCTGGGCGCCGTAGGGGAATCCCCGGGCGGCGACCAGGAGGCGGCCGCGGCGGAGGCCGCCGAGCTCGCCCGGCTGGCCGCCGAACAGCACGCCTTCACGGCCGACGGGGGCACGGAGGAGGAGGGGGCCGACCCTCCGGTCGAGGACCTCATCCTCAGCAACCGGGACAGCTATCACGTGCTGCGGTTCGTACGGACGTCCTTCGACAGCAGCGTGTTCCTGCACCTGTGGCTGGCCCGCACGGAGGGCAACCTCGCGCTGGCCCGCATACGGCTCGGCGAGATGGCCGGACGGCTGGTGCTGGGATGACCACCGTCCGGACCACCACGCCCGCCCCGCCGCCCCGCCTGCCCGTGCGGGACAAGGCGGCCGCCCTGGACCGGGGCTGGGGCGGTGTCTCGCCGATGCTGACCCGGCTCGCCGCCGAGCGGGCCACCGGCATCCTGGTCCGCGAGCGCGGCACGCTCCACCTCGCCGACGGCCAGGTGGTGCACGCCGAGAGCCCGTCCGCCCCCGGCCTGGACACTCTCCTCACACCCCACGGCGGGGACCCCGCCCCGGGCGCCCTGGAGCTGTGCCACCTCACCGCGCTCTACGACGCCGCGTACTTCACCCTCGCCCCCAGCAGCACGCCCGGCCGCTTCCGCTACGGCTCCGCCGTCGGACTCGACGGACCCCTGGCGCTCGGCGCCGTACGCCCCGTCCCCGTGGCCGCCCTGGAGCGCGAGACGCTCCGCCGCCGCGACCTGCTGCACCGCATCTGGCCCGACCCGACGACGGACGAGGCCCCGCTGACCCGGCCGGACCGCGTCGGGGCCCCGCCCTGCCCGGCCCGGCGGCGGGCGGTGCTGGCCCGGGTGGACGGCGTACGGACGGCGCTGGACATCGCGCGGGAGCTGGGGCGCCCGGCGTTCCACACGCTGGTGGACGTACGGCGGCTGGCGGCGGCCGGTGTCGTCTCGCCCCGCCCGCCGACGCCGGCCGAGGCGCCCCCGCCGCCACCCCAGCCCCTCCTCGAAACCGAGGTCGTCGATCCCCACATCACGTTGCTGAAGAGGCTCAGGGATGCGCTGGAGGCCCTTTGAGCGGCAGCGGACCCGCGCCGAGAGGAGAGACCCGATGGCAGCAGCGCAGGACGGGATCCTGGAGGAACTGCGCCGGCTCAGAGCCCGCGTGCCACAGCTCACCGGCGCCTTCGCGGCCGGCCTCGACGGTCTCGTCCTCGCCCAGGACACCCCGGGGGTGGACCCCGACAACGTGGCCGCGCTCACCAGGACCGCCCGCGACCTCGCCGCACAGCTGGCGGACGCGACCGGGCAGGGGGACTTCCGCGAACTGCTCGTGCGCGGCGTGTACGGCTACGTCGCGACCTACGCGGCGGGCGACGCCGCCCTCCTGACGCTGCTCGCCCAGGACCGCGTCAACATCGGCCGCCTCCACCTGGAGGGCCACCGCGCCGCCGCCCGTATCGCGGAGCTCCTCGACACCCACGCGGCCATGGCGGCCCGGGCACCCGCCAAACCGGCCCGAACGGCCGCCAAGCCCGGCCCGGCCCGGGCCCGGAACGCGCGCACCCCACGCCCCACGACCACCAACACCCGTACGACAGCCGAAAGTTGAAAGGAAGTTCCGTCATGGCCAACACCGAAACCTCGTTGAAAGAGGCGCTCGCCTCCATCGAGGGCGCGACCGGAATCGCGCTCGTCGACTACACCAGCGGCATGGCGCTCGGCACGCTGGGCGGCAGCAAGAGCTTCGACCTGGGCGTGGCCGCCGCCGGCAACACCGATGTCGTCCGCGCCAAGATGCGCACCATGGAGCACCTCGGGCTCAAGGGCCAGCTCGAGGACATCCTGATCACCCTGACCGACCAGTACCACCTGATCCGCCTGATCACCGGCCGCGGCGGCAACGGCCTCTTCCTCTACCTGGTGCTCGACGCCAAGAGGTCCAACCTGGCGATGGCCCGCCACCAGCTGAAGAAGATCGAGGAGGACCTGGAGGTCTGACCAGGGCCAAGCGCTCCGCTGGCTGTGTCGATTTGCGGCTGCGCCGCGGGGCCGCGATAGGCCGTCGCTTTGCTGCGGCGCCGTCGTGGCTGGTCGCGCCCACGCGGCGGTAGCCGCACATTCAACACAGCCCCGCGCCCCTGGGGGGCGGGGCTGCGCCCCGGCCCCCACGGCGAGGAACCATCTGCTCAGACCAGCGCTGCGGTGCGGCGACGCGCCCCGCCCGGGGCCGCGTCGCCCGCCGCGATTCCGGTGCTGCGGTAGGCCTTGACCGTCTTGCCGGCCGGGCTCCCGCCGTGCGCGCCGAGCCAGTCGACACGCACCCACAGCAGCGCGTTCTCGGCCCGTTCGCGCCGTCCGAGCCAGGCGGCCTTCAGCCCGAGGCCCGTACCGCAGCCGGCGAGCAGCATGCCGCCCGCGACGGGCACGGCGAACGAGCTGCCCAGCGCGACCAGCCACGCGAGCAGCAGCCACCAGCGGTGTCCCCGGCGCCAGTTGCGCACGCTCACCGCGCGGTCCTGGAGCACGTCGTGCTTGCCGGCGCGGACGGCCGGACGGGCCAGCGCGACATAGCGCTTGCGGCGCGTGTACGACACCACCGCCGTAGCGATGATGAACAGCGCCGCTCCCGCCATCACGCCGATCCGGCGCCCCGTCAGCCCCGGTATCAGCAGCCCGACACCCGCCGCGAACACCCCGAGCCACCACATGGGCGCGACCCCGGCGCGTACGACGACAGCCACCCGAGCCAGGCCTTGACCTCCGCGAACTCCGCGTGCCACGTTCCGCCTCCTCGTCCGACCGGCACATTCCCTAGGGCGCGCAGGCTAGCGAGCGAAGGTGAGACGAGCCTTAAAGCCGCATCACTCGACGAACAGCCCCCGCGCCGCCGCCCGCGCGTCGAACTCCTCCAGCCGCGCCTGCGCGTCCGGCAGGTCGTCGCACATCGCCTCCAGCAGGACCCGGCCGAGCAGCATCGGCGCGCAGGCCGTGTCGAAGGCGAGGCCGGTGCCGACGGCGGCCGGCAGCAGCAGGTCGGACACCTTGGCGACCGGCGCGAACGCGGAGTCGGCGACGGTCACGACCGTGAGGCCCGCCTCCTTGGCATAGGCGAGCGTGTCCACGACCTCGCGCGGATGCCGGGGCAGGGCGAAGCACAGCAGCGTCGACGCGCCCGCCCGGACCGCGGCGTCGATGCGGTCGTGGATCATCGTGCCGCCCTCGTGGAGCAGCCGTACGTCCGGATGGACCTTGGCGGCGAAGTACGCGAAGCCGTACGCCTGCGAGGCCGCCGCGCGCAGCCCGAGGACGGGCAGCGGGCGCGAGGCCGCGAGCAGCCGTCCCGCCTTCTGCACGGGCCGCGGGTCGGCGAGGACCTCCGCCAGGTGCTTGAGGTTCTCGATCTCGGCCTCGACGGCCTGCTGGTACTCGTTGTACGACGCCGAGGCCGCCGTCTGTTCGCCGGGCGCGACCTCGCGCAGGTGCTTGCGCAGCGCCGGGTAGCCGTCGAAGCCGAGGGCGACCGCGAAACGGGTCACGGAGGGCTGGCTGACCCCGGCCAGTTCGGCCAGCTCCACGCTGGACAGGAACGGCACGTCGGCGGCCCGCCGCACCATGCTGTGCGCGATGCGCCGCTGGGTCGGCGTCAGCCGGTGCCCCTCGAACAGCGCCTGCAGCCGCGCCGCGGGGCTGTCGACCACACTCGCCTCCACGCCCATGTCGCTCTCCGCGCTCATGCCCCGTTCCCCCTCCAGATCTCCGTGAACCGGTCGAGCAGTGCGGCCGCCGCCTTCACGTCGTCCGTGAGCGGCCGGTCGGCCGGGTTCTCGTCGAGCACCGACTCGGCGAGCTCCAGCGCACGGCCCACCGGAAGGTCCGGTTCGGGCCGGAGGCCGCGCTGGCGCAGCGCCCGTACGGCGGCGACGAGTTCACAGCCGACCACGAGACGGTACGCGCCGCACAGACGCAGTGTCTGACGTGCGGCGAGCGAGGCGAAACTGGCCTGTTCCTCGACGCCCCGGGAGAGTACAGCGTGGCCGAGCGAGGCGGGCGCCGAGAAGGCCCGCAGGTCGCCGAGGGCGGCCGCGGCGGCGTACTCCAGGATCATCACGCCGGAGGCGCCGGGCTCCTGGTCGGCGAGGAAGGGTCGCAGCCTGGTGAACCCGGGCTCGTTCAGCGAGGAGAGCCGGGACGTCGACAGCCGGGCCACCTGGGTCAGCGCCAGCCTGAAGTGGTCCAGGGCGAGGGCGAGTTGGGCCTGGTAGAAGCCGCCGTGGTGGTAGGCCGTCATGTCCTCGGGGGCGATCAGGGGGTTCTCCGCGGCCGCGTTGATCTCGATCGCGAGGACCTCCTCCAGGGCGTCCGCCGCGTCCTGGGCCGGGCCGTGGATCTGGGGCAGGCAGCGGAAGCCGTACGGGTCCTGGATCCGGCCCAGCGGCGGGGTCGGCCGGTCCTCGGCGCCGATGAACTCCCGCATGCGGCGGGCGACTTCACTGGAGCCGCGGTGCGGTCGGGCGGCGTGCACGGGGGCGGCGTACGCCTCGTGCGAGCCGTCGACCGCGAGCAGGGAGAGGGCGCCGACGACCTGGGTGGCCTCCACCAGGCCCCGCAGTTCGTGCAGGGCGAGGGCGGCCTGGCCGAGGGTGAGGGCGTTGCTGCTGATGAAGGCAAGGGCGTCGTTGTTGTCGATGGGCTGGGCCTCGGGGGCGCCGGATCCCCGCCAGGGGTGCTCCCCCGCCAGCGCCAGTCCGGCCTGTGCGAGGGCCGCGATGTCCCCCGTGCCGACCGACCCGAACTCGTTGACGACCGGATACGCCCCGCCCTCCAGCGCCTCGCACAGGGCCGTGACGACGGTGGGCCGCAGCCCCGCACCGCCCGCCAGCAGCTGGTTGGCCCGCACGGCGAGCATCGCCCGCACCTGCCGGGCCGGCAGCTCGTCCCCGATCGCCCCGGCGTGACTGCGCAGCAGACGGAGCCCGTGCTCGGCGGCCGCCTCGGTCGGCACGTCCTCGTTCCGGTTGGCACCGACGCCGGTGGAGCGGCCGTAGACGCGGCCGGTCGCGGCGATCTGCCGGGCGGCATCCCAGGATTCGGTCACCCGCTTCATCGCCTCGGTGCCGGGAACCGGCCGCGCGGTCCCGTCGGCGAGGCGCGCGACGTCCTCGACGCCGAGTCCGATCCCGTCGAGGACGACCAGGCCGGTGTGGACAGAACCGATCGTGTCCACGATCCGAGACGACATAGAGCCTCAAACTCCCCTCAATCCGGACATCCGATCTTGCCCTTCGGTCAGCCGTTACGTCGGATTAACGCCGGACCGTTGACAAGCTATTCACTCACCAAGAACTCTGCATGAGGTTATACAGCCGGGCAAGGGACAACTCATGATCCAGTTCGACGCGGTCCACAAGCGCTTCCCCAACGGCACGACAGCAGTGCACGATCTCACCCTCGACATGCCGGAAGGCGGCGTGACCGTCCTCGTCGGATCCTCCGGTTGCGGCAAGACGACCACCCTCAGGATGATCAACCGGATGGTCGAGCCGACCTCCGGCACCATCCGGGTCGGCGGCAAGGACGTCACCCGGCAGGACGCGGCCGAACTGCGGCGTTCCATCGGATACGTCATCCAGCAGTCGGGCCTCTTCCCGCACCGCACGGTGCTCGACAACATCGCCACCGTGCCGCTGCTCCTGGGCCACGGCCGACGCAAGGCCCGGGCCCGCGCGGCCGAGCTCCTGGAGACCGTCGGCCTCGCCGCCGACGCCGGCAAGCGCTACCCCCACCAGCTCTCCGGCGGCCAGCAGCAGCGCGTCGGCGTCGCCCGCGCGCTCGCCGCCGACCCGCCGGTGCTGCTCATGGACGAGCCGTTCGGCGCGGTCGACCCGGTCGTCCGCACCCAGCTCCAGGACGAACTGCTCCGGCTCCAGAAGGAGCTGAACAAGACCATCGTCTTCGTCACGCACGACGTCGACGAGGCGGTGCGGCTCGGCGACCAGATCGCGATCTTCCGCACCGGCGGTCACCTGGTGCAGTGCGCCACGCCCAGCGAGCTGCTGGCCCGCCCGGCCGACGACTTCGTCGCCGACTTCCTCGGCGCCGAGCGCGGCCTGAAGCTGCTCTCGCTGAAGACCCTCGCGGAGGTCCCGCAGGGCCCGGCGCCGGAGGGCGGCGCCTGGACGCTCGTCCTCGACGAGGCGGACAAGCCGGTCCACTGGGCCTCGCAGGACGCCGAGATACCCGTACGACCGCTCAAGAACGAGGACTCCCTCCTCGCGGCCCTCAACGAGTCCGTCGCCTCCCCCACCGGCCTGATCGCCCGCGTCGACGCCGCCGGCGTCCTCACCGGCGTCTCGTCCCGTGACGACATCCACACCCACGCCGGCCAGGCACACACCGAGGCGCGGGTGGCCGTATGACCATCGACTGGTCGTGGATATCCGGCCACACCGACGACCTCACCACCCTCACCGTCTCCCACCTCCAGGCGGCCCTGACCGCGGTCTTCTTCGGCCTGCTGATCAGCCTCCCGCTGGCCGTGGTGGCCCACCGGGTCCGCCCCCTGCGCGGCCTCCTGCTCGGCCTCTCGAACATCCTGTTCACGATCCCCTCGATCGCGATCTTCGTCCTCCTGCTGCCGATCAGCGGCCTGACCCGCACCACGACCGTGATCGGCCTGACCGTCTACACCCTGGTCGTCCTGCTGCGGAACACGGTCGAGGGCCTCGACTCGGTCCCCGCGAAGACCAAGGAGGCGGCGAAGGCCATGGGCACGCGCCCCCTGCGCACCCTCCTCACCGTCGAACTCCCCCTGGCCCTCCCGGTGATCATGGCGGGCGTCCGGATCGCCACGGTCATGTCGATCTCGCTGGTCTCCGTCGCGACCTACATCGGCGACGGCGGTCTCGGCCAGCTCTTCACCGACGGCTTCCAGCGCAACTATCCGACCCCGGTGATCGTGGGAGTGGTCCTCACTCTCCTGCTCGCCGTCGTGGCGGACGCACTGCTGGTCGCCATCCAGTACGTCCTCACCCCCTGGAAGAGGAGGCGAGCCTAGAAATGTACGAGCTCTTCAAGAACCTCGGCAGCTGGCTGACCAGCGGCGCCCAGTGGTCCGGCTCGGACGGCATCGCCCACCGCCTCGCCGAACACCTCCAGTACTCGCTCCTCGCGACCCTCATCGCGATGGCGATCGGCCTCCCGCTCGGCCTGCTGATCGGCCACACCGGCAAGGGCGCCTTCCTCGCGATCAACCTCGCGTCCTTCGGCCGCGCGCTGCCGACCGTCGGCCTGGTCGTCCTCGTCTTCCTAGCCAGCGGCCTGTCCATGACCCCGGTCTACGTCTCGCTGGTCGCCCTCGCGGTCCCGGCGATCGTCACCAACACCTACGCGGGCATGA
Source organism: Streptomyces fulvoviolaceus (assembly GCF_000718165.1). Taxonomy (GTDB): domain Bacteria; phylum Actinomycetota; class Actinomycetes; order Streptomycetales; family Streptomycetaceae; genus Streptomyces; species Streptomyces fulvoviolaceus. The sequence goes on along the minus strand of NZ_JOEY01000016.1, from coordinate 164,760 downwards.
CGGCCGTGGACCCCGACGTGAAGGACGCGGCACGCGGGCAGGGCATGCGCGGCCACCAGGTGCTGTTCCAGGTCGAGTTGCCGCTCGCCCTCCCCCTGATCATGACGGGCCTGCGTCTCGCGCTCATCCAGGTCGTCGCCACGGCCACGATCGCCGCGTACGTCTCCTTCGGCGGCCTCGGCCGCTACGTCTTCGACGGCCTCGCCCAGCGTGACCTCGTCCAGGTGCTCGGCGGCGCGGTGCTCGTGGCCGCGGTCGCCGTCGTCCTCGACCTGGCCCTCTCCGGGCTCCAGCGCTTCCTCTTCCGCCACCGCACTGCCTAGGGACCCTTTCGATGAACCGTCGCACTCTCCTCGGCGCGCTCGCAGGAGCGGCCGTCACCGTCCCCGCCCTGTCCGCCTGTTCCAGCGGCATCACCTCACTCGACAGCACCGGCACGACGTCCGGTGGCGGCGGCTCCAGCAAGAGCGGAGTCACCATCGGCACCGCCAACTTCACCGAGAACCAGGTGCTGGGCTACCTCTACGCCGCCGTACTGGAAGCGGCCGGCGTCAAGGTGACCGTCCGCCCCAACCTCGGCACCCGCGAGATCCTCATCCCCGCCCTCAAGGGCGGCGACATCGACCTGCTCCCCGAGTACCAGGGCGCCCTCCTCCACTACCTGGACCCCAAGGCGACGGCCACGGAGGAGGGCGAGATGCAGAACGCCCTCGCCATCGCCCTCCCCGCCGGCCTCCAGATCCTGCCGTACGGCATGGCCGAGGACTCGGACGCCTTCGTCGTCACCCAGGAGACGGCCAAGAAGTACGGCCTGGCCTCCCTCGCCGACCTGAAGAAGCAGAACGGCAAGCTGGTCATCGGCGCCGCGCCCGAGGTGAAGAAGCGTCAGGTGGGCGTCGTAGGACTGAAGGACGTGTACGGGGTGGAGTTCAAGGAGTTCAAGTCCCTTGATTCCTCGGGCCCCTTGGTCAAGGGCGCCCTGAAGAAGGGCGACGTGGACGTCGCGAACCTCTTCACCACCGACACCGACATCCAGGCCAACGACTGGGTGGTCCTGACCGACCCCAAGAACCTCATCCCCGGCCAGCATGTCGTCCCCCTCATCGCCGACCGCAAGGCCGACTCCACGGTCCGCAAGGCCCTCGCCGAGCTCGGCAACGTCCTGACCACCGCCCAGCTCACCGAGCTCAACCGCCAGGTGGACAAGGACAAGAAGGACCCGGAGGACGTGGCGAACACGTACGCCAAGCAGCACGGGCTGGCGAGGTGAGTGAAGTGAATGATCTGACGACGAATCAACCAAGTGTCGTTAAACAGCACTAAGGGTGACTGATCGGATGCATACGGTGAAGGAGCGCTATCGGTACGACTCCTGAGGACGCGTCATGGCCTCCAACCGCAGGGCCTTTCTGACGGCCACCGCCGTCGGCGCACTGGCCGCCGCCCCGGCAGCGGCGGCCCCCGCCGCCACCGACCACCCGACCGACCCCCACACCGCGCTCGCGGAACTGCTCGCCGGCAACCGGCGGTACGCCACCGGCCACGAGCGCCACCCGCACGAGAGCCGCCCGCTGCGGCACCGGCTCGCGAGCGTGCAGCACCCCTTCGCGGTGATCGTCGGCTGCATCGACTCCCGCGTCCCGCCCGAGCTGGTCTTCGACCAGGGGCTCGGGGACCTGCTGTGCATAAGGACGGCCGGCCAGGTACTGGACGAGGCGGTGCTCGGATCCGTCCAGTACGGCGTCGAGGAGCTGCGCATTCCCCTGGTGCTGGTGCTCGGACACGAGCGCTGCGGGGCCGTCGCGGCGACCCTCGACCATCTGCGCACCGGCGCCCCCGTCCCCGGCCATCTCGCCCTCCTGGTCGACGAGATCGCCCCCGCCGCGCGCCGCACGCGAGCGGTCCCCGGCGACTGGGCCGAGCACACGATGACCGCGCACACGGCCTGGGTACGGGACGCGATCCGCGCGGACCCGGCGTTCCGGCAGGCCCATGTGACGGCGGCGCGCTTCGACCTGGACACCGGGCTGGTCTCCCTCCTCCCCTGAGAAACCCTTCGTGAAGAGAGCCATGAACCTCTCCGTCGTCCCCACCCTCACCGACCTCCGCACCATGACCCGCAACCCCCGCCGCGACCTCCTCTGCGGCCTCACCGTCGCCGTCGTCGCCCTCCCCCTCGCCCTCGGTTTCGGGGTCACCTCCGGACTGGGTGCCGCCGCAGGCCTCGCCACCGCGATCGTCGCCGGGACGCTCGCCGCGCTGTTCGGCGGCAGCGCGCGCCAGGTCAGCGGGCCCACCGGCGCGATGACCGTCGTCCTCGTGCCGATCGTCCATCACTACGGCGCCGACGGCGTCCTGACCGTCGGTCTGCTGGCCGGGGTCATGCTGCTCGGGCTCGCCTTCGCCCGGGCGGGGGCGGCGATGGCGTACGTGCCCGCGCCGGTGATCGCCGGTTTCACCCTCGGGATCGCCTGCGTGATCGCCCTCCAGCAGGTGCCGAACGCGCTCGGCGTCCCGCTGCCGCGCGGCGAGCAGGTGGCGGTCGTGGCGGCGCGGGCGGGAGAGGAGTTCGCGCGCACCCCGCACTGGCCCGCGCTCCTCCTCGCCGCCGCCTCGGCGGCCCTGATGCTGGCCGGCGCCCGCTGGAAGCCGACCGTGCCCTTCTCGCTCGCGGCCGTCGCCGCCGCGACCGCGGTCGCCGAGGCCCTGCACCTGTCCGTCACCCGCATCGGCACGCTCCCGGCCGCCCTCCCCGCGCCGTCCCTCGGCTTCCTGGACGTCGGCCGCGTCCCCTCCCTCCTCGCCCCCGCCGCCGCGGTGGCCGCCCTCGCCGCCCTGGAGTCCCTGCTGTCGGCCTCCGTCGCGGACGCGATGCGGCCGGGCGAGCGCCACGACCCCGGCAAGGAGCTCTTCGGCCAGGGCATCGCGAACCTCGCGGCCCCGCTGTTCGGCGGGGTACCGGCGACGGGTGCGATCGCGCGGACGGCGGTCAACGTCCGCACGGGTGCCGCCTCCCGGCTGGCCGCCCTAGCGCACGCCGTGATCCTCGCCGGGATCGTCGCGGTCGCGGCCCCGCTGGTGGGCCGTATCCCGCTGGCGGCCCTGGCCGGTGTCCTGCTGGCGACGGCCGTACGGATGGTGGAGACGGACGCGGTCCGGGCCATGGCGCGGGCGACCCGCGGGGACGCGCTGGTCCTGGTCCTCACCGCGGCCGCGACGCTCGCGCTGGACCTGGTGCGGGCGGTGCTGATCGGCCTGGGTGTCTCGGTCCTCCTCGCCCTGCGCGCGGCGGTCCTCGGCACCCGCCTCACGCCGGCCGCCGCCGACGAACTCCCCGGCCCGGGCACCGGCACGGTGACCTACCGCTTCGACGGCCCGCTCCTGTTCGCCGCCGCCCACCGCTTCCGCCGCGGCCTCGCCGACGTGCAGGGCGTCACGGCCGTCGACCTACGGCTGTCCGGCCTCACGGCGGTGGACGCGACCGGCGCGCTCGCGCTCAGGGACGCGGTCGACGACCTGCGCGGCCGCGGCATCGAGGTCCAGGTCACCGGGGTCGGCGACGGCCACCGCAGGGTCCTGGAATCCCTGGGGGTACTCCCTGTCGTCCCGAGTCCGAACAGGTACGAGAAGCAGCCCGGGCTGGTGTGAACGCGCCGAGGGCCGCGACCGGGCGAACCGGTCGCGGCCCCTGAACCGCCGTGCTCCGTCAGGTCGTTGTCGTCCGCTCCCTGGGCGCCGTCAGCGCCGGGGCGAGGACCAGCAGCGCGACCAGGACGGTCAGCGCCCAGAAGGCGCCGTTCCCTGCGTGCGACGAGGTGGCCAGTACGGCGGTGAGCGCCGCGATGCCGTTGACGCCCACCGCCGAGCCGATGTTGCGCACCATGGTCGCCGCGGACGTCGCCACCCCGAGCTGCTCGGCGGGAGCCTGGTCCTGGAGCAGGGCGAGCGTCGCCGCGGTGACGGCGCCCGTGCCGAGGCCCGCGGTGACCCCGGCCAGCCAGGGCAGCGCCCCGGTCGCACTGCACACCGTGCTGGCCAGCAGCACCAGCGAGCCGGCCAGCATCGGCGGCCGGTAGCCGCGCTTCGCGACCATGCCCCCGGTCACCGCGCTGCCCAGCACCCAGCCGACCGCCGAGACACCGACGATGACCGCGACCTTCGTCGTCGAGGCGCCCTGCGCGGCCAGCCGCACCGGCAGGACGGTCACCGTCGCGTACATCACCACGCAGGCCCCGACCGTGGCCAGCGCCGCCCCCGCGGAGGGGGTCCGGGCGAACACCTGCCGCGGCACCAGCGCCCCGCCGAAACGGCGCAGCAGCGCCAGCACACCGAGGCCGACGACCGCGGCCGCCGTACCGCCGACCGCGCCGAGCCCGAGGGAGGAGCCCTGGAGCCCGGCCAGCAGGAGCACGGAACCGCCCGTGACCAGGGCGTACTCCCTGGCCGGGAACCCCTTCGACGGGGCGGGGGCGTCCGCGGACCGCCCGGGCAGCGCGACAGCGACCGCCAGCATCACCACGACGCACAGCGGCACGTTCACGAAGAACACCCAGCGCCAGCCCCAGGCCCCGGTGATCGCGGCGCCGACGACGGGACCGAGCACCGCGGCGACGCCCCAGACCATGCTCAGCATGCCCTGGGCCGCGGCCCGGCGCTCGGGGCCGTAGAGCCGTCCCACGATCACGTAGCTGGAGACCACGATCGCGCCGGCGGCCAGGCCGTGCACGACCCGCGCCGCCACCAGCACGCCGAACGAGCCGGCGAACCCGGCCGCCGCGGAGGCGGCGAGGAACGCCAGGGTCGCGCCCACCGCGAGCACCCGGTCGTCGAGCCGGTCGGCGATCCAGCCCGCCAGCGGCGTGCCGGCGACCTGGGCCAGCATGAACCCGGAGACCAGCCAGGCGTAGCCGCCGCCCGCGCCGCCGCCGACGTCCGCGAGGACGTCGGGCAGGACCGTGCCCATCACGGTGGCGTCCATGGCCGCGAGCAGCAGGGCGAGCACCGCGGCGGCCACGCCCACCCTGCCCGCCGTGGCCCCGGCCCGCGGCCGAGTCGCCGAGGAGACGGCGCCCACGGCCGAGGAGGTCACAGCACGCTCCCCGGGACGGTGGCGGACAGCACGGGCTCGTCCGCGTGGTGGACGCGGCTGACGCCCGCGAAGGAGGCGATCAGCTCGCGCAGTTCGTCGTCCAGCACCTCGTCCACGGTGTGCAGGGTGCCGTCGGCCGCGAACAGCCGCTCGCCGAAGCCGATGGTCATCCTCAACTGCACGGCCGCGGACGGGTTCCCGGTGACGAAGTCGACGCCCAGGGCCTCGGTCGTCGCCTCCTGGAAGGCCGCGGCCAGCCGGCGGTTGAGGTCCTCGATCTCGCCCAGCAGCACCCGCACCCGCGCCTGCTGGTCCTCGGTGAGCTCCGGGTACAGCAGCTTCATCGCCACGTGGTCGATCTTCACGTGCCGTGCCTCGTCCAGGCCGTGGGTGTGCAGCAGACGCGTGAAGAAGCGGGCGCGCCGCGGGTCCAGGCTGTCGGTGCGGTGCTCGAAGACCGTGATCACGGACTCGCCGACGTAGGCCGAGCAGCACAGCGCGACCAGCTTCACGTACGGGTGGTCGTCGGTGCGGAAGACGTCGAGGCGTTCGTCGAACAGGGCCTTGTGGACCCGGGGTTCGACGCCGGTGAGCGCGCGCACGTACCGGTAGAACGTGTTGGCGTGCTGGATCTCCTCCGCCGCGAAGCAGGACAGCGCGTGGTGCAGTTCGTGCCCCGTGTTCACGGGGTCCCGCAGGTCGTGCAGTTCCCCCATGACCAGGGCCATGACCGCGCTGACATGGCGTTCGATCTCGGCGAGCTGGGCGAGTTCCTTGGTGATGTACGCGACCGCCTCGGGCTCGTGGCCGGGCTCTCCGTAGGCGACCGTGGACAAGTACGCCAGTTCCTCGAAGGTGGCGGCCTCGGACCAGTCGAAGGCGTTCGGGTGGAAGGTGTTGACGTGGGCGAGCCGGGTCACCGAGGCGAGTTCGGCCCGTACGGCCCCGGCCACGTCCGCGAACTGCTCAGCCGTTGTCATTGCCCTGCTCCTTCTCGTACTCCTTGTAGCCGTCCGGGACGCCGATGGTGATGTCGTGGATGCGCACCCAGCCGCGGGCGATGAACTCGCTGTCCCTGAGGCCCTCGACGAAGTAGTAGTAGGCCTTCAGGTCGTCGGTCTCGATCAGCAGGAAGTCGGAGTAGTCGGCGGCGAACGCCTCGGCGTCGAAGTGCCGGACGGTCAGCCGGTCGGCGTACGGGGCGACGATGTCCTTCTGGAAGACCTCTTCGTACCTGCCGCGCTCCTCCCTGCTCAGGCGCAGCCAGGAGGGGTCGAACTGGTAGCGGATGACGATGCCGTACTTCACGGTCAGCTCCTGGCGTAGCTCTGCGAGTTGAGGATGGCGCGGTCGGGGTCGGTGATGGCGCGGCGGCCGTGCATGACCCGGGAGTTGTCGATCAGGACGATGTCGCCGTCCTGCCACGGGATGTCCTCGGTCACGGCCTCGGTGACGGAGGTGTACTCGGCGACCAGGTCGTCGGGTATGGACGAGCCGTCGGCGAACCGTATGTCCGGCGTCTCGTAGTTGAAGGAGGGGCCGAGCAGGCTGTTGGCCCAGGCGGTGCGGGTGGACCACTTGGTGGGGTGGGCGGCGTACACCTGGAAGTCGTAGTGGAGGCTGCCGTCCGCGTTCTCCCGGAACTCCACCTTCGAGCCGGGGTTGGCCTGCTCGTACAGGTCGGCGACGGTCACCTCGTCGGGGCCGCGTCCGTCGCCGGCCATGAAGGCGGCGAGGCGGCGCCACAGTTCGGCGGGCACGGTGCGGGCGTAGCGGACGGGCTGCGCGGCGAAGGCCTCCTTCGCCCGGTCGGAGAGCGCGTCCCAGACGCGGTAGCCGTCGCAGACGGTGGTCTCGGAACCGGACCTGGCCGCCTTGACGCAGTGGAACCACAGCAGTTCGGGCGCGTACGGCGTGCCGCCGTTCTCCAGGTGCAGGCCGATCGGGTCGTGGCCGGAGTCGACCTTCTGCGCGGCGGAGCCGTGGAAGACCCGGGCGGGGTCGAGCGTGGTGCGCGAACTGTACTGCTGCACCAGGTCGTTGAAGTCCTCCACCGTCGGCTGGAAGCCGCGGAGCAGGAGGTGTCCGGCGTCGGCCAGCAGCCCGTCGAGTCCGGCCTCGAAGAGGGCGGCGAAGGAGACGCCGGCGCCGTGACCGGGGTTCGGGGTGATCATCATGGCGTCGCCGTTGCCGACGGACGTCAGCCGGAGGGCGTTGTGTGCCTTCGCGGTCTGCAGGGTGTTCTGGGCAGCGTTCATCTCATCCCCCATGAGTTGGGATCTGCGTCGGGTGGGTGTGGATCAGTGGGCAGGGGCCGGCTCGGCGGCCCGCACGAGTTCGGCGAGGATCAGGTCCCGCCGGGGCCGCCCGGTGACGGTGAAGTACCGCTCCCGCAGCGCCGTTTCGTCCGGTACGGCGATGAAGCGCTCGGGCCGGTCGGTCTCCGCGAGGTGCTCGGCCGCGTAGGCCCGGGCCTGCCGCTCCGCCTCGCCGTCGCCCGCGGCCTCGGCACCGGTGGTGACGAGCAGCGCGGTGAGGTACTCCATGCCGTCGCCGAAGAGGACGGCGTCGACCACGGAGGGGCAGGTCCGCAGCCGTCCCTCGACCCATTCCGGGGAGACGTTGCGTCCGTGGCTGGTGATGATCACGTTCTTGAGCCGGCCCAGAATGCGGATGGAGCCGTCCGGGTCGATCTCGGCACGGTCGCCGGTGTGCAGCCGGCCGTCCTCGTCCACCGGTCGGCTGGTGGGGTCCTCGACGGTGTAACCGGCGAACAGGGAAGTGGACTTCACGAGCAGCTCGCCCTCGGCGGAGAGCTGCACCTCGCAGTGCGGCAGGGGCCGGCCGACCGTGCCGGGCCGCCAGTGCGCGGTGGTGTTCCAGGAGACCACCGAGCTGTTCTCGGAGAGCCCGTAGCCCTCGTGGACGCGCAGCCCCGCCGCGTCGAGCCGCAGCAGCGCGGCCGCGTCGACCGGTGCGCCGCCGGCCATCAGGAACGGCCGCCGGCCGGGCCCGAACACCGCGTCCGCGTCGGCGCCGCAGCCGGCCACCGCCTTGTCCAGGGCACTGACCACCGCCGGCGGCAGCACCGCGGCGGTCGGCTCGCCGGCCCCGAGCCACCGCAGCGCGTCGTCGGCGCGGGAGCCCGCGGTGCCGAGCAGGGCGACGGAGTCGGGCAGCAGCACCATGCGGCCGCCGCGCAGGATCGGCAGGTAGACGGCGGTCACCTGCTCGATCAGCAGACTGAAGGGGACGAGCGAGAGATACCGCTCGAAGATGCCGGGCGGGCAGACCGTGTGCAGCGAGTCCAGGAGCGCGGCGAGTCCGTGGGCGCGGATCTTGACGCCCTTCGGAGCGCCGGTCGTCCCCGAGGTGTGGATGATCTTGACGATCCGGTCGACGTCGTCCGGTACGGCCGTCCCGGTCACCGGTTCGTCCGTGTCGTACGGCGTGACGTCCACGATGTCGACCACCTCGGCCAGGCCCCACTCCCGGAGCCTGCGGGCGCCCGCGGTGTCGACCAGGCACACCTGGACGTTCCGCAGCAGCGAGGCGGCCTGCTCCGCCGAGAAGGCGAGCGGGACGGGCACCTCCACCAGCTCTTCGAGGAGTAACGCGAGGTCGGCGGCCACCCACTCCGGGCCGTTGCCGGCGACCAGGCCGACCGGGGTTCCCGCGGGTGTCCCCCGTGCGTCCAGCGCGCGCCGGATGCCCTCGCTCCACGCCCGCATCCGCCCGTAGGTGAAGGTCCGCGGGGCCGATCCGTCGTCCGAAAGCCGTTCGACGAGCGTCCTGTTCGTGTTCTCGGGCGCGCACAGCGCCTCCAGGACCACCTTCATCGGACGCCCGCCGTCTCGGCGAGGGCCGCGGGCCGGTGCCAGGTCACCGCCAGGTGGTAGCCGAGTTCGGCGCGTTCGCTGATCTCCGCGCCGAAGTGGCGCACGTCGACGTATCCGGCCATGGGGTCGGTGTCGTAGTAGGTGCCCCAACGGCCCTGCTGCTCCTGGGGGAGCTGGTCCTCGCGGGCCTGGGTCACCGGGGTGAAGCGGATGCCTATGCGGGCCAGCAGGGCGGCCAGCCGGCGGGTGATGGTGCACATGATGAACTCGGCGCCGTTGCACCAGCAGAAGGCGGGCAGCATCCGCACCAGCGCGAGCCCCGCTCCGGGTTCCACCGAGGCCAGCGGCCCGATCTCGACCAGCGCGGTCGGTTCGCAGGCGGTGCCGGTACGCCCGGTGAGGGTGTCGGCGGCGGAGGCCCCGAAGTAGTTCTCGATGAACAGCGGGCGCGATCCGCCGTAGGTGAGTCCGGCGCAGGCCACAGGCGCCGTCTCGGAGCTCCCGTCCGGGCTCAGCGCGACATAGGAGTCGGGCGAGGGCTCGATTCGGGCCTGGTAGTCGCGTACGTAGCGGGTGCGAGCAAGATCCCCGCATGCCTCCCACAGGGTGCTCCCCCTGCGGGCGATCGTGATGCGCATGTCCCCTCCGTTTCACGGTCGCCTGCTCCTGGCGGGCAGGCACGCATCACGTTATGACTACTGGTCACTTTTTGACACCCAGTTCAAGTAAGGGGGTGGTAAGAGCAGAAACCGGACTCAGCTCCTCCGCCAAGGGCGGTTACGGAGCGTTCCGGAACCCGGTCACCGGTCGCCGTCGGCCGCCGTCACGATCTCGTTGACCACCTGCTGGATCGAGGTCAGCTCCTCGGCCTCCAGGCGGGGCCAGCCGAGCCCCTGGACCATGGAGGCCAGCACCTGCAGCCGGTCACGGAGACTGTCCTCCTCGGCCCACAGGAACCGGCGGGACAGCAGGTGCATCGCCGCGTAACCGAGGATGTACGAGCGCAGGGCATCGACGGCGACGGCGGGCGTGAGCCGCGGATTGTCGAACGGCCCCTCGGCCACCGCGCGCTCCACGACCGAGCCGACCACCTGCGCCATCTGCGACTCGACCAGGTCGCGCCGCTTCAGCCGGGTCTCGGACGCGGCCTCGCACACGGCGTCGGTGCGGGCGGTGATGCTGCACTCGAACAGCACGGGGGCCACCTCCGCGTGCCGCATGTAGGCGAGCATCAGCGCGTAGAGGGCCGACACCCCGCCCCACGCCAGGTCGGCGATCGCCTGGTAGTAGCGCAGCTGCCTGCGGGCGCTCTCGGCGGACAGCTCGATGAGCAGGTCCTCGCGACAGGTGAAGTGGTTGTAGATGGTCCCCTTGGAGTAGCCGGCCGCGTCGGCCAGGCGTCCGAGGGTGAGGTTGTGGAAGCCGTCGCGCTCGATCATGTCGAGCGCCAGACGGACCAGCATCTGGTCACGCTCCGCGACCTCTTTGGCTTTCCTTTGCACGGTACGCATGCGCGTCATTATGAATGACCGCAAGTCGTATATCGACTGTTGGTCAAAGATTCTTTCCGGTGATCCCACCACAACTCCACACGGGCACCCGGAACAGGGGGGATATCCCCAGTGCGGCCGCCTCCCCCGCTCCCTACCGTGGATCGCATGACCGGAATGGACGCGCGGGACACCGAACTCAAGAAGGACATCAACGCCTCCCTGCAGGCCCGCAGGGAACTGGGCGAGGAGTACGAGTCCGCGCTGGTCGACTCGTTCATGGAGAAGGTCGACCAGCGCATCGACGGCGCGGTGGAGCGCCGGCTGCGTCGGCAGCTCGCCGAGCAGCAGATGGTGGTGGCCCGGGGCTCCCGGTCACCGAAACCCACCGATTCCTGGGGCGAGCGCTTCGGCTTCGGCATCGTCTCGCTGGTGCTGGCGATCCCGCTGTCCGCGATCGGCGGCGCCGTGGCCCACCTCCCGGGCCTGCTCGTCGCCTGGGCCGGCATCGTCGGCGTGAACGCCTTCCAGGCGGTCCGCGGCAACCCGGACCTCTTCCGCGGCCGCCGACGCCACCACCGGCCCTCCCAGGACAGCGACTGGGAGGACTGACCGAGGCCGCCCGACCGAAGCGCGGCTGTTCAGTCGAGAACCGCCGTGGCCTCGATCTCGACCAGATGGTCGGGGACGTCCAGCGCCGCGACGCCCAGCAGCGTGACCGGCGGCACCGGGGTGACCTCGAGCCGCGCGGCCGCCCGGGAGATGCCCTCCATGAGCAGCGGCATCTTGTCGGGGGTCCAGTCGACGACGTGGACGGTCAGTTTCGCCACGTCGCCGAAGGAGCCGCCCACCTCGGCCAGGGCGGTGCCGATGTTGAGGTAGCACTGCTCGACCTGCGCGGCGAGGTCGCCTTCGCCGACCGTGACCCCCTTCGCGTCCCAGGCGACCTGCCCGGCGATGAAGACCAGCCTCGACCCGGATGCGAGCGACACCTGCCGATAGGCGTCGATCTCCGGCAATCCGCTGGGGTTGACCAGGGTGATGGCCATGTTGTCCGCCTCCCGTGCTCTCTTGTGGTTACTGGGGAACCGTAGGAGAGTGGCCGCCGACATGGAAGAACGCACTTTTCGGTGACTGGGGAACCTGATGGTGACCAAGCAGTTCAAGGGCTCGCCCGAGGAAGCGGCGGACTTGCGGCGCGCGGACTCACTGGCGCGCGAGATCTTCTCGGACGTGGCCAACAAGTGGGCGCTCCTGATCATCGAGACCCTCGGCGAACGCACCCTGCGCTTCACCGAGTTGCGGAACGGGATCGAGGGCATCAGCCACAAGATGCTCACCCAGAACCTGCGGATGCTGGAGCGCAACGGCCTGGTCGAGCGGAGCGTGCACCCCACGGTGCCGCCGCGGGTCGAGTACACCCTCACCGAGCCGGGCCGGGGCCTGCGCGCGACCGTGGACGGGATGTGCGACTGGACGCACCGGTACCTCGGTCACATCGAGGCCGCGCGGGATCTCTTCGACGCCTGAGGCGAATTCGACGCCTGAGAAGGGGTCGTGGAAAAGCTATGCGCGGGGACCGCCGCACCCCCGTTACCGGGGGGCGGGACGACGGCGGTCCCCGCGAAGGACGCGTGCCGGGTCAGGGCCGGGCGTGCGCGTCCCAGGCGTCGGTGGAGGTCCGGGAGCCGCTCCGGAGGTCCGTGACGCCGTTCGGTTGTCGGCGGGGGCGGGGAGCCGCTCCCGCCCTGCCGACAACCACTAATGTGCCGGACCCGTGTTAAGCGGGTGCTGCGCGGACGTGTCGCCCTCGTACCACTTTCGCGAAGTCCACCGTTCGGGTGGGAAACCGCAAGTTCGCCGTGGCCACGGGCCGTTCACCGGACGTTTCCCATAGGGCCCGTCCGGCGGATTGTGCCGGCGTCGCGGGGTCCGGCACGCGCTCCCCCACTGCCTCAAAAGCGTGGGGGGACCCCCAGCGGCGTTGTCGTCGGTTGCCGACTCCCCCATCGCGTCGCCGCCCCCTCCGCCTTGCAGCTGCACGCACCAGACCCCGCTCGGGTTGCCTGGCAGGCGCCGCTTCTTGCAGCCGGCCTGATCCGCCGGAAGGGCTCTACTTCCCGCCCTTGGCGAGGAAGGCCAGCAGGTCCTGCCGGCTGATCACACCGGTGGGCTTGCCCTCGACGAGGACGATCGCCGCGTCCGCCGTGCCGAGCACGGTCATCAGGTCCCCGACCGGCTCGCCGGAACCGACCTGGGGCAGCGGGGCCGACATGTGCTTCTCCAGCGGGTCCTCCAGCGACGCGCTCTTGGTGAACAGCGCGTCGAGCAGCTCGCGTTCCACGACCGACCCGACGACCTCGGCGGCCATGACGTCCGGGTGACCGGCGCCCGGCTTGACGATCGGCATCTGCGAGACGCCGTACTCGCGCAGCACCTCGATGGCCTGACCGACCGTCTCGTCCGGGTGCATGTGGACGAGGGACGGGATGGCGCCGTGCACCTTGTCGTTGAGCACGTCGGCGACGCGGGCGCTGGGGCCCTCGTCCTCGAGGAAGCCGTAGTCGGCCATCCACTCGTCGTTGAAGATCTTCGAGAGGTAGCCGCGCCCGCTGTCCGGCAGCAGCACGACCACGACGTCATCCGGCCCGAGCCGCTCGGCGACCCGCAGCGCCGCCACGACGGCCATACCGCAGGAACCACCGACGAGCAGCCCCTCCTCCTTCGCGAGCCGGCGGGTCATCTGGAAGGAGTCCTTGTCGGACACGGCCACGATCTCGTCGGCGACGGTCCGGTCGTAGGCGGTCGGCCAGAAGTCCTCACCGACGCCCTCGACGAGATACGGCCGCCCGGAGCCGCCCGAGTACACGGAGCCCTCGGGGTCCGCGCCGACGACCTGCACCTTGCCGTCGCTGGCGTCCTTCAGATAGCGCCCGGTGCCGGAGATGGTGCCGCCGGTGCCGACGCCCGCCACGAAGTGGGTGATCCGCCCCTCCGTCTGCTCCCACAGCTCGGGGCCGGTCGAGTGGTAGTGGGAGAGCGGGTTGTTCGGGTTGGAGTACTGGTCCGGCTTCCACGCACCCGGCGTCTCACGGACCAGCCGGTCGGAGACGTTGTAGTAGGAGTCGGGGTGCTCGGGATCCACGGCGGTGGGGCACACGACGACCTCCGCCCCGTACGCCCGCAGCACGTTGATCTTGTCGGTGCTCACCTTGTCGGGGCACACGAAGATGCAGTGGTAGCCCTTCTGCTGGGCCACGATGGCGAGGCCGACACCGGTGTTCCCGCTGGTCGGCTCGACGATCGTGCCGCCGGGCTTGAGCGCGCCGCTCTCCTCCGCCGCCTCGATCATGCGCAGGGCGATGCGGTCCTTCACGGAACCGCCCGGGTTGAAGTACTCGACCTTGGCCAGGACGGTCGCCTGGATGCCCGTGGTCACACTGTTGAGCCTCAGCAGCGGGGTGTTGCCGACGAGGCTGATCATCGAGTCGTGGAATTGCACCGTTGTCTCCGGATGCTGCAAAAGATGTGGTGGTAGTGGTTCCGCCAGCCTATGGCCTGTACGGGTCGCATGACGTTCGTTCACTGCCTGTTGGGATTGGGCCACGGTCCGTGCGGGGCAAGGAGTGGGTGTACGGCTAGGGCCTGTCTTCCGGATCAGGCCGACTTCGACACACGGTGCCTGACCGGCGCCGGTGAGCGGGGCCTGGTGCGTGCAGCTGCAAGGCGGAGGAGGGCGTCGACGCGGAGCGTCGGCAACCGACGACAACGCGGCAGGTGTGCGCACCAGGCCCCGCGGCCCCGGGCTGATCCGGAAGACAGGCCCTCAAGAGGAGGTGGCGGCGACGTATGACGAGCATGTCGAGGGCGAGGGTGGCCCGGCGGATCGCGGCCGGCGCCGCGTACGGCGGCGGCGGGATCGGTCTGGTCGGCGCGGCGGCCGTGGGTGTGCTGCTGGCGGAGGTACAGCTGGTCAAACGCCAGGTGGGCAACGGCGAACCGCCGCACGTCCCCCAGGCGGAGGGCCGCTACGGCCACGTCTACACCACCCCGGACGAACCGCACCTGCGCCTGACGATGCTGGGCGACTCCACGGCCGCCGGCCAGGGCGTCCACCGGGCGGGCCAGACACCGGGCGCGCTGCTGGCGTCGGGGCTGGCCGCGGTGGCGGAACGCCCGGTGGACCTCCGTAACGTCGCCCTTCCCGGGGCGACCTCCGACGACCTGGACCGCCAGGTGGCCCTGACCCTGGCGAACCCGGCCCGGGTGCCGGACGTCTGCGTGATCATGATCGGCGCGAACGACGTCACCCACCGCATGTCCGCGGCCCTCTCGGTCCGCCATCTGTCCTCCGCGGTACGACGGCTGCGCACGGCCGGCGCGGAGGTGGTGGTCGGCACCTGTCCCGACCTGGGGACGGTGGAGCAGGTGCAGCAGCCGCTGCGCTGGCTGGCCCGACGGGCCTCCCGGCAGCTCGCGGCCGCCCAGACGATCGGTGCCGTCGAACAGGGCGGCCGCACGGTGTCCCTGGGCGACCTGCTGGGCCCGGAGTTCGCGGCGAACCCGCGTGAGCTGTTCGGCCCGGACAACTACCACCCCTCCGCGGAGGGCTACGCCACGGCGGCGATGGCGATCCTGCCGACCGTCTGCGCCGCGCTGGGCCTCTGGCCGGCCGAGGAGGACCGCCCGGACGCCTCCCGTCGCGAGGGCTTCCTCCCGGTGGCCCGCGCGGCCGCGGAGGCCGCCTCGGAGGCGGGCACGGAGGTCACGGCGGCACTGTCCACGGGACCGAAGGGGCCGTGGGCGCTGCTGAAGCGGCGCCGGCGCCGAAGGGTCCCGGAGCCGGAGCGGACCCCGGCGACTCCGTCGACTTGATCTCGCCCCCGCCGCCCCTTCCCATTCCCGTCCCAGGGGGGCTCTGCCCCCTGGACCCCCGCTCCTCAAACGCCGGAGGGGCTGTTTTAGCCCGCCCGGCGCCTGAGAACGAGAACTGCCACCCCGAACCAGGCGCCGGGCCACGCAATCAGCCCGTCCGGCGTTTGAGGACGAGGCCGTTCAGGCCGACAGCGGGGGCTGGGGGCGGCAGCCCCCAGGGACGGGACGGGTAGGGGCGGCGGGGGCGAGAAAAGCAAGCGCTTAGAAAACTGCGGTCAGGGTCACACCGCCACACCCGTGACCGAGGCCATACGTACGGGTAACTTCCAAACCAAGCCGTGCATGAACCCCCGTACGCCAATGGAGCCGTGATGCCCGAAGCCGTGATCGTCTCGACCGCCCGCTCCCCCATCGGCCGCGCCTTCAAGGGCTCTCTCAAGGACCTGCGGCCCGACGACCTCACCGCCACGATCATCCAGGCGGCCCTGGCCAAGGTCCCCGAGCTGGACCCGAGGGACATCGACGACCTGCACCTCGGCTGCGGCCTCCCCGGCGGCGAGCAGGGCAACAACCTCGGCCGGATCGTCGCCGTGCAGATGGGGATGGACCACCTCCCCGGCTGCACGATCACCCGTTACTGTTCCTCGTCGCTGCAGACGAGCCGCATGGCCCTGCACGCGATCAAGGCCGGCGAGGGCGACGTCTTCATCTCGGCCGGCGTGGAGATGGTCTCCAGCTACGCCAGGGGCAGCTCCGACACCCCCGACACGCGCAACCCCCTCTTCGCCGAGGCCGAGGCCCGCACCGCCGAGGTCGCCCAGCAGGAGGGCACGACCTGGCACGACCCCCGCGAGGACGGCCTGCTCCCCGACCCGTACATCGCGATGGGCCAGACCGCCGAGAACCTGGCCCGCCTCAAGGGCGTCACCCGCCAGGACATGGACGAGTTCGGCGTCCGCTCGCAGAACCTCGCCGAGGAAGCCATCAAGAACGGCTTCTGGGAGCGCGAGATCACCCCGGTCACGACCCCCGACGGCACGGTCGTCTCCAAGGACGACGGCCCGCGCGCCGGCGTCACCCTGGAGGCCGTCGGCGGCCTCAAGCCGGTCTTCCGCCCCGACGGCCTGGTCACCGCCGGCAACTGCTGCCCCCTGAACGACGGCGCCGCCGCGGTCGTCATCATGAGCGACACCAAGGCCCGCGAGCTCGGCCTCACCCCGCTCGCCCGCATCGTCTCCACCGGCGTCTCGGGCCTGTCCCCCGAGATCATGGGCCTCGGCCCGGTGGACGCGACCAACCAGGCGCTGCGCCGCGCCGGCCTCACCATCGACGACATCGACCTGGTCGAGATCAACGAGGCGTTCGCCGCCCAGGTGATCCCCTCCTACCGCGACCTGAACATCCCGCTGGAGAAGCTGAACGTCAACGGCGGCGCCATCGCCGTCGGCCACCCCTTCGGCATGACCGGCGCCCGCATCACCGGCACGCTCATCAACTCCCTCCAGTTCCACGACAAGCAGTTCGGTCTGGAGACGATGTGCGTCGGCGGCGGCCAGGGCATGGCGATGGTCATCGAGCGCCTGAGCTGAACCGGAGCGGGGCGATCTAAGTGATCAACTCCCCGTATTCGCACGGAAACCCAGCGTGAGCGATCGGCCCAGAACCCGAGAAACCCCAAGGTTCTGGGCCGATTTGTGATCCAATCTCCCCCAGGATGTGACCTATCTCCCTTGGGAAAGGGATTTACGCAGGTCAGAGTCGTTTCAGCACCAAACCCCGGGCCCAAAGTCCTGTCCGTTTCGTGACGTTACGCACTGACAGCGGGATAGTCCGCCCTTCAAGCTGATGTAGGAAGTCGGGGGTCGACTTTGAACCGGGAGTACGTCAGTGAGCGCCATGCCGATCGCATTGCTGGTCACCACGGCCGCCACGGGCGCCGTGGGCGTCGCCGTCCTGCGCACCCTCATGGTGCTGCGCCGACAGGTCGCCGCCCTGCACACCGAACTCGCCGCGAGCAACCGCTCCGCCGCGCGGGGTCTGGTGCCGGCCGCCCGTCATTCCGCCGACGTCGATGAGATACGCGCCGCCGTGGCGGAGGCCCTCGCCGAGGAGCGTGAGCGGGAGCTCGCCGAGGCGCGGGCCTTCTGGGCCGCCCAGGAGGCCCGTGACGCCTCCGACGCGCCCTCGCTGCTGGGCCTGCCCGACAGCGAGCTGTTCCTGCCCCGGCAGGCCGATTTCGTGGGCCTGGAGCCGGTGACCGAGGCGGGCGCCGACGCCGACGAGTTCGCGGGCGAGTCCGCCGAACTGGCCGCGGCCCGCCGCCGCCACCCCTCCCACCCGGACTTCGTCCCGATGACGTCCCCCGTGGCCAACGACCACGAGCGCACGGTGGCCACCCTGGAAGAACTCGCCGCCTCCGCCACCGAACTGGCCGACGTCCGCCCCGGCCCCCTCGGCACCCTCGACGTCTACGTCTTCGCCGACGGCACGACCCTGTGCATGACCCCGGGCCACCGGGAGACGGCGGAACGCCTGTCGGCGGCCCTGCGTGCAGGCGAGACCCCGGTACTGCTGGGCGGTTCGGGCATCTCGGGCGCGTACACCCTGACCTTCGCGTGCGGCGAGGAGAACGTCTACATCCTGGCGGACAGGGTCATAGCAAGCCTGTAAGAGGCTTCAGGCGGGGCGCACAAGAGGCTTCGCTGCGGGCCGTGAAGAGGCTTCCCTTCAGAGCGCCGGGCACCTGCAGCCCCCTAGGGGCGCGGGGAACTGCGCGACCAGCCACAACGCACCCGCACCCGCCAACGCGCCCTAGACCCCCGCCCTCTTCTGCGCCTCCTCAACCAACAGAACCGCATCAGAAACCTGGCCCTCGTCCACAAGCACGAGGGCCAAGTCATGCACAGCAACAGTGATTTGATCAGCCGCGGCGAACATCCCCGCATCCGGCATCACCCGAGGCTCAACCTCCGGCGCCTCCAGAACCTGCGCCCACCGAGCCAACTCCCGGGCCAACCCCAGGGCCTCAGAAGCAGCCCCCCGTTGCAGACGCGACTGCGGCGCCGCCCGAAGCCGATCGGCAAAGTGATCCACAGCCAGGGTCAACCGCTTCGTATCCGCCACGCGGCAACCGTACGCGCCACACCGGGACTGTTGCCAACAGGCCAACGCTCAGGCACGGTGACCTGAAGGACCGGCTTACATCCCCTTTGCGTCCGGAGGCGCCGATGTCCCACGTCCTCTCCGAGGAGACCCACCGCAATCTGCTCGCCCGCATCCCCCACTGCACCGGTCGTGAAGTGTCCGACTGGCTCCGCACCGTCGACGAAGGCCCGGCTCTCTTCCGCTTCGAGGAAAAGGTCAGCTGGCTCCGCCACGAACACAACCTCGCGTACGGCCACGCGAAAGCGCTCATCCACGAGTACGACCTGAGGAGGGCCGCGCGCAAATTCCTCTAGGCGCGCACCGCATCTGGTACCCCAGACGACGAAGGGCCCCGGGAGACGAACCCGGGGCCCTTCGCTGCACAACCGCCGCAGACGATCGTCGGCGACTAGTCGCTGCTGTTGAGGATCGCGATGAGCCTCAGGAACTCCAGGTAGATCCACACGAGCGTCAGCGTCAGCCCGAAGGCCGCCAGCCACGCCTCCTCGCGCGGGGCGCCGTAGGCGATGCCGTCCTCGACCTGCTTGAAGTCCAGGGCGAGGAAGCACGCACCGAGCAGGATGCCGATGATGCCGAACATGATGCCGAGGCCGCCGCTGCGGAAGCCGAGGCCGTCACCGCCGCCGAACACCGCGAACAGCAGGTTCACGGCCATCAGCAGGACGAAGCCGAGCGCGGCCGCCATCACGAAGCCGTAGAACCGGCGGTTGACGCGGATCCAGCCGGCCTTGTAGGCGATCAGTACGGCGGCGAAGACCGCCAGCGTGCCGATCACGGCCTGCATGGCCGCACCGCTCGCGATGCGGTTGTCGACGATGCTCGAGATGACCCCGAGGAACACACCCTCGAACGCGGCGTACGTCAGGATCAGCGCGGGCGAGGCCTTGCGCTTGAAGGACTGGACGAAGGCCAGGACCATACCGATCAGCGCGGCGCCGATGCCGATGCCGTACGAACGGCCGATGTTCGCGTCGTCGACGGGCAGCAGTGCCCAGGCGAGCGCGGCCGTGACGATCAGCACGCCGAGCGTGGTGCCGGTACGCAGGACGACGTCGTCGATCGTCATCCGGCCGGTGGTGACCGGGGCCTGCGGCGGCGCACCCTGCAGGTCCTGCTGGGCGTAGGGGTTCTGCGCGTACGGGTTGCCGGACTGCGGCTGGGCGTACGGGCTGCCCTGCGTTCCTACAGCTGCGCCCCCGGCCTGCGGCGCGGTGTTGAAGCCCGCGTAGCCGTTGTCGCGGCTGAAGCCCCGTCGCGAGAAGACCGGGTTGCTGCTCCTCATTTCACTCCTCCATGGCCACCGTGCGTAGCCTTGGCTCAAGAGTAATGGAAAGGCAAAGGATTGACCCTAGTGCTTGGGGAGGATCTTTCCCTTGTCATGGTGCGCAACACGCTACGCGGATCCGTGATTCCCGGCGCCGGAGGGGCCCGTTCATGACCAAGCCGGTACATGGCCGGAACCCGCCGGAGATCGACTCCTTATCCCACCCGAACGTCTCACCCGAGGTCTCACCCGAACGGGAAGCCCGTGTACCCCTCGGCCAGGTCGGTCTCGGCCGCCTCGGACGACGCGAGCCGCTCGAGACGGGCGATCTGGAGGCGGTCCTCGAAGGGCGTCGCGTCGGGAGCCCGGTGCAGGAGCGTCGTCATGTCGTAGGAGAACCGCTCGGCCTGCCACACCCGCCGCAGGCAGGTCTCCGAGTAGGCGTCGAGCAGCTCCGCCGAGCCCGTCTCCTTCTGGTACGTCAGCGCCCCCGCGAAGGTCACGACGTCCCCGACGGCCAGGTTGAGCCCCTTGGCGCCCGTGGGCGGCACGATGTGCGCCGCGTCGCCGGCGAGGAAGAGACGGCCGTGCCGCATGGGCTCGTGGACGTAGGAGCGCATGGGGGTGACGGACTTCTGGGTGATCGGGCCGCGCTCCAGCGTCCAGTCGTCGTCGGTCTCGAAGCGGCGCTCCAGCTCGTCCCAGATCTCCTCGTCCCCCCACTCCGCGGCGTCCGTGCCCTCCGGCACCTGGAGGTAGAGGCGGGAGACGGACGGGGAGCGCATGGAGAGGAGGGCGAAACCGCGGTCGTGGCGGGCGTAGACGAGCTCGTCGTGCGAGGGCGGCACGTCGGCGAGGATGCCGAGCCAGCCGAAGGGATACGTCCGCTCGAAGACCCGGACGAGTTCGGACGGGATCGCCTTGCGGGCGACACCCCAGGAGCCGTCGCAGCCGACGACGTAGTCGCAGTCGAGGACGTCCTCGCGGCCTTCGTGGCGGAAGCGGATGCGCGGGCTGTCGGTGTCCGCGCCCTCGACGGCCAGTGCCTCCGCCTCGAACAGCAGCGGGCCGCCCTCCTTGAGCTGGAGGGCGATGAGGTCCTTGCAGACCTCGGTCTGGGCGTAGACGGTCACGGACCGGCCGCCGGTGAGGGCGGGGAAGTCGACGCGGTGGCGCTTCCTGTCGTAGCGCAGCTCGATGCCGTCGTGGCGCAGGCCCTCGCGGTCCATGCGCTCCCCGGCGCCGGCCGCGCGCAGCACGTCCACCGTCCCCTGTTCCAGGATTCCGGCCCGCTGCCGCTGCTCGACGTAGGCGCGGTCACGGCTCTCCAGGACGACCGAGTCGATGCCCGCGTTGTGGAGCAGCCGGGCGAGGAGGAGGCCGGCGGGGCCCGCTCCGATGATGCCGACGGTGGTGCGCATCGCCGAACCTCTCTGTTCGTGTAGTGAAATTTACTTCACCAACTTGCGAACACGAGTCTGCGCCCCTCTTCATGAGGTGTCAATGAATGCTGCAGGGATCGATGAACGTCGGAAGTGCCCGGAGCCGGACTTGAACCGGCACGCCCGCGAAGGGGCAGCGAGGTTTAAGCTCGCCGTGTCTGCATTCCACCATCCGGGCAGGCCATGGGCTCCGCGTTGAGGTTCCGAGCCTATCGGGATGCATCCCCCGAACAGCGGACGGGCGGACCGATGTTGTCTTATTTTATTGACGTCTGAGGGTGCATCAGCCCGTGGAACGGGCCATCCGCACTTGCCAATAGCCTTGCAAGAGGCAGGCGGCCCCGCATGCGGAATGACGGAATTTCACCGCCCGAACGAGGGTGCTCCACCTGTTCTTGACGTAAGCGCCCGCAAGCGCTTGCCAGAGGGTCCCTCAAAGCGGCCGTCAGGGGCCGCCGTCATCCCCAGGTATGACACGGCGGCGCCCGGTCCCTCCCGAGTCTGCCTTCGGAACCGGAACAGCGGCTGACTACACGGGCCCGGCCGGGCACCACGATGGAACACGCCCCCTTCAAGACGTCGTTCCGCGAGGAGTTCCATCCCGTGACCACCACACCCGTCGCCGGCCGGGCCACCGCCACCATGGCCGCGCGCGCCACGGACCTGTCGAAGATCTACGGACAGGGCGAGACCCAGGTGGTCGCCCTCGACCGGGTCTCCGTCGAGTTCCGGCAGGCCGAGTTCACCGCGATCATGGGCCCCTCCGGCTCCGGAAAGTCCACGCTGATGCACTGCGTGGCCGGTCTGGACACCTTCTCCTCCGGGTCGGTGCGCATCGGCGAGACCGAGCTGGGCTCCCTGAAGGACAAGCAGCTGACGAAGCTGCGCCGGGACAAGATCGGCTTCATCTTCCAGGCGTTCAACCTGCTGCCGACCCTGACGGCCCTGGAGAACATCACGCTCCCCATGGACATCGCGGGCCGCAAGCCGGACAAGCAGTGGCTGGACTCGGTGATCGCCATGGTGGGTCTGGCCGACCGGCTCGGCCACCGCCCCGCCCAGCTCTCCGGCGGCCAGCAGCAGCGCGTCGCCGTGGCCCGGGCGCTCGCTTCCCGGCCCGACATCATCTTCGGCGACGAGCCGACCGGAAACCTCGACTCGCGCTCCGGCGCGGAGGTACTGGGCTTTCTCCGCAACTCCGTAAGGGAGTTGGGGCAGACGGTGGTCATGGTGACCCACGACCCGGTGGCGGCGGCGTACGCGGACCGGGTCATCTTCCTCGCGGACGGCCGGATCGTCGACGAGGTGTACGGCCCGACGGCCGACTCCGTGCTGGACCGCATGAAGCAGTTCGACGCGAAGGGCCGTACCAGCTGATGTTCCGCACCGCCCTGCGCAACGTCCTCGCGCACAAGGCCAGGCTGCTCATGACCGTGCTCGCCGTGATGCTCGGCGTGGCATTCGTGTCCGGAACGCTGGTCTTCACCAACACTCTCTCCAACGCCCTCCAGAACAGCTCCGCCAAGGGCTTCGACCAGGTCGACGTCGCCGTCGAGGCCAAGTACCAGGAGAGCAAGGGCGATCAGGTCGGCAAGAGCCCCGAGCTGACGCAGGCGCTGCTCGCCAAGAGCGAGCAAGTCCCGGGCGCCGCCTCCGCGATCGGCGTCGTCAGCGGCTTCACCGCCATCGCCGACAAGGACGGCAAGCTCATCGGCGGCGGCTTCCAGTCGCAGGGCGGCAACTACTGGGAGGCCAAGGACCCCCGGTATCCGCTGGTCAGCGGGCACGCCCCGAGCGGCGCGAACGAGGTCGCCATCGACTCGGAGACCGCCGAGCGCGCCGGCTACAAGGTCGGCGACACCGTGCGCCTCTCGATCGACGGCCCGGTCCTGAAGCCCACCGTCGCGGGCATCTTCACCACCGACGACGGCAATGTCGCCGCCGGCGGCAGCCTCGCCCTCTTCGACACGGCGACCGCGCAGTCGCTGTTCGGCAAGGCGGGCACGTACGACGAGATCGACGTGAAGGCGGCGGCCGGAACCAGCCAGGCCACGCTGAAGGCCGCGCTCGACAAGGCGCTGCCGGCCGATACCGTCGAGACCACCACCGGCAAGCAACTCGCCGACGACCAGGCGGAGATGATCTCCTCCTCGATGAGCGGGCTGAAGCAGGGCCTGCTGGTCTTCGCGGGCATCGCGCTCTTCGTCGGTACGTTCATCATCGCCAACACCTTCACCATGCTGATCGCCCAGCGCACCAAGGAGCTCGCGCTGCTGCGGGCGGTGGGCGCCTCGCGCAAGCAGGTCACGCGATCCGTGCTGATCGAGGCGTTCGTCGTCGGCGCGGTCGCCGCCGTGACCGGGCTCGTCGCCGGCATCGGCATCGGTGCCGGGCTGAAGTCGCTCATCGGCATGCTCGGCGCGACCGTCCCCGACGGACCGCTGGTCATCACCCCGGGTACGGTCGGCACGGCCCTCGCGGTCGGCATCCTCATCACCATGCTGGCGGCCTGGCTGCCCGGCCGCCGGGCCGCGAAGATCCCGCCGGTCGCGGCGATGAGCAGCGTGCACGCGGCGGCGACCACCAAGTCGCTGGTGCTGCGCAACACGCTCGGCGCGCTCTTCTCCGGCGCCGGCATCGCGGTCGTCCTGGCGGCCACGTCGATGAGCGGCTCGGACGGCCAGGCCCCCATGGGCATAGGCGCCGTACTCCTCATCATCGGCGTGTTCATCCTGACCCCGCTGCTGTCCCGCCCGCTGATCGCGGCGGCGGCGCCATTCATGCGCGTCTTCGGCATCTCCGGCAAGCTGGCCCGCCAGAACTCGGTCCGCAATCCGCGCCGTACGGCCGCCACCGCCTCCGCGCTGATGATCGGCCTCACCCTCATCACCGGCATGACGGTGATGGCGGGCAGCCTGCAGAAGTCCATCGACAAGATGGCGTCCTCGGCGATCAAGGCCGACTACGTCGTCTCGATGGCGAACGGCAACTCCCTCTCCCCGGACGTCGCCGAGAAGGTCGCGAAGCTCGACGACGTCACCGCCAGCAGCCCGCTGCGCAACGCGCCCTCGCGCATCGGCGGCAAGACCGAGTACCTGACCGGGGTCACGGGCTCGACCATCGGCGAGCTGACCGACCTGACGGTCGACTCCGGCGCCTTCAAGGTCGGCGGCAGCCAGGTCGTCGTGGACGACGACACCGCCAAGTCCCATGGCTGGAAGGCCGGTTCGCGCTTCACCGTCAACTACGAGGACGGCAAGAAGCAGCAGCTGACGGTCGCCGGGGTCTACGAGGGCAACGAGATGATCCAGGGCATCATCCTGGACAACGCGGCGCTCTCCCCGCACGAGACCGACCCGGCCGACATGCAGGTCATGGTGAAGACGTCCGACGGCGCGTCGAGCGCCACGAAGGACAAGCTGGAGAAGGCCCTCGGCTCGAACCCCGCCATCAAGGTCCAGGACAAGAAGGACCTCTCCAACGAGATCGCGCAGATGTTCACGCTGGTACTGAACATGCTCTACGGCCTGCTCGCGATGGCGGTGCTCGTGGCGGTCCTCGGGGTCATCAACACCCTGGCCATGTCGGTCTTCGAGCGCTCCCAGGAGATCGGGATGCTGCGGGCGATCGGCCTCGACCGCAAGGGCATCAAGCGGATGGTGCGCCTGGAGTCCCTGGTGATCTCCCTGTTCGGCGGTGTGCTCGGCATCGGTCTCGGCGTGTTCTTCGGCTGGGCCGCCGGTGAGCTGGTGGGGTCGAGCATGGCGACGTACGAACTGGTCATGCCGTGGGCCCGGATGGCCGTCTTCCTGCTCCTGGCGGCGACGGTGGGCGTCCTGGCCGCACTGTGGCCGGCCCGTCGGGCGGCACGGCTGAACATGCTGACGGCGATCAAGTCGGAGTAGTCGCAGGTGGATAGGGGCCTGTCGCCAATTGGCGACAGGCCCCTTCTGTTTTCAGTTCCAGGTACGGGAGCGCAACGGCACCCCGGACGCCCCGGACTCGGGCGTCCTGACCGCCAGCACCTGGTTGACGCCGATGCGGTTGCGTTCGAAGGCGAGCGCGCAGGCGGCCATGTACAGCCGCCAGACGCGGGCCCGGCCCGGGCTGGTCAGCCGTATGGCCCGCACCCAGCCGGCCTCCAGGTTGGCGACCCAGCGGCGCAGGGTGAGGGCGTAGTGCTCGCGGATCGACTCGACGTCCCGCACCTCGAACCCGGCCCGCTCCAGCAGGCTCACGGTGTCGCCGAGGGGCGCGAGTTCGCCGTCGGGGAAGACGTAGGCGTCGATGAACCCGTCGAGGCTGTACGTCGATTCGTCGTGCTGCGGGCGCCGGGCGATCTGGTGGTTGAGCAGCCGCCCGCCGGGCCTGAGGAGCCGCAGCAGGTCCTCCGCGTACTCCAAGTACCGCTCGGAGCCGACGTGTTCGGCCATGCCGACGGAGGAGACGGCGTCGAAGGGGCCGTCGGCGACATCACGGTAGTCCTGGACGCGGATCTCGATCCGGTCGGTCAGGCCCTCCTCGGCCACGCGCTTGCGGGCGTACGCCGCCTGCTCCTGGGAGAGGGTGATGCCGACGACGCTCACGCCGTGCTCGCGGGCCGCGTGGATGGCCAGGGAGCCCCAGCCGCAGCCGACGTCGAGCAGGCGCTGACCGGGTGTCAGGGCGAGCTTGCGGCAGATGAGTTCGAGCTTGTCGCGCTGGGCGAGCTCCAGCGTGCTCTCGGGGGATTCCCAGTAGGCGCACGAGTAGACCATCGACGGGCCGAGGACGACCTCGTAGAAGTCGTTGCCGACGTCGTAGTGATGGCTGACCGCGCGTTTGTCGCTGCGCTTGGTGTGCAGGTGGCCGCGGGCCCTGCGGACCTCCTCGGGAGGCGGGGCGGGCGGCAGCGGCGGACCGGCGAGTGCGATCAGTCCGCGCACGGCGGAGCGCACCTCGGGTTCGCGCAGCGCCTCCCGGAGGGTTCTGGCATCCTCCCCGCGCTCCCAGACGAGGCCCGAGATCAGGCCGAGGGCGGCGTAGAGGTCGCCCTCGATGTCCAGGTCCCCGGACACCCAGGCCCGGGCCAGGCCCAGCTCGCCCGGCTTCCACAGCAGCCGGCGCACTGCCCTGCGGTTGTGCACGATCAGCGCAGGCGCGTCGGGCGGGCCGGCCTGCGAACCGTCCCAGGCGCGGATGCGCACGGGGAGCGGCGTCCCTAGTAGTTGTTCGAAGAGGGTTCTGAGCCGCAGCGCGGCATTTGCCATGGCGCACACCTCCGTGACGAGGATCCCGGAATTGTCCACCTAGGTAAACACCGGCAGGCCGGAGATCAGTCCCGACACCGGTCCAGGCATTCCGGCCCGTCCGGCGTTTGAGGACGAGGCCGTTCAGGCCGAAGGGACGTCCGGGGCACAGCCCCCAGGAACGCCGAAGGACCCCCTGCACCACGGATGGCAGGGGGCCCTTCGGTTCGATCAGCGACCGGAGCGGGTCAGGAGGCCTTGGCCTCGGTCTTCTTCTCCGGCTGAGCCGCCGCAGGCACGGGCTTCGCGGCCTCGTAGAACTCCTCGCGCGGGTGCTCCATCGCGCCGAGGGAGACGACCTCGCGCTTGAGGAACATGCCGAGGGTCCAGTCGGCGAAGACACGGACCTTGCGGTTCCAGGTCGGCATGGCCAGACCGTGGTAGCCGCGGTGCATGTACCAGGCGAGACGGCCCTTGAGCTTGATCTTCATCTTGCCCATGACGATCATCGCGACGCCCTTGTGCAGGCCGAGACCCGCGACGGCGCCCTTGTTGCCGTGGCTGTAGTCCTTCTGCGGGAAGCCCCGCATACCGGAGATCACGTTGTCGCCGAGGACACGCGCCTGACGCAGCGCGTGCTGTGCGTTCGGCGGGCACCAGGCGTTCTCGTTGCCCGCCTTGCGGCCGACGAGGTCCGGCACCTGGGCGTTGTCGCCCGCGGCCCAGATGTAGTCCGTGCCCTGCACCTGCAGGGTGGTCCGGGTGTCCACGTGACCGCGCGGGCCCAGCGGAAGGCCGTAGCGCGCGAGGACCGGGTTCGGCTTGACGCCGGCCGTCCACACGATGGTGTTGGAGTCGACCTCGAGGCCGTTCTTGAGCACCACGTGGCCGTCGACGCAGGAGTCCATCGAGGTGGAGAGGTAGATCTCCACGCCGCGGCTCTCCAGGTGCTCCTTGCCGTACTGGCCGAGCTTGGGGCCGACCTCGGGAAGGATCTTGTCGGCGGCGTCGACGAGGATGAACCGCATGTCCTCGCGGGAGACGCTGGTGTAGTACTTCGCCGCGTCGCGGGCCATGTCCTCGACCTCGCCGATGGTCTCCGCACCCGCGAAGCCACCGCCGACGAAGACGAAGGTGAGCGCCTTGCGGCGGATCTCCTCGTCGGTCGTCGAGTCGGCCTTGTCCAGCTGCTCGAGGACGTGGTTGCGCAGGCCGATGGCCTCCTCGATGCCCTTCATACCGATGCCCTGCTCGGCGAGGCCGGGGATCGGGAAGGTGCGGGAGACCGCGCCGAGCGCGATGACCAGGTAGTCGAAGGGCAGCTCGTACGCCTCGCCGACCAGCGGGGCGATCGAGGCGACCTTGCGGTCCTGATCGATGGTGGTGACCCGGCCGGTGAGGACCTCCGCCTTGGGCAGCACGCGTCGCAGCGGGACGACGACGTGGCGCGGGGAGATGTTGCCGGCGGCGGTTTCGGGAAGGAAGGGCTGGTAGGTCATGTACGACCGGGGGTCGACGACCGTGACGGTCGCCTCGCCGTAGCGCATCTTCTTGAGAATGCGCCGAGCTGCGTACAGGCCTACGTACCCACCGCCTACTACGAGGATCCTGGGACGCTCCGTGGTGCTCATGCCATCGAGTATCCACCCGCCTCAGGGGGGTCGCTCGTGCGCCCCTTCACAAGCTCCACCAGGGGGTGTGTTATCCTCCGCCGCTCACGTGATCCAGGTCATGGCGCGGACCCCGAATCACGGTACAGGGCGGGCCGGTGTCAATGCCGCGTGAGCTGCCTCTCCGGGTCGCGGGGCCTCCTGTGAGTGCCCCGAAACGATCTCCCGCGCACCCCTCCCGAGTTGATGGTGCGCCACCCTTCTGAACACGTTCAAGGGCCTGTCGGACCCCCGGAAGGGTCAACCGGACCCTTTTCCTGCTCCGGCAGGACGGAATTCCTTGTGAAGAACTTCACGAAGTTTTCCGGCGACATGTCACCGAGGGGTTCCGAAGGCCCCCTCGGGGGCGCTCATACGTTATCCGACCTGCTCAATCGGAAGCTACCGATCGGTAACAAAGGAGACCTACGCCACCGACCACGCGATGCCGTCGAGGATGTCGTGCTCGCTCACGACGACCTCCTCGGCCCCGATCCGCTCCATGATCGAGAGCAGTACGAGGGCCCCCGCGGCGATGACGTCGACGCGCCCCGGATGCATGGAGGGGACGGCCGCGCGTTCGGCGTACGTGGAGTGCAGCAGCCACTCGGTGATCTCGCGGACCCGGTCGTGGGAGACACGGGAGTGGTGGATGGCCTCCGAGTCGTACTCGGGCAGCTCCTGGGCGATCGCCGACACAGTGGTGACGGACCCGGCGAGCCCGACCAGCGTGTGCGCCTCGCGCAGCGGAACCGTCTCCTCGGCGAGGTCGAGGGCGGCCTCGATGTCGGCGCGCATGGCGGCGATCTGCGCGTCGGTGGGCGGGTCGGTGACCGCACCTTCCTGTACGAGATGCCGCTCGGTCATCCGCACACACCCGACGTCGACCGAGCGCGCCGCCCGCACGTGGTCGTCCCCGACGACGAACTCGGTCGAGCCGCCGCCGATGTCCACGACCAGGTAGGGCTTGGTGAGGTCGTCCCGCCCCTTGAGCTCCTTGGTCGCCCCTGTGAAGGAGAACTCCGCCTCCTGGTCGCCGGTGATGACCTCCGGCTCGACGCCCAGGATGTCCAGCACCCCGCGCACGAACTCGTCCCGGTTCTCCGCGTCCCGGGACGCGGAGGTGGCGACGAAACGGAGCCGCTCGGCGCCGTGCTCCTTGACGACCGCCGCGTACTCACGGCAGGCGGCGAAGGTCCGCTCCAGCGCCTCGGGGGCGAGCCGCCCGGTGCGGTCGACGCCCTGCCCGAGCCGCACGATGGTCATACGCCGGTCCAGGTCGACGAGTTCACCCGTCTCCGGGTCCGCGTCGGCGACGAGGAGCCGGATGGAGTTCGTACCGCAGTCGATGGCGGCGACGCGGGTCATGGTGGAGCCTCCTGCGTGAGCTTGCGAGCGCCGGTCAGCTGTATCCAGCCGCCCGTCCGGCGTTTGAGGACGAGGCCCGTTCAGGGCCGAAGCGGGGGTCTGGGGCCTGCCGCCCCCAGGGACGGGACTGCCCCGAGGGTCACTCCTCAGCGCCACCCGGCACCACACACGCCCCCTTGCGCCACCACTCCGGCAGCATCGCGATCGCCTCGTCGCCCAGCGGGTTGACGCCCGGGCCCGCGGCCAGGGAGTGCCCCACCAGCACATGCAGACACTTCACCCGGTCCGGCATCCCGCCCGCGCTCGGGAAGCCCTCCAGGACCTCGATGGCGTCCCGGCGCGCGATGTAGTCCTCGTGCGCGGAGCGATACGCGGCGGCGAGTTCCGGGTCGGTCTGCAGCCGCTCCGTCATCTCCTTCATGACGCCGTTCGCCTCCAGGGTGCCGATCGCCGAGGCGGCGCGCGGACACGTCAGGTAGTACGTCGTCGGGAAGGGCGTGCCGTCGGGCAGCCGCGGCGCGGTCTCCACGACGTCCGGCTGCCCGCACGGGCACCGGTGCGCGATCGCGCGCAGGCCGCGCGGCGGGCGCCCGAGCTGCTGCTTGAAGGCCTCGACGTCCGCGTCGGTGGGCTCGGTGCGAGGTGTGGTCGGCGGGGGCGTTTCCATCGGTCCTGAGGTTGTCTTTCTGCTATCCGTCATCCGTCATCGGTCGGAGGCGTCGGACTTGTCGACGCCGTCCCAGACGTTCGCGTACCAGGGGCGGTCTGCCGTCCCGAGGTCGGCGCGGGACTGCTTGGCGGCGTCCGGGTCGACGACGATGAAACCCGTCTCCCCCGGCATCACATAATGCAGCCGCTGCCGGATCTGCTGCTCCGCGTACGCGTCGTCCTTCCACCGCGCCTTGAGGTCGCGCAGCTGCTCGACCCGCTGCCTGGCCTGCTCCTGCTCCTGCTGGAGGTCGGCGATCTCGGCGCGCTGGGACACGTACTGCCTTATGGGATAGGCCAGCGCCACCACCAGCGTGCACAGGACCAGAGCGAGGAGCGCGGCCCGGCCGGTGAGCCGGGAGCGGCGGGCCTGCCGCTTGGTCTGGGAGCGGTAGACACGGGCCGCGGTCTGCTCGCCGAGCAGCTTGATCCTGGTCGCGGTGGAGAAACGGTCGCGGTCCTTCACGGCCATCGGCTCTCCGCCTCCCCTTCCACGTGCGTACGTCCCCGCACACGGTACGGGACCGGGTACGGGGACGTACGTACGACTGGCTAAGGCTTGACCCTGCTGAGCTCAGCCCTTGCTGTGCCCGTGGTCCGCAGAGCGGACGCGCGGGAAGGCTCAGCCCTTGAAGCGCGGGAAGGCGCTGCGGCCGGCGTACACCGCGGCGTCGTCGAGGATCTCCTCGATGCGCAGCAGCTGGTTGTACTTGGCGACACGGTCCGAGCGGGCCGGGGCGCCGGTCTTGATCTGGCCGCAGTTCACCGCGACGGCGAGGTCGGCGATGGTGACGTCCTCGGTCTCGCCGGAGCGGTGGGACATCATGCACTTGAAGCCGTTGCGCTGGGCCATCTCGACGGCGTCCAGGGTCTCGGTCAGCGAGCCGATCTGGTTGACCTTGACGAGCAGGGCGTTGGCGGAGCCCTCCTCGATGCCGCGGGCCAGGCGCTCCGGGTTGGTGACGAAGAGGTCGTCGCCGACGATCTGGACCTTGTCGCCCAGCTTGTCGGTGATGACCTTCCAGCCGGCCCAGTCGTCCTCGAACAGCGGGTCCTCGATGGAGACGAGCGGATACGCGGAGACGAGCTCCTCGTAGTACTCGGTCATCTCGGCGGCCGAGCGGGACTTGCCCTCGAACTCGTACTTGCCGTCCTTGTAGAACTCGGACGCGGCGACGTCGAGCGCGAGCGCGATCTGCTCACCGGGGACGTAACCGGCCTGCTTGATGGCCTCGACGATGAGGTCGAGGGCGGCGCGGTTGGACTCCAGGTTCGGGGCGAAGCCGCCCTCGTCGCCGAGGCCCGTGGACAGGCCCTTGGTCTTCAGCACCTTCTTGAGGGTGTGGTAGACCTCGGCGCCCCAACGCAGGGCCTCGGAGAAGGACTCCGCGCCGATCGGGGCGATCATGAACTCCTGGATGTCCACGTTGGAGTCGGCGTGCGAGCCGCCGTTCAGGATGTTCATCATCGGAACGGGCAGCAGGTGCGCGTTCGGGCCGCCCAGGTAGCGGAAGAGCGGGAGGTCGCTGGCCTCGGAGGCGGCGTGGGCGACGGCGAGCGAGACGCCGAGGATGGCGTTGGCGCCGAGCGAGGCCTTGTTGTCGGTGGCGTCCAGGTCGAACATCGCCTGGTCGATCAGGCGCTGCTCGGTGGCGTCGTAGCCGACGAGCTCCGGGCCGATCTGCTCGATGACGGCGAGGACTGCCTTCTCGACACCCTTGCCCAGGTAGCGGTTCGGGTCACCGTCGCGCAGCTCGATGGCCTCGAAGGCGCCCGTGGAGGCGCCGGAGGGGACGGCGGCACGACCCGTGCTGCCGTCGTCGAGGCCGACCTCGACCTCGACCGTGGGGTTGCCTCGGGAGTCCAGGATTTCCCGGGCTACGACGACGTCGATGGACGGCACGAGCATCTCCTTCTTCAATGTGACGCGGGTACGCAGTGTCGCGATGGCTCTGCGAGACGAGCCTAACCGCCTGCGGGGGATCCACCAGCCGGTCGACCGCCCCGTGGACAGAACCGAGAGTAAATTGTTTCCGAACGGAACAAAGACACTCCTGGAAACCGGGCAGAAAAAAGCCCCGCCCCGGTGCGTACGGGGGAACACGCACCGGAGCGGGGAGCCCGTGGGGACGGGGGGACCCTCACGAGGCCTTCAGTATGAGGACCACGGATGTGAGGGCGCTGTGGTTCAGCTGGGCCTTACTTGAGGTGGAGCTGCTGACCCGGGTAGATGAGGTCGGCGTCCTCGACGATGTCCTTGTTCAGCTTGAACAGCTTCGCCCAGCCGCCCTTGACGTCGTGCTCCTCGGCGATGGAGCTGAGGGTGTCACCCTTGACGACCTTGTACTCGCCGTCGCCCTTCTTGACCTTCTCACCGGTCGGGGTGGTGACGGTCTTCTTGGCGGCCGGACGCTCGGTGGAGCGCGAGGTCTGCTGCTCGGTCGAACGGGTGGCGGTGCTGTCGCTGCTCGAGGAGCTGCCGCTGTCCGAGGAGCTGGAGCCGCTGTAGGAGGCGCTCGACAGGCCCACGCCACAGGACGGCCAGGCACCCTTGCCCTGGGAGGCGAGGACCTTCTCGGCGACCGCTATCTGCTCGGACTTGGAGGCCTGGTCGGCGGTGGAGGCGTAGGCGCTGCCGCCGTACGCGGCCCAGGTGGAGGCGGAGAACTGCAGACCGCCGTAGTAGCCGTTGCCGGTGTTGATGGACCAGTTGCCGCCGGACTCGCACTGGGCGACGGTGTCCCACTCGGAGGCGGTGGCGGCGGAGGCGTTGCCGGCCGCCATCAGCGGGGCGGCGATGGCGACACCGGTGACACCGGCGATCGCGGCGGCCCGGGTGGCCTTGGACGGACGACGGTGCTTGCCCTTGCCGGAAAACAGCATGGTTGATCCCCTCACCGACGCCTGCGAGGTGAGCTGTCGGGTTCGGGCCGGTTGAGTTGCCCGGCCGCGCACCTCCCGGTGCGCGGCTTAACCCCAAGCCGGTTCCAGCCGCGAGTTGCCTCAACTGCTGGGCCCGGCACTTACCTTGGGTCCCCCGCTCCTGCCTACGGCGCTGTTAAGCGACGACTGTTCCCGTACGGCCGCTGGCAGGATTCGGCGTTGCGGCAGACGGGGCTCGTGTTGGCGAGCGGTGATGACCGTAGACAGGCGATCGGCGGAATTTCAAAGACGATCAGGGCTTCTGAGACTCATCCCACACTTTCACCAAACCGGACATTCCGGAGCGAATTGTGACGTGAACTCCCGGTGTTTTTCCGGACGTTCCGCCCCTATCGAATCGCCGTGTCGAGGGTCTGACCGGGAGCGATATCGCTCGGGTCGGCTCCGATGAGGGCCTTGTTCTCGGCATAGAGGGCGCGCCATCCGCCGTCGAGGCCAAGGGAGTCGGCGATGGAGGCGAGGGAGTCGCCTTCCTGGACCGTGTAGGTGTCGGCGGCGTGACGGCCACTGGAGGCGGTGTCGCCGTCGTCGGCCGCATCCTCGTCGGCGCTGCCGCCCCGGTGCTTGCCGGAGCCGAGGGAGCCGATGTCGACCAGGGCGGAAGAGCCGCCCTCCTGCCAGGACTTGTCCGATTCCTCACCCTTCGTCACCACTGTGGGTGAGCTGTCGGAAGGCTGCGCATCGGGGTCGACAGCGCTGGACTTGTCCGACTTGACCGGCTTGTCGGTGTCAGCGCCAGTGGAGGCGGACGACGACGGGGAGGACCCCGCGGACGAGCCGGACACCGAGTCGAGCAGGCCGGAAGAGTCCGATGAATCGGAGGAATTGGACTTGCCGGCCGAGCCCGAAGAACCGGACGAACCGGATGAACCAGACGAGTCGGACGCCGAGGTCGAGGGTGTCTCGCTCGCCACACCGGTGTCGACGTCGGTCGAGGCGTCGTCCTTGCTGAGACCGGCGAGCAGACCGCAGGTCGGCCAGGCGGCGATGCCCTGGTCCGCGAGGAGCTTCTCGGCGACGGCTATCTGCTGGTTGCGGCTGGCCTGGTCGGCGGTCTCGGCGAAGTCGAGGCCGCCGTACTTCTCCCAGTTGGCCTGGGACATCTGGAGCCCGCCGTAGTAGCCGTTGCCGTCGTTCGCACTCCAGGAGCCGCCGCTCTCGCAGTTCGCGACCTGGTCCCACGTGGTGCTGGTGGCCGCGCTGGCCCCGGTCGCACCGAGCAGCGGGATCGCGATGGCGGATCCGGTCACGCCGGCCGCGACGAGGAGAGCCGGGGCCTGACGAGGGCGACGGTGACGACCGTTCCCGGAGAGCATGTGGGGGCCTTTCCCGAGACAGCAAGGACCAGCGCGACGGGCGATGCGGAGTGATGCGAGGCAATGCAGGGTGATGCGGGTCGTCACGCTGGTTCGTGAACGTATAGGCAGTCGATCACTTGTCACAAGTTAATGCCGCGTAGATCACGTGAAGATCACAGAGTTGAGTGCGTGTCACCTTTGCGGTGCTGGGGCGGGGTCACTCGCGGACGTCCGCGAGCAGGCCGGCCCTGAGCTGAGCCGTCACCGCGAGCGGCGGCAGGGACGGCCGCCTGTACGCATCGACTCCAGCGGTGTCGGCATCCAGACTCTTCATGACCTCCGGCCATGCGCCCTTTTTCCACCAGGAAAGTTGCCGCTCACGAATCGGGTCGACGGGTCCCCAAATAAGGGGCATGTCACCCCAGGAGAGGCCATGGCGAAGCCGGTGGAGCATCCCCTCGAACTGGAGACGGATGTCGTACTTACTCGTGAAGTGACGCTTGGTGAAGTACGGCCGCAGCACCTCCAGCACCTTCTCCCACTGCTCGTCGTCAGGGTCCGGTGGCACCTTCGTGCCGGTCGTCCAGTGCCACTCGCTGACAGCACACCTTCCGCCGGGCTTGCCGAGGATGGTCGCATCGCCGATGACGACCTTCACGTCGAACATGTCGAAGACCTTCCTGCGCTCCTCCAGCGTCAGGTTCTCCAGCCGCTCCTTGGCACTGGTCGCGATGCCGACGAGATCGCGCTCCCGGCGTTCGTGCTCGCTGTACGCCTCCAACCACTGCTGGGCGAACTTGCGTTGCTCCCGAAATTCCGCCAGTTCGGCCTCAAGTGCCGTGATGGAGGCCTTGAGCATCGCCGGGTCGACGCCGGCGCGTACGTACTCGGGAATACGCACCTCGATCAGGTGCTCCTGTTCGGCGATTCTGGCCGTGAACTCGGCGACGCGCTTCTCGTACTTCTCCTTGCCTCCGGGGAGGCTGCCCACTCGTTCGGCAGCCACCAGGTCCCGTGGATGCCCTTCGGCATCGAGAAGCCCGGCCAGCTCCTCCCAGACGGCGCCCTCGATGTCATCCGCCTCAAAGACGGGCTCGCGGCACGAGGGATCCTTGAGACCTCCCTTGCAGCGGTACGACCGTTCAGCGCCCCTACCGGCTCCCGTGTACACCTCGCCGCACGTGCCGTGAATCCGTCCGGTGAGGGGGTAGACGCCATTGCCGCGCCGACCGTTCCGGAAGCCGAGATCCTTCAGAGCAGCCATTAGCTGTGCGGCCCGCTCCTCGGAGAAGATGGGCGGGACGCCGATTCTGACCTGGTCACCGTGGACGGGGGTGCCGTCGGCGCAACGAAGGGTGGCGTTCTTCCCGTTGCCGCGATCGGTCTTTCGGTAGACCACGTAACCGTCGTGAATGGTTTCGCCGTGGAGGCGGTTGCGGAGGTTGCCGACGCTCCAGGGGACACCGCTGCGGGCGAAGAGCTTGCGGTTGTTGAGTTCCTCACAAGCCTCCGTGAGGTTCATGCCCTGGTCGACGATAAATTCCGCGGCGACGGCGAGGACCATGGCCTCGTGAGCGTCGGTAACAAGGACCGACAAGCGTTTACGGCGTCCGTCGACTTCCTTGGTGTCCTTCTCGATCCTGTAGCCGTAGGGAGCCGAGCCACCGGGCCAGCCGCCGTAGCTGATCTTCAGCTCTCGGCCTGCGACGGTGCGCTCCTTGATGCGTAGCCAGTCCATCTCGGAGAAGGTGACGTACCTCATGAACTGCTGCCAGCCCTCTTCGGTGCTGGTGTCGATGCCTTCGGTGACCGAGATGAAGTAAATGCCGATGTCAGCCATGTTCCAGGCCCACTGGTAGGCGGCTCGGGCTGTACGCCCGATGCGGTCGACCTTGGGGACGAGGATGCGGTTGAAGCGCTGTTGGTGCGCGTCAGCGACGAGACGGTCCATCTCGGGGCGGCTCTCCAGAGTCCCGGACACGGCTTCGTCCACGTAGGAGCCGTAGAGGGTGACTTCAGGATGTCGGTCGAGCCATCCGTTGGAGACCTTGTCCTGGTCTTCGAGCCCGAAGCCGTCGAGCTGGCCGAGGGTGGAAACGCGTGCGTACTTGGCGACGACTACGGACGCCGGGGCGGCAAGGCATGGGCGTGCCACAATGGGCATGTTCAGTCCTCCGAGACTGTTCCGTCCCCGGGGTGTTCGAGCACCGCCGGGAAGGTTCCGGCTCCTTTGCGCTGCTACAAGTGCTCAGGGGCCGGTGCCGTTTGGGGAACTTTACCTGCCGCTCTGTGCAGTTGAAGGGGAATTGCACAGAACGGTTCGGCGTCCTCATCCACGCAACACGGCTCCCGGTACCGTCATCGCGTGAACGCCCCACATAGCGAACCCGAACTCTTCACCTGGGAGTTCGCCACCGACCCCTACCCCGCCTACGCGTGGCTCCGCGAGCATTCGCCCGTGCACCGCACCACGCTCCCCAGCGGGGTGGAGGCCTGGTTGGTCACCCGGTACGCAGACGCCAAGCAGGCACTCGCCGACCAGCGGCTCTCCAAGAACCCCGTGCACCATTCCGAAGACGCCCGCGGCAAGAGCAAGACGGGCATCCCCGGAGAGCGCAGCGCCAACCTCATGACCCACCTGCTCAACATCGACCCACCTGACCACACGCGACTCCGTCGGCTCGTCTCCAAGGCGTTCACACCCCGCCGCGTGGCCGAATTCGCGCCCCGGGTCCAAGAGCTGACCGACCACCTCATCGACCAGTTCGCGCAGACCGGAAGTGCCGACCTCATTCACGAGTTCGCGTTCCCCCTCCCCATCTACGCCATCTGCGACCTGCTCGGCGTCCCCCGCGAGGACCAGGACGACTTCCGGGACTGGGCGGGGATGATGATCCGGCACCAGGGAGGGCCGAGGGGCGGTGTCGCGCGGTCCGTGAAGAAGATGCGCGGCTATCTCGCCGAGCTGATCCACCGCAAACGGGAGGCACTCCCGGACACTCCCGGCCCAGGCGAAGACCTGATCTCCGGGCTCATCCGCGCCTCCGACCACGGCGAGCACCTCACCGAGAACGAGGCCGCGGCCATGTGTTTCGTGCTTTTGTTCGCTGGTTTTGAGACTGTTATCAACTTGATCGGCAACGGCACGTACGCGCTGCTGCGCAATCCAAAACAGCGGGCGCAACTACAGAAGTCGATCGAACGTGGCGAACAGGAACTGCTCGACACCGGCATCGAAGAGCTCCTCCGATACGACGGCCCTGTCGAACTGGCCACCTGGCGCTACGCGACCGAGCCCCTCGAAATCGGCGAACAACACATCACTTCCGGTGATCCCGTACTCGTGGTCCTCGCCGCCGCCGACCGTGATCCCGCCCGTTTCGACGAGCCGGACACACTCGACCTCTCCCGCAGGGACAACCAACACCTCGGCTACGGACATGGCATCCACTACTGCATCGGCGCCCCACTCGCCCGTCTCGAAGGCCGCACCGCACTGGCCACCTTGCTGCGCCGTCTCCCCGATCTCCAACTTGCCGCTGCTCCCACGGACTTGCGCTGGCGAGGCGGACTGATCATGCGTGGACTACGGAACCTCCCTGTGGAGTTCACCGCCGACCGACAGGTCACTCCTTGACGGGATCCCGCGGCTCGCGCTTCTCGCCATGGGCCTGCTTGGCGTCGACGTAACGGGCGACCAGCCAGGCCTCCACACCGCTGGGGAGCTTGGCCCAGTGCACGGGCGCGTGCTCGCGGAGTCAGGCGTAGGCGGGGCAGGGGTTGGTGGCGAACTCTCAGGTGAGGAGTTCGGGGGCGGGAGGCGGGGTCGTGGAGTGGGCCTGGTTGGCTACTCCTTGACGGTATCCGCAGTGCGGGGCTGTGGTTGCGGGCCCGCCTTGGGGCTCCGGCTTCGTATGTACGGCGTGGGGGCCTTCAACCCGCTGTGGTGGGTCCGGGCCTTGGTTTGTCGTCCCCGGCAGCCCGGCGGCGCAGCTCCGTCCCCTCCTTAGCACTCTCGCCGCCCCTCAACTGGAGCAGGACCCCGAGGTAGTGCATGCCCTGCATGTCCCCGGCGTCGGAGGCACGCCGGTACCACATCTCGGCTGACTCCGCGTCCCCGTCACCTTGGCGCTGCCTCCCGAGCAAGACCGCCGCCGAGATGTCTCCGGCCTCGTATGCGGTCAGGCACCAGTGCATGGCCCCTGTCTGGTTCTCGTGTCCCGCCTTGCCCATGAGCAGCTCTCCCAGCAGGCGCGCAGCTTCCACGTCCCCCGCCTTGGCGGCCTCCCGTAGCCAGTGCTCGGCACGGTCACCGTGTATCCGCCCGAGCTCAAGCCCGGCCCAGGAGATGCCGCTGCTCGCGGCAGCCTCCAGATAAGGAAGTGCGTCGCCCTCGGCGCCCCGATTCAGCAGGCGTCTCGCCATGTACTCCACCGCCTGCTGGTGTCCCACATCAGCCGCACGGCGCGCCAGTGCTTCGCCGTCGTCGCCGCCGATGTAGATGCCGAGGCGGAACATCACCTCCGCCTCCCCTCTTTCGATACGAGGTCGCAGCGCGGTGCGTGCCGCATTGACGACGGCGTCTTGGTTCAGCGCGTCTCCCTCTGTCGCGTCCAGCAGCATCCACCACACCGCGTCCGGCACCGGCTCCAGGTCGTCCGACCTCAGCGCCTCCGCGACGAGCGCCCCGTACGCCCGCCAGGTACCGCCCTCGTCACCCTGCACGAGCAGTCCCGAGGCGCCGAACTTCGGTGCCGTCGCCCAGGCGAGGGCGTCCTCGAACGACTCGCGCTCCTCCGTTCCGTACTGCTCCTGGACCTCCCTGAGCAGGTCGACCCGTACCGCTCCCATGACCCCGCACCGGGCGAGATCGACCGCGGCCCTCACCAGCGACCGCCCTCGCGGATGCTCCCGTCGTGTTCCGGCGCGTCTCCACTCGTCGAACAGCAGGTGCCCGATCGCGAAGTAGGAGGCCGCGCCCTCCTTGCCGCTCCACATGTATGCCGGGTAGGCACGCGGATCGTCGTCGTGTGCCGCCAGCCGTGCCAGTTCGGCCTCGCTCCACTCGCGCGGCAGCTCCACCGTGCGGGCCATGGCGACGACCCGGTCGCCGGGGGCGATCCCGGCACGGCGGCGGTAGTACTCGTCGGGGCTCATCGTGCCGAGAACGACCGCGCCGTGGCTGGTGAGCCGCCCCAACAGCCGTGGTTCCAGGGCGCCTTCACCGAGATGGTCGGTCAACTCGTCCAGCCACACGACGTACTTCCCGGGCCTGCCCTTCAGCGCGGCGACCAGGTCGCGCAGGTCCTCGCCGGGGTCCGGCGCGTACAGCCGGTGGTCCGCCAACGACCGCACCGCATGCCACGCTGTGTACGACTTGCCCGCGTACCGCTCGCCCAGGATCAGCACCAGGCCGTGGTGGGCGAGCTTGGCGCGCAGGTCCTCGTCACAGTCCCGCGTGACATACGGCGGTACGTCGGGCAGCCCGGGCACGTGCCGGGTCGGGCGTACGCCGAACTCGACGGCGCCCACCTCACCGACCGGCCGCCACTCCGCCGGGGCGGAGACAGGGCCGTAGTGGTTGTGCTGCACGCCGACGACCCGGTCGTGGAAAGTGCTGTTGCGGAAGTCGAGGTGGTCTCCGGCGACTTGGTCACCGACCGGGACCGAGGCTATGCGGTCAGCCCGGGTGAGGGGGCTTTGGGCGGTTCCGCCGGGGACGGTGTTGGTCGTACTGCGCGCGGGCGGGGGCTTCCTGGCGATCCTTCGGAGTTCGGAGAGGATCGCCGGGTGGTCCCTGCGCAGGGTCGCCAGCAGCCCCACCCGCTTGTCCGCCTCGGTCGGCTACTTCCAGACGCCGGTCGATTCGGGGATACCCGACTGCTTCATCAACCGCTCGACCCGTCTCGCCGCGTCCGGCGACTTGCGGACCTCACCCAGCAGTGCGTCCCTGAGTTCCTCCAACTCCGCATCCACACAAGCCCCCACGCCTCGCACCGCCCGTAAGGGCAACGGTACTAACCGTCGACCCCTTCAGCAGCCCGCACGGCATCCCGATAGGCCCGCGCGGCAACCCGCAGAGCCGCCTCCGGATCCACCCCCGCCGCCTCCGACCGAACCGCCAGGGCCAGCAGTTCGTACCCGATGCCCTGCCCCGCCGGAAGCGGCACCTCCAGTCCCGCCGTCCGTACCCGCGAGGCCAGTTTCGCCGCGAGGGCCAGGCCGGGCTGGCCTATGGGGATGCCGTCCGTCACCGACTCCCGTTGCTTCTCCACCGCCTTGGTGCGCAGCCAGTGCTCCTTGACTTCCTCGGGGGTCGTCGCCGTCTCGTCGCCGAAGACGTGGGGGTGGCGGTGGATGAGCTTGGTGACGATGCCGGCGGCCACGTCGTCGATGGAGAAGGGGGCGTCGTCATCGTCGGGGCCGCCCTCCTCCGCGATGCGGGCGTGGAAGACGACCTGGAGCAGGACGTCGCCCAGTTCCTCGCGGAGTTCGTCGCGGTCGCCCTCCTCGATCGCCTCGACCAGTTCGTACGCCTCCTCGATGCCGTACTTCGCGAGGCCCTTGTGGGTCTGCTGGGAGGACCAGGGGCACTCGGCGCGGATGCGGTCCATGACCTGGACGAGGTCGAGGAGGCGGGCGCCCGGGAGGTCGTAGGAGGCGGGGAGGAGTTCGAGTTCGGGCATGGACACGCGGCCCGAGCCGGCGAGGCGGGCCAGTCCGTCCGTCAGGGCCGGTTCGCCCTCGCCCATCGCCACGACGACCACGGTGTGCCCGCCTGCGCATGCCTCGACCAGTTCTTCCGCGGTCGGGGACACCTCGTCGACCGGTATCCCCGCCTCGCGCAGATACGGCAGCTGCGGGTGCGTACCGTCCGCGCACAGCACACGGTCGGCGGCGTGCAGCGCCTGCCAGGCGGGCCAGGACAGCAGGCCGGGGGCGACGCGGTGGCTGGTGGTGAGCAGGACGATGCGGCCGGGGGTGGCTTCGGGACTGGTTGCGTTCACTCTCCGAACGTAGCCCACGGTGCGGACACTCCCCCGAGTTATCCACAGGGCTGGTGGGCCGGCCTTCGCCCGAGCCCGCCGTACCGTTCCTCCGGCTACGCCGTCTGCTCGGTCCCCGCCGTCGTGACTTCCCGTACCCACGGAGTCTTCGCGTCGACGCGGGTGCTCTTCTCCGCGTCCCAGGTGCCGTAGCGCGGGTTGAGGTCGACGTCCAGTTCCTCGGAGGCCTTGGTGAGGGCGCTCCAGAAGGCGGGGTCGCCGGTGTTGGTGCCGAGCGAGGCAGCGAGTTTCTGGGCCTCCAGCTGGAGGCGGAGGTTGTCGTCGAGGCGTTCCGGTGCGATGCCGTACTGCTGCAGCCAGGCCGTCTCCAGGCCCTTGGAGCCGCCGGCCTGCTCCTCCAGGCCGGACCGCATGTCCTGGACCTCCTTGCGGGTCACGGTCACGCCCGCGTCCTGGGCGGCGCGGTGCAGCACCTGGTCGAGGACCATGCCGTGCAGGGTGTCGCGGGTGAGGGTGCCGGTCTTGGCGACGGCCTGCGCGTACTGCGCGTCGTCCGTGACGACCGCACGCTGGGCCTCGCGCACCTCGTTCACCCTGTTCTCGAGCTGCGCGACGGTGATCCGCTGGCCTCCGACGACGGCCGCCGCGCCGGGGTGCGCATCGTTTCCGCAGGCGGTGAGGAGGGGGGCCGCGGCGATCGCGGCGGTGAGGAGGAGCGCGGTGCGACGGCGGCGGTGCAAGGAAGCCTCCCGAGGAGATTGTGCGGCGGTGCACAAGGTCTTGCGGTGATCGATGGTAGGCAGTGGGCAAGCTCTGGCCAACCCATTCGACCAACGATTCACCGCGACTTCGGGCACCGCCGCGCCCCGCGCGCTCAGCCGGTGATGGCCACCGGGGCGTCCCACGCGTCGCGGTCCACGGTGATCGTGTAACCGCCTCGGGTCTCCTTGCTGTTGACCATGTACTGGTGGCCGCGGCTGTGACCGGTGTACCGGGTCGCGCCGAACGGCCAGTCCGCGGTGGTGGTGTTCTGCTTGTCCCACAGTGCGTACCAGAGGTTGCCGGGCAGGTCGGTCTGGTCCTTGGCGTTCGCGATCGCCTTCGCGCTGGAGCTGGTGAAGCCGTAGTAGCCCGCTCGGTACGTCTTGGCGCGCAGGCCCTTGTCGAAGGCGCGCACGTAGGTGAGGACGGCGTTGTTGCACGCCGTGTTCGTGATGTCGTACGCCTCCATGTCGAGGTAGATCGGGCTGCCCGCCTTCATGCCGAGGGCGGACGCCTTGGTGACGGCGTCGGTGGCGTCGCTCGCGCCGAGGGAGGCCGCGGTGGTGGCGGTGAGTTTCTCGGGATTGGAGCCGGTCTGGCACGGGGGCTGGGCTCCGACGTAGATCGGGATGAGCTTCCAGCCGACGGTGCTGACCGACCTGATCCAGGAGGCGGTGAGGTTGGGCTGGGAGCAGCCGCGGTTCTTGCCGCCCACGTAGACGGCGGCGGCGCCGTAGAAGCCGGTGTGCCAGGCCTTCATCGCGGAGAGGGAGGGTGCGGCGCAGGTGTCGAAGGCGCGGCCGGTGTACGTCTTCTGCGCGGGCCAGGTGGTCGCGGCCATGGAGGTCTGCGCGGCGATGC
Source organism: Streptomyces fulvoviolaceus (assembly GCF_000718165.1). Taxonomy (GTDB): domain Bacteria; phylum Actinomycetota; class Actinomycetes; order Streptomycetales; family Streptomycetaceae; genus Streptomyces; species Streptomyces fulvoviolaceus. The sequence goes on along the minus strand of NZ_JOEY01000016.1, from coordinate 121,772 downwards.
CCGCTCCGGCGGCGACGGCGGCACCGGCGACCGTCCATGTGACGTATCTGCGCTTCTTCGACTGACGATGGCTGGACATGCGTGAACCCCACCCCTGGTTGTGCGTGGTGCGTCGCGTGATGACGGCGCGCGCGGCGCATCGGAGAGCGCACGGCGTACGCATCAGCGCGCACGGCGCGTGAAACGGATCGCAAGCTAGCGCGCCGCACCTCGGTTCGGGAAACACCGCCCCCAGGAGCGCACAAGATTCTTTCAGGGAGCGGCAAAAACTAGCCGCGCACCTGTCCCAGCCACTGCAGCGTCCTGCGGACCTCCGCCGCGAGCGGGTGTCCGGGGCCCTGCAGCCGCTCCACGTCGTGCAGCAGGCGCGCGAGCGTGTCGTGGGCGGCGGGGCGGTCGCCGAGGGCGAGCAGGAGGAGGCCGATGCGACGGCGGACGTCGTGGGAGAGCTCGGGGCCGCCGGCCACGTACTGGTTCTCGTAGTACGGCAGGAGCGCGCGGTACTCGGCGAGCGCCGCCGCCGGTTCGCCGAGCTGTTCCAGGCACTGGGCGGCTTCGTAGCGGTAGCGCAGGGACTGCGGGTCGGCCTGGCCGGCCTCGGCGGCGCGTTCGTCGGCGAGGCGGCGCAGTTCGGGCAGCGCGCGCCGGTACTGGCCGTCGTCCATGAGGGTGGCCGCGTACTGCTTGCGCAGGGTGCGCACGACCGGGGAGTGCGCGCCGTGCTGTTCGGCGGCGGCGGGCAGGATCGCGCCGAGGATGTCGACGGCCTGGGTGATGCGGCCCTCGCCGAGCAGGCGCTTGACCTCGTCGACGGCGCGTGCGACGTCCGGTTTCTCGGCTGCGGGCGCGACCGGCGTGGCGGGGGCGGGCTGGGGCGCGGGCGTGCGCGCGCGGTCCGGCCAGGGGGCGTGCGGGCGCAGGAAGGGGCGTGTGGGATCGAGGGGCGCCCCGGTGGGCATCCCGCGCGCGGGCAGGAGCAGCGCCAGGTCCTCGTACACGTCCTGCGCGGAGGCGGGCCGGTGCTGCGGGTCCTTGGCGAGCAGGCGCAGGACGAGCGCTTCGAGCGGCTCCGGGACTTCGGGGCGGATGCGGCGCACGGGCAGCGGGGGCTCGTACAGATGCCGGTGCAGCACGCCGAGCGCCGTCGAGCCCGCGAACGGGACGTCGCCGCTGAGGAGTTCGTGCAGGAGCACGCCGAGCGCGTACAGGTCGGTGTACGGGCCGACCGCGCCACCCATGGCCTGCTCGGGCGCCATGTAGGCGGGCGAGCCGATGGGTGAGCCGGTGTGGGTGAGGCGGGTCGTGTCGGTGTCCATGACGGACGCGACGCCGAGGTCGAGGACGGTGACGGTGCCGTCCTGCTTCACCATCACGTTGCGCGGCTTGAGGTCGCGGTGGACGATCGGCACGGCGTGCACGGCGCTCAGCACGGCGCAGAGTTGCGCGGCGACCGCGACCGCCCACTGCCAGGGGTACGGGTCGTGCTCGGCGAGGTGGTCGGAGAGGTCGGCGCCGTCGACGTACTGCATGACGAGGAACAGCTCCTCGCCCTCGCTGCCCGCGTCGTGCACCGTGACGAGTCCCGGGTGGTCGACCTGCGCGGTGACCCGGCACTCGCGCACGAAGCGGCGGCGCAGTTCGTCGGCCTCCTGGCCGGCCACCTTGTCGGGGCGCAGCAGCTTCACCGCCACGCGCCGGTCGAGCCGTTGGTCGTAGGCCGTCCAGACCTGTCCCATGCCGCCCTGCCCGATGAGCGTGGACAGTTCGTAGCGGCCGGCGACCACACGTCCTGTCGCCACGGTCACCTTCCGCCCTCGTGGTTGCCGTTGTGGTGGTCGTCGTGCTTGCGCAGGTAGTCGCTGAGCTCGTCGAGTTCGGCGCGCACCTGGTCGATACGAGCGGGCGCGGGGCGCTGCGGCGGCGGGGGCGGTACGACGGTTCCGTGGGCGTGGGGCGCGGGCGGCCGGGGCTGCGGCACAGGCGTGGCGGTGTAGGGCGACGCGGGCTGCGGATAGCCGTATGTGGAGTGGTGGGTCGGGCCCTGGGGAGGCGGCGCGTAGCCGGTGAACTGTGCCCGCTGCTGGTGGAACCGAATGTCGATGACCAGGAAGTACACGCTGCTGAAGAGCCCCAGCAACAGGACCAGGGCCAGGGCGATGTCGGTGCTGACGTCCGCCTCCGGGAGCGCGCCGACCACCGCGAAGCCCGCGATGGACAGCGGCAGGCTCACCCAGGCCATCGCCCAGTCGGCCAACCGTCCGCGCAGGAAGGCGACCCGGAACAGCGGAGCGCAGGCGAGCAGGCCGCAGGAGAGGAAACCGACGGCGGCGAACAGCACGCGCAAGGTGATGACGGTGCCCGCGCTGCGGGCGGGCGGCGCCGCGCCGTGGCCGTACATGACTGCTCCTGGACCGGGTGAAGCCGATGGGGACGGACGTGCGAGTGAGGTGAGTCGGTTCGCTGTCGGAGTTCGAGCGTATAGGCCGACACGGACAAGCGGTCCCGGGTTGTACCGAACCGTTGTCGTGCTGATCACTTCGTACGGCGGTGCGGGTCGCGCGGAGGCTCGGCTTCCGCCTCAGTCGGGCGCGACGGTCCCGTCGGTGAGGCCGTCGTACATCCCGCGCACGAGCTGCTCCCCGAGCCGGCCCGCGCGCCTCAGCGCCCGCTCGAACTCTTCGAGTGCGCGGAAGCGCGCGCCGTAGCGCCGTTGTTCGTCGAGCGGGAGCCGGGGCAGTTGGAGGCGGCGCACGTCCAGGCGGGTGGCGGTGGAGGCATAACTGCTGGCCTGGCGGTTGTTGGCGGTGCCGCGCAGGAAGCCGGCGAGGAACCAGGGGTCGAGCGCCGTGGGATCGGGGCGCAGGAGCACGAGGTTGCGCCCCAGGGCGGCGCCCCCCGTCGCGTCGTCGATCACGCGCGCCACCGAGCCGCCTCCGAGCACCGGCACGACGACGTCTCCCGGCTCCGTCAGTACGGCTTCCTCGTCGCTCTCGGGAAGTGTTCCGGACGGGTCGGTTCCGGCCAGGACGTCGTGGTCGGTGAGAACGGGCACGCGCGCGTGGCCGCCGTTTCCGCCCGCACGCATCACCAGGGCGCCCCCGCGCGCGAGTTCGCCGACGGTGGTGAGCGGCCAGCGCGTGGGCTGTGCGGGGTCGATGGGCGGTGGGGTGAGGTCGGCGGTCAGACGCAGGGTCTCGCCCAGGCGCTCGCGTACGGCCGTGAGCTGGTCGGTGCCGTCGGCCGCCGTCGCGGGCGGGAGATGGCGGGCGGGGGCGAGGTCCACGTCGTCGTCGAGGAGTTCGATGACGGGCAGCGAGCGGGCCAGGCCCGGCCGTTCGTCGAAGTGGCCGGCCCGGTCGTAGGCCTGCCAGGCGTCGAGTACGGCCTCCCGCACGGCCCGCCAGTCCGGCCCGCCACGCCCCTCGGTGGCGAACTGCCCCGCGTCGGCGAGCAGTACCTCCGGCTGCGCGGGCGCCTTCTCGGGCCGACGCAGCACCCACAGGTGGAGCGGGATGTTGTACGGCGGTGCCGCACCGACGGGCAGGGCGATGACCGCGCGCAGGGCGCCGCGCCGCAGCAGGTCGGCGCGGATACGGCGGCCGGAGCGGCGGGAGGCGGCGGCGGGCGGCATGAGGAGTACGGCGGCGCCGCCGTCCTTGAGCCGGGCGAGCGCGTGCTGCACCCAGGCCAGCTCGGACTCGTTGCGGGCCGGGAAGCCGTACTCCCAGCGGGGGTCGTAGGCGAGCTCGTCGTGGCCCCAGTTGCGCTCGTTGAACGGGGGGTGGCACAGGACGGCGTCGGCGTGCAGCCGGGGGTGGGCGTCGGCGCGCAGGGTGTCGCCGACGGCTCCGTGCACGGTGGCCCGGGTGTGCAGCGCGAGGCGGAGCGCGGTGAGCGCGGCGAGGTCGGGGGCGCTGTCCTGGGCGTAGAGCTCCTGGTCGGGGCGGGGGGTGACGGCGCGCAGGAGGGCGCCGGTGCCGCAGGCCGGGTCGAGGACGGTGCGGGCGGGGCCGGCGAGGTCGGCCATGAGGCCGGCCAGTTCGGCGGGGGTGAGGGTGTACTGGCGCGGGTTGGCGTCGAGGTGCCGGCCGAGCAGGAACTCGAACGCCTGCCGGGCGCCCAGCTCGGCCGCGAGCTCGGCGGCGCCGCGCAGGAGGGGGGTGGAGGGGAGGAGAGCGGGCCCCGTGGGGGCGTGAACTGCGGGCCGGGTGTTCACAGGGTGTGGGGTGTTCACGGCGGGGGGTGTGTGAACACCGGAGGCCGCGTGTGCGAGTGGCGCGGTGTTCACGGCGGCCGGTCCGTCCGCGCCGGACGCCGCGTGAACCGACCGCGAGGTGTTCACAGCGGACCGGGTGTTCACGGCCCGTGCCGGCGGTCCGAACCTCGGTGTCAGCACCTCCTCCAGCGCGGCCGGCAGCATCGCGGCCAGCCGCTCGTCGGAGCCGGCGCTCACCTCCAGCCAGACCGTCGGGCGGTCGTGGATCAGCAGCAGGACGCAGCCGGCGTGGGTGAGGGCGGTGACCGGGCCCTCGGGATGCCCGGCGAGCTGCTGCCAGACCCGCTCACGCAGTGGGACCTCGGCGAGTTTTCCCTGCTTGCGCAGCCAGGCCTCGACCTCGGCGAGCGCGAAGGACGGGCTGGTCTCAGTACCGCCGACGGGCTTGGGGAAGTCGGCGTGCCGACGGCGCCAGTTGCTGACGGCCGCGCGGCCGACGCCGGCGAGCCGTGCGATCCCGGCGGCGGTCACCTCAGTTGCGTTGTCCTGCACCCGCCCGGCTCCCCTCGTCAACCCACTGCCCTACGTGTGTCGCCGAGCATACCGACGCAAGCAAGATCTACCCATTCACGGCCGTGTACACATCGATGAGCGTGAATCGTGTTGACTCGGTTCACACGCTCTGCTCTTATTGACCCAGCGAACGAGCGACGGCCGAGTGGCGGCAGTCGCCGCATGGGGAGGGGACACAGCCATGGGCATGAAGGGCAAGGTCGCGCTGGGCGCCGTCGTGGGGATCGTCGTGATCGGGGTCGTCTCGGCGAACTCCGGGGACAACGGGGACGGCGGCGGCTCCGGGGGCAGCGACAAGGGCTCTTCGGCGTCCGCGGAGCGCGAGTCCGGCAGCAAGAAGGACAAGGACACCGGCACGGAGGAGGTCGCCGAGAAGAAGGTCGCGTTCGCGGGGGACGGCGACTTCGAGGTCGGTTCGGACGTAAAGCCCGGCACCTACCGCACCACCGGCAACACCGACGGGATGTGCTACTGGGAGCGGGCCAAGGACGCCTCGGGCGAGATGGACTCGCTGTTGGCCAACGACAATGTCATCGGCGCCAGTTACGTCACGGTCAAGTCCACCGACAAGCTCTTCAAGTCGAGCGACTGCAACGACTGGGAGGCCGTCGACCCGAAGGCGAAGGGCTCCCCCGCCTCCACGATGGCCGGCGACGGCGGCATGTTCCGAGTCGGCGCCGACATCGCCCCGGGCACCTACAAGTCCACCGGCAACACCGACGACTCCTGCTACTGGGAGCGCGACAAGGACGCCGAGCACGGCATCGACTCGATCATCGCGAACAACAACGTCAACGGCACGGCCGTAGTGACGATCAACGCCTCGGACGCCTACTTCAAGACGTCGGGCTGCCAGGACTGGAAGAAGACCGGCTGACCCGGCCGGCTCCGGTTCTCTCCGCACGGAGCGGGCGCGGCCTCATGCCGCCGCGCCGCGCCTCGACTCACCGTTCACCACACCGCATCCCTCACCAAGGAAGTCCCATGCGTCGCACCGTACTTGCCGCTCTCTGTCTCGCCGCCGCGGCCACCACAGGGCTCACCGGCTGCCTGCCCGGCCAGAACAAGGCGGACAGCAAGCCGAGCATGTCCGCCGAATCGGGGAACGAGTCGGGGAACGAGTCGGGGAAGACGAGCGAGAAGACGGAACCGTTCGCCGGACTGTCCGGCGGTGAGATCGCCGACCGGGCCGTCAAGGCGACGACCGGTGCCTCGTCGCTGCGGATGACGGGTGACATCGCCGACGACGAGAGCGGTGGCACCATCCGTATCGACATGGCCCTGAACAAGAAGGGCGAGTGCGCCGGCACCCTGGGCATGGGCGGCGAGGGCAAGGCCGAGTTGATCAAGACCGGCGACACCGTCTACATGAAGTACGACGAGGCGTTCCTGCGGGCCCAGAGCGAGGGCGAGTCGGCGTCGGACACCGACGCGGCCGTGGCGCTGCTGGCCGGGAAGTGGACCAAGATGAAGGCGACTGGCCAGGACGCCAAGGACATCGCGGGCTTCTGCGACCTGGACACGGTGCTCGGCGACACCGAGGACACCGGCTCGGACGCGTCCCGCGGGAAGACGACCACCGTCGACGGCGAGCCCGCGATCGTGCTGCACGAGAAGGACGGCAAGGATCGCTACAGGCTGTACGTCGCCACCGAGGGCGAGCCGTATCTGCTTCGGGTCGACAACTCAACCGGGTCGGACCAGGGGTCCGTCACCTTCGGCGACTACGACGAACCGGTCCCGGCGCAGAAGCCCAGCGGCGAGATCCTCGACCTCGACGCCCTGGGTGGCTGAAACCTTCGTAGCCCCTCGTAGCCCCTCGTAGCCCCCGTGCCGATGCGGCCCGCTCACAGAGCGTGCCGCATCCACACGTTGGGCTCGACGTACACCGCGTACCCGCGCTCCGGCTCGCACCGCACCGGCACCAGCGCTCCCGGCACCTCGACGTCGCCCTGGGTGTCGAAGGGCAGGCCGGTCCAGCCGCGCCACTGCTCCAGTGAGCCGGAGACCGTCATGGAGGCCGGGGCCACGGCGTGGATGACGGCGCCGGCCCGGGCGTGGACGCGCAGCCAGGGGTCGTGGGGCAGGCCGTCGGGGCGTACGCGGCGGGCGTACTCCTCGATCGGGGTGCGCGGTTCCAGGTGTTTGGCACTGGGGCGGACGGGGGCGACGACCTCGCGGAAGCCGTGGGCGCGGGCGTTGTCGCGCATCGCCGAGAGCATGCGGGAGGACAGGCCATGGCCCTGGAGACGCGGGTCGACGACGATCGAGATCGCGCTCACCATGTCAGGGCGTACGCCCCGGCGCAGGTCGCTGAAGGCCCAGACGAGCACTTCGTCCCAGCCCCGGGCGGGCAGTTCGCCGCGGCCCTCGGCGTCGAGGGCGAACGGCACGCTGTGGGCGTGCGCGACGATCTCGCCCTGCTCGTCCTCGGCGAACAGGACGAACTCGGGGAGTTCGCCGGAGATCCGGCCGTAGTGGGCGTTGCCCACGGGGTCCTCGGTCACGAACTCCGGCCAGCTGTTGGCCATGTCGAGGACGCGCTCGCGCATGTCGGGACGCTCGGCAAGGCTCGATACCTTCAGCTCCATGCGGCCACCGTAGGCATGGGCCTCATCGCCGGGAACCTGCTTTTCACGCCGCCGTACGGCGATCCCCCGTCAGGCCGCCGTCAGTCCGCGTGGAACCTCGCGGGCGCCTCGGTCGGGTTGCCGCCGGAGGGAAGCTTCTGGTCCGCGCAGCTCGAGAGGACCTTCTCCATCGCGGACTTCTCCGCGGCGGTCACCCACAGCTCGTACTTCTTCTTCACCGCGACCTGCGCGGCGACATACGTGCACCGGTACGCCTTGTTGGGCGGCAGCCAGGTCGCCGTGTCGCCGTCACCCTTGGAGCGGTTGGTGCTCGCGTCGACGGCGAGGAGGTTGAGGGGGTCGTTGGCGAGAGCTATGCGCTTGCTGGGATCCCAGTACTTGGCGCCTTTCTGCCAGGCGTCGGACAGGGCGACGACGTGGTCGATGTCGACCTGGCTGCGGCCGCGCCGGTAGGTCACGTCCTTGCCGGAGTAGGGGTCCGAATCCAGCACGCCGTACGACACCTTGCAGTCCCCGTCGGTGAACTTCACGTCCTCCAGGTCCCGTTTGAGGATGTCGTCCCGGGTGTCACAGGAGTTCGAGTCCGTGTCCGCCCAGGCCGTGCCGAACCTGTCCCGGTCGTAGCCCGTCTTCGGCGCCCGGCCCTTCACCGTCAGCGACTCGGCGGCCGTGAGGGCCGCTCCTCCCCCGCCCGCGGTCTGCTCCGACCCGGCGGATCCTGTCGTCTGGTCCTTGCATCCGGCCACGGCGAACACCATCACGGCGACCGCAACCCCGCCCCTCAGACGCCTCACGGTGCGCCCCTCCCCTTGCCATGCCGGTCCGCCCCCGCATGGGGCGTCTTCCCTGGTACGGCTCGCGCACACCGTAGCGGGCGGGCGTACGGGGGCACTCAAGAGGTCCAGACCTCAGCGATCCCGAGGGTGCATCCCTCGCATATCGGTCGTATCGTCGTTGCTGAGTCACCTCCGGAAGGAGCTCTGGATGGGCATCTTCGACAAGTTCAAGAGCAACCGCCAGGCGCAGGACAAGGCCAAGGACATGTCCGACGCCGCGGAACGCAAGGTCAACGAGAGGACGGGCAACAAGTACGAGAGCCAGGTCGACGACGCGCAGCAGAAGATCGAAGGCGCGACGGGCATGGATCGCGACAGGCCCGAACAGCCATAAGGCCGGAGCCTCACGGAGGACACAGGACCCCCCGGGCGCAGCCCGGGCCGGACCCCTGAACCACGTGGAAACAGAGGCCGTCCGCGGAGATCCGTCTCCTGCGGGCGGTTTCACGTTTCCCGCCGAGCCCAAGCACTTCCCGGGCGGTCAGCCCGCGCTCAGGCCTTCCCGATCCCCAGCGTCGTCTCCGAGGGCAGCAGTCCGGAGGACAGCACCGCGACCCAGAACTCGCCGAGCAGGTCCGCGAGGCGGCCGGTGCCGGCCGGACCGAGGGACTGCCAAGGGGCGGCGGCGAGTTGGTCGGTGTGCCGCTCGACGCCGCGACGCAGGTCGCGGCCCGCCTCCGTGGCCTCGCCCTCCTCGCCGACCAGGCCTCGGGCGGCCAGGCCTCGGGCGGCCAGGCTTTCCCGTGCGGCCGACCATTCCTCGGCGCTCCAACCTCGACTCTCGAAGCGCTCCACGGAGGCGGCGCCTATCGCGGAGAAGGAGACCAGCGACTCGGCCGGGTCGAGCCCCGCCACGAGCAGGGCGGCTATGTGGCCGTCGCCTCGGTGCTCGCGCAGGATCGTCGCCGCCTGCCACAGCTGGAGGTGAGGGACCGTGGGCCACTCCAGTTCGACGTTGGCCGCGGCGAGGGGCCGGCCGGCCGTGTTCGCCGCCTCGGCGGCGCGCCGGGCGAGGGCGGCGGCCTCCGCCAGCTCCGGGCTGTCGACGCGGTCGCCGAATATCGCGCGGTAGGCCCCGTCGATCCCCCGCACTCTCGCCGCCAGCACCTCTTCGGGGCTCGCGACCGCCCATGCCGAGTCGACGTGCTCGGCGACCATGCGGGGGCTGAAGCTGTAGAAGGCGGACGTCACGCGCTCGCCGCCCACCGGGCCCAACGGCGCGGCACGCAAGGGGAAGTAGCTCGGCCAGCGGTCCTTCGTGTCGTAGCCGAGCGCCGCCGCCTCCTCGAAGACCTCCGGCGCGTAGTACAGCACCGCATGCAGGGGTTCCAGCAGGTGCCAGAGCTGACGCACTCGGGCCGGCTCCACACCGCCGTCGGCCGTACCGGTCTCGCCGTCATGCTTCGACATCACGCGACTCCCTCGTCGTAACCGGGCCATTCGGATCCGCATCCCAACTTGACACTGACAAGATTGCCGGAGCCGCACGAACTTGTCAATGCCTAGATTGTGCGTACGCTGCTGACCATGGCACCCCCAGAAACGAAGAAGCCGGAACCGGAGCCCGGGCCGAAACCGGAGCCCGGGCCGGAGCCGGAGCCGGAGAAGGCGCACCCGAAGAAGGCAACCCCCTACCACCACGGCGACCTGCGCCGAGCCATCCTCACCGCCGCGCTCGACGCCATCACCGCCGACGGCCCGGCCGCGCTGAGCCTGCGCGATCTCGCCCGCCGGGCCGGCGTCTCGCACGCGGCCCCGGCCCACCACTTCAAGGACCGCACCGGACTGCTCACGGCGATCGCGGCCGAGGGTTTCGGACTGCTCGCGGGCACGCTCGGAGAGGCGACGGACCTGAAGGACGCGGGCGTGCGCTACGTACGCTTCGCCCGCGAGCACCCGGCGCACTTCCAGGTGATGTTCGCACCCGGGCTGCTGCGCCCCGGCGACCTCGAACTCACCACGGCCCGCGCCCTGGCCACCGACGCCCTGCGCACCTCGGTCTCCGCCGTACGGTCCGAGGACTTCGGTATCGACACCCGCCTCGCCGGCATCGCCGCCTGGTCCCTGGCCCACGGCTTCGCCACGCTGCTTCTCGGCCACAACCTGGACGGCCCGGTCGGCGACAAGGACCCCGAGGAGGTGTTCCGGACGCTGGCGACGACGCTGTTCCGCGCGCACTGAGCAGAGGTGCTTGACCTTGCGGTCGTCGCATGAGACCGGCTCCCATGGGACAGCCTCGGATACGGATCGGCGAGCTCGCCGAGGCGACCGGCACGACCCCGCGCGCCCTGCGCCACTGCGAACAGGCGGGGCTGATCACATCGGAGCGCGCCGCGAAGGGCCACCGGCTCTGCGACACCGCCACGGCCGTCCGTGTCCGCGACATCCGCCGCCTCCTGGACGCCGGCCTCACCCTGGACGACGTACGGGTGTTCCTGCCGTGCCTCGACGGCGACATCGCTGCCGGCTCCCCCTCCGACAAGGCCCTCCAGGTGGCCACCAGGCGTCTCGCCGTCATGGAGGAACGCATCGCCGCGCAGATCGCCGTACGAGACCGGCTCGCGACGGCCCTCCGTCAGACCACCGGCGCACGCATACGACCGGCGGCCTGACCGCCCCTCAGAACGACGCCGCCCATCAGGACGACGCCACCCCTCAGGGCAACATCACGAACCCAGAATCGACGCCAGGAACTCGCCGGTCCACCCCAACAAATCCCGCCCGACCAGCGGCTTTCCGCCCACCTTCGCCGTCTTCGGCCGCGGCACGAGCACCTGGTGCACGGCCGGCTTGATGACGGTCCCCGGGTACAGCCGCTTGAGCCTGAGCTCCTGCGACTCCCGCAACTCCACCGGCGCGAAGCGGATGTTGGTGCCCTGCAGGACGATCTCGCCGACGCCACACGCGCGTGCCAGCATCCGGAGTCCCGCCACCAGGAGCAGGTTCTCGACCGGCTCGGGCAACTTGCCGTAGCGATCGACGAGTTCCTCCCGGACGGCCTTGATGTCGTCCTCGGTGTTGACCGAGGCGATCGCCCGGTAGGCCTGGAGGCGCAGCCGCTCTCCGGGGGCGTAGTCGTGCGGGACGTGCGCATCCACCGGCAGCTCGATCTTGACCTCGAGCGGGGGCTCCTCCTCGACACCGCCCTCCAGGGAGGCCCGGTAGTCCGCGACGGCCTCGCCGACCATGCGGACGTACAGGTCGAAGCCGACGCCCGCGATGTGGCCGGACTGCTCGCCGCCGAGCAGGTTGCCCGCGCCGCGGATCTCCAGGTCCTTCATCGCGACGTACATGCCCGCGCCCATCTCCGTGTGCTGGGCGATGGTCGCCAGACGCTCGTGCGCGGTCTCCGTCAGCGGCTTCTCCGGCGGGTACAGGAAGTACGCGTACCCGCGCTCGCGCCCGCGCCCGACACGGCCGCGCAGCTGGTGCAGCTGCGAGAGGCCGAAGTTGTCGCCGCGCTCCACGATGAGCGTGTTCGCGTTGGAGATGTCGATGCCGGACTCGACGATCGTGGTCGACACCAGGACGTCGTACTTCTTCTCCCAGAAGTCGACGACGACCTGCTCCAGCGCCTGTTCCGACATCTGGCCGTGCGCCGTCGCGATGCGCGCCTCGGGGACGATCTCGCGCAGCCTTGATGCCGCCCGGTCGATCGACTCGACACGGTTGTGGATGTAGAAGACCTGGCCCTCGCGCAGGAGTTCGCGGCGGATGGCCGCGCCGATCTGCTTCTCCTCGTAGGGCCCCACGAAGGTGAGGACCGGGTGGCGCTCCTCCGGCGGGGTCGTGATGGTCGACATCTCGCGGATGCCGGTGACCGCCATCTCCAGGGTCCTGGGGATCGGGGTGGCGGACATCGTCAGTACGTCGACGTTCGCACGCAGCTTCTTCAGCTGCTCCTTGTGCTCGACGCCGAAGCGCTGCTCCTCGTCGACGATGACCAGGCCCAGGTCCTTGAACTTGGTCTCGGCCGAGAACAGCCGGTGTGTGCCGATGACGATGTCCACGGAGCCCTCGCGCAGGCCCTCCAGGGTGGCCTTCGCCTCGGTGTCGGTCTGGAAGCGGCTCAACGCCCGTACGTTGACGGGGAATTGGGAGTAGCGCTCGCCGAAGGTCCCGAAGTGCTGCTGGACGAGGAGCGTCGTGGGGACGAGGACGGCCACCTGCTTGCCGTCCTGTACGGCCTTGAAGGCGGCCCGGACCGCGATCTCCGTCTTGCCGTAGCCGACGTCGCCGCAGACCAGACGGTCCATCGGGACCGTCTTCTCCATGTCGTCCTTGACCTCGGCGATCGTCGTCAACTGGTCGGGCGTCTCCGCGTACGGGAACGCGTCCTCCAGCTCGCGCTGCCAAGGGGTGTCCGGCCCGAAGGCGTGCCCGGGGGCGGCCATGCGCGCGCTGTACAGCTTGATCAGGTCGGCCGCGATCTCCTTGACGGCCTTCTTCGCGCGCGCCTTGGTCTTCGTCCAGTCGGCTCCGCCGAGCCGGTGCAGCGTCGGGGCCTCGCCGCCGACGTACTTGGTGATCTGTTCCAGCTGGTCGGTGGGGATGTAGAGGCGGTCGCCGGGCTGGCCGCGCTTGGCGGGGGCGTACTCGACGACCAGGTACTCGCGCGTGGCGCTCTGCACGGTCCGCTGCACCATCTCGATGTAGCGGCCGACGCCGTGCTGCTCGTGGACGATGTAGTCACCCGTCTCCAGGGTGAGCGGGTCGATCGTCTTGCGGCGGCGGGCGGGCATCCGGGCGCCGTCCTTGCCGGCGGCCTTCTGCCCGGTCAGGTCGGTCTCGGTCAGGACCGCGAGCTTCAGGGCCGTGTCGACGAAGCCGTAGTCGATCGAGCCGCACGCCACGTGCACGACGGACGGGGAGATCTCCGCGAGGTCGGCCTCCAGGCGCGCCGCGACACCCTCACCGCCGAGCACCTCGACCGTACGGGCCGCCGGGCCGTGCGCTTCGGTCACGAACACCGTGCGCCAGCCGTCGGCGAGCCAGCCCTTGGTGTCGGCGAGCGCCTTCGCGGTGTCGCCGCGGTAGCTGTCCGGGGCGTGCATCCCCAGCTTCAGGGTGTCGCCCGCCGCGTCAGCGGCAAATGGATCCGTGAGCTCCTCGTCGGCCGCGAAGGGCGACACCGACCACCACATCATGTCCAACTCGCGCGCCCGCTCCCGGACGTCCGCGATGGACCACAGGGAGGCCGCGTCGACGTCGATGGGCGCCTCGCCACCGCCGGCGGTGGCCGCCCAGGAGGCCTGCAGGAACTCCTGCGAGGTGGCCACGAGATCGGCCGCACGCGTGCGTACCCGCTCCGGATCGCATACGACGGCCATGGCGCCCTTGGGCAGGACGTCGATCAGCAGCTCCATGTCGTCGACGAGCACCGGCGCCAGTGACTCCATGCCCTCTACGGCGATCCCCTCGGCGATCTTGCCGAGCAGCTCGCCGAGCTCCGGGTGCTGTTCGGCGAGGGCACGCGCGCGTGCACGTACGTCGTCGGTCAGCAGGAGTTCGCGGCAGGGCGGGGCCCACAGGCCGTGCTCGGCGACCTCCAGGGAGCGCTGGTCGGCGACCTTGAAGTAGCGGATCTCCTCGACGTCGTCGCCCCAGAACTCGACGCGCAGGGGGTGTTCCTCGGTGGGCGGGAAGACGTCGAGGATGCCGCCTCGTACGGCGAACTCGCCGCGCCTCTCGACGAGCTCCACGCGCGCGTACGCGGCGGCCGCGAGGGCCTCGACGACGGTGTTGAGGTCGGCGGTCCGGCCCGTCTTCAGGGCCACCGGCTCGAGGTCTCCGAGGCCCTTGACCTGCGGCTGGAGGACCGAGCGGACGGGGACCACGACGACGGAGACCGGGCCCGTCTCGGGGTCGTCGGTGCTGGGGTGGGCCAGGCGCCGCAGGACGGCGAGGCGACGGCCGACCGTGTCGCTGCGGGGGCTCAGCCGCTCGTGCGGGAGTGTCTCCCAGGAGGGGTACTCGACGACCCCCTCCGAGGGGAGCAGTGAGCGCAGGGCCGCGGCCAGGTCCTCCGCCTCGCGGCCCGTCGCCGTCACCGCCAGTACCGGGCGGCCGGACTCGCGGGCGAGGGCGGCGACCGCGAAGGGGCGGGCCGCCGGGGGGCCGACCAGGTCGACGTGCATGCGGTTGCCGTCTGCGGCCGCGGTGATCGCTTCCGCGAGGGCGGTGTCCTTGACGACGGCGTCGAGCAGACCGTGCAGGCTCATTCGGGGCGGCTTTCATCCGGGGGCGGGCAACGCGAATCGCCCGACTCGTGTTACGGGCCGGGGGGTGTCCAGGGTACGTCGGTGCCCGGGCGTACGTCGGGCCTGTGGATAACGTCCGCTGCGAGTGGCGCCCTGCGCTGGTGTCGGCGTACCAGGAGGCTCCGCACACCCACCACCCGTTTCCGGTCGGCCAAGAGGCTGGACTCGACAGACACCAAAGAACCCGGCGCCGAGAAGTCCCCCGTGACTTCTCGGCGCCGGGCGCTCCCCCGTCCCCGTTGGCTATTCGGCCGCGATCGCGTTCAGCACGTTCATCCGGCCCGCCCGGAACGCCGGGATCAGCGCGGCGAACAAGCCCACGAACGCCGAGGCGATGAACACGCCGCCGATGGTCGGCCAGGGGATCTCCAGGACCGTCAGGCCCTCCAGAGCCAGCAGCTTCTGAGCCGTCGCGCCCCAGCCCATGCCCAGACCCAGCCCCAGCAGCGCGCCGAAGAGGGCGATCACCACCGACTCCATGCGGATCATCCGCCGCAGCTGGCGCCGCGAGAGGCCGATCGCCCGCATGAGGCCGATCTCCCTCGTCCGCTCGACCACGGACAGCGCCAGGGTGTTCACGACACCGAGGATCGCGACGATGATCGCGAGGGCGAGAAGGCCGTAGATCATGTTCAGGAGCTGACCGATCTGGTCCTTCAGCGCTTCCTTGTAGTCGGTCTGGTCGCGGACCTTGTACTGCGGGTAGTCGTGCAGCGCGGACTTCAGGGACTTGTACGCGGCGTCCTGCTGCCCCTCCTTGGCCGTGGCGAAGACCATGTCGTCGAGCGGCAGCTTGTCGGCCGGCACGTACTTCGCCAGCGTGTCGATGGAGGTGTACATCGCGCCGGCGTCGATGACGACGTCGCTGCTGGTGATCGCGCGGACCGTCAGGTCGGCCGTGGAGCCGTCCTTGAAGGCCACGGAGATCTTGGACCCGAGGTGGATGCCGTGGTCCTTGGCGAACGTCTCGTGGACGGACATCGAGTCGGGCTTGTAGGCGTCCTCGAGCTTGCCAGCGACCGTCTCGGTGCGCAGGTCGGTCGCGTAGGACGGGTCGGCCGCGGTGATCGCCGTATCGTCGAGTGTCTTGCCGTCGGGCGTGGTGAAGTCGCCCTCGGTCCACTTGTACTCGGTGACCCGCTCGAGCCCCGGCGTCGACTTCACGGCCTGCACGGCCTGCGGGGTGATCAGCTGGCCGCCGTCGCTCCCGATGATGAAGTCCGTGCCGACGGTCTTGTCGAGCTGGTTCGTCGCGGAGGCGACCATGGAGGAGCCGACGACCGACAGACAGGCGACGAGCGCGAGGCCGATCATCAGGGCGGCGCCCGTGGCTCCCGTACGGCGCGGGTTGCGCAGGGCGTTGCGCTCGGCCATGCGGCCGACCGGGCCGAACCCCCTGAGGACGACCGCGCCCAGGACGCGCACCACGCCGCCCGCGAGCAGCGGGCCGATCACGACGAAGCCGATCAGGGTCAGCACCACGCCGAGGCCGAGCCACAGCGAGCCTTCCTTGGCCTTGTCCGCCTGGGTGACCAGGTAGAGGGCGTAGCCGCCGGCGCCGGTCAGCACCGTGCCGACCAGGGCCCGTATCCGGCCGGCCTTGGCGTCGGCGGGAGCGCCGGCGTCGCGCAGCGCGGCCATCGGGGAGACCTTCCCCGCGCGGCGGGCCGGCAGGTAGGCCGCCAGGACGGTCACGACCACGCCCAGCAGCAGGCCGACCACCGGGGTCGTCCACGCCACCGTCAGATCGGCCGTCGACAGGTGCATGCCCATCTGGCCCATCAGCTTCATCAGGCCGACCGCGAGACCGACGCCCGCGCCGACCCCCAGCACCGAGCCGAACACGCCCAGCAGCAGCGCCTCGGTCAGCACGGACCGGTTGACCTGCTTCCGGCTGGACCCGATGGCCCGCATCAGCCCGATCTCCCTCGTCCGCTGGGCGACCAGCATCGAGAAGGTGTTGATGATCAGGAAGATGCCGACGAGGAAGGCGATCCCGGCGAAGCCGAGCATCGCGTACTTCATGACGCTCATGAAGCCCTCGACGTCCTTCTGGTTGGCGTCGGCGGTCTCCTTGGCCGTCTGCACCTTGTAGGCGCCGCCGACTTCGGCCGCGACGTTCTGCTTCAACTGCGCGTCGGTGACACCGGAGGCAGCCGTGACGTTGACGTTGGTGAAAACGCCCGTCTCGCCGACCAGCGTCTCCTGGGCCGTCCTGGTGTCCAGGTAGAAGATCGCGGCACCGGGGTTGGTGACCTGGAAGTCGGCGATGCCGGAGATCTTCGCCTTGTGGGTGCCGACCGCGCTGATCACGCCGATCTCGTCGCCGAGCTTCAGGTGGTGCTTGTCGACGGTGTCCGCGTCGACCATGACCTGACCGGAGTTCTTGGGTGCCGCACCGGAGGTGATCTTCATGGTGCGGGCCTCGTTGGCGTTCCAGCTGCCGACGATGGTCGGCGCACCGCTGGACGGCGACAGGCTGTCCTTGTCGGCGTCCACGACGGTCACGGAGCTCGAGAAGACGCTCCCCTCCGCCGACTTCACGCCCTGCGCCTCGCGCACCTTGCCGAGCACCGAGGCCGGCATGACCGGCGGCTTGCCGTTGCCCGAGGTCGTCTCACCGCTGTCGGAGGCGCCCTTGGCGCTCACCGTCACGTCGGAGGACGTGGCCGCGAAGAGCTTGTCGAACGTCGTGTTCATCGTGTCGGTGAACACGAGCGTCCCGCAGACGAAGGCCACCGACAGCAGGACCGCGACGGCCGACAGGGCCATCCGTCCCTTGTGCGCGAAGAAGTTGCGCATCGAGGTCTTCATGACGGTCATGACGTACGCCCCCGGGCGTCGAAGTCCTTCATGCGGTCGAGGACGGCCTCAGCGGTCGGCTTGTACATCTCGTCGACGATCCGGCCGTCGGCGAGGTACAGCACACGGTCGGCGTACGACGCCGCCACCGGGTCGTGCGTGACGATCACGATGGTCTGGCCCAGCTCGTCCACGGACCGGCGCAGGAAGCCCAACACCTCTGCCCCCGCACGGGAGTCGAGGTTTCCGGTCGGCTCGTCACCGAAGATGATCTCGGGCCGGGCCGCCAACGCCCTTGCCACGGCGACACGTTGCTGCTGACCGCCGGAGAGCTGGGTCGGCCGGTGCTTGAGCCGGTCGCTCAGCCCCACGGTGTCGACGACCTGCCCCAGCCACGCCGCGTCCGGCTTCCGGCCGGCGATGTCCATGGGCAGCGTGATGTTCTCGATCGCATTAAGCGTCGGCAGCAGATTAAACGCCTGGAAGATGAACCCGATCCGGTCCCGGCGCAGTTGCGTGAGCTTCTTGTCCTTCAGACCGGTGATCTCGGTCTCGTCGAGGTAGATCTGCCCGGACGTGACGGTGTCGAGCCCGGCGAGGCAGTGCATGAGCGTGGACTTGCCGGACCCCGAGGGGCCCATGATCGCGGTGAACTGACCCCGCGCGATGTCCACGTCGACGTGGTCGAGGGCGACGACACGGGTCTCCCCGGACCCGTACGCCTTGACGACCTGCCGCGCCCGCGCGGCAACGGCCGTACGCCCTCCAGTGCCCCCGTGCCTGGTGATGGTCACAGCCGATGTCACGGTATGTCTCCTATATCGGTCAGCGAGTGAGCCGCCGAGATCGCCCGGCGTTCGGTGTGTGCTTGGGTACGGCGTTCAGTCTGGTGCCCGGAGATGGTCCGGCGCGCTGGTGCTCAGCACCGTCTTCCACGGGGGAAAACCCCACCCCCGTGGATCCGGTCTGCCTCCCCCCACCGCTCCCCAGCGGCGTAAAGCCAGGTTAAGGACGGGACCGGTGCCATCTCCTCCTCCGGCGGTACGAACCCTCCCCGAGCCGTAGTACGGAGGTCCCCCTAGGGGCAGTCCACCCCCGGGTGGAGCCGATCTAGGGGGTCGGGTCCACCCTCCGGTCCACTGAGGTTCCACCCTGCCGCGACGTGAGGGTCAAGTGGGAAGCTGTCGTACGGCAGATAGATGCAGGGGGAAGGAATCCAGGTGGGCGACACGCAACCCGCGATACGTGAGGCCCCGCAGCGCACGTCGCCCGACCGGCGCGGCGCCGTCGTGGCCGCGCTGATGCTCGCGATGGCACTGGCGGCCCTCGACTCCACCATCGTCTCCACGGCCGTACCGCAGATCGTCGGCGACCTCGGCGGCTTCTCGGTCTTCTCCTGGCTCTTCTCCGGCTATCTGCTGGCCGTGACGGTCACCCTCCCCGTCTACGGCAAGCTGTCGGACACCTTCGGCCGCAAGCCGGTGCTGATCGTGGGCGCGGCCCTGTTCCTCCTCGGCTCGCTGCTCTGTGCGGTCGCCTGGAACATGGGCGCGCTGATCGCCTTCCGGGTCGTGCAGGGGCTGGGCGGCGGGGCGTTGCAGGGCACGGTCCAGACACTCGCCGCCGACCTCTACCCGCTGAAGGAACGCCCGAAGATCCAGGCCAAGCTGTCCACGGTGTGGGCGGTGTCGGCGGTCGCGGGACCGGGTGTGGGCGGGGTGCTGGCGGCGTACGCGGACTGGCGGTGGATCTTCCTGGTCAACCTGCCGATCGGGGCAGTGGCGTTGTGGCTGATCGTCCGCCACCTGCACGAGCCGAAGCGGGAAACGCCGTCCACGCGCGCGCGTGTCGACTGGGCGGGCGCGCTGGCGGTGTTCGCGTGCGGGGGTGTGCTGCTGACGGCGCTGGTGCAGGGCGGGGTGGCGTGGCCGTGGCTGTCGGGCCCGTCGATCGCCTTGTTCGGTACGGGACTTGCCCTGGTGGCGGTCGTGGTGCTGGTGGAACGCCGGGCGGCCGAGCCGATCATCCCGGGGTGGGTGTGGCGCCGCCGTACGATCGCCGCGGTCAACCTGGCCCTGGGCGCTATGGGGTTGCTGATGGTGGCCCCGGCCGTGTTCCTCCCGACGTACGCCCAGTCAGTGCTCGGTCTGGCACCCGTGGCCGCCGGATTCGTGCTCTCCGTATGGACGTTGAGCTGGCCGGTGTCGGCGGCGCTCAGCCAGCACGTGTACCGGCGGATCGGCTTCCGCAACACGGCGATGCTGGGGATGGGGACGGCGACGCTGGTTCTCCTCGCCTTCCCGTTCCTGCCGTATCCGGGCGAGGCATGGCAGCCGACGTTGCTGATGCTGCTCCTGGGCGGCGCCCTGGGCCTGTTCCAGCTCCCCCTGATCGTCGGCGTCCAGTCCACGGTCGGCTGGGCGGAACGCGGCACGACGACCGCCTCCGTCCTCTTCTGCCGCCAGACCGGCCAGACCATCGGCGCGGCGGTCTTCGGCGCGGTCGCCAACGGCGTGCTGGCCTCCCGCCTGGGCGGCGCGAGCGACCTCGACTCGGTCACGCGCGCGTTGGACGCCGGTACGGCACCGGAGGCGACGCGGCGGGCCATCGCGGACGCGGTGCACGCGGTGTATCTGGGGGCGGCGTGTGCGGCGGCGGTGGCGTTCGTGGTGCTGCTGGTGCTGGCGCCGAGGCGGTTCCCGGTACTGAAGGAGCAGTGAGCGGGCAGGGCGCAGTTAATGGAGGTGTTCGAGAACAGAGCCCCGCCTAGTCTCGATCTCATGGTGAAGCTGGAGCGGCTACGGCCCGATCACGCGGACGCCCTACTGGCCTTCGAGCGGGCGAACCGCGCGTACTTCGCACGCACGATTCCGGATCGGGGTGACGCGTACTTCACGGAGTTCGCGGCCCGGCTCGAGGCGCTGCTCGCCGAACAGGCCGCCGGGGACTGCCACTTCCACGTCGTGACAAGCGAGGGAGGGGAGCTGATCGGCCGGGTCAACCTCGTGGACGTGGCGGACGGCTCCGCCGAACTCGGCTACCGCGTGGGCGAGTCCGCCGCGGGGCGGGGCGTCGCGACGGCGGCCGTCGAGGAGGTCTGCCGGCTGTCCGCGACGGAGTACGGCCTCACCGAGCTCACCGCGAGGACGCCCCTCGACAACCTGGCCTCCCGAACCGTCCTCGAGCGCAACGGCTTCACCTGCGTCGGCCCCACCACCCTCCCCCACTCCGGCCGCCCCGGCGTCCGCTACGCGCGCGTGCACCTCGGGAACTGACACGGGAGGCGGGAAGCGTCCCGGCAGATCTTCGTCAGTTCTCCCGGTCGAACCAGGCCGTGGCCTCCGGCAGGAACAGCAGGACGACCACCGGCACCCCGGCCGCGATGCGCAGCGCGGCGTCCACGAACTCCGCGGGCGCCGTCGCGTCGAACACCTGGTTGAACGACCCGACGAGGACGAACACCATCACCACGATGGTCGTGATCCGCACCCCGCCCCGCGCGCCACCGTCGTACCTCAGGGCCAGCAGCGCGCACACCCACACCAGCGTCCAGGGCGCCACCAGCTCGCCGAGCCCGTAGGAGGTCAGCTCCTCCGAGAGCACGAGGACGACCACCAGGCCGAGGAAAGCGAGCCCGAACAGCAGCAGTCGAACGGCCCGCACCTCTGTCGGCATCACGGATTCACGCACGTCGGACATCGGTACCGTCCCCCGGATTCGTCCCCTTGCGACCGCTCCCCCGGCGACCGACGCCGTATCGTACCCAGCCGCCCGCCCCGGACCCGCCCCTATTTCTCCTTGCCGCCGACCGCCTCCTTGCGGATCAGGTCGAGGAAGCTCGGCGTGTTCTGTGTGGTGCGTACGTCGACGTACGCGCGCGCGTGGCGGTCATCCGCAGCCTGCCGCAGCAACTCGTGGGCGAGATCCGCCCGTGCCGTGTACCGGCCGGGCAGGCGTGACGTGCCGACCTCGTAGTCGCTGACGGCCGGCGCGTCGAACAGGCCGCCGGGGCGGAGCACCGTCCAGTCCAGGTCCGTCTCCCGCACGATCTCCTCCATGCGCCGCATGTCCTCGTACACGGTGCGCCCCATGAAGCGCATGAGGGCCGGCTCCAGCACCCTCCTGAACAGGAAGTTCTCGCCGGGCGCGGGGGTCCCGAAGAGCACGGTCGAGGTCACGGCGACCAGTCGGCCGACGCCGTGCTTGGCCATGGCCTCGGTGATGTGGGTGATGCCCGCGGAGTACACGGTCACCTCCTCCTTGCTGTACGGCACCCCGAGCGCCGAGATCACGGCGTCCTGTCCGGCCACGACCCCCTCGACGGCGAACGGGTCGTACACATCGCCCTCCACCACCCGCAGCCACGGCCCCTCCAACGGGAAGCCCCCGGGACGCCGCGTGACCGCGGTGACCGTGTGCCCCTCGGCACCCGCCTGTTCGACGACCTGTCGCCCGGTCGGCCCGTTCGCTCCGAAAACAACGATGTCCACTGCTCTGTCTCCTCGTGAAGTCGTGAAGTCCTGAGGTCCTTGAAGTCCTTGAAGTCCTTGAAGTCCTTGAAGTCCTGCCAACAAGAGGGACCGGGCGGCCGAAGTGTGACGCGCCCTCCAAAAGTCAGAGTTAACGCGGGTAACACCGCAGGTCAGCGAAGTAAGCGCATACCGACCGATCAGTTTGGAGAAAAGGCTGTACATCTCCGAACCCGCGAGTAACGTGCGTGACTCCGCTCGCCCATCCGCCCCCAACTCCCTGCGGTCCCCACCGAACGGACCCGAGCCACGCAAGGAGCACCGGGATGTCCTACGACCCGTCACAGCCCCGTCCGACCTACCCCTGGCAGCCGCCCGCCCCACCCCAACCGGCGCACCGCAGACCGCGCCACCAGCACGCGCTCGGCCACCACAGCGACCTGCGGATCCTGCGCAGCGCCTACCGCTGGCAACGGCGCGTGGCCACGCTCACCGCGCTCGGGTACTTCACGCTCTTCCTGTTCCTGTCCGCGTTCGCGCCGTCCGTCATGACGAGCACGGTCGCGGGCGGTCTGCCCACCGGCCTGCTGCTCGCCCTGCTCCAACTGCCCGTCACCTGGCTGGCGATCGCCCTCTACGAGCACACCGCGCGCCGTCTCGTCGACCCGATCGCGGACCGCATCCGCAAGCAGTCCGAACTGGACGCCAAGAGGGAGGCGGTGCGGCGATGACGGGCTTCAGCGACTCCTCGCAGGCGATGTCCCTGGTCGCCTTCTCCGCCGTCGCCACCCTCACCCTGCTGCTGTGCGTGATGACAGGCCCGGACAACGACGACCTCGACGAGTTCTACACCGGCTACGGCTCCCTGTCCCCGCTGCGCAACGGCCTCGCCATCGCGGGCGACTACATCTCCGCCGCGACCGTGCTGGGCACGGGTGGTGTGATCGCCCTCTACGGCTACGACGGCGTCGTCCTCGCGTTGAGCACGGCCCTGTCGCTGATGCTGCTGATGTTCCTGCTGGCCGAACCCCTGCGCAACGCGGGCCGGTTCACCATGGGGGACGCGTTGGCACGGCGGATGCCCGGGCGTTCGGTGCGCATCGCCTCGTGCCTGGTCACCATTGCCGCGCTGCTGCCGCTGATGCTGGTGCAGCTCGCCGGCACGGGCCAACTGCTGGCGTTCATCCTGGGGTTCTCCGGTGACTCGCTGAAGACGGGCTTCATCATCGGCCTCGGCGTGCTGATGATCAGCTACGCGGCCATCGGCGGCATGAAGGGCACTGCCCTCATCCAGATCCTGAAGATCGTGATGCTGCTCGGCTCGGGCGCCGTGGTCGCCGTACTGATCATGAACAGGTTCGCCTGGGACCCGGGCGCGCTGTTCGACGCGGCGGCCGACCAGAGCGGTGTGGGGCCGGCCTTCCTGCAATCGGGTCTGGAGTTCGCGGGCGGGCCGTACGCGCGCGTGGACATGATCACGTCGCAGCTCGCGGTGGTCATCGGCGGTGCGTGCCTGCCGCACGTCACCATGCGCATGTACACCGCCTCGAGCGCCCGCCAGGTGCGCCGTTCGATGTCCTGGGCGGTCTCGTCGGTGGTGTTGTTCGTCCTGGTCATCACGGTCGTCGGGTTCGGCGCGACGGCGCTGATCGGGCGGGCGGTGATCGCGGAGGCGGATCCGCAGGGAAACACGGCCTATCTGCTGGGGTCCCGGGCCGCCTTCGGCCCGGACGTCTCCACGGCGGAGACGTTGCTGTTCACCACGGTCACCACGGCGATCTTCCTGACCTTGCTGGCCTCCGTCGCCGGCATGATCCTCGCCTGCGCCAACTCCCTCGCCCACGACGTGTTCGCGACCCGCGTCCAGGAGATGTCGGCGCAGCGCGAGATGATGCTGGCCCGCGTCTCGGCACTGGCGGTCGGCATCCCGACGATCCTCCTCGCCACGCTGATCCAACACCGCAGCCTGCAGCCGCTGGTGATCCTGTCGTTCTGTGTGGGTGCCTCGGCCCTGGCTCCCGCGTTGGTCTACAGCCTCTTCTGGCGCCGCTACACCCGAACCGGTCTCCTCGCCACCCTCATCGGCGGCACCCTCACGGTCCTGATCCTCATGTCGGGCACCAACCTCGTCTCCGGCACCCCCATCTCCGCCTTCCCGCACGCCGACTTCAACTGGTTCCCGTTCACCACGACGGGCCTGGTGTCGATCCCGGCGGGCTTCGCCTTCGGGTGGCTGGGGACGGTGCTGTCGGGGCGGCGGAAGTCGGAGGAGCAGAGGCGGCAGTACGAGGCGGTCGAGGGGTGGATTCTGGCGGGGGCGGTGCGAAGGGGAAGGTGAAGTCGCAGTCGGGGGCGCGCAATCGGCACCGGGCGCCCCCGACAGAGCGCGTCACTCCAGCGCGGCCCGCCCCGTGAGCGCCGTCAGGCTGTTCCGCACGTGATCCATCTGCGCCCGCACGTCGTCCCACATCTCGCCGTGCTCCCGCAACACCCGCTCGGTCTCCCGAGCGACCCGCTCCTCCCGCACCTGCGCCTCGGCCACCACCTCGGCCGCCCGCGCGTGTGCCTCCTCCTGGCGGCGTCGACCGGACACCTCCGCCTCGGCGAACGCCTGCTTCGCCTCCGACAACGCCGCTTCCGCCCGCGCCACCCGCTCGGCGTTCCGCGCGTCCGCAGCGGCTGCCCGCTCCTCCGCCTCCCGCTCGGCCTCGGCCCACCGCTCGGCGTGCTCCTTGGCCTGCTCGGCGAGCATCCCGGCGGTGCGCTCCCGCACCTCGCGCAACGCGGCGAGCGCCTCCCCGCGCCCCTCTTTCACTTCACGCCGGGCGGTGATCCGGAACTCGTCGGCCTCGGCACGCGCCGCGAGGAGCCGTTGCCGGGCGCGTTCGTCGGCCTCGGCACGCACGTCGTCGGCGTGC
The DNA here is from genome assembly GCF_000718165.1 of Streptomyces fulvoviolaceus. Taxonomy (GTDB): domain Bacteria; phylum Actinomycetota; class Actinomycetes; order Streptomycetales; family Streptomycetaceae; genus Streptomyces; species Streptomyces fulvoviolaceus. The sequence continues at coordinate 97,107 of NZ_JOEY01000016.1, read as the reverse complement.
GCCTGCGCGGCCTCGCGTACGCCGTCAGCGCGCGCCTGCGCCTCGTTCACAAGGCGCCGCGCCTCCTGCCGCGCGCCCTCCCGGACAGCCGCGGCCTCCTCCTGCCCGAGCTCGAAGATCCGCCGCGCACGCTCCCCGAGCGTCTCGTACGACTGGGGAGCCAGCGCCGCCACGACCTCCCGCAACCTCTCCGCCTCCGCTTCCATCTCCCTGGCGAGGACGGTGAGTCGGGCGGCACGTTCCCAGGCGGCGTCACGGTCCTGGGACAGGGCGGCGGCGTACACGTCGACCTGCTGGGGGCGATAGCCGCGCCCCCGTACGGCCACGAACCCATGGGGCAACACCGGTGCGCTGCTCATCCTGGAACCCCTCTCCGCCGAACGGACGCGAAATGATGATTTCGCGCACATCTTGATGTATCGGACGGAAGTGTTCATAACGCGACACTCCGCGCGCAGGTTACGGTCACCACGCGCACACAAAAGAGCCGGACCCGATCACCCGGGTCCGGCCCTTTCACACGCAGCCTGCGTCAGGAGCGGGACGTCACAACAACCCGTCCCACATCTGCTCCAGCAGCACCGACCACCAGCTCTCCGGCGAACCGAGCGCCGCCGGATCGAGGGAGGCCAACTGGGCCTGGAAGTCCACGGTCCAGCGTCCCGCCTGCTCCTGGTTCAGCCCGAACCTGAGCCGCCACATCCGGCCGAGCAGCGCCAGGCACCGCTGGAACTCGGGCAGCCCCGTGTTCACGAACTGCGGCGGCACGGGCGCACCGCCCGGCCCGGCCTCCACCGGCACCGCGACGATGTTCGCCGTGCCGTACTGCACGCAGATCGCCCGGCCGAAGTCGCTGCCCATCACCAGGTACGAGCCCGCGTCCGCGGCCGGCTGCACCCCGCGCTCGGCCGCCAGCTCCGCGAGCGTCGGCACCGGCCGCCCCGGCTGGGCCTGCGCCCAGAAGAAGGGGCCCATGTCCATCGGCAGCCCCCCGGCCACCAGGGAGTGCGCCACGACCGGCGGCACGCCTTGCCGGGACACGGCAGCCTGCTCGAACCGGAAGATCCCCGGCCCGTGCGCCGCCGCCAGTTCCTGCGCGATCGCCTCCGGCGGAATCGGCGGCGCCGACTGCACCGGGGGAAGCGGGGCGCGGACGGGTGCCGGACGCGCCGGCCCGTCGGCCACCTGGTGCAACTCGCCCTGGTGCGCCAGCAACTGCTGCATGCCCTGCTGCCGGCTCGCGTGATCCGTGCCGTACGGCGCGATGCTCGTGATGCGCGCCTGCGGCCACTGCTCCCGGATCATCCGCGCGCAGTACGCACCCGGCAGCTCGCAGGACTCCAACTCCGTGTGCAGCTCCAGCACCTGGTCCGGCGGCACGTTCATGCCCCGCAGCTCGTGGAAGATCTGCCACTCCGGATGCGGTGTCCCCGGCGCCGAACGCCGGATCAACTGCTGCTCCGACCCGTCCTGCGCGCGGTAGCGAAGGACGGCCTGATAGCCGGGGCCCACCGTCGGCTGCCCCTGCTGCGGATACCCGTAGGCCGGCGGCTGCTGCCCCGGAGGCGGCGGACCGGGCACGGGCTGTCCCTGCGGCGCCATCGCACCGGGCGGCATCGGAGGCATCGGCTGGGGAGCACCCGGCGCCATACCGGGTGCGCCGGGGGCTTGCGGCGGCGGAGGCGCGCCGGGAGCGCCGACCGGGGGCGCCGACAGCACGGTCTCCGCATGATGTACGGCACCTCGAGCGCCCCCTGGGGCGCCAGGCGCGCCGGGGGCGCCAGGAGGCTGCGGTACGCCAGGAGCACCCGGTGTGCCCGGGGCGCCCGGAATTCCCGGAACGCCGGGCGGATTCGGCGCACCCGGGGCGCCAGGAACACCCTGCGCGCCAGGAACACCCTGCACGCCAGGCGCACCCGGCGCGCCCGGAGCCTGCGGCACACCGGGAGGCTGAGGCGCCCCCGGTCCCGCGGGACCCGCGGGACCCTCAGGACCATCGGGGCCGAGCGCCGACACGAACTGTGTCGGCACGTACCCACCCGCCGGCGCACCCGGCGCGGGCGGCGGAGGCGTGCCCCCCGGCCGCACACCTGGCACCCCCGGGGCACCCGGCGGAGGCGGCGGGTTCGCTCCCGCGCCCCGCGCACGGCCCGGCGGGGGCCCCACCTTGCTCGTGGCGACGTCGGCGATCTCCCCGGCGTTCGGCGCGAGCGGCCGACCCGGAGCAGCGGGACCACCCGGAGGCTGAGGCGCCCCCGCGGCACCGCCGGGCCCCTGCGGATAGCCGTACGACGGCGCACTCGGCGGAGACGGAGGCGAAGGCGGAGGCGTAGTGCCCACCGCCGGACCCCCAGGAGGCGGCGTACCCGGACCACCCGGACCCTGCGGATACCCATACGAAGGCGCACCCGGAGGCGGCGGAGGCGTAGCACCGGCCCCCGGCCCGCCCGGAGGCGGCGTACCCGGCACACCAGCGCCCTGCGGATAGCCGTACGAAGACGCACGCGGCACAGCACCAGGCACACCCGGAGGCGGAGTCACGCCACCCCGCACACCACCCGGCGCACCGCTGAACGCACCCGGCGCATTCGGATCGTCGAGCGCCGGTGCGGGCGCCGTCGGCGGAAGCTGGCTGCCTCCCGACATCAACTCCGTCTCGGCATCAGGAGCCGCCGAGCCCGGCGGAAGCTCATCGTCCGCACCACTCAGCGGCGGCGAGAACACCGTCTCGGGCAGCGGCACGGAACGGTCGTCCTCCCAGACGCCTCCGTTGGTGTCGGTTCCGGCCCAGGGCGTCGCCCCGTCGGGCACACCCGGCACGGAGGCCGCCGACGACCCGGACGACACCGAGGGCTCGTCAGAGGCAGAGGCAGGCGCAGGCGCAGACGCGGCACCCGCACCCGCACGGGCCCCCGCCCCACCCCGCCGGTCCGGAATCCCCAACTTGTCCGCCGCGTCCTGCAACCACTCCGGCGGAGTCAGCAAGAACGACGTCTGATTCAGGTCGACACGAGCCGCAGGTGCCGGTACCGCGTCAGCGACCCCGTCCTCACGGCCGTACTCCTCCTCGTACCTGCGGATCACCTCGCCCACCGGCAGCGAAGGCCACAGCGTGGCCTCGCCGCTGTCCCGCGCGAGCACCAGCCGGTGCGCACCCCCGCCCGAACTCGGCCCGCCCGCACGGTCCTCGCCCCACACCACGAAGCCGAGCTCGAACTCCCGCACCCGCACCTCACGATGCTGGTACGACGGCACATCCCCGTTGATCCACTCTTCCGCGCGCTCCTGCGCCTGTGCGAACGTCACCATCGCCGAAGCTCACTCCCCTACAGAAGACACAGGCACCGGACGCGCGAACCCGCCGTCCACCATCAGGTTCGCCACCGTCTCCAACTCCGGCGGATTCCCCGCCAGTCGGGACAGGAACACGTCGAAGTCCTCACCGCAGGGCAGCAGCAGCCGCTCCACGCGCTCGGCCGGCGCCAACGAGGGGTCCACGTCCCGCACGTCGTCGTACGCGCAGAACCACACCGAACCGGCCCGCCCGCCCTTCACCTTCACGGCGAGCAGCCCGCCCTGGACGAAGCCGACGCCCAGGTAGTCCTTGGTCAGATGGTCGCGCAGGCACTTGTTGACGTACACGAGGTCGTTGACGGCCGCCTCGTCCCGCACCGTGAAGAACGGCTGGTCGACCAGCAGGCCCAACTCCGCGTCCAGCGCCGTCCCCACCGGCGCGGACCCGCCCGCCGCCTTCAGGAACGACCGGTACGGACCCGGCAGCCGGTACCCGAGGTCCTCCTCGACCCCCAGCACCTGCGACTCGGTCACCGCCACACCCGACTTGGGCAGCCCGAAGTGCGCGGGACGGGTCTCCTGGAGCGGCCGCGTGCCCCTCTTGCCCTGGTCGACGTTCGCCGTCGCGATCCCGCCGTGATGCCGCAGCAGCGCCTTCACCTCGACCGGGACCAGCTCCAACCGCCGCCCGCCCGGTGCGTGGTGCCACGTCCAGCCGTGCGGCGTCGCCACCGCCGGCACCGTGTCCCACAGTTCGTGCCCGGACGCGGCCAGCGCCGCGTTCGCCGACACGTAGTCCGTCAGCCTGAGTTCGTCGACCCCGAAACCCTCCGGCGGATCGGCGATCTCCGCGGCCGCACGCGCGTAGGGCGAGAAGTCGGGGTAGCCGTGCTCGTCAACCCGTACCCCTCTCGGGTGACGCGCCGCCCGGACCGGGTCCGGGAAGTGCACGACCTGCCCGGCATAGGCCGCGTTCGGCGGCGCGGCTTGCTGCCCGAGCCGACCTGTCGTCATGGCGGTTGCCCCCTGCGGCACTCTGGTACGACCCGCAGCGACCACCTTCGGCCACTACGCCCCGTATCGACTGTCTAGTCCGTCTCCCCGCGTCGACCACGCGGAACGTGGCGCCCGCACGGATCGCGGTGCCGACAGCCTATGCGGTACGACGACACGGGTCACCGGGCACCGGTCAGCGCCCTTCCGCTTCCGTGACCAGCCGTCACCCCGCCGTGACAGCCCGCCCAAACCCGGGCGTGTCGCGCCGCCCCAGCTTCCGCACCAGGCACGCCGTTTGGCACTCTGTGTCGTCCGGGGGGATGCTCGGGAGGGGATGACGATCATGAACACGACGCAGACGGGACCACAGGCAGGGCCGCACACCCGCACGCACGACGGCACTCACGCGGCCTCGCACACCGGCACGTCCGGCGACCCCCGCATCGGCTGGAGCAGCACCGAAAGACCCCACGCCCCCGTGCTGCGCCACCGCCGCGACGGCATACTCCCGACCGTCGCCGCAGCCCTCTCCGTGCGCGGCGCCACCCTCACCGGCACGGCCGCCCGCGGCGACCAGCCGCCCGCCCTGCACCCCCTCGTCCAGGACTTCCTCGACACGCTCGGCAGCACCCAGCGCGACCGTTTCACCGGCCGTTGCGCCGAGGCCATGCTCATCTCCCGCCACATCGCCGCCGTCGACGCCACCCGCACCAAGCGCGCCGCCCGCAAGCCGATGACCAACGGCGAGGCCCGCAGAGCCCTCAAGCAGGCCAAACTCACCGCCCGCCGCATCCGCGAGGACGGCGACCCCCTCCACGGCGGCTTCGCCACCCCCTGCCGCGCCTGCACCGCCCTCAGCGCCCACTTCGGCGTGTACATCGTCGACCCCACGACAGCCGACGACTGAACCCCGCGCCCCCGGCGCGGCAAGCCGTACGACGCGCCCCCGGGCGCCCCGTCCCCGACCTCGACGAACGCGAAGGGCAGATGCACCCCGACCGCACCTCCACCACCCGCTTCCCGGTACCTGTCGACGCCGCCTTGCGCGCCGCCGGCTGGCAGCCCGGGCGCTGGGACATAAAACAGGCCGAGTTCTGGGCCGACGCCCTGCGCGAACACGCCTCGCCCGCCGGACACCGGCACTGCGTGTTCCCCGCCGCCGTCGAGGCCTGGGCCGAGTTCGGCGGCCTCCACATCACCCCCACCGGCCCCGGCCGCCAGGTCGCCCCCGCCAACCTCCACCTCGACCCGCTGCACGGCCTCCACCTGGCCCGCACCCTCGGCGACCTCGGCCGCGCCCTCGACACCGAGGTCTGCCCCCTCGGCGCCGAGACCGACACCCAGGCCCTGATCGCCATGGACACCGAAGGCCGCGTCTACGCCCTCGACCACACCGGCGACTGGTACCTCGGCCCCGACATCGACCAGGCCCTCGGCGGCCTCGTCGCCGGCATAGAACCGGCCCGCCTCACCGCCGGCTGAGCACGGCGGGAGCGGCTACGCCGCCGGAATCACCGCCGACACCCGGAAGCCCCCCGCCTCCGTCGGCCCGGACACGAACACCCCGCCCAGCGCGGTGACCCGCTCCTTCATCCCCACCAGACCGTTGCCCCCCGACGGCAACCGCGCCGACGCCTGCGACGGCACCTCCGGCGGCGGTTCGTTCTCCACCTGCATCGCGATCTCCGACATCCGGTGCGCCAGCCGCACGTGCGTCTTCGCGCCCGCCGCATGCTTGTGGACGTTGGTCAACGCCTCCTGGACGACGCGATACGCGGTCTGTTCGATCTCGCCGGCATACGACCGCGTGTCACCCTCCACCGACAGGTCCACGACCATCCCCGCGGCCGCCGACTGTCCGATCAGCTCGTCCACATCCGACAGACAGGGCCCCTCCGCCTCGTCCACGGCCCGCGAAGCCGCCGCGGCCGCGGCGAACCCCACCGCCGCCAACGGCACCGCCGACCGCTCACGCCGGTCCAGCCCGTCCCCACTGCGCAACACCCCGAGCATCTCCCGCAACTCGGTCAACGCCTGCCGCCCCATGTCCCCCACGAGCGCCGCGTTCTTCACGGCCTTCTCCGGATCCTTGCGGGCAACGGCCTGCAGCGCGGCGGCATGGACGACCATCAGACTCACCCGGTGCGCCACCACGTCATGCATCTCCCGCGCGATCCGGGTCCGTTCCTCGTTGCGCGCCCACTCGGCGCGCTCCTCCGCGCGCTCGGCCAGCAGCTGCAACTCCCGCTCAAGGCTGTCGGCCCGCTCCCGGAGGCTCTCCATGAGCCGCCGCCGAGCCCCGACATACAGCCCCAGCAGCAGCGGCGGCGCGGTCATGCCGACCGCGGTGGTGATCGAGGCGAAGGGGACGAACCAGTCCCCCAGATCCAGCGTCCCCCGCGCCATGTCCTGCCGGACCCGCACGAACATCACGATCAGCATGCCCACCAGCGACATCCCGGCCAGCGAGCCGATGATTCGCCGCGGCAGCTCCGAAGCGGCCAGGGTGTACAGGCCGACGATGCCCATCAGGTAGCCCATCTGCGCCGGCGTGATCGCGATCGACACCAGCACCACGGCGATCGGCCACTTCCGCCGGAACAGCAGCGCCGACCCGGCCAGCACCCCGAAAACGATCCCCGCGGCCGTCGGGATCCCCGCGTCCCCCGCGAACCGCATCCCCTCCGCCCCGCACTCCACCGCGGACACGAACGCCAAGCTCACGTCCAACGCCGCGCTGCGCCACCTTGCCCACCACCACGGCCCCGCCTGGGCCGTGGTGGTGTCTTCCCCCGTCGTGGTCATGCCTCCAGCCTACGTTCGCCGACCGCCCCATTTCCGGTGACTTTCGACGACTGGCCTACACCACACGGCATGCGACCGTCGCACTTGTACCGTCGCACGGAAGGCGCCTGGTACGGCATAGTGTTGGGTGCCTGCTCGGCGACCTGGCCAACGGTCCGGTCCCGTCGAGTTCCATCCCCCGTGGTGTAATTGGCAGCACCGTGGCTTTTGGTGCCATTTGTCCGGGTTCGAGTCCTGGCGGGGGAGCAAGCGTCCACTCCGGGCCCTGACCAGTGACAGCACTGTCAGGGCCCACTCTCATGTCCCTCACGAAACGCCCCGGTATCCTGCGGATGTCGACCCCCACCCCAAAAGCCGAAGGGCAACCCCGTGAGCGCCATTCGCCCGGCAGCCGTCGTCGTTCTCGCAGCGGGTGAGGGCACCCGTATGAAGTCGGCCACACCCAAGGTCCTGCATGCGATCTGTGGCCGTTCCCTGGTGGGTCATGTGCTCGCCGCAGCACGTGAGTTGGACCCCGAGAACCTGGTCGTGGTCGTAGGCCACGCTCGCGAGAAGGTCACCGCGCACCTCGCCGAGATCGACCCGCACGTACGGACCGCCGTGCAGGCGCAGCAGAACGGCACGGGTCATGCCGTACGGATGGCGCTGGAGGAACTCGGCGGTTCCGTCGACGGCACCGTTGTCGTCGTCTGCGGGGACACCCCCCTTCTCTCCGGGGAGACCCTCAAGCACCTCGCCGCCACGCACACCGCCGACGGGAACGCGGTCACCGTGCTCACCGCCGAGGTTCCCGACGCGACCGGCTACGGCCGCATCGTCCGCGACGGGGCGTCCGGCGCCGTCACCGAGATCGTCGAGCACAAGGACGCCTCCGACTCCCAGCGGGCCATCCGTGAGATCAACTCCGGTGTGTTCGCCTTCGACGGGCAGCTGCTCGCCGACGCGCTGGGCAAGGTGCGTACGGACAACTCGCAGGGCGAGGAGTACCTCACCGACGTCCTCGGCATCCTCCGTGAGGCCGGTCACCGGGTCGGTGCCTCCATCGCCGGTGATCACCGCGAGATCGCCGGGATCAACAACCGGGTGCAGCTCTCCGAGGCCCGCCGCATCCTCAACGACCTGCTGCTGACCCGCGCCATGCTCTCCGGCGTCGACGTCATCGACCCGGCGACGACCTGGGTCGACGTGACCGTCACCTTCGGCCAGGACGCCACGATCCACCCCGGCACCCAGCTGCACGGCTCCACGCACCTCGGCGAGGGCGCGGAGGTCGGCCCCAACAGCCGGATCACGAACACCCGTATCGGCGCGGGCGCCCGCGTGGACAACACGGTCGCCGACAGCGCCGAGGTCGGCGCGAACGCGACTGTCGGGCCGTACGCCTACCTCCGTCCCGGCACCCGCCTCGGCGCGAAGGGCAAGATCGGGACGTACGTGGAGACGAAGAACGCCTCCATCGGGGAGGGGACCAAGGTTCCCCATCTCTCCTACGTCGGGGACGCGACGATCGGCGAGTACAGCAACATCGGTGCGGCGAGCGTGTTCGTGAACTACGACGGACAGGACAAGCACCACACGACCGTCGGGTCGCATTGCCGCACGGGTTCGGACAACATGTTTGTGGCTCCCGTCACGGTCGGGGACGGCGCGTACACCGCCGCCGGCTCTGTGATCACGAAGGATGTGCCGCCCGGTTCGTTGGCCGTGGCCCGCGGTCAGCAGCGGAATATCGAGGGTTGGGTGGCTCGCAAGCGTCCGGGAAGCGCCGCCGCGAAGGCGGCGGAGACGGCTTCCCGGCAGGTCGAGAGCGAAGACTGACCGGAAACGGGTGCGTCTGGGACGGCGTACCGTGATAAGTGCACACCCAGTTGAGACACCTCTGAGGAGACAGCTGTGACCGGGATCAAGACGACCGGCGAGAAGAAGATGATGTTCTTCTCCGGCCGCGCCCACCCCGAGCTTGCCGAGGAGGTCGCCCAGCAGTTGGGTGTCGGGGTTGTCCCGACCAAGGCCTTCGACTTCGCGAACGGCGAGATCTACGTCCGCTACCAGGAATCCGCGCGAGGTGCGGACTGCTTCGTGATCCAGAGCCACACGGCTCCGATCAACCAGTGGATCATGGAGCAGCTGATCATGATCGACGCGCTGAAGCGTGCGTCGGCCCGCTCCATCACGGTCATCGTGCCGTTCTACGGTTACGCGCGGCAGGACAAGAAGCACCGTGGGCGTGAACCGATCTCGGCGCGTCTGATCGCGGACCTGATGAAGACGGCCGGTGCCCACCGCATCCTCACGGTCGACCTGCACACCGACCAGATCCAGGGCTTCTTCGACGGCCCGGTCGACCACCTCTTCGCCCTCCCGCTGCTCGCGGACTACGTGGGTGCGAAGGTCGACAAGGGCAAGCTGACGGTCGTGTCCCCGGACGCCGGCCGGGTGCGCGTGGCCGACCGCTGGTGCGACCGCCTCGGCGCTCCCCTCGCGATCGTGCACAAGCGGCGCGACAAGGACGTGGCGAACCAGGTGACCGTCCACGAGGTCGTGGGTGAGGTCAAGGGCCGCGTGTGTGTCCTCGTCGACGACATGATCGACACGGGTGGCACGATCTGCGCCGCCGCCGACGCGCTCTTCGCGCACGGTGCCGAGGACGTCATCGTCACCGCGACGCACGGCGTGCTCTCCGGCCCCGCCGCGGACCGGCTGAAGAACTCCCGGGTGAGCGAGTTCGTGTTCACCGACTCACTGCCGACGCCGGGCGAACTGGGCGCGGACCTGGACAAGATCACGGTGCTGTCGATCGCGCCGACGATCGCGAGCGCGGTGCGCGAGGTGTTCGAGGACGGTTCGGTGACGAGCCTCTTCGACGAGCAGTAGGCCCCCGCTCCGATAGATCGATTTCTGGTACGGCCTTCCCGCCGCGTAAGCTGTCACAGTTGCTCGGCGAGGGAGGCCGTACCTGTTCACGCAGGTATCGGCGGTCCGTTATCGACGCGCTCTTCGTAGCAGGCCGATGTTCGGCCGGGTGACCACCTTCCCCAACTGATCTACGAGGAGTGACCATGGCCGACGTCAAGCTCACCGCCGAGACCCGCACCGAGTTCGGCAAGGGCGCCGCCCGCCGCATCCGCCGCGAGAGCAAGGTTCCCGCCGTTGTCTACGGCCACGGCGCCGACCCCGTCCACATCACGCTGCCGGGCCACGAGCTGCAGCTCGCCCTGCGCACCCCGAACGTCCTGCTCACCCTGGACATCGAGGGCCGGACCGAGCTGGCGATCCCGAAGGCCGTCCAGCGCGACGCCATCAAGGGCTTCCTCGAGCACGTCGACCTGCTCACCGTGAAGCGCGGCGAGAAGGTCACCGTCGAGGTCTACGTCCACACCGAGGGCGAGCTGGCCCCGGGCGCCTACCTGCTCGAGCACGTGCTGAGCACGCTGACGGTCGAGGCCGAGGCGACTCACATCCCCGAGTCGGTCACCGTCTCCATCGCGGGCCTGGAGGCCGGCGCCTCCATCCTCGCCAAGGACATCCCCCTCCCGGCCGGCACCACCCTGGTCATCGACGAGGACGCGGTCGTCCTCCAGGTCCTGGCCGCCCAGGCCGAGGAGGCCCCCGCGGAGGCCGAGGCCGAGGCCACCGAGGTCTGATTTCCCTCAGAATCTCCATCGTCGGCCGCCGCTCCCCTCAGGAGCGGCGGTCGGCGCGTATCAAGGACACATGGGAGACACGGACGTGACGACCGACGCCAATGCCCCCTGGCTGATCGTGGGGCTCGGCAACCCCGGGCCCGAGTACGCGGCGAACCGGCACAACGTCGGCTTCATGGTCGCCGACCTGCTGGCGGAGCGGATGGGCGGCCGGTTCAAGCGGGCCGGCAAGGCGCAGGCGCAGGTGATCGAGGGCCGCATCGGTCCCCCCGGGCCGGCGAACCGGCGCGTCATCCTGGCCAAGCCGATGTCGTTCATGAACCTGTCGGGCGGTCCGGTGAACGCGCTCAAGGACTTCTACAAGGTGCCCGTGGCGAACATCGTCGCCATCCACGACGAGCTCGACATCGACTACGGCACGCTCCGTCTCAAGCTCGGCGGCGGGGACAACGGTCACAACGGGCTGAAGTCGATGACGAAGGCGTTCGGCGCGGACTATCACCGCGTGCGGTTCGGGATCGGGCGGCCTCCGGGTCGTATGCAGGTCGCGGACTTCGTGCTGAAAGACTTCGCGTCGGCGGAGCGCAAGGAGCTGGACTACTTCGTGGACCGGGCGGCGGATGCCGCGGAGGCTCTGGTGATCGAGGGCCTGGAGCGGGCGCAAAGCACGTACAACTCCTGACTTGTCCGGCGGTCGGCCGGGGCCGAGTTGACTGGCTGTCCGGGCATGGCCAATGATCCCCGCCATGCCTGCCACAGCCCTCACCTCCCGCCAGGCCTCGGTCGCCGCACTCCGTTTCGGGCGGCTCGCGACGATGGGCACGGTCGCGGCACTGATCCTGATCGCGGGTGTGTGGGCGTCGTGGGGTACCGCGCAGCACGTGATGCTGACGAAGGGCCGGGAGAGCGGCACGATCGAGGTGACGCGGTGCGGGGACGACACGTGCACCGGGCCCTATACACCGATCTCCCAGGGGTCCAAGGCCCGCGACACCGTCGTCATCGAGAAGACGGTCGCGGTGAGGAAGGGCCAGACCTACACGGTCGTGGTGAAGCCCAGCAGTGACGAGGTCGTCCGCTCCGGGCCGGCCGGGATCCTCTATGCCTGGGTTCCGCTGGGTGGCGCCCTGTTGCTCGCGTCGGTCGTCGTCGCGGGCGGATTGGGGCGCACGCGGGGCGCGTGGGTCATGGCGGGGGCGGGCATGGCACTGCTCACTGCCGCTTTCGTGACGATCTGACATCCTTCGACGTTCTCCACATCTGTGGAGGACCTGAGTGTTGTCTGTTCGTGATTGACCTTGTGTCAGTACGGGCTGGATGCTGAGCCGCCCCCTCCACATCTTCCCTTTCACATCTCGAAGATGGACTGCCCCATGCGTACCCTCATCCGCGCCGGCGCCGTGTCCGCCGTGGCCGCGACCGCCCTGCTCGCGGCCCCCTCCGCCCATGCCACCGCTCCGGGTGACAACGGCACTGTGAAGATCCACGACGCCACCACCGGCGAAGAACTGCGGAAGAACGAACCGCACGTCTGCACCTTCTACCTCGACGCGTTCGGCTTCGACGCCGTCCAGCAGGTCGACTGGCACATCGAGGCCTGGGCCCCCACGGCCGACGTCAAGGGCGAGACCGTGAAGTCCGGCGACATCACGCTGGACGCCGACGGCCACGGCCGCACGGACGACCTGTCGCTGCCCGACGGCCACTACAAGCTCTTCTGGAACTTCGACGGCGAGAACGGCGCCGCCAAGCACAAGGTGTTCTGGACGGACTGCGAGGAGGAGGACGGCGGAGGCGACAGCACTGTCACGCCGTCTCCTTCTTCCTCTACGACGTCGGAGACGCCCGGCACCTCCGCCTCCCCCAGCACCGACCCCGCCGGAGCCACCGAGGCCTCCCCCTCCGCCCAGGGCACCGCCGGTGACCTCGCCGAGACCGGCAACGGCGCCCCCGTCGGCCTTCTCGCGGGCGTCGCCGCCGCGCTGATGGCCGCCGGCGGTTACCTCGTCGTCCGGCGGCGCCGGGCCTGACGTACCGGAAGCAGAAGGCGGTGCCCCCGAGTCTCGAGAGGCTCGGGGGCACCGCCGTATGCGTGCGAACCGTCAGCCGGTGTTGCGCAGACCCGCCGCCACACCGTTGACCGTGAGCAGCAGGGCCCGCGCGAGCAGCGGGTCGGGCTCCTCGCCCGCGGCCGCCGCGTCGCGCTGGCGCTTCAGGAGCGTCACCTGGAGGTAGGAGATCGGGTCGAGGTAGGCGTCGCGGATGGAGAGGGTCTGCCGCAGTACCGGGGTGGCGTCGAGGAGTTCGGCCTCGCCGGTGATGCGCAGCACCTCGCGCACGGTCAGTTCGTGCTCGGCCTTGATCGTGTCGAAGACGTGCTTCAGCTCGTCCGGGACGAGGGTGTCGACGTAGTGCGCGGCGATCCGCAGGTCCGTCTTGGCCAGCGTCATCTCGACGTTGGAGACGAAGTTCCGGAAGAAGTGCCACTGCTCGTGCATCTCGTCGAGCACGCCCTCTCCTCCCAACGTTGCAGTCAGGCCCGCCTCGCGCAGCGCCTTCAGACCGGAGCCGACGCCGAACCAGCCGGGCACGATCTGCCGGGACTGGGTCCAGCCGAAGACCCACGGGATGGCGCGCAGTCCGTCGAGGGAGACGCCCGAGCCGGGGCGGCGCGAGGGCCGTGAGCCGAGGTGCAGATCGGCGAGCTGGTCCACCGGCGTCGACGCGAGGAAGTACGTCGGCAGGTCCGGGTCCTCGACGAGCCTGCGGTAGGCGTCGTGGGCGGCGTCGCTGACTGCGTCCATCGCCGCGTCCCAGCGGGCCAGCGCCTCGTCGGACTGGCGGGGGGAGGTGTGCAGGGCGGAGGCCTGGAGGGTGGCCGCGACCGTGAGCTCCAGGTTCTCCCTGGCCAGGGACGGCACGAGGTACTTGTCGGAGATGACCTCGCCCTGCTCGGTCACCTTGATCTCGCCCTCCAGGGTGCCCCAGGGCTGGGCGAGGATCGCGTCGTGCGAGGGGCCGCCGCCGCGGCCGACGGTGCCGCCGCGGCCGTGGAAGAGACGCAGGCGTACGCCGTAGCGGTGGGCGACGTCACGCAGGCGGCGCTGCGCCCGGTGGATCTCCCACTGGCTGGTGGTGATGCCGCCGAACTTCGACGAGTCGGAGTAGCCGAGCATGACCTCCTGGACGTCCCCGCGCAGGGCCACGAGCCTGCGGTACGACGGGTCGGAGAGCATGTCCTCCAGGATCGTGTCGGCGGCCTTGAGCTCGTCGGTGGTCTCCAGGAGCGGCACGATGCCGATCTTGGCCCAGCCGGCGTGCAGGTCGAGGAGACCGGCCTCGCGGGCCAGCACGGCCGCCGCGAAGACGTCGTCGGCGCCCTGGCACATCGAGATGATGTACGACTCGATGACCTCGGGTCCGAAGACCTCCAGGGCCCGCTTCACGGTCTGGAAGACGCCGAGGGTCTTCTCGCCGGCCGCGTCGACGGGCGCCGGGGTCGGGCCGAGGGGACGGCGGGACCGCAGCTCCTTGGCGAGCAGCTTGCCGCGGTACTCGCGGGGCATGTCCACATACCGCCAGGACTCCTCGCCGAGGCGGTCGAAGAGCTGGCCGAGGGCGTGGTGGTGGGCGTCCGCGTGCTCGCGTACGTCCATGGTGGCGAGCTGGAGGCCGAACGCGGACAGCGTGCGGATGGTGCGGTTCATCCGGCCGTCGGCGAAGAGGCCGCCGCGGTGCTCGCGCAACGAGGTCTGGATGAGGGTCAGGTCCTGGAGCAGCTCGGCGGTGCCGAGGTAGTCGCGGCCGTCCTCGTGCGGGATGCCCTTGGCGAGGCGCGTCTTGGTGTTCTCGAGCTTCTGCCGAATGCAGGTGGCCTTGAGCCGGTAGGGCTCCTCGGCGTTCAGCCGCTTGTAGCGGGGGCTGATCTCCGGGAGGCGCTCCAGGTCGGCCTGCAGGGACTCCAGGAGCTGCTCGGTGGCGCCGGTGTAGCGGATGGAGTTGGACAGGAAGCCGCGCAGCTCGTCGATCAGCTCGAGGGCGTCGTTGATGCCGTGCTCGTGCTGCAGGATCAGGACGTCCCAGGTCACCTGCGGGGTGACGTTCGGGTTGCCGTCGCGGTCGCCGCCGATCCAGGTGCCGAAGGTGAGGGGGCGGGTGTCGTCGGGGAGCGTGACGCCGACGCGCTCCAGCTCGGCGGTGAGGTCCTCGAGAACGTCGCCCACGGCGCCCGCGTGCAGCTCGTCCAGGTAGTAGATGGCGTTGCGGGCCTCGTCGGCCGGTTCCGGGCGTACGACACGGAGCTCGTCGGTCTGCCACACCAGGTCGATGTTCTCGGCCAGGCGGGTGTCGTAGCGGCGGCGGTCGGCCTCGATGACGGGGGTCTCGAGGAGCGCGGCGATACGGCGGAGCTTGTTCAGCACCGAGCGGCGCGCGGCCTCCGTCGGGTGGGCCGTGAACACCGGGCGGACGTTGAGGTTGGCGACGGACTGACGCAGGTGCTCGGGGTCGGCGTCCTTGAGGCGGTCGGCCGTACGGGCCAGGAGGCCGCCCTCGGCGGCGCGCCGGGCGCGCAGTTCGCGGCCGCGGTGGACCTGCTCGGTGACGTTGGCCAGGTGGAAGTAGGTGGAGAAGGCGCGGACCAGCTTGGCCGCGGTCTCCAGCTCGGTGCCGCGCAGCAGCTCGGCGGCGGCCTCGCCGTCCTCCCGGGTGAGGCGGCGGACCTTCTCGACCAGCTCGAGCAGCTCGGGACCCTCCTGGCGGACGAGGGTCTCGCCGAGGAGGTCGCCCAGTCGCCTGATGTCGGCTCGCAGCTCGCTGCCGGTCGTGGTGGTCTGGTCGTCGGCACTGCTCACAGGTGCGGCTCCTTGCAGTGTGGAAACTCTCTGGGAGGGAACCCGGACGGCGGTCGTGCGGCGAGGGCCGCTTACGGGTCCGGACATCCGGGAAGAAATCAGAGCGGACCGCGCTGTCCGACCGACTCCAAGGATAGGTGTCCATGCGGACGCGCAGACTCTCGGGCTCTTGCCGCCGGGCGGCGCACTGCCATACTTACGACGCCGTAGGTTACGGAACCGTAGGGACCGTTGTAACGGAACCAGGGAACAGTTCCTGCAGCCCAGCACATTTCTCAACCCTCGAACCCCACAGGGGACGCCCATGACCACAACCCCCGATGTGATCGAAGACGCCCCGAAGGCGACCGACGCAGCTGCCATTCCCTCCGCCACGCTGGGCGGTGAGCAGAAACGCTCGATCGAGCAGATCACGCTTCTCGTCTTCATCATCGTCCCGTTCCTCGCGGTGCTCGCCGCGGTGCCGCTGGCGTGGGGCTGGGGCGTGAGCTGGCTGGACCTCGGCCTTCTCGTCTTCTTCTACTTCCTCGGCTGCCACGGCATCACGATCGGTTTCCACCGCTACTTCACCCACGGTTCCTTCAAGGCCAGGCGACCGCTCCGGATCGCGCTGGCGATCATGGGATCGATGGCGGTCGAGGGCCCGCTGGTGCGCTGGGTGGCCGACCACCGCAAGCACCACAAGTTCTCCGACGCGGAGGGCGACCCGCATTCGCCGTGGCGTTTCGGGGAGACGCTTCCGGCGCTGCTGAAGGGCCTGTGGTGGGCGCACATCGGCTGGATGTTCGACGAGGAGCAGACGCCGCAGGACAAGTACGCGCCGGATCTGATCAAGGACAGGGCGATCCGGGCGATCTCCCGCCAGTTCATCTGGTGGGCAATGCTGTCCCTCACCCTGCCGGCGGTGATCGGGGGTCTGGTGACGATGTCCTGGTGGGGCGCCTTCACCGGCTTCTTCTGGGGCTCTCTCGTCCGGGTGTGCATGCTGCACCACGTGACCTGGTCGATCAACTCGATCTGCCACGCGGTCGGCAAGCGGCCGTTCAAGTCGCGGGACCGTTCGGGCAACGTGTGGTGGCTGGCGGTGCTGTCCTGCGGTGAGTCCTGGCACAACCTGCACCACGCCGACCCGACCTCGGCGCGGCACGGTGTGGAGCGGGGTCAGATCGACTCCTCGGCGCGGTTCATCCGCTGGTTCGAGATGCTCGGATGGGCCTATGACGTGCGCTGGCCGTCACGCTCGCGTATCGATTCCCGCCGGAACACGGACCAGGACGGCTCCGGGCACCAGAAGGAGACGGCCGAGGCGGCATGATTGACGCCGTGGCGACCGATCCGAGCAGCACCCCGAGCAATGAGAAGCCGCGGCGCGCCCGGCGCACCCGGATGACCGGCGCCGAGCGCCGAGCCCAGCTGCTGGAGATCGGTCGCACCCTCTTCGCCTCGAAGGGCTTCGAGGGCACGTCGGTGGAGGAGATCGCGGCGAAGGCCGGGGTGTCCAAGCCGGTGGTGTACGAGCACTTCGGCGGTAAGGAGGGCCTGTACGCGGTGGTGGTGGACCGCGAGATGAGCCGCCTGCTGGACATGGTGACGAGCTCGCTGACCGCTGGCCACCCCCGGGAACTGCTCGAACAGGCGGCCTTCGCGTTCTTCGACTACATCGAGGAGTACACGGACGGCTTCCGGATCCTCGTCCGCGACTCCCCCATCCCCACGTCTACGGGCTCCTTCGCGTCCCTGATCTCGGACATCGCCACCCAGGTGGAGGACATCCTGGGCCGCGAGTTCAAGAGCCGAGGCTTCGACCCCAAGCTGGCTCCCCTCTACGCCCAGGCCCTGGTCGGCATGGTCGCCCTGACCGGCCAGTGGTGGCTGGACGTACGCCGCCCGAAGAAGGCGGAGGTCGCGGCCCATCTGGTGAACCTGGCGTGGCACGGCCTGGACGGCCTGGAGGCGAAGCCGCACTTGATAGGGCGCCGGAAGGCCTGACCCGTCACGGGTGCCGTGTCCGTTCCGACTCAGCCGGTCGGCTCCAGGAACTCCAGCCGGTTGCCGACGGGGTCGTAGGAGTAGAACCGCTTGTGCCCCGGCAGGTCCCCGTCCCAGACGACGGAAGCCCCAGCCGCCTCCAGCCGGGCGGCGTACGCCTCGACACCCGTGACCCGCAGCCCGGGGTGGGCCTTCTTCGCGGGCGTGAAGTCCTTCTCGATCCCCAGACGGAGCTGCACGATCCCCGCCTGGAACCAGCAGCCTCCCCGCGCCGCGAGCACCGGCGGCTTGGGGATCTCGGTCATGCCGAGGACGCCGGCGTAGTACGTCCGCAGCCGGTCCTCGGAGCCCGGCGGCGCGGCGAGCTGCACATGGTCGACGGCGGTGATCATCACGCCTTCTTGCGGGCGACGGCGAAGATGCGGCGGAACGGGAAGGCCGTGCCGTACGCGGCGGCCGGATAGGCCTTGCGCAGGGCGGCGCGATACTCGTCGAGGAAGCCCTCGCGTGCCTCCGGGTCGTCGGCGAGCGCGGTGAGGACCGGTCGCAGGCCCGTCCCCTTCACCCAGTCGAACACCGGGTCCTCGCCGGTCAGCAGATGGACGTACGTCGTCTCCCACGCGTCGACCGCGCAGCCGAGGTCGGCGAGCCTCTCCAGGTAGGCCGTGGGCGTGAGCACCGCGTCGTCGTGGCGCAGGATGTCGTCGAGCCCGGCGGAGTGGGCGAGTTCGCGCATCAGCCGATGGCTCGGGGAGTCGAAGTTGCCGGGCACCTGGAAGGCGAAGGTGCCACCTGCGACGAGCCCCGCGACCCATTCCGGGAACCGCTCCACGTGCCCCGGCACCCACTGCAGCGTGGCATTGCTGACGATGAGGTCGTACGGCTGTGCGGGCGCCCAGGTGCGTACGTCGGCGTGGGCGAAGTCGAGGCGGCCGCCGCCCGGGGTGGGGCCCGCGTGGTCGACGTGGGCCTTGTCGAGCATCTCGGCGGAGTTGTCGAACCCGGTGATGTGGGCGGCGGGCCAGCGTTCGGCGAGGAAGACCGTGACGTTGCCGGGGCCGCAGCCGAGGTCGGCGATGCGGGGTGGGTCGGCAGGGAGGTCCGGGATGCGGGCGAGCAGGTCCGCGAAGGGGCGGGCGCGGTGGTCGGCGTGGCGCAGGTACTGGGCGGGGTCCCAGGTCGGTGAGGTCATGCCTCTCACCTTCCTCCTGCTTTTATCTTGACGTCAAGAGACTTCACATCAAGAGACTTCACATCGACACAACCACTACACTGATCGTCATGGAGGACGAGGTCGATCGGCTGGTCGCAGCATGGCGCCGGGAGCGCCCGGACCTCGACGTGGAACCGCTCGAGGTGCTCAGCCGGGTGAGTCGACTGGCCCGGCACCTGGACCGGGCACGCCGACTGGCCTTCGCCGAGCACAACCTGGAGCCCTGGGAGTTCGACGTCCTGACGGCGCTCAGGCGCGCGGGAACGCCGTATCAGCTCTCCCCCGGACAGCTGCTGACGCAGACTCTGGTCACCTCGGGCACGATGACGAACCGCATCGACCGCCTGGCCAAGAAGGGCCTGGTGGAGCGGCTGCCCGACCCGAGCGACCGACGCGGTGTGCTGGTCCGGCTCACGGACGAGGGCCAGGACCGCGCGGACCTGGCCCTGGCCGGTCTGCTGGACCAGGAGCGGGCGATCCTCGCCGAGCTGTCCCGCGCCCAGCGCGGTGAACTGGCCGGGCTGCTACGCCAGTTGACCGCCCCGTTCGACAACATCCCCGGCTAGGTCGACGGGCCCGACGCCCGCACGACGTGCGAGGGCGACGGCGGCGAGGGTCGAGTGGACCCCCAGCTTGCCGAGGACGTTCTGCATGTGGGTGCGGACGGTGTGCGGAGAGAGGAACAGCCTCTCGGCGACGGCCTTCCGCCCCAGCCCCGCGACCATGCAGCGCAGCACTTCCCGTTCCCTCGGTGTGAGGGACTCGACCAGCCGCTCGCTCTCGGTGCGGTGCTTGCGAGCGGCGGTGAGCTCCCTGAGCACGCCCGTGAGCAGGGCGGGCGGCAGATGGGTCTCGTCGCGCAGCACCCCACGAATGACGGTCAACAGCCGGGACAGCGAGCAGTCCTTGGCGACCCAGCCGGAAGCGCCGGCCTGCAGGGCGAGCGCGGCCCGCCGCGGGTCGTCCTTCTCGGCGAGCACGACGATCCGTACCGCCGGCTGTGCCGTACGGACCCCGACCACCAGCGAAATACCGTCGACCAGCCCGTCCTCATTGCTGTCCTGAACAGGCACGGCAGGCCGTATGCCCTGCACGTTGCCGCCCAGATCAGCGTCGACGAGCAGCACGTCGAACCGACGCCCCTCGGCGGCCGCGCGCTCCAGACTGCGCAGCGCGGCGGGACCGCTGCCGGCCGCGGAGACCTCCACGTCGGGCTCGGCCGCCAGTGCTGCGGCGAGCGACTCGGCGAAGATGCGATGGTCGTCGACGACCAGGACTCGGATGCGAACCACGAAACCCCCTTCCCCAAGCTCTCGAAGAGCAGGGGATACCTCGTCGGCGGGAGCAGACATCGGCGCAGGTACGACGTCCGAAGCACGATGGCCGCACGGCCGCCGCCGTGCAAGAACTGCTACCCCCACTTCGGGCGCCGTACCCGACTGTCTCGCCCCCTGATCAGCACCGGCCCCCACCGGTGCTGTTCATCAGGGTACGGCCGGGGGGCAGGAGCGGAAGGTTATTTGCAGAACTGGCTGTCCGGTGCGTTTATGGTGAGCCGCATGTTTCGTCTGGAGACAGAAGTCGACAAAGCCCGGCACAATCTGCTCCGCACCCGCCTCCGGGACACCAACACGGCGGCCTCCCCGATCCTGCGCGCCCTGCGCGGAACCCCTGGTGAACGGGAACTTCCGCTCCAGGTATGGGCGTTGGACCCGGCCGGGGATCTTGCGGGCGGACTCGTCGGCCACACCTGGACGACGTGGCTGCACGTGATCTATCTCTGGGTCGACGAACGCCACCGGGGATCGGGTCTGGGTTCGCGATTGCTCGCACAGGCGGAGCGCGTGGCACGCGAGGGGCGCGGCTGCACGGCCGCACGCCTGGAGACCTGGGACTTCCAGGCCCCGGAGTTCTACAAGAAGCAGGGGTATGAGGTGGTGTGCGTGATTCCCGACTATCCGCCGGGGATCACGGAGTACACGTTGGTGAAGCGGTTCGGCTGAAGGCGGGGGCGTTCTCCGCGGCCCACTGCCGGAACGGCCGGGCCGGGGTGCCGGTGACCTGCGCAACCGTGTCGCGCACCCTCAGCGGTTCGTCGTTGACGTCGCCGCCCGTGACGTCGAGCACCGCGTCCGCGGCTTCGGCGCCGAAACCCGCGGCCATGTGGGCGTGGGCCTCCTGCCTGCCGATCTCGGCGAAGGGCGCCTCCCGCCCGAGCGCCGCCGCGACGGCCTCGACCTGCTGCCGGGCCGTCACCGGCTCGGGGCCGGTCAGGGCGTACGTCCGCCCCCGGTGGCCGGGCCCGGTCAGTGCCACCCGCTCCAGTGGATCCCGTTCCGCCGGCGGGTCGACCTGTGCGAAGTGGTCGGCGGCGACGGTGTCGTACGGCTTCCGGACGGCGGCGAGGGAGGAGGGCCCGGTCATCCCGGCGACTCCGGTCGTGCGGGGCTTCAAGCCGGGTGGAACAACCGTCAGCCCTGTACCCGCCAGGGGCACAGGGCTGAAGCAGCCGACCGCGAGGGTCAGTTCAGGCGCCGCGCCCCCGCCGAGGGCACCGCCTCGAAGACCCGGGGCGCGGTGAACCCGGCGGCGGCGAACGCCTCCTCGACCGCCTTCGTGATCGTCTCCACGTCGGCCGTCTCCGCCAGCACGATCGCCGAGCCGCCGAAGCCGCCGCCGGTCATGCGGGCGCCCAGTGCGCCGGACGCGAGGGCCGTGTCCACCACCAGGTCCAGCTCCGGGCACGAGATGCGGAAGTCGTCCCGCAGGGACGCGTGGCCCGCCACCAGGACCGGGCCGATCGCGCGGGTGTCGCCCGCCTCCAGCAGGGCGACGACCTTCTCCACGCGCTCGTCCTCCGTGACGACGTGGCGGACCAGGCGGACGACCTCCTCCTCGTCGCCCAGGCGGGCCAGCGCCGCGTCGAGATCGCCGTAAGCGACATCCCGCAGCGCGTCCACGCCGAGCAGCGCCGCGCCCTTCTCGCAGCCCGCGCGGCGCTTGCCGTACTCGCCCTCACTGTGGGAGTGCTTGACCTGGGTGTCGACGACCAACAGGCGCATGCCTTCCGCCGCCAGGTCGAAGGGGATCTGCTTCTGGGACAGGTCCCGGGTGTCGAGGAACAGGGCGTGGCCGGTCTCGCAGCAGGCGGACGCCGTCTGGTCCATGATCCCGGTGGGGGCGCCGACGTAGACGTTCTCGGCGCGCTGGCACAGACGGGCCAGCTGCCAGCCCGGCAGGCCCAGCGAGAACAGGTCGTTCAGCGCGAGCGCGATCACGACCTCCAGCGCCGCCGACGACGACAGGCCCGCGCCGGACGGGACCGTCGAGGCGAGGTGGACGTCGGCGCCGGTGACGGGGTGGCCGGCCTCGCGCAGGGCCCAGACGACACCCGCCGGGTACGCCGTCCAGTTCCGGTCCGACCCCGGGGTCAGGTCGTCGACCCGCAGCTCCACGACACCGCCCTCGACGTCCGCCGAGTGCAGGCGCAGGACGCCGTCCTCACGGCGCGAGACCGCCGCGACCGCGGTGTGCGGCAGGGCGAAGGGCATCACGAAGCCGTCGTTGTAGTCGGTGTGCTCACCGATGAGGTTGACGCGGCCCGGCGCCGACCAGACACCCTCGGGCGCGGTTCCGTAGAGCTCCACGAAACCGTCCCGCACCTGCTGTGCCACTACTGCTCCCTAGAGATGTTCTGCGCGAACTCCCACGCGTCCGCGACGATCCCCGCGAGGTCCGCGCGGGTCGGGTTCCAGCCCAGCTTCTCGCGGGCGGTCTGCGCGGAGGCCACCAGGACCGCCGGGTCGCCACCGCGGCGCGGGGCCATGACCTCGGGGATCGGGTGGCCGGTGACCTGTCGGACGGTCTCGATGACCTGACGGACCGAGAAGCCCTCGCCGTTGCCGAGGTTGCAGATCAGGTGCTCACCCGAAACCGCGGCCTTCAGCGCCAGCAGATGCGCGTCCGCCAGGTCGGCGACGTGGATGTAGTCGCGGACGCAGGTGCCGTCCGGCGTCGGGTAGTCGTCGCCGTAGACCGAGATGGCCTCGCGCCTGCCCTGCGCGACCTGCAGGACCAGCGGGATGAGGTGCGACTCGGGGTCGTGGCGCTCACCCTGCTTGCCGTACGCGCCCGCCACGTTGAAGTAGCGCAGCGAGACCGCGCCGAGGCCGTGGGCCGCCGCCTCGCCCGTGATCATGTGGTCCACGGCGAGCTTCGTGGCGCCGTACGGGTTGGTCGGGGAGGTCGGCGCCGACTCGACGATCGGGACCTCCTTCGGCTCGCCGTACGTGGCCGCAGTGGAGGAGAAGACGAGCCTGCGGACGCCGGCCTCGCGCATGGCACCCAGCAGGGCCATGGTGCCGCCGACGTTGTTGTCCCAGTACTTCTCGGGCTTCACGACCGACTCACCGACCTGCGAGGAGGCGGCGAAGTGCAGCACCCCGTCGAAGGACGCGTCCAGCCACTTGGCGGCGTCACGGATGTCGCCCTCGATGAAGGTCGCCCCGGCCGGAACCCCCTCACGGAAGCCGGTGGTGAGGTTGTCGAGGACGACGACCTCGTGCCCCGCCTCCAGCAGATGCTGGGCGACCACACTGCCGACGTACCCCGCACCACCCGTGACCAGGTACTTCCCGCTGCTCATGAACTCGCTACCTCTCGCAGTCGCTGTGCTGCGGCCTCCGGCCGGATGTCGTTGATGAACACGTTCATGCCGGACTCGGAGCCCGCGAGGAACTTCAGCTTGCCGGACGTACGGCGGATGGTGAAAAGCTCGAGGTGGAGCGCGAAGTCGTCGCGGTTGACGCCCTCGAACTCCTCCAGCGCACCGAACGGCGCCTGGTGCCAGGCGGCGATGTAGGGCGTCGGCGGTTCACCTTCGCCGAAGATCCGGTCGAAGCGCCTCAAGAGTTCCAGATAGACCTTGGGGAACTCTGTGCGGGCGTCCTCGTCGAGACCCAGCAGATCCGGCACCCGGTGCTTCGGGTACAGGTGCACCTCGTACGGCCAGTGCGCCGCGTACGGCACGAAGGCGACCCAGTGCTCGCTCTCCAGGACGACCCGCTCATCGGCGAGTTCGCGCTCCAGGACAGCGTCGAAGAGGTTCTCACCTCCCGTCGCCTCCTTATGAGTTGCGACAGAACGGAGCATGAGCGCGGTGCGCGGCGTGGTGAACGGGTAAGCGTAGATCTGGCCGTGCGGGTGGCCCAGCGTCACGCCGATCTCGGCGCCCCGGTTCTCGAAACAGAACACCTGCTCGACGGAGGGGAGATGCGACAGCTCCGAGGTGCGGTCGGTCCACGCGTCGAGCACGAGACGCGCCTGCTCCTCCGTCAGCTGGGCGAAGGCGGCGTTGTGGTCGGAGGTGAAGCAGACGACCTCGCAGCGGCCCGAGTCACCGGCCAGCGAGGGGAAGCGGTTCTCGAAGACCACGGCGTCGTACCACGAGTCGGGGATCTCGCTCAGGCGGTCACCCTGCGACGGGCACAGCGGGCACTCGTCGGCCGGCGGATGGTAGGTCCGCCCCTGCCGGTGCGAGGCGATGGCCACGGAGTCGCCGAGCAGCGGATCCCGTCGAACCTCGGACGTCGTCACGGTCCGATCGAGCGGACGCCGGTCGACGGCCTCCCGCACCGCGTCGTCACGCAGGTCGTAGTAGATGAGCTCACGACCGTCGGCCAGCCGGGTCGAGGTCTTCTTCACTGCGGACTCCTATTCGAGCCACTCAATCATCAAACAGAACCAAACACATTAGAACACGACTCCCCCCAATCGTCCACATCACAATCCAACAAAGAGCACCATCGGAAGTGTTCAACAACTAAACGCGGAGGCGTAGGTTCCGCTACGGATCAGTTCACGCGACGAAGCGAGTACTTATGCAAACCCCCACATATCTGGCAGCCGAGCTACGGCTCCCCACGAACTGGCTCGACTACACGATCCTCGGCATCTACTTCGTAGTGGTCCTCGGCATCGGCTTCGCGGCCCGGCGCTCGGTGAAGACCAGCCTCGACTTCTTCCTCTCCGGCCGCTCCCTGCCGGCCTGGATCACCGGTCTCGCGTTCATCTCGGCCAACCTGGCCGCCACCGAGATCCTGGGCATGGCCGCCAACAGCGCGCAGTACGGCGCGTACACCGTGCACTGGTACTGGATCGGCGCCATCCCGGCCATGGTCTTCCTGGGCCTGGTGATGATGCCCTTCTACTACGGCAGCAAGGTGCGCTCGGTCCCCGAGATGCTGCTCCTGCGCTTCGACAAGTGGGCACACCTGCTCAGCTCGGCCCTGTTCGCCTTCGCCGCCATCCTGATCGCCGGCGTGAACCTCTACGCCCTCGCGATCGTCGTGGAGGCACTGCTGGGCTGGCCGCAGTGGGTGGCGATCGTCGTCGCCGGCGCCTTCGTGCTGGCCTACATCACCCTCGGCGGTCTGTCCTCCGCGATCTACAACGAGGTCCTCCAGTTCTTCGTGATCCTGGCGGCCCTCATCCCGATCGTCGTGCTCGGCCTGAAGAAGGTCGGCGGCTGGGACGGCCTGACGGACTCGTTGACGAAGACGCACGGCGCCGACTTCACCACCGCGTGGGGCGGCACGGGCATCGGCAGCGTCAACCCGCTGGGCGCGAACTGGCTGACGATCGTCCTGGGCCTCGGCTTCGTGCTGTCCTTCGGCTACTGGACGACGAACTTCGCGGAGGTGCAGCGCGCCCTGTCCGCGAAGAACCTCAGCGCGGCCCAGCGCACCCCCCTGATCGCCGCGTTCCCGAAGATCTTCATCGTCTTCCTGGTGATGATCCCGGGCCTGGTGGCGGCGGTGCTGGTGCCGAAGATCGGCACCGCGGGCTCCGACCTCCAGTACAACGACGCGATCCCGTACCTGATGGAGCAGTTGCTGCCCAACGGCGTTCTGGGCATCGCGGTGACGGGCCTCCTGGCCGCCTTCATGGCGGGCATGGCGGCCAACGTGTCGTCCTTCAACACGGTGTTCACCAACGACATCTGGGCCCGCTATGTGGTCAAGGGCCGAGAGGACGAGTACTACGTCCGCTTCGGCCGCCTGATCACGGTGATCGGCGTGGCGGCGTCGGTGGGCACGGCGTTCCTCGCCTCGTCCTTCTCGAACATCATGAGCTACCTGCAGACGCTGTTCTCCTTCTTCAACGTGCCGATGTTCGTCGTCTTCATCGTCGGCATGTTCTGGAAGCGCGCGTCCGCGAAGTCCGGCTTCTGGGGTCTGCTCGCCGGCACCGTGACCGCGATGGTGAACTACTTCTGGATCTACAAGCAGGGCATCATCGACATCCCCTCCGACCAGGGCGCCAACTTCGTGTCGGCGATCGCGGGCTTCGTGGCCGGCGCGGTGGTCATGGTCGTCGTATCCCTGTTCACCGCCCCGAAGCCGGCCGAGGAGCTGGAAGGCCTGGTCTACGGCACCCGCTCCCCCGGCATGTCCGAGCCGCCCGCCGCCGGCGACGACGCCTGGTACCGCAGGCCCGCCCTGCTGGGCTGGGGCGCCGTGATCCTGGCCGCCGCCTGCTACATCCCGTTCTCGTTCTGATCCGGGGAGGATTGAGGAACCATGTCTGAGCACTCCGGATACTCCGAGGACGACGTCCAGCGGGAAGTCACCGAGCTGCAGGCGAAGTCCACCACCGCGGCCCGCATCTTCGACCTGCGCCGCATCATCGGCGGCCTGTTCGTCCTCTACGGCGTCATCGTCACGATCGCCGGTATCAACCCCTCCGACGCCTCCCTCGACAAGTCCGAGGGCGTCAACATCAACCTCTGGACCGGCCTGGGGATGCTGCTCCTCGGCATCTTCTTCCTGGTCTGGCTGAAGCTGCGGCCCACGGTGCCGCCCACGCCGGACGTCGGGGCGGACGAGAAGCCTGCCGAATAACGCAGGGCGACAGCCCGACGGGGCCGGAGCTCCTACAGCTCCGGCCCCGCACCCGTCTCAGGAGACGCATGCGGCACGGGCCCGGCCCGGTCCAACAGCCCCGTCCGCGCCGCCAGCGCCGCCGCCTCCAGCCGTGACCCCACGCCCAGCTTCATCAACACCCGCTGGACATGGGTCCGAGCCGTGGACGGAGCTATCCCCATCCCCGCCGCGATCAGCCGCGTGTCCTCGCCGTCGGCCACCCGGACCAGCACCTCCACCTCGCGGGGTGTGAGCATCTGCAACAGCCGCTGCCCCTCGTCATCGGGCTGGGCCGCCGGGTTCAGGAGCTCACTGAACGCCCCCTGCAGCAGCTGCGGCGCCACCGCTGCCTCCCCCGCCCGGGCCTTCATGATCGCCCGCTCGACCCCCTCGATGCGCTCGTCGTGGCGCACATAGCCGGAGGCCCCCGCGGCGAACGCCGCCGCGATCCCCCGAGGACTCGGCACCGGCCCCAGCACCAGCACCGCCACCTGCGGACGCTCGCGCTTGATCTTCACCACCGGGTCGAACATCCCCGGCTCGGCAGGCGTAGCCGTACCCAGCAGGCACACCTCCGGCGCCCGGCTGATCACCAGCTCCGCCGCCCCCGCGGCAGGCGCCGCCGCGGCGAGCACCCGGTGCCCGCGCAGTTTCAGCGCCGAGGCCAAAGCCTCGGCGAGCAGTCGGTGGTCGTCGACCACCATGAGCCGCACTCCCATCGAGCAACCCCCCAGTCCCCCCAATGGATCCGCGTGGATGCCCCGGTGGATGCCCCACTACGGATGCCCACATGCCCACTGATCCGCACGGACAGAAGGCCCCCTCCCGGCTCCCCCGCCCTTCATGCCCCCGGAAGCTACACGCTTGTTCGACGTTGCGCTTCCCCTACTGGTGAGAACTGCCCCGGATCGACGGAATTTCTGGTTTTCCTCTCATTCGAGGGTGATGAGCGGTACGCGCACGCCCCCACCCCTGAACAGGGACGGGGCCGCACTCAGCTCGCACCGAAGGCGACGGCCAGGTACGCCTCACCGGCGTACGCCGCGGACACG
Organism: Streptomyces fulvoviolaceus; assembly: GCF_000718165.1. GTDB lineage: Bacteria > Actinomycetota > Actinomycetes > Streptomycetales > Streptomycetaceae > Streptomyces > Streptomyces fulvoviolaceus. The sequence goes on along the minus strand of NZ_JOEY01000016.1, from coordinate 69,339 downwards.
TACAGGTTCCCCCGCGCGTACAGAATCTCGGAGTCGTCCGGAAGCGGGCCGAGGTTCTCCAGCAGCACGGTCTCCTTGAACGTGCCGCCGTCGATGCTCACGATCTGCCCGCCCTGCCCGCCCCTGTCGTACGACGGACGCTTGTAGGCGATCAGTTTCGTGCCCGCCATCCGCAGCGGCAAGAGCGTGTATCCGTCACCCGCGTCGGCCCGGCGGCCGATCCGCTTCCCGGTGACGAGGTCGATCGCGACGATCTCGTTGGTCCCGTCGTGCTCCTCGGTCGGCAGATAGATCCGGTCGTCGCCGACCACGTACCGGCCGTCGGCCGCCGGGATACGAGCGCGCAGTCTGCCGGTCCTGTTGTCGATCGAGAAGAGGTCCGAGGCGCCGCCGACGACCAGCGGGTCGGTCGACACCAGGCGGCCAAAGCCGAGGCCGGCGGGCATCTCGTAAGCGGAGATCACCTTCCCGGACGTCGGATCGACGGTCTGGACGTGGATCTCCCGCACGCCGGACGTCCCGCACACGCGCACCGCGACCAGCTTGGGGCCACCGCCGTAACCGGCGTCGTAGCAGGTGTCGGACGGCTTCGGGGCCCACAACTGCTCGCCGGAGGCAAGGTCGAGGGCAGCGCCGCCGCCGGTGCCGCCCACGGCGACCGTGCCCGCGCCGACGGTGACGTTGCCGAAACTGATCGGCCCGTCACCGGAGTCGACGGTCCTGGTCCACAGCTTCCGGCCGGCGTCGAGGTCGATCGCCGCGATCCGGCTGCAGCCGTACGACGGCGTCTCCTCGGTCGGCATCGCCGGCTGGTAGGTGATCGCCGTCCTGTTGTCGTCCGTGACGTGGTCGCTGCCCTGGCACACCGGGCCGGGCAGCTTGATCGTCCACAGCTCGGTGCCGTTGTCGGGGTCGTAGCCGACGATCTCGGCGATGCCGGTCTTGGCGTACACCGTGTCGGTGAGCCAGGAGCCGGTGGTGGAGACGGTGCCGACGTTCTCGACCGCGGGCGCTGGGACCCGGAAGAGGACCTTGGAGACGGTGCTCGCCTTCTGCACTGCGCCGCCGCTGTCGCCGCCTTTGTCGTCCGTGCCGCCGCCGGCGCTCGCGGTGTCGGCCTTCCTGGTGTCGGCACCGGAGGAGGACGTGGACCAGATGCCGCCCCCGATGACCAGCGCGATCGCCACGACAACCGAGACCAGGATCACCGGCCGAGCATGGGACTTCCTCTCCGCGCCCGACAGCGGCTGCGCGGTTGAGTGGTCAGTGTTCACGCGTCCTCGGCGAGTTCCAGCCAGCGCAGTTCCAGTTCGTCCCGCTCGCCGGCCAAGTCCCGCAGTTCGGCGTCGAGTTCGGCGACCTTGGCGAAGTCCGTGGCGTTCTCGGCGATCCGCGCGTGCAGCTTGGTCTCCTTCTCGGAGATCTTGTCGAGCTGCCGCTCGATCTTCTGGAGCTCCTTCTTGGCGGCGCGCGCATCGGCGGCGCTCTTCTCCGGTACGGCCTTCACGGCGACCGGAGCCGACGCGGCCACGGCCTCCTCCATGCGCCGGCGCCGCTCCAGGTACTCGTCGATGCCGCGCGGCAGCATCCGCAGGGTGGCGTCGCCGAGGAGGGCGAGCACGCGGTCGGTGGTCCGCTCGACGAAGAACCGGTCGTGGGAGATGACGATCATCGAGCCGGGCCAGCTGTCGAGGACGTCCTCCAGCTGGGTCAGGGTCTCGATGTCGAGGTCGTTGGTGGGCTCGTCGAGGAAGAGGACGTTCGGCTCGTCCATGAGGAGCCGCAGCAGCTGCAGCCGCCGCCGCTCACCGCCGGACAGGTCGCCGACCGGCGTCCACTGCTTCTCCTTGTTGAACCCGAACGTCTCGCACAGCTGCCCGGCGGTCATCTCGCGCCCCTTGCCGAGATCGACGCGCTCGCGCACCTGCTGGACGGCTTCCAGGACCCGCAGGTTCGGGTTGAGCTCGGCGACCTCCTGGGAGAGGTAGGCGAGCTTGACCGTCTTGCCCACGGCGACCCGCCCGCCGACGGGCTGTGTCTCGCCCTCCGTCCGCCAGGCCTCCGCCATGGCCCGCAGCAGGGAGGTCTTGCCGGCGCCGTTGACACCGACGAGGCCGATGCGGTCGCCGGGGCCGAGCTGCCAGGTCACGTGCTTGAGCAGCACCTTGGGTCCGGCCTGGACGGTGATGTCCTCGAGGTCGAAGACGGTCTTGCCGAGCCGCGAGGAGGCGAACTTCATCAGCTCGCTGCTGTCCCGGGGCGGCGGTACGTCCGCGATGAGCTCGTTGGCGGCCTCGACGCGGAAGCGCGGCTTGGAGGTACGGGCGGGCGCGCCGCGGCGCAGCCAGGCCAGCTCCTTGCGGACGAGGTTCTGCCGCTTGGTCTCCTCGGTGGCGGCGATGCGCTCGCGTTCGGCGCGGGCGAAGACGTAGTCGGAGTAGCCGCCCTCGTACTCGTAGACGTCGCCCTTCTGCACGTCCCACATGCTCGTGCAGACCTGGTCGAGGAACCACCGGTCGTGCGTGACGCAGACGAGCGCGGAGCGACGCTCGCGCAGGTGCTTCGCGAGCCAGGCGATGCCCTCCACGTCAAGGTGGTTGGTGGGCTCGTCGAGGACGATCAGGTCCTGTTCCTCGATGAGCAGCTTGGCGAGGGCGATGCGCCTGCGCTCGCCGCCGGAGAGGGGGGCGATGACGGTGTCGAGTCCCTGCGGGAAGCCGGGCAGGTCCAGCCCGCCGAACAGTCCGGTGAGTACGTCCCTGATCTTGGCGTTGCCGGCCCACTCGTGGTCCGCCATGTCCCGGATGACCTCGTGCCGGACGGTGGCGGTCGGGTCGAGGGAGTCGTGCTGGGTGAGGACGCCGGTGCGGAGTCCTCCGGAGTGGGTGACGCGGCCGGTGTCGGCCTCCTCCAGCTTGGCGAGCATGCGGATCAGGGTCGTCTTGCCGTCGCCGTTGCGGCCGACGACGCCGATCCTGTCCCCTTCGGAGACGCCGAGGGAAACACCGTCCAGCAGGGCGCGGGTGCCGTACACCTTGCTGACGTTCTCGACATTGACCAGGTTGACGGCCATTTCTCTCCTGACAAGGGGGACGATCGACCCTCCAGGGTAGTCGGCGGGCGGACGGTCTTCGCGGGCCGGTTTTTTTCGCCCCCGCCGCCCCTTCCCGTCCCGTCCCCGGGGGCTCCGCCCCCGGACCCCCGCTCCTCAAACGCCGGAGGGGCTGAATTTGCCGGACGGGCTGAATTTTCCCGGCCGGGGCTTGATCTTTTAGCCCGTCCGGCGTTTGAGGACGAGGCCGTTCAGGCCGAAGCGGGGGTCTGGGGGCGGCAGCCCCCAGGGACGGGACGGGAAGGGGCGGCGGGGGCGAGAAACACCCCGCCGCCACCCCGGCGTAGGGATTCCCCTCTATTGACGTGGCCTCTTCAAAACAGCCACCGTATGCGCACAAGGACCGGCCACCCCCCGCAGCCCCGTCCGTGCACGTATCCCGAGAGGGGTAACTCCCCCATGTTCGTGCAGCACTCCCCCACACGCCGCAGACGCGGCGCCCTCGCCGCACTCGTCTCCGCCGCCGCACTGTTCGCCGTGGGCGCCGCCACCACCGCCCCCGCGTCCGCCGCGCCCGCCGAGGGCGTGATCCAGGGCGCCGACGCCGCAGGTGCCATCAAGGGCAGCTACATCGTCACCCTCAAGACCGACACGAGGGCCGCCTCCGCCAAGGGCAAGGCCGTAGCCACCGGCTACGGCGCCGAGGTCACCCGCACCTACAAGAAGGCCCTCAACGGCTACGCGACCGAGATGAGCGAGACCGAGGCCAAGCGGCTCGCCGCCGACCCCGCCGTCGCCTCGGTCACGCAGAACAAGACCGTCCACATCAACGACACCCAGACCGGCGCCACTTGGGGCCTGGACCGCATCGACCAGGCCGACCTGCCGCTCGACTCGTCGTACACCTACCCGTCCAGCGCGGGCAGCGGCGTCACGGCGTACATCATCGACACGGGCGTCCGCATCACCCACACCAACTTCGGCGGGCGGGCTTCGTACGGCTATGACGCCGTCGACGACGACTCCACCGCCGACGACGGCAACGGCCACGGCACCCACGTCGCCGGCACGGTCGCGAGCAGCACCTACGGTGTCGCCAAGGCCGCCGACATCGTCGCCGTCCGCGTCCTCGACGACGACGGCTCCGGCACCACCGACGGCGTGGTCGCGGGCATCGACTGGGTGACCGAGAACGCCCAGTTCCCGGCGGTCGCCAACATGTCGCTCGGCGGCGACGCGGACTCCGTCCTGGACGCGGCGGTCGCCAACTCCATCTCCGCGGGCATCACTTACGCGGTCGCGGCCGGCAACGACAACACCACCGCCTCCTCGAACTCCCCGGCCCGCGTCTCCACGGCGATCACGGTCGGCGCCTCCACCAGCGCGGACGCGCGCGCGAGTTACTCCAACTACGGTTCCGTACTGGACCTCTTCGCCCCGGGTTCGAGCATCACCTCGACGTACAACACGTCCAACTCCGCCACCGCGAGCCTTTCGGGTACGTCGATGGCGTCCCCGCACGTCGCCGGCGCGGCCGCGGTCTACCTGGGCGAGAACCCGAGCGCCACGCCCGCCCAGGTGTCCTCGGCGCTGGTCTCGGCGGCCTCCGCGTCCACCCTCACCAGCGTCGGCACCGGCAGCCCCAACCTGCTGCTCCAGGTCACCCCGGCCGGTGACGACGACGGCGGGGACGACGGCGGCGACACCGGCACCGCCTTCGAGTCGGCGACCGACGTGTCCATCCCGGACGCGGGCTCGGCCGTCTACTCGCCGGTCACCGTCAGCGGCCTCACCGGCAGCGCGCCCAGCGACCTGTCGGTGTACGTCAACATCGTCCACACCTACCGCGGTGACCTGGTGATCGACCTGGTCGCCCCCGACGGCTCGACCTACCGTCTGAAGAGCAGCAGCTCCTCCGACTCCACGGACAACGTCGACGCCACGTACACGGTCGACGCGTCCAGCGAGACGACGGTCAACGGCACCTGGCAGCTCAAGGTCCAGGACGTCTACAGCGCGGACACCGGCTACATCAACAGCTGGAAGCTGACCTTCTGAGCCGGCCGTAGAACGACCACGTACAAGAAAACCGTGCGCCCCGGGGACACCATCACCCGGGGCGTACGGCAGTTTCGGTGTGCGGCGGGTCAGCCGGCCGCGGCCACCCGGACCTCGCCGAGGAGGTCGTACATCGTCTGGCCGGGGCAGTCGGTCTGCAGCCAGTCGCGATGGCCGCTGATCGTCGAGACGTCCTTGGTCGCGCCGCTGACCGGGTTGACGAAGGTGGTCTTCCCCTGCGGGTCGAGGCCCTTGAAGCGGGAGATCACCTTGATCAGACGGGTCAGCGAGGCCTTGGCCGCGTCCGTCGGAGCCTGGTCGACCAGGTTGCCGAGGAGGGCGATGCCGAGGTTGCCGGAGTTGAAGCCGGCGGTGTGGAAGGCGGTGACCAGGTTGCCGTCGGTGTCGAAGGCGGGGATGACGTCGTCGCCGGAGTAGCGGCCCTCGTAGACGGTGCCGGCCTCGTCGATGAGGAAGTGGTAGCCGATGTCGCCCCAGTCGAGGGTGACCGCGTGGTACTCGTAGATCGCGCGGATGGTCGCGGCCGGGTCGGGGTCGGCGTTGGGCGTGTCCGTGTGGTGGACGGTGATCGTCTGCAACGGGTAGTACGTCTCGGGCGAGTTGACCTTGCCGTCCTTGTACCGCTTGGCCTCGTCGGCGCCCCAGGCCGGGCGCGAGAGGTAGCCGACGCCACGCACGCGGGTGGGCTCCGACGGCACCTCGAAGGTGCGGGCGGACCCGTCGGTGGTGTCGATCGCCAGCGAGCGCACGGCGTCCGCGCCGTCCGGGACCTTCAGGGCGTAACCCGTGGCGTTCTGGGCCGCCACCAGGGCCGTACCCCCGCCCTCGACGGTCGCGCAGCCGCCGGCCGCCGGCTTCCAGGAGCCCGCCGCGTCGCCGTCGGTGAACTTGATCCCGGCGCCGTCCGCCGCGCCGGTCCAGCGGACGCCGACGTAGGAGGCGGCGAAGGCGGTGGCGGTCCCGGCGGTGCCGGTGGCGGCCTCGGTGCGGGTGGCCGGGAACTTCTGCGGCGTCGTACCCGAATCACCGGAAGCCGCCGAGGAGTTGTCCGTACTGTCCGACTCCGTGGCCGCGAAGACCACCGGCGTCAGTGCCGCACCGGCGGCCACCGCTCCGGCGGCGCCGATCACACCGCGGCGGGAGAGGGGCGTCTTGCGGCGGTGGGAGGAAGAGGAGGGACCATGTGGGGTGGTTGACACGGAAGTGACCTTCCAGCTCAGTTGAGGAACAGCACCGAGCGGAGCCCGACGGGCGGTGCTTGAACTATCAATCGACCCTACTGGTCACTTCCATCTCATTTACACCAGGGGCCACATGAATTCCTCGTGGAGATGTGGAGATCCGGAGGAGTGCGTCAGGCGCCGGCGATCCGCTGCTGCTGGATCAGCGCGGACGCGGGCGCCAACCCGCGTCCCCGGTGCGCCTCTTCGGCCACCGGCATGTCGTCCCGGATCAGCCCTTCGGGGATGAACACGGCCGCGGTCACGCCGCCGCTCGGCGAGGCGCGGACCTCGACCCGCAGACCCTGCCGCTCGCGCAGCCGGTTGACCACGAACAGGCCGATCTGCTTGGCGTCGAGGAGGTCGACCTTCTCGGACTGGATCTTGCGGTTGGCGTCGGCGAGGGCGTCCTCGTTCATGCCGAAGCCGCTGTCCTCGACCTCGATGAGGACGCCGTCGCGCATCCTCGCGGCCTTCAGCTGCACCTTGGTGCTCGGCGGGGAGAACGCCGTCGCGTTCTCGACCAGTTCGGCGAGCAGGTGGATCACGTCGGCCACCGAGCCGCCCACCACGGACACCCGGGGCACGGCCCAGATCTGCACCCGGGACGAGTTCTCGATCTCGGCGACCGCCGCCCGCAGCACGTCCGCCAGCTGGATCGGGTCCCGCCAGCCGCGGCCGGGCGCGATGCCGGACAGGATCAGCAGGCTCTCGGAGTGACGGCGCATCCGGGTGGCCAGGTAGTCGACGCGGTACAGGTCCTGCAGCTCCACGGGGTCCTGCTGGCGCTGCGCCAGCGCGTCGAGCAGGTCCAGCTGACGGTGCAGCAGCACCTGGCTGCGGCGCGCGAGGGAGACGTACACCCCGGAGATCCCGCTGAGCAGTTCGGCGCGCTCGGAGGCGGCCTTGAGCGCGGCCCGCTGGACCGCGGTGAGGGCGGTGCCGACCTGCGCGAGTTCGTCGCCGACCAGGCGCCGCATGGGGGCCTCGGCGTCGATGTCGACGCCCTGTCCGGCGTGCAGCTTGCGCATGGCCTGCGGCAGACGCCGACCGGCCACCTCCAGGGCGGAGTTGCGCAGGTCGAGGAGTTCGACGATGAGGCCGCGGCCGACGAGGACGGACACGAGCAGCGACAGCAGCACGCCGACCAGACCGAGCACCACCGCGACCCCGGAGGCGCCGAGCGTGTCCCAGCCGAACGGGTTGGCCTTGGCCGTGGCGCCCGTACCGGCCGCCGACTCGGCGGAGGTCAGCCCCTTGAGCACGGCGGCGGACGAGGTCTCCCAGCCCGCGAGGGCGGACCCGGACACGGCCGCCGTACCGGGACCGGCCTTGCGCACCTGGTTCTCCACGGCCTGCACGCGCGCGTACCCGTCGCCGTCCAGGGTCTTCCGGTACGCCGTCCGGTGCTCGACGTTCAGATCGGCGACCGCCGGCTCCAGCAGCTCCCGCTGGGTGGCCACGGCGCCGACGAACAGCGCGTACTGCTCGCGGCCCAGCTCCCCGCCCGCGGCGGCGGCGTCCAGCAGCGCCTGCTCCTGCGCCACCGCCTCGCGCGCACGGCTCAGTTCGAGCACCACGCGCGCCTCGGACGCGGCATCCGTGCCGCGGTCCCCGGTGAGCGCACCGGTGACGGAGAAACCGTGCTCGATGATCGCGGTGTACTTCGTGTACGTCGCCGAGGCCGCCCCCGGCTTCCCGGTCGCCGCGGTGCGCAGCTCCGAGAGCGAACCCGTGTCCGCCTTCAGCTTGTCGATGCGCTCCGGCAGGCTCGCGTCGAGGAGCGCCGCGTCCGAGCTGGAGGCGTTGATGCCGTCCAGCAGAGCGGCGGAGGCCTCATCGGTGGCCTTGCGCGCGGCGGTGAACTCCGCCGGCGCGGCAGCCCGCTTGAGCGCCGCGGTCCGCTCGGTCTGCAGCGCGGTGACGAAGTCGCCGACGGGGGTGAGCAGTTCGGAGTTGACGTCCTTGGCGTTCTCGGTGTCACCGATGCTGGACGCGGTCGTCACGGCGGCGAATCCCCACAGCGCCATGAGGGACACGATGGGCAGCATGAGCAGGGAGACGATCTTCGCCCGGACCGATCTGGGACGCAGCCGGGCGGACGTACGGGTGACGCTCATAGGGGACCTCGTTCGGGGGAGTTCGTGCGTACGACGCCGACGGTCCGGGCTGGTTGTCCGGTGTCGGCGTCGGCGTGGGGCCCGTCGGACAGGCTCTGGGCGGACCTGATGAAGTCGGCAGCGGAACCGCGCCCCTTCAGGGGTGCGGGGAACGGCGCGAGCAGCCTCCACCGGGCCCGCGGCAAAAGAACCGCACAGCCAGCGGAGCGCAACCGCTCAGACCGTGGCGAGTTCGACCTGGCGCAGCAGCTCCGCGGCGGCGGCGGACTCCTCGCGCTTGCCGGTGGGGGACAGCGCGACGTACGCGGCGGCGAGGAACAGGAACGAACCGAGCACCACGGCCAGCGGGAAGATGAACTCCGTGGGGGTGGCGCCGGACAGGGACGCGCTGCTGGGCGCGAGGGAGATGCTCACGGCGTACATCGCGGTGTAGTGCATGCTGCTGACCGCGAGCCCCATGACGAGCGCGGCGGCGGCCGCGAGGACCGGTCCGCGCACGATGAGGGTGAGCGTGAGCGCGGCGGTCGCGGCGACGACGGCGATCACGACGGAGGCGATGACGAGCAGCGGGTCGTAGTCGACCTGGCCGTGCAGGTTGAGCGCGGCCATGCCGGTGTAGTGCATCGCGGCGACGCCGACGCCGGTGCCCAGGCCGCCGAACACGACCGAGGTCACTCGGGAGCGCCCGTAGCCGGCGGTGAAGACGCCGGCCGCGACCACGCCGATGGACATCAGCAGGCTGAGCACGGTGAGCGGGACGTCGTAGCGGATGGGGGTGCCCTCGACGCTGAAGCCGAGCATGGCGACGAAGTGCATGGTCCAGATGCCGGAGCCGATGGCTACGGAGGCGAGCAGCAGCCAGTTCCGCTTGGAGGCGCCGTCCGCCTCGAGCGCCCTGACGGTGCAGCGCAGTCCGAGCGCGGAGCCGAGGCAGGCCATCGCATAGGAGAGGACGGGGGTGACCCATCCGGCGCTGAAGTGATCCATGTGGCCCATGGGGGGATTTCCTCTCGCGCGTCGCGCGGTTCGGGGGCCGCGCGCACGAAGTACCGCCGGTAACAGAGGTGCCGGGGTTGGCTGGATCATGCCAGCCCTTTCCATGGCACAGAGGGCGCGAAAGGGTTGATGACAGGCGATTGCTGAACATTAAATTACTGTGGCGTGGGTTACACCCCGTCTGCATATTTATGCAGGTCAGGCGGATGTCGGGAGTATGTCAGGGGGTTGTCAGGTCGCGTCCCGACGCCGCTCGTACCGCTGGACCGCGTCCAGCATCCAGGTGTCCGTCCACTCGGTCCGGTCGACGGGTCCGATCCTCCGGCCGGCCTCGACACAGCGCGGGTCGTCGCGGTTGGCGAGACCGTAGACCGCGTGGATTCGCACCAACTGTTCCTCCTCGTCGACGAGTTGGAACAGCGCATCGGCGATCCCGGGCTCCCGCCCCGGATACTCGGCGAGCCAGTCGCAGGTGGTCGCGCGCACGCCGGCATCGGGGTCGCGGGCCAGCGTGAGGACCGCCGCCAGGCCCTCGGGGCGGACGAGCAGCCGGTCCTCGCGCCGCTCCAGGGTGTGCAGCACCATGCAGCGGACCCGGGAATCCGGATGCGCCAGATACGACAGCCCCAGGGCCTCGGTCTCCGGGCCGCACTCCTCCTCGGTCAGCCCGTTGAGCACCATCGCCAGCACTTCGGGGTCCCGTTCCTCGGCTGCCCACGCCAGGAAGGCCTCGGCGGCGCGCCCCTCGAACCCGGTGTATCCCGTCAGCGGATCCCCCACCAGGAACACGCACCGCAGCACATCGGCGGCGAACAGGCGGTGCAGACGCTCGGGGTGACGGCTGAGGGCGACCGCGGCCGCCCAGGTCTCCTCGTCCTTCCGACGGGCGAGGGCCAGCGCCACCGTCGCCCAGACGGCATGGTCGGCATCGGGATACGCCAGCGCCCGCGCGAGCATCTCGTCGAAGGGCGTACGCACCCGGAACGACACCTCCAGCTCGGTGAGGATCCCCGCGTGCCCGTCCAGTACGGTCAGCCCGCCGAGCGTGAACTGCTCGTATGCACAGGACCAGTACGCGTCCTCGACCCACACCCGCTCGACCGGGCCCACCGCACCGGTCCTGCGCCGCAGTTCGGCCTCCACACCCCTCTCGGCCCACCGCCGGGCACGGGCCAGCAGCCCGTCCCGTACGGCGGGCGCGAGGTGCACGAGTTCCGGCAGCAGCGTGGTGACCATCCCCACGGAGCCCGCGTCGACCGCCCGCAGCAAGGGCGTTCCGCCGTCCGGCAGGGGGTGGAGCGGGTCCGCCCCGCCTTCCAGCAGCGCTTCGGCGACCGGTTGGTCGTACGCCGCCACGGCCAGGCAGAGAAGCGGGAGGCCGTCGGCGCGGGTGTCCGGATCCGCCCCCTCGTCCAGCAGGGCCCTGACCTCGTCCGCATCGCCACGCCGTACAGCCGCGACCAGTGAATCCACGCTCAACTCCCCCGTTTCCGGGGGGAGCTTAGGGGGCGGAGCCGGTTGGGGCACGCGATTAACCAGCCCTGGCGCCCGGTCAACTTGCCCTGGGCACGCCACCGACTTGCCGAGGCAGCCGGTGCCTGAGCGGGGCTCGCGAAGTTAGATGCGATTCGGCAGCCCGCCCAGGGGCGCGGGGAACTGCGCGACCAGCCACGACGGCGCCGCACCCAAACGACGGCATATCGCGACCCAAACCGAGTTGCCGCAGCACCGGACCAACTCGCCCGGCACCCAACCAACCCGCCCCTAACCGCCGAGCACCGTCGCCCCCTGCACCGGCCCCGAAGCCGTACGCACACTCCGACACGTACCGGAGGTACGGAGCACCTCCGCCACCTTCTCCGCCGCCCCGGCGTCGCGCGCGAGGAACGCCGTGGTCGGCCCCGAGCCAGAGACGAGCGCGGCAAGCGCACCCGCGGCGCGGCCTGCCGCAAGGGTGTCGGCCAGCTCCGGGAAGAGGGAGAGCGCGGCAGGCTGGAGGTCATTGGAGACGGCGGAGCCAAGCGCGTCCGGGTCGCCCGTGGCCAGGGCATCGAGGAGTTCCTCGGAGGCGACGGGCTCCGGGACGTCGAGCCCCTCGGTGAGCCGGTCGAACTCCCAGAAGACGGCCGGGGTCGACAGCCCCCGCTCGGCCATCGCGAAGACCCACTGGAAGGTCCCGCCGACTTCGAGAGCCCTGAGCTTCTCGCCGCGCCCGGTGCCGAGCGCCGCCCCGCCCACCAGGCTGAACGGCACATCGCTGCCCAACTCGGCGCAGATGTCGAGGAGTTCCTCACGGGAGGCGCCCGTGCCCCACAGCGCGTCGCACGCGAGCAGCGCACCCGCACCGTCCGCGCTGCCGCCGGCCATGCCCCCGGCCACCGGGATGTCCTTGGCGATGTGGAGGTGCACGGCGGGGTCGAGGCCGCGCCGCTCGGCGAGGATCAGCGCGGCGCGCGCCGCGAGGTTCGTACGGTCCAGGGGGACCTGGCCGGCGTCCGGCCCCTCGCAGGTGACGCGCAGTTCGTCGGCGGGGGTGACGGTGACCTCGTCGTAGAGCCCGACCGCGAGGAACACGTTGGCCAGGTCGTGGAACCCGTCGGGCCGGGCGGCCCCCACCGCGAGCTGGACGTTGACCTTGGCGGGGACGCGGACGGTGACGCTCACTTGCCGGGCTCCTCGTTCTCGCCGGACTGCCTCTTCGGGGGCTCGGGGGTCGCCCCCCGGGATGATGCAGCCTCCGCGATCCGCGCGAACTCCTCCACGGTGATGGCCTCCCCGCGCGCCTGCGGCGACACCCCCGCCGCGACGAGGGCCGCCTCGGCCGCCGCCGCCGACCCGGCCCATCCGGCGAGCGCGGCCCGCAGGGTCTTGCGGCGCTGGGCGAAGGCCGCGTCGACGACGGCGAAGACCTCGCGCCGGGAGGCCGTGGTCTTGAGCGGCTCGGCCCTGCGGACCAGCGAGACCAGCCCGCTGTCGACGTTCGGCGCGGGCCAGAAGACGGTGCGGCCGATGGCCCCGGCCCGCTTGACCTCGGCGTACCAGTTGGCCTTGACGGACGGGACGCCGTACACCCGGGAGCCGGGCCCCGCGGCAAGGCGGTCGGCGACCTCCGACTGGACCATGACGAGGGTGCGCTCGATGCTCGGGAAGGTCTCCAGCATGTGCAGCAGCACCGGCACGGCGACGTTGTACGGCAGGTTCGCGACCAGCGCGGTCGGGGCGGGCCCCGGCAGCTCGGTCACCTGCATCGCGTCGGAGTGCACGAGCGTGAACCGGTCGGCGCGCTCCGGCATCCGCGCCGCGATGGTGGCGGGCAGCGCGGACGCGAGTACGTCGTCGATCTCGACGGCGGTGACCCGGTCGGCGGCCTCAAGCAGCGCCAGCGTGAGCGAACCGAGCCCCGGGCCCACTTCGACGACCACGTCGTCGGGCCGGACCCCCGCGGTGCGGACGATACGGCGGACCGTGTTCGCGTCGATCACGAAGTTCTGGCCGCGCTGCTTGGTGGGGCGTACGCCGAGAGCCGCCGCCAGCTCACGGACGTCGGCGGGGCCCAGAAGGGCGTCGGGGCTGGGGCTGCTGCTCACGGCCACAAGGGTACGGGCCCGCCGGGGCCGCCCGCGCCGACGCAGCCCGCCCTCAGACCCACGACAGCGTCCCGCGGCCCGCCCTCAGACCTACGACCGTGCCCCGCGGCCCGCCCTCACCCGTGCAACCGCGTCCCGCAGTGCGGCCACGGGCTCGCCCCGCGCCGCACGTACAGCTTCTTCGCCCGGAACGTCTGTTCCGCAGCCGACGCGTCCTGCGGGCGCCCCTTGCCGCCGAGGCTCTGCCAGGTCTGCGTGTCGAACTGGTAGAGCCCGCCGTACGTCCCGGACGGGTCGACGGCACCCGGCCGGCCGCCGGACTCGCACGTGGCCAGCCCCTGCCAGTTCAGGTCGTCCGCCCCCTGCACCGAGGTCGGCAGCGGCATCGTGCCCACCTTCACGACCTGCGTGCGGGGCTCCCGCACGACCTCGGTCCTGAGTCGGCGCGGCTTCTGCTTGACGCCGTTGACCGTGCGCAGGGAGTACGTGACCCGGCGCAGCCCCGGCTGTCCCGCCCGCTCGACGAGCTCCGTGCCCCGGAACAGGGAAGGGTCCTCCGTCCGCTCCTCGTTGAACGGGATCGACTCCTCGCGGACCTCCTTGGTCCCGGTGATCCGCAGCACGGTGACGGTCTGCCCGTCGCGCGGGAAGCTGCCGGGCGCGACGGAGGTGGCGTCCTGTCCGCGCAGGGTGATCCCGGCCTCCTCCACGACCTCGCGCACGGTCGCCGCGTTGGTGCGGATCGTGCGCGCCCGGCCGTCCGCCATGATCGTCACCGAGCGCTCGGTGCGCACGTCCAGCGCGAGCCCCTCGCGCCCGATGCGCCGGGAGCGCGAGGTGGACACGTACGCGCCCTCCGCACGCACCCTCAGCTGTTCGAGCGCCCCGTCCACCGTGTCCGCCGTGGTCCACACCTCGCGCCGCTGACCGTCCAGCGTGAGCCGTACGGGGCGCCCGTAGCGCACGGCGACCTCGTCGCCGCTGGCGAGCGCCTCGCCGGGGGCGGGCGCGACCACGTCGTGCGCCCCGACCTCCACGCCCTCCTCCGCGAGCAGCTCGGTCACGTCGTCCGCGAAGGTGTGCAGGGTGCGCGGCTTGCCGTCGACGCTCAGCTCGATCGCCTTGTCCTTGGCGACGAAGGCGGTGGTACCGCCGGCGAGGAAGGCGACGACCAGCGCCTGCGGGAGCAGACGGCGCATGGCACCGTCCGAGCGCTCCCCACCTCGCGCCTTGCGCCGACGCGTGGCACGCCGGTCCACTCCAGCGCGCGCAACGGGATCCGGCACAACGGGCGCGGGCGCCGGCTGCGCCTCGTAGGCAGGCCGGTACGTGTCGTCGTACGACGTCGGCGCCGCGTACACGCCGTAGGCCAGCGTCTCGGCACCGTGCAGATCTGTGTGCGGTTCGGCGTACGGCTCACTCGGGCCGTACGCCTCGAACGTCTGGTACTGCGAGTTGCTCACGCCGACACGCTCCAGGGGCCGGAGGGTCCAGAGGGGTCCAGAACCTAGCGGAGCGATCGTCACTCACCAAGGCGACGCGGCTACCCAGAGTGGTGTTCGAGCTGGTCAATAACGGATCGGCAACGGGTCAGTAGCCGAACGCGCGTGCCGTGTTGGCCGCGAGTGCCGACGCCAGCGCGTCCTCGTCGATGCCGCGCACGGCGGCCAGGGCGCGCACCGTGACCGGAATGAGATAAGGGGCGTTGGGCCGTCCGCGGTACGGCGCCGGCGTCAGGAAGGGCGCGTCGGTCTCCACGAGGAGCAGTTCCAGCGGGGCGACGGCCACCGCGTCCCGCAGGTTCTGGGCGTTCTTGAAGGTGACGTTGCCGGCGAAGGACATGAAGTATCCGGCGCGGGCGCAGATCTCCGCCATCTCGGCGTCGCCGGAGTAGCAGTGGAAGACGGTGCGCTCGGGGGCACCCTCCTCCTTCAACACCCGCAGCACGTCGGCGTGGGCGTCGCGGTCGTGGATGACGAGGGCCTTGCCGTGCCGCTTGGCGATCTCGATGTGGGCGCGGAAGGAGCCCTCCTGCGCCTCCTTGCCCTCGGGCCCGGTGCGGAAGTAGTCGAGGCCGGTCTCGCCGACGCCCTTGACCTGGGGGAGCGCGGCCAGGCGGTCGATCTCGGCGAGCGCCTCGTCGAGTGCCCCCGCGCCCCCCGGTTGCCGCGCGCCCTGCCGGGACCAGCCGTCGGGGTCGCCGTGGACGATGCGCGGGGCTTCGTTGGGGTGCAGGGCGACGGTCGCGTGGACGCTCTCGTGGGCGGCCGCCGTCTCCGCGGCCCACTGCGAGCCGCGGACGTCGCAGCCCACCTGGACGACCGTCGTGACACCGACCGACGCGGCTTTCGCGAGCCCCTCCTCCACCGTGCCGGACTGCATGTCCAGGTGGGTGTGGGAGTCGGCGACCGGTACCCGGAGAGGTTCCGGGAGCGGCGGCGCCGCGTTCTTCTCGCTGGAGGAAGGCATGCCCCGATCCTACGAAAGGGGCATGCCTTCCTACCGGGGGGAGGGAGAGGGCTCAGCTCGCCTTGCGGTGGAACGGGTGCAGGAGATCGGACAGATGCCAGTGGTGGCGTTCCCCGGCCTGCTCGGGCACCTCCGGCGCCTCGGCGGACGGCGTCCGGCGATGCTGCCGCTGCGCCGCGTCGAGCACCGACGACACCTGGCCCGCACGCATGATGCGCACGACATGGCCGTCGCAGTTGAGGCACGCGGGCCGGCTCAGCGGGGAGGGGACGACCTGGCCGTTCGCCACGTACATCACGAACTCGTGGCCGTCGGCGTCCCGGTGGTGCTCGATCTCGTACGACTGCTCCCAGCCGTGCCCGCAACGCATGCAGGCGAAGGAATACGACTCGTGGACGACGGCGTCGGCGCCACTGCGCAGTGCGGCGGTCTGCCCTGCGATCTCGCTCATGCCAGCTCCTCTGGTCCGCTGGACACAGGGACGGGTGCGTCCCTTCAACCAGTGGACGCCTCTGCCGGAGCGAATGCATCAGCCCTGTCGAGTGTTGGGTCCCATTTGGACTTTCCTTGCCATACCGGCCTCTGGGGCAGGGGCTGCGCTTTGCCTTTCGCCACTGTCCTTTGCCTGCCCGTGGGGCGCGCGCTCAGACGATATGCGCCCTGCTCAGAGGGGGTGTGGCGCAGTTCACGGGCACGTCACGGACACCTCACGAAACACTCCCCGAAGCGGCGTTCTTCGCAGCCACAACCGCGTCGAACACCTGCCGCTTCGGCAGCCCCGCCTCGGCGGCCACCGCGGCGATCGCCTCCTTGCGCCGCTCCCCCGCGTCCTCACGCACGCGTACCCGTCGCACCAGCTCAGCGGCGTCGAGCTCCTCGGCACCGCGCTCCGGCGCCCCCTCGACGACGACGGTGATCTCCCCGCGCACGCCCTCGGCAGCCCACGCGGCCAGCTCCCCCAGCCCGCCCCGCTTGACCTCTTCGTACGTCTTGGTCAGTTCCCGGCACACGGCGGCCCGCCGCTCGGCCCCGAACACCTCGGCCATCGCGGCAAGGGTGTCGTCGAGCCGGTGGGGAGCCTCGAAGTACACGAGAGTCCGCCGCTCCTGACCGACCTCCCGCAGCCGGGTCAGCCGCTCCCCCGCCTTGCGCGGCAGGAACCCCTCGAAGCAGAACCGGTCGACGGGCAGCCCGGACAGCGCCAGCGCGGTGAGCACGGCGGACGGTCCCGGCACGGCGGTGACCCGGATGTCCTTCTCCACCGCGGCGGCGACCAGCCGGTAGCCGGGGTCCGACACCGACGGCATCCCGGCGTCGGTCACGAGCAGCACGCGCGCGCCGCCCACGAGTGCCTCGACCAACTCGGGCGTACGGGCAGCCTCGTTGCCCTCGAAGTACGACACGACCCGCCCCTTGGGCGTCACACCGAGCGCCTGCGTCAGCCGCCGCAGCCGCCGCGTGTCCTCGGCGGCGACGACGTCGGCCCCGGCCAGCTCCTCGGCGAGCCGGGGCGGGGCGTCGGCGACGTCGCCGATGGGAGTACCGGCAAGGACCAGGGTTCCGGGCGCAACTGTCACGTTTCTATCCTCGCAGGGACCCAAGCACGGGACTCACACAGCGCCGTTCCCTACGATGGCGCGGTGACCAGTACCGCGTCCTCCACGGACACCCGGCAGGACCAGGCCCCCCAGGACCGGCGGCCGTCGTGGCAGCAGAGGCTGCGCCGATTCGGCTACACGGCGGAGCCCAGAAGCGACGTGCGCGACCGCCTGGTGCCGCCGTATGTCGAGCCCAGCCCGCGCATGTGGCAGGTGCTCGGCGTTCCGCAGGCGCTCGCGGAGCGCATCACCCGCTGGTCGGGCTGGGGCGGTCCGCTGCTGGTGACGCTGATGGCCGGCGTGATGCGGTTCTGGAACCTGGGCAGCCCGAAGGCGGTGATATTCGACGAGACGTACTACGCCAAGGACGCGTGGGCGCTCGTCCACCGCGGCTACGAGGTCAGCTGGCCCAAGGACATCGACAAGCTGATCCTCTCCTCGAACGGCAACGTCCCGATCCCGACGGACGCGTCCTACGTCGTGCATCCGCCGGTCGGCAAGTACGTCATCGGGCTCGGCGAGCTGATGTTCGGATTCAACCCGTTCGGCTGGCGGTTCATGACGGCGCTGCTGGGCACGCTGTCGATCCTCATCGTGTGCCGCATCGGCCGCCGTATGTTCCGCTCGACCTTCCTCGGCTGCCTGGCCGGCGCGCTGATGACCGTGGACGGCCTGGCCTTCGTGATGGCCCGCACCGCGCTGCTCGACGGCGTGCTGATGTTCTTCGTGCTGGCCGCGTTCGCCTGCCTGGTGATCGACCGCGACCGGGCGCGCGAGAAACTCGCGGCCGCGCTCCCGGCCGACGCGAACGGCCTGGTCCGCCCCGACGCGCACATCGCCGACACCCTCCGGCTCGGCTGGCGCCCCTATCGCTGGCTGGCGGGCCTGATGCTGGGCCTCGCCATGGGCACCAAGTGGAACGGCCTGTTCTTCCTGGTCGCCTTCGGCATCCTGACGGTGCTGTGGGACGCCGGCTCCCGCAAGGTCGCGGGCGCCCGCCACCCGTACGAGGCGGTGTTCAAGTACGACCTGGGCCTCGCGTTCCTCTCCACCGTCCCGGTCGCGATCCTCACGTACTTCACCTCGTGGATCGGCTGGATCCTCTCCCCCGCGAACGGCAGCGGCGGCTACTACCGCAACTGGGCCGCGACCGACGGCAAGGGCGGCAGCTGGACCTGGCTCTTCCCCGACTGGTGGCGCAGCCTGTGGCACTACGAGCACGAGGTCTACAAGTTCAACGTCGGCCTCTCCTCGCCGCACACCTACCAGTCGAACCCGTGGAGCTGGATCGTCGACGGCCGCCCGGTCTCGTTCTTCTACGAGTCCCCCTCGCCCGGCGCCGACGGCTGCCCCGCGGACGCGGGCGAGAAGTGCGCCCGCGAGGTCCTCGCGATCGGCACCCCCCTGCTGTGGTGGGCGGCCGGCTTCGCGATCCTCTACGTCCTGTGGCGCTGGTTCTTCCGCCGCGACTGGCGCGCGGGCGCGATCGCCTGCGGTATCGCGGCCGGCTACCTCCCCTGGTTCAACTACCAGGAACGGACGATCTTCTACTTCTACACGATCGTCTTCGTCCCCTTCCTCTGCCTGGCTCTCGCCATGCTCATCGGCTCCATCATCGGCCCACCGAAATCCAGCGACGCCCGCCGCGTCGCGGGCGCGACCGCGGCCGGCGTGCTGGTTCTGCTGATCGCCTGGAACTTCATTTATTTCTGGCCGCTGTATACGGGGACGTCGATCCCGATCGACAACTGGCGTTCACGTATGTGGCTGGATACCTGGGTCTAACGAAAGAGGAAACTCCCGCCCCTCTTGTCACACCTCCCGCTTAGGCTGCCCACAGCCAACGGGGAAAACGGGAGGGGACCGCGTTATGGCCAGGGGGGTAAAGGTCGCCGTCATCAGCACGGCGTTCGCCGTGATGGTAGGCGGTGCCGGGTACGGCGCGTACAACATCGTGTCCGCGCTGAACGGCGACGGGGGAACGGGCGCCGCGGGATCGTCGGACGCGAAGAGAAGCGGGCCGCCGAGCAAGGACGAGGTCGCGGAGACGAGCAAGAAGTTCTTCGCGGCCTGGGAGAAGGGCGAGGCGGCGAGTGCGGCGTCGTACACGAACAACAGCACCGTGGCCGAGCAGCTGTTGACGGCGTACAGCGACACCGCGCACATCACCGACGTGCGGATCACACCCGGGACGGCGACGGGCGACACCGTGCCCTACGGCGTGAAGGCCACGGTGAAGTACGCGGGCAAGTCCAAGCCACTGTCGTACAAGAGCCGACTGACCGTCGTGCGCGGGGTGACCACGGGGCGCGCGCTGGTCGACTGGAAGCCGTCGGTCGTCCATCCCGAACTGCAGACCGGCGACACGCTCGTCACCGAGGAGTCGGCGAACCCGCCGATCGAGGCGGTGGACCGCGACGGCGTCGTGCTGACGAAGGCGAAGTACCCGTCCCTCGGACCGGTCCTCGACGCCCTGCGCGCCAAGTACGGCGAGCAGGCGGGCGGCACCCCCGGCATCGAGCTGTCGATCCGCCACCAGACCGAGGGCGTGGCCGAGACCTCGCTGCTGACCCTGGCCAAGGGCAAGGCGGGCAAGTTGGAGACGACGCTCAGCGCCACCGCGCAGGCGGCCGCCGAGAAGGCGGTGAAGCTGTACGACCAGTCCTCGGTCGTCGCCGTCAAGCCCAGCACCGGCGAGGTGCTGGCGGTGGCGAACAACCGCAAGGACGCCTTCAACGCGGCGTTCGAGGGCACGGTCGCCCCCGGCTCCACCATGAAGATCATCACCGCCGCGATGCTCATCGACAACGGCGTGACCTCGATGAACGGCCCGGCGCCCTGCACCGAAGACGCCGTGTGGCAGGGCCAGACCTTCAGGAACCTCACGGGCATGCAGCCCAACCTGAACGCCACGCTCGCCAACAGCTTCATGCGCTCCTGCAACACGGCCTTCATCAAGCTCATCGACGAGAAGCCGCTCACGGACGAGTCGTTGACGAAGGAGGCCGAGGAACGGTTCGGGATCAACCACGACTGGCAGACGGGCATCGTCTCCTTCGACGGCAAGGTCCCCGCCGTCAGCGGCCCGGACCGCGCGGCGGGCGCGATCGGCCAGGGCCAGGTCCAGATGAACCCGCTGAACATGGCCTCGGTGACGGCCACCGCCATCACCGGCGCTTTCCGCCAGCCCTACCTGGTCTCACCGAAGCTCGACGACCGCCAACTGGCCACCGCGAAGGGGCTGCCGTACAACACGGCCTCCCAGCTCAAGCAGATGATGCGGCTGACCGCGACCCAGGGCACCGCCGCGAAGGCGATGGCCGGGCTCGGCGGGGACATCGGTGCGAAGACCGGTTCCGCCGAGGTCGACGGGAACGCGGTGTCCGACAGCTGGTTCACGGGCTTCCGCAACGACGTCTCGGCGGCGGCCCTGGTCCAGGGCGGCGGCCACGGCGGCGACGCGGCGGGCCCGATTGTCGCAGCTGTGCTACGAGCTGCGGGCTGAAGTCACCCGCGCAGGACGGGACTCTAGGGTGGTACTCGTCGTTGAGGTGTGTATGAGGGCAACGGGGACCCTGGGGATTTCGCGGAGGAACGAGAGCAGTGGGTAACAGAAGGCGCGTCGCCGAGCGACGGAAGACCAGGCCCGCCGTGATCGGCGGGATGATCGCCGTGGTGGTCGGCGGCGCCGGTTTCGGCGTCTACGCGCTGTACAGCGGCGGAGCGGCGGCCGACGACCGGACGCAGAACACGTCCGCGGCCGCCGACGACAAGGCGAAGGACATCCCGTCCGGCCCCCTCTCGGCGACCGAGGTCAACACCACCGCGCAGACGTTCCTGACGGCCTGGCAGCAGGGCAAGGTCACCACGGCCGCCGCCGCCACGGACGACACCAAGGCCGCCACCACCCTCCTCACCGGCTACACCAAGGACGCCCACATCAAGGGCGTCACGCTCACCGCGGGCACCCGCACCGGCGACAAGGTCCCCTTCTCCGTCAAGGCGACGGTGACGTACAAGGGCACCAGCAAGCCGCTGACGTACGACAGCGCACTCAGCGTCGTCCGTAGCACCACCACGGGGAAGCCCCAGGTCGACTGGCACTCCTCCGTCGTCCACCCCGACCTGAAGGACGGCGACACCCTGGTCACCGGCGAGTCCGGGACCCCGCCGATCAAGGCGGTCGACCGGGACGGCGGCGAGCTGACCGAGGCCAAGTACCCGTCGCTGGGCACGGTGTTGGACGGGCTGCGCGAGAAGTACGGCAAGACGGCCGGCGGCAAGGCGGGCGTCGAGCTGCGCGTGATCCGCGGCAAGTCCGCGAAGTCGTCGAAGGCATCGGACAAGACCCTCGTCGAGCTCAGCAAGGGCACGCCCGGCACGGTGAAGACGACGCTGAACCCGACGCTCCAGGCGGCGGCGGAGCGGCAGGTGGCGGGCACGGCACGGTCCTCCGTCGTCGTCCTGCGTCCGTCGACCGGCGAGATCCTCGCGGCGGCCAACGCCGGCCACGGCTTCAACACCGCCTTCCAGGGCTCCCTCGCCCCCGGCTCCACGATGAAGGTCATCACCTCCTCGCTGCTGATCGAGAAGGGCCTGGCGTCGGCGGACAAGGCGCATCCGTGCCCGAAGTACTTCACGTACGGCGGCTGGAAGTTCCAGAACGACGACAAGTTCTCGATCAAGGGCGGCACCTTCAAGGCGAGCTTCGCCCGCTCCTGCAACACGGCCTTCATCAGCCAGGCGCCCGACCTGGAGAACGACGACCTGACCAAGCAGGCCCAGCAGGTCTTCGGCCTGTCCATGGACAACTGGGCCATCGGCGTCCCGTCCTTCGACGGCTCGGTGCCGGTGCAGAGCGCGGCCCAGATGGCGGCCTCGCTCATCGGCCAGGGCGCGGTCCGCATGAACCCGCTGAACATGGCGTCCGTCTCCGCGACCGTCGAGTCGGGCACCTTCAAGCAGCCCTACCTCGTCTCTCCCGAGGTCGACAACCGCACGCTGGCCACGGCCTCGCGCACAATGTCGTCCGGCACGCTCTCGCAGCTGCGTGAGCTGATGGCGTACACGGCGGGCTACGGCACGGCGGCCGAGGCGATGTCCGGTGTCTACGGCAACGTCGGCGCGAAGACGGGCTCCGCGGAGGTCGACGGCCAGAAGAAGCCCAACGGCTGGTTCACGGCGTACCGCGGCGACCTCGCGGCCGCGGGCGTGGTCCAGGCGGGCGGCCACGGCGGCGACACGGCGGGGCCGATCGTGGCCGCACTGCTGAAGATGGGTGGCTGAAACTCAGCCCCCTTACGTACGGTCAGCTCCTCACCGGAGCGGTCGCCGTGTACGTCCGCCGCAGGAACCGCAGCAGTGCCTTCGTCTCGAACTGCACCACCGAGACGCCCTGCGCGGAGTGGAACTCGACTACGGCCTGTACCCGACCACAGGGCCAGACCCGGACCTCGCCACTGCCGGCGGGCGCCCTCAGCCCCTGCTCAAGGAGTGCACGCGAAAACGTCCACTCATGGGTCCCTGGCAGGCCGATCCGTACGGAACGCGGGTCGGCCTCGGGGTCGTAGCGCAGGGTCACGGGGACGGCGTCGGCTCCCTCGTCGGGGATGTCGGCGTCCGTGACGATGTGGGCTCGTGCGTACTGTTCGACTACGGACATCGTGACGGCCCTCTCACGCTGCGTGACCTGTGCGGAAGCTGTGCATCCACTCCCCCTCCAATGTCGCACATTTCCCGGGACACGCCCCCGGAGACGAAGATGCTGTTCCTCACGCATCGCTCTTGCGAGTAGTTCGCAACAAGCCACTATCATCGAACGGTGCATGTGCCTGATGGATTCATAGACGCCCCGATGTCCGCCGCGACCGGCGTGGTCGCGGCGGCAGCCGTCGCCGTGAGCCTGCGCGGCGCGCGCCGCGAGCTCGACGAGCGGACCGCGCCGCTGGCCGGCCTGGTGGCCGCGTTCATCTTCGCCGTGCAGATGCTCAACTTCCCCGTCGCGGCGGGGACCAGCGGCCACCTGCTCGGCGGCGCGCTCGCCGCGATACTCGTCGGCCCCTACACGGGGGTCCTCTGCATCTCCGTCGTCCTGCTCATGCAGGGCATCCTCTTCGCGGACGGCGGCCTGACCGCGCTCGGCGTGAACATCACCGACATGGCGGTCGTCACGACGGTCGTCGCGTACGCCGTCTTCCGCGGCCTGGTGAAGGCGCTCCCGCGCGGCCGGCGCTCCATCACCGCCGCCTCCTTCGTCGCCGCCCTGCTCTCCGTGCCGGCGGCGGCCGTCGCCTTCACCCTGATCTACTCGATCGGCGGCACCACCGACGTCTCCCTCGGCAAGGTCGCCACCGCGATGGTCGGCGTGCACGTCCTGATCGGCATCGGCGAGGCGGCCATCACGGCCCTGACCGTCGGCGCCGTCGTCGCCGTACGCCCGGACCTCGTGTACGGCGCGCGCGATCTGCGGCAGAAGCTCAAACTGCGGGTCAACGGCGAGCTCGTGGACGTTCCCCCCGTGGCGCCCGTCCCGGTCGCCGCCCGCTCGCACCGCAAGGTGTGGGCCGTCGGCCTGGTCACCTCCCTCGTCCTCGCCGGATTCGTCAGCTTCTACGCCTCGGCCAACCCCGACGGCCTGGAGAAGGTCGCCGCCGACAAGGGCATCGACCAGAAGGCCGAGGAGCACGCGGCGGCCGACTCCCCGCTCGCCGACTACGGAGTGAAGGACATCACCGACGCGCGTCTGTCCGGCGGTCTCGCCGGCGTGATCGGCGTCGGGGCCACCGTCGTCGCGGGCAGCGCGGTGTTCTGGGTGGTGCGCAGGCGGCGTACCGCTGATGTCTCGCCCGTGGGCACGAGCGCCTGACGTGGGCGCCGGGCACGCGCACAAGCTCTACCGGCACGGGCACTCGCCCGTGCACGGTCTGCCGCCGCACACCAAGCTCGCGGCCGTCTTCGCGTTCGTGGTGGTCGTGGTGTCGACGCCGCGGGAGGCGATGTGGGCGTTCGGCCTGTACGCCGTCCTGCTGGGCGTCGTCGCGTACGTCGCGCGCGTGCCCGCCGGCTTTCTGCTCAAGCGACTGCTGATCGAGGTCCCGTTCGTCGCGTTCGCGGTGCTCATGCCGTTCGTGGCGGAGGGCGAGCGGGTCGAGGTGCTCGGGATGTCCCTGAGCGTGAGCGGCCTGTGGGGCGCCTGGAACGTGCTCGCCAAGGGGACGCTCGGCGTCGCCGCGTCCGTGCTGCTCGCCTCCACCACCGAGCTGCGTGAACTCCTGCTGGGACTGCAGCGGTTGAAGCTCCCGCCCCTGCTGGTGCAGATCGCGTCCTTCATGATCCGCTACGGCGATGTCATCACGGACGAGATGCGGCGGATGCGGATCGCGCGGGAGTCCCGGGGTTTCGAGGCCCGGGGTGTCCGGCACTGGGGCGTGCTGGCGAAGTCGGCCGGCGCACTGTTCATCCGCTCCTACGAACGCGGCGAGCGGGTCCATCTGGCCATGATCAGCCGGGGGTACGCCGGTTCGATGCCGGTCATCGACGAGGTGACCGCGTCCCGGGCGCAGTGGTCGTACGCCCTCGCCCTCCCCGTCGCCGCCCTCGTCGTCTGCGTGTTGGGATGGGCCCTGTGACACCTTCTCTGGAAGTGGCCGGTCTGGCCTTCGCCTACCCCGACGGGCACCAGGCCCTGTTCGGCGTGGACTTCTCGATCTCCCGCGGCGAACGGGTCGCGCTGCTCGGCCCGAACGGCGCCGGCAAGACGACCCTCGTGCTCCACCTCAACGGCATCCACAGTGGCGGGGTGGGCACGGTCCGGGTCGCCGGACTTCCGGTCGGCAAGAAGCACATGGCCGAGATCCGGCGCAAGGTCGGCATCGTCTTCCAGGACCCGGACGACCAGCTCTTCATGCCGACGGTCCGGGAGGACGTGGCCTTCGGGCCCGCGGCGGCCGGGCTGAAGGGGCCCGAGCTGGAGGAGCGGGTCGACCGCGCTCTGCAGCAGGTCGGCATGGCGGAGTTCAAGAACCGGCCCCCGCACCACCTCTCCTTCGGCCAGCGGCGCCGGGTGGCGGTGGCCACCGTGCTCGCCATGGAGCCGGAGATCCTCGTCCTCGACGAGCCCTCCTCCAACCTCGACCCCGCCTCCCGCCGCGAACTCGCCGACATCCTGCGCTCCCTGGACGTCACCGTCCTCATGGTCACGCACGACCTGCCGTACGCCCTCGAACTGTGCCCGCGCTCGCTGATCCTGAGCGAGGGCACGATCGTGGCCGACGGCAAGACGGCCGAGCTGCTCTCCGACGACGAGCTGATGCGCGCCCACCGCCTGGAACTCCCCTTCGGTTACGACCCCCGTTCCGCCGCGGCCGCGCTCGGCGGTCCATGACAATGGGCGCGTGACGAACGAGGAGACCCCGGACGCCGGCTCGCCGCTGCTGGACGAGCAGCTGTGCTTCGCGCTGTACGCCGCCCAGCGCGCGGTGACGGCCGCCTACCGCCCGCTCCTGGAGGAACTCGGGCTCACCTACCCGCAGTACCTCGTCCTGCTGGTGCTGTGGGAGCGCGGCGAGACGACGGTGAAGGAGCTGGCGGGCGCGCTGCGGCTGGACTACGGCACGGTGTCGCCCTTGCTCAAGCGGCTGGAGAGCGCCGGGGTTGTGCGCCGGGAGCGCGCGGTGAGCGACGAGCGCTCGGTGCTCGTCGCGTGCACGGGGCGCGGAGAGGAACTGAGGGAGCGCGCTGCTCGCGTACCCGGCGCGCTGCTCGCGGCGACGGAGCTCGACGGCGCGGAGGTCGCGCGGTTGCGCGAGGAGTTGTGGAGGCTCGCACAGCGCGCGGAGGCCGCGGCCGAGCGCTCCCGCTGACCTGTAGTTACCCACGGTTGCCACCCCCCTGTCAGAAAACTGTCAGCTACTGGCCGGTACCTTGTGCACGATGTACTTGCACACTCCTGTGCTGCCTGCCGTTGTGTTCGTTCTGGGGGAGGTCCTGTCGTGACCGAGACTGCTGCTGTCGACACCCGTCCGTCGAAGATCATGTACGTCGCCGAGGCCACCGCACACGGTGGCCGGGACGGCTACGTCACCAGCCAGGACGGCCAGATCGAACTGAAGGTCGCGATGCCGCCGGAACTCGGCGGGGACGGCAACGGCACCAACCCGGAGCAGCTGTTCGCGGCCGGCTACAGCTCCTGCTTCCACAACGCGCTCGTCATGGTCGGCCGCCGCTCCGGCTTCGACCTGTCCGGTTCCACGGTCGCCGCGAAGGTCGGCATCGGCCCCAACCAGCAGCGCGGCTACGGCCTCGCGGTCGCCCTCAGCGTCTCGCTGCCGGTCCTGGACGCGGACGTCGCGGCCAAGCTGGTGGACGAGGCCCACGAGGTGTGCCCGTACTCCAACGCGACCCGCGGGAACATCGACGTGACGATCCTGCTTGGGTGAGTAGGGAGCACCCGGAAGCAGGAGGAGTACGGACGTGGACGTGAACGGCACAGTGGCCGAGGGCTTCGAGCCGGTCAGGGAGGCGTTCGTACGGAACTTCGAGGCGCTCGGGGACCGGGGCGCGGCGGTCGCCGTGTACCGGGACGGGCGCAAGGTCGTCGACCTGTGGGGCGGCACCAAGGACGTCGACGGCACGGACCCCTGGCAGCACGGCACCGCGCAGATCATGCGCTCGGCGACCAAGGGCGTCGCCGCCGCCGTACCGCTGCTGCTGCATCAGCGGGGACTGCTGGACCTGGACGCGCCGGTGGCCGAGTACTGGCCGGAGTTCAAGGCGCGCGGCAAGGAGCGGGTGCTGGTCCGGCACGTGCTGAACCATCGCGCCGGGCTGCCGATGCTGGACCGCCCGCTCACGCCGGAGGAGGCCCTGGACCCGCTGAAGGGCCCCGAGGCCGTCGCCGCGCAGGCCCCCGTCTGGGAGCCCGGCACGGACCACGGGTACCACGCGCTGACGTACGGCTGGCTGCTCGACGAGCTGGTGCGGCGGGTGACCGGGCAGGGCGCCGGCGAGTGGATCGCGGCGGAGATCGCCGGGCCGCTGGGCGCCGATCTGTGGCTGGGACTGCCCGAGGCGGAGGCCGGCCGGGCCGGGCGCGTGGGCCGCGTCGAGGCGCCCGAGCCCGCCACCGTCCTGCGCGCCCGCCCGAAGCGCTCGGTCAC
Source organism: Streptomyces fulvoviolaceus (assembly GCF_000718165.1). GTDB lineage: Bacteria > Actinomycetota > Actinomycetes > Streptomycetales > Streptomycetaceae > Streptomyces > Streptomyces fulvoviolaceus. Next base: position 42,061 of record NZ_JOEY01000016.1, on the reverse strand, counting down.
CGAGGCCTACACCGACCCGGACTCCCTCACCAACCGGGCGTTCGGCGCGATCACCCCGTTCCCCGACCAGAACGACCCGGCGTACCGCGCGAGCGCCCTGCCCGCGACGAACGGCATCGCGACGGCGGACGGGCTGGCCCGTTTCTACGCGGCGCTCATCGGCGAGCTGGACGGCGTGCGCCTCTTCTCCCCCGCCACCGCCGACCTCGCCCGGACCGAGGAGTCGGCGGGGCCGGACCGTGTGCTGGTCGTCAACACCCGTTTCGGGCTGGGCTACATGCTGCACGGCAGCGCGTCGCCGTTCCTCGGCCCGGGTTCGTTCGGCCACCCGGGCCGAGGCGGCGCCCTGGGCTTCGCCGACCCTGAGTCGGGCATCGCCCTCGGCTATGTCACCAACGGCTTCCGCAAGACGGTGACGGCGGATCCGCGGGCGCAGGCGCTGGTACGGGCGGTGCGGGGAGCCCTCTAGACGTTGATCGGGTGGGACGTGCGCCCGGACGCCTCGTCGATCTCGCCGTGCGCCTTGGTCAGCAGCTGCATCGCGAGCTCGTTGAGGGCGCGTGCCGCTGCGACCTCCTCTCCCACCCGTGGCTGATTCGAGTCGGAGTGGTGGCGGCTCGCGTGCCCCTGTGTGCGTACCTCCGTGCCGTCCGGCAGCCGCACCAGCGCGGCCGCCCGCGTGTGCTGGTCGTCCTCCTTGAACTCCAGCTCGATGTGCCATCCCACAGTGGTGTGCATGACGATCACCTCCGGAAGACCTCCTTCCAGGGTGCCCCTCCGGAGCCGCCGATGCACGATCCAGGCGGAATGACCGACCTGCCCCGCGTCTCGGACCGCCCTACCCGGCGTGCAGCATCAGCCCGATCCCGACCACCAGGAGCCCGGCCGCGGCGATCCTCGGCGCACCGAACGTCTCCTTGAAGAACACGGCGCCGATCGCCGCGCCCACGATGATCGAGGACTCGCGCAGGGCGGCGATCGGCGCGAGTTCCGCCTTGGTCTGCGCCCACAGGACGAGCCCGTACGCCGCGACGGAGAGCGCGGCACCCAGCAGACCGACGCCCGCGAACGGCCGTAGAACGGTGACGAGTTGACCGCGCCACCGATAGAGCGCGAACGCCGGGATCGCCACCCCCTCCAGCGCCATCAGCCAGGCGATGTAGCCGAGGGAGGAACCGGAGGCGCGCACGCCGAGCCCGTCGACGACGGTGTACGCGGCGATGGTCAGACCGGTCGCCAACGCGGCACCGATCGCAGCCCAGTTGGGGCGGCGCCCGCGCATGCCCCACAGGGCGACACCCGTAAGTCCCGCACAGGACACGGCGATACCGGCGGCCGCCCACCCATCCGGGACCTCGTGGGCGAAGAGGGCGGCGAGGAGGGTGACGACGAGGGGCGCCGTGCCGCGCGCGATCGGGTACGCCTGGCCGAAGTCCCCCAGCCGGAAGGACTTCATCAGCAGCACGTAGTAAACGATGTGGATGAGCGCCGAGGCGATCAGATACGGCCACGCTCCCGCCGCCGGGACGGCCACGAACGGCACCATCGCCAGCCCGATGAGCATCCCGCCGCCCGCGATCAGCGTGAACCCGACGAGCTTGTCGGTGATCTGGTGGGCGATGGCGTTCCAGCTGGCGTGCGTGACCGCGGCGAGCAGGACGGCCGCGGTGACGACCGGGGTCACTGGGTGCGCTCGCGCACGTCCACCAGGGTGGCTCCGGCGTGGGCGACCAGGTCCTTGGGCTCCATGGGGAAGACGGCGTGCGGGTTGCCGGCGGCGGCCCAGACGACGTCGTGGTCGAGGAGGGACCGGTCGGCGAGGACGCGCGTCCTCGTACGGTGCCCGAAGGGCGGCACGCCCCCGATGGCGTACCCGGTCGTGTCCCGTACGACCTCGGCCTTGGCCCGCGTGACCTTCCCGGCCCCGAGCGCCTGCTGGACGAGCTCCAGATCCACCCGCGACGCCCCGTCCATGAGGACGAGCACCGGAACCCCGTCCGCGGCGAAGATCAACGACTTGCAGATCTCGCTCAGTTCGCACCCGATCGCGGCGGCAGCCTCGGCGGCGGTGCGGGTGGCGTCGGGGAAGCGGCGGATCTCGGCGCGCAGTTCACCGAGCCCGAGCGCGTCGAGCGCCTCGGCGAAACGGGGGTGGGCTCCGGAGTCTTCGGTATCGGTCGTCGTCATGCACGGCACGCTAGCGGTGGGTGTAGGTGCCATGCGACCGGGTTACGACGACCTGCGCCACGAGGCCGGCTACGGGCAACAGCAGCGCGCGCTCCTAATGTCCGGGACGTTCCACCTTCCCCTCCGCTCATGCAGGATGCTGCGATGACCCCGTCCCCCGCCGTACGCCCCTACCGCCCCGAAGACCGCGAAGCCCTCGAAGACATCTGCGTCCGCACCGCCCACGCCGGCCAGGACAGCCGCCCCTTCTACGCCGACCCGAGCATCTTCCCGGCGATCTTCGCGGCGCCGTACGTCCACCTGGAGCCGGAGCTGGCCTTCGTACTGGACGACGGGCGAGGACAGGCCGTGGGATACATCCTCGGCACCGCCGACACCCCCCGTTTCGTCGAGGACTTCCGGATGAAGTGGCTGCCGTTGGTCGCCGGCCGTTACCCGGAGCCCAGCGGGGTGCCGAGGACGCCGGACGACGAGATCGTCCCGCTCCTCCACCACCCGGAGCGGCTGCTCGTCCCGGAGGTCGCCGCGTACCCCGCCCATCTGCACATCGATCTGCTCCCGGCGTGGCAGGGGCGCGGGTACGGCCGGGCGTTGATGCTGACGTTCCTCGACGCGCTGCACCGCGCGGGCGTGCCGGCCGTGCACCTCTCCATGGTCACGGCCAACACCCCGGCCCGGGCGTTCTACGACCGTCTCGGCTTCCACGAGATCGACGTGCCGGACGCCGACGCGACCGTCACCTACCTCGGCCGCCCGACGTCCCCCACGGCCCCGACGGCAGAGCTCATGAACCCCCGCTGAACGTCACGTCCTTCGCCGCCACCACTCCCGCCGTACGGCCCGGTGCCGACTGGTACCGCCAGTAGAGGTTGGTGTGCGCGATGACCTGGTCCGGCGGCGGGGAGCCCCACTTGCTGTTGTCCGGGGCCGTGTGGGCGTCGGCGACGAGGGTGACGTCGTAGCCACGGACGAAGGCGCCGTGGATGGTGGAGCGTATGCAGGCGTCGGTCTCCGCGCCGGTCACCACCAGGTGGCCCACTCCGGCACGCGCGAGGACGGTCTCCAGGTCGGTGTCCTCGAAGGAGTCGCCGTACGACTTGTGGACCAGGGACTCCGTGTCCTGGCGGGGCAGCTCGGAGACGTACTCCCAGCCTTCGCTGCCCTTCTCCAGCCCCTCGTCGGAGTGCTGGACCCAGACGACAGGGACGCCCTGCTCGCGGGCCCTGTCCACGAGGGAGCCGATGGTCGCGACGATCTCGTCACGCTGGTGCGCCTCGGCGACGACACCCTTCTGGACATCGATCACGAGCAAGGCGGTGTGGGGCCGTGCTGACAGTGTGGTCATGCACCCCACGCTAGAGCGCCACACTGACAATCACCGTCGGGATTAGTAGCCATGTACGGTATCCGTCGTGAGTGACACACCGAAAGGCGCCACCGCCGGCCATCTCGTCTGGCTCCTGTCCAACAGATGGCGCACCGCCGTGGACCAGGCCCTGGCGCCCCTGGACCTGACCCACGCCCAGTACGTGCTGCTGGCCTCCCTCTCCGGGATGGAGCGCTCCGGCACGCGGCCGAGCCAGCGTGAACTCGCCGACTACACGGGCCTGGAGGCGCTGTACATCTCGAAGCTGGCCCGCTCGCTGGAGTCGGCCGGGCTCGTCCGCCGTACCCGTGACGCCGAGGACACCCGGGTCGTACGGCTCGCCCTCACCGACGCCGGCCGCACCACCGTGCGGCCCGCCATCGACGCCGTACAACTGCTGCTCGACCGGCTCCTCGCCCCGCTGGGCGGCCTGGACGACCCCCGCACCGAGGCCTTCAAGCAGACCCTGACCAGCCTCCTCGACACCCCGCTGGGCCCCGCGTAAAAGGGAAGCCGGTGAAGGCACCCGTCCCCACGGAGCCCTCACCGGCCGGTCTTGCTCAGAAGCGGTACGTCAGACCCGTACCAACTCCCGGTCCTCGTCGGAGTCGTTGCCCTTCGACTCCGTGCGCAGGCCCTCGCCCTCGACGTCCACGTTCGGGAGCGCGCGGTCCAGCCACTTCGGCAGCCACCAGGCCTTCTTGCCGAGCAGGGCCAGGACCGCCGGGACGATCGCCATCCGGACGACGAAGGCGTCGAAGAAGACCGCGATGGCGAGGCCGAAGCCGATCATCTTGATCATCGACTCGCTGGAGCTGATGAAGCCTCCGAAGACGGCCATCATGATGACCGCGGCGGCGGCCACGACCCGGGCGCTGTGCCGGAACCCGGTCACCACGGCCTGGCTCGGCGACTCGCCGTGGACGTACGCCTCGCGCATGCGGGTCACGAGGAACACCTCGTAGTCCATCGCGAGACCGAAGACGACGCCCACCATGAAGATCGGCATCATCGACATGATCGGGCCGGTCTCCTCGACGCCGATCAGGCCGGCGAGCCAGCCCCACTGGAAGACCGCGACCACGGCACCGAGCGCGGCGAGCACCGACAGCAGGAAGCCGAGGGCCGCCTTCAGCGGTACCAGGATCGAGCGGAAGACCACGATCAGGAGCAGGAAGGCGAGGCCCACCACCAGCGCCAGATACGGGATCAGCGCATCGCTGAGCTTCTGCGAGAAGTCGATGTTCATCGCGGTGGTGCCGGTGACCAGGACGTCCGCGCCCGTGTCGGACTTGATCTCGGCACCCTGGTCACGGATGGCGTGCACCAGGTCCTCGGTCTGGGTCGAGGACGGCTTGGAGTCCGGGATCACGGTGATGGTCGCGGTGTCGCCGGCCTTGTTGAAGGTCGCCGGGGTGACCGTGACGACGTCCTTGAGCCCCTCGATCCCGTCGGTCACCGAGGTGGCCGCGGCCTTCGGGTCGTCGCTGCCCTTGGCGTCGACCACGATCATCAGGGGGCCGTTGAAGCCGGGGCCGAAGCCCTCCGAGAGGAGGTCGTAGGCACGGCGCTGCGTGGTGGACGTCGGCTGCGAGCCGTCGTCGGGCAGGCCCAGCTCCAGCTGGGTGGCCGGGAGGGCGATGGTGCCGAGACCGACCACACCGAGGAGCAGTACGGCGGCGGGGCGGCGGATGACGAAGCTCGCCCAGCGGGTGCCCAGGTTGGGCTTGCCCTCTACGGCCGTCTTCTTGCGCTTCTCGCCCGTCGGCCGGACCTTCCGGCCCGCGTACCCGAGCAGCGCCGGGATCATGGTCAGCGCGATGAGGACGGCGATCACGACCGTGCCCGCCGCCGCGAGGCCCATCTTGGTCAGCATCGGCACGTTGACGACCGCGAGGCCGGCCAGCGCGATGACGACCGTGAGGCCGGCGAAGACCACCGCCGAGCCGGCGGTGCCGGTGGCCCGGCCGGCCGCCTCCTCGCGGTCGCGGCCCTCGGCCAGCTCGCTCCGGTAGCGGGAGACGATGAACAGCGCGTAGTCGATGCCGACCGCGAGACCGATCATCAGGGCGAGGGTGGAGGTGGTGTCGCCGAGGTCGAGCGCCTTGGCGAGGGCGGTGATGGTGGAGACGCCGATTCCGACGCCGATGATCGCGGTCAGCAGCGGCAGCCCGGCCGCGACCAGCGAGCCCAGGGTGATGACGAGGACGACCGCGGCGATGGCGAGGCCGATGACCTCTCCGATGGCCCCCGCCTCGGCCCCGGCCTGCAGCGCGTCACCGCCGACGTCGACGGTCAGCCCGGTGGCCCGGGCATCGTCCCCGGCCGCCTCGAGGGCATCCCTGGTCGAGTCCTTCAGCTCCATGCCGGGAAGGTCGTACTTCACCGACGTGTAGGCGACCGTGCCGTCCTTGCTCACGGCGTTCGTCGTGAACGGGTCGGTGACGGAGACGACCTCGGAGCCGTCGCTCAGCTCCTTGACGGTCTTCGCGACGGTCGCCTTGTTGGCGGCGTCCGTCATCTTCTCGCCCTCGGGCGCCTTGAAGACCAGGCGCCCGGTCGCGCCGTCGGCGCTGGCACCGGGGAAACGCTGTTCCAGCAGGTCGAAGGCCTTCTGGGCCTCGGTGCCGGGGATGGAGAAGGAGGTGGTGCCCGCGGCGGGCGCGGAGGCCGCACCGACGCCCGCGAGCGTCAGCAGGGCGACCCATATCAGGGCGACGAAATGCCGTCGCCGGAAGGCGAGCCGGCCGAGTTTGTAGAGGAACGTGGCCACGAGGGCGTACTCCCGGTCAGGTCGTGGGTTGTTCAGGGCAGGGGTGATCAACCCGGTGGGTGGCAGGGGTGATCGGCCCGACGACGTGAGCGGTTACGTCAGGAAGGGGTCCAGCTGCGGGGACTTGCTAGAGGGTGGGTACGCCGAGGGCAGGGAGAACCACGGCGTCGATGTACGAAAGGAGGAAGACCTGCGTCGGCGGCTGCTCGTCGATCAGGGTGCGGGCGGCGAACGCGCCGATCATCATGTGGACCATGTAGTCCAGCGCCGGGTTGTCCGCACGGACCTCGCCCCGGTCGATCGCCCGCTGCAGCAGACGCTGGAGCTCCAGCAGCTCCGGCTCGATGATGTGCTCCCGGAACGCGCTCAGGAGATCCGGGTTGGAGTGGATCGCCATGGCCAGACCCCGCATCAGCGCGGAGTTCTGCTCCATCTTGCAGTCGTCCGACAGCATCGTCAGAGCGTGGAGATCGCCCCTGAGCGACCCGGTGTCGATGTCGCTGAGAGAGCCGCCCGGCTTGTCGTGCCGTACGGCCTTCGCGACCAGCTCGGCCTTGCCGCCCCACTGGCGGTAGAGCGTCGCCTTGCTGGACCGGGTGCGCGCGGCCACGGCGTCCATGGTGAGGGCGTCGTAGCCGACTTCCCGGAGCAGGTCGAGCACGGCCTCGTACAGCTCGGCCTCGCGCTCGGGCGTGATCCGACTGCGACGCGCCGTTGCGACCTCAGCCATGATTCCCACCTTCTCCGGTTCCGAACGACACGGTTTCGTACGTGACGAATGTAGCGCACTCTCCATCGAAACGAAACTGTTTCGTTCGTGTTGCGGGTCACGCCGGCCCGTCTATGCGACTTTTTCATGAGTTGCCCGGATAAGTTGCCCGGCCGCATCTCCCGGAAAAGCATGGGGAGGTGAGCTATCTGCGCCTGCCGCACCTGAGCGGCGACCTGCTGTCCTTCGTGGCCGAGGACGACCTGTGGCTGGCCCCCCTCGACGGCCCGGGCCGCGCCTGGCGCCTGACCGTGGACCGCACCAAGGTCGGCCACCCGCGCTTCTCGCCCGACGGCCGCCACATCGCTTACACGAGCTGGCGCAGTCTCGTCCCCGAGATCCATCTGGCGGACGTGGAGGGGGGACCGGGCAGGCGGCTCACCTACTGGGGGTCCGCCGACACGCAGGTCTGCGGCTGGACACCGGAGGGCACCATCCTCGCCGTCGCCTCCCACGGCGAGCCCTTCTCCTACTTCACCTGGGCGTACAAGGTCCGCACCGACGGCTCCCCCGGCCGCAAGCTCCCCTGGGGCCCGGTCTCCGACATCCAGGTCGCCGACCTGGACGGCGATCGCAGGACCTTGCTCCTCACCGGCACCCCGCCCCACGAACCGGCCGCCTGGAAGCGCTACCGGGGCGGCGCCACGGGCCGCCTCTGGCTGCACGGCGAACGGCTGCTGCCCGACATCGGCGGCCACCTCCACTCCCCCATGTTCGTCGGCGACCGGATCGCCTTCCTCTCCGACCACGAGGGCGTCGGCAACCTCTACTCCTGCGCCCACGATGGCTCCGACCTGCGCCGCCACACCGACCACGACGCCTTCTACGCCCGGCACGCGGCGAGCGACGGCACCCGGGTGGTGTACCAGTGCGGGGGCGACCTGTGGATCGTCGACGACCTCTCCCGTGAGCCGCGGAAGCTCGACGTACGGCTGAGCGGACCGCGCGCGGGACGCCGTACGTACCAGGTGCCCGCCGCCCAGCACGTGGACGGCATCTCGGTCGACGAGACGGGCCGCGCGAGCGCCGTCGTCGTCCGCGGCAGCCTGTACTGGCTGACCCATCGCGACGGTCCCGCCCGCACCATCACCGACACTCCGGGCGTACGGGTCCGCCTCCCGGAGATGCTCGGTTCCGTCGGCCAGGTCGCGTACGTCACGGACGCGGAGGGCGAGGACGCGATCGAGATCGCCTATCTGCCGCGGGCCACCGGTGACCGTGAGCCGCGGCGGCTGGCCTCCGGGGAGCTGGGCCGGGTCCTGGAGCTGGTGTCGGACCCGCAGGGCGAGCGCCTGGCCATCGCCGCGCACGACGGACGGCTGCTGCTCATCGACACGACGGAGGAGTCCAACGGCGAGGTGACCGAGCTGATCCGGTCGATCAACGGCCCGGTGCGGGACCTCGCCTTCTCGCCGGACGGGGCGTGGCTGACGTGGTCGCACCCCGGGATCGGCCGCTCGCTGCGCCAGATCAAGATGGCGCGTATTTCCCCGAAGGGAGGGGAGGACCGCCTGATCGTCGACGTCACCAACGGCCGCTTCGAGGACGAGAACCCGGTGTTCACGAGGGACGGCCGCTACCTGGCCTTCCTGTCCTGGCGAGGCTTCGACCCGGTGTACGACGTGCACACGGGGGACCTGTCCTTCCCTCTCGGCTGCCGCCCGTACCTGGTCCCCCTGTCCTCCGCCACCCCCTCCCCCTTCGCCCTGAACCCCGAGGGCCGGCCGGCCGCCGGAGGCCTGGACCCCGTCGAGGACGAGGGCGGGGAGGGCGGTGCGGTGACCGTCGAGATCGAGGGCTTGGAGAGCCGGGTGACGCCCTTCCCGGTCACCGCGTCCAAGTACTCGGCGATGCACCCGGTCTCGGGCGGCGGCCTGGTCTGGCTGCGCTGGCCGATCTCGGGCGCGCTGGGCGAGACGTTCGTGAACCCGGACGACACCTCCGGGCGGCCGACCCTGGAGTACTTCAGCATCAGCAAGGCGAAGAAGTCCGAACTCGTCGACCATCTGGACTGGTTCGCGGTCAGCGGCGACGGCTCGCGGCTGGTCGTGGTGGACGAGGACGAGCTGCGGGCGACCCCCTCGACCGAGTCCGGCGACAGCGACTCGACCGTCTGGATCGACCTGCGCCGCATCCTGCACGAGGTCGACCCGCCCGCCGAGTGGCGCCAGTCGTACGAGGAGGCCGGCCGCCTGATCCGGGCGTACTACTGGGAGCCGGGGATGTGCGGCATCGACTGGGAGGCGGTCCTCGACCAGTACCGTCCGCTGGTCGAACGGGTGGCGTCCCCCGACGAGTTCGCGGACCTCCTCCGTGAAGTCCTGGGCGAGCTGGGCACGTCGCACGCCTACGTCACGGCCGCCCGCCGCAACGAAGGGCCACCGCACTACCAGCGCCGGCAGGGCCTGCTGGGCGCCAACTTCGTGCTGCGGGAGGCGGGTTGGACGGTGAGGCGGATCCTCCCCGGCGACTCCTCCGACTCCAAGGCACGTTCCCCGCTGGCCGGCACGGGCATCCGGGAGGGCGCGGTGCTGACCCACGTGGACGGCCGCCCGGTGGACGCGGTGACGGGCCCGTATCCGTTGCTGGCGGGGGCGGGCGGTACGACGGTGGAGCTGACGTTCACCCCGGCGGAGAGCGAGGGCCGGGCGCGGCGGGTCGCGGTGGTCCCGCTGCTGGACGAGCGCCCCCTGCGCTACCAGGACTGGGTGGCCAAACGCCGGGACGTCGTACGGGAGTTGAGCGGCGGCCGCTGCGGCTACCTGCACATCCCCGACATGGGCGGCTCCGGCTGGGCCCAGTTCAACCGCGACCTGCGCCTGGAGGTCTCCCGGCCCGCCCTGCTCGTCGACGTGCGCGGCAACGCGGGCGGCCACATCAGCGAACTCGTCGTGGAGAAGCTGACCCGCACGATCCTCGGCTGGGACCTCACGAGAAACGCCCAGCCGGTGTCGTACGCCTCCAACGCCCCCCGCGGCCCGATCGTCGCCCTCGCGGACGAGGCGACCTCCTCCGACGGCGATATGATCACGGCCGCCTTCAAGCTGCTCAAGCTCGGCCCGGTGGTCGGCCAACGCACCTGGGGCGGAGTCGTCGGCATGACCGGCCGCCACCAACTCGGCGACGGCACGGTGATCACCGTACCGATGAACGCGGCCTGGTTCGACGCGTACGGCTGGTCCGTGGAGAACCAGGGCGTCACCCCGGACCTGGAGATCCTCCGCACCCCGCTGGACTGGGCAGAGGGCCGCCACGCCCAACTGGACGACGCGGTGCAGCTCGCACTGGACCTGCTGGAGACCAACCCGCCCGCGACACCCCCGGATTACTCGAATGTGCCGGACCGGTCCCGCCCGAAGCTGCCCCCACGCACGTCAGACCTGTGAGGCGGGGGCGGCGCCGGCGGGCGCCTGAATGAAGTTGACGGCGGCCACCACGACCGGCCTGGTCACGTAACCGCCCACGCTCTCCACGGAAACGACGAGCGCGAGGGGCGAGGCGGTGTCATGTCCCTTGGCCAGTTCGCGTATCCCGCCCCGGGTGAAGAGCTGGGTCGCGCCCACGGTGGCGAGGTACCCACAGCCCGCGACCATCACGAGACGACTCCGGGCGGCGAAAGGATTGCGGGCCAGCAGGACGATGGCGTGGTCCACGAGCGTCGTGCCGTCCACTGCCGTCTCGCCGTACTCTTCGGCGCCGTCGCTCCCGTCCGCGGACACGATGCGGTACTCGGTCGGGAACTGGCGGAACACGAACGGGGCGTTCAGGCGGTCGGCCAGAAGCCGCCAGACGGCGTTCTGCGCCGGGCCGCCGATCACCACCAGGTTCTCCTCGGCGTCCGACGCCATGACGAAGGCACTCGCCCGGACCGTCGCCGCCTCGTGGATCCGCAGGTCCTGGGAGAGGGACTGCCGCAAGTTCATGGCCGCGAGGGCGTCCGCCTCGGGAATCTTCGGATAGCGGGACGACCCCGAACGGGACTCACCGACGACCATCACCACCCGCCGGCCGCGGTCCAGCCGCCACACCCGTGCGGCGGGCTTCCTGGTCCGGTAGTGGTGGACGAGGTTCCGGCCGATCCAGCCCACCAGGAAGGCCAGCAGCGAGGCGATGAGATTGACCGACAGCTCCTGCCGCACGACCCGGCTCCCCCCGCCCTCGGCTGCGCGTCAACCAGCAGTGTGCAGCACGGAGTCGGCACGCGAGAAGGGGTGCCCCCTCAGGGGCACCCCTTCTGCTCAGCGCAGGCAGACGTCAGGCGTCGTAGTCCTGGTCGAAACGGTCCTGCTCCTCCTGCTGGAGGCGCTCCGTCTCCGTGTCGCGGTCACCCCGCTGCTTGCCGCGCTGCTGGGCCTGCTCCTTGGCCTCCTGGGCCTTCTGCTTGGCCTGCTCCTGCCACTGCTCCGACTTGTCCTGGAACTGGTCCTTCATACCCATGTGGGTTCACTCCCGTGATGAGTGGGGGGGGATGAGCCCCGTGGTGGGGCCTCGACCAGATTCACACGACCGGACAGACCGCGCATTTCGATCAGTTACGGAGCGTAGCCCGCGCCTCCTCATCAGCCGCCCCACCTGCACCGACGAGCCCGGACCGGATGCCCTCCAACCGGTCCCCGAACCGCCGCATCTCCCGCTGACCGACCGTCCCGATGAGCCCCGGCAGATACCCGCGCACACCCTGCGTCCCACGCAGCCACCCCTGCCCGTACACATGGCTCGACCGCCGCTCGATCCCGGCCACGATCCGGTCGACCGCCGGCCCCAGCGGATACGTCTTGTTGGCCGGCCACGGCAGCCGCTGCCGCAACTCCCGCATCACGTCGTCCTGATCGGCCCCGCGCACCATGTCCGTGTCGGTCCACGACAGGTAACCGACCCCGACCCGCACGCCCTTGTGGCCGACCTCGGCCCGCAGACAGTGCGCGAAAGCCTCCACACCGGACTTGGACGCGCAGTACGCGGTCATCATCGGCGCCGGGGTGATGGCGGCGAGCGAGGCGATCTGGAGCAGGTACCCCCGGCTCTCCATCAGCACCGGCAGGAACGCCCGGGCCGTCACCGCCGACCCGATCAGATTCACCTCGATCACCCGCCGCCACGCCTCCGGATCGGAGTCGACGAAGGGACCGCCGGTCGCGACTCCCGCGTTGGCGACGACGATGTCGACCTTCCCGAACCGCTCCTTGACCTCCTGCGCGACCCGCGCCATCGCCTCGTGGTCGGTGACGTCGGCGTACCAGTGGTCGCTGTCGCCGTGCAGCCGCTCGGAGACCTGCTTGAGCGCGTCCGCCTCCAGCCCGACCAGCGCGATCTTCGCCCCGCGCGCCGACAGCTTGCGGGCGAGCAGCTCACCCACGCCCCGCGCCGCTCCGGTGACGACGGCGACCTGTCCTTCGAGGCTCACCCTGCTCATGCGCCCTCCTTGATCGTTGCGTACGTCACCACGAGCTCGCGGATCTTCCCGGTCACCAGCTCGGGCGCCTCGACCGGCGTCATGTGGCCGAGGCCGGGCAGTTCGGTCACGCCGAGGCAGTCGGGCAGCGCGGCGGCCAGCGAACGGGCGTGCACCGGCGGGGTCATCCGGTCCGCCGTACCGACGACTATGGCTGTGGGCACGCGGAGTTGCCGTACCCCGTGGTCCAGGTCGAGCAGATCCAGCACGTGCGACCAGGCGTACCGCACCTTGCGCGGACACGCGTGCACGATACGGGCGCACGCCTCGACCATGTGCGGGGCCGAACCGGGGCCCATCGTCCCGTACTTGAGGATCCGCCGGGCCAGTGGAGTGACCGGTCCGAGCGGCGCCCGTGCCCCGAGGATGTGCTTGGTCAGCCAGGTCCGCAGGCGTCCCGGCCGGATCGGTACGACCCTCGACTCGGCGACCAGCCGCGACGCACCCGTGCTGCACAGCAGGACGGCGGCCGCGTGTTCCCGGAAGCGTTTCCTGTCCGCCGCCGCCATCACCGTCATCCCGCCCATGGAGTGACCGGCGATCACGGCCTTCTCCCCCGGCGCGAGGGTCGCTTCGAGTACGGCTTCGAGGTCGTCGGCGAGTGCGTCCGTACTGCAGGCGGGGCTCGCGGGGCTGCGTCCGTGGCCGCGCTGGTCGTAGGCGATGACCCGGTGGTCTGTGGCCAACTCCCGTATCTGGGCTGCCCAGAAGGCCGTCGAGCAGGTCCAGCCGTGGGCGAGGACGACGGCCGGCGCCTTGTCGGGTCCGTGGATCTCGACGTGCAGGCGGGCGCCGTCGGCGGACACGGCGGTGAGTTCGCGGACGGGGACGGGCGGGGCGTACGGGCCGGAGGCCACGTGCATGAGACGGCTCACGCGGTCACCTCGGCCTTGCTGTCGGCCGGCACCCGGAGGAGTTCGTACTCCGAGAGATCCACGCGCCGTGTGGCCCGCCGGAACTCGCTCGTCGTCCCCGGCCAGATGGTGGTGTTACGGCCGTTCGCGTCGAGGTACCAGCTGGTGCAGCCGCCGGTGTTCCACACCGTGCGCTTCATGCGTTCCTGGACCCGGTGGTTCCAGGCCTGCACGGCGGCGGGACGGGCGTCGAGGGCGGCCCGCCCACCGAGGACGTCGAGCTGCCGTACGAAGTCGGCCATGTAGTTCAGCTGGGACTCGATCATCAGGATCATCGAGGAGTTGCCGAGGCCGGTGTTGGGCCCGATGATCGTCATCCAGTTGGGGAAGCCGGCCGCGGACGCGCCCCGCAGCGCCTCCATCCCGCCCTTCCAGGACTCGGCGAGGGTCCGCCCGTCCGCGCCGACGACCCGGTCGGCGATGGGCATGTCCGTGACGTGGAAGCCCGTACCGAAGACGATCGCGTCGACCTCGGCCTCGCTGCCGTCGGCGGCGACGAGCGTGGAGCCGCGGACCTCGGTGAGCCCGCTCGCGACGAGGTCGACGTTGGGCCGGGCGAGCGCCGGGTAGTACTCACTGCTCAGCAGGACCCGCTTGCAGCCGAGGCGGTAGTCGGGGGTCAACTTGGCACGCAGGGACGGGTCCTTGATGGCACGCGCCATGTTCTGCTTGGCCAACTTCTCGATCAGGCCGAGCTCGTTGGGATGCTTGGTGAAGGCCTGGACCTGCAACTCCCGCAGGCCCCAAAGGAGTCCGCGCCGGGCCTGGGTGGTGAAGGGCAGTGCCCGGTGCAGCGCGCGCTCCGCACCGCTGATCGCCCGGTCGACGCGGGGCATCACCCACGGCGGCGTGCGCTGGAAGAGGGTGACCTTCTGTGCGACGGGCTGGATGACGGGCACGATCTGGATGGCGGACGCCCCCGTCCCCACCATCGCGACCCGCTTGCCGCGCAGGTCGTAGTCGTGGTCCCAGCGAGCGGAGTGGAAGACCTTGCCGGGGAAGGAGTCGAGCCCCGGGATGTCGGGGATCTTCGGGTCGGACAGCGGCCCGGTGGCGGAGACGACGACGTCGGCGGAGAGCGAGCCGCTGGTCGTCTCGATGTCCCACCGAAGCTTCTCCCCGTCCCAAGTCATCTTCTTCACTTCGGAGTTGAAGCGGATGTGCGGGCGGAGCCGGAAGACGTCGGTCACGTGCTCCAGATAGGCGCGGATGTGCTCCTGCCCGGAGAAGGTGCGCGGCCAGTCGGGATTCGGCGCGAAGGAGAAGGAGTAGAGATGGGACGGCACGTCACACGCACACCCGGGATAACTGTTGTCCCGCCAGGTGCCCCCGACACTGTCGGCCCGCTCCAGGACGACGAAGTCGGTGACGCCCTCGCGCCGCAGCCGCACGGCGGCCCCGAGTCCCCCGAACCCGGACCCGACCACCGCCACCCGCACATGCTCGTGTTCGTGCTCGGCCATCCCGAAGCCTCCACGCGTCGCTTTTCGAACTCTGCCAGTGAACACTGGCGCAATGGGAGGGTAGAGCAGCTCCGTACTGATGGGTAGGGGGCAGGGACAGGGAAGTCACCCGAGGTACAACATAGGGTGCCGACGTGACCGAGAAGCGTGAGTACCGCATGGAGGAGCTGGCCGAGCTGGCCGGCATCACGGTGCGCACCCTGCGCTTCTACCGCGAACGCAAGCTGATCCCCCCGCCCCGCCGAGAAGGCCGTATCGCCTGGTACGACGACCACCACCTGGCCCGTCTCCGCACGATCGCGGCCCTTCTGGAACGCGGCCACACCCTCACCGGCATCGCGGAACTGGCGGAGGCCCTGGACCACGGCCGCGGCGTCGCCGACCTCCTGGGCGTCGCCGCCCCCACGGAAGAGGAACCGGTCCGCCTCACCCCCGAGGAACTCGCCGCCCGCTTCGAGGGCCAGGTCACCACGGAGAACCTGGCCGCCGCCCTCGACCTCGGCTACCTCGGCACCGACGGCGACGAGATCGTCCACATCAGCCGCCGCCTCCTCGACGTCTCCTCGGCCCTGGTCCGCGAGGGCATCCCCCTCGCCGAGGTCCTCACCGCCGGCAAGCGGGTCCGCGAACACGTGGACGACCTGGCCGAGATGTTCGCCGAGTTGGTCCTCCGCCACGCCACCGAGGACGACCTGCAACGACTGCGGCCACTGGCCCGGAGCGTGGTGGAGGCGGAGCTTTCGCTGGCGCTGGACCGGCGGTTGCGGAAGCAGGGCCAGGAACCCTAGGCGCTTCTAGAGGGCGTAGACGACAGTGACCGGCGCGTGATCCGACCACCGCTCGGCGTGCGTGGCGGCACGCTCCACGAACCCCTTGACCGCCTTGCCGGCGAGGCCGGGCGTGGAGCAGTGGTAGTCGATGCGCCATCCCGAGTCGTTGTCGAACGCACGTCCGCGATACGACCACCACGAGTACGGCCCCTCCACATCCGGATGCAGCGACCGTACGACGTCGACGTACCCCCCGTCGGCCGGTGTCAGAACCTGCGTGAGCCACTCCCGCTCCTCCGGCAGGAACCCGGAGTTCTTCTGGTTGGCGCGCCAGTTCTTGAGGTCGGCCGGCTGGTGGGCGATGTTCCAGTCGCCGCAGACGAGGACCTCACGGCCGTCGGCGGCGGCGCGTACCCGGAGGTCCTTGAGGTAGGCGAGGAACTCGGCCATGAAGCGGATCTTCTCGTCCTGCCGCTCGGTGCCGACCTCACCGGAGGGGAGGTAGAGGGAGGCGACCGTGACGCCGGGCAGATCGGCCTCGACGTAACGCCCGCTGGTGTCGAACTCGCTCGACCGGAAGCCGACCTGGATGCGGTCGGGCTCGCGGCGGGTGTAGAGGGAGACGCCGGCGCGGCCCTTGGCGGCGGCGGGGGCGTGCACGACGTGCCAGCCGTCGGGGGTGCGGACGTGCTCGGGCAGTTGCTGCGGCTCGGCGCGCACCTCCTGCAGGCAGAGCACATCGGCGGAGGTGTCCGCGAGCCACTCCACGAAGCCCTTCTTCGCGGCGGCGCGCAGTCCATTCACATTGGCGGAGGTCACAGTGAGCACTCCGGCACGATACCGGCAGACTGGATCGGGTCCCGCCTCCGTTCTGGATTGATATACGGTGATTAACATGCATATACGTCAGGTTCCCTTCGACCACCCCGACGCCGTCAAGCTGGACGAAGAGGTCCAGGCCGAGTACCACGCCCGCTACGGCGACGGCGGCGACGCGACCTTCCTGGCTCCGGCCGACTTCGACCCTCCGAACGGCGTCTACCTGATCGCGTACGACGAGACGGACAGACCCGTCGCCACGGGTGGCTGGCGTGCCCAGGACATGAACGACGAGGGCAACCTGGACGGGGACGCCGAGGTCAAGCGCATGTACGTCATCGACGCGATGCGCGGCCGGGGTCTCGCCCGGCGCATCCTGGCCGCTCTGGAGGCCGACGCCCGCGCGGCCGGCCGTAGCCGCATGGTCCTGGAGACCGGCACCGAGCAGCCGGAGGCGATCGCGCTGTACACGTCCAGCGGGTACGAGCTGTGTGAGAAGTTCGGCCACTACCGGTTCCATGAGGAGAGCCGGTGCTTCGCGAAGGGGCTGTGAGGCGGGGGCCGTAGAGCTTCAGGCCTGTTCGTTCTCCCGTTCGCTTTCTTGGGGGCGGCCTCCCGGGAGTCGGCCCTCCCTGGGGCGGTCGGCGCGGTTGATGCGGTACACGTCGGGGACGCAGAGGTTGAGGACGCTGGCGGCGGCGATGAGGCCGGCGCACGCCGTCAGGACCGTCCGGTCGTCCCAAGTGCGGGTCGCGAGGGCCGTGATGAGGTAGCCGAGGGGGATGGCGAGCCGTTCGCCCACGTTGTTGAAGGCGCTCATGCGGCCCAGTTCGGCCTGCGGCACGTGCTGCTGGAAGGCGGTGGTCCACGCGACGATCGCCACGTCGAGCCCGATCCCCGCCAGCAGCGTGGCGATCATCACGGCGGGCAGCGCCAGCCCCTGCCCCATCGCGGCGAGGGGCAGCGCGAGCGCCGCGGCGCCCGCGATGGCCACGGTCAGCAGGCGGCGCGGCCGCCAGCGCAGGCACACCAGCGTCCCGGCCAACAGGCCGGACGCGAAGGCCGCTTGGACCAGCCCCCAGTCGCGTGCGCCCGCGTAGTGGCGTGCGGCAACGAGGGGGCCGAGGAGTTGGAAGCCGGCCAGCCATGCGGCGACGAGCACGGTTCCGGCGGCCGTGTAGGTCCACAGCCAGGTCCGCGACCAGAACCCGGTCCATCCCGCGCGCAGTTCACTCAGCGCGCTGCCGACGGCGGCGAGGGGAGCGTCCAGCCTGAGCCCGAGGAGCAGGAGAGCCGCTACGGCGAAGGTCAGCGCGTCCCAGGCCAGCGCCCAGGCCGGCCCGCTGACCGCGACGACGAGTCCGCCGATGACGGGGCCGAGCACCTTGACCGCGTTGCTCGGCAGCCGCAGCAGCGCGTTGGCCTGCTGCAGATGCTCCGCGGGGACGATCTGGCTGACGGCCCCTTGAATCGCCGGCACGGTGAAGGCCACCGCGGCCCCCGAGACGAAGCCGCACGCGGCGATGGAGGTCGTCGACGCGTGCCCTGTGGCGACGGTCACGGCCAACGCGCCCTGCGCGACGGCGGCCAGCAGGTTGCCGAGGAAGAGGATCCGGCTGCGCGACAGCCGGTCCGCGAGGACTCCGCCCACCAGCAACAGAACGATCGTCGGCACGGTGTTCGTCGCCAGCACCAGCGCCAGCGACCCCGCTCCCCCGCCCTGCTCGATGACGGAGTACGCCAGCGCGAGCGGGGCCATCGCGGACCCGGTCGCGGAGATCAGATCGGCCAGCACGAACCGCCGGAACGCCGCGATCCTGAGGGGCGCCGTCCGGCTCGTCGTCGGTAAACCGGCGGTGGCCTTCATGCTCCCCCTCATGTCCCACATGAGCCACATGTCCCACGGGCTGCGGAAATACAAAGATCCCGCCCGATCAACCGATCGGACGGGATCTTCTCAACTCCCAGGTCGCCCCGGAGAGTTGTTGCGGTGGACCTGTGGGGATTTGAACCCCAGACCCCCTCGATGCGAACGAGGTGCGCTACCAGACTGCGCCACAGGCCCTTGCAACGAGTGAAACTCTAGCATCCCCGTCAGGGTGCTTGGAAATCCGTTCCCGGCTGGTCAGGGACGCGGCCCGCGGGACCCTGCGGGACCCGCACCGTGCTGATGCGCACCCGCCCCGGACATCACTCGTTGGCCGCTCGCGGCCGGTCGCCGTCCTCGTACTGGTCGAAGAGCGGCGTGCGTCCGCGCTCGCGGGCGCGGCGGGCGGAGGCGGCGCGACGGGCGTCAGTACGACCGTCCGCCGCCGGCATGCCCTCCGCATCGGACGCCGGCTCCTCCGATCCCCCGTCCTCCGCTACGGGCTTCGCCTCCTGCTCCGGCGCGACGGAAGTGGACCGCGCCGAGCTCCACGCGTCCGGCGCCCCGAGATCCACGTCGGTGGTGGCCCGCGGAGCGACCGGCGCGGTCACGTACGTCGGCAACGGCACCGGCACCGGGTCCCAGCTGTCTCCGTGGCCCGGCCTCCGCTGCCGCTCGCGCTGCTGGTCGACCCACTCCGCGTGGTCGGTCTGCTCGACGAGGGCGCGTCGGTCCGCGGCGAGCGCCGACAACCCGGGGTCCGTTTCCGGCTCTGGTCCCTCGTCCGGTTCGTCGGCGTCCGCGCTCGTGGCGACGGAGGCGCGCCGGCGTGGCTGGCGCGCGCTCTCGCGCAGTCTCTGCGCGGCGGCCTCGGCCTGGCGTCGGTCCATCTGGTAGGCGAAGCGTCGGCGTTCCTGGGAGCGCAGGTACACGATGTACGCGCTGAGCAGGACGGCGGGCACGCCGGGCGCCCACAGGAACGCGAGCCCGCCGACGGCGGCGACGATCGCGCCGAGCGTGAAGGCGAGGAAGAGCACCACTGTTGTGCGCCGGCGGCGCGCGAGGGCCTTCGTGCGCTGGGCGCGCGCCGCGGCCGCTTCCGCCGCGGGCGTGCGCCGGGCGACGGGCGCGCGCTTGCGCGCCGGCGCGCCACCGCGTTCGGGCGCGGGCGCATGTGCGCGCGCCGATTCGCGCGCGGCATCACGCGCGGGCTCGCGCACCACTTCGCGCGCGGGCTCGCGTGCTGCTTCGCGCGCCGGTTCGGAGCGCCCGGAAACCGGCGCCTGAACCTTCGCCTGCGCCTGAGGACGGGTCGGAGGCATGGCGAAGGCCCGGACGTCCACCGAGTCGGTGACCGCGCCCGGGTTGCCGGCGCTGTGCTCCCCCTCATCGGTGGAGCGCGCCCGCAGGTCCTTGGCGTACCGGCGCTCCATCCCCGCCCGTCCGGACAGCAACCGGATGGCGGTGCTGAAGCGTTCCGTCGGACGGGCCTCGTTCAGCTCGTCCTGCCTACGGAGCCACATCGGCACCAAGTAGGCGGCCCAGGCCCCGACAATGACTGCGTAGATGAGGCCGCTGCTGCTCACGCCTCACACGGTAGAGGGGTTTGTGTGAGGCCATCTGCCAATTGAGCCGGTGTGTCGCACGATCTGGCTGATATTTCGAGCTTTTTTTGTGACCGATCCGATCAGCAGGCCACCGAAGACGCGAATTCCGCGCCCTGAGACGGTCACCTGCCGATCATTTTCGAACGTTTATTCAATTCCCTGGGGTCGCTTCCCGCCTACGCGGGATTCCCCGGAGTGTTCTGCGGGTTCCGGGGGGTGTTGTGGTGTGTGCCGGAGGTGTCGTGGGGAGCGTTCTGCGAGCGTGACCGCTGCCAACGCCTCAGCAGGCCGTCGGGGGCCTCCTCCGCGGTGAGCGCGAAGACGAGGTGGTCGCGCCAGGCGCCGTCGATGTGGAGATAGCGCGGGCGCAGCCCCTCCTCACGGAATCCGAGTTTCTCCACGACCCGGCGGCTGGGCCCGTTCTCGGGGCGAATACAGACCTCGATGCGGTGCAGACCAACGGTCCGGAAACAGTGGTCCACGACAAGCGCCACGGATGTGGGCATCACTCCGCGGCCGGCCACCGCCTCGTCCACCCAGTAGCCGATGTGCCCCGAGCACATAGAGCCCCAGGTAATCCCGGCGACCGTCAACTGCCCGACCAGCCGCCCCTGGTACTCGATGACGAACGGCAGCATCCGGCCCGCGTTCGCCTCGGACCGCAGATGTCTCACCATCTGGCGGTAGGTCGGCCGGTGCGTGATCGGCCCGCTGGGGGTGGGCGGCGGGATGGTCGCCTCCCAGGGGCGCAGCCAGTCCCGGTTGCGCCGGTTGACCTCGCGCCAGGCCCGCTGGTCGCGCATCTTTATCGGCCGGAGGACGACATCGCCGTCCGCCAGCACGACGGGCCAGGATGGGCTGTTCAGCTCGCACCCCCACTGCCGGCGTCGGGTCTGGGATGGTCGCCGCCGCGGATCTGGTCGACGGCGTGCGTCAACAGGGGCTCCAGGACGGCCAGTCCGTCCTTCACCCCGCCGCTGGAACCCGGCAGGTTGACGATCAGCGTCAGCCCCGCCACCCCTGCCAGGCCCCGGGAGAGCGCCGCGGTCGGCACCTTCCCCCGCCCGAACGCGCGGATGGCCTCGGCGATGCCCGGCACCTCGTAGTCGATCACCTTGCGGGTCGCCTCGGGTGTGCGGTCGGTGGGCGAGATGCCGGTGCCGCCGGTCGTGACGATCACGTCGTAGCCGGCCTCGGCGCCCGCGCGCAGCACGGCCTCCACGGGGTCACCGTCGGGGACGACCTGCGGCCCGTCGACGGCGAAGCCGAAGCCTTCGAGGCCCGCGGCGATCAACGGCCCGCCCTTGTCCTCGTAGACCCCGGCGGCGGCCCGGTTGGAGGCGGTCACGACCAGCGCGCAGTACGGCGCGAGGAGCGTGCCGCCGGTCGACGCGTCGAGTGTCATGACCGGCTCCAGTCGCCCGACTTGCCGCCCGTCTTCTCCTCCACCCGTACGTCCGTGATGACCGCTCCCTTGTCGACCGCCTTGACCATGTCGATCACGGTGAGCGCGGCGACGGAGACCGCGGTGAGGGCCTCCATCTCGACGCCTGTGCGGTCCGTCGTCTTCACCGTGGCCAGGATCTCCACGGCGTCGTCCGCGACCGACAGATCCAGTTTCACACCGGACACCGACAACGGGTGGCACAGCGGGATGAGGTCCGGCGTGCGTTTGGCGCCCATGATGCCCGCGATCCGTGCCGTGGCCAGGGCGTCTCCCTTGGGGACGCCCTCGCCGCGCAGCAACTCGACCACACGGGGCGAGACCAGGACTCGGCCGCTGGCGCGGGCGGTGCGCGCGGTCACGTCCTTCCCGGACACGTCGACCATGCGGGCGGCCCCGGCCTCGTCGATGTGGGTCAGTCGGTCCTGCACAAAGGGTCCGGGGGTCTCCCCCCGGGAAGGCACAGTCATGGCGTGTGGCGCTCCCGGTCCGGGCCCGTCGCGGTGCGGCGCGTGGGCCTGTTGTGCGCGACACGGTACCGCCAAGTCGACGCAAACAACGGATCAGGACTCCCCCACGGACAGCGCACGCGCGTGGGCTCAGCCGAGCAGGACGACCTCGACCTCGGTGCCGGGCTCCACGGACTCGACGTCCTCGGGGACGACGATCAGCGCGTCGGCGTGTGCGAGGGCCGCGACCAGGTGGGATCCGGCACCGCCGACCGGGCTCACCGCGCCATCGGCGTAGGTCCCCCGCAGGAACTGCCTGCGGCCCTTCGGCGAGGTCAGCGCCTTGTCCGCGGTCAGGGTCGCCGTGGTCCTCGGCCGGTGGACGTCCTCGAGCCCCATGAGGGTGCGGATCGCGGGGCGGGCGAACAGTTCGAAGGAGACGTACGACGACACCGGGTTGCCGGGGAGGGCCAGCAGCGGGGTGTGGTCGGGGCCGATGGAGCCGAAGCCCTGGGGCTTGCCGGGCTGCATGGCGAGCTTGCGGAAGTCGATGCCGCTGCCGGCCTCGTCCTCGTCACCGACGTACGACAGCGCCTCCTTGACGACGTCGTACGCCCCGACGCTCACACCGCCCGTGGTGACCATGAGGTCGGCGCGGACGAGCTGGTCCTCGATGGTGGACCGGAGTGTTTCGGCGTCGTCGGCGACGGCGCCCACGCGGTAGGCGATGGCACCGGCGTCACGGGCGGCCGCGGTGAGGGCGAAGCTGTTGGAGTCGTAGATCTGCCCGCCGGCCAGTTCCTCGCCGGGCTGTACGAGTTCGCTGCCGGTGGACATCACGACCACGCGGGGGCGCGGGCGCACGCGTACGGTGCCGCGGCCGATCGTGGCGAGCAGCGCGATCTGCGGCGGACCGAGCACGGTACCGGCTTCCAGAGCACGGTCTCCGGCCTTCACGTCGCTGCCCTTCGCGCGCACGTGAGCGCGGGCCTCGGCTGGCCGGAACACGTGCACGTGCCCGGAGGCGCCCTCAGGGGCCAGGCTGCGGGCGTTCATCCCGCTCACCGGGCCCTCACCCAGGCCGCCGTCGGTCCACTCCACGGGGACGACGGCCTCGGCGCCGGGCGGCAGCGGGGCGCCGGTCATGATGCGGGCGGCCTGGCCGGGACCCACGTGGAGCAGATCGGCCTGGCCCGCCGCGACGTCCCCGACGACGTCCAGGACGGCGGGGAACTCCTCGCTCGCGCCCGCGACATCCGCGACCCGCACCGCGTACCCGTCCATCGAGCTGTTGTCGAACGGCGGCATGGACACCGGCACCGTGACGTCGTCGACCAGGACACAGCCCTGGGCGTCGAGCAGTTGCAGCTCGATGGGCTCCAGGGGGCGGACGGTCGCGAGGATGTCCTCCAGGTGCTCGTCCACCGACCAGAGGTGGTCCTGGCCGGTGGTGCGGGGCGCGGCGCTGCTCAACGTTGCTACATCTCCTCGGCTACGTAACTGCGAAGCCAGGTCCGGAAGTCCGGGCCCAGGTCTTCACGTTCGCACGCGAGTCTGACAATGGCACGCAGGTAGTCGCCGCGGTCGCCGGTGTCATAGCGGCGGCCCTTGAAGACGACGCCGTGCACCGGGCCGCCGACCTTCTCGTCCTCGGCGAGCTGCTGGAGGGCGTCGGTGAGCTGGATCTCGCCGCCGCGACCGGGCTCGGTCTTGCGCAGTATGTCGAAGATGTGCGGGTCGAGGACGTAGCGGCCGATGACCGCGTAGTTCGACGGGGCGTCCGTCGGGTCGGGCTTCTCCACCAGGCCGGTGACCTTGACGGTGTCAGCATCGTCGGTGGGCTCGACAGCAGCGCATCCGTAGAGGTGGATCTGCTCCGGCTCGACCTCCATGAGCGCGATGACGCTGCCGCCGCGCTGCTCCTGGACCTCGACCATCCGCTTGAGCAGCGGGTCGCGCGGGTCGATCAGGTCGTCGCCGAGGAGGACCGCGAAGGGCTCGTGGCCCACGTGCGGGGCCGCGCACAGGACGGCGTGGCCGAGGCCCTTGGGGTCGCCCTGGCGGACGTAGTGCATGGTGGCGAGGTCGCTGGACTCCTGCACCTTCGCGAGCCGGTCGGCGTCGCCCTTCTTCTGAAGGGCCGATTCCAGCTCGTAGTTGCGGTCGAAGTGGTCCTCCAGGGGCCGCTTGTTGCGGCCCGTGATCATGAGGACGTCATCGAGGCCCGCGGACGCGGCCTCCTCGACCACGTACTGGATCGCCGGCTTGTCCACGACCGGCAGCATCTCTTTGGGAGTGGCCTTGGTGGCCGGCAGGAACCGGGTGCCGAGGCCAGCTGCGGGGATGACAGCCTTGCTGATCCGAGGGTGCGACTGAGTCATGTCCGCAACCTTATCCGGTGCCTTTGCAGTGAATCTGAGGCTCCGGTTAATAAGCTCTGATATGAGCGCATTGAAGGGGTACGGGTGCAGACTTTGAGTCACGTCGGACGTCCCGCCGAGCCTGACAAGCGAATGTTGCGGCGAGAGTTCCTCGCGGTGAGGAACAGGTTGACGGCCGATGACGTGCGGGAAGCGGCGGCCGCGCTGTCCGAGCGGGCGCTCGAGCTGCCCGAGCTGGCGCGTGCGCGCACGGTGGCGGCGTACGTCTCCGTGGGGAGCGAGCCCGGCACGCCGGCGCTGCTGGACGCGCTGCGCGCGCGGGGCGTGCACGTCCTGCTCCCGGCGCTCCTGCCGGACAACGACCTGGACTGGGGCGCGTACGCCGGAGAAGGCTCCCTCACACGCATCCAACACGGCGGAAAAATGGCCCTCTTCGAGCCCGCCGGGGAGCGCCTCGGCCCGGACGCCGTGACCGCCGCCGACGTCGTGCTGCTGCCCGGGCTGGCGGTGGACGCGCGCGGGATGCGCCTGGGGCGCGGCGGGGGGTCGTACGACCGTGTTCTCGCGCGCCTGGAGCGCGCGGGCGCACACCCCGCGCTGGTGGTGCTCCTGTACGACTACGAGGTCGTCCAGCACGTCCCGGAGGAGGCGCATGACCGACCGGTGCACGCGGTGGTGACGCCATCGGGCGTGCGCCGTTTTCGCGCCGACTCCTGAGCAGCGCTCCCCTCGACATCCAGGGGGCGCATTACAGATGTCTCGCGCGCCTCTGCGCGCACCACGCCTCCGCATGCGAAAGGGTCCTCCACACGCGTGTGGAGGACCCTTTCGGCGAGCTTCGCTTCAGCGGCTCACGGCTTCAGCACCAGTGTGTCGCTCGTGCTCTTGTCGACCGCGTCGTCCGAGAAGGACCAGTCCAGCAGTTCGCCGTCGGCCCACTTGCTCGTCTGGTCGGTGTAGTGGGCGCTGAAGGCGTGCCCGGAGGCGCCGGTGAGGTTGATCCACTTCGATTTGTCGATGTCGCCGAGGTTGACCACCATGCGCATCGACGGCACCCAGACGACGCCGTAGCCGCCGGCGGCGTTCCACCCGGTGGCGTTGACCGTCGCCTCGCCGCCGCTGAGCTTCCAGGGGCCACGGTTGAGCATGTACTGCAGGTAGCCGGGGCCGTCGGTGCCCAGGGTCTGGTTCTTCAGGAACAGGCGGTGCAGCCGGCCCCAGCTCCAGGTGTCGATGTCCTTGCCGAGCTTGGCGGTCAGTTCCCAGCGGGCGTCGATCATGGCGCGCTTGAACAGTTCGTCGCGGTTGTCGGCGCCGGGGCGGGTGCCCGAGGAGGGCGTCTTCCACCAGTCGCTGTTCTCGTCCTCGAGCAGGTTGCGGACCACCTGGAACCAGCGGTCGCCGCCGTCGGGCTGCGCCTGGTCGGCGTCGCGCTCGCCGCACTCGCGCACCTTCTGGGTGTCGTCGACCGGCCCGGTGCTGTCGGCCGGGTCGACCCACAGGCACTGGCCCTTGACCCGCAGCTCCTTGGGCAGCTTGTTGCCGAAGGCGAGCTTGAGGATGTTGCGCCAGACCGAGTTGAAGTACGCGGCCGCCGCCGAGTCGGCGTCCTGGGTGTAGTCCCAGCCCTCCAGCAGCTCCTGCGCCTCGCGGACGTCCTTGTCGCCGACGTCGATCTTCAGCAGCATGGGCACGAGCAGGCTGGCGATCGCGCTGTTGTTGTCCAGCTGCATCTGGCGCATGTCGTCGGTGGAGATCTTGCCGCCGCCCTTGATCTTCTGCTCGATCAGGTCGGTGATGCGCTGGCTGCGGGTGCCGTAGCCCCAGTCCGTGGTGAGCGTGTAGGGGTACTTGTCCTTGTCGATCACGGCCTGGTTGGCGGTGACGATGTAGCCACGCTCCGGGTTGTACTCGTACGGCAGCTCGTCCTGCTTGATGTACTCGCCGGTCCAGCTGTACTTGGAGTCCCAGCCCGGCGCCGGGATCGAGCCGTCGTCGCCCTTCGCGCGCACCGGGATGCGCCCGGGCAGCGTGTAGCCGATGTTCGTGCTGTCGGCGTAGGTGAGGTTCTGCGAGGGCACGTCGAACAGCGCGGCCGCCGCGCGGAACTCGGTCCAGTCGGCCGCCTTGTCCATCGCGAAGACGGCGTCCATGGAGGTGCCCGGGTCCAGGGCGGTCCAGCGCAGGGCGACGCCGTAGCCGTTGCCGCGGTCGGGCGCGGCGTTGTTGACCTCGGCCTTCTTGCCGACCTTCACGAGTTCGTCGTTGCGGTCGGACAGCAGAGGCCCGTTGTTGGTCTCCCGGACGACGATCTTCTTGGACTTGCCGCCGGCGACCTTGATGGTCTCCTCGCGCGTGGTGAAGGGCTTCACCTTGCCGTCGTACAGGTAGCCGTCGCCGGTGAGCTTCTCCAGGTAGAGGTCGGTGACGTCGACGCCGGAGTTGGTCATGCCCCAGGCGATGTCCGCGTTGTGTCCGATGACCACGCCGGGCATGCCCGCGAAGGTGTAGCCGGTGACGTCGTACTGGCACTTGCTGGAGACGGTGCGGCAGTGCAGGCCCATCTGGTACCAGACGGACGGCAGTGAGGCCGACAGGTGCGGGTCGTTGGCCAGCAGCGGCTTGCCGGTGATGGTGTGCGAGCCCGCGACGACCCAGGAGTTGGAGCCGATGCCGTTGCCGTTCACGCCGACGGCCGTGGGGACGTCGTCCAGGACGTTGTAGAGGCCCGAGAGCTGGCTCTGCAGGGCCGAGGTGGCCGACGTCGAGGTCGAGGACGACGTGCCCGTGGTGCCCGTCGTGGAGCCGCTGGTGGACGTGCCGCTGTCCGACGTGCTGCCGTTCTGCTCGAACGTCTGGGTGAGCTCGTTGTACTGGCCCTCCTGGACGATCGTCTGGTTCCGGCTGTACGGGTAGTCCGGGTACAGGTCCTTGATCTGCTGGGGGCCGAGGCGGCTGGTCATCAGGGCGCGGTCGATCTCGTCCTGCATGTTGCCGCGCAGGTCCCAGGCCATCGCCTTCAGCCAGGAGACCGAGTCGACCGGGGTCCACTGCTCGGGCTTGTAGTCGTTCTCGAAGCCGAGGGCCGCGTACTCCAGGGAGATCTCCTTGCCGTCCTTGCCCTGGAGGTAGGCATTGACTCCCTTGGCGTACGCCTGGAGGTACTTCTTCGTGGAGGCCGACAGCGTCTTGTCGTACTCCTCCTTCGCGACCCGGTCCCAGCCCAGGGTGCGCAGGAACTCGTCGTTGTCGACCTGGCCCTTGCCGAACATCTCCGACAGGCGCCCGGAGGTCATGTGACGGCGCACGTCCATCTCGTAGAACCGGTCCTGCGCCTGGACGTAGCCCTGCGCCATGAACAGGTCCGCGTCGGAGGAGGCGTAGATCTGCGGGATGCCATAGCTGTCGCGCTTGACGTCGACGGGGCCCGAGAGGCCCTCCAGCGTGATCGAGCCCTTGGTCTGCGGGAAGGACGCGCGGACGGTGCTGATGCTCCAGTACGCCCCGTAGGCGACGCCCCCGATGATGGCCAGTACAAGGACGAGAACGATCAGACGGGCCTTGCGCCCCTTCTTCCTGCCGGACTTGCCGGGCTGCTGACCCGAAGAGGCGGTGGTGGTGGGGGGCATCGCTGTCCTTGCTGTCCTAACGCGAGCGGCAGGGCGGGCTGTGCTTTTGACTGAACGCTGGAGCAACCATAGGCGCAGGGCCTGTGGCCACTTGACGCGGAGTCGGGAACCAGCGCGGACGAGCGTTCGATCTTGCCCCGAGAAGCGTCAAGAAATCGTCAAGAGTTAGGTAAGGTAACGAAGTACTTGGATACGGAGCGCCCCCACTTCGTGTCCTATGTACGTGAGCTCACGCGCGCGTGATGTGCGTGAGCCAGGGAAGGGAACGGCCGCTGACTGTCCACCATCTCAACCAGCTCCTGCTCGTCTGCTCGCTCGTCCTGCTCGTCGCCGTGGCAGCGGTCCGGATCTCCTCGCGCAGCGGGCTCCCCAGCCTGCTCGTCTACCTGGGGATCGGCGTCGCCATGGGCCAGGACGGCATCGGCGACATCCACTTCGACAACGCCGAACTGACCCAGGTCATCGGATACGCGGCCCTGGTCGTGATCCTGGCCGAGGGCGGTCTGGGCACGAAGTGGAAGGAGATCAAACCGGCCCTGCCCGCCGCCACCGCGCTGGCGCTGGCCGGGGTCGCGGTGAGTGTCGGGGTCACGGCGACGGCCGCGCACTACCTGATCGGGCTGGAGTGGCGTCAGGCGCTCATCATCGGGGCGGTCGTGTCCTCGACGGATGCGGCGGCGGTCTTCTCGGTGCTCCGGAAGATCCCCCTCCCCGCGCGCGTGACGGGCACGCTGGAGGCCGAGTCCGGCTTCAACGACGCCCCGGTGGTCATCCTCGTCGTCGCCTTCTCCACGGCGGGCCCGGTCGAGCACTGGTACATGCTGATCGCCGAGATAGCTCTGGAGCTGACCATCGGCGCCGCCATCGGCCTCGCGGTCGGCTGGCTGGGCTCCTGGGGCCTCAGGCACGTGGCGCTGCCCGCCTCCGGCCTCTACCCGATCGCGGTCATGGCGATCGCGGTGACGGCGTACGCGGGGGGTGCGCTGGCGCACGGCAGCGGCTTCCTCGGCGTCTACCTCGCCTCGATGGTGATGGGCAACGCGAAGCTGCCGCACTGGCCCGCCACGCGCGGGTTCGCGGACGGGCTCGGCTGGATCGCCCAGATCGGCATGTTCGTCCTGCTCGGCCTGCTGGTCACCCCGCACGAGCTCGGTGACGACGTATGGCCCGCGCTCGTCATCGGGCTGGTGCTGACGATGGTGGCCCGCCCGCTGAGCGTCGTGCTGTGCCTGACGCCGTTCCGGGTGTCGTGGCAGGAGCAGACACTCATGTCCTGGGCCGGGCTGCGCGGCGCCGTGCCCATCATCCTGGCGACGATCCCGATGGTGCAGGGCGTCGAGGCCAGTCGCCGGATCTTCAACATCGTCTTCGTCCTGGTCGTCGTCTACACCCTGGTCCAGGGGCCGACGCTGCCCTGGCTGGCCCGCAAGCTGCGCCTGGGCGGGGATGCCGAGGCCGCCGATCTCGGCATCGAGTCAGCACCCCTGGAGCGGCTGCGCGGACACCTGCTGTCCGTCGCGATCCCCGAGGGGTCGAAGATGCACGGCGTCGAGGTGAACGAGCTGCGGCTGCCGGCCGGGGCCGCCGTCACTCTCGTCGTACGCGAGGGAAAATCGTTCGTTCCGCTGCCGACGACGGTGCTGCGGCGCGGCGACGAACTGCTCGTGGTCGCCACGGACCCGGTCCGGGACGCGGCGGAGCGGCGGCTGCGCGCAGTGGGTCACGGCGGCAAGCTCGCGGGGTGGCTCGGGACGGGTAACGGCCACGCCGACCATTAAGGACATGTTTCATACGGTTCACACCTGCGCCAATCACAGGTGAACGCGCGCGTGGTGCTCGTTTTCACAGGCACACCGCGCGTTACTCCCTGTACGATGAAGGCGCATTCTGATCGAACCAACTCTGCCTGATGCAGTGCTGGCGCGACCGTATGGCGGCCGAGAAGCGCTCCGCAGTGGGCTCCGGCATCTACCGCAGTCCGCGCAAGAGGACAGCTCTCGGCGCCGACGCCCAAGAAAAGGGGCCGCGCTACCAGGCGGCAGAAAGGCACGGGCCGTGGCATCCACGGTCGCTTCCCGCCCTGGATACGGGCAACTGCTGCGTACACGCGGCGCCTGGACATTCCTCCTCCCCGGCTTCGCGGCGCGCCAGCCGTTCGCGATGCTCACCATCTCCATCGTGCTGCTCGTGCAGCACACCACCGGCTCGTACGGCGCGGCGGGCGCCGCCGCGGCCGTCACGGGCGTCTCCATGGCGCTGTTCGCGCCCTTCACCGGCCGCCTCGCGGACCGCTACGGGCAGCGCGCCGTCCTGCTTCCCGGCGTGCTGGTGCACTCGGCGTCCGTCGTGACCCTGACGGCGCTCGCGCTCTCGCACGCGCCCCTGTGGGCGCTGTTCGTGGCGGCCGTGCCCACGGGCGCCTCCGTGCCGCAGGTCGGGCCCATGGTGCGCGCCCGCTGGGGCGTGAAGCTCCAGGGCTCGCCGCTGATGACCACCGCGGCGGCCTTCGAGTCCGTCACGGACGAGCTGACCTTCGTCTTCGGCCCGCTGCTGGCCACCGCGCTGTGCACGACCGTCCACCCGGCCGCGGGCCTGCTGACGGAGGCGTCGCTGACGCTGGCGGGCGGCCTGCTGTTCGCCGCGCAGAAGAGCACTCAGCCGCTTGTCACCGCCGCCGGGCACGCGCGCGTGGAGCACGGTTCAGCGCTGCGCATCCCCGGAGTGCGCGTCCTGATCGTGGCCTTCCTGGGCATCGGTTCCGTCTTCGGCGGCATGCAGGTCTCGCTGGCCGCGTTCACGGAGTCGATCGGCGAACCGGGCCTGAACGGTGTCCTGTACGGCGTCTTCGCGGCGGGCAACATGCTCTCCGGTCTCGCCTGTGGTGCCATCGCGTGGAAGGTGGCCCCGCAGCGGCGCCTCGTTGTCGGCTACGCCGCCCTCGCGCTGACGGCCTCCGGCCTGTGGGCCGCGCACTCGGTGCTCGTCCTGGCCGGACTCGGCCTCCTCGTCGGCATGTGCATCGCGCCCGCCCTGATCACCGGCTACACCCTGGTCGAGGACCTGGTCCCGGCCGGCGCCCGCACCGAGGCCTTCACCTGGCTGACCGGCGCGGTCGCACTGGGTCAGGCGGCCGCCGTGACGGTCGCCGGACAACTGGAGGACCGCTTCTGGGGCGGTGCCGGATTCCTGGTGCCGATGGGCGGCACTCTGCTCGCCCTGGGGACCCTGCTGGCGCTGCGGTCACGGCTCGCGGGACGGCCCCGCAGCCGTACCGTCGCACGTGGCGTCGGTCACCGCGTGCCGGTGGCAGTGGACTGATCCTCGGGAATACGTCACTATGGACGCTCGTTAGCACTCATTGAGTGAGAGTGCCAGGAGGAAGACAAGTGCCGACCTACCAGTACCAGTGCACCGAGTGCGGCGAGGGCCTCGAGGCGGTGCAGAAGTTCACCGACGACGCCCTGACCGAGTGCCCCAGCTGCGCTGGCCGCCTGAAGAAGGTGTTCTCCGCGGTCGGCATTGTCTTCAAGGGCTCCGGCTTCTACCGCAACGACAGCCGTGGCTCCTCGTCGAGCAGCTCGCCGGCGTCGTCCTCGAAGTCGTCGACGTCCTCTTCGTCCTCGGACTCGAAGTCGTCTTCCGACTCGAAGTCCTCCTCGGACTCCAAGTCGTCGAGCACGGGCACCTCTTCGAGCAACAGCTCCGCCGCGTAAGACCGGCGCGCAAGACAGGCCTCACGGGACCCTGCCGTCGTAGGACGGCAGGGTCTTCGGCGTTTCCGGGCCCGGGCGCCGGGTGCTGTCGACGCCGGTTAATGTGCTCGTCATGGCGAACGCAGAGATCGGCGTAATCGGCGGCTCCGGCTTCTACTCGTTCCTCGACGACGTGACCGAGATCCAGGTGGACACCCCGTACGGGCCGCCCAGCGACTCCCTCTTCCTCGGCGAGATCGCCGGCCGGCGGGTCGCCTTCCTGCCCCGGCACGGACGCGGCCACCATCTGCCGCCGCACCGGATCAACTATCGGGCCAACCTGTGGGCACTGCGATCGGTCGGGGCGCGCCAGGTCCTCGGCCCGTGCGCCGTGGGCGGCCTGCGCCCCGAGTACGGGCCGGGCACGCTGCTCGTGCCGGACCAGTTGGTCGACCGTACGAAGTCCCGGGTGGGGACGTACTTCGACGGGCTGCCGCTGCCCGGCGGCACCGTGCCGAACGTGGTGCATGTGTCCCTCGCCGACCCGTACTGCCCCGTCGGACGGGCGGTCGCACTGAAGGCGGCGCGCGGGCGGGACTGGGAGGTAGTGGACGGCGGCACGCTGGTCGTGGTCGAGGGACCGCGGTTCTCGACCCGTGCCGAATCGTTGTGGCACCGGGCTCAGGGCTGGTCGGTGGTGGGCATGACCGGCCATCCCGAGGCGGTGCTCGCCCGTGAACTCGAGCTCTGCTACACGTCGTTGACGCTGGTCACCGACCTCGACGCGGGCGCGGAGACCGGCGAGGGCGTCTCTCACGACGAGGTGCTGCAGGTCTTCGCGGCGAACGTGGACCGGCTGCGGGGCGTGCTGTTCGACGCGGTGGCCGCGCTGCCGGCGAACCAGGAACGGGACTGCCTGTGCACGAGCGCGCTGGGCGGGATGGATCCGGGGTTCGAGCTGCCGTAGCGGAACCGAGGGCGGGCTCGAGTGCGGAACTTCCCGTTCGGGTGAGGGAGTTGTCCACAACCCGTCGGTAGTCCACCGGCCTCAGCGGGAATCGGTGCGAAGCCTCATCGTGGCATCGCAAGCCGATCTCTCGTCACAGGTGGTGGTTCTCGTGTCGTTCGCTCCGTCTCCCTCTCCCCTCTCTCCGCGCCCACCCGGCGCGGATGCTCCCCCTACGTGCGAAGTCCCGCATTTCGCGCCGGTGCGCGTGCGCGGTGGACGGTATCAACTACGGCGGCTCGTACGGCACCGGAGGCGGGCCGTGGCGGCCGGCCTGGCCATCACCGCTGCCGCGCTCGTGGCGGCGGGCCCGCAGGACACCGACCGGGCGCGGGGGCATCCGGTGGCCGAGCCCGTACGGAAGCACCGTGCCGTCGAGACGGTGTCGGCACCGGTGCGGATCGCCGACGGGGCGACGGTCCGGCTGCTGCGGCCCGGAGACCGCGTCGACGTCATCGCCGCCGAGGATGCGGCGACGGGCGGCGACGCCCATGTGGTCGCGCGCGGGGTGCGGGTGACCAAGGTGCCGGAGCCGGTGGACGGCGTGACCGAGGGTGGGGCACTGGTCGTGCTGTCGGTGCCCCGCTCCACCGCGGCACGCCTCGCCGGCGCGAGCACGACGGCACGGCTGGCGGTGACGCTGTGTTGA
The DNA here is from genome assembly GCF_000718165.1 of Streptomyces fulvoviolaceus. Taxonomy (GTDB): domain Bacteria; phylum Actinomycetota; class Actinomycetes; order Streptomycetales; family Streptomycetaceae; genus Streptomyces; species Streptomyces fulvoviolaceus. The sequence goes on along the minus strand of NZ_JOEY01000016.1, from coordinate 8,824 downwards.
GCCGTGCAGGCAGCCTGTTGCGTGACTTCCTGTCAAGTCCCCCGTTAGAGCTACCCAATTGGACATGGTTGCCTCGCGTTGACGTAGGTTGCGGAGCTGTTTGTTCCACAACCTGTGCATGCGAGAAGAGGCCCCGCAGTGAGCGAGAAGAAGGAACCGAGCGTCTGGCAGGGCTTCAAGGCCTTCCTGACGCGCGGGAACGTCGTCGATCTGGCAGTTGCGGTGGTCATCGGCGCCGCCTTCACCAACATCGTCAACGCGGTGGTGAAGGGACTCATCAACCCGCTCGTCGGAGCGATCGGCACCAAGAACCTCGACAGCTACAGCTCGTGCCTGAGCGACAGCTGCCAGGGCGACGAGGGCATTCAGCTCCTGTGGGGCTCGGTCCTCGGAGCGACGCTGACCTTCGTGATCACCGCGGCCGTCGTCTACTTCCTGATGGTCCTGCCGATGTCGAAGTACCTGGCCCGGCAGGCGGCCCGTCAGAAGGCGAAGGAGGGCACGCACGAGGTCATCGAGGTGACCGAGCTGGAGGTGCTCAAGGAGATCCGCGACGCGCTGGTCGCGCAGCGGGGGTCGGGACACGACGAGCAGTAGCGCTCACGGTCCGCCGGCTCTGGCTGGCGGCAGTGCGGCCGGCTCGGAGGTGGTGGGCGGACCGGCCGACTCAGATGTGGTGGGGCGGCTTCTCGTCGAGGAAGCGCTTCAGGTCGGCCGCACTGTCGTTTTCGGTGCCGGGCCGCTCGCCCCACCCGCGGTCCGTGTCGTCCGAGGACTGCTGGTCCAGTGGGTCGTCGAAGATCAGCGCGGGCTTCGGCTCGCGCGGCTCGGGGTCGGGAGCGGTGGTCATGCCTCCAGAGTACGGCCGCCGTCCTGACGGCCGTACCGGGGACTCACACGGCGTGGCGGCCGTGGGCCCCGAAGATGCTTCCGGCCTGGGCGATCTGCCCAGGCGTGGGGCAGGGAGTGTCGCGGAGCGCGAAGGGCCGGCCGAGCGCCTGCCACTTGGCCTCCCCCAGCTTGGGGAAGGGCAGGACGTCGACACGGCCGACGTTGCCGAGGGAGGCCGCGAAGGCGGCGACGCCCTCGATGTCGGCGGGGTCGTCGGTGAGGCCGGGCACGAGCACGAAGCGGACGTGGACCTCCTTGCCGAGGTCGGCCAGCCTGCGGGCGAAGTCGAGGGTGGGCTCCAGCGGACGGCGGGTGACCTCGCGGTAGGTGGCGCGGTCCCAGGACTTGATGTCGAGCAGGACCAGGTCGGTGCCGCGCAGCAGGGCGTCGTTGGCTCGGACGCCGAGGAAGCCCGAAGTGTCCAGAGCGGTGTGCAGACCGAGTTCGTGCTTGAAGCGGTGCAGCAGCTCACCGGTGAACACGGGCTGCAGCAGCGGCTCTCCCCACTGACGGTGGCGCCGCCGCCCGTGGCCGCACCCTCGCGCGTTTGTGAATCCGTTCACAAGAATTCCGGCGGTTTATCTGCTGTGCTTGGACGCATGACGTCCAGTTCAACTCCCCCGCCTGCGTCCCACGAGGCGCCCGGCGGCCGCGGCCCTCTGCGCAGACTCACCGCCCGCGGCCGCGACGAGGCGCACCGGGTCGCCTCACCGCTCGAGCTCTTCTTCGACCTGTGTTTCGTGGTGGCCATCGCCCAGGCGGGCATCGCCCTGGTCCACGCCGTCGCCGAGGCGCACACGGGCGAGGGGATCCTCAACTACGCGATGGTCTTCTTCGCCATCTGGTGGGCCTGGATGAACTTCACCTGGTTCGCTTCGGCGTACGACAACGACGACGCGCTCTACCGCGTCGTCACGCTGGTCCAGATCGCCGGCGTCCTGGTGCTGGCCGCCGGGATCTCCCGGGCGTTCGAGGAGCACGAGTTCCTGGCCGTCTGGCTGGGCTACGTGATCATGCGGCTCGCGATGACGGCGCAGTGGCTGCGCGTGGCGCGTGCGAGCGAGGGCGCGGAGAGAACGATGGCCCTGCGGTACGCCGGCGGCGTGCTGCTCTGCCTGGTCGGCTGGCTGGGGCTGGTGGTTCTGCCCGAGGGCGCGCGGCCCTGGGTGTTCCTGGTGATGGCGCTGCTGGAGATGTGCGTGCCGCCCTATGCGGAGAAGGACCACCCCACCTCCTGGCATCCGCATCACATCGCCGAACGGTACGGGCTGTTCACGATCATCGTGCTCGGCGAGACGATCGCCGCGGCCACGGTCGCCGTGAAGTCCGGCATCGACGAGAACGACGCGCTGGGCGAGCTGCTGCCGATCGCCGCGGGCGGCCTGCTGATCATCTTCTCCGCCTGGTGGATCTACTTCGTGGTGCCCATCCACGGCCATCTGCGCTCCAACAAGCAGGCGTTCCTGTGGGGTTACGGCCACTACGTCGTCTTCGCCTCGGCCGCCGCGATCGGCGCGGGGCTGGAGGTGGCCGTCGAGCAGTCCGTGGGCAAGGCGCACATCTCCACACTGGCCGCGTCGGCTGCCGTGACCCTGCCGACGGCTCTCTACCTGCTCACCGTCTGGGCGCTGCACTCCCGCCACTTCAAGGTGGGCACCGCCCAGCAACTGGTGCTGCCGGTGACCGCGTTGCTGGTGATCTGCTGCACCTTCCTGGGCGACTGGGCGGTGTTCGCGGCAGGCATCGTTACGGCGCTGGCAGTGGCGACCGGAACGACGCTGACCGCGCGCATGGCCGCCCGTGAACACAAGGAGCCGGCGGCGCGGGAAGCCTGACTGCTCCCTTTCCCTGGCCTGCGCCGATGACTGGACGAGACTGGTCCCATGACAGTCGACGCTTTGACGGACGTCACCGGCGTACGCGTGGGGCACGCGTCGCGCACGGGCGACGGTTGGCTCACCGGCACCACCGTCGTGCTCGCTCCCGAGGGCGGGGCCGTCGCCGCCGTGGATGTGCGCGGCGGCGGTCCCGGCACCAAGGAGACCGACGCTCTCGACCCGCGCAACGTGGTGCAGAAGGTCGAGGCGATCGTGCTGACCGGAGGCAGCGCGTACGGGCTCGACGCGGCCTCCGGGGTGATGGCCTGGCTGGAGGAGCAGGGGCGCGGAGTGCCCGTCGGACCGGACCCGGCGCACGTCGTCCCGGTCGTGCCCGCGGCGTGCGTCTTCGACCTGGGGCGGGGCGGCGACTTCCGGGCCAGGCCGGACGCGGCCACCGGTCGGGCCGCCGTCGAGGCCGCCGCTGCGAGTGAGATCGGCGCGCGGGTGAGGGAAGGGTGCGTGGGCGCGGGGACGGGAGCCGCGGTCGGACCGATGAAGGGTGGGGTCGGGACCGCGAGCACCGTGCTCGAGTCGGGGATCACCGTGGCCGCGCTGGTGGTGGCCAACGCGGTGGGGTCGGTGATGGATCCGGAGACGGGCGTTCTGTACGGCGAGTTGTTCCAGGGGCGCGTGAACTACCCGGAGGCGCGTGTCCATGAGAGCGCGCGCCGCCGGCTCGCCGAGAGCTCGGCGAAGAATGCGCCGCCCCCGCTGAACACCACACTGGCGGTGGTGGCCACCGACGCGGAGCTGTCGAAGGCGCAGGCGCAGAAGCTGGCCGGCACGGCGCACGACGGCATCGCGCGCGCCGTGCGGCCCGTTCACCTGCTCCACGACGGGGACACGGTGTTCGCGCTGGCCACGGGAGCGCGCCCGCTCGACGCGGAGCGCCCACTCGCGCTGAACGACATCCTCGCCGCGGGCGCGGATCTGGTGACGCGCGCGATCGTGCGGGCGGTGCGCGCCGCCGAGCCGGTGGACGGGCCGGGTGGGGCGTGGCCGTCGTACGAGGAGTTGTACGGGAGCCGGTGACAGGGAGCGCGGGCGCCCCGGTGTAGGCATCGCGGCGCGGGCGCCCCGGTGCGCTCACTCGGGAACGGGTGCGCGGGGCGCCCGGCCCACAGGGCGAGCGGGCGCTCCCCGCCGCGATTGTCCCGGTTATGTCACGTGATGGCATTCACGGCGGTTGATGGGAACCCGGTCTGGGGGCGACCCCCTCTTCCTCCACGCAGTGGAGCGGACAACCCACATCACCCGAACCTGGAGCAGCCTGTGACGACGCCGGACATAGCAGCACGGCGCGCACTGGGGGCCTGTGCCGTCCTGATGGTCGGCACCCTCACCCTCACCGCGTGCGGCGGCAACGCGAACGCCAAGAACGACGACAAGGGCGGCAAGGAGTCCGCCAAGACCTCAGTCGCGAAGATCGTCATCTCGGCGAAGAACGGTTCGACGGGCGCGTCGATCAACTCGACCGGCGTGCAGGTCAGTGACGGCACGCTGACCGACGTGAAGATGACGGTGGCGGGGACGGGCCAGGCGGTGCCGGGCTCGACATCCGCGAACGGCGGCAGCTGGAAGCCGAAGGAACAGCTGGAGCGCGGGACGAAGTACGAGATATCGGCGACCGCGAAGGACGAGGACGGCAAGACCTCCGCCGCCAACTCCACCTTCACGACGGTCACTCCGCAGAACAGCTTCATAGGGACGTACACACCGGACGGCGGAACGACCGTCGGGGTCGGGATGCCGGTGTCGTTCAACTTCGACAAGGTGATCAGCGACAAGAAGGCCGTGCAGTCGCACATCACGGTGACGTCGAGCAGCGGGCAGCAGGTGGTCGGGCACTGGTTCGGGTCGCAGCGGCTCGACTTCCGGCCCGAGGAGTACTGGAAGGCCGGCTCCAAGGTCACGATGAAGATCGACCTGGACGGCGTGCAGGGCACAAACGGCGTCTACGGGGTGCAGAAGAAGACCGTCACCTTCGCCATCGGACGCTCGCAGGTCTCCACGGTGGACGCGAACACACAGACCATGAAGGTCGTGCGGGACGGCAAGACCGTCAAGTCGGTGCCGATCTCGACGGGCAGCCCGGAGTTCACCACCTACAACGGACAGATGGTGATCTCCGAGAAGTACAAGAAGATCCGCATGGACAGCCGGACGGTCGACCTCGCCAACGCGTACGACATCAAGGACGTGCCGGACGCGATGCGGCTGACGCAGTCGGGGACGTTCATCCACGGCAACTACTGGTACAACAAGGGCAACCCGCCCTTCGGCCGCCAGGGGACCAGCCACGGCTGCGTGGGGCTTCAGGACGTGAAGGGCGGACAGGGCGCCACGCCGGCGAAGTGGTTCTACGACAACTCGATCCTCGGGGACGTGGTGATCGTCAAGAACTCCCCCGACAAGACGGTGTCGCCGGACAACGGGTTGAACGGCTGGAACTTGGCATGGAACGAGTGGGTTGCGGGAAGTTCCGTCTGAGATGGACGCAGCTCAATCCGGCCCCGCAAGACCCTTCTGACCGGGGGCTTTTGACGGATCATGGGGTCGCGTGGGAACTTCCTGCGCGGCCCGGGAGTTTTCCGGGCGTACGTTTTCTCGGTTCCCGGACATGATGTCCGACCGAGGGGCTACGGTATGCACCCACAAGGTGACATGCAGCAACGCCGGGAGAAACCTTGAGCGTTCCGTACGAGACGGCAGCGTACGAACCACCCGAGTCGCCCGAGTCTCCGGAGGAGCACCTCGCGCGACTCCTCGGACGTGCCCTGAACTCCTTCGAGCTGCCCGACGAGACGATACGGCGACTGGACTGCGCACTGGCGCACGACAGTTCGCTGCACTCCGCGCACCACAGCGCGGGGCTGCATCGCGAGACGTACCGGCACACGTGGCTGCTCGCCGACGGTTCGGCGCTCACTCTGTGGGAGCTCGTCCACAACACCGCGCGGGGCAGCGTCCCGCAGCACGAGGTGTACGTCGACGAGGAGGAGCTGCGCGCCGCGACCGCGCGGCTGCCGCTGCCGCCGGACGCGCCGGACTTCGAGCTGCCGGTGACGGTGCAGCTGACGCCGATGCACGCCCCGCGGCACGCCTACGTTCCGGACGACTCGGCGGACCACGCGCGCCGGCTTCTGCGCCGCGCGGAGAACGCGGACCGGCCGGACGCGGAGACGGCGGCGCTGCTGGCGACGGCGTGCGCGCACCAGATCACGCAGGCTTTCGGGCGCCCGTGCCGGGCGGGCCGCGCCGGGTTGTGCTTCTCGCTGTACGAGCACGCGTTCCTGCTGCGCGACGGCGTGGAGGTCTCCCTCTGGGAGGTCGAGCACACGGCGACGCCCGACGGACGGCACATGTGCGAGGTGTACGTGAGCGAGGACGCGGCCCGGGATGCGATGGAGCGGCGCGCGGCGCGGGTTTCCTGAGCGAGGCTCACGCATCACGCCGCACGCATCACGCCGTACGCCCCCAGTGGTCCGCAGGGAGCGGGCGGGCGGCGTCAGCGACCGCTGCTGAGCTGTCGTACCAGCCCCGCGAACGCGTCCTCCTCCGCCGGGGTCAGTTCGACGGACTCCACCCGTGGGCCGACCTGACGCTGGTACGGGAGCGCGGGCAGGATGTGGCCGGTGCGCCGGAGCGCGGCCTCGAAGCGGCCGCGGCGCAGCATGAAGACCAGACCGATCGCCCAGGCGACGGTCACCAGGGCGAGAAGGGTCATACCAAGCAACTGGTAGACGGAGACGTGCTCAGGCATGCGCTCCAGTAGACACCACGGTCCGGGACTTTGGTCCCGGACCGTGACGTATCTCGCAGGTGCCGTGAACTACTCACAGCTACCCAAAGGGACAAGAAGCGTCTTGTCCCGAGGTGCCCTTCGGTTACGCGGCGACCGGCTGCTTCTGCTCGGTCTTCGGTGAGCCGGCGCCCTCCGGCGCTTCGGTGGCCGCTGCCCCCGCCACCGGCTTGCGCATGCTCTTCAGGACGACCACCAGTGCGGTCGTGACGCAGACGCCCACCGCGATGGCGATCAGGTAGAGGAACGGGCTGCCGATCAGCGGGACCACGAAGATGCCGCCGTGCGGGGCGCGCAGGGTGGCTCCGAAGGCCATCGACAGAGCGCCTGTCACCGCGCCGCCCGCCATCGAGGCCGGGATGACGCGCAGCGGGTCCGCCGCGGCGAACGGGATCGCGCCCTCGGAGATGAAGGAGGCGCCCAGGACCCAGGCGGCCTTGCCGTTCTCGCGCTCGGTCTGCGTGAAGAGCTTCTTGCGGACGGTGGTCGCCAGCGCCATGCCCAGCGGCGGGACCATGCCCGCGGCCATCACGGCGGCCATGATCTTCATCGCGGAGTCGCTGGGGTCCTGGACTGCGATACCGGCCGTGGCGAAGGCGTACGCGACCTTGTTGACCGGGCCGCCGAGGTCGAAGCACATCATCAGGCCGAGCAGGATGCCGAGCAGGACGGCGTTGGTGCCGGAGAGGCCGGAGAGCCAGTCCGTCATGCCCTTCTGGGCCTCGGCGATGGGCTTGCCGATCACGACGAACATCAGGAAGCCGACGACGATCGAGGAGATCAGTGGGATCACCACCACCGGCATGATGCCGCGCAGCACCGGTGGGATCTTGATCCGCTGGATCGCGAGGACGACGCCACCCGCCAGCAGACCGGCGGCCAGACCGCCGAGGAAACCGGCCGCGATGTTGGAGGCGATCATGCCGCCGACGAAGCCGGGAACGAGACCGGGGCGGTCCGCCATGCCGTACGCGATGTATCCGGCGAGGACCGGGATGAGGAAGCCGAAGGCGACCTGGCCGATCTGGAGCAGCAGGGCACCCCAGCTGTCGACCTGGGTCCAGGAGAAGTGCTCCATGACCGAGGGCGCCTTGGTGATCTCCCAGCCGCCGATCGCGAACCCGAGAGCGATCAGCAGACCGCCCGCGGCGACGAACGGGACCATGTAACTCACGCCGGTCATCAGCCACTTGCGGAGCCTGGTGCCGTAGTTGTCGCCGGACTCACCGGCCCGCTCGACCGGCGTACCGCCGCCCGCGGCGGCGCCCGCCGTCACCTCACCGCGCGCCGCCTTCCCGCGCACGTCCGTGATCAGCTCGCCGGGACGGTTGATGCCCGCCTTCACGCCGACGTCGACCGTCGGCTTCCCGGCGAAGCGGTCCTTGTCCCGTACGGGCACGTCGTGCGCGAAGATCACGCCGTCCGCGTCCGCGATCACGGCCGGGTCGAGCCGGTCGAAGCCGGCCGACCCCTGCGTCTCGACGACGAGTTCGACGCCCGCCTCGCGGCCCGCGTTCTCCAGCGACTCGGCCGCCATGTAGGTGTGGGCGATGCCGGTCGGACAGGACGTGACGGCGACGATGCGGAAGGGGCGCTCATCGGAAGCGGACGGCGCGTCCGACGCCGCCGCCGCACTGGCCGTTGCGGCATCGGCGGAGGCCGCCGCCGATGCCGCAACGGAGTCTTCGGAGGGGCTCTGCGCGCCACCCGCGCCCTCGGAAGCGCCCTCGCCCGCCGCCGGCGCCTCGTCCCCGCGGATCAGCGCCGCCGCGGCCTCCGCGTCACCCACCGACCGCAGCGCGTCGGTGAACTCCGCGTTCATGAGCTGCCGCGCCAGCGACGACAGGATCGTCAGATGGGCATCGTCCGCACCGGCCGGCGCGGCGATCAGGAAGATCAGGTCGGCGGGGCCGTCGGCCGCGCCGAAGTCGATGCCGGCGGTGCTGCGCCCGAAGGCGAGCGTCGGCTCGGTGACGTGCTCGCTGCGGCAGTGCGGGATACCGATGCCGCCGTCGAGGCCGGTCGGCATCTGTGCCTCGCGGGCGGCCACGTCGGCGAGGAAGCCCTCCAGGTCGGTCACCCGGCCCAGGGCCACCATGCGCTCGGCGAGGGCACGCGCCGCCGCTTCCTTGGTATCGGCGGACAGGTCGAGATCGACCAGGTCCGCGGTGATCATGTCGCTCATCGCGGGCTCCTTCGCACGCGTATCGCCCGGGGAGTGGAGTGGGCGGGGGTGGGGACGGGGGTGCAG
>NZ_JOEY01000015.1 GCF_000718165.1 Streptomyces fulvoviolaceus | reverse complement strand
ACACGGCTGCTCGGGGCGGGCGGCGCGGCCCGGTGCCTGCGTTCCTGGGCGGGCGCCGCGGGCGGCGGGGCGAGGGTCGTCATGACACGTACTCCAGGTCTCCGAGCGGTGGTTGAGACAGACCATCCGGGCCGCGTCTGGGTGGTCGCTGAGGCTTCGCTGAGCGAAGGATGAGAATCAGGGAACTCACAGGCTTCTCATGGCAAAGCCCTGCCGGGCTGCTGGGAAACGCCCGCCTCGGCCCCGTAATCCGAGCGGTCTACACTCTGCCGAACGGCCGCGCGACCAGAACTCGCCTGGTCGCAAGCGGGCAACTCCTGCCAGACCCGAGGGGTATTCGGCGTTTTGATACGGATAGATTCAGTCACCAAGCGGTACCCGGACGGCACGGTGGCGGTCGACCGGCTCTCGTTGGACATACCCGACCGCTCGATCACCGTCCTCGTCGGACCGTCGGGCTGCGGGAAGACGACGACCCTGCGCATGATCAACCGGATGGTCGAGCCCAGTGAGGGCACCATCCTGCTCGACGGCAAGGACATCCAGCAGCAGTCCGTCAACACGCTGCGCCGGTCCATGGGTTACGTCATCCAGAACGCCGGGCTCTTCCAGCACCGCACGATCGTCGACAACATCGCGACCGTGCCGCGCATGCTGGGCTGGGGCAAGGAGAAGGCGCGCGAGCGGGCGCGGGAACTGATGGAGCGGGTCGGGCTCGACGCCGCGCTCGCCAAGCGGTACCCCTACCAGCTGTCCGGCGGTCAGCAGCAGCGGGTCGGGGTCGCGCGGGCGCTCGCCGCCGATCCGCCGGTGCTGCTCATGGACGAGCCGTTCTCGGCCGTCGACCCCGTCGTCCGCAAGGGGCTGCAGGACGAACTCCTCCGTATCCAGGAGGAGTTGGGCAAGACCATCGTCTTCGTCACGCACGACATCGACGAGGCCGTCAAGATCGGCACGATGGTCGCCGTGATGCGCACCGGCGGCAGGCTCGCCCAGTTCGCGCCGCCCGCGGAGCTGCTGTCCAGCCCGGCCGACGAGTTCGTCGAGGACTTCCTCGGCGCGGACCGCGGCATCCGGCGGCTGTCCTTCTTCTCCTCCGCCGGACTCGGGCTGCTCACCGCTCCGGTCGTCGCGATCGACGCCACCGCCGAGCAGATCGCCGCCCGCGACACGGCCGAGGCCCCCTACCTCCTCGTCACGGATCTGGACGGCAAACCGCTTGGCTGGAGCGAGCCGCAGGACCTGACCGCCGGGTCCGTGGACAAGGGCCAACTCCTGTCGTACGGGCGGCCGTTCGTCGCCGGTACCGACTCCCTGCGGGCCGCGCTCGACTGTGCCGTCCTCTCGCCCACCGGCTGGGCGGTCGCCGTGGACGCCGAGGGCCGGGTGGCCGGCGTGGTCTCGCAGCAGACCATCGCCGAGGCGATCCGCGGGGCCCATGCGGAAGGCCGTACGGACAGCAAGGTCGCCGGATGAACGGCTTCTTCGACATCCCCAGCGATCTCCAGCACAGCTGGCTCGGTCTGATCGGGCTGCATCTGCGGGAGGCCCTGCTGCCGGTCCTGGCCGGTCTGCTGATCGCCCTGCCGCTCGCCCAACTGTGCGTGCGGTTCCGCTGGTTGTACCCGCCGGTGCTGTGGGTGACGACGGTGCTGTACGCCATTCCGTCCCTGGCGCTCTTCGTGTTCCTCATCGACTACACCGGCCAGACCGAGCTGACGGTGATGATCCCGCTCACCGTCTACACCCTCGTGGTCCTGGTCCCGGCGATCGTCGACGGTGTGCGGTCGGTGCCGCAGGAGACGCTGGCCGCGGCCACCGCGATGGGCTTCGGACCCGTACGGCGTTACGCCCAGGTCCAGTTGCCGATCGCCGTGCCCGCCATCATCGCGGGGCTGCGGGTGGCGACCGTGTCGAGCATCAGCCTCGTCAGCGTCGGCACCCTCATCGGCAACCAGGGCGCCCTCGGCAACCTGCTCAACGACGCGAACATCTACAACCGGCCCGAACTCGCGGTGAACGCCGTCATCACCATGGCCGTCCTCGCGATCCTCGCCGACGCCGCGCTGGTGGTCGTACGCCTCCTGCTGACCCCCTGGATGCCGAGTGGCAAGCGTGACCGCAAGGAGGCCGCGGCCCTGTGAACGGGCTCCACTACATCAACGCCTTCTTCAGCGACAACGCCCACTGGCAGGGCTACGACGGCATCCCCACGCGGGTCGCGGAGCACATCCAGTACACCCTGGAGGCGCTCGCCCTCGCCGCCGCGATCGGACTGCCGGTCGGCCTGGTCACCGGTCACACCGGGCGCGGCGGGAACGCCCTCTCCCTGATCGCCACCGCCGGGCGCGCGCTGCCCACCTTCGGACTGCTGGTGCTGATGACCCTGCTGTTCGGGTTCGGCCTGGTCAACGTGATGACCCCACTGGTCGTCCTCGCCGTCCCGCCGATCCTGGTCACCACCTACGAGGCGATGCGCTCCGTCGACCCGTCCCCGGTGGACGCCGCGCGGGGGATGGGCATGAGCGAGGCCGGGGTGCTGTTCCAGGTCGAACTCCCGGCGGCGCTCCCGCTGATCCTCGGCGGCCTGCGCTCGGCGGCCATCCAGATCGTCTCGACGGCCACGATCGCCGCGTACGTCTCTTTGGGCGGCCTTGGTCGCTACATCGTGGATGGGCTCTACCAGCGCAACTACGAGAAGGTCGTGGGTGGTGCGACGCTCGTCGCGGTGCTGGCTTTGGTGACGCTCGCGGTGTTCTGGGCAGCTTCCCGGCTGACGGTGTCGCGAGGGGTGCGGGCGTCTGGGTGAGGGCGCCTTCCGGGGTGCCGCGGGGTGTTGTGTGGCGGCTGCGGCGGCGTCGTGGCTGGTCGCGCAGTTCCCCGCGCCCCTGAGGGCGTTGCGCGTCAGGCCTCTGAACGGGCCAGCGCCTGCTCCAGTACCACCAGCAGCGCGTCCCTCACCGAACCGCGTTCTCGGGCGTCGAAGACCACGACCGGGGTGCGCTCGGCGACGTCGAGGGCCCAGCGGACCTCCTCCAGGGTGTGCTCGACCTTGCCGTCGAAGGCGTTGACGGCCACCGCGAACGGGATATGGCGGTGCTCGAAGTAGTCGACGGCGGCGTAGCAGTCGTCGAGGCGGCGGGTGTCCACGATGACGAGTCCGCCGACCGCGCCCTCGACGATGTCGTCCCACATGAACCCGAACCGCTCCTGGCCCGGCGTGCCGAACAGGTACAGCTTCAGGGTCGGGTCGATGGTGATGCAGCCGAAGTCCATCGCGACCGTGGTCGTGGTCTTGCGCGGGGTGTGGCTGAGGTCGTCCACGCCCGCGGCGACCTCGGTGATGGCGGCCTCGGTGGTCAGCGGCTCGATCTCGGAGATCGAACCGACGGCGGTGGTCTTGCCCACCCCGAATCCGCCCGCGATCACCATCTTGACCGGCAGCGGCGGTCGTACGACGGCAGCCTCGGCGGCCGAGGGCCGGGTGGCCGGTTCAGTCGGTGTCACGGAGTACCCCTCGGGAGTCGGGGATGGCGCGCAGGCCGTCGATGACCCTGCGCAGGACGGACGCGTCGTGGGTGACGCCGGAGTCGGGCACGTGCACCGTCAACTGCCCTGCCGTACGCAGGTCCTCGGCGAGGACCCGGACCACGTTCAGGTGCAGCCGCAGCCGGGCGGCGATCTCCGCGATGGACTGCGGCTGCCGGCAGGCGGCGACGATGTCGTGCTGTTCGAAGGAGAGCAGGTCGAGCACGGCGAGCCCCTCGGCGGTGGCCACCACCTGGGTCTCGACGGGCATCGTCCGGCCGGACGGACCGGGCGCCACCCGGCCGGCGGTCACCAGGAACGGCCGTACGGCGGCGACGGGCCCGACCGGGTCCGGGCCCGGGGATGTGGTGCCGTCCTCGCCTGCACCGGTGGGAGTGCGGCCGTCCGCCATGGCTGTGTGTCTTCCTCCTAGGCCGGGCCGCGCGCCCGGTCAGCGCTTCGACGCGGCGCCGACGCTGTTCTTGAGTTCCAGCACGAGCTGCGGGCTGAGCGCGCTGCCCGCACGGTTGGCGAACAGCGTCATCTCGTAGGCGATGTTGCCGAGCTTGGCCTCCTTGTCGGTGACCACGCCGAGCACGGCGCCGCTGCCGATCGCGGAGACCAGCACATGGCCGCCCTCCAGATCGATGATCACCTTGTTGAGGCCGCCGAGGCCGTAGTTGCCGGAGGCTCCGGCGGCCAGGCTCGTGATGCCGGAGACGATCGCCGCGAGCCGCTCGGAATCGGCCTGCTCACGCAGCTCGGACACGGCGATCAGCAGCCCGTCGGAGGACACGGCGATGGCGTCGACGACGCCCGCCGTCTCCGTCGCGAAACGATTCAACAGCCACGTGAAGTCGGCTGCGGCGGCCTGCAGTTCGGCCGCCGTGGTGCCTCCCGTCGGAGTGTCACCTGTCGTCGACGTGCTCACTGCTCCGCTCCTTCCGGGGAGTGGTGGTTCTGGTCTTGCGGGGGGTTGGTCGAGGGTCGGGGTTCGCGGGGCGTGGCCTCGGCGTCGGTGCCGGGGGCGCTGTCGCGGGTGGCGGGCTTCGGATGGTTCCCGGGTTCGCTCTCGCGGAGCGTGGGCCTTGGGTGGCTGCCGGTGTCGCTGTCGCGGTGCGCGCGCTGCACGGCCGCCTCGAACTCGTCGAGCGCGGCGCGTACGGCGTCCGCGTCGGCGGGCCGGGGGGCGGCGGGGCGAGCGGCCTGGTCGGCGTCGGTGCCGACGGTCGTCCGCAGGGTGGCGCCGCGGACCCGGCGCCGCAGGGGGCGGGAGTCGGCGGCTCCTTCCGGGGCCGGGGGTGCGTCGCCGGTCCCGGACGGGGCGGAGGGCGTGGCATCGCCGGATGCGGTCCGCACGGATGGCATCGCGTCACCTGTTCCGGCCGGGTCGGACACCGTTGCCTCGCCGGTCCGGGCGTTCGGGATGAGAGGTGTATCGGCGGGGGCCGGGTTGTGTCGGGGTGACCGGCGGGGGAGCGGCCCGGGTTCGTCGTCGGCCGGGGCGGATGCCCGCGCTGCCGGCGTCTCCTCCGCGGACCTCGCCGACCGCGCCGGGCCCGCTCCGGGCACCGGGCCGGTCGCTGCCGACCCCGCGCCCGCCGTCGTAGCCGAATCCGAACCCGAACGTGCCGCAGAACCGCCGGCGGCGACCCCCACCGAGCTCATCGTCAGCAGCAGCGAGGACGGGATGGACACCTCGGCCGTCACACCGCCTCCCGGGGTGCGGGACAGGATCACGGTCACCTCCCAGCGGCGCGCCAGCGTGCCGACCACGAACAGGCCGAGCACCTTCGTCGGGACCAGGTCGAGCCGCTCGCGGCGGATCAGACGGGAGTTCTCCTCGTCGAGCCGCTCCGCGCTCATGCCCAGACCGTGGTCGGAGACCACGATCAGCGCGCCCTCGTGGCTGTCCTTGACCGTCACCTCGACGGGGCTGCCGACGGGCGAGAACGCCACCGCGTTCTCGACGAGTTCGGCCACCATCAGCGTGAGGTCGCCGATGATGTCGGGCTCCACCATGACCTCGGTGCCGGCGTGCAGCGCGACCCGCTGGAAGCCCTCGATCTGGCCGAGCGAGGCCCGTACGACGTTGGTGAGCGCGAGGGGACCGGAGTCGAGGACGGTCTCGCGGATGCCGGCGAGCAGCATCAGGCTGTCGGCGTTGCGACGCAGTCGCACGGCGATGTGGTCGATGGAGTAGAGGCGTTCGAGGAGCGCCGGGTCCGTCTCGCCCCGTTCCACCGCGTCGATCAGCGCCAGCTGCCGGGTGGTCAGGTTGCTCACGCGGCGGCCCACGTTGCCGAACATCTCGGCGACGTTGCGCCGGCTGAGCACCTGGCGTTCCAGCAGCGCGACCGCGGTGGTCTGCACCTGGTTGAAGACCTCGGCGAGGTCGCCGATCTCGTCCTTCGCGGTGACCGGCATGTCCTCGAGGCGGGGCGGGCCGGCGTCCTCGGCGTCGTCGTCGGCCACGCGGTCGAGCTCACGGCCTGCGACCTCGGCGACCTGCCTGGCGGCACTGGTGAGGGCCTGCACGGGGCGGACCACCGAGCGGCGGATCGCGACCGACAGGGCGAGCCAGAGGCCGAAGCCGAGCAGGGCGGCGTTGAACAGCCAGGTGGCGTTCGACTGGGCGTCGCCGGAGGCGGCGTCGGCGCGGTCCGCGATCTGGCCGATGAGGGAGGTGGTGATCTTCAGCCGGGCCGCGGCCTGGTCGCGGTAGGTGGGATAGGTGTCCAGCGCCTGCTGGAACGCCTTGTGGATCTCGGCCCGGGAGCCCGCCTGGAGCGAGCTGGGGTCGATCTGCAGCTCCGCGTACTGCCGGCCGATGGTCGCCTGGGCGGAGTTGTACTCGATCCCGCCGAGCTCGTCCGCCTGGTCCTCGGTGGCGAACCGGGAGAAGCGCTCGGCCTGATGTTTGTACTCGTCGTAGGCGCCGATCGCGCCGATCAGCTCGATGAGGGCGTTCGAGTCGCCGGTGGTCGCGGAGAAGACACCGGTCTCGAAGGAGCCGTGGGCGGCGTCGGCGCGCAGCAGCGAGTCGAGCAGGTTGCCGGTGAAGGTGGCTGCCAGAGCCGGGTTGCGGTCGAGCCCGAGGCCGTCGATCACACCCTTGGTGGCATCGGTGTACGCCGGGTCGATGTTGTCGGCGGGCAGATAGTCCTGCTCGACGGTGTTGCGCAGGTCCTCCAGGCCGTTGATCTCCCGCAGCGCCTGGGCCTCCTCGTCCGGGAGCCGGTCGCCGAAGGCCGTACGCACCTTCTCGACCTGGTCGTCCACGGCGATCTGCGCGTGCCGGTAGGCGGTCTGCGAGGGGGTGCCGCCGTCCCAGCTGGACTGGTGGCGCACAGAGAGCAGGACGGCCTGCTGGTGCTCGGCCTCCAGCCGGTCGACGAGCTGCGCGACCTCGGCGCTGTCACGGACGAGATCGGCCGCGTCCGCCGCGTCGTTGGACTGACCGATCTGGTCGGTGAAGAGGTAGGTCAGCAGCACGGCGAGCACGGCCAGCGGCACGCCGACCAGAATGTTGAGCTTGCGCCGGAAGGGCCAGCGGTCGGCGAAACGCCGTATCCCACTTCGGACCGGCGATGGTGCCGGCGCCGGCTGCGCGGGAGCGCCCACCGTGTTCGTGGACACCTGGCCTCCTCTGACCGTTTCTGATCGGTGCGGGATGGTGCGCAAGGGCACCTGAGTGGCTCCCGCACCCCACTGTGACCGGCGCCAACTTCGGCGAGACTACAGGCTCTTCGGACAGGGGTTCGCGCCACCCTGAGTCAAGAATCCGTTACAACCTGGCTTGCGCCCGGCGCGCCGGTTTCGCTTCACTTTCACAACCGACCACGCAATGAAGTCAATTGTGACCAGGCTGCTCTTGACTGACCGAGAACTGGCTGGATTGGATCAGTTCCAGAGTTTCTCAGCAGCTCAAGATCTTCTCGGCAACCCCTGAGTTCCGGAACGGGAATCGTGACTTCTACCGCCGCACACCGCAGGTCCCTCAGGAAGAACCCCGGCGTGGCCGCCCTCGCGCTCGCCGCCGCCACGGCCCTGCTCGCGGGATGCTCCTCCTCCGACGACGGCTCCGACCCGCTCGCCGGGGACAAGGCCGACAGCGGCACGGTCGTCGTCGGCTCCAACAACTTCGCCGAGAGCATCCTGATCGCCGACATCTACGGCGAGGCCCTCAAGGCCAAGGGCATCAAGGTCACCTACAAGCCCAACATCGGCAGCCGCGAGACCACCTACGGCCTGCTGAAGAACGGCTCCATCACCGTCCTGCCCGAGTACAACGGCTCGTTGCTGGCCTACCTGGACAAGGACGCGGCCCAGGAGTCGGCCGCGGCCGTGGACGCCGCCGTCAAGACCAAGCTCGACGCGAAGCTGACGCTCCTGGACTCGGCGCCGGCCGAGGACAAGGACTCCGTCACGGTCAACGCGGCGACCGCGGAGAAGTACGGCCTGACCTCCGAGTCCACCATCGAGGACCTCAAGGACGCCGCCCCGGACCTGGTCATCGGCGGTTCGCCCGAGTTCCAGACCCGGCAGCAGGGTCTGCTCGGCCTCAAGTCCGAGTACGGCGTGGAGTTCAAGTCCTTCAAGGCCCTCGACGCGGGCGGCCCGCTGACCCAGGCGGCGCTGAAGAAGAACACGGTGCAGGCCGCGGACCTCTTCACCACGGACCCGACCATCACCAAGGAGAAGTTCGTCGTCCTCCAGGACCCGAAGAACCTCTTCGGCTTCGCGAACGTGACCCCGCTGGTCTACAAGTCCGGCCTCTCCTCGGAGGGCGTCGCCGCGCTCAACGCGGTCTCCGCCAAGCTGGACACGAAGGCGCTGCTGGACATGGACTCCCAGGTGCAGCTGGAGAGCAAGGACCCGCTGGACGTCGCCAAGGCGTGGCTGAAGTCGGCGGGTCTGGACTGACGTAGAACTGACCGACGTGGAGCAGCACGGCGACCGTGGTGCTCCCGTCCGGGAGGGAGGACCGGCCGCTGACGGCGGATGTCGCGTCAGCGGCCGAACTGCTCCCGGTTCTCGCGCGGTCGCAGCGGCTCAGTACCCGACGTGGAAGGTCGCGTCCTGCTGCTCCGTGGTCGTGGAGACGGGGTCGATGCGCAGGACGTAGTTCGAGTGCCGGATGTAGCGGGTCGGGTTGTTGTACGACCGGAACGACGACCAGGACGCGTCGGCGAGGCCCGCGGTCCGGTAGAAGGTCGCGTCCGCGGCGAACGCCGACGTGCTGTCGTTCACGTCCAGCTGGAGCGCGTAGTTGTAGTGCCGCAGATACCGGGTCGGGTGGCTGACCGACTGGAACGAGACACCGGAGGAGTCGGCGAGGCCCGGCACCAGCTTCCACTGGGAGTCGGTGTACGGGTCGAAGGCGTACTCGTCGATCCGGCCGACGTAGTTGGAGTGGCGGACGTAGCGGGCCGGGTAGTTGTAGGACTTCAGCCGGTTCCAGCCGGGGGTGCCCCACTTGGCGATCAGGTTGTTGTACTGCGTCGACGTGATCGGTTGGATGCCGCAGTGCTTGGAGTTGAGCGGCTGGGTGTAGGTCTTCTGGTCGAGGGCCGTCCAGGTGCCGGCGGCCAGGCTGCTGGTCTGCCAGGCGTAGAAGACGCCGTTCGGCGACCAGGTGTCTCCCCAGAGATACCAAGTCGAGCTTGAGGCAAGGGACTTGACCAGGGTCGGGGCCTCGGTGCCGTTGTGCGAGACCGCGGTGCTGAACTCGGTGAAGCTGCCGGGGTTCAGGGACGAGGAGCGGGCGCCGACCAGGGTCGAGTTCTTCTTGAAGTAGAGGTAGTTGACGCCGTTCACGCCGATGGCCAGGTCGCCGTCGATGACGTCGTAGCCGGGGTCGAAGAAGACCTGGGGGCTGCCTGCGGTCACGAAGTCGCTGGTGTAGTTCACCATGATCACGTTGTGGCCGCTGGAGTTGACGGCCGAGTAGATCACGCCGTACTGACCGCGGCTCGCGTCCCAGTAGGCCTCGGGCGCCCAGGCGTGGGTGTCCAGGTCGTGCACCTTCATCCGCCGGTAGCCGGTGAAGCTGCGCAGGTCGGTGGAGTCCCACACGTGGAGGTACTGGCTGACGTAGGTCCAGTCGGTGCCGTTCAGGTCGGTGGCGAGCACCACGAACGTGCCGTCCTGCTTGCGCAGGATGAAGGGGTCGCGCAGGCCGAGGGAGCCCGCGGTCGGGGTGGCGACGGGGGCGTTCTGGTTGAGCGGGGTCCACTGCAGGCCGTCGGTGCTGACGGCCAGGTGCAGGCCGTAGTTGGCGGCCAGCATGGTCGGCGACTCGGTGAAGTAACACATGACGTACGCCGAGTCGGCGGCGTGGGCGGTGCCGGCCCCGAGGGCCAGGGCGCCGGTGGCGGCGAGGGGGACGGTCGCGGCCATGCCGAGGAACGAGCGGCGGGAGGGGGGAGGGACGGGGTGCGGTCTGGCGTTCACGTGCGGCTCCAGGGGGCGTGCGGGGGTGCCCATTGACCGGCATGTTGACCGGTATTTCGAACGGAGTTCGGTAAGTCGATCAGAAGGTAGAGATGTGACGCGTGTGCGTCAATCACGCGGTCGCGCTTGGCCGGTTTTCGTCGTTCACTCTGCCGCTCGCTGGGGAGCTCCCGTGTGGATCGAGCTCCGCCCGCGCCCGCGCCGCCGCCCCGACCGCCACCGCGTCGCCGCCCAGCCCGGCCGGCAGGACGCGCAACTCGTGGCCGCTGACCGGTGGTTCGGCCGCCAGGGTGCGCCGGATCGGCTGCTCGACGAGCGCCCAGGACCGGCTGACGCCCCCGCCGATCACGAAGGTGGTCACGTCCAGCAGGCCCGCGGTGACCAGCATCGCCCGGGCCACCCCGGCTCCCGCCTCCTCGTACACGGCGAGCGCGTCCGGATCACCCGCGCCCGCCGCCCCGGCCACGTCCCGTGCGCTCAGGTCCCGCCCGGTGCGCTCCCCGTACCGCGCCGCGATCGCCCGCCCGGACGCCAGCGTCTCCAGATGCCCGCGCCCGCCACACGTGCAGGGCAGGTCACCGAAGCCGGGCACGTGCCCGATCTCGCCCGCCGCACCGTGCGGGCCGTCGTACAGCGCACCTTCCAGCCACAGCGCCCCGCCGACCCCGGTGCCGAGCGTCATCCCGAGCACATACGGATCGCCCGCCACGGCACCGGCCGCCGCCTCGCCGCGCAGGAACGCGTTGACGTCGTTGTCCAGGAACGCCGGTACGCCCAGGGCCCGTTCGACGGTCGCCGTCACCGCGAACCCGGCCCAGCCCCGAAAGGAGTCGCTCGCGACCAGGATCCGCCCGGCCCGTGCGTCCACCAGGCCCGCCGCTCCGACCCCGACACCGAGCAGCCGTGCGTCCGTACGGTCGAGCAGCAGTCGTACGGCGTCCAGCGCGGCGCCGACCATCGCCGCCCCGCCCGCAGCCGCCGGGGTGGGCACCTCCAGGCGGTCGACGACGCTCAAGTCGTCGCGGCACAGGGCGACTTGAGTGGTCGTGCCGCCGATGTCGACGCCCGCCACCACCCCCGTCACGCCGTGACCCCCGTCCGCCGCTTCCGCTGCTCCACCGGATCCGGCACCGGCACGGCCGCGATGAGCCGCCGTGTGTACTCGGTCTCCGGACGCAGCAGCGTGGACATGGTCGGCCCCTGTTCCTCGACGCGCCCCGCCCGCATGACGACGACCCGCTGCGCGAACTCCTGCACGACGGCCAGGTCGTGGGAGACGAAGAGGCAGGCGAACCCGAGCTCGCGCTGCAGCTCGGCGATCACTTCGAGCACTGTGCGCTGCACACTCACGTCGAGCGCGCTCGTCGGCTCGTCCGCGACCAGCAGCCGTGGTTCCAGCACCAGCGCCCGCGCGAGGCTCACCCGCTGCCGCTGGCCTCCCGACAGCTCGCGCGGCCCGCGCCCCGCCAACTCCCGGGGCAGCCTCACCAGTTCGAGCGTCTCCGCGACCCGGTTCCGCCGCTCGGCCGCCGGCATACCTCGCCGGTGCACCCGCAGCGGCTCGGCGACGCACTCCGCCACACTCATCCGGGCGTCCAGCGAGGCCACCGGATCCTGGAGCACCACGCCCACGCCGGACAGCAGGGCCCGCCGCGCCCGTCCCCGGGACCGGCTGAGGTCGGTACCGAAGAGCGACACCGTCCCGGAGCCCGGCGGGACCAGGCCCAGCGCGACCCGGGCCGCCGTGGACTTGCCGGACCCGGACTCGCCCACAAGGCCGACGGTCTCACCGGGGCGGACTTCGATGGACACACCGTCGAGGGCGCGCACGGCACGAGGGCCCCGCCCGAACTGCACAGCGACATCCCGGAGTTCGACGACGGGAGCCGCCTCCACCGGAGCGGAGTCCTCGCCACTGAACCTCAGCCGCGGCACCGCAGCCAGCAACCGCTGCGTGTACTCGTGCGTCGGCCGCAACAGCACCTCCTCCACCGGCCCGGTCTCCACCACCTCGCCCCGCAGCATCACCGCGACCCGGTCGGCGAAGTCGGCGACCACCCCCATGTTGTGGGTGACCAGCAGCACACCGGTTCCCGAGTCGGCGGCCAACCGCCGTAGCAGATCGAGGATTTCGGCCTGCACGGTGACGTCGAGCGCGGTGGTCGGCTCGTCCGCGATCAGCAGGCCCGGCGAGTTGGCGATCGCCATGGCGATGACGACCCGCTGCCGTTGCCCGCCCGACAGCTGGAACGGGAACGCGGACGCTCGCCGCTCCGGCTCGGGAATGCCGACGCGGCGCAGGAGTTCGACCGCCTCACGGGCGGCCTCCGCACGCGGGACGGGACGGTGGTTGCGGATGACCTCCGCGATCTGGGCTCCGACCCGGGTCAGCGGATCGAGCGCGGTGGCCGGCTCCTGGAAGACCATCGACGCCGTACGGCCACGCAGCCGGGCGAGTGAACTCTCCGACGCCCCGACCACCTCCGTGCCGTTGACCGTCACCCGCCCGGAGGCCCGC
This sequence comes from Streptomyces fulvoviolaceus, assembly GCF_000718165.1. Lineage (GTDB taxonomy): Bacteria > Actinomycetota > Actinomycetes > Streptomycetales > Streptomycetaceae > Streptomyces > Streptomyces fulvoviolaceus. Next base: position 287,129 of record NZ_JOEY01000015.1, on the reverse strand, counting down.
GCGCTGCCCGGCAGCAGCCCCATCGCGGCGAGCGCCACCGTCGACTTCCCGGACCCGGACTCGCCGACCAGCGCGAGCGTCTCACCGGGCCGGACGTGCAGCGACACCCCGCGCACGGCGGGCACGTCACCCGTCTCGGTCGAGAAGGTCACGCCCAGATCGGCGATCTCCAGGATGTTCATGCGCGTCCCTTCACGTCGAAGGCGTCGCGCAGCCCGTCGCCGATCGCGTTGAACGCGCAGACGACGAGGATGATCGCGAGGCCGGGCGGAACGATCAGCCACCAGCGCCCGGAGTACGCGGCCGTCAGACCGGCCGACAGCATGCCGCCCCAGTCGGTCTTCGGCGGCTGGACGCCGAGGCCCAGATACGACACGTACGCGATGAGCAGGATCGCGTCGGCGACCTGGAAGGTGGCCGCGACGACGATCGTCGACACCGAGTTGGGCAGGATGTGCCGGCGGACGGCCCGGCCGTGCGTGCCGCCGGTCGCGCGCAGCGTCAGCACGTAGTCCCGGTTCTTGAGCGTGAGCGTCTCCGCCCGCACCAGCCGGGACGGCACCAGCCACGACACCAGACCGAGCACGACGATCAGCCCGAGCGTGCCCGGAGTCGTGATCGCGGAGACGACCAGCAGGATGAACAGCGCGGGGATCGCGATCCCGGCGTCCACGACCCGCATCATCACCGCGTCCACCCAGCCGCCCGCATACCCCGCGACCGCACCCCACAAGGTCCCGATGACGGTCGCGAGGACCCCGGCCGCGAGCCCGACGAGCAGCGAGATCTGCCCGCCGTACATGAGCCGCCCGAGCTGGTCGTGCCCGACGGCGTCCGTTCCGAGCCAATGGGCGCCGCTGGGTGCGAGGTTGACCTGGGTGAGGTCGGTGTGGGTCTGGTCGGTGGAGTACACCAAGGGCCCGACGAAGCAGAACAAGAGGAAGAACAGCACGACCAGAACCCCGGCGACTGCAAGCTTGTTGCGCGCGAAGCGCGCTTTCAGGGGCGCGGGGAACTGCGCGACAAGCCCCCACCGACCCGCAGCTTCAACACGACCGGTCACGCCCGCCCCTCCTTCACCCGAGGATCGACAACCCGCTGAACGACATCCGCAAGCAAGGTCCCCACAACCGTCGCGACGGAAATGACGAGGACACACCCCAGCAGCACCGGATAGTCGGAGGCCTGCGCCGCAGACCAGAACAGCAGCCCCATGCCGGGGTAGTTGAAGAGCTGCTCAACGACCAGCGCACCTCCGAAGAGCACCGGCACGTAGTAGCCGAGCATCGCCACGACCGGGGTCAGGGAGTTACGGAACACGTGCCGAAAGAGAACCGTGTACTGCGACGCACCCCCCGCGCGAGCGGTCCGCACATAGTCCTCGGAGAGGTTCTCCAAGGTCGCCGCCCGCATGTACCGGCTGAACACGGCCACCATCGACGCGGCCCCCGTGACGACCGGCAGCACCAGCCCGGCCGGGTCCGCCAACACCTGGGCCAGCGTGTCCCCTTGGGGCGCCTGCGAGGGAAACCACCGCAGGGTCTGCGTGAACAGCAGGATCAGTAGAAGGCCCAGGAAGTACACGGGCGTCGAGTACGCCACGAAGCTCAGCGTGGTGATGACGTAATCCGTCGGCTTGTTGCGCCGCACCGCCTGCCACATCCCGAGCGGCACCGCGAGCAGCAGCCCGACCAGCGCGGACAGCACGGTCAGCACCAGCGTCTTCGGCAGGCGTTGCTCGATGAGCCGTGAGACCGCCTCGTTGAGCGTGTACGAGGTACCGAGGTCACCTCGCACCAGATCGCCCAGGTAGTAGGCGTACTGGACGGGCAGCGAGCGGTCCAGCCCCTGCTCGTGGTTGAACGCGGTGATCTGCTGGGGCGTCGCCTGCGGGCCGAGGATCCCGCGTGCGGGCCCCCCGGGCAGCGCGTGCAGCAGGCAGAACACCACGACCGTGACGATGAGGATCACGGCCAGGGCCTGGAGGATCCGTCGGCCGAGGTAGAGGAGGGTGTCCACTCAGCTGGTCCACTTCCACTGCGCGGGGTGGAAGTTGGCGAGGGAGTCCTGGGAGAAGCCGCCGAGGCCGTTCTTGACGACCGAGATCTGGTAGTCGGGCTCCGGCAGCCAGATCACCGGCAGATCCTTGGCGAGGGCCGCGCTGTAGTCCTGGATCGCCTGGTTCGAACTCGACGTCGTGGACGCGGAGATGAGCTTGTCGACGTCGGTGTTGGAGTAGTTGCCGAAGTTCGCACCGCCCTTGGACTGGAAGAGCGAGTCGCCGGTCGGGAAGGCGTTGAAGTACCAGCTGCCCGCCGTACCGAAGAAGGACAACTGCCACTTGCAGATGGACTGGCCGGAGGTGCACTGCGGGGTCTGCGACAGCACGGAGTTGACGGGCGCGGTCTTGATGGAGAACTTGATCCCCGTCTTCGCGAGCGAGGACTGGATCGCGCTCATCATGTTGTCGGTCACCGTCGAGCCGGACTGCGAGAGCACCTGCATCTCGAACTTCGTTCCCTTGGCGACGCCTTCACCGCATTCAGCGGGTTCGGTGCAGGTCATCACCCCGCCCTGCTCGGTCCAGCCGTGGCTGGTCAGCAGCTCGCGGGCGGCCGAGGTCGAGAACGGATACGGGTTGTTCTTCTGCACGGACGACACGAAGTCCGAGGCCTGCCCCTGCGGGATCGGCCCGTAGCCGGCCACCGCCGTCCCGTTGAAGACGACCTTCGCCAGACTGGTCTGGTCGATCGAGCGCTGGACGGCCTGGCGGGCGTACAGCTGCTTGAACACCGCGCCCATCGCCGGGTTGTTGAAGTTGTACGGCATGTAGGTGATCGCCCAGCCCGACCACGGCTTCACGTCGTAACCCTGCGCGGTGAAGCTCTCCTTCTGGTCGAGGTCGGTCGCCTCGATGTAGCCGTAGTCGACGCTGCCGGAACGCAGGGCGTTCTTCTCGGCGTCGGCGGTGGTGAAGGGGAGCAGGTTCACGGTCGGGATGGCCGGCTTCTCGCCCCCGTCGTATTTCTTGTTGGCGGTGAGGACGACCTTTCCGGCGTTCGAGAAGGACTTGACCGCGTAGGGGCCGCTGATGGTCTTCCAGAGGGTGTTCGTCGCGTAACCGGAGATGTTCTTCGCGGCGTCGTTGAGGTATTTCCAGTCCTGCTTGGCGTCACCGGACTTGTCCCAGACATGCTGCGGCAGCGGGGTGATCTGGCTCAGCTCGTTCGCCAGCATCCACTGGGAGTTGTAGGCCTTGTCGAAGGTGATCGTGAAATGGCGGTCGTCGACGGTCTTGAAGGACGTCCAGTTGTCCGGCGCCTTGCCGGGGTTGTAGCCCGCCCACTCCGCCTTGTTCGCCTTGATGAGGTCGAACCAGAACTTCACGTCACCGGAGGTGATCGGCTTCCCGTCGCTCCAGTGCCGGTCGCCCAGGGTGATCTTGACGCTCTTGCCGTCGGCCGCGAAGTCGGCGGCCGTGGCCACCGAACCCGCCTTGTTCCAGGCGATCTTGCCGGTCGAGCCGTCGTAGGCGACGAGCGGCTCCCACAGCGAGTTCGCGATGGAGATGTTGTTGGTGTTCAGGTGCGCGGCGGTGCCGATCGGCAGGATCCAGTTCGGCGTGAAGTTCGCGGGCAGCGCGTAGTTGATGGCGTCCTTCGACGCGGACGACGTGCCGCCCGACCCGGAGCAGCCCGCGAGCAGCAGCGTGCCCGCACAGACGACAGCACCGGCGACGAGTCTCGTGCGAGCAGGGGACATGGCTCTCCTCGAGGGGAACAGAAGCGGGGTGCAGCCAGTGAACGCCCCGAGTGTTGGAAGAAACAGGCGTGCCGCTGTAAAAAGCCTGTTTCTGCTGTTCTGGAAAAAGCGCAGAGCGCCTTCCGAGGCATACGCTCGGCACCCCGGCCGCCGATCTCGGGAGTAACTTCGTCCATGCTTGAAAAAAGTGCGCCGCTGCAGCGACGAAACGGCACGGGCTTCTCCTCGCTCGCCGAGGGCGTCCTCGAACTCCTCGCCTCCGGGCAGGCGACGACCCGTACGGAACTCGCCGCGCTGCTCGGCGCCGCCCCCTCGACGGTCTCCTTCGCGGTGAGCCAGCTGCTGGCCCACGGGCTGGTCGCCGAGGAGGGCACCCTGTCCTCGACCGGCGGGCGACCGCGCAAGGTGCTGCGGCTCGGCGGCAGCGACGGGTACGCCGTCGCCGCGGAACTCGGCGGGAAACACGCCCACGTGGGCGTCGTCCACCCCGGCGGCGGCCTCACCGACGTCGCCACCGTGCCGTTCGCGACCGCCGACGGGCCCGAGGCCGCGCTGCCCGGGCTCGCCGAGACGCTCCAGTCCCTGGCCGACCGGCACGGGCGGGAGCTGCTGCGCGGTGTCGGCCTGTGCCTGCCGGGGCCGGTCGATGTCGAGCCGGGCCTGGTGACGCTGCCCGCGCGCATGCCCGGCTGGAACCGGTTCCCCGTACGGGACTGGCTGGAGGAACGGTTCGCGGTCCCGGTGGCCATCGAGAACGACGCCAACTGCATGGCCGTGGGAGAGCACAGCGTCCGGCCCGCCGAGCAGCGCCAGTCGATCATGGTGAAGGCGGGCTCCGGGATCGGCGCGGGCGTCATCGCCGACGGGCGGCTCTACCGGGGCGGGACCGGCGCCGCCGGCGAGATCACCCACGTCCGCGTCGAGGCCGCCCAGGACACGCCGTGCTCCTGCGGGAACACCGGCTGCCTGGAGACCGTGGCCTCCGGCGCCGCACTCGTACGGATCCTGCGCGAGCGCGGCCTCGACGTCACGTCCACCGAGGACGTCGTACGGCTCGCCGTCGACGCCGACCCCGAGGCGACCCACGCCGTCCGCCAGGCAGGCCGCTACCTGGGCCAGGTCCTCGCCGCGAACGTCAACTTCTTCAACCCCGACGCCGTGTACCTCGGCGGCATCCTCTCCACGTTGGAGCCGTTCGTCGCCGCCGTGCGCAGCCAGCTGTACGAGGGCTGCCATCCGCTGGTCACCCAACACCTCGTCATCGAACGGGCCGGCCTCGGCGCCGACGCCGGGCTCGTCGGCGCGGGCCAGTTCGCACTGCAGCGGGCGCTGGCGCTGGCGATGCGGGCGGTCACCGGAGGCCAGTCGTGAACCCGGCAGTCCGTTCCGAATCCGGAGGAACCATGTCCCGCCCCGTCATCGCCGTCGCCGGCCTCGGCATCGAGTCCTCGACCTTCTCCCCGGCCCGCACCGAGGTCCCCGCCTTCCACCCGCAGCGCGGCGCGGACGTCCTGACCCGCTACCCCTTCCTCGCCCCGGGGCAGCCCCTGCGCGAAGCGGCCGACTGGCGCGGCGCGTTGGTCGGCAAGTCGCTCCCCGGTGGCACGGTGACGGCCACCGCGTACGCCGAACTCACCGAGGAACTCCTCGACCGGTTGGGGCAGTTGGGGACGATCGACGGTCTCTGGTACGACATCCACGGCGCCATGACCGTCGAGGGCCTGGACGACGCCGAGGCCGAACTCCTCCACCGCATCCGCGAGGTGGTCGGCCCCGACGTCATCGTGTCGGCCTCGATGGACCTGCACGGCAACGTCTCCCGTGAACTCGCCCACCGGAGCGACCTGATCACCTGCTACCGCACGGCCCCGCACGAGGACGTCATGGAGACGAAGGAACGGGCGGCCCGCAACCTCGTGGACCACCTGGCGAGCGGCGCACCCCGCCCGGTCAAGGCGTGGATCCCGGTTCCGGTCCTGCTGGGCGGCGAGCAGACCTCCACCCGGATCGAACCCGCGAGGAGCGTGTACGCGGCCGTCGACGAGGTGGCGGCGGCGGACGGCGTCACCGACGCGGCGATCTGGGTCGGCTACGCGTGGGCTGACGAACCCCGCAACCGGGCCGCCGTCGTCGTCACGGGACACGACGAGGAGGCGGTCACCGCGGGGGCGGAGCGGCTGGCCCGCGGCTTCTGGAAGGCCCGCCACGACTTCGACTTCGTCGCGCCCACGGGCACCCTGGACGAGTGCCTGGACGCGGCACTGGCCTCCGCGGAACGCCCGTACTTCGTCAGTGACACCGGCGACAACCCGACGGCGGGCGGCGCCGGGGACGTCACCTGGGGGCTCCAACAGGTCGTCGCCCGACCGGAGTTCAAGGACCCCGACGGGCCCACGGTCATCTACGCCTCGCTCCCGGGCCCGGCAGCGGTCGATACGGCGGTGAAGGCCGGCGTCGGTGCCACGGTCACCGTCACCGCGGGCGCCGAGGTCGACGACCGCCACGCCGGACCGCTCACCCTGACCGGCGTGGTCCACGCGCTCCGGCACGGCGACCGGCACGCGGGCACCGAGGCCGTGCTGCGGGTGGGGAGCGTGCACGTGATCCTCACCCGGCGGAGGAAGCCGTACCACTTCGAACACGACTTCACCGACCTCGAGTTGGACCCGCGCGCGGCCGACGTCGTCCTCGTCAAGATCGGCTATCTGGAGCCCGAGCTGTTCGCGATGGCCGCCGACTGGAAGATGGCACTGACCCCGGGCGGCGTGGACCAGGACCTGCCGAGACTCGGCCACCGCCGCATCCGCCGCCCGATGTTCCCCTTCGACCGGGACATGCCCGACCCGGACCTCACGGCGCGCATCATCGCCCCGTCGAACGAACCGCTCAGGGGGCCGGACGAGTGAGAACCCCGGCGCGGCACAGCGCCCCTGAAGGGGCGCGGGGAACTGCGTGACCAGCCCCCACCGGGCCCGCGGTGAACGAACCACATGACCGGCGGAGCACTCAGCTCCGAGCCGCGGACGCGATCAACAGGTCCAGCAGGGCGATCAGTACGTCCTTGCTCGACTCACGGTCACGCGCATCGCACAGCACCACCGGCACATCCGCCGGAAGGGCCAGCGCGTCCCGGATGTCCTCGGCCGGATACGGATGCTTCCCGTCGAACCCGTTGACCCCGACGACGAACGGAATGCCCCGACGCTCGAAGAAGTCCACGGCAGCGAAACTGGAGTCCGGCCGACGCACGTCGAACAGGACCACCGCGCCCAGCGCGCCCACGGCCAGGTCGTTCCACATGAACCAGAACCGCTGCTGCCCCGGCGTACCGAACAGGTACAGCACCAGGTGGTCGTTGATGGTGATCCGGCCGAAGTCCAGGGCCACGGTGGTGGCCCGCTTCTGCTCGATCCCGGCGAGGTCGTCGACGCCCAGGCCGGCGACGGTCAGCGATTCCTCGGTGCGCAGCGGCATGATCTCGCTGACCGACCCCACCATCGTGGTCTTGCCGACGCCGAAGCCCCCGGCGATCAGGATCTTGACGGTGTCGGGTGCGGCGGGAGTCTCAGAGCCGGCCAAGGCCGTCCCTCACTTTCTGCAGCAGGTCCAGGTCCGTGGTGCGGGTCGAGACGGGGTGCGGCGGACGGGCGGTGATCAGGCCCGCCTCCAGCAGGTCGCAGAGCATGATCACGACCACGCTCACCGGCAGGTCGAGCAGGGCCGCCAGCTCCGCCACGGCGAGCGGCCGTACGCACCGCCGTAGGATCCGCGCCTGCTCCGGCTGCGGCCGGGGCGCCCGCTCCGGCGGCGGATCCACCGCGGTCACCGTGGTGATCAGGGTGAAGTCCGCACGGCTGGGCCGGGTCCGTCCACCGGTCAGGGCGAAGGGCCGCACCAAGCGGCCCGCCCCGTCGCTTTCGCTCACCTCACTCGCCGGTGGGGCCGATGCCGGCCCGCGGTGCCGCGCTGAGATGCTCGCCGATCTTCTTCACCAGCATGTTCATCTGGTACGCCACCACACCGACGTCCGCGCCCGGACCGGTGAGGACGACGAGATGGGCGCCGGGGCCCGCCGAGGTCAGGATCAGGAAGCTGTTGGCCATCTCGATGAGCGCCTGGCGCACCGGACCGCCGCGGAAGTCCATGCTGACGCCCTTGCTGAGGCTCATCAGCCCGGACGCGGTCGCCGCCAGCCGTTCGGCGTCGTCGCGCACGAAGCCGGTGGACCGGCTGACGACCAGCCCGTCCTCGGAGAGCACCACGGCGTGGTTCACGTCGGCGACCCGGTCCACCAGACCGGTGAGCAACTGGTCGAGCTGGGTGTCCGTGGCGGGGGTGGGGCGTGTCATGGCGGTGTCCTTCATGAGCGGTCGGTGTGGGGAGTCGGGGCGGCGGCCGGGTCCTCCCGGACATCGAGCGGGTCGTCCTGCGTCTGAGCGTCCTGCGTCTCTTCGTCCTGCGTCTCTTCGTCCTCGTCCCGGGCCCGGAGTGTGCCGCGCTGGAATCCGGCGAGCGAGGAGGCCGCGAGTTCCGCGGTGAAGTCCTCGGCGTCCTCCTCGGCTTCGGGCGTGGCCTCCTCCCGCAGCTCGACGGCGAGGCTGGTCTGCGGCACCCGGCGGGGCAGTGGGGTCAGTCCGTTGGACCGGGGCGCGGGAGCGGGGGCGGTCCGCGGCGCGAGCAGGGGCGGCCGGGCCGTCCGGGCGGGTGGGGTGTCCGCCTTCTGCGGGGCCGCGGTGTCGGCGGCCTCGCTCACCACGATCTCGTGCGGGATCAGCACGATCGCCGTGGTCCCGCCGTACGGCGAGGAACGCAAGGTTACGGCGATGCCGTGCCGGTTGGCGATCCGGGCGATGACGAACATGCCGAGCCGGAGGTCGTCGGCGAGCGCCACCACGTCGAACTTCGGGGGCTCGGCCAACTGGACGTTGAACGAGGCGTAGTCGTCCTCGGACATGCCGAGGCCCCGGTCCTCGATCTCGACGGCCAGTCCCTTCGCCACCATCCCGGCCCGTACCCCGACGGGGCTGGGCTCGGGGGAGTACACGGTGGCGTTCTCGATGAGTTCGGCCAGCAGATGGATCACGTCCGCCACCGCGGGCGGGGCGACGCACACCTCCTCGTCGGTGTGCACCTCCACCCGCTGGTACTCGGCTACCTCGCCGACCGCACTGCGCAGGATGTCGATCAGCGCGACCGGATCGCTCCAGCTGCGCCGTGGCTGCCCGCCGCTGATGATGACGAGGTTCTCCTCGTAGCGGCGCAACTGGCTGGCGGTGGAGTCCAGTTCGTACAGGCCCGCGAGGATGTCGGGGTCCTGGTGCTCGCGTTCCAGCGCGTCTAGCTTGCTGAGCTGGAGGTTGACCAGGTTCTGGCTCTGCCGGGCGATGCCCAGGATCACCTTCTGGAAGCCGCGTCTGGTGTCGGCGAGTTCCACCGCGGTGTGGACCGCCGTGCGCTGCGCGGTGTTGAACGCCTGTGCCACCTGCCCGAGTTCGTCCCGGCCGTAGTCCAGCGGGGGCGTGGCGGACTCCACGTCGACCGTCTCGCCGCGGTCGAGCCGTGCGACGACATCGGGCAGCCGCTCCTCCGCGAGGCTGAGGGTGGCGATGCGCAGTCCGCGCAGCCGCCGGGAGAGGGAGCGGGTGATGCGCCACGACATGATCACGCACACCAGCAGAGCGACGAACCCTCCGGTGCTCAGCGAGGCCGCCTTGATCAGCAGTCCCTGCGACTTGTCGTCGCTGCGTTCGAGCAGTCCGGCCGTCTCCTGGTGGATCAGCTGCGTGTACTGGTCCGAGAGCTTGTCCAGCGCGGTGTTCCACTGTTTCTGCGCGTCCGGCAGGGTGATCTCCCGGTCAGCGGTGAGGCCGTTGGCCCGGGCCGCGAGCACCTGGTCCTCGACGAGCTCCAGGGTCTTCCACTCCGAGCTCTCGAGAATCCGCTCGGTCCGTGTCTGCAACGTGCCGCGCAGCGAGGGCTGGAGCTGGTCCCGGACGAGCCAGCGCCGTACGTTGACCAGCTGCGCGAACTGGTCCCACGACTTCTCGTCGAGCTGCCCCGACGGCCAGGACAGGTGCAGCTGGGCGTCCTCCTGGGAGACCAGCTCCGCCGAACGCTCAAGGGCGACGAGCGGCCCGGCCTGGGAGGTGAGGTCCCCGTCGTCCACCTGGGAGAGCTCCTGGAAGGCCTGGATCTGGTCGTCGATGATCGAGGTGTACTGGGCCAGCGCCTGGTCGGCGGTCATGTTGGTGCGGTGGTCCACCTGGCTCCGGTAGTACTCCAGGCTCCCCATCGCGGCGATGACCGAGTACATCCGGTCGCCGATCCGATCGGGGGCCTTCTTGATCGCCTCGGACTGACTGACCAGTTGGGCGACCACCTCGTCGGTACGTTTCCGCTGTTCGTCCAGGGCCGTCCGGGAGCTGTCGGGCGAGGCCAGCAGCACGGCCGACAGACTGCGTTCCCGCTGCAGTGCGAGCGTCGCGTCGGTGCCCATGGCCCCGGTGGACCTGCTCAACTCCGTCTGTGAGCGCAGCCGTAGGCCCTCCGAGAACATCTGGATCGTCGTCACACTCCACATCGCGGCGAGCGTGACGCTGGGCACCAGCGCCAGGAGGATGAGGGAGAGACGTATGGGGCCGAGGCGGCGGCGCCGGGCGCCTTTCCGTGGAGACATGGTCGGTCCTTGGGCGGTCAGCGAGGAGCGGGGAGCTCAGCGCGGAGGGGAGAGCGGGTCAACGGGTTCCGGCGGCGGCGAACTTCGCGACCGCCGCGACGTTCGTCTTCGTGACGAACGCCGGCCCGGTGAGCACGGGGGCCACGCCGCCCCCGCTGAGGTTGCCGTTGGTCTTGTACAGCCAGAGCGCGTCCACCGCGAGGTAGCCCTGCAGATACGGCTGCTGGTCCACCGCGAACTGCACGTCCCCGCTCTGCACGGCCTTGACCAGGTCCTTGTTGAGGTCGAAGGTGGCGATCCGGGCCTCGCTGCCCGCCTCCTTCACCGACTTGACCGCGTCCAGCGCGAACTGGGCGTTCAGCGTGACGACTTCGTCGATGCTCGGGTCCTGGCGGAGCTGTGCCGTGAGGGCTGCGTCCACCGCCTCCGTGTCGGTGCCCTCGACGTAGAGGTTCTCGGCCTCGCCGTGGAACGCCTTCGTCAGGCCGGCGCAGCGGGCCTCCAGGGCGACGTTGCCCCGCTCGTGGACGACGCACAGGGCGTGCTTGGCCTTGAGGTCGTTCAGCTTGTCCCCGACGGCCGCGCCGGCGACGCTCTCGTCCTGGCCGAAGTACTCCAGCAGACCCTGGGACTTCCAGGCGTCGATACCGGAGTTGAGGCCGACCACGGGTATCCCGGCCGCCCTGGCCGCGGCGACCGGGCCCTTCATCGCCTGCGGCTTGGCCAGGGTCACCGCGATGCCGTCGACCCCGTCACCGACCGCGTCGCGCACCAGCTCCGCCTGCTTGACGGGGTCGGAGTCGCTCGCGTACGTCAGCTCGATGCCGTCCTTCGCGGCGGCGGCCCGGGCGCCCTTCTGCACGAGATCCCAGAAGGCGTCGCCCTTGCCGCCGTGGGTGATCAGAGCGACCTTGAGGTCACCGCTGCCCGCCTTGCCCGCCGCGTCCGTGCCCGAGTCGAGCTGCGTGTCGCCGGAGCCGGAGCAGCCGGCGACGAGCAGGAACGCGACGGCGGTCAGCGCCGCGAGGCGCGGGAATCCGAGGGAGGCCTGAGGTGGGGGAGGAGTGTTCATGGAGTGCGGCACCTCGCTGTGCGGCCGAGCAAGTGGAACGCGAAAGTGAGGCCCGAACGCAGGTGTGCGCGCCGGCCTGTTGAACCTTCACTGGCTCGGAGCCAACCGTGTGTGACCGCCGGTAGTCAAGTGATCAGCCGCTTGTAGTGAGTACTCGGTGCCGCATCGTGATGGTCTCTGGGCCAGCAGGAATGCCGACGGTGGTGGTAGCGGGGTGGCGGGGACGGAGCGGAACCGGAACGCGTACCCGGCGGGAACGAGCGTACAACCGGCAACGAGCGCCCCGTCCCCGGGGGCGCCACCGTCACGGCTTGCGCGCCACCACCCCGTACATCGCGATGTCCGTGTCCCGGGTCACCTCGGTGCCCGTGCCGTCCGGATGCCACTTGTGGACCTGGACGACGCCCGGCTCGACGAGTTCGAGTCCCGTGAAGAACTCCTCGGCCTCGGCGAAGGTGCGCAGCCGCATCGGCATGCCCCGGGCCGCGTACTCGCGCGCCACCTTTCCCACTTCGTCCGGTGCGAACTCGGCGGTGCCGATGGACATCGCGAGGTGGCTGCCGGAGGGGAGCGGGTCGAGGAGCCGGCGCACGATGCCGACGGCGTCGTCCTCGTCCATCATGAAGTGCACGATCGCGATGACGGTCAGGGCGATCGGCCGGGTCAGGTCGAGGGTCGCGCGCAGTTCGGGCGCCTGGAGGATGCTCGCCGGGTCGCGCATGTCCGCCTCGATGTACGAAGTCCGGCCCTCGGGCGTGCTGGTGAGCAGCCCCTGGGAGAGCCGGAGGACGAGCGGGTCGTTGTCGACGTACACCACCCGGGAGTCGGGGGACACCGACTGGGCGATCTCGTGGATGTTGGGGGAGGTCGGGATGCCGGTGCCGACGTCGAGGAACTGGCGTATCCCCGCCTTCTCGGCGAGATGGCGCACCGCGCGGTTCATGAAGTCGCGGTTGGCCCGCATGTGCACCGGCAGGGCCGGCCACTCGCGACACATGGCGTCGCCGGCCTCCCGGTCCGCGGGGTAGTGGTCCTCGCCGCCGATGATGTAGTCGTAGATCCGCGCGGAGTGCGCGCTCCCGGTGTCGAGGCCATCGATGTTTCGGTCCATGCACCTCCCTTCCCATCTTCAACTCGCGTCTAATCAGGGGTAGTTGATGGGTGTGTGGGATTTCCTCGTCATGGTTGCCCGGGATGGAGGAAATCCGCGATCCGAGGTCTGTGGCTGGAGCGCCCTCTGCCCGCTCTCCAAGTTGGGCTCATGACCACCCGACAAGTAATCGCCCCCGTCCACCCGTGGCGCCGGGCGGCCCTCGTCGCCCTGCTGCTCGGTGAGGCGATGAACCTGCTGGACGCGACCGTCGTCCAGGTCGCCGCGCCCGCGATCCACGCCGACCTGGGCGGGGCGGTGTCCGACGTGCAGTGGTTCACCACCGCCTACACTCTGCCGTTCGCGGTGCTGCTCGTCACCGGCGGCCGTCTGGGCGACATCGCGGGCCGCAGACGGCTGTTCGTCCTCGGCGTCACGGGGTTCACGGCGGCTTCGGTCGCCTGCGCCCTGGCGCCGACCGTGGGGGCCCTGATCGGGTTCCGGGCGGTGCAGGGTGCGGCGGCGGCCGTGATCATCCCCCAGACCATCGGGCTGATCAAGGCGATGTTCTCCGGCGCGGAGGTGTCCCGGGCGCTGGGCGGCATCGGCCCGGTGATGGGCCTCGCGGCCGTGTGCGGGCCGGTGCTCGGCGGGGTGCTGACCCACGCCGACCTGTTCGGCTCGTCCTGGCGCGCGGTGTTCCTGGTCAACGTGCCGGTCGCCCTCGTGGTCCTCGCCCTGTCGTCCAGGCTGCCGGAGGACCGGGCCCCCTCGCGGCCCACCCTCGACGTGACCGGCACGGTCCTCGCGATGACCGGCACCGGCCTCCTGGTCTTTCCGCTGATCGGCGCGGATGTGGCCCAACTGCCCGGGCGGAGCTGGTGCGTTGTGGCCGCGGGCCTGGCCGTCCTCGCCGGCTTCGCGGTCCACCAGCGCCGCGTCGCCGCCGCCGGGCGCAGCCCGCTCGTCGAGCCGAGCCTGTTCGCCCACCGCGGCTTCCCGGCCGCCCTGGTGGCGTCGGCGGCCTTCTTCGCGGTGACCAACGGTCTCATGACGGTCGTCGTGCTCCAACTCCAACTCGGCCTGGGCATCGGTGTGTTGAAGTCCGGCCTGAGCCTCGCGCCGTGGTCGGTGGGCCTCGCCGTGGCCTCCTGGGCGGCGGGCGCGCATCTCGTACGACGGTACGGGCGCCGCGTGATGTACGCCGGACTCGGCGTCCTCCTGGCCGGACTGCTGGGGGCCGTCGTCGCCTACGACTCGGCGAGCCCCGCCACGTACCCTCGGCCGCTGCTGCCCGCCCTGGCCGCCGTCGGACTCGGCGCCGGCCTCTTCGCCCCCGCCTTCTTCACCCTCGCCCTGGCACCCCTGCGCCCGCAGGAGATCGGCTCGGCAGCCGGCCTCCTCAACGCGGTCCAGCAACTCGGTGCCACCCTCGGCGTCGCCGTCCTCGGCAGCGTCTACCTCGACACCGCCGGACCCGGCGGCCCGGAGGCCTCGCTGCCCGCCGCGCAGGCCGCGTTCTGGGCCGCGGCGGGGTTGGTGGGGGTGAGCCTTGTGGCGAGCGGGGGGATGGGCGGGGCGAGGAAGAAGGCAGCGGGCTGAGGCCTGACGGCCAAAACGGAGGGGGACTCCAGGCCATACCCCGGAAGACCCTCACGGCCGCACGCACGCAGCCGAACGAATCCGGCCGCCGGGCCTGCGCCGGGCGTGCGCTGGATCCGTGCCGGGCGGGCGGCGGGCTTACGCCGGACCCGTGCCGGGCTTGCGCCGGACGTGCGTCGGACGCGTGCCGGGCGGGCGGCGGGCGTGCGTCGGACGCGTGCCGGGCGGGCGGCGGGCGTGCGTCGGACGCGTGCCGGTTCCGCGTCGGACCAGTGCCTCCCGTGGTGGTCCCGCGCCGCCACGCGCGCGCAGCCAGTCCGTTGCCCTTGTGCCGGGCCTGCGGCGGGCTTGCGGCGGGCGTGCGTCGGTCCCGCGTTGGACCAGTGCCTCCCGTGGTGGTCCCGCGCCGCCACGCGCGCGCAGTTGGACGACCAGTTCGTTGCCCTTGTGCCGGGCCTGCGGCGGGCTTGCGCCAGACCCGCGTCGGACCCGTGCCGGGCGGGCGTCGGGCGTGCGCTGGATCCGCGTCGGTCCCGCGTCGGACCAGTGCCTCCCGTGGTGGTCCCGCACCGCCACGCGCGCGCAGCCGGACGATCAGTCCGTTGGCCCCGTGCCGGACCCGTGCCGGACCCGCGTCGGCAAGTCGGGCTGGGCCCCTGGCTGCCGTCGACCACAGGTCTCGCGAGGGCCTCACCGTCGTGGACGCGCGTCCTTGTGCGGCGGTCGCCGTAGGTGCGCCGCATCCGTCAGGGCCGGGCTCGCCGCCTTCAGGTTGCGCAGGACGGGGCTGGTTTCCAGGGTGCGGATCGCGTCGAGGGTGCCGAGGCGGCGGGTGAGGTAGCGGTGGAGGTCGGCGGGGTCGCGGCAGAGGGCCTGGGCCACCAGGTTGGTGGGGCCGGTGGTCGCGGCGACGAACGCCAGCTCGTCGTGGCCGGACAGGGCCGTCGCCACGTCCTCCAGGCGGGCCGGCGGCACCGACATCCACAGCAGCGCCCGGGTGTTGACGCCGAAGAGCCCGGCGTCGACCTCGACGTCGAAGAACAGGGCGCCGCCCGCCCGCAGATTGGCCAGCCGGCGCGCCACGGTGGCCGGCGCCCACCCGGTCGCCTCCGCCAGCTCGCCCTGCCCGGCCCGCCCGTCCTTCTCCAGCGCGGCCAGCAACTCGGCGTCACCCGCACCTGGACGACGGGCGGGCCCGCCACCGGCCACGACCGCCTCGCGCAGGACCCGCTGCTGCTCCCCGCCGAGGGCGTCGGCACTACGGCGCCAGTTCGTCGGGCCGCCGAGATAGGTGTGCAGCAGACAGTGCGCCGAGACCGATGTGACCCCGCCGGTGCGCGGAATGTCGTGCAGGAGAAGGGAGTTGTCCCCGGCGCCGTCGGTCGGAGCGTGCACGACCGCGACGATCTCGGTACCGCCGGACGCGAGCTTCACCCACGAGGTGTCCGGCCGGCACACCAGGGCGCGGGCAATGTCCTGCGCGGCCCGCGCGGCGACACCCAGCCGCACCAACCACTGGGTACGGCCCGCCTGGTGAGGGTCCGTCAGCCCGACGACCCGCAACGACGCCTCGGCACGCAGCCGCCGGTACCGGCGCGCGACCGTCTGCGCCGAGACCCCGAGAACGTCGGCGATCCGGCTGAAGGGCGCACGGCCGTCGATGTGCAGCGCGTGGATGAGACCACGGTCGAGGTCGTCGAGCATGCGTCCATCCTGACCCAGGTGGGCGACGGGACGGCGGTCACCGCTGGCTAAGATCAAGGAATGGCCACTTCGGAACCCACCATCGTCGCGACCTCCGGCGGCCTGCGCCCGGGCGGCCGGACCATGGTGGCGTTCAACTCCCTGGTGCACCACGCCGTCGACCTCTCGGGCGCCCACGGACGCCGGCCGCGCGTCATGTACGTCGGCACGGCCATCGGGGACGCCGAACACTTCACGGCCCGCGCGCACGAGGCGGCACGCGCGGCCGGGTTCGACCTCACGCCGCTCCAGCTCTTCCCCATGCCCAACCTGGAGGACGTCGAGGGGACCGTCCTGGAGCAGGACGTCGTCTGGGTCATGGGCGGCTCGGTGGCGAACCTGCTGGCGGTGTGGCGGGTGCACGGACTGGACCGGATCATGCTCCGGGCCTGGGAGTCCGGCGTGGTGCTGAGCGGGGTCAGCGCGGGCTCCCTCTGCTGGTTCCAGGGCGGCACCACCGACTCCTTCGGACCCGAACTCCGGCCGCTCGCCGACGCGTTGGGCTTCCTGCCGTACGGCAACGGCGTGCACTACGACACCGACCCGGGCCGCCGCCCACTGGTCCACCGTCTCGTGGCCGACGGGACCCTGCCCGTCACCCACTGCACGGACGACGGGGTCGGCCTGGTCTACCGCGGCACCGACCTGGTCGAGGCGGTCACCGAGGTGCCGGGCAAGGGCGCCTACGTCGTCACGCGCGACGGCGGTGCCGCGGTCGAGGAACGCATCGAGCCGCGCAGGCTCCCCGGCGTGTGACGTCGGGAGGACGAGGAGCCTGCGCGGCCGACCGACTGGCGCGCCTCCGCTGCCGACTACTGCAGGGCCTCCGCGGCCGGCTGCTGAAGAGCCCGCGCCTGCCTGCGCCGCTTCCGGCGGCTCACCCGGGGCTCCTGGTCGGGCAGCCACCCGAAGCTGAGACAGCTGCCCACGACGCCCAACAGGAGGCCGATCATGAAGCCGCCCAGGTTCGAGGTGGCCCAGGTGCCCATGGAGAGCACGACGCCGGTGATCGAGTAGAAGAGGCGTTGGGCGGGGTTGAAGAGGATCAGCAGCCCCAGCAGCAGCATCAGGGCCGGCAGGAGGTAGCCCGCCAGGCCCTGCATGCCCATGTGCAGGACGACCTTCATCGAGGCCTTCATGGTGAGCAGGACCTCCGCCCCGCCCAGGGCGAGCAGCAGCCCGCCCCAGAACGGACGGTCGCCCCTCCAGCGCCGGAAGGCGGCCCGCTTGCCCTGACGTGGCGGCTCCGACATCAGCAACCCTTGCTGCTGAAGCTGAGGTTGAGGCCGGGCAGCTTGAACACCGCTGCCGTGGTGGCGTAGTTCGTCTGCCGCAGGTTGGCGATGCGCACGGTGTCGGCCTGCTGGCTGAAGACGCCGAGGGGGCCCTTCACACCCGCCTTGGTGAGGGTGCTCGCGTCGTTGCCGATCTCGATGTTGGTGAAGGCCGCGTCGCCCGACAGCTCGGTCGAGTCGGTGGTCAGGTCGGTCGCCTGGACCTTCTCCGACCCGCCGCCGGCGGTGATGAGCAGGTTGGTGCCGCCCAGGTCGACGCTCTGGCACAGCTTGGTGAGCGTCGCGCTCTTGATGGCGGAGGTCACGACCAGCACCTGGCCGCCGGTGTCACCCGCGTTCGGGCTGCCCTCGGCCATGTTGTCGAGTCCGCCGAACTGCTCGAACCCGGTGCCGTTGAGCTCGGTCGCGGTGACCGTGAAGGGCATGCCGGAGATGGCGAACTGCACCCCCAGAGCGCCCTCGGCGGTCAGGATCGCGAGACCCGCGGTGATCGCCACGGCCGGCACGGCCATGATCGCGGCCCGCCGCCCCCGCACCCGTCCGCGTCTGGCGGGGCCATCGGAGGCTTCGGGTATGGAACCGCTTTCCGGGTTCTCGGAGGTGTTGCCGGCGGACGAGGTGGCGTCTGAGGACGAGGCCATGTGCTGCTCCCAGGGGCATAGTCAACGCAAGTAGGGCTCACGTGCAGATCGCGGCTTCAAACGGCTCGTTGTCCTGGCGCGGACAGCGGCTGCGGCACACGCATCCTCGCAACTCCCGGCGGGTGCAAGGGCTTTCACGTACTCCGCAGTAGCCGCCGAGGAAGTTACCGGCGGTTACGACCAAGGGTCAAGCAAGTTGTGAGTAAAGGGTGTTGATTGTGCGTCAGCTGTGATCCACCAAAACTGACGGTTATTCAAAACCCCAGATGACACGTCAACTCCCCTGGTAAGCCTTGACGTTGACAGATGCTCAGGTTTACAACTCTCCCTGGCTTCCCTCAGATCCGTGGCGCCGGATCCAGCCGTCGGGCGACCTCGCCCGCTTTCCCGGACGTCCTGTCCATCACGGGCTCTTCACTGTCCGAGCCCGCCCCTCCATGGCGCCCGCACGGCCACTTCCCCCCTGGGGTCGTGCCGGGTTCGCCCCCCGCCCGGTCCGGCCGGAGCCCTCCCCCCATGGGCCTTCGGCCGGTCACCGGCCGGTTGCCGTTGCCGGTCCGTCACGTACGGAGAAGGCGTCACGGGCCGGCAACGGCGGACGCCGAGACGCGTCCCCCCACACCCACCCCCACCTCAGGAAAGAGGCATCCCCGCATGCGTACGCGATCCCTGCTCACCCTCACCGCCGCCGTCGCCGCCCTCACCCTCCCGATGACCATCTCCGCGTCGGCGGCCGATGTCGCGGTCCTCACCACCGGGGGTGTCGGCGGCACGAACGTCGCCGACGGCGCCACCCTCACCGCGTCCCTGGCGAGCGGTACCACCGCCACGCTCTACTCCAGCTCGACCGGCACGAGCGGCATCTCCTGCACGGCCTCGACGTTCACCGCCACCGTCGCCACGGGCGGCAACCCGACCGCGCCGGGCACCGCCACCGAGTCGCTCGACGCGCACACCTTCAGCGGCTGCACCTCGAACGTGGTCGGCGTCCTCGGCGTCAGCAGCATCACGGTCAACAACCTGCCGTACACCACCACCGTGGCCTCGGACGGCACTGTCACCGTGACCCCGGCGAGCGGCTCCACCATCCAGACCACGATCGTGCTGAGCACCCTGCTGGGCAGCATCAACTGCGTCTACCAGGCGGCCAGCCTCAGTGGCACGGCAGACAACGCCGACAACAGCATCGCCTTCACCAACCAGGCGTTCACCAAGACGTCCGGCTCCTCGCTGTGCTTCAGCAGCGGCTACTGGACGTCGAAGTACGCCCCGGTGACCACCGGCGGCGAGGCGGTCTACGTCAACTGATCCCCGTAGGAGTCAACTGATCCCTGTAGGAACGGCCGCTGCAGTAACGGCCTTCACCGTCGCCTGAGACGAAGGGCCAGGGCGGCGCCCCCGGTGAGCACCAGCAGCCCGGCGGCGCCGCCTGCCAGCATGGGTGCCGAGGGTCCGGTGTCGGCGGTGGAGGCCACCGGTGTGCTGTCCGGGGTCGAGCCGGCGTGGGCGGCGGCCGAATGGCTTGCCGTCCCTGCCGGGCTCGCCTTCACCGGGCTCTCCTTCGCGGGCTTCGCGGAGGCTTTCGGGGTTTTCGTGACAGAGGGGCTCGCGGTGGCCGAGGGGGAGTCCCCGGCGGCGGATGCGTCCTTCTCGGCTGCCGGGAACACCACGTCCGAGCACGAGTAGTACGTGTCCGCCGTACTGCTGTTCTGCCAGATCGTGTACAGCACCTGCCGTCCCGTCCGGTCGGACGGCAGTTTCGCGGTGATCCGGTAGCCGCCGCCCGTCAGCGCCGGGTCCTTCACCTCCGCGAACGGCTGCTCCGGCAGGTCGGACCAGGTCAGCGGCTTCGTCCGGTCGTAGCCGGGCTTGGTGAGGTAGAGCCGGAACGTGCCGGTGTGCGGGATCGTCGAGACGTACTTCATGGTCAGGTCCGCGCCGGGAGTCAGCTTCGTCGACGGCCAGTCTGAGCGGGCGAGGTCGAGGCCCTTGTAGGCGGGCAGCCCTCCGCTGCACAGCTCTCCATCGGGGATGGTCTGCCGGTCACGGCCGTTCACGTTCGCGACGCGCAGGTTGTCCCAGGCCGTGAAGGGCGCCCCGTTCGCGGCGACGGCCGCCCGGCACGCCGCCGAACCGGACGGGCTGCCGCCGTCGGGGGAGCAGGCGTAGACCCGGCTGACCGGATCCGTCGGCGCGCCGTGCGCCTGAGCGGGTGCCGCCGCGAACACGGTCAGCAGGAACGGGGCCACCAGAGCGGCCGCCACGGCGGTACGACGGGACATCTGAACGCCTCCCAGGGCGGCGCGGGGTACGGAGTGCTTCCGTGCAGTACGCGGTAGCGGCCCGATGCGTTCACCGGGGTGCAGGTGAGGGCAAATCGTCCCGTCTCCGGTCAACTCGCCGACGTCGAGGGTGGGTTTCCGGCCGGATCAAGGGTTTCCCCTGTATCCGCATGACCATCTCTTTGCCTATCGTTCGACCACAGCCGACCCACAGGTAACCCCGGACGGGTCGATGCTCGCGCCTGGCCGGCCATCGCGCGCCGTTTTTCGCACCACCCCGCCTTCCGGCTTCACCCCCCGCCGCTTCATCACCGAAGCGAATCGACCGCCGCTCCGCGCTGCCCGGAGCACGGCCACGAAAGGCAAGCCCTTGCGCACCACTCCCTCTTCCGGTTCCTCCCGACGGAAGCTGATATCCGCCGCCGCGGTCTCCGCCGCGCTGCTGACCGCCGCCACCGGCACCGTCGCCGTCGCCCAGGAACCCGCCGCCCGGGCCGCCGCCGTCCCGGCCGCGCTCACCGAGGCCGCCCCCGGCACCCCGGCCGAGCGCCTCATCGTCGGCTACAAGTCCGGCGCCGCCGAGGCCAAGTCGAACAAGGCCGCCGCGGCCGACGCCGAGGCCAAGGGCCAGGAGGCCGGCGAGGACGTCGACTTCCAGCGCCGCCTCGGCACCGGCGCCGCCCTCGTCGACCTGGGCGCGAAGGCGACCCGCACCGATGTCGCCGACGTCGTCGCCGAGTTCAAGGCGGACCCGCAGGTCTCCTACGTCGTACCGGACCGCCTGAACACACCGCAGGCCGACCCGAACGACACCGAGTACGCCAAGCAGTGGGACCTGTTCGAGTCCACCGCCGGCATGAACGTGCCCGGCGCCTGGTCGACCGCCACCGGCACCGGCGTCACCGTCGCCGTCATCGACACCGGCTACGTCGCCCACACCGACCTCGCCGCGAACATCGTCGCCGGCTACGACTTCATCTCCGACACCGCGGTCTCCGTGGACGGCAACGGCCGCGACAGCAACCCGGCCGACCCGGGCGACTACTACGCGGCCAACGAGTGCGGCACCGGCATCCCGGCCAGCAACTCCTCCTGGCACGGCACGCACGTCGCCGGCACCATCGCCGCGGTCACCAACAACAGCAAGGGCGTCGCGGGCATCGCGTACGGCGCGAAGATCTCCCCGGTGCGCGTGCTCGGCAAGTGCGGCGGCTACGACTCCGACATCATCGACGCCATCACCTGGGCGTCCGGCGGCACCGTCTCCGGCGTCCCCGCCAACACCAACGTCGCCAAGGTCATCAACATGAGCCTGGGCGGCGACGGCGCCTGCACCAGCGCGACCCAGACCGCCATCAACGCCGCCGTGAACCGCGGTACGACCATCGCCGTGGCCGCGGGCAACGACAACGAGAACGTGTCGGGCCACTCGCCGGGCAACTGCTCCAACATCATCTCGGTCGCCGCGACCAACCGCACCGGCGCCAAGGCCTCGTACTCCAACTACGGTTCCCTCGTGGACATCTCGGCGCCCGGCGGCCAGACCAGCACCGGCACCGCCAACGGCATCCTGTCCACGCTGAACTCCGGCGCCAGCACCCCGTCCTCGGAGTCGTACGCCTACTACCAGGGCACCAGCATGGCCACCCCGCACATCGCGGGCCTGGTCGCACTGGTGAAGTCGGCCAACTCCTCGCTGACCCCGGCCCAGATCGAGACGGCGATCAAGAACAACGCCCGTGCCCTGCCCGGCGCCTGCTCGGGCGGCTGCGGTGCGGGTCTGGCGGACGCCGCCAAGACGGTGGCGGCTGTCAGTGGTGGTACGACCACGGGGACGACCTTCTCCAGCAGCACCGCGGTGTCCGTCCCGGACAACGGCTCGGCGATCGAGTCCTCCATCGCCGTCAGCGGCCGCACCGGCAACGCCCCCACGACCCTCCAGGTCGGCGTCGACATCACCCACACCTACCGCGGTGACCTGGTGATCAGCCTCGTCGCCCCGGACGGCACGGTGTACAGCCTGAAGGCGGCGAGCTCCTCGGACTCCGCGGACAACGTCAACACCACCTACACCGTGGACGCCTCCGCCGAGACGGCCAACGGCACCTGGAAGCTGCGCGTCCAGGACACGGCCGCGCAGGACACGGGCACGCTCAACAGCTGGAAGCTGACCTTCTAGAGCTGGTGAGTGCGTCTCCTTGAACGGGCGGGCCGGCCGGTGCGGATGGGGCATCGGCCGGCCCGCCGTCCGTCATCCGCGGAACGCGGCGAGGTGGTCGCCGGCCCAGTCCCGATAGCCGTGGGCCGGTCTGCCGAGCACCTCGGCGATCGTCGGTTCCGTCAGCGCCTTCATCCGGTCCCGCCCACGGACGGCGCTCTCCACCAGGGCGTGGGCCACCTCGGCGGGGTAGCGCTCCAACAGCCCGCCCAGTGCCTGATCCACCGTCAACTCCACGAAACTCAGCGGACGTTGGAGCAGGTCCGCGAGGATCCTGGTCTGCTGTACGGGGCTCACGGCCTCGGGCCCGGTGAGCGGATGCGCCCGCCCCGCGTGCTCCTCGGGCTCCGTCAGCGCCCGCACCGCCACCTCCGCGATGTCGCGGGGATCCACCGCCGCGACCTCGGCGTCGCCGCAGGGAGCGCGCACCATCCCTTGCCTTTGTATGGAGCGGGCCCAGCTGAGGGTGTTGGACATGAAGGCCCGCGGCCGCAGCACCGTCCATCCCATGCCCGACGCGTGCAGGAGCCGTTCGTTCTCGCGTTGCCACTCGGTGACCAGATCGGTTGCGTCGGTATCGGCCACGGACAGGGTTGTCACCTTCACGACATGGTGAACTCCCGCCGCCCGTGCCGCCGTCAGGAAGTTCTCGTCGTGGGCGTGCGTCAGCGGGTTCGAGGTGACGAGCAGGGCGGACCGTACGCCGCTCAGCGCCCGGTCCAGGCTCGACGGGTCGGCGAAGTCCCCGCCCACCACCTCGACTTGGGGTCCGGCGAGCGCGGCGGCTCGGCGCGGATCCCGGGTCAGCAGCCGTACCGGCACGCCGGACAGACGCCGAGCCACCAGCCCGCCGACGGTGCCGGTAGCCCCGCTGACCAGGATCACGACTCGACGCCGACCAGCTCGACGACGGCGTCCGTGGCAGAGGCATCGGCGGCGGCGTCGATGGAGGCCAGGACGCGCGCGCCGCGGTCCGGCCGGCTGTCCAGACCGAGCAGCAGCCCCGGCACCGCTACGGCCGGCAGGATGTGCGTCCACAGGCTTGAGATCCGGCGCCCGAGGTCCTCCCGGCCATGCAGTGCCCGCGACATGATCTGGATCCCGGCGAACGCCCCGACCACCAGGTCCGCCGTGTCCCGCGGGTCCACCGTAGGCAGCAACTCGCCCTGGTTCTGTGCCTGTTGCAGCATCTCCGTGAGCCGGTCACTCCACTGCCGGAACGGCCCGGTGTGATCTACGCCGGGCGGCGCGGACTGGTCCACCGCCAGCCGCACGCTTCCCTTCAGCAGGGAGTTGCTCAGCAGTCGCTGCCCGAAGACGAACGTGATGTCGATGATCTCCTGCAGCTTGCACGGCTGCGGCGGTACGGCCCCCAGGGGCAGTTGCTCGTCCAGTACGGCCTGGGCGAGGGATTCCTTGGAGGGGAAGTGAAAGTACAGGGCGCCTTTGGTGACAGCGGCCCGCTCCATCACCATCGCGATGGTGGTCGAGGCGTAGCCGCGTTCATCGAAAACCGCACCCGCGGCTTCCAGAATCGCCCTGCGCGTCCTGATTGCCCGCTCCTGTCTCGGCATAAAAGCCCCTCCAATGCGCCGAGTTGGGTCTCATTGAAAACAGACCGGAAGCCCTCGTACTCTATCGCTCACCGGCACCGGCACCTCGCCGTCCGTCATCGCTTCGGAGGATCGAGGGAAGAACATGCCTCAGTCACGGCAGTTCACCGAGTCCCCGGCGGAGCCCCTGACGGCGACCGTGCCCCGTCAGCTCGTGCACCGCGCGGCCGTGGCCGAGACCTTCCTCACCGGCTGGACCAGAACGGCCGCGGACCGGTTCACCGTTGTCGCCCAGTGGCCTCGAGCGCATCAGTTACACGTGTCGCCGGACCGGTCCGCGTACGAACCGCTGCTGGTCGCCGAGACCGTACGCCAGTGCGGAGCGCTCCTCGCACACGCCGAGTACGACGCCCCCCTCGGCCACCACTTCGTGCTCCAGGAGCTGCGTGTCGACACCCGCCCCGAGCACCTGGCCGTCGGCACCGCACCCGCCGAACCCGTCCTCGACATCACCGTCGGCGACGTCCGTACCCGCGCCGGCCGCCCGGTCGGGATCGGCTACGACGCCGCCGTACGACTCGGCGGCGAGCGCGTCGCGACCGGGCGCATCGCCATCACCTGGACGAACGGCTCCGTCTATCGCCGACTGCGGGCCGGCCGCACCCCGGCCACCGTCACCGTCGTGCCCCTCCCGCCCGGACTGCCCGCCGAGGCCGTGGGCCGGGCCCTGGCCGCCGACGTGGTCCTGGCGCCCGCCGGCCGCCCCGACCGCTGGCAGCTGCGAGTCGATACCGCGCATCCTGTTTTCTTCGACCATCCCCTCGACCACGTCCCCGGGATGCTCCTCCTCGAGGCCGTCCGCCAGGCCGTACGCGCGCGAAGCGGCGGTCGCCGGTCGGCCGTGTCGTTCCGTACCGCCTTCGTCCAGTACGCCGAACTGGATCGACCGACCTGGCTGGAGATGAGCGGCGAGGACGGTACGGACGTACAAGTCGTGGCGCGGCAGGGGGAGTCGAGCGTCTTCGAGTGCCGGGTCGGCACCGTCGCACGGTGAGATATCGTGCACAGGGAGTGAGAAACAGACGGCGTGCCCCGTTCTTTTCCGTATCAGGAGTGTGCAGTCGATGCCGAGGCAGTTACGCGCCGAACAGACCCGCGCGACCATCATCACGGCCGCCGCCGACCTGTTCGACCGCCGTGGATACGAATCCACCAGTCTCAGTGACATCGTCGAGCACGCCCAAGTCACCAAAGGCGCCCTGTACTTCCACTTCGCCGCGAAGGACGATCTCGCCCACGCGATCATGGAGCTGCAGTCCCGGACCTCGCGTCAGGTGGCGAGCGAGGTGGATGCGCGGGGGTACTCCTCGCTGGAGGGCCTGGTACGCATCACGTTCGGTATCGCGCGGCTGTCCGTGGACGGGCCGCTCCTGAGAGCGGGGCTCCGGCTGGCGACCGGGGGAGTCGAGATGCGGCCGCCGTTGCGGCATCCGTTTGCCGAGTGGCTGGAGCTCTCCTCCGGCAAGCTTCTGGGGGCGGTGAAGGAGGCGGACCTTCATCCGGACACGGATGTCGATGCGGTTGCCCACTCCCTGGTCTGTTTCTTCGTGGGAACGCGGGTGGTGGGGCGGCATCTTGAGCCTGTGGCTCGGCAGCCTCGGCGGCTTGCGGAGATGTGGCATGTGATGATCCGGGGGATGGTGCCGGTGCCGCGACGTGCGCGGTACTTGGCGTTGGTGGGGCAGCTGGAGCAGGAGAGTCGGGGTGGGTGATCGTGGGTGGCTCGTGTGGGTTCGTAGCTGACGGTCGTCTGTGGCTGGTCGCGCCCACGCGGCGGAGCCGCAAATCGATACAGCCCCGCGCCCCTGGGTGGGTCAGCTGCACCTCTCTCGTAGAGTCGCTGTATGTCCGACACCCCGCCTGTGCTCCTCGGTAATGAACCCGGCTCTTTTCCCCGCAGCGTTCTCGCCGAGCGGCATCCCGCGATCGTCCGGCAGGTGCGGGAGGCCTTCCCCTACGGCCCTGAGCAGCACCGTGCCCTCGACGCGCTGGTCGAGAACTGCACCAAGGGTGTGATCGAGCCGCTCCCGGCTGATGCCTGGGTGGAGTGGGGGATCGGGGCGTACATCGGGAAGTCCTGGTTCGATGTGCCCTGGCTCTGGTCCGAGAGCCACTTCTATCGTCGACTCCTCGACGCCGTCGGCTACTTCGGGCCGGGGCCGTGGCAGGGCATCGACCCGTTCCGGCCGTCCAAGCTCGCCGAGCTGGACTCCGCGGAGACGGACGAGGAGCTGGCCGCGCTGGACGACCTCGCAGGGAAGCCCGTCGACGAGCAGGCGCAGGCCCTGCTGCACGGCTCGTTGTGGGGCAACCGCGCGGACCTCGGCTTCCGCCTCTCCGACGGTGAGGCCGAGGACCGGGCCGCCGCCCCGGGCCTGGTCGCCGACGACAGCGACACCCTCTGGTCCCTGCTCACGGGCGCGGGCACCCTCTGCCTGATCGCCGACAACGCGGGCCGTGAGCTGATTCCCGACCTGCTCCTCATCGCCCACCTTCTCGAGCACGGCCGTGTCGAGCGGGCCGTCCTGCACGTGAAGCCGTACCCGTACTACGTCTCCGACGCCACCACCGCCGACGTCGTCGACGCCCTGCGCCGCCTCGTGCGGGCGCCGGGGGAGGCCGCCGCGTACGGGCGCCGCCTGTGGTCCGCGATGGCCGACGGCCGCCTCACGGTCCGCGCCCACCCCTTCTCCTGCGCCCCGCTGCCGTACGCGGACCTGCCCGACGACCTCCGCGAGGAGCTCACCGCGGCCACGCTGACCGTCGTCAAGGGCGACCTCAACTACCGCCGTCTGGTGGGCGACCGGCTGTGGGCGCCGACCACGCCGTTCGCCGATGTCACCGCCCACTTCCCGGGCCCGGTCGCCGCGCTGCGCACCCTGAAGTCCGACGTGATCACCGGTCTCGACGCCCGGACGGAGGCCGCGCTGGTGGCCGTCGAGGGGCAGCGCTGGCGTACGAGCGGGACCCATGCGCTCATCCAGGTCGGACGGTGAGGAGCGTTATGCTGCCGACTTGTACCGGTGGGCTGTCATACATCCCGCCGACGGGCAGCGAAAGAGGACGTCATTGACCCCGCGGTACCTGAGCAATCCAGGGGAGCCCGTCTACGACGTGGACGCACGCCGGTACGTCGATGTGTCGGACGCCCGTGACGAGGCCGACCTGCACGACGTGTTCACGGACATCTATCGCACCAACCGCTGGGGTTCGGACGAGACCCGCTCCGGGCCGGGCTCCGAGATGCTGCGCATGAAGCGGGTGATAGCCCAACTCGGCGAGCTCATCCGGGACTTGGGCGTGAGCTCGGTGCTGGACGCGCCGTGCGGGGACTTCAACTGGATGCAGTACGTCGACCTCCACGGCGTCGACTATCTCGGCGGCGACGTCGTGACGGAACTCGTCGAGAGCAACCGCGCCCGCTACCGCGGACCGGGCCGGGACTTCCAGCTGCTCGACTTCACCGCCCAGCCGGTCCCGCGCGTCGACCTCATCCTGTGCCGGGACGCCCTCGTGCACTTCTCCTACCAGCACGTCGTGGAGGCGCTGACCCGCTTCCGGGAGAGCGGCTCGCGCTATCTCCTCACCACGACCTTCTCCCGCACCTCCGCCAACACGGACATCCTCACCGGCTGGTGGCGTCCCATCAACCTCAGCCTCCCGCCCTTCGGGCTGCCCGAGCCGCTGCGGGTCATCGGCGACGACGAGTCGGACGACTTCTACGACGACAAGTCGCTCGCGCTGTGGGATCTACGGCAGATTCCGGCGCGTTTCCCGGGCTATGAGCCGGCGGCCGCCGAGTCGGGGTCGCTGGGCGCCTGACGCCCGGCGCGTACCACGCGCAGGGCTTCGTCAGCGGCCTGTGTCCGCGGGTGCCGTAGCCCCAGCACCTCCTCGCAGGCCTCTCGGACCTCGGTGAACTCGGCCTCCGCTGCCGCGAGTTCACCCTTCAGGCGCAGCAGGTCGGCCAGGTTGTGCCGTACCGCGAGCGTCCCCGGATGCCGAGGGCCCAGTGTCTCCACACAGTCCGCGAGCACCGTCCGGTACTCCGCCTCCGCCTGCTCGACGCGCCCGCGCAGATGCAGGACGTGCGCGGCGCCGTGTCGTACGGACAGCGTCAACAGGTGCTGTTCGCCGAGTACGGTCCGCCGCGCCTCGTACACCTCCCGGAACTCGGTCTCGGCCGCCTCCAGTTGACCCCGGTCCTTCAGCAGGTCGGCGAGGTTGTGGCGGACGGCGAGCGTGCCGGGGTGGCGTGGGCCGAGGGTGTCGATGCAGTCCGCGAGCACGGTCCGGTACTCGGTCTCGGCCCGGTCGGTGCGGCCGCGCAGGTGCAGGACGTGCGCGGCGCCGTGTCGGACCGAGAGGGTGAGGAGGTGCTGCTCGCCGAGCACCTCGCGCCGGGCCGCGTACACCTCCCTGAACTCCGCCTCCGCGGCCTCCAGTTGGCCCCGCTCCATCAGCAGGTCGGCCAGGTTGTGGCGGACGACCAGGGTGTGCGGGTGCATGTCGCCGAGGAGCCTGCGGCGGACCTCGAACACCTCCCGGAACTCGGTCTCCGCGTCGCCGGGCCAGCCCCGGTCGCGCAGCACGGTCGCCAGACCGTGCCGGGAGGCGACCGTGTCGGGGTGGTCCTCGCCGTAGGCGTCGCCGCGCAGCCGCAGCACCGTACGGAACTCGCGCTCCGCCTCGGCCAGCAGGCCCCGGTCGCGCAGGACGTCCGCGAGGTCGTGGCGCACGGCGAGGGTGCCCGGATGGCGCTCGCCCAGCACCTGAACGCACACCTCCAGGGTCTCCCGCAGCTCCTGCTCCGCCTGCCGGAACATGCCGCGCTCGTGCAGCACCTGGGCCACGTCGTGCCGGGTCGCGAGGGTGTCGGGGTGCCGGTCGCCGAGCGCGTCGCGGTAGGCGTCGAGCACCAGGCGGTGCTCCTCCTCGGCCTCCGCGAGCAGCCCGCGCTGCTGGGACATCCGGGCCACGCCCTTGCGGGCGGCGAGGGTCCCCGGGTCGCGTTCGCCGAGCAGGGTGCGCCGGGTCGCGTACACCGTGCGGTACTCGGCCTCCGCCTCGGCGGGACGCCCGCGGTCGCCGAGCAGTTCCGCGAGTGCGTACCGCGCGTCGGCGGTCTCGCCCGCCGCGTCGCCGAACAGGGCGCGGTTGTCCTCCAGGACGGTACGGACCAGTGTCTCGGCGGCGGCGAGACGGCCGCGTAACTGGAGCAAGTGGGCCGCGGCGGACCGTACTTCGAGGGCGTCGGGGTCGCGCGGGCCGCAGGCGAGCACCACCGGCTCGCACGCCCCGAGCACCTCCTCGGCCCGGTCGAGCCAGCCCCGCCGGAACAGATGGCGGGCCCCGGCCGCGGCCGCCCGCAGCGCCTTCGAGACCAGTTCGTCCTCGGCCTCGTACGGATCGCCGATCAGCGCGAGCGGGGCGTCGCAGTGCGGGAGCAGCAGCCGCCAGCGCGGCCAGTCGCAGGGGTCGTCCTCGCTCAGCTCGGCGGTGGCCGAGACGACCAGGTCGGCGACCACGGCCCCGTACTCCTGCAGATGTTCGGCGAGGTCCCGCTGAAGGCGGCCGGCGTCCCGGACCAGGGGGTGCAGCAGCAGGGCGCGTGCGTGCTCGTCGCCGCCGCGCGGGGTGTGCAGCTCGATCAGCCCGAAGTCGGCGAGCGAGGTGAGCGCCGTGAACAGCTCCTGCGGGGTGAGGTCGGGCAGGAGGGAGGACTCCGCCAGCCGGTCCGGGCGCAGCAGGCCGAGCAGGGGCACGGGTGCCTCGCCCAGACAGCACATCAGCCGCATCAGCGGCCGGGCCTGGGAGATGCCGCGCCGCTCCAGCAGGTCGAGGGAGAGCTCCCAGGTTCGGCTGACGGGAACGGTGTTGGTGCCGCCGGGCTGCTGGCCGGGCGGGTCCTCGTCGAGGAGTTCGGTGAAGCGCTCGTCGAGGGTCGCGCGGTACTCGGCGTACGTCCGTACGGTGGTCGTGCCCGGCCACGCCGGGAACGCCGAGGCGGCCGCGAGGTGCGAGCCCGCGATGCGCAGCGCCAGCGGCAGCCCGCCGAGCCGACGGGCCAGCTCTTGTGCGTCCTCGCGCGAGCCGGCCCGCTCCTCGGCCAGGTCCCACAGCACCTCGGTGGCGTCGTCCTCCGCCAGCGCGTCCACCGGGTGCAGGGTCGCCCACGGGCCCCAGGTCGTCGGACTGCTGTCCCGGCTGGTGATCAGCACCAGGCCGGGCAGCTCCGCGGCGGGCCGGATCCAGCCGGTGCCCTCCGCCAACCTGCCCTGCGGGGCGAGGTGTTCGGGCTCGTCGGCGTTGTCCACGACCAGCAGCCAGGGGCTCGTCGTGTCGCACAGCCGCCGCCACAGCAGATCCGTGGCGCTCGAACGCCCCGACCAGGCCCGGTCGATGAGATCGGCGGGGGCGCCCAGCGCGGCCACCACCTCGCGCATCCCGGCGCTGAGCGCGGCCGGGTTGGACGCGGTCACCCACCACACGTCCACGTTGAGCGCGGAGGCGTACGCGGCGATCTCCAGGGCTACCGTCGTCTTGCCGCCGCCACCCATGCCGTGCAGCACCCGCACACCCGAAGTCGGCTTGCCCACCAGCTGCTTGAGCGCGTCGAGGAGCGGCTCACGGCCGCGCACCCGGCGGTCCAGGCGGCCCAGGGGAGGAGCGACGGTCAGCGCACCCGGGGTACGGGCCTCGGGGACACCGGCCGGGTCGACGAGCTCGAAGCGCGGGGCGACGATGATCGGACGCGCCAACCCCGCGAACTCCTGGACGAACGCGGTGAGTTGGCCTGACAGCGAGGGATCCTGTGCCAGCAGCGTCCGCAGCGTCGCATCCCACTGCTCCCGCTGCTCCCGCAGGATGATCTCCTGCCGACGGGGCGGCGCGGCGTCCAGCGCGGCCCGCACCTCGTCCAGCCGCTCCACGTCCTCCCGGCGCAGGATCCGGGCGATCCTGTGCCGGGCCGCCTGCCAGGCATCCGTGGTCATCAGTCCGACCATCGTGCCCGCGGCCGCGGCGGCGGTCTGGGTGAACAACTCTGCCCCGAACATCGAGGACCCCCTGTCGGCACACACCTCGACGGCTACGTCCGAACCCCTCTCGCTTCCTCAGGTTCTCATGTCACCTGCACCGGAAGGGACTTGAGACCGTTGATGAAGTTCGAAACGAGACGTCCGGGAGCCCCGGCGACCCGTGGTGCGGGCAGCACGCGCAGCGCCTCCCGGTACAGCACCCGCAGTTGCAGCCGGGCGAAGTGCGCGCCGAGACAGACGTGCGGGCCGTCCCCGAAGGACACGTGCGGATTCGGTGCCCGTGACAGGTCCAGCAGGTCAGGGCTGTCGAAGGCCCGCTCGTCGCGGTTGGCGGCGGCGTGGAGGACGACCACCTTGTCGCCGGCGCGGATCCGGCGCCCGGCCAGCTCGGTGTCGTGGCGGGCGGTACGGCGGAAGGTGAGGACGGGCGGATGCCAGCGCAGCAACTCGTCCACCGCGGTGCCGAGTTGATCCGGGTCGGCCCTCAGGCGCTCATACGCCCGCGGATGCTCGGCGAGCGTCAGCAGTCCGCCGGGAGCCGCACTGCGCACGGTGTCGTTGCCCGCGACCGTGAGCAGGAAGAAGAACATCTCCAGCTCGCCGTCGGCGAGTTCGGCGTCGTGCGCGAGCGTGGTCATCACGTCGTCGGCGGGATGCTCCCGCTTGTACGCGGCCAGCTGCCGGGCGTACGCGAACATGTCCCGCAGCATCGCGGGCGACCGCGGATTGACCGGCTTCCCGTCCGTGTCCAGGACGGGTACGCCGGCCTCGTCCGGGTCCTGGTATCCGATGACCCGCCGCGTCCAGTGCAGCAGCAGGCCGCGGTCGGCGTCCGGGACGCCCAGCAGGTCGGCGAGGTTGAGCAGGGCGTAGTCGTCGGTGACGGCGGAGACGAGATCGACCATGCCGTCGGTCGCCGTTTCCGACGCCCGCGAGAACAGGTTCCGCGCCCGCTCGGAGGCCACCACGGCGAATCGGTCCACCCGCCCCGGCGTGAAGGCCCGGCTGACCATCCGCCGCAACCTCCCGTGGTCCGGCGGATCCTGATTGAGCATCATGCGCCGAATGAAGGGCAGGTCGTCCGGTTCCGGATCCCGGATCTGGGTCGCCCCGAGGTGCGAGGAGTACGTGGCCGAGTCCTTGAGCACCCGCACGACGTCCGCATGCCGGCTCACGGCCCAGAACCCGGCCCCGCCCGGCCACCCCAGCACCTCGTGCTCCTCCTGCCAGGCCACCGGGTGATGGTCACGCAGGACACGGTAGGCGGCGTAGGGCACGCCGACGGCGTACTGGCGCGGGTCGAAGACATCGGGGACGGGTGGGGCCGGGCGTACGGTCACGGGAACACCGTGGCGTGGGGACGGGGGCAGGGCAAGGGCGCGCGCGGGGCGGGATCCGGCCACCGCGCCACGGGAGGGCACGGCAGGTCGGTTGCTTGAAGAGGGCTTTCGTATTTCTCCGGAGCTTGACAATTCGGCTTGCTTGTATGTGGTGATCATGACAAGCGGACCGTCATCATGCGCGGATGGCGTTACGTCCATTGTCATCGGGAACATCTTCGGGAACGTCTTCGGGAAGAGGAAAGGCGGCGGCCGCTGCGGTCGCCCTGACACTGGCGCTCGCGGCCTGCGGTGGCGACGGGGACTCCGCGTCCTCGGACGGCGGGACGGTGACGGTCAGAGTGGCCGCGCTGCCCCTGGTCGACTGCGCCATGGTCTACATCGCGCAGGAGCGGGGCCTGTTCGAGAAGGAGGGCCTGGACGTCCGGATCACGCAGATCCAGCAGAGCCTCCAGGCGCTGCCGGCCCTGTCCAAGGGCCAGATCGACATGGTTGCGAGCGCGAACTACGTCACCTACTTCCAGGCGCATGAGCAGGGCACCCTCGACATCCGCATCGTCGCCGAGGCGATCAGGGCCGCGCCGAAGATGATGGACGTCCTGGTGCCGAAGGACTCGGACATCAAGACCGTCGCCGACCTCAAGGGCAAGAAGCTCGCCGTCAACGTCCTGAACAACGTCCAGTCGCTGACCTTCAACGAGATCCTGGCGGAACAGGGCGCCGGTGCACCCGTCTACCGGCAGATCCCCTTCCCGCAGATGGGCGCCGCCCTGGAGAAGGGGCAGGTCGACGCCGTGCACGCGGTGGAGCCCTTCGACAGCTCCATCCAGGACGAGTTGGGAGCCAGGGTCCTCGTCGACGGCTCGTCCGCGCCCGTCGAGTCCATCCCGCTCAGCGGGTACATCGCCACGGAGCAGTACGCCGCCAAGAACGCCAAGCCGCTGGCCGCCTTCCAACGCGCCATCAAGGCCGCCGTGAAGATCGCCGCCGAGGACCCGTCGATCGTCCGCGACATCCTGCCGACCTACACGAAGGTCAGCGCCGAGCAGGCGAAGGAGATCGACCTGCCGGCCTATCCGCCGACCATGGACAGCCGGCAGATCGCCCGGATCACCGATCTCATGGAGAAACAGGGGATGTTGAAGAAGCCCATCGACCCGGCGACGCTGCTGGTGAAGTGAGCGCCGCGACTTGAGGGTGCGTCAGGAGCTGGGGCTGGGCGCCCTCGGTGTGGTGCTCGCCTTCGGTGTGTGCGAGGCGGTGAGCCGGGCCGGGCTGGTGCGCCGCAGTTACCTCCCGCCCGCCTCCGAAGTCCTCGCCCGCGCCGTCGAGTTGGCGGGCGACCCGGTCTTCCTCGACGGGATCGGCGCCACCCTGCGTGCCTGGGTACTGGGACTCGGCCTCGCCTGCGCGATCGCCGTACCGCTCGGACTGCTGCTCGGCAGTGTGCCGCTCGTCGACGCCGCCGCTCGGGCGATCGTGGAGCTGCTGCGGCCGCTGCCGTCCGTCGCCCTGATCCCGCTGGTGTCCCTGCTGCTCGGCTCCGGCACCGAGACCGAGGTCGCGCTCATCACGTACGCCTCGGTCTGGCCCATCCTCTTCAACACCGTCTACGGACTCGGCGAGACCGATCCCCTCGCCAAGGACACCCTGCGCGCCTTCGGCTTCGGCCGGTTCGCGGTCCTGCTGCGCGCGGAACTGCCCGCCACGGCCCCCTTCATCGCCGCCGGCATCCGCATCTCGGCCGCCGTCGCCCTCATCCTCGCCGTCGCCACGGAGATCCTCTCCGGCTTCGGCGAGGGCCTCGGCATCTTCATCGCCCAGGCGGGCCTGGCCACGGACGGCACCCGGGACGTCCTCGCGGGCGTGGTGTGGGCGGGGGCACTGGGGCTCGTCATCAACGGCGTACTGGTGTGGGGGGAACGGCGGTTGTTCCCCTGGACGCCGGAGCACCGGGAGGTCGTGGCGGAAAGGGCGCGGACTTGAGCGCGGCGGCGGACGCACGCACGAGCCGGACCACGATCGCGGCCCACTACGCCCTCCTCCGCTGGACGGTGCTCGTACTCGCCGTGGGCGTCTGGGAGTTGGCCGCCCGTGCGCACGGCAGCGTCTACTTTCCGCCCCCCGGCCGCATCGCCCGGCACATGCACGAGCTGTGGTTCTCGGGGCCCGCCCGGCACGCGTTCCTCACCTCGGCCGCCGTGGACGACATTCTGCCCAGCCTCGGCCGGATGACCGCGGGCTTCGCGCTCGCCGCCGTCGCCGGGATCGTGCTCGGCATCGCGGTCGGCCGCTCCCGCCGGGCCTACGCGCTGTGCAACCCCGTCCTCCAGTTCGCCCGGGCCGTCCCGCCGCCCGCCCTGGTCCCCGTCTTCGTCGTCGTCTTCGCCTTCGGCACGCCGATGCAGATCGCCTCGATCGCCTTCAGCGCCGTATGGCCGGTACTGATCAACACGGCGGCGGGGGCCCGCAACACCGACCCGCTGCGCCTCGACGTCGCCGCCGTCCTGCGCCTGAACACCGCCGAACGCCTCTGGTTCCTCGTCCTGCCCTCCGCCCTGCCGCGCATCTTCGCCGGTCTGCGCCTGAGCCTTTCCCTCTCCCTCATCCTCATGGTGTTCTCGGAACTGCTCCCGGGCACCGCGAACGGCATCGGCTTCACCCTCACCGATGCCCAGACACGCTCCGACCTGCTCACCGTATGGGCGGCCCTGGTCCTGCTGGGCGTCCTCGGCTATCTGCTCAACACCGGCCTGCTGGCGGTCGAGAAACGGCTGATCGGCAGGGGGAAGGCCATATGAGTCACACGACCACCGAGGACCGCATGCTCCAGCTCTCCTCCGTCGGCCAGCACTACGGCGACCACCAGGTCCTGCACGACATCACCCTCACCGTCCCCGCCGGCCAACTCCTCTGCGTGGTCGGCCCGTCGGGCTGCGGCAAGTCCACGCTGCTGCGCACCATCGCCGGCCTGCTCCCCGTGGGCGAGGGCACCATCACGATCGACGGCACCCCGGTCACGGGCGTGCCCGACCAACTGGCCGTCGTCTTCCAGGACTACGGCCGCTCCCTCTTCCCCTGGCTCACGGTCCGCGACAACGTCGCCCTCCCGCTGCGCCGCCGGGGCCTGGGCCGGACCGAGCGGCGCGCCGAGGCCGACCGCATCCTCGACCGGGTCGGCCTGTCCGGCGCCGCCCGCCGCCACCCCTGGCAGCTCTCCGGCGGCATGCAGCAACGCGTCGCCATCGCCCGCGCCCTGGTCTGCCGCCCCACCCTCCTCCTCATGGACGAACCCTTCGGCTCCCTCGACGCCCAGACCCGCGAGGACCTCGAGGACCTGCTCCTGGAGGTCCACCGCACGGAGGGCACGACCATCGTGTTCGTCACCCACGACATCGACGAGAGCGTCTACGTCGGCGACCGCGTCGTCGTCCTGTCCCCGGGCCCCGGCTCGAAGATCGTCCTCGACCTGTCGGTCCGACTCCCGGGCGAACGCGACCAGATCGTCAGCAGGGGCCTGCCCGAGTTCGTCGCGCTGCGGGCGGAGGTGGGGCGGGCGGTACGCGGTCAGGCCATGTGAACGTCCTGCCACACCAGTCGGTGGTCCGAGGTCGGGACCGTCGTGCCGTTGCCGACCAGGCGGTACAGCGGGTCGTCGGACGTCGGCCAGAACACCCCGTTCGCCCCCGGTATCAGGCCCTTGGACGGCAGAACGTGGTCGACCCGCAGATTGCCGGGCGCGGTGTCGTTGAAGTCGGACGTGTCGTACGCCGGATTCCCGATGTGCGAGGCGTTGGCGCCGCCCTGGAGCCGCGCCGCCTCGACGCCGCCCGCGCCGGCCGGCGGCGTGTGCGGCAGCCGGATCGCCGGGTGGTCCAGCAGCTGCCGTACGGCATGGTCGTAACTGTCGCCGTCGTACGGATCGGCGTTCAGGTCGCCCGCGATCACGAACCGCGATCCGGGGCGCAGCCCGCCCCGCCCGCCCTTGTCGTCGTACAGATAGGCGCTGTGCCGCCGCCCGCCGATGTAATCCGCCCAGAGGCGGATCTCGTCGTGGTTGCGCCGGCCGTTGCGGTCCTCGGTGCCGTCGAAGGTGGGCGGGGTCGGGTGCGACACCAGGAAGTGAACCGTGTCGTGTCCGATGCGGACCGGCACGTCCCAGTGGCTCTTGGAGGACAGCCGGAGGATCGCCCGGGCCTCGTCGCTGTAGTAGCCCTCCGGGATGACGTGGTCCGGCATGTCCTTCCACAGGAAGTGCTGGAAGGTGCGCACCGCGCGCGTGTCGATCGGGAACTTCGAGAGCACGAGCATGCCGTACTGCCCGGGGAACCAGCCGTACCCGAAGGCGTCCTGGCCGTACGCGTCCGAACCGGGCGTCGTGACCGCGCCGTTCTTCCCGTCGAGGTCCACCCCGGAGGCCACGCCCGTGTTCACCGGCCCGGTGAAGTGGTACGGGAAACGGATCGGCTTCGCGCCGTTGTGGCCGACGGCGAGGTAGTTGTCGAGGAACAGACGGGCCGCCGCACCGCCCTCGACATAGTCGAACTCGTTGATCAACACAACGTCCGGATCCACCCGTTGGACGGTCTCGGCGACGTTCTGCGCCTGGGCGTTGTCCGGTGTGGAGAGGTCCGTGACCAGGGCGCCCTGCGTGCCCCGGTTCAAGGACGCGTTGAACGTGGCGAACCGCACGGTCCGGCGGCCGGACGCCGACGCGGGGACGGCCGTGGCGCCGGCCAGTGCCGCCCCGGCGAGCGAGGCGAGCGCGGTGCGGCGGGAGAAGAGTCTGTGGTGGTTCATCGGGGCTCCGGTGAGGCAGGGGACACGTGAACGGTCGTAAGTCTGCGCGCGTAGAGATGAACGCCACAAGGCCCCGCCAGAACTCCCGGATTCACCACTGATTCACGCGATGGTGTGATCATGTCCCGGCCTGCGGATGCCTTCCCGAGGTCATGGGTAGGGCCCGGCCCATGACACAGCAGCCCTTCGAACTCCCGCACTTCTACATGCCGTACCCCGCGCGGCTGAACCCGCACGTCGACGAGGCCCGCGCCCATTCGACCGCGTGGGCACGCCAGATGGGCATGCTGGAGGGGTCCGGTGTCTGGGAGCAGTCCGACCTCGACGCGCACGACTACGGCCTGCTCTGCGCCTACACGCACCCCGACTGCGACGGCCCCGCCCTCTCGCTCATCACCGACTGGTACGTGTGGGTCTTCTTCTTCGACGACCACTTCCTGGAGATCTTCAAACGCACCCAGGACCGCGCCGGCGGCAAGGCCTACCTCGACCGCCTGCCGCTGTTCATGCCGATGGACCTGTCGACGCCGATGCCCGAGCCGCAGAACCCGGTCGAGGCGGGCCTCGCCGACCTGTGGGCGCGCACCGTGCCGTCGATGTCCGCCGACTGGCGCCGCCGTTTCGCGGTGGCCACCGAGCACCTGCTGAACGAGTCCCTGTGGGAGCTGTCCAACATCAACGAGGGGCGGATCTCCAACCCCGTCGAGTACATCGAGATGCGCCGCAAGGTGGGCGGCGCCCCCTGGTCGGCCGGGCTCGTGGAGTACGCGACGGCCGAAGTGCCCGCGTCCGTCGCCGGGTCGAGGCCGCTCAGGGTGCTGATGGAGACCTTCTCCGACGCCGTGCACCTGCGCAACGACCTGTTCTCCTACCAGCGGGAGGTCGAGGACGAGGGCGAGCTCAGCAACGGCGTGCTCGTCCTGGAGACCTTCTTCCGCTGCACCACCCAGGAGGCCGCCGACACCGTCAACGACGTCCTCACCTCCCGCCTCCACCAGTTCGAGCACACCGCCCTGACCGAAGTGCCCGCCGTCGCCCTGGAGAAGGGTCTCTCCCCGGACCAGGTGGTGGCGGTCGCCAAGTACACGCAAGGGCTCCAGGACTGGCAGTCCGGCGGCCACGAGTGGCACATGAAGTCGAGCCGGTACATGAACGCCCGCGCGCGCTCAACCTCGCCCTGGCACGGCCTGACCGGCCCCGGCACCTCCGCCGCCGACGTCGGTGCGCTGCTCGCCGCGGCCGGAGCCGAGCGGCTGCGCGCGTACACGCACGTGCCCTTCCAGAAGGTCGGCCCGTCCCTGCTGCCCGACTTCTACATGCCGTTCCAGGTCGAGCTCAGCCCCCACCTGCCCGGCGCCCGCCCCCGTCTCACCGAGTGGATGCACCGCATGGGCATGCTCCAGGAGGGCGTCTGGGACGAGGACAAACTCGCCGCCTACGACCTCCCGTTGTGCTCGGCCGGCCTCGACCCGGACGCGAGCCCCGAGGCCCTCGACCTCAGCTCCCAGTGGCTCGCCTGGGGCACCTACGGCGACGACTACTACCCGCTCGTCTTCGGAGGCCGCCGCGATCTGGCCGCCGCCCGCCTGACCACCCAGCGCCTGTCCGACTGCATGCCCGTCGACGGCGAGGAGGTGCTCACCCCGCTCAACGGCATGGAGCGCGGCCTGATCGACCTCTGGGCGCGGACCACGGCGGAGATGCCCCCCGGCGACCGGCGCACCCTCAAGGACGCCGTGAACGTGATGACCGAGAGCTGGGTGTGGGAACTGGTCAACCAGCTCCAGAACCGCATCCCCGACCCGGTCGACTACCTGGAGATGCGCCGCGCCACCTTCGGCTCCGACCTCACCATGAGCCTGTGCCGGATGGGCCACGGGCCCGCCGTCCCGCCGGAGGTGTACCGCAGCGGGCCCGTGCGCTCGCTGGAGAACGCGGCCATCGACTACGGCATGCTCATCAACGACGTCTTCTCGTACCAGAAGGAGATCGAGTACGAGGGCGAGATCCACAACGCGATCCTCGTCGTCCAGAACTTCTTCGGCGTCGACTACCCGACCGCACTCCGCGTCGTCCACGACCTGATGACCCAGCGCATGCAGCAGTTCGAGCACGTCGCCGCGCACGAACTGCCCGTCGTGTACGAGGACTTCGGACTCTCGGACGAGGCGCGCGAGGTCATGCAGGGCTATGTGGCCGACCTGCAGAACTGGATGGCGGGCATCCTGCACTGGCACCGCGAGGTCGACCGCTACAAGTCCGACTACCTGGCCCGCCGGGCCCACGGCTTCCTGCCGGACCGGCCACCGGTGCTGCGGGTCGGCTGAGCCGTTTCCGAACCTTCTCGTCCGGAATGAGGCATTCAGGGAACTTTGGTGGGATGTCAGGAGTCTGACGGGACAAGGGAACAAGCAACAGAACACGGGGGTGTTCGAACCTTGACCGAGATCATCGAGAGGGTCGCCGAGAGCGACGCGAAGGAGTCCGCAGCGGCTCCGGCCGAACTGACGCCGTATGCCGCACGGTTACCCGTCCCGCCCGTCCTGCGGCCCGCCTCCGGCGATGTGCTGCGCGAGACGGAGATCGCCCTGCGCCCGACCTGGGTGCGACTGCACCCGCAACTGCCGCCGACCCTGATGTGGGGATACGACGGACAGGTGCCGGGCCCGACCATCGAGGTGCGGCGCGGACAGCGCGTCCGCGTCGCCTGGACCAACCGCATCCCGAAGGGCAGCGAATACCCGGTCACCTCCGTCGAGGTGCCGGTCCGCCCGCAGGGCACCCCGCCCGCCACCACCGAGCCCGGCCGGGAGGACGTCGAGCCCAACAAGGACGTGGCCGCCCTGCCCGCCTGGTCGGTGACCCACCTGCACGGCGCCCAGACGGGCGGCGGCAACGACGGCTGGGCCGACAACGCCGTCGGATTCGGCGACGCCCAGCTCTCCGAGTACCCGAACGACCACCAGGCGGTGCAGTGGTGGTACCACGACCACGCCATGAACATCACCCGGTGGAACGTGATGACGGGCCTGTACGGCACCTACCTCGTCCGTGACGACGAGGAGGACGCCCTCCATCTCCCCTGCGGGGAGCGGGAGATACCGCTGCTGCTCGCCGACCGCAACCTCGACACCGACGAGGACGGCCGCCTCAACGGCCGGCTGCTGCACAAGACGATCGTCGTGAACCCGGCGCACCCGGAGACGGGCAAGCCGGTGACGCTGCCGTTCACCGGCCCGTACACCACGGTCAACGGCCGCATCTGGCCGTACGCCGACGTGGAGGACGGCTGGTACCGCTTCCGACTGGTCAACGCGTCGAACGCGCGCATCTACGACCTCGTCCTCGTCGACGAGGACGACAACCCGGTCCCGGGCGTCGTCCATCAGATCGGCAGCGACGGCGGGCTGTTGCCGCGCCCGGTGCCGGTCGACTTCGACGCCGCGCTGCCCACGCTGACCGCCGCCCCGGCCGAGCGCTTCGACCTGCTCGTCGACTTCCGGGGCTTCGCGGGCCGCAAGCTCCGGCTGGTCAACAAGGGCCGCAACCAGCCGCCGGGCGTGCCCGATCCGGCGGGTGACGTGCGCTACCCGGCGGTCCTGGAGTTCCGCGTCCGCGAGGCCTGCGAGGCCGACGCCTTCGAACTGCCCGAGGTGCTCTCCGGTTCCTTCCGCCGGCTCACGCATGACGTGGGGCACGGCCATCGGCTGATCGTGCTCACCCCGCCCGCCACCGTGGGGGCCGGGGGACACCCGGAGATCTGGGAGATGACCGAGGTCGAGGACCCGAGCGGCATCCAGTTCCCCGCCGACGGCGTCATCCAGATCACCGGCCCGGACGGCACCACCAAGACGTACCGGCGCACGGCACGGACGTTCAACGACGGTCTCGGCTTCACCATCGCCGAGGGCAGCCACGAACAGTGGAGCTTCCTCAACCTCGCGCCGATCCCGCACCCGATGCACATCCACCTCGCCGACTTCCAGGCGCTGGGGCGTGACCCGTACGTGGTGACGGGCTTCGATGCGGCGGTGGGCGGCACCCGGACACCGATCACGTACGACCCGACGACCACGATCCCGCTGGCGCCCAACGAACTCGGCTACAAGGACGTCTACCGGGTTCCGGGCGGCCAGATACTGCGCATCATGGGCAGGTTCGACGGGGCGTACGGCCGGTTCATGTACCACTGCCACTTCCTCGAGCACGAGGACATGGGCATGATGCGGCCCTTCGTCGTCATGCCTCCGGAGGCGCTGAAGTTCGACCACGGCGCCGGACACGGCGGCCATGGAGAGGGGCACACGGGCTGACGTGCTCCGGCGCGGGGGCGCCTCACACGGGCTGCCCCTGAGCCTGCGCCGCGTGGGCCACCGCGGCTCGCGCCAGCGCCCGCACGATCGGGTGCGGGCGCGAGCCGTCGCCGGACAGCTCCGGCTGGAACAGCGAGGCCAGGAAGAAGGGATGGCCCGGGAGTTCGGCGATCCGGACATGGCCGTCCTCGTCGTGGCCGGAGAAGCGCATGCCGTGCGCGCGCAGGGTGTCGAGGTGTCGCGTGGGGCCGTACGCGCAGAAGTACCGCTCCACCGTGCGCTCCGAGCCGATCACCGACTCGGCGAGCGAGCCCGGCTCGATGCTCACCACGGCCTCGTGGCCGACGAGTGAACAGGCCAGCGGTTCGATGAGCAGGTCGTCGGCGGCGGGGTCGTTTTCGGCGTGCGCCACCCGCGTCAGCCCGCAGACGTCACGGGCGTACTCGAGCAGCGCGTGCTGGAACCCGCCGCACGTGCCGAGGAACGGAATGCCCTCCACGCGCGCGGTGCGGATCGCGGCGAGCGCGCCGGCCTCGCTGCGGTACGGACTGCCCGGCACCACCCACACCGCGTCGAACCCGCGGACGGCGTCCTCGTCCCCGGCCTCCTCGGACGGGATCCAGTAGGCGTCCAGGACGAGCCGGTCGCGTTCGGCGAGGGCGTCGAACAGGACGGGGATACGGGTGTGCGAGACGACGTTGGGGGAGCGGTCGCCGACCAGGGCGATACGGGCGGTCCGGGCTGCGGTGTTCGTCATGGCCTCATCCTGGGCGCGGCTGCCGGATCGCGTCCAACGATGATTTCTGCACCCTCGATAAGCGCTGCTGATGAGGTGGGATCCTGGCGGGCATGGACCCGCACCTTCTCCGCACCTACGTCACCGTCGCCCGCCTAGCCTCCTTCTCCGAGGCCGCGCGCGAGCTGGGCTACACCCAGTCCGCGGTGTCCCAGCACATCGCGGCGCTCGAACAGGACCTGGGCGCACCGCTGTTGACCCGCCGTCCCGTCGCGCCCACGGCGGCCGGCGAGCGGCTCCTCGAACACGCGGGACCGCTGCTGCTGCGCCTGGACGCGGCCCGCGCGGACGTCGTACGGATGGCGGCCGCGCCCGAGCACGGGCTGACGCTCGCGGCCGCACCGACGGCGCTCGGGCCCCGTGTCCTCGCCGCGCTCCCGGCCGCGGGCGTGACCCTGCGGGTGGCGGCCCGCGACGAGATCCCCGCGGCCGTCGCCACCGGCACGGCGGACCTGGGCCTGGTCGACGGCCTGGCCGCGCCGAGCGACCCGCTGCGGCTGACCGACATCGCGCCGCTGACCACGCACGGGGTGGGGGAGGAATCCGTGTGCGTCCTGCTGCCCGACACGCATCCGCTGGCCCGGCGTGCCGGACTGCGCCTCGGCGACCTCGCCGACGCCCGCTGGCTGGACGCCCCGGACACGGCTCTGCCGCTGACCCAGCTCCGCGCCGCGAACGGCGGCCGCGGCTTCCGTCCCTCCCTGCGCTACGAGGGCACCGACGTGCGGGTCCTGACCGCACTGGCCGCCGCGGGACACGGCCTGACCCTGCTGCCCCGCCCGGCGGCCACCGGAGTGCCGGGCGCGGTCGCCGTACCCGTCACGGAACCGCGGGTCGTGCACCGGACGGAACTGGTCCACGGGGGTGCGCCGCGGGGAGCGGCGGCACGGGTCGTCGACCTGCTGGTTCCTGCCGCTTCCCGCTCTTGACCACCAGTCAGTCTCACTCGTTCGTGGCTCGTCGCGCGCCGACGCACCGGGTAGAGCACCAGCTGGTGGTGATCGAGCCGGAGGCGATCCATGGAACAGACTGCGTTGCGTCCCAAGCCGATGCCCGGTCAGGAGTCCGGCGGCGGCAAGAAGTCGGGCCCCGCCCGGCGCCCCCATGCCGCGCGGCGGCGTGGCCGACGGCTGACCACCCTGTTGTTCGGCCTGTTCGCCGGAACCGTCCTGGTGCTGTCGGGGGTCGGACTCGGGACGGTGGGCGCCACGGTGATCGGCATGAGCAAACTGGCCGATCTGCAACGACAGGCAGGGCAGCAGGCGCCCGGACCGCAGCAGTCGCCCGGACCACAGCAGGCGCCCGGACCGCACCCGGCGACCTCGTCCGCCTCTGCGCGCCCGAGTCCCTCGGAGGAGGCGCCGGCATCCTCGTCACCCGCGCCCGCCGCCGCGACCCTCGGCCTGGAGGCCGTGGACGCCGAGAAGTCGGGGGCGATGGTCGTCGGCGTCCATGTCCCCGGCCCGGGATACACGGCGGGCCTGGTCCGGGGCGACGTACTGCTCATGTTCGGCCGGACCCGTGTCGACTCGGCGGACGACCTCGCGCGAGCCGTGGCCGACGCCCGCCCCGGCAAGGAGATCAAGGTGACGGTCCGTCACCAGAGCGGCGGCTACCAGCAGTTGACGGTCGTCCCGGGCGTCGTCACATGACCACCCGGAAGTGACTGGTGAGCCGCCCCTCGTCGTCCAGGACGTGAAAGGCCAGCCCGACGGGCGCGTCCCGGTCGGCGACCTGCTCGCCCTCCCACGGCAACCGCAGCGTCCACGTAACCCCCGGCCCGACGACCAACGGGCGCCCGGCGAACGCCGTCGCGGCGGGCGTGTGCGCGTGACCGGTGATCAGCCCGGCGATCTCCGGCCGACGTCCCAGCAGGGCGGCCAGCCGGTCGG
The DNA here is from genome assembly GCF_000718165.1 of Streptomyces fulvoviolaceus. Classification (GTDB taxonomy): domain Bacteria; phylum Actinomycetota; class Actinomycetes; order Streptomycetales; family Streptomycetaceae; genus Streptomyces; species Streptomyces fulvoviolaceus. The sequence goes on along the minus strand of NZ_JOEY01000015.1, from coordinate 242,954 downwards.
GCCGGTCCAACCGGTAGGAATCGGGCAGGGGATGGTGCAGTGCCACCGGCGGGTGATGAAAGGCCAGCAGAGTCGGAAGGCTCCCGTCCAACTCGTCGAGTGTCGCCTCGATCCAGTCGTACGTCTCCTCGTCCAGGGCTCCGTCGTCGCTCCCGGGGATGCTGGAGTCGCACATCAGCACGGCTCCGTCGTCGAAGACCTGGACGCTGTTGACCGGCCCGTCGGCCGCCGGGTGGCCCAGCAGGGCCTTGCGGTACGGGGCGCGGCTGTCGTGGTTGCCCGGGCAGGTGAGTACGGGGAACGGCGCGCCGCCGTCGTGCAGTCCCAGGATGCGGGCGGCCTCCTCGTACTCCGTCTCCGTGCCGTGGTCCGCGATGTCCCCGGTCACCAGCAGCGCGTCCACCCGCCCCGGCAGCCCCCACAGCCGGTCGCGCACCCGCTCGGCCCGCTCCGTGGCCCGTGCGCTCCCGTCGAGATGCAGATCGCTGATGTGGGCGAGTACGAGCACGGCCGTACCTCTTCCGTGGATGTCGGTTAATGGCGTATGACGATCTAAGCATTAGTGTTAACGGTTACTCAAGCTGTTCCCATTAATCGAGGTGGGGAAAAGTGCTGGCCGGGCTCCGGCCGTTCGGGCCACGATGAGCCCATGCTGACCACGCTGATCGCCTTCCTGGGCGCCTGCACACTCATCGCCGCCTCACCCGGGCCGAGCACCGTGCTGATCATCAAGCGGTCCCTGCACAGCCGACGCACCGGCTTCCTGACCGTCCTCGGCAACGAGACCGGCGTTTTCCTCTGGGGCGTCGTCGCCGCGTTCGGCCTGACCGCGCTGCTGACGGCCTCCGAGATCGCCTACGACGTGATGCGGATCGTCGGCGCCGTCGTCCTCGTCGGCTTCGGCATCCAGGCGCTGCGGCAGGCCCGCCGCATGAAGGGCGAGGCGGAGGACCGCGATCCGCGGGGCGCCGGGGTGACCGGCTGGGCCGCCTACCGCGGCGGGCTGCTGCTCAACCTCGCCAACCCCAAGGCGGCCGTCTTCGCCATGTCCTTCCTGCCGCAGTTCGTGCCCGAGGGCGCGCCGCACCTGCCGGCCATGGTGGGACTCGCCGCGTTCTGGGCGGTCTACGAGGTCGGCTACTACGGCCTGTACGTGTGGTTCGTCGGCCGGATGAAGGCCGTCCTGTCCCGCGTGGGCGTACGCCGGCGCCTGGAGCAGGTCTCCGGAGGCGTGCTGCTGCTCCTCGGCGTCCGTATGGCGCTGGACAGCTGACGATCCGCCGACGGCTTCGTCAGGTCCGCCCGAAAGGCGTGCCGACCGGCTCGCGCGGCCCTCGCCGTACGGGCAGGATGCTGCCCGTAGACCTTCACCCGCCCAGGGAGGCCCCGGATGACCGGCACCGCGCCCGCGCCCTTCACAGCCGACGACTACGGGGCCCGCATGGAGCGTGCGGCGCGGGCGGCCGCCGAGTCCGGTCTTGCCGGACTCCTGGTGGCCCCGGGACCGGACATGGTGTGGCTCACGGGCTACGCGCCCACCGCGACCACCGAACGGCTCACCCTGCTCGTCCTCGCCCCCGGCCAGGACCCCGTCCTCGTCGTCCCCACGCTGGAGGCCCCGGACGCCGCGAAGGCGGCCGGTGCTTCGGTGCTGAGCCTGCGTGACTGGACCGACGGCAAGGACCCCTACGCCGCCACCGCCGCCCTTCTCGACTCCACCGGACGCTTCGGCATCAGCGACAACGCCTGGGCCATGCACCTGCTGGGCCTGCAGAAGGCGCTGCCCGGCACCTCCTACGCCTCGCTCACCGAGGCCCTGCCGATGCTCCGTGCCGTCAAGGACGCGGCGGAACTGGAGCTGTTGGCGGCCGCGGGTGCGGCCGCGGACGCAACGTTCGAGGAGATCCGGAAGGTTCCCTTCGGCGGCCGCCGGGAGTCCGAGGTCGCCGCCGATCTGGCCGACCTGCTGCGGCGGTTCGGGCACTCCCAGGTCGACTTCACGATCGTCGCCTCCGGCCCGAACGGCGCCAACCCGCACCATGAGGTCGGCGACCGTGTCATGGAGCGCGGCGACATGGTCGTCCTCGACTTCGGCGGTCTCAAGGAGGGCTACGGCTCCGACACCTCCCGCACGGTCCACGTAGGCGAACCCACCGACGAGGAACGCAGGGTGCACGACCTCGTGCGCGAGGCCCAGGAGGCGGGCTTCGAGGCGGTACGGCCCGGCGTGGCCTGCCAGGAGGTCGACCGGGCCGCCCGCGCGGTCATCGCCGACGCCGGGTACGGCGCGTACTTCATCCATCGCACCGGCCACGGCATCGGAGTCACCACGCACGAGCCGCCGTACATGATCGAGGGCGAGCAGCAGCCCCTCGTGCCCGGCATGTGCTTCTCCGTGGAACCCGGCATCTATCTGCCCGGCCGCTTCGGGGTGCGCATCGAGGACATCGTCACGGTCACCGAGGACGGCGGCCGTCGCCTCAACGACACCACCCGCGAGCTGGTCATAGTGGACTGACGCAGAATCAAGGAGCCCGTCCCCACGTCCCCGAGCGACAGCGGCGCGACCATGACCCAGGCACCGACACCCACCGCGGACACCGTCCGCCGACTGGTCCGTTCCCTGCTCAAGGATGCGGGTGACTCCGCGGCCGGCCCCGAGGTCCGGCCGGTCGTCGAGAGTGCCGAGCACTCCACCTGGTGGGTCGGCACCCGCCACGTGCTGCGCCTCGCCCCCGACCGCGAGGCCGCCGCCCGCCGGCGCCGCGAACTGCGCCTGCGAGACCTCGTACGCCCGCACGTCCCCGTAGCGGTGCCGACCAGCGTGGCGCACGGCGAGTGGGCGCCCGGGCTGATCTACACGCTCGACACCAAGGTGGCCGGCGGTTCGGCCGAGGACCACGACGTCTCCGCCGTAGGCGAGGCCGACCTGGCCGGGCTGCTCACGGGCCTGCGCGAGGTGCCGGTACGGCAGGCCGAGACGCTCGGCGTCCCGCGCACCGCCCCGCGCTCCCTGGAGGCCCTGCGCCGGGAGGCCGGACGTGCCGTCGAACTCCTCGGCGCGGCCGACGAGTTCGACCCCCTCCGCCTCCACCAGCTCACCTCGGCGGCCGCGGGCCAGCTCGCCGCCCAGCCCGGCACCGCGGTCCTCGTCCACCACGGCCTCATCGGCGACCACCTCGTGGTCAGCGCCGACGGCCGGGTGCGCGGTGTCCTCGACTGGACCGACGCGGTCGTCGGCGACCCGGCCGAGGACATCGCCGGCCTCGCACGCGCCGTCGGCTCGCCCGCCGCCGTCCGCGCCGCCACCCTCGCCGGCTACAGCGCCCGCCCCTGTCTGCGCGGCCTCTGGCTGGCCCGCTGCGACACCGCCATCGACCTCGCCGCCCGCCTGGAGGGCCGCACCGAGACCCCGCTGCCGCTCCTCAGGGCCCGGCTGCGGCGCGCCTGGGAGGCGATCCTGCTGGAGCGGGTGACGGAGCTACGGGAGGACGAGGCCGACGGCGACGCCCTCTAGTGGGCTGCTCGGCGACGCCTTCAGGCCTGCAGCAGCACCACGCACGACTCCCCGGGCACATGCAGCACCCCGTCCGCGCCCGGCGCCTCCACGGGCTCCCAGGCGGCCAGTACGCGTGCCTCGCGGGGGCCCAGCGGAATGGCCGCCGGAGACTTGGCGAGGTTCACGGCCACCCGGACGTCCCCGCGCCGGAAGGCGAGCCAGCGCTGCTCCCCGTCGTACGCCACCTTGGTGTCCGCGAGGTCCGGATCGGTGAGGTCCGCCTGCTCGTGCCGCAGGGCGATGAGCCGGCGGTACCAGGCCAGCACGCGCGCGTGGGGCTCGCTCTCGGGCTCGGACCAGTCGAGGCAGGAACGGTCACGGGTCGCCGGGTCCTGCGGGTCCGGCACGTCCTCCTCGGCCCAGCCGTGCGCCGCGAACTCCCGCCGCCTGCCCCGCCGTACGGAATCGGCCAGCTCGGGATCGGTGTGGTCGGTGAAGAACTGCCACGGCGTGCCCGCCGCCCACTCCTCGCCCATGAACAGCATCGGCGTGAAGGGCGCCGTCAGCGTGAGTGTGGCCGCGCAGGCCAGCAGCCCGGGGGAGAGCGAGGCCGAAAGCCGGTCCCCCTGGGCGCGGTTGCCGACCTGGTCGTGCGTCTGGCTGTAGCCCAGCAGCCGGTGCGCCGCCACGCGCGTACGGTCCAGCGGGCGCCCGTGATGCCTGCCTCGGAAGCTCGAGTACGTGCCGTCGTGGAAGTAGCCGCCCGTGAGCGTCTTGGCGAGCGACTCGAAGGGAGCGCGCCCGAAGTCGGCGTAGTAGCCCTCGGATTCGCCGGTCAGCAGGGTGCGCAGGGAGTGGTGGAAGTCGTCGTTCCACTGCGCGTGCAGCCCGAGACCGCCCCCCGCGCGGGACGTGATGAGTCGCGGGTCGTTGAGGTCCGACTCCGCGATCAGGAACAGCGGCCGGCCCACCTCGGTGGCGAGGGCGTCGACGGCCGTCGACAGCTCCTCCAGGAAGTGGCACGCGCGCGTGTCCGCCAGCGCGTGCACCGCGTCCAGACGCAGCCCGTCGATCCGGTAGTCCCGAAGCCACGCCAGCGCACTGCCCTGTAGAAACGCGCGCACCTCGTCCGAGCCGGGCGCGTCCAGGTTGACGGCGGACCCCCAGGGCGTGTGGTGCGTGTCCGTGAAGTACGGGCCGAACGCGGGCAGGTAGTTGCCCGACGGGCCCAGATGGTTGTGCACCACGTCCAGGACCACGCCCAGACCCAGTTCATGAGCCCGGTCGACAAAGCGCTTCAGCGCCTCGGGACCGCCGTACGGCTCGTGCACGGCCCACAGCGAGACCCCCTCGTACCCCCAGCCGTGCCGCCCCGGGAAGGGGCACAGCGGCATCAACTCGACGTGTGTGACGCCGAGTTCGACCAGGTGCCCGAGCCGCTCGGCGGCCGCGTCCAGGGTGCCCTCGCGGGTGTACGTGCCCACGTGCAGCTCGTACAGGACCGCGCCCGGCAACGGCCGGCCCGCCCACTCGGCACGCCACGCGTACCGCTCGTGGTCGACGACGGCGCTGAGTCCGTCCGGGCCCTCCGGCTGCCGGCGCGATCGCGGGTCGGGCAGCACGGGGCCGTCGTCCAGCGCGAAGCCGTAGCGCGTGCCGTCCTCGGCCTCCGCGTCCCCCCACCACCATCCCGCGCGTTCAGGATCGCGCTCCAACGCGCGCGTGGCGCCCTCGCAATGGAGCGTCAACCGGTCGGCCTGTGGTGCCCACACCTCGAACTGCACGGACGGTCCCCTTCGTCTGCTCACCGTGATGTAGCCCGTCCATGGTGCGTCAAACGAGATCAATCCGCTTTTGAATCGCGCATGGCGGCCGTTCTCATGTCTTCTGGACACCCGGGGTTCACTGCCCGACAATCACGAACGTGACGTCGTCCTTCGAGTTCAACACGTACCCCGCGCGCTTGTCCGACGCGGAGCGCGACAAGGCGCTGAAGGTGCTCCGTGACGGCGTCGCCATGGGAAGGCTGTCGCACGACACGTTCGTGAGGCGGATGGAGCTGGCGCTCTCCGCCCGCCGCTCGGACGAACTCGCCGCACTCACCGCCGACCTGCCCACGGAGAGCCGCGTCTCCCGCCTGGTGTTCGGCACCGTCGAGGCCGTCTCCGGCTTCACCGTACGGCTGCGCAGGGCCTGGCAGGCCGAACGCCTCCCCAAGCTGCTGCTGCCCCACCCCGGCCACGGCCACCCGCTGCGCATCGGCCGCGACCCCGCGAGCGGGCTCCGGCTCTCGCACGAGACCGTCTCCCGCGTGCACGCCGAACTCAGCCGCCAGGGCGGCATGTGGGTGCTGCGCGACCTCGGCTCCACCAACGGCACGACGGTGAACGGGCGGCGGGTCATCGGTGCGGCCGTCGTCCGCGAGGGCGACCAGGTCGGGTTCGGGCGGATGTTCTTCCGGCTCGCCACCGACTGAGCGGGCGGCTCGCCAAGTGAGCCGAACCTCATCTCTGGCCCGGACTTCACCGGGCGTATCGGTTCAAATCCCTTTGCTTCTCATGGTGTTGACGTACCCGACAAGTCGTGACTGACTGTGCGTACACCATGCACATCAGGTGAACCGACGGCACCACATCGTGGAGGTGTGCCCTGCTGCCCCTCCTCCGCTACCCGACCGTCGACGAGCTGGGCGAGCGGGCTGCCGCGCTAGTCGCCCGCCACCCCAGGGACGCCCGGCTGCGCCGGGTCGGCACCTCCCGCGCGGGCACACCCCTGTGGCTGCTCTCCGTCGGCCACGGCAGCCGCCAGGCCCTCGTCGTCGCGGGCCCGCACGCCAACGAACCCGTGGGCGGCGCCACCGTCCTCAGGCTGGCCGAGCGGGCGCTGGCCGACCCCCGGTTCACCGTGGACGCCGACGCCACCTGGAACCTGCTGCTGTGCCTCGACCCCGACGGTCTGCGCCGCAACGAGGGCTGGCTGCAGGGCCCGTACGCCCTCGGCCGCTACTTCCGGAACTTCTTCCGGCCGGGCTTCCAGGAGCAGCCCGAATGGCTGCCCGACGGCGCGGCCGGCGCCGCACTGCCGGAGACCCGCGCCCTGCTCGACCTCCAGGACGAACTGCGGCCCTTCCTGCAGTGTTCCCTGCACGGCGTCGACGTCGGCGGCGGCTTCGTCGAGCTGACCCACGACCTGCCCGGCCTCGCGCAGCGCGTCGCGCACTCCGCGGCCCGTCTCGGCATACCGCGCGAACTCGGCCCCTACGACACCCTGTACTGGCCGAGCCTCGGGCCCGCCGTCTACCGGATACCGCCGCCGCGGCCCGGCGACCTGGCCGCGGCCATCACCGAGGCCGCCGTCGAGTCCACCTGGTTCCACCCGCACCGGCACGGCACGGTGACCGCCGTCGTAGAGGCGCCCATGTGGGGCGTGGCCGCCGTGGAGGACGGCAGCTCGCCCGCCGACGCGGCCGCCGTCCTGCGCACCGTCAGCCACGCCCTGCGCCGCGACTCGCTGCTCCTGGAGGGGATCCTCGCGCGGATCCGCCCGCACGTCTCGGGCGCCCCGGACGCGGCCCGGCTGCTCGCCCCGGTCGAGGACTATTTACTGGTCGGCCCCGGCCTCGCCGACACCTGGGACCCGGACATCGCCGACGGCGTGCGTCCGCTGCCGCCCCTGAGCACCGCCCACCTGGCCGCCCTGCGGATCGCCGGACGACGGCTGGCCCTGCGCACGGCGGGACTGCTGCACCAGCTCGTGACACACGCCGGCGGCGATCCGGCCGGTGCGCTGCCGGAGCTGGACCGGCTCGTCGACGCGTGGTGCGCCGACTACCGCGACGGCTGCGGGGCGCGCTGGATACCCGTCGCCCGCCAGGTCGAGTACCAGTCGCGGGTGGTGCTCGCCGCGTTCGAACTCGCCTCGCGGCACGCGCCCGCGTGCTCCCGTTCGGGTGAGCCGGGGTGGGGTTCCGAGGCCGCCGTGCCGATGCACCAGGAATGACGTACACCATCACAGCGAAAGCGGTACGGCGAGCAGCGCGCGGCGGTGCGCTGACGGCGGCCGCCCTCCTCCTCGCCGGCGCGGTCCCGGCGACGGCCCAGGAGTCCACCGGCGGCAACTGGCTCTTCGTCACCGTCACCAAGGGCGACGCCCGCTCCAGCGACACCCGCGGCACCCTGCTGCTGTGCGACCCGCCCCAGGGACACGCACAGGCGGCCGAGGCCTGCGCGGAACTCGAGGCGGCCGACGGCGACATCGAGGCGATCGCGCCCAAGGACGTCTACTGCACGATGATCTACGCACCCGTCACCGCCCACGCGCGCGGGGAGTGGCACGGCCGGCCCGTCGACTACACGCAGACCTTCTCCAACGGGTGCGTGATGGGGGCGCGGACCGGGTCGGTCTTCGCGCTGGACAGCTGATGCCCGTGCTGTAGGGCGGGTGCTGCACGCGCGCGTGGCGGCGAGCTCCGAAGGAGCCCTTCAGGCCGCGTAGTCGCGCGCGTGCAGCACCGCCGCGACGACCGTGCGGGACTGGTGCTCGACCTGGTGCTCCAAGGGCACCCAGCGCGCCCGGAAGCGTTCCGCGAAGGCGTGGCTCCAGGTCGAGACGAGGCGTTCGAGACGCGGAGCCGCGCGGTCGTCGGTCTCCCGCAGGACCCGCAGCAGCATGGCCGCCGCCCGCAACGGCAGTCGGCGGGCGAATGCGTCCACGCTGCCGATGTAGGCCCTCGTGTGGTCGGCGGGCGGCGTGTGGATCCAGTCCGCGGCCAGCCCCGGCACCAGCTCCAGGCCCCACGTGGCGGCCCGCAGCAGCGGCCCGTCGATGCCCTCCAGACGCGGCTTCGCGTCGGCGAGCACCCGATCCACCTCCCGGGCGTCCCGCAGCAGCCGGCCCGCCAGCCGGCGCATCGCCGCGGCCGGTGCCGGATGCGGTGCCGGATCGTCCACCAGGTCGCTCGCCCACATCGGCACCTCGACGATCGCGGTCAGACCGCCGTACCGGTGGACGTGGTGCCAGGTGCTGTGCCGTGCGTCGTCCGGCATGCTCGGGTACGCCGCGCCCGCGCCGGGTGCCGGCATCACATGCACCCCGGGGCCGGAGGCGGGCCAGCCCGCCGCGTCCGAGGCGCCGGTCTCCACCGGAATGTGCAGCTCCGCCGCGGACTTGGCGAACGGCTCGGCGAGACCCGGGACGTCCTTCGTCAACTGCACCCAGCTGCCGCCCAGATCGGTGCCGTGCAGGGTGACCTGGAGGTAGGGGCGCAGTTCGTCGATGACGCCGGTCAGGGCGCGCGTCTCGGGCGGCAGCCGGTCGGGCGGGAGCACGGACGGCGCCCACTCCGGCTGCTCCTCACCCGCGGGCCGGAAGAAGCCGAGGTGGTAGTCGAACAGGCTGCGCGGCGACGGGGTGACATGGAGACTTGCCCCGTCGGGGTCCGCGCACAGCAGGAAGTGCCAGGACGTGTCGGACCGCAACTCCCGCTCGTCCAGAACACGTTCGGCGACCGACAGGAGTGTGAGGCTGCCGGTCGGCTCGTTGGCGTGGGCGCCCGCGACGACCAGCACGGCGCGTCGTGCATGTCCCACCGACAGCAGGTGCAGGGGTCTGCCCGCGCGGGAGACACCCACCTGCCGCAGTCTGCAGACGCCCGGCCGGCCGGCGGCCAACGCCCGGACAGAGGAGGTCAGTTCGGTCACTGTGGGGTAGCACAGGTCCGCCAGCAGACTCACCCCCTACGCATCCGCCCGGCTTCGCAATCCTCACTACCCCACGGTCTGGTTGAGGTGTCAAGGACGTCATGGGGGAGGCTCCAGGGGGCGCCCAGATGCATTTACCGGCAGCCGGTAGAGAGATACGTGCCAGCTGGGTTGTTCGCGCCCTCCCGATCGGGGTAGCGGGCTCCGGCGCCCCCCGCCGATGCGGGCCGCGCCCGGTGTTCCGAGACCGACACGCGGGCCAGGCCCGCGTACGGCCGTCTCCGGCCCGGCCGCGAAGAGTGCGCCGCCGCTCGTCACCACGCGCCGGGCGTCCGGCACGGGCCCCGGGAGTGTACGCGGGCGTGAGCCGGTCGCGAGGACGATGCCACGGCGCGCGGCGAAGGCGTGCGCGCCGGTGGTGAGTTGATCGCAGCATGGTCCCCTCGCAGGACCTCACCGGCCCGGACGCAGCTCCAGCAGCGCCACCGGCAGCCGCTCGAAAAGCTCTTCCACGCGCGCGTGCCCCGTGAACTCCCGTTCCGGAGCGAGCACATCGGCCCACACCCCCGGCGGCAGCGGCAGCAGCGTGTCACGCCAGCCGCCCGCCTCCGCCAGCCGCAGCGAAAGCCGGGTCACGGCGGTGAGCACCTCGCCCGAGCGCACGAACGCCGTGCAGTGGGCCGCCGCAGGTCCCGCCGCGGTCAGTGGCGCGTACGTCGCCGCGTCCCCGAAGACGGCCGGCCGTCGCCGGCGAAGCCGCAGTACGGCCGCCGTCAATGCGGCTTTGTCTCCGGCGCCTCCGGGATCCTCCGGCGGGAACCGCACGGGCCGCCGGTTGTCCGGGTCCACGAGCGCCCGGTATTCGCCCTCCGTGCCCTGGTAGACGTCCGGCACCCCGGGCATCGTCAGCTGGACCAGAGCGGTGCCCAGGACGTTCGCCCGGATGTGGGGCTCCAGCCGGCTCCGGAAGGCGGCCACGTGCTCGCCCGGCACCCCGCACGGCCCGGCCCCGACGAACGCGGCCACCGCCTCCTCGTACGCCGGCTCCTGCTCCGTCCAGCTCGTGTACAGGCCGGCCTCCCGCACATGCTTCGACAGGGCCCCCTGAACACGCTCGGCGGCCGCGGGACCGAGCCCGAACACCGTCTGCCAGGCCGCCCACGCCAGCTGCGCGTCGGGCACCCCCTCGCCGGTGCGCGTCACCTCGGCCAGGACGTCCGCCCAGCGCTGCGGGCACTCGGTGAGCACGGCCAGCGCCGCCCGCACGTCGGCACTGCGCTTGGTGTCGTGCGTCGACGCGACGGTCCCGGTCACCGGCCAGTCGCGCTGCACGCGCGCGCAGTACGCGTGGAAGCCCTCGGGGGACACGGCCGGACTCCCCGGGTTCCCGCCCACCTCCGTCGCCGACAGCAGTGGCACATAGCGGTAGAACGCCGTGTCCTCCACGGACTTGGCCCGCAATGCCGACGCGGTCTGCGCGAACCGTGCCTGGAACTCCCCGTGCTCCGGACCGTCACCGACCCGCCCCAGTACCAGATCCCGTACGACGTCGACCGCGCCGGCCTCCTCGGCGACGACGAAGGCGAGCCGGGCCTCGGCCGCGGCCTCCTCCGTGACCACGGCGGCGGCGTCCCCGGACGCGTACGGGCGGTAGACCTCCAGACGGACCAGGAGCTCCTGCAGCGCCGTGCGCAGCGCCCAGGGCGCGCGGTCCCGCACCGCCGGCTCCGGCGACGTGGCGCACACCCGGCTCGCCACCCGGGTCAGCCGGTCCATCTCGGCGGCCAGCTCGTGCGTGAGCACCTTGTACGCCGCCCGCCGCACCGTCGCGGCCCACTCCCCGCCCCGGTCCGTCTGCGGGGCCGCGAACCGCCGGTACTGGCCCAGGAGTTCCCCGAACCCCGCCGGATCCGTGAACAGCCCGTCCATCTGACGCAGGGCGTCGTAGCCGGTGGTCCCCGCCACGGGCCAGGAGGCGGGCAGGTGCTCCCCGTCCGCCAGAATCTTTTCCACGACCGTCCAGCGGCCGCCGGTCGCCTCGTGCAGCTGTCGGAGGTAGGTGTCGGGGTCGGCGAGGCCGTCGGGATGGTCGACGCGCAGCCCCTCGACCACACCCTCGTGCAGCAGCTGGAAGATCTTGGCGTGCGTGGCCTCGAACACCTCCGGGTCCTCGACCCGCACCCCGATGAGCTCCGAGATGCTGAAGAAACGCCGGTAGTTGAGCTCCGTACGGGCCAGTCGCCACCACGCCGGCCGGTACCACTGCGCGTCCAGCAGCTGCGGCAGCGGCAGCTCCTCGGTGCCCTCGCGGAGCGGGAACACATGGTCGTAGTAGCGCAGCACGTCGCCGTCGACCGTCAGGTTGCCGAGCTCCGCGCCCAGCGGGTGTCCGAGCACCGGCAGCAGCACCTGCCCGCCCTGCGCCTCCCAGTCGATGTCGAACCAGCGCGCGTACGGCGACTTGGGGCCCTCGCGCAGCACCTCCCACAGGGCGTGGTTGTGGCGCGGGGCCATCGCCATGTGGTTCGGCACGATGTCCACCACCAGGCCGAGCCCGTGCTCACGCGCGGTCCGCGCCAGCGCCCGCAACCCGTCCTCGCCGCCCAGCTCCTCCCGCACGCGCGCGTGGTCGACGACGTCGTATCCGTGCGCCGAGCCCGGGACGGCTTCCAGGACGGGGGACAGGTGCAGGTGCGAGACGCCGAGCGAGGCCAGATACGGCACGGCTGCCGCCGCGGCCCCGAACGGGAACTCGGGCTGCAGCTGCAGCCGGTACGTGGCCGTCGGCACCGCCGGGTCAGATCGCTCAGGTGTCATGCAAACCTACGTACCCGCCCTGCCGTCATTCGTGTCATCGTCCCCTGCACATGCGCCCGCGCGCGTGGCTAGCTTCGTGCGATGGGAACCACGGGGCGCACGTACCGAGAGGTCATCGGCCTGACCGGACCGCTGCTGCCGGTGGTGTCCTTCCTCGGGCGGCTGCCGACCGCCACCATCCAGTTCGGCAGTCTGCTCCTCGTCGCCCGGACGAGCGGCTCCCTCACCGCCGCGGGGCTGACCGGCGGTGCGCTCGCGATCGGGCAGGTGGCCTGCGGGCCCCTGGTGGGCCGGCTCGCCGACCGGCACGGCCAGCGGACCGTCGTCCTCGTGTTCTCCCTCGTCAACGCCGTCGCGATCGCCGCGCTCGTGGCCGGCGCGCTCGCCGGGCTGCCCACGGTGGTCCTGGCCCTCCTCGGGGCGACGGCAGGCGCGAGCGTGCCGCTGATCGGCCCTCTGGGCCGCACGCGCCTGGTGGCTCTGGCCCGCCGTGCGAAGGCTTCCGACGCGACGGTGGCCACCGCGCTCTCCTTCGAGAGCACGCTGGACGAGATCTCCTTCGTCCTCGGTCCGGCCCTGGTCGGGCTCGCCGCGGTCCTCGCCCATCCGGCGTACGCCCTGGGCGCGGCCGCGATCCTGGTGGCCCTGTGCGGCAGCGGCTTCGCACTGCACCCGACGGCAACGGAGACACGCCCCCGTTCCGTCGCTACGCCGACGCCACGACGAACCGGTCGCGTCCTGACGTCTGCGGCGCGACGCTCCGGTCGCGTCCTGACGTCTGCGGCGCGACGCTCCGGTCGCGTCCTGACGTCTGCGGCGCGACGCTCCGGTCGCGTCCCGACGTCCGCGCCACGACGCTCCGGTCCCGTCCCGACGCCCCGCGCCGTCCACGCCCTCCGTGCCGCCCTGGCACTCCAAGGAGCCATGTTCGGCGCCTGCCAGGCCGGCATCACCGCGCTCACGGAGCGGCTCGGACAGCCGGACCAGGCCGGACTCGTGTACGCGGCGATGGGAGTGATGAGCGCGGCGGCAGGCCTGTCCATGGCCGCCGTACCCGTCGGCATCGGACTGCCGTCACGCTGGAAGGCAGCCACCGCGGCCGCCTTCGGCCTCTCCCTGCCCCTGCTGTGGACGGACAGCCTCCCCGCCCTGTACGCGGTCGTCACCGTCCTCGGCGTCGCCTACGCCCCGCACCTCATCACCGTCTTCGGGCTGACCGAACGTGCGGTGCCGCCCACCCGGCTCGCCGAGGCCATGGCCTTCGCGACGAGCGCGCTCGTCGGCGGCCAGGCCCTCGCGGTCGCCGTCACCGGCCGCCTGGCCGAGTCGTACGGTCCTGTCGCGGCCTTCGGGACGGCGAGCGCGGCGGCCGCACTCGCCTGCGTGATCGCGCTGACGGTGCGCCCGGCCCCGTACACCGGACGCACCGAAAACCTTCTCCACGCGCGCGTGCCCGGCGAAAGGCACACGAACTCGCCCTCCTAGACGGGGCGCTGCAACACCACCAGGCTGCGGTCCACCAGGGTCAGCCGGTCCCCGGCCTGCACCTTGACGCCCGTGCCCGGCGGGACCCCGTCGGAGCGAGCGGTGTCGACCACCACCTGCCACTGCCGTCCGTGGTTGACCGGCACCACGAACTCCAGCGATCTGGGCGAGGCGTTGAACATCAGCAGGAACGAGTCGTCGGCGATCCGCTCCCCGCGCGAGCCGGGCTCGGAGATCGCGTTGCCGTTGAGGAACACCGACAGCGCCGACGCCGGCGCGCGGTCCCAGTCCCGCTGGGTCATCTCCCCGCCCTCGGGGGTGAACCATGCGATGTCCGACAGCTCGTCGTGAGTGCCCTCCACGGGCCGCCCGTGGAAGAAGCGCCGCCTGCGGAAGACCGGATGGTCCTTGCGCAGCCACACCATCGCGCGCGTGAAGTCCAGCATCTCGCTGCCGAGCCCCTCGCCGTCGGGCCACTGCACCCAGGCGAGGTCGCTGTCCTGGCAGTACGCGTTGTTGTTGCCGCGCTGAGTGCGGGCGACCTCGTCGCCGTGGCTGATCATCGGCACGCCCTGGGAGAGCATCAGCGTGGCGATGAGGTTCCGCATCTGCCGGGCGCGCAGCTCCAGCACGGCCGGGTCATCGGTCTCGCCCTCCACACCGCAGTTCCAGGACCGGTTGTGGCTCTCGCCGTCCCGGTTGTCCTCGCCGTTGGCGTCGTTGTGCTTCTCGTTGTACGAGACCATGTCGTGCAGTGTGAACCCGTCGTGGCAGGTCACGAAGTTGATGGACGCCAACGGGCGCCGCCCGTCGTCCTGGTAGAGGTCGGACGAGCCGGTCAGCCGGGACGCGAACTCGGCCAGCGCGCGGGGTTCGGCCCGCCACAGGTCGCGGACGGTGTCGCGGTACATGCCGTTCCACTCGGTCCACAGGGGCGGGAAGTTGCCCACCTGGTAGCCGCCCTCGCCCACGTCCCACGGTTCGGCGATCAGCTTCACCTGGGAGACCACCGGATCCTGCTGCACCAGGTCGAAGAACGACGACAGCCGGTCCACCTCGTGGAACTGCCGGGCCAGGGTGGCCGCGAGGTCGAAGCGGAACCCGTCGACGTGCATCTCGGTGACCCAGTACCGCAGCGAGTCCATGATCAGCTGCAGGACGTGCGGGGACCGCATGAGCAGCGAGTTCCCGGTGCCCGTGGTGTCCATGTAGTAACGGGGGTCGTCCGTCAGGCGGTAGTACTGCGGATTGTCGAGGCCCTTGAAGGACAGGGTCGGGCCCAGATGGTTGCCCTCGGCGGTGTGGTTGTAGACCACGTCCAGGATGACCTCGATACCGGCCTCGTGCAGCGCCCGCACCGCCGACTTGAACTCCAGGACCTGCTGGCCGCGGTCGCCCCAGGAGGCGTACGCGTTGTGCGGGGCGAAGAAACCGATGGTGTTGTAGCCCCAGTAGTTGTTGAGGCCCATGTCCACCAGGCGGTGGTCGTTCACGAACTGGTGGACCGGCATCAACTCCAGTGCCGTGACGCCCAGCTCGGTGAGGTGCTCGATGATCGCCGGGTGCGCGAGGGCGGCGTAGGTGCCGCGCAGTTCCTCGGGCAGGCCCGGATGCCGCATGGTGAGGCCCTTCACATGGGCCTCGTAGATCACCGTGTGGTGGTACTCGGTGCGCGGCCGCCGGTCGTCGCCCCAGTCGAAGTAGGGGTTGACCACGACCGACGACATCATGTGCGGGGCCGAGTCCAGGTCGTTGCGCTTGTCCGGGGAGTCGAAGTGGTAGCCGTACACCTCCTCGCCCCAGCGGATCGAGCCGCTGATCGCGCGCGCGTACGGGTCGAGCAGCAGCTTCGCGGAGTTGCAGCGCATGCCGCGCTCGGGGGTGTACGGGCCGTGCACGCGGAAGCCGTACCGCTGCCCAGGCATGACGCCGGGCAGGTAGGCGTGCCGTACGAACGCGTCGCTCTCCCGCAGTTCCACCGCCGTCTCCGAGCCGTCGTCGTGCAGCAGACACAGCTCTACTCGGTCCGCGGCCTCGGTGAAGACCGCGAAATTGGTGCCGGCGCCGTCGTACGTGGCACCGAGTGGATACGCCTCTCCAGGCCAGACCTGCATGGATACGACTCTTTCAGGTGTCCCGCGCCGCCGTGGGCGCCTTGGTCCTGAGTCTCCCCGAAAGTGAGGGAACCACCTATGACTTACGTCCCTCTTACCGATCGACCAGTGCATCCGCGATCAACGCTGTCGCGAAATGCCGAACCAGTGGGGCAAAGACGTACTCCCGGTGATGTTGGGGGAGTAGGGGGAAGATGTGCGCAACATAGTGCACCGCCATCTCGGCAAGGTGGTGGCCGGTGCGGCCATCGCGGTGGCCGGGACCGCCGTGATGATCGGAATCACCCTGCCCGGCACCGCGGGAGCCGGTGAGGCGGGAAACGGCGGGACGGGCAGTCAGGCCGCGCAGCAGGCAGGACAGGGACAGGACTCGGCCGTCGCGCCCGGTGTGGTCGAGGAGGCCCCCGCCGAGGGCGACAAGGGCGAGGGCCGCGACCCGCTGACCGACGACGAGATGAAGCGGGTCGAACAGATCGCGGTGAACCGGCAGTTGTTCAACGCGACCGAGGACGTCGAGGGCGACCGCGGTCCGCAGCGCCTCACCGTCGACCTCGCGGAGCCGGACGCCGACGAGGTCGACGACCCGAACGCGCCCCGGCGTGCCGACGTGACGTTCTACGACTACCGGGACGACAGCCTCGTCACCAAGACCGTCGACCTCGACGCCGGCAAGGTCGTCGAGACCGCCACCCAGCACGGCGTCCAGCCGCCGCTGAGCCGTGCCGAGAACATCGAGGCCGCCCAGCTCCTGATCGCCGATCCCCTGGGCGCGGACCTCAAGGCGGACTACAAGGACGCCACCGGCAAGGAGCTCACCTCCCCGGACCAGCTGACGCTGAGCGGCGGGGTCTACCGGGCCAGTGCGGGCGCCCAGCCCGCCGTACTCGACAAGTGCGGTGAGCACCGCTGCGTGCGGCTGTTCGTGAAGGTCAAGAACGGGCCGTGGATCGACGCCAGGTCCCTGGTGATCGACCTGAGTGCCCGCAAGGTCGCCGACCTCGACCACGGCTGAGCCGACCTCCGTCCACTTTTCCAACTTGCTTCTCCTGCAAGGGAGTCATTTCTTCATGCGCGTGCAGTGTTCAATCAGCGGCCTCCGGCCGCGGAGAATGAGTCGTGCCCGCAAGGGGGTGGCCGTCGGCCTGTCCCTGGTCGCGCTGACCGCCGGCGCGACCGCGGGCGCGGGACCGGCCGTGGCCCAGCCGAAGGCCGCAGCGGTGGCGGCCGCCGACTGCAGCGCCGCCTACCGCATCGAGCAGAAGCTCGCGAGCGGCACGACCTGGCGGATGTGCTGGCGCTACGACAGCATGGCCGGGCTCGTCCTGGAGGACGTCACCTACCAGCCCAAGGGCGAGGCCGCGCCGATCAAGGTCCTCAACAGCGCCAGGCTGGGCCAGATACATGTCCCGTACGACGACGGGCAGAACGAGTTCGACGACCTGACGGGCCAGAACTTCGCCCAGGATCTGATGGAGCTGGCACCGGGCGAGTGCCCCGGCGGCACCATCAAGAGCGTCAAGATCCCGGACGGGGACCCGGAGCGCCCGACCGTCAAGGGCCTGTGCACCACCACCCGTTCCCGCGGCCACGCCTACCGCATGCAGGGCGACACCGCGAGCAAGGTCTACCAGGCCCAGGGCAAGGACCTCCTCGTCTACACGGTCAACCAGGTCGGCTGGTACGAGTACATGACCGAGTGGCGCTTCCAGGACGACGGCACGGTCAACATGAACGTCGGCGCGACCGGCAGCCTCTCCTACGACGACTACGACGCCGGTGACGGGCGCGGCTGGCCCATCGGCAAGGGCCTCCGGTCCAAGGCCACCAGCCACAGCCACAACGTCTTCTGGCGGCTCGACTTCGGCCTCGACGGCTCCTCCAGGAACCAGATCGAGCAGTACGACTCGGCGGTCACCGCGCCCGGAAGCGGTGACCAGGCCCCGACCACCAAGACCACCCGTACCAAGGTCACCAAGGAACTCGCGGGCAACGCCAAGGCCTACCGCTGGTGGCGTGTGGTCAGCGCGACCGGCAAGAACAAGGACTGGCACCCGCGGTCGTACGAGATCGTCCCCGGAGCCACCACCAAGTACCCGGGCCGCAGTTTCACCAAGCACGACGTCTACTTCACGCAGTACAACAAGTGCGAGAAGTTCGCCAGCAACAACCCGGGCAGCTGCGGTGCCGGAGCAGGCGCCTCCGTCGACAAGTGGGTCAACGGTGAGACCCTCACACACCCGATCGTCTGGATGAACGTGGGCTTTCACCACATCGCCCGGGACGAGGACCAGCAGCCCATGCCGATCCACTGGCAGGGGTTCTCCATCGCTCCGAGGGACGTCACGGCTATGAATCCGCTCACTCCCGACGACCTTGTGTGGCAGAACGGGCACTGGCAGCCGCGTAGTTGAGAAATGACCCTGTCCATCCGGCTGCACCGCCGACCACTCCCGGAGTACCCTTCCTTGATCGTTGGCAAGGGGAGTGCTCGGGGGAGCGGAAGGCGGTGCGCGGGTGGGGTCGGGAGGGCTGGAGTTGCCCCCTGGTGACGAGGGTCACGAGGGGAACTCCGCAGACGTCCCGCCCGGCACGGTGTCCCTGGCACGGCCGATGGACGCGGGTGCGATCGGGCCGGAGCTGGACTGGGACGCCGACGCCTGGCGCGAAGTACGTACGCGCGCCCAGCGGGCCGGCCGGGCCTACATCTGGCTGAACCTCGTCGAACAGCGGCTGCGGGCGGTCGTGGCCGCTGTCCTGCGCCCCATCTACGAACCCGTCCACGGCGACGACTGGGTGGTCGCCGCCGCCGGCCCGGCCGGCCAGGAGTGGGTGCAGCGCGCGGTCGCCGTCCGCGAAGTCAGCCGCCGCAAGGGCTACTTGCTCGACCCGGCCGACGACAACGTCCTCAGCTTCCTCACCCTGCCGCAGCTGCGCGAGCTGATGGTGCAGCACTGGCCGTGCTTCGAGCCCTACTTCGACGAGCGCCGGGACGTCGAACTCGCCCTGGACGAGCTGGAAGTCACCCGGAACGTCGTCTCCCGCAACCGTGCCCTGTCCGAAGCCGTTCTGGGCCAGGCCGAGCGCGCCTCCGCGAAGCTGCTGGAGATACTCGGCACGGGCGGCGACGTCCCCTCCGCCCGCCGGCTGCCCGTCGACGCCGTCGAGGACCTCGTCGGCGACCGGTACGCGGACGTGGTCGCCGTGCACTCCGACCGGGTGCGGCTCATGCGGCAGTTCCCGGCCGAGGACATCTTCGGCGGCGCCCGCCGGCTCGACGCGATCGGCATCGGCCTCAACCTGCTCGTGCAGAACTTCTCCGGCCGTCGTCTGGTGCGCCTCGCCGAGTCCGGCTGCCGGGTGCGGCTGCTGTTCCTGAACCCCGCGTCCAGCGCGGTCAAGCGGCGCGAGCGTGAACTCGGCATCAAGCGCGGGGAACTGAGCCGTGCCGTCGAGATGAACATCCTGCACATGCGCCGCGTCCGCTCCAAGCTGCGCGACCCCGGGGCGTTCGAGATCCAGGTCTACGACGAGACGCCCCGCTTCACGGCGTACCTCGTCGACGGGGACGGCTCGGACGGCATAGCCGTCGTGCAGTCCTATCTGCGGCGCTCGCGGGGCATGGAGGCGCCGGTGCTGGTGCTGCGCAACGGAGGCCGGGTGCTCAAGTCGGACGAGATCGACGAGAGCGGGCTCTTCCCGACCTACCGCGAAGAGTTCGAGGTGAATTGGTCGGATTCGCGGCCGGTGTCCTGAATTTCCTCACGTGCGCTTCGGCGGGAGACCGCGGAACGGGGTAAGCGGAACGCGGTCCCCTGATTGTCAGTGGCGCATGGGAGGGTGGAGACCACTGGGGGAAAGCACCACCAAGAAGGGGGACCGCCCATGGGCTGGCACCGGGAGCTGCTGATCGGCTTCGACCTGGAGACGACCGGCACCGATCCGCGCGAGGCGCGCATCGTCACAGGGGCCGTGATCGAGGTCAGGGCCGGGCAGCCGATAGGGCGCCGGGAGTGGCTCGCCGACCCGGGTGTGGAGATCCCGGCGGACGCGGTGGCGGTGCACGGCATCAGCAATGAGCGAGCGGCCGCCGAGGGCCGACCGGCCGACCAGGTCGCCGACGCGATCGCCGACGTCCTCGCGACCTACTGGAAGACGGGCGTGCCGGTCGTCGCCTACAACGCGGCCTTCGACCTGAGCCTGCTCTCCGCCGAACTGCGCCGGCACGGACTGCCGTCCCTGCGTGAGCGACTGGGCGGCATCGACCCCGCCCCGGTCATCGACCCGTACACCATCGACCGCCAGGTCGACCGCTACCGCCGCGGCAAGCGCAACCTCGAAGCGGTCTGCACGGAGTACGGCGTCTCGCTCGACGCCGCCCACGACGCCGCGGCCGACGCCCTCGCCGCGGCCCGGCTGGCCTGCGCGATCGCCGATCGCCATCCCAAGGTCGCGGGCCTCGGCCCGGCGGAGCTGCACCGCCGCCAGATCGAGTGGTATGCGGAGTGGGCGGCCGACTTCCAGAGCTTCCTGCGCCGCAAGGGCGACGCGAGCGCGGTGGTGGACGGCACGTGGCCGCTGCGCGAGCCGGCCGACGAGACGGTGTGACCCCGCCTCGTCACCCTCAGGCCGGTACCGGGCCCGCGATCGGCTCCACCCGGGGCTGTGCGACCCGCGCATAGTCCGCACCCGAGATGAACAGCGAGCGGTCCAGGCGGGCGGCGTTGAAGTACAGCCGGGGCTGCGCCACGACGTTCGGGTCGGCGACGACCTCCAGCTCCGGGTCGAAGCTGAACGGAAGCACGGTGCCGGGAATCGCGCGGGCCAGCCGCTCGGCCGTCTCCGCGTCGCTGAACCCGACGGTGGGGGTCCCCGGCTCGAGCGAAGCCGAGAGTTGGGGGAGCGCCGCGAACAGCGTCCGTACGGCATCCAGGTCCACCCGCCGGTCCCCGGGTACGACCGCGAGGACGTGTCGGGTGGTGCGCTGGTCGACCTTGACCCGCAGCACGATGCACTTCGCCGCCTCGGAGGCGGGGTGCCCGCGCAGTGCGCAGACGGCGTCGGTGGTGCCCTCGGGAGCGTGATCGATGAGCTTGTAGTCGACGGAGGAGGTGTCGAGCAGGGAGATCAGACGGTCGTAGGCGCCGTTGGCGCTGTCGTCGGGCATCGGGTGTCCCCTTCGTTGCCGGTGGGGTGAACTTCACTGCGGGGCAGGGCAGATGAGCGGTGTGCGCGCTCCACGGACTGCCCCCAGTAAGTACCGGTGATCATCATGACGGCCCCGAGACCGGTCAGCGTCGTGAAGTGTTCGCCGGCCAGAGTGATCCCCACCGCCGCGGCCCAGATCGGCTCGGTGCCCAGCAGCAGGCTGGCCCGGCTGGCCGAGGTGCGCTGCACCGCCCAGGTCTGGGCGAGGAAGGCGAACACGCTGCAGAACAGCGCGAGATAGACGAGCTGCGTCCAGGTGGCGGCGTCGGCGCGGACCAGGGTCGGCAGTTCGTGCGCGGCCGGGGCCAGGAACAGGGCCGTGCCGACGAGGGTCTGCACCGTGGTCAGGTGCAGCGGCCGTATCGCCCGGCCCACGGTGAGCCGGCCGACCAGGGCCACGTGCCCGGCGCGGACGACCGCGGCGCCGAGCATCAGCAGGTCGCCGAGGCGGGGCGCGTGGAAGCCGTTGCCGGACATGAGGAGTCCGACGGCCAGGACACACACCCCGGCGGCGGCGTAGAAGACGGGAGGCAGTCCGCCCGGGTGGCCGGCGCGGTCGAGGAGGGGGGTGAGCACGATGGTCAGGCTGATGATCAGGCCCGCGTTGGCGGCGCTGGTGTGGGCCACGCCGTACGTCTCCACGACCAGGACGGCGGCCTGCGTGACCCCCAGGGGCACCCCGACCCGGAGCTCGTCGCGGGTCCACCGGCGGGGCGACCTGCGGGCGGCGAGGAGGCCGAGACAGGCCAGCGAGGACAGGGCGTAGCGGGCGAGCAGGACCAGCAGGACAGGGAGGGCCGCGGTGGCGGTCTGGGCGGACAGATAACTGGAACCCCAGACGAGCGCGACCAGGAGGAGTACCGCGTCGGTACGGCGGGTGTCGGACACCCGCCCACCCTGCACCGACGAGGCCACTGAAGCCCAGAACCACTTTCTTAAACGATCTTTTAGCTTCCCTACAAAGTCTCTCTACACTGAGGGTGTGGACGAACGGCAATTGCGGATCCTGCGGGAGCTGGGCGAACTGGGCAGCGTCACCGCGGTCGCCGAGGCGCTGCTGGTGACACCGTCGGCGATCTCGCAGCAGCTACGGCTGTTGCAGCGCTCGATCCCCGTGCCGCTGACCGAGCGCGACGGGCGGCGACTGGTGCTCACGGACGCCGGGCAGGCACTGGCGGGAGCGGCCGTCGAGGTGGAGACGGCACTGGCCCGCGCCCGGCACACCGTCGAGGAGTTCGTGGCCCGGCCGGACGGCGACGTGTCGGTGGCGGCGTTCCACAGCGCGGGTGCGGCGTTCTTCCCGTTGCTGCTGCGGGCGCTGGCGGGGCCCGGACATCCGGTGCTGGCGCTGGCCGACGAGGACGTGGCCCAGGACGACTTCCCCCGGCTGACCCGGGAGTACGACCTGGTGCTCGCCCACCGCCTCGACCACGCCCCGACCTGGCCGGACACGGTGACCGTGACGACGCTCCTGCGTGAGCCGCTGGACGTGGCCATGCCGGTGGACCACCCGCTCGCCGCCAAGCGCCGGGTGACCCCGCGCGACGTGGCCGACGAGCCCTGGATCACCGTGCACGACGGCTTCCCGGTCATGGCGACGATCGACGCGATCGCCGCGGCAGCGGGCCGACGCCTCCATCTCGCCCACCGCATCAACGAGTTCGCGGTGGTCGCCGAGGTGGTGGCGGCGGGCGGGGGCCTGGCCTTGATGCCGCGCTGGACGATGCGCCGACACCCGGCACTGACCCTGAGACCCCTCAGCGGGGTCCAGGCGAGACGCCACATCGACGCCCTTTATCGCCCCGAGCGCACGGCGCGAACGGCGTTCCGCACGGTCCTGCGGGAACTGCGCCAAGCCGCGCGCACAATCCAGGAGGGCGAGGAGACGCGCCCCAAAGGGGCGCGGGGAACTGCGCGACCAGCCACATAGGACCCGCAGCCGCCTGCCAAACGACAGCCCCCGGACATTAGGCGCTCAGAACGAATACCAACGCACGGACTCGTCCCCGTCCCGCAAAGACGCCACCCGCCGCTCGAACTCCGCCAACGCCTTCGGATTACTCGGCGCATGCTGAGCCACCCACGCACAGCTGGCCGTCTCCCGCGCACCCCGCAGCACCGAACACCCCGCCCACTCCCGCACATCCCACCCGTACGCCTCGACAAAGGAGTTGTACGCCTCGGAAGGCAGCCCATACCGGTCCCGGGACAGAGCCATGACCACCAGATCATGCTCACGCAGGTCCGCCGAGAACGTCTCCAGATCAACCAGCACAGGCCCGTCCGGCCCGACATGGACGTTCCGCGGCAACGCATCCCCGTGGATGGGCCCGCGCGGCAGATGCGGGGTCAGCGCGGCCGCGGCCGAGGAGAACCCATCCCGCCGTGACCGCAGATACGCCGCATCGGCCGGATCGATCGCATCCCCTGCAAGCCGCAGCCAGCGCTCCACACCCCCGAGAAGCTCACGCGGCGGCAACGGGAAAGCGGGCGCAGGCAACCCGTGGACGACCCGCAACAGTTCGGCCAAATCCCGCGGTTCGGCGGGCCGTGCAGGCTCGGGCAGCCGGTGCCACACCGTCACCGGGTGCCCCTCGACCAGGAGCGCCTCCGGCGACGCCACCCGCACCGCGGGCACGTCCGCCTCGGCCAGCCACACCGCGATGTCCAGCTCGCGGCGCGCCCGGTCGAGGAGTTCGGCGTCGCGGCCCACCTTGACGACCAGGTCACCGGCGGCGAACACCGCGTTCTCGCCCAGGGCGAGCAGCCGGGCGTCCTGGGCCCGGCCGGGCAGTACTCCCGCCGCGGCCAGTACGTCGCGCGCCCGTGCCTCGTCCACCCTCCGGCCTCCCGGTCCCGTGTGTCCCCGCATGTCCGTTTATGCCTGTGTGAACAGCGTCGTGATCCCGCCATCCACCGGCCAGTCTCGCATTCGCACAGGTCGGACCGTGTACGCGGCGCCTTGACGGCGCATACCCCCTTCACGACCATGACGGAGGCCCGTCGGGCCCGGGGCCCGGCCGGCCCCGCCGTCACGAGCCGCGCGGCAAGGGAGCCGATCACGTGACATTGGTGACCGCGACGAAGCGGTCGGCGCAGGGCGCGCCACGCGCCGACGGGGGCCGCCGGCCTCCCTACCACGGGGCCTGGTTCCTGGTGCTGCCCGCGCTGATCCCGATCCTGGTGCTGAGCGTGGGCCCGTTGCTCTACGGGATCCTGCTGGCCTTCACCGACTCCCAGTCGGGGCGGACCGAGCCCACGGAGTGGATCGGCGGGCTCAACTTCCAGGATCTGCTGCACGACACGCTGTTCTGGGAGTCGTTCCGGATCGGCCTGGTCTGGGCGGTCGGGGTGACCGTCCCACAGTTCCTGCTTGCGCTCGGCCTCGCCCTTCTCCTCAACCAGGACCTGCGCCTGCGCTGGCTGGCCCGGGCCCTCGCGATCATCCCGTGGGCGATGCCCGAGGTCGTCGTCGGTGTCATGTGGCGGCTCGTCTACAACCCGGACGCGGGCGTCCTCAACGAGACCCTGCGCGACCTCGGCCTCGGCGACGGCCGCGACTGGCTCAGTGGCTTGTCCACTGCCCTCCCCGCAGTGATCGTCGTGGGTGTCTGGGCCGGGATGCCCCAGACGACGGTCGCCCTGCTCGCCGGCCTGCAGAACACCCCGCACGAACTCCACGAGGCGGCCGCGATCGACGGCGC
The DNA here is from genome assembly GCF_000718165.1 of Streptomyces fulvoviolaceus. GTDB lineage: Bacteria > Actinomycetota > Actinomycetes > Streptomycetales > Streptomycetaceae > Streptomyces > Streptomyces fulvoviolaceus. Next base: position 218,431 of record NZ_JOEY01000015.1, on the reverse strand, counting down.
CGGCGCCTGGCGCCGCTTCCGGACGGTCACCTGGCCCGCGCTCAGGCCGGTCGCGCTCTCGATCACCGCGCTCAACTTCATCTGGAACTTCAACTCGTTCGCCCTGGTGTACGTCCTGACCAGCGGCGGACCCGGCGGCCGCACCCGCCTCCCCATGCTCTTCGCCTACGAAGAGGCCTTCCGCTACGGCCAGTTCGGCTACGCGGCGGCCATGGGCTGCGTCATGGTCGCGGTGATCTCCGTACTCCTCGCCCTCTTCCTGGTGGGCCGGCTCAGGGGAGGTGACGACGCGTGAGGACCAGCACCACGGGCCGCGTCGGCCAGTACGTCGCCCTGCTCGCGTATCTCGTCTTCCTCGCCTTCCCCTTCCTCTGGCTGATCTCCACCGCCTTCAAGTCCCCCCGCGAACTGGGCCGTCTGCACCCCAGCTGGATCCCCGACGACCCCACCCTCGACAACTTCCGGCAGGCCTTCGACGAGCAGCCGCTGCTACGCGCCGCGGGCAACTCCCTGCTCGCCGCGCTCGGCGCCGCGCTGATCGCCGTGCTGATCGCGACCCCGCTGGCGTACGTCATGGCCCGCCACCGCACCCGGCTCGCGAAGGCCGCGACGGGCTGGGTGGTGGTCAGCCAGGCGTTTCCGCTCGTGCTGGTGATCATCCCGCTGTTCCTGGTGCTGAAGAACCTCGGCCTGATCAACTCCCTTGCGGGGCTGGTGATGGTGTACGTCGTGTGGGCGCTGCCGTTCGCGCTGTGGATGCTCGTGGGATATGTCCGTGCCGTGCCCGCCGAGTTGGAGGAGGCGGCGGCCGTCGACGGAGCGGGGCGCGTCAGGACACTCGTCTCGGTGACGGCCCCACTGCTCGCGCCGGGGATCGTGGCGACGGGGCTGTTCGCGTTCATCACCGCGTGGAACGAGTTCTTCTTCGCGTTGGTGTTGCTGAAGACCCCCGAGAAACAGACCCTGCCGGTCGTCCTCACCCACTTCATCGGCGCGGAGGGCGTCGCCGACCTCGGCCCGCTGGCCGCGGCCGCCTTCCTCGCCACCCTTCCCTCACTGGTCGTCTTCGCGATCATCCAACGGCGGATCACGGGCGGCATGCTCACCGGGGCGGTGAAGAGCTGATGCGCACACAACGGCGTACGCGATGGATCGTCGTCCTCATGCTGCTGCTCGCAGGGTGCACAAGCGGCGGCGGCAGCTCCGCGGACGGCCGTATCACCCTCCGCTTCCAGTCCCTCGCCTGGCAGGAGGAGTCCGTCGAGGCCAACAAGGAACTCGTGAGGGAGTGGAACGCGCGTCATCCCGACGTCAAGGTCGAGTACGTACAAGGGAGTTGGGACAGCATCCACGACCAGCTGCTCACCTCCTTCGAGGGCGGTGAGGCGCCCGACATCATCCACGACGCCTCCGACGACCTCGCGGACTTCGCCTACGGCGGCTACCTCGCCGACCTGACCGACCTGCTGCCCGAGCGGCTGAAGTCGGACATCCCCGAGCGGAGTTGGGAGACGGCGACCTTCGGGGACGGGATCTACGGGGTGCCCTTCCTCCAGGAGCCACGCGTCCTCATCGCCAACGCGAAGTGGCTGAAGGAATCCGGCGTACGGATCCCCACTCCTGAACACCCTTGGAGCTGGGAGGAGTTCAGGAAAATCACCGAACAGCTCAGCGGCGACGGCAAGTACGGCGTCGCCTGGCCGCTCAAGGAACCCGTCTCCGCCACCCTCAACCTCTCCCTGTCGGCGGGCGGTCAGCTCTTCCACCGGGGCGCCGACGGCAAGGTCACCGTCCGGTTCGAGGAAGCCGACGAGACAGTGCCCCGGACGATCCACGACCAGGCCAACACCGACCACAGCGCCTCGCCCACCACCCTCGGCAGCGGTGGCTCCGACACCCTGCCCGGCTTCTTCGGCGGCAAGTACGCGATGGTCCCGCTCGGCTTCTCCTACCGTCAGCAGATCGTGCAGCAGGCGCCGAAGGGGTTCCAGTGGCAGGTACTGCCCGCCCCGGCCGGCGCCGACGGACTCACCCAGGGCGTCAGCCCGCAGACCCTGTCCGTCGCCGAGGACAGCCCGCACAAGAAGGAGGCCGCCGAGTTCATCGACTTCCTGCTCCAGCCGCAGAACATGGTCCGGCTGGCCCTCGGCGACTGGATGCTGCCCACCGGCACGGAGGCTCTGAAGGCCCCGGCCCTGCGGACCGTCAAGGACGGCTGGGCCACCGGTACCGCCCTCGCCACCCACCTCACCTCGGCTCCCGCCCAGTCCGTACGGGGCTACCCGGAATGGAAGGACAAGGTGGCGACCCCGGCCTTCCAGGAGTACTACAGCGGGGCGATCGGCCTCGGTGAGCTGCGGAAACGGTTGGAGGACGACGGCAATCTGGTGCTCGCCCGCTACCAGCGCTGAGTACCCGCACAAAAACCCGTTGCCCGCCCGGCGCCGGCCCGCCTAACGTGCCGTCCGTGGCAGCGAACAACGCGATCTTCTTCTCCGGTCACGGCCGGGGCCTTGCGCATTCCACCCGGAAGCGCCGCGACCCCGGAGCCCTGACCGGCCCGGGGAGCCACGCCCGCTGATTCCGCGCGGATCCGTTCTCTTCCTCTCCCCGCATGTCTTCCGGCCAGGGCTTTCGCATGCCCTTCTCCCTCCGGAAGACAAGGACCGCAGGCCATGGCCCGCCCCACGCGTGTTTCCCGCGCGCTCTCGCAGAACTTCCTCGCCGACCGCGCAGCCGCCGCACAGCTCGCCCGGCTCGCCGTACCGCGCCCCGGAAAGACCCCGCTGCTGCTCGAAGTCGGCGCGGGCAAGGGCGCGTTGACCGAAGTGCTCGCCCCGCGCTGCAGCCGGTTGCTCGCCTATGAGATCGACCCACGGCTCGTCCCCGCACTCCGGACCCGGTTCTCCGGCACTCCCCAAGTGCAGGTGATCGAAGGGGACTTCCTCGCCGTACACCCCCCACGCACCCCCTTCTCCGTCGTCGGCAACGTGCCCTTCTCGCGCACCGCGGACATCGTCGACTGGTGCCTGCGCGCGCCCGGTCTCACCGACGCGACACTCCTCACCCAGCTCGAGTACGCCCGCAAACGCACCGGGGACTACGGGAGTTGGACCCTGCTGACGGTCCTGAGCTGGCCCCGCCACGAATGGCGCCTGGTGGGCAGGGTCGGCCGGCGCAGCTTCCGGCCCGTGCCGCGCGTCGACGCCGGGATCATCCGCATCGAGCGCCGCCGTACCCCGTTGCTCGATGCCGCCCGGCACGCGAGCTGGCGGCATCTCGTCGAGCTGGGCTTCTCGGGGGTGGGCGGCTCGCTGCATGCGTCGCTGTGCCGGGCCCACCCCAGGCGCCGAGTTGACGCGGCGTACCGAGCCGCACGTCTCGATCGGGGCGTACTCGTCGGGGAGGTGGCGCCGGAGTGCTGGCTGCGGCTGTTCGAGGTGCTGGGGCGATGACCGAAATAGAATTGCACGAGACGTTGCGTCTCGCTTACCGTCGAGGACATGACCACCACCCCCGCCCACATCGCCATGTTCTCCATCGCCGCCCACGGCCATGTGAACCCCAGCCTCGAAGTGATCCGCGAGCTCGTGGCACGCGGGCACCGGGTGACGTACGCGATCCCACCCCTCTTCGCCGAGAAGGTCGCCGAGACCGGCGCCGAGCCGAAGCTCTGGAACTCCACGCTGCCCGGGCCCGACGACGACCCGGAGGCCTGGGGTACCACCCTGCTCGACAACGTGGAGCCGTTCCTGGCCGACGCGATCCAGGCCTTGCCGCAGCTGATCGAGGCGTACGAGGGCGACGAGCCGGACCTCGTGCTGCACGACATCACCGCCTACCCGGCCCGCGTCCTCGCCCGCCGCTGGGGCGTGCCCGCGATCTCGCTCTCGCCGAACCTCGTCGCCTGGGAGGGTTACGAGGAGGAGGTCGCCGAGCCGATGTGGGCCGAGCCGAAGAAGACCGAGCGGGGGCAGGCCTACTACGCCCGTTTCCAGTCCTGGCTGGAGGAGAACGGGGTCGCCCTGCATCCGGACCCCTTCGCGGGCCGTCCCGACCGTTCCCTCGTCCTGATCCCGAAGGCGCTGCAGCCCAACGCGGACCGGGTCGACGAGACCGTGTACACCTTCGTCGGCGCCTGCCAGGGCGACCGCACCGCCCAGGGTGACTGGCAGCGGCCGGCCGGTGCCGAGAAGGTGGTCCTGGTGTCCCTCGGGTCCTCCTTCACCAAGCTGCCCGGCTTCTACCGGGAGTGCGTCAAGGCCTTCGGTGATCTGCCGGGCTGGCACCTGGTGCTCCAGATCGGCAAGCACGTGGACCCGGCCGAGCTGGGCGACGTACCCGCGAACGTCGAAGTGCGGTCCTGGGTACCGCAGTTGGCGGTCCTCAAGCAGGCCGACCTGTTCGTCACGCACGCGGGCGCGGGCGGCAGCCAGGAGGGCCTGGCCACCGCCACGCCGATGATCGCCGTACCGCAGGCCGTGGACCAGTTCGGCAACGCGGACATGCTCCAGGGCCTCGGTGTGGCCTGGCACATCCCGACGCAGGAGGCGACCGGACAGGCTCTGCGGGAGGCCGCCCTCGCGCTCGTCGACGATCCCGAGGTCGCACGGCGGCTGAAGGACATCCAGGCCGGGATGGCGACGGAGGGCGGGACCAAGCGGGCGGCCGACCTCATCGAGGCCGGGATCGAGGCCGAACCGGCCTCCCGTCAGCGGTAGTTCGGGGTCTCCAGGCGGGCCTTGTAGATGATCGCCCCCGCCCGCGCACGAGCGACTCCGCTCACATTGAAGTGGACCCACTTGGTGCCGAAGGCGTTCCCGCCCTCCACCGCGCCGGTCCACATCTGCTCGCCGGACGAGTGGTGGACGTACGACTTCACGAGCCGGCGGGTGTGCAGCGGGGCGCTCTTACGCATGGTCGAGGTGTCGACGGCGTAGACGCCGTAGGTGTCGGTGACGAGCAGACGGCCGGGGTTCCGATAGTCCGGCTGGAGGTCGTGGGCGCGGGTGAACTCGTCCAGGCGGCGGGCCGTGTCCTCGACCAGCTTGGCCGACGAGGCCGTCGTCACGATCCGGTACGCCGTCAGTCGCTTGCCGCCGGTCACCCACATCCGCTCCAACTGCGGGTCCCACAGCAGTCCGTGGGCCTGGTGGAACGGGATCGGGCTCCCCGCCCTCACCAGCGAGCCGCTGTGGCTGTCGGTCGGCCGGAACACGTGCAGGCTGCCGCCCGTCGCCGTGCCGCCTCCGCTGCCGTGGCTGCGGCCGGCGACGACGACCACTCCGGTGCCACGGGCGCGCTCGATGGCGTGCGGATAGTTCGGGACGTTAGCCGACCACAGCTTCCTCTTGTCGCGGCGCCGGTAGATGCTCGCGGTGCCGCTGGTCGGGGTGCCGGTCGCGGCCAGCAGGATCTGGCCGTCGCCGCTCGTGTCGCGGAAGCGGTGCTCCATCGGATGGCCCGAACCGGCAGGATTCAGCGACCACTTGATGTTGGCGTCGGTGAACGGCTTGTTGCGGTCGAAGAGATAGATCTTGCCCGAGTTCACGTCCCCGACGAGCACGTTGAACTGCGCGGGCGCCGCGCTCGCCGGAGCGGCGGTCACCAGTCCGGCGGCCGGCCCTGCCACCGCCCCCGCGAGCACACCCTTCAGCAGACCCCGCCTGTCCATGCGTTCCCCCCGTCGCACAAGAGCTGTCGCCCCAAGAGAGCACGCACGAGGGCCCGTTGGTTCCCCCGGGATACCAACGGGCCCTCTGTCAACAGGAGGAATCAGACCCTCAGCGGCTCACCCTCGTCGTCCCGGGCCTGGGGCGCCACCACGGCGTCCGCCGCCTCGTCGTGCGTCAGGTCGGGCAGCCGGTTCAGCCACTTCGGCAGGTACCAGTTGCGCTCGCCGAGCAGCGCCATCACCGCCGGGAGCAGCACGCCCCGGATGATCGTCGCGTCGATGAGCACCGCGGCGGCGAGGCCCACGCCCATCTGCTTCATGGACTGCATGGACAGCGTCCCGAAGATCGCGAACACGGCGACCATGATGACGGCGGCACTGGTCACGACACCGGCGGTGGTGACGACACCGTGCTGGATGGCGTCGTTCGTCGTACGGCCGCGCAGCCGCGCCTCGCGGATCCGCGAGACCACGAACACGTGGTAGTCCATCGACAGGCCGAACAGGATGACGAAGAGGAACAGCGGCAGCCAGGTGATGATGGCGCCGACGCCCTCCGCGCCCACCAGCGAGGCGCCCCAGCCGTGCTGGAAGACGGCGACGAGGATGCCGTAGGCCGCCCCCACCGACAGCAGGTTCAGCACGATCGAGGTGATCGCGATCGTCAGCGAGCGGAACGACAGCAGCATCAGCACGAAGGCGAAGACCACGACGAACGCGAAGACCGGGATGACGGCTCCGGCCAGCTGGTCGTTGAAGTCCTTCGAACCGGCCACCTGCCCGGTGATCGGCGCCTCGACGCCGTCCACCTTGCCGAGCGTGGCGGGCCGCACCTCGTCGCGCAGCTTGTCCAGGCTCGCACCCGCCTTGTCCAGATCGGAGCCGCCGACCAGCGGGACGTACACGAAGGCGATGTTCTGCGCGTCGTGCAGCTTGATCTCGACCGGGCCGCGCGAGGCACCCGAACTGATCGCCTCCTCGCGGAAGTCGGCGAGCGCGGACGTCACCTCGGGAGCGTTGATGTCGTCGGCCTTCACGACGACCTCGGCAGGCTCGGAGCCGCCCGGGAAGGCGTCGTTGACCCGGTTGTACGTCTGCACGATCGGCAGCGAGTCGCCGAACTCCTGGTCCAGCGTGAGGTTCTGCGTCTTCATGCCGACCGCGGGGGCCGCTATCGCCAGCAGGGCACCGGCCGCCACGACGACCGAGATGACGGGCCTGGCGAGCACGCCCTTGAGGACGGCCGTCCAGAACCGGCTCTCGCCGTTGCCCTTCCGCTTGCGGCGGCGCAGGAACGGTATGCGGCCCTTCTCCACCCGCTCGCCCAGCAGCGAGAGCAGCGCGGGCAGCACGGTCACCGAACCGACCATGGCGACCGCCACGACCATCAGCGAGGCAAGTCCCATCGCCTCGAACTCGGCGAGACCGGTGAACAGCATGCCCGCCATCGCCACGCACACCGTGACCCCGGAGACGATGATCGCGCGGCCGCTGGTGGCGGCGGCGACCCTGAGGGCCGTCTGCGCGTCCCGGCCGGCCTCGCGCTCCTCGCGCTCACGGCGCAGATAGAACAGGCAGTAGTCGACGCCGACGGCCAGACCGACCAGCAGCATCACCGAGTTGGCGGTGTCGCTCATCGGCATGACGTGGCTGACAATGCCCATCAGGCCGATCGTGGCCATGATCGAGGTGACGGCCAGCAGCACCGGCAGCAGCGCCGCGACCAGGGCACCGAAGGCGATGAGCAGAATGCCGAAGGCCACCGGCACCGCGGAGTACTCGGCCTTCTCGAAGTCGTCGCCGAACGCGTCGTCGAACGTCTTCATCATGCTCGCGCCGCCGATCTCCTCGATCCGCAGCGACTCGTGCTCCTTCTGAACCCCCTCGACGGCCTTCAGCACCGGCTCGACCCGCTCGCCCGCGGTGTCCGACTCGCCGCGCATGTCGAACTGCACGAGCGCGCTGCGGCCGTCCTTCGAGACCGTGTCCGTGTCGTACGGCGAGGTCACGTCCGTGACCTTGCCCGTGCCCTCGACCGCCTGGACGACCGCGGTGACCGCGGCCCTGAACTCGGCGTCCGTGGCCTTGAGGCCGTCGTCCTTCGCCTGGATCAGGACCGACTCACTGGCCGGCTCGTTGATCCCGGCGTCCTCGACGATCCTGGCGGAGGTGTGTGTCTCGCCCTTCAGCTGGTCGCTGTCCTTGACGTCGACCCGGCCCGCCGCCGAGCCGAGCCCCATCGCCAGGACGACGAACAGCACCCAGATGCCGACGGCAGCCCATCGATGGCGTGCGCTCCAGCCGCCGGCCCGGGCGGCCAGGCCCCGCACTCGTGTATCTCGGTTCCCCATGACGGGCTTGCCCCCTTGTGAGCGGTGGCAGCCCCCTGCCGCCACCTTTCGTTTCGAAGGTATGGGCCGGATAAAGCCTTCTCGTCGTGCTCCCCGGTGAAGTGCGGTGCCCGGGAGTCCTCCCCTCGGATGCCGGGGCCTCCCCACTGGGGAGGAGCGTGGCCCTTACATCTAACGGCGGCTCTGCGGGGCGGCGATCAGGGTGCACCCGCCTTAAGGTGAGCGAATGACGACGACGTATGCGGCGCTGCTGCGCGGAATCAATGTCGGCGGCAGCAGGAAGGTCCCCATGGCCGACCTGCGCACGCTGATGGAAGGCCTCGGTCACGACGACGTACGCACCTACCTGCAGAGCGGCCAGGCCGTCTTCACCGCCGACCACGGGGACGAGGAGTCCCTGGCCGCCGAGCTCGCGGGCGCGATCGAGAAGCGGTTCGGCTTCGCGGTCGACGTGATCGTGCGCGACCACGCCTATCTGAAGGCGATCGCCGAGGACTGCCCCTTCCCGGCCGCCGAGCTCGAGGCCAAGCAGCTCCACGTCACCTACTTCTCCGCCCCCGTCGACGCCGACCGCTTCGCGGAGATCGACCGCGACACCTACCTCCCCGAGGAGTTCCGCCTCGGCGACCGCGCCCTCTACCTCTACGCCCCGAACGGCCTCGGCCGCTCCAAGCTCGCCGAACACCTCTCCAAGCCCCGTGTGAACAAGGGCGTCATCGCCACCAGCCGCAACTGGAACACGGTCGTCAAGCTCGTGGGGATGACCGGTGGCTGACCGGAGTCCTGCCGTCGAAGCGGCCATCGAGAGCGAGTTGAGGCTCCTCGCCCCCGAGGTGCGCAGCTCTCCCGAGCTCGTCGGGGCGCTGCTGCACCCCGAGTTCCACGAGTTCGGCGCGTCGGGGCGGCACTGGGACCGGGCGGCGATCATCGCCGCGCTGGCGAGGACCACGGATCCGGGGGCGAAGCCGATCGTGGCGTCCCGGATTCAGGGAGTGCAGCTCGCCCCCGACCTCGTCCACCTCACCTTCGACACGGAGAACAACGGCAGCCGGGCGCACCGCAGTTCGCTGTGGCGGTGCACCGAGGACGGGTGGCTGCTGTACTTCCACCAGGCGACACCGTTCACCCTCGACGCAGGGTGACCTGCCGCACGCCGCGGTAGGTGGTGTACGAGGTGATCACGTCCGGCACGGTCAGGCGCGGGTCCCCGTACAGCCGTCGCAGTTCGTCCTCGGATCCGGCCGCGGCGACCGCGTCGATCAGCACCAGGTCGTCGTCGGTCAGGGACGCGTCGTCGAGGATCTCCGGACCCCAGCCGTCCCAGGGGAGGACCTCGACGCCGTGGAGGGCGGCAAGGTCGTGCCCCACATTGGCCCGGACGAACCACAGGCCCTTGAGGCGGTCGATCGGGCTGAAGCCGCACCTCAGGGGATCGACCCGACCTGCACGGCAGGCCCGCCAGACGTCCCAGGCCACGACGAACCGGTCCCGCGGCACGTCCAGCGGGTCGAAGTCCAGGGTGTACGACGGGTGCAGGACCTGCGGGTCGACCAGCCGCCAACTCCCGTCCGGCAAGCGGTACTCGGTGACCCAGTGATCCTCGTACCAGCCGTCGAGGAAGTAGGTGCCGAAGCCGCAGCGGATCCGTGCCGGAGTACCCGTGGCCCGCAGCAGGGAACAGTGCAGGAGCGAGAAGTCCCGGCACGTGCCCACGAACCGTTCCTCGGGCGCCCGCGGTTCGGTCAGCGGCGCGTCCCGGAGCTCCCGCAGGATGCGGAGCATCTCGGTCACGTACCGCGACTCGGCGTCCTCGTGCAACCGCTGCTCGGGAATGGTGTGGCCGAGGCGCTCACCCTCGCCCCGATGAATGATCAGATCCCGTACGACCCCCGCGAGTTCCCCCGGATCCCGCGGCAACCCGCCGATGTCCAGGCTCCCCGGATCGCTGTACGCCGTCTGCTTCAGGTAGAAGTCCATGCCGGGGACCCTCGGCCTTGCCCCAGGGGCAGGGTCAACCCAGGGAATCCAGCCGGGACTTGTCCTCCGGAGCCAGTCGTACGGCGCCGGCGGCCAGGTTCTCCTCCAGGTGCACGAGGGACCCGGTGCCGGGCGTCGGGCACAGCACAGGGGAGCGGTGCAGCAGCCAGGCCAGTGCGATCTGCCCCGGAGTCGTGCCGTGCGCCGCGGCGATCTCCGCGCACACCGGGTCCGAGGTCAACGAACCGTTGCCCAGCGGGAACCACGGCAGGAAGGCGATGCCGTGCGCCTCGCACAGCTTCAGCAGCGGCTCCGAGGAACGGTCGAGCAGGTTGTACCGGTTCTGGACCGACGCCACGGACGTCAACTCCAGGGCTGCCGACAGCTGTTCGTCGGTGACCGTGTCCAGTCCGATGTGCCGGATCTTGCCCTCGGCCCGCAACTCGTCGAGCGCGCCCAGCTGTTCGGCCAACGGGACCTCGGGGTCGAGCCGGTGCAGCTGGTACAGGTCGACGGTGTCCAGCCGCAGCCGCCGTAGGCTCGCCTCGCACATCGCCCGCAGCCGCTCCGGCCGCCCGTCCACGTGCCAGGCGCTGTCACTGGTGCGTACGACCCCGCCCTTGGTGGCGATCACCAGCCCCTCCGGGTACGGGTGCAGCGCCTCGGCCACCAGTTCCTCGGCGATCGACGGGCCGTAGTTGTCCGCCGTGTCGATCAGCGTGACCCCAAGCTCGACCGCCCGCCGCAGCACCGCCACCGCGTCCCGGGCGTCGCTGCGGGGACCCCAGTAGCCGGGGCCGGTCAGCTGGGCGGTGCCGTAGCCGAGGCGCCGGACCGGCAGCTGTCCGCCCAGGGCAAAGGTTTCCCTGATCATTTAATGGAGGTTACACACACCTGTGCGAGGCTCGTCCCATGCGCTACATCATCATCGGGGCAGGGGCGGTCGGCGGAGCGATCGGCGGACGGCTCGCGGGCTCGGGACACGAGGTCGTTCTGGTCGCGCGGGGCGCGCACCACGCGGCGCTGCGGGACGGCGGGCTGCGGCTGAAAGTGCCGGACGGGGAGTTCACGTACCGGCTGCCGGTCGTGGACGGGCCGGGTCCGCTCGGCGAACTGCGGGCCGACGACGTGCTCGTCCTCGCGGTCAAGACACAGGACACCGAAGGCGCCTTGGACGCCTGGGGCCCGGCGCCCGTCGCGGGCGGCGGCACGGCGGCCGAGCGGCTGCCGCTGCTGTGCGCGCAGAACGGTGTGGAGGGCCAGCGGATCGCCCTGCGCCGCTTCCGCCGGGTGTACGGCGTCTGCGTCTGGCTGCCGTCGACCTTCGTCGAACCGGGCGTCGTCTCCGCCGGGGCGGCCCCGCTCACCGGCATGCTCCACCTGGGCGGGTACCCGCACGGCACGGACGAGACCATCCGCCTGGTCGCCGCCGACCTGGAGAAGTCGAGGTTCTTGGAGGCGCCGGTCGTGCCGGACGTGACGCGCTGGCAGTACGCCAAGCTGCTGGCCAACCTCGCCAACGCCGTCGAAGCCGTCACCGGTCCCGTCGACAGCGAGGAGGCCATCGTGCTGTTCGGCCGGGTGCGGGCCGAGGGCGCGGCCGTGCTCGACGCCGCCGGGATCCCGTACGCGAGCGACGAGGAACAGCGGGCCATGCGGGGCCGCAAGGTCGACCTCGTACCGCTCGACGGCGCCCCGCGCGGCGGCGGCTCCTCCTGGCAGTCCCTCACCCGGGGCACCGGCACCATCGAGGCCGACTACCTCAACGGCGAGATCGTGCTGCTCGGGCGCCTGCACGGCGTACCGACCCCGCTGAACGCCCTGCTGCAGCGGCTCGCCAACACCTTCGCGCGGGAGGGACGGGCGGCCGGGGCGATGCCGGTCGGGGAGCTGGTCCGGCTCGCCGACGAGGCTGTCGCGTTTGTTCAAGAGTCCTGAACAGGCCCTTCCTAGCGTGGGGTGCATGAAGAAGGACGACCTGTACCCGTACATGACCGAATGTGCCGCCGAGGCGGCCCGTGTCGCACGCGGCGTCACGGCGGCACAGCTGACCGACCCGACCCACTGCCCCGACTGGGACGTCCGGGCCCTGGTCAACCACTGGGTCCTCTACACCTCGCACGGCATGGAGCACCGCGCCCTGCGTAAGCAGCTCCCCGAGGAACTGACCGCGCGCGACTTCACCGCCGACCCGGACTGGGCCGAGGCGTACGCCGCCCAGCTCGACCGTGCCGTCGCGGCCTGGGCCGATCCCGCGGTGTGGGAGGGCGAGGTGGACCTGGGTATGGCGAAGATGCCCGCCGCCGAACTCGCCGCGATGATCATCAAGGAGACGGCGGTCCACGGCTGGGACGTCGCCGTGGCCACCGGCCAGGAGTTCCACGTCTCGGAGGGCGCCGCCCGGCTCGTCCTCGACATGGTCGTCACCCACGGCGACCTCTACCGCCAGTACGACGGCTTCGCGGACCCGGTACCGGTGCCGGACGACGCGCCCGTGTTCGAGCGGGCGCTGGCGTCGAGCGGACGGGATCCGCGACAGCGGGCCCAAGCGACCCACTGAGCCTTTGCGCCTCCTGAACATCACCCCGTGTCAAGGCGGCTGCACCCTCTCGGGTGGACTCGCCTCAACTCCGGGACAAATAGCACCGGTTGTCCCTAAGGTGAGGCCCGCATAGACGCAAGGGGGGCAGGTCACAGTGGTGGGAAGAGCGTTACCTTCGTTGCCGCAGTACCGCAAGGACGGAGTGACCCGGCGACTGTGCGCGTCGGTCCATCTCGACGACGACTTTGCCCAGGAGGTCGACCGCGACCTCACCGGCGACCGGCTGAACGCGATGGGGCTGACCCTCGGCGTCAACTTCGTGGCCCTCGCCCGGCACGCGCGCGTGGCCGTACGCCGCCGCGCCGCGCTCGACCGCCAACTGGCCGCACTCGGCGCCTTGTTGGTGACCGCCCTGCTGGTCGCCCTGGGGGGACTGATCGGCGGTCGTGGGCCAGTCGCCCAGATCGGGTTCTACGGCCTGCTCGGTGCCCTCGCGGCCGCGTGGTGGCTGGTGCACCACGCGGAGTCCCAGGCCCGCGCGGCGGCGCAGCAGGTGTTCCGCGACCCGGACCGGGCCGAGAAGCTCGCGCCACCCGTGGAACCCGAGGCCGAGGCCTGGCTGCACGAACTCAAGCGCGCCAACGTCCTGCCGTACGCCGACGCGGCCGCCCTCGACAACCCGTTCGTCGGCAGTGGCCACGAACTCAGGGAAACCGTCTGGCAGCCCATCGACGTCAGCAAGCCCGCCGAGGCGCCGGGCGGCGGCAAGCTCCCGATCCTCTCCTTCGACGCCATCGACCTCCACACCTATGTGGCCCGCGAGATGGAGAGCATCTCCGGCCTGGACGGCCTGCGCGCCAGGAACCGGCTCTACGTCCTCGGCAGCCACGCCTACATGCTTCAGGAACTGGTGCCCGACCGCACCCGACGGCCGCAGGCCCAGATCCCCAAGCAGCTCGTCCAGGCGGGCCTGCAGAGCCCCGGCGCGGCCATGCGGACCCATCTGTGCCTGGAGCGGGTCGGCGAGGGCGGCCGGCTCATCGTCTCCATGTACCTGCGGGCGATCCTCAACCGGCCCAGTCTGACCTGGGAGGTCGCCGTCTACGCGATACCTCCGCTCGGCGCCCGCTTCTACCGGCTGGACCGGCTGCCGGTGGCCTCCTTCGACCGCTGGTGGAGCCTCGTCGGGCATGCCACTTCGCACACCTTGCCGGAGCTGAGGGGCGCCGTGGGGCGCATCCGCGGGCGGGGCCGGACGCGGCGCCGTTCGGCGAAGTTCCTGAAGAAGGTGCGCCGGGACATCACCGACCAGCATGTGATCTACGACTACGGCGCCCCCGACAGTCTGCGCGAGCGAATCGGCGACTGGGAGCAGGCGGGCTACAACGAGCGCACCGACGCGGCGGACTTCCTGAACCGGCTCCAGCAGGGGGTGCTCGTCGCGACCGAGCGCTTCCTGAAGGACCACAACGTCGACACCAGCTCGTTCGACAAGGCCCAGCAGAACATCAACACGCAGACCTACAACATCAACAACGTCAACGGCCCCAGCAACATCGGCCCCGGCGGCCAGATCGGCAATCCGAACGCGCCCCAGGGGAGCGGTCCTTCGGGGCCGGGCGGCGGGGCACCTCCCAACAAGCCCTGACCAACAAGCCCTGACCATCAAGCCCTGACCATCAAGCTCTGCACCGGGCCCGGACCAGGAGTCGGCACATGACCACGTACAACATCAACAACGTCAACGGCCCCAGCAACATCGGCCCCGACGGCCGTATCGAGATCAACAACGGGACGGACGCGGCGGTCGTCCTGCGCCTCGCGGGCGAACTCGTCGACCGGCTGCGCCGCGAGAGCCCCGCGCTCGTCCCGCAGGCCGAGATCGTCCAGGGCGAGCTGGCCCGTGCCGGGCAGGGCGGGCAGAGCCCCGACCGGGGCCGTATCCGCTCCGCCCTGGAGACCATCGGCGTCGGCGTCGCGACGGGCAGCGGCGGGCTCGCGCTGGCCCAGGAGATCGGCCGCATCCTCGGCATGTGACGCACCTCGCCGGACCGTACGACGTGAAGGGCCCCCACCCGGTGGGGTGCCCTTCACGGTCACTTGGCCCGCACCGCCGCCCGCACCCCGCTCCCGAGATCCAGCTCCAGACCGGAACGCAGCGGCACCGTCTGACCGGGGCCGATCTGCTGCGGGGTGCCGTCGGAGCGGGTGCCCCGCCAGGTCTCCCCGGAGCGGTTCGCGATGCCGAACCGGCCCGGTTTCGAGGGATGTTCGACCAGCTCCGCGACCAGGCTCGCGTCCGAGCAGTCGTGCCGCGTCGGCTCCGGCAGCAGATGGTGCGCCTGCACCCGGGCCGCCCGGCGCAGCCGGATGTGGTGTTCGGTGCGCGGCGGCGGTGTCGTCACCGTCAGACGGGGCGGCAGCACCAGTTGTGCCCGGCACCCCCAACAGGCGCGCGGCGGCGGGTTCTCACCTGGCTCCGTCATGTTCTGCCGCCCGCAGGAGGCACACTCCACCACCGAGTCGAGCACCGCCCGCAGCGCGTCCCGCCACTCGGACTCGCGCACCCGGCGCGCCGGTTCGTGCAGACCCACGGTGAAGCTGCGCCGGAACAGCTCCTGGAGCTTGTCGGCGGCAGCGTCCCACGTCGCCAGCACCGTCAAGTGCTCCATCGGGTCGGGCGCGTTGGAGTCGTCCGTCGGATCGAAGACGAACAGCGGGTTCTTGCCGTACAGCTTGCGCTCCGCCGCCTCGTCCAGGCAGTGGATGCCCAACTCCCGTCGGCCCTCGAAGGGGTGATGGTTCATCAGCAGCATGAACAGCAGCACGGCGAGCGAGTGCAGGTCGGACTGGGTTCCGGGGCGCGCCCCCGGGTCGGCGCGCACCAGTTCCGGGGCCATGAACTTCATGGTCCCCGAGATGCCGCTGGCGTCGCCCTCCACCACCGCGTTGTCGTTGTCGCAGACCAGGACGTCACCGGTGCTCGGGTCGAAGAAGATGTTGCCCCAGGAGATGTCCCGGTAGGCGATGCCGCGCGAGTGCAGCGCCTGGTAGGCCTCCACCGTGTACAGGCAGGCCGTGAGCAACGCACCCGTGCTGGTGCGCAGTTGGCGCCGGAAGAGGTCGGGAAGGCCTTTGTAGCGCTCCGGCCTGAGCCCCATCAGATACCCGAACGAGCCGCGGTGCGCGTTCACGTACGCCTCCGGCCACAGGAACCGGTCGTCGTCGAAGTCCCGGGTCACCAGCTCCCGTACGATCGTCTCCTGGTCGGGTGTCGCCGACGTGGGGTAGTACCACTTGAGGGCCTTGTCCCCGCCCGGTGTCCGGACCCGGTACACCTCGCCCTGGCCGCCGGCGCCGAGCATGTCGATGATCTCGATCTCGTCGCCGTTCTCCACGGCCATCCGCGTCCCGCTGTCGAGCATGCCGCTCATCCGCTACGTCTCCGTCTTCTGTTCCGTTTCCAAGGGCAGCGCCGCCGGGTGCGGCGGGGCGTCCCGTGCGACGTCCTCGGGTGCGACGTCCCCGTGCCTGTGGCGCAGCGCGGCCGTCAGGGTCGTGTCGTCCCCGGAGTACTGCGAGGCCTGCCGCAGCCACTGGGGCAGCACCTCCCGCACTCCCGAACTGCCCTGCGCCGCCAGCCGGTCGTCCAGTCCGGCGACGAACTCCCGGTAACCGTCGGCCGACGCGAAGCTCTTCGACAGCCCGTCCGTCGACAGCACCACCAGCCGAGGCGCGCGCGCCTCCTCGAACACCGGCGCCCAGTGCATCCGCACCGCGGCCCAGGCCTCCGGCCCGCACAGCGACTCCGTCTCGTCGCCCAGGTCCTCCTCCTCGGGCGCGAGCGGCCGGGTCAGCGTGCCGTCGTGCTCGACGACCGCGAGATCGCCGTCGCCGATCTGCCAGGCCACGAACAGCCAGGGCGTGAGCACCGCGCCGATCAGGGTCGTGCCGTACAGCAGCAGCTTCTCGTCCGGCTCGGGCTCCCGCGCCCCGTCGTCGGCGACCGGGCGGTGCCGGGACCAGTGCCCCAGGACCTCCTCCCGCCAGTCGTGCACCAGCGCGCGGGGGAAGTCGTCCCGGGCATACGTCATCAGCCGTGTCAGGCGCCCCGGTTCGTGGCAGTCGCGGGCCGCCCGGCCGAACTCGGCGGCCCGGACCAGGAACCGGTCCACGGCGAACCGCGCGCCCAGCTCGCTGCGGGAGTGCCTGGCCGAGCCGTGCCCGTCCGCCACCGCCAGCACCAGCGGATCCTCGCCGGAGCCGGTGCCCTCACAGGCGTACCAGTCCTGGTTGCATCGCTTGCCGACGCCCTGGACGCTGTCGGCCAGCGTGTCCCAGCGCCGCACCCCGAGCGTCACCACACGTCGTCATCGTCGTCGTCATCCAGGACCGGCGGTGCGTACGGCTGCTTCGTCAGGTTGTCCGCCGAGCCCGCCATCGGCTGTGACGCCGCCTTCACCGCCGCCGTCGACGCCCAACGGATCGCCGCCGCAAGCTGCTTGGGGCTGTTGGCGTCCAACGGAGGCATCTCCGGGTTGCCGATGAACTCCTGGAGAACGCCGCGGTCCGCGTCGTGGCCGATCGCGATGGCCACGCGTACCGCCTTACGGCCCCACGGCGTCGCGTCGATCGCCTTGAGACCGGCCTTCCAGTCGTCCGTGGGCCCGCCGTCCGACACCAGCGCCAGCACGGGCTTCAACGCGCGCTGCGGCATCGGCGGGCTCTGCAGCTCCCGCGAGACGAGCGTGAGGGCCTCGCCGAGATTGGTCATACCGTCCACCTCGACGTCCTGCCAGGTGAAGTCGTCGACCGGGACGGGTGTCTGGTGGTGCCACTGGGCCGTGCTGGAGAAGGTGATGGTCCGCACCAGCAGCTGGGCCACCGGGTTGTCGTGCGCCACCGCACGCATCTCCGGAATGGCCTCTCTGATCGCGTAGTTGAGCCGGGCGATCTTCTCTCCCTGCATCGAGTACGAGCAGTCGAGCAGCCAGATGAAGTGGACCGGCCGGTTCGCCATGGGCCCGCCGGGAATGTCGCTCACTCCGTGTCCTTTCCGGGAGTCGGGTCGGGGTCTTCGGTCGTTGTGGGTCTCACGGCAGCAGCCACCGCACGAGCAGTGCCAGGGCGGCCGGTGTCAGCACGAGAGCGGTGATGAACAGGCCGGCCGTCAGCCGCCGTCCGTGTCCGATGGGTGGGGTCACCTGGGTCATGCGGGGCTGTACTTCCTCTCACGGTCGCCGTTGCCGCGCAGCCTGATCCTGCGCTCCTTGCCGCTCGCGCCGCCGGGCCCGGTGAGCGCGTCGGTCCTCAGCCCGGAGGCCGCGAGCAGCCACAGCACCGGCTCGGCGGCTCGGCGCTGCTCGCTCTCCAGCGGGCCGGTGCCGGTGGCCGCGTGGGCGCTCACGGCCCAGTAGCGCGCCGAACGGAAGTCGTGCCCGAGGGCGCGTACCAGGCCGCCCAGACCGATCTCCTCCAGCCAGGCGTCGATCTGCGCGCCGGGCACGGGGAGGGACACCAGCTGGTCCAGGACGTCCCGCTTGGTGACGACCGTCGCCACGGACAGCTTCGAGCGCCGTCCGGTCAGCGCCGCCAGCTCGCCGGTCAGCCGCTGGTAGGTGTCCCAGGGCCCCTGCTGCGAGGGGCGTGCGTCCTGGGCCCGCCGGGTGTCCTCCTTGCCGAGCCGGCCGCGTACCTTCGGGTCGGCCAGTACGTCCGCGACCAGGATCACGCCGTGCGTGTGCGCCAGATACTGCTGGGCACGCACGCGTGAGGCGTCGCTCACCGTCTCGCCCATCGGGTCGTACAGGTACAGCAGTCTGCGGCGCCGTCCGCAGGCCACCGCCAGCATCAGGGCGCGTGGCTGGGTGCTGGTCGTCGCGTGCGCCCAACCGGTGCTCTTCAGGTCCTGGTTGAGGTCGTTGGCCGTGCGCCGGTCGTCGTCCGAGGCGTACTCGACCGTCAGCTCGCCGCGCCGCGCACAGCTGTGCAGGCCCTCCACCATGGCCGCCATCAGCATCGTCTTGCCGGAGGAGGTGCCGCCGATGAGCGGCGCGTGCACGACCCGGGTGGTGCCGACCGACTTCGGCAGGTACTGCGTGCAGTGCGGGCACGACGCCGTCAGCTTCGTCCGGCCCGCGATCCGCGTCGTCGGCAGCCGGTGCCCGCACGCGCACGCGTGCCACAGCACGCCGTACCGTCCGGGGCGCAGTGCGCGGTGTTCCGCCCGGCACTTCGGGCACCGGTACATGGGCAGGGGCACCGGCAGATAGCAGCCGGGGTAGGGGCACTTGACCCGGACTCCGCGGGCCAGCATCCAGCCGCGCTCCACGCCCCGCACCACTGGCACGGGCGCCGCGCAGCCCAGCCACACCATGCCGAGCAGCAGGGCGAACACCGCCAGCACCGTGCCGAGGAGAACGGTGGCGAGCGTGGCGCCGAGCAGCGCGCCCACGGCGGTGCCGGGTGCCACGAACACGGCCAGCCAGAGCCGGCTGCCGGGCGAGGTGGCGCGCAGGCCGTTCGGATTCCGTCCGTGGAACAGGTTGTCGGCGTACCGGCCCATCCACGGGTCGGCGAATGCCGTCCAGATCACGCGTATGCCGTACCCGGCGGCCGACACGGTGTCCACCCACATCTGCCGCCACCAGTAGCCGAGATGAGCGGGCTCGTCCGCCCCGACAACCGGTACGCGCTGATCCGGCGTGCCCGTCTGCCACGGTCCGAGACCCCGCCACACGGCGCCCACGCCGATGCCGAGGAACTTCCAGAGCACGTTGCCCAGGCACAGTCCGACGGCTATCAGCGCGGTCCAGCCGAGCAGCGCCATGAGGGGAATGTAGACGGTCATCGGCTATCTCCTTCGGCCGAAGGCCCGGACCCGGACCCGGCGTGTGCCGCGTGGCCGGCGGACCGGGCCGCCGACGGTGTCGTACGGCTCATCGGCGGCCCCCGTCGGACGGCGGCTCCACGTCCGCGTGCCAGGCGGAGGGCTGTTCACCGCGGCGGCCGCGGCCCGAGAGGCGTCCCGCGAGCCGGCCGAGCGTGCCGGGCCGGTTCCAGGTGCGGAACGCGTCGAGCCTGCCCCGGCCCGCGCTGCCGAGGGCCTGCTCCACGGCGACGACGTCCTCGGCGGGCAGCGCCCGCACGATCGGCCGCAGCACCTTGGTCAGCAGGGCGTTGCGCGCCTCGTCCCAGGCCGGATGGGTCCCGGGGAAGGCGCTCCAGGCACTGAAGCACTGGGCGGCGTACGACGGCACGGTCCGCAGCCGGTCGCCCACACGGTCCAGGCGTCCGGCCCGCTCGTACGCCGCGAACAGCCGGGGCTCAGCCGACCGGACCAAGGCGTACAGCTCGCTCTCGGGGGTCGGCCCCTTGACGAGCCGCCACGCGAGCATGCCGAACACCCGGTCGGTCACGGTGTCCGGCACGGGCTCGGTCGCGCTGTCCCGCAGTTGCAGGACCCGGGTGACCCAGTTGTCGCCCTCGCCCTCCGTGCCCAGCAGCCGCACGTACTCCAGCAGGAGCAGGGCCGCGCGCTGCCCGGGCCGCAGCTCGGCCGAGAAGGCGGTGAGCAGCTCCACGGCCAGGGCGGGTACGTCCCGGTCCTCCGGCGGTGCGGTGAGGGCGGCGTCGATCAGCAGATCCCGGGTACCGGCCGAGCGATGGATGTCGGACCCCAGCTCGTTCAGCAGCCGGCTCGCCTCTTCCCCGGTCGGGAGCTCGCCGCTCCACACCAGGCGCAGGGCGGTGCGCAACAGCGTGGTGTCGGCGTGCGGTGACACTCCGGCGGCCCGCAGGAGCTCATGGAACCGCGCGAGCCGGCTCCCGGACCCACGCGCGGCGCCCGCCAGAACGCACATCCGCAGATGGGGGTTGCCGGGCTGCAGTTCCACGGGCAGCCCCGCCCCGCCCAGCATCCGCGCGACGGTCTGCGGGTCGGCGGCGGCGAGCGCGTCGAGGGACGCGAAGAGCGCGATACGCAGGGAGGGGTGCTCGTGCACGGCGTCGAGCAGGGCGGGTGGACAGGCGGCGGGGGCGGCGGGGGGGGCCGGGGCGTCGGCCGACGGCGAGTTCCAGACACCCGTCGGAGTACGGCCCGAGGCTGCGGCGCGGCTTGTGGCGTCGCCCGGGCCGTACCCCGCGGGATGCGCCACGCTGTCCGCGGCCGACCGGTCCGCGGAGTCGGTCGGTGGCTCGGTGACCAGGGCCCGGGCGAGGCGGCCCGCCAGTTCCGGGAGGAGGTCCTGGCAGTCGACGTCGAGCAGGTCGGCGATGCGCAGCAGGGCGAGGGGGCGTCCGACGGCCGGCTCGTGGACGTCGTCGATGCCCGACCGGATGGCGGGCGCCAGGTCCCGGGCCAGGCCGGCCCGGGTTTCGGGGGTGAGCGATCCGGCCCGCAACGCCGGGACCGGGCCCCGGCTCAGGACGGCCGAGGCCAGCACGCGCGCGGCGAGCGCCGCGGTCACGGATGTCGGCAGCTGTCCCTCGATCCGGGCCAACAGCGCTGCCAGTGCCGCCTGTTCGCCGTCGGCTCCGGAATCCGCTACGGCGGCACCCTTGCCGTCCGCGCACAACGCGCCCACCAGCTCCGCCAACGTCGCGTGGGGAAGCGCACCTGCCTGCTCGGCCGCCCATCGTGCCGCCGCCGTACGGCCGTCCGCGTCCAGCTCGATCCCGGCGACCAGTGCGGTCACCGCCAGCGGCCCGACCTCCAGGTGCGCGTCCTGGAACAGTTCGGGCCGGCCCGCGCACCAGATCCGTGCGCACAGGTCGGCCCACGCGTCCGTGACCGGTGCGGACGGCGCCCGGCCGGTGCAGTCGTGGACCCGGTAGCGGTGGTCGTGGGTGACGGACTCCGAGGACGGCAGAGCGCCGATGATCTGCTGGCGGGCCTGCTGCGGCCGGCGCGTGTACGTGGTGAACGTCAGCCGGTGGGCCCGCTCCCGGGGCAGCACCGCGCAGGCGAGGGTGATCCACCGGGCCACGTCGGCGCTGTCGTTCTCGACGAGCACGATCTGCCCGGCGTCCGGGTCCTCGGCGAGCACCCGCAGGTCGGCGAAGAACGCGGCGAGCCGGTCGGTCCGGGACACGGCGAACGCGACGAGGGAGTCCCGGTGGATCAGCCCCGACGATTCGAAGCGGTCGATCGGCTCGGGGTGGCCACCGGGCGGAGTGGAGCCGGCCCAACGGGGCGACTCCCAGGCCGTGATGGGCAGCGCCCCGTCCGGCAGCCGTGCACCGGGCGGCAGGTGCAGGGCGTGCGCGTGGAAGTTGCCCCAACGGCCGCTGTAGTCCGCCCCCGTGTAGACGGAACGGCTCAACAGGCGCCCGCCGTCGGACAGTTCGCTGAAGCTCAGGGCCTTGGGAAACGACCTGAGCTGTTCGGTGTCGGGGCGGGCCGGGAAGTCGCGCGGCGGCTCGTACCCGATGAGCTGCTCGGCCTCCCGCAGCAGCCCCTGCGACACGCCCGCGCTGACCGCCGTGAACCGGAAGCCGGAACCGTCGGGCCCCGGCGGCGCCGACGTGTAGTGCAGCTGGGCCAGGGTCACTTGGCTCGTCCCTTCCCCGCGTCACGGACCGGCAGCAGACCGCGCCGGGCCAGCAGCCACAGCAGCGGATCCTCCACCCGGACCGGACGTGGCCCCGACTTCGGTACGTCCGCCGGTGCGTCGGCGGGCGGCGGCGCACCGAGCGCCGACAGCCCGAACAGCGACAACTCCGCGAAGTCCAGCTCCAGTTGCCGTACCAGCGCGCCCGAGTCCCACTCCGCCATCAGGGACCGGATCTCCTCGTGCACGGCGAGCCGGTCGTCCTCGTCGAACGCCCCCTCGGCGTGCCGGGCGTTGGCGAGCAGCGGCGAGTGCGGGTCGAGCAGCGGCTTGAGCATGTCCGACTTGGTGACGGCCACCGCGATCGGCGTGCTGACCCGTCCGCGGGACCCGCCCTTGCCGTGCGCGCGCAGCTGGGCCGCGAGGTCGGCGGCGATCTGCCGCGGCGGAGTCTCCACCACGGGCAGCGGAGGACCGTCGTGCACGGGCAACCGGTCGCGAACCGAGCCCAGTTGGAGCGGATCGACCAGCAGGACTATGCCGTCGGCGGCGCTGAGATACCGGGTGTAGCGGTCCATCGCCTCGGCACCCGCGAGGTCCTCGCCGGCCGCGTCGAAGAACACCAGTGTGGTGTGCCGGGTGCCGGAGCCCAGCCGCCCCCGGCGCGGCATGCTCAGCCGGTACAGCAGCGGGTCGTTGAAGCCGAGGGCGGCCGGGCGGGTGGCGTCCGGCAGCCGCAGCCGGTCGTACAGGTCCTCGGCCATCTCCTTGTCCCGCTGCTGGGTGCTCTGCCCCATCGCGGCCAGCACGGCGTGGTAGGCCTGTCCGACCCGCTGGTTCAACTCGTTGACCAGCACGGAGACATAGGTGCTCTTGCCGGAGGCCTTCGCCCCGACCAGCGCGATGATGCGGCTGTCCTGGTCGCAGTAGTCGCTCGGCAGGTCGCTGTGGCAGGACCGGCACACCCGCACCGGCGTGGACACTCCGCACCCCGGACAGGGCACGCTGCTGCCGCCCCGCATCCCGGCCGCCAGTGCGGCGACCCCTCGCGCCGGAGTGAAGACAGGGCCGCGCATCCGCGCCGCCGGGGGCACGCTCGGGCCCATGAACCCGGCCCAGATGTCGTCGCGTTCAGGACCGCAGGGCGTGCCGCCGCGTACGCCGCTCGGAGTCATCAGGCAGCGGTAGGGCAGCTTGGCCGCGGGTGCGCGGTCGAAGCAGTAGGGGCAGATGACGGTCGTCATGGCTCAGCGCACCACCAGGGTCGCGGGGGACGGTTCTTCGAGGCGGACGGCGGCCGCGTGCTCTCCCAGCAGGAAGCCGCGCAGGGTGTACGGGGCCGGGCAGGGCGCGGCCGGCAGCTCCTGCTCGACCATGCCGTGGCGCGTCAGGTCCGTGCCGGGTATCCGCAGCACGGTGGTGCCGTCGGTGGCGCTGCGGGGGCGGAGCGTGCCGCTGCGGGCGACACACACGAACTCGGGGACGGACGGGTGGCCGCCCGGTGCGGAGAGGGTGACCCGCAACACCGTGGGGCCACCGCCCCGTCCGAAGAACTTCCTTGGCGGGCGGACGAGTCGGTAGTCGATGGCGGCGTCCGGCGGCAGCACCACGTCGGCGGTCGTGGCGGGTATGACGACCGCGTCCGGCGACCGGGGAGCGCCGGCGGCCCGGATGCGGACACCGCGCGGACCGACGGGCAACCGCAGTCCGCCGCGCCGGAAGGCGTGCGCGGTGACGGTCCGTTCGCCGCCCGTGGACCCCCCTTCTGAGAGGTCCAGGAGCTCCCAGGTGACCGAGAGATGGCCGGCGCCGTCGGGCCAGTCGAGGGTGATCTCGGCCTGTCCGTCCGGGAGGCGGCGGGCGGCGAGCCCGGTCACCGGGCTCAGTGTCTCGACGTCGACCGCGGGACCCGCCAGGGCGCGCTCGCCGAGCACGGCGACGGACGCGAGCCGGAGGGACCCTGCGGGGGGCCGCAGCAGCGCCCCGCCTTCATCGAGCCGGGGCGGCAGCTCGTCCGTGCGCAGCTCGGTGCCGGGAGCCGGTGCCTCACCGGGCCACCGCACCAGCCGGACCTCGGCGCCCTGCGCGCCGGTCCAGTCGACCCGTAACGCCTCGCCGTCGGCGCGGGCGGTGAGGGTGCGCACCGGTTCCGGCCAGGGATGGACGGTGCGGGTGGCGCGGACTCCGGGGGAGAGGACGAGGGCGCCGCCCGGGGCGCGGTAGTGGCAGACGACGCGGAAGGCGTGGCTCCCGACGGGCAGGTCGGTGGCGGTGAACCCGCCGGTGCGGGGCCGGAGTTGACCGGTGGTGCCTTCGGGGCCGGTGCACTCGACGGTCACGTCGGCGGCGCCCGGCGGCTGTTGCCAGGAGCCCGCAACGCGCCGAGGGCCATCGGCCAGGGTCAGTCCGGTGACGTCGGGGGCGACCAGGACCCGGTGCGAGACCAGCGGCGGACCGGTCGCGCGCCCGTCGCGCACGGGGAGGGCGGCATAGCGGACGGTGCTGCCGAGAGCGACGGCCGTGTCCCGGGCCGTGAGGCCTGTGGAGTCCAAGGCCACCTCGCGGACCCTCGCCGCGCCCTTCGCGTCGCGGAAAAGACACAGCAGCCGCCAGTCGTGGTCTTCCTCGACGCCGCTGTCCTGCCAGCTCAACTCGACCTGCTCCCAGGCGAGTTCGGCGTGCAGGAGGGCGGGACGGCCGCCCCGGGGTCCGTGGACGCGGACCAGGCCGCGCAGGGCCGGCCGGTCGTCGGCGGCCTCGTGCAGGGCGCGCAGATACTCCTCGCTCGCGGCCTTCGCGTCCCGCCGTCCGTCGGCCTCCCGCGCCGCTTTCAGGGCCGCGTCGACGACGGCCAGTCGCGCGGCGAGGGTGGCCCGCAGCGTCTCAAGGTCCTGATCGCGGCCGCTCTTGGGTAACTGCTCCAGCAGGGCGCGCACCCGGTGCAGCCGGTGCCGCTTCCAGGCGTCGGCGAGGGACTCGGCGGCATCGCGCTGCCGCCGGTCCAGGGCGGGCCGTAACCGCGCGGCCGCCACCAGCCCGGCCGCCTCCGCGGGCTGCACCCCCAACTCGGCGGCGGCGCTGGGCCGTTCGGCCGCAGGGCGGTCCTGAAGCAGGCCGATCAGCTGGTACAGCACGATCCTGCGCGGCGCCTGCGGATCGCGCCGGCAGGCGTCGGCCAGCAGTCCGGCGACGGTGCCCGAAGGAGTCGCGGCCCGGGAGAGATCGTTCAGCAGCGCCTCGTCCACCCGCCGGCGGCCGCGTGCACCTGACGGCACGTACAGGCCGTCGAGCACGGCCAGTCCGACGCCCGCGGGTGCCAGGGCCTCGCCGACGTGCCGTAATCCTGCCGAGTGCTGGGCGGCGACGAGCGCGCCGTAGCCGGGAACCAGTGGGCTGAGCGGCAGCCCGGAGAGCGCCCTGGGCAGCCCCAAATGATGCCCGAAATCACGACCCGCCACGTGCTGAGCCCCCCCGCTCGTACTTCGAGGGAACCATCCCAGCAGATACCGGTGCGCAGGGGAGGAGTTTTTTCGGAATCTGACCAGGTCGGACCCGTAAAAGTGGTATCTGGTTCAGGCCCCGACGGCCGCCGGAATCGGCACCCGCGCCGCGTCGTACCGCTGCAGCAACACCCGTACCACCTCCGGCGCCGGGCCCAGCACCTCACGGTGGCGTACTACGCGGGACTGCTCAGCCGGACCCGGAGCGGCAGGGCCGTACGGTACGCGCGGACGCGGTTGGGCGACGAGCTCTGCCGCCAGGGCCTGCCCGGCGGATCAGGCCGACTGAAAAAAGCGGCGCGTCTCGGGCAAGCCGAGCGGGGTCCGGCGCCTTGCAGCTGCACGACCAGACCCTGCGACGCCGGCCTGATCCGCCGGACAGGCCCTAGGCGCCGACAGCGGCCAGCGCGGGCATCCGCGCCGCGTCGTACCGCTCCAGCAACACCCGCGCCACCTCCGGCGCAGGCCCCAGCACCTCGGCCAGCACATCCGCCTCCGCCGCGCCCCGCGCGATGCGGTCGGGCAGGAAGCCGGGGGCCAGGACATACGGCGCGACCGCGACCTTCGTGCAGCCCAGCGCCCGGAGTTCCCGTACCGCGTCCTCGGTGCGGGGGAGAGCAGCGGAGGCGAACGCAGGTCGCACGGCGCACCAACCGGTGTGCCGCCACTCCCGCGCGATTTCTGCGATCACTGCGATCGCCTCCGGGTCGGTGGACCCCGCCGAGGCCAGTACGACCCCGGTCGAGGACTTGTCGGCGGGCGTCAACCCCGCCTCGTACAAACGGCGTTCGAGGGCCGACAGGAGGAGCGGGGACGGGCCCAGCACCTCCGCCTGGCGGATGCGGAGCTGCGGCGGCGCGTCCCTGAGGACCGCCGGGATGTCCGCCTTCGCGTGGAACGCGCGGGTCAGCAGGAGGGGGAGCGCTACGACGTCCCGGACGCCCTCCGCCGCCAGTGACTCCAACACCCCTTGGACCGAGGGGATGTTGAAGTCCAGGAAGCCGGTCTCCACCCGTACGCCGGGGCGCATCGCGCGCACCCGGCGCACCAGGGCGTGCACCGTCGCGGCATGCCGCGGATCGCGGCTGCCGTGGGCGATGACGACGAGGACGGGGCGGACCGGCTTCCGGTACATGTGACTCAGCTCTTCACCAACAGGCCTCGGCTGCGCAGCACCCACCGCTCCAGCGGACTGAAGATCAGCAGGTCGATGGCGATGCCGACGAACAGGATGAGGAGGATGGCGAGGAAGACCGTAGCCATGCTGCTGTTCGTACGGCCCACCTCCAGCAGCTGGCCCAGACCCATACCCATGTCCGGCGACTGGGCGATGATCTCGGCGGCCATCAGCGAACGCCAGGAGAACGCCCAGCCCTGCTTCAGACCGGCCACATAGCCGGGCAGCGCCGCCGGCATCACGATGTGCCAGGTGCCGCGCAGTCCCGTCGCACCCAGGGTGCGGCCCGCGCGCAGGAACAGCGGGGGCACCTGGTCGACGCCCGACACCAGGCCGTTGGCGATCGAGGGAACGGCGCCCAGCAGGATCACCGTGAACATCACCGAGTTGTTCAGGCCCAGCCAGATCACCGCGGGCGCGACCCAGGCGACCGAGGGCAGCGACTGCAGACCGGACAGGATCGGGCCGATCGCCGCGCGCACGAACTTCACCCGCGCCACCACCAGGCCCAGCGGCGTACCGATGGCCAGGGCGAGCAGGAAGCCGAGCAGACCGCGGGAGACGCTGCCCCAGATGTATTCGAGCAGGGTCCCCTTGAGCCACTGGTCCTCGACCTCGCCCCAGACGTCGGAGGGGGAGGGGAGCTTCGACGGGTTGTCGACGACCGGGTAGAGGAGGGCCCAGGCCACCAGCACCACGGCGACGGCGGTGATGGGCGGCAGGATCTTGTTCTTGAAGGTCTGACTGAAGGGCGTACGGCCGGTGGCCGTGGTCTCCAGTGCGTCGAGGCCCGCCTCGACGCTTCCGGAGTCCTGAGCCGGCGTCGTCTCAGTGCTGGCCATGACGGCGGATCTCCCCACGCAGTACATCGGTGATCTCAAGGGACAGTTCGGCCACGGGCGCGTCCTCGATGCGACGCGGCTGCGGGATGTCGACCGTCCACTCGCGCGCGATCCGCCCCGGTCGGGAGGACAGCAGGATGACGCGCTGGGCGAGCCGTACCGCCTCGCGCACGTTGTGCGTGACGAAGAGGACGGACACGCCCGTCTCCGTCCAGATCCGCGTCAGCTCGTCGTGCAGCACGTCCCGCGTGATGGCGTCGAGGGCCGAGAACGGCTCGTCCATCAGCAGCAGGTTGCTCTCCTGGGCGAGCGCCCGGGCCAGCGCCGCGCGCTGGCGCATACCGCCCGACAGCTCGTGGACGCGCTTGCCGTACGCGCCCTTCAGGCGGACGAGTTCGAGCAGTTCCTCGGTCCTGTCGCGCCGTTCGTTCTTCGGAACTCCCCTGAGCTTGAGGGCGAGTTCGATGTTCTTGCCCGCGGTCAGCCACGGGAAGAGGGCGTGCTCCTGGAACATCAGGGACGGGCGGCCGTCCGTCGCGATGGAGCCGACGGTCGGCTTGTCCAGTCCCGCCACCAGGTTCAGCAGTGTGGACTTGCCGCAGCCCGAGGCCCCCAGGAGGGTGACGAACTCGCCGGGCGCGACATCGATGCTGATGTCGTCCAGGACGAGCTGCTGCCCGCCCGGTCCTGCGAAGGACTTCGAGACATGCTCAAGGCGAGCGGCGTACTCCACCGACTCTTCGGCCTTGGCGAGGGTCGTTGCCATGGTCGTCACCTCCTGGGAACTCATCGGGCGGTTATCAGCTGGCGCCGAGACCGGCGTCGTCGACCGTGCTGGCGCCCTCGGCCTTGAGGACCTTGTTGAGGAGCGTGAGGTCGTAGATGCCCTTCAGGTTCGGCTTCTCCAGCAGACCGGCCTTGACCGCGTGCTCCGCCTCGGTGTTGAGGGTGGCGGCCAGCGGGTCGTCGGTGAACTGGATCGACGTCCAGGCCGGGTCCAGGACGTCGGCCGGGAGAGCCTTGCCCGAGTCGGCCTCGAGCTGCTTGTTCGCCGCCGCCTTCGCTTTGTCGGGGTTGGCGTTGATCCACTTGTTGGCCCCGACCGCGGCCTTCAGCACGGCCTCGACGGCCTTCGGGTGCTCCTTGAGGAAGTCCTGCCGCACGATGATGTTCGTGATCACGAACTTCTTGTCCGGCCACAGCGACGCCTCGTCGAGCAGGACCTTGCCGCCCTCCGCGACCAGCTTGGACGCGGTCGGCTCCGGCACCCAGGCACCGTCGATGGCACCGGACGCGTAGGCGTCCGGGGTGATCTTGTTGTCGGTGCGGACCACCGACACATCGCCCTTGCCGGTCTCCGCGTCGACCTTCCAGCCCTGGTCGGCGATCCAGTTGAGGAACGCCACGTCCTGGGTGTTGCCGAGCTGCGGGGTGGCGATCTTCTTGCCCTTGACGTCCTTCAGGGACTTGATCTTCTTCGGGTTGACGACGAGCTTCACGCCGCCGGAGGCCGAACCGCCGATGATGCGCAGGTTGGTGCCGTTGGCCTTGGTGTAGCCGTTGATCGCCGGGGACGGGCCGATCCAACCGATGTCGATGGACTTCGAGTTGAGGGCCTCGATCTCCGAGGGGCCGGCGTTGAAGATCTGGTACGCGGCCTTGGTGGCGCCCAGCTGCTTCTGGAAGAGGCCCTGCTGACGGGCGACGAGCGCGGTGCCGTGGGTCAGGTTGCCGAAGTAGCCGATCTTGACGGAGTCGAGACCGTCGATCTTCGACGACCCGGCGGCGACCTTCTCCTTGGCGTTGTCGGCCGTGGACTCGGACCCGTAGCCGCAAGCGGCGAGCGTGAGAAGCGGAAGTGCGGCCACTGCGGCTATGCCGCGGCGAACGAGGGTTGAGCGGTTGGCAGGCACGGGAGGTGTTCCTCTCGGAGGCCCGGCGGTCACGTCTCTCAGGTCGTGGCCGGGAGGTCGGCAGGTCTTCGTCTCGTCCGGGACGTCGGGTGGGGGGACGGGGCGCGCAAGCGGTGCGCGTACGTCAGCACGCACATCGCGCCACTCCGCCCTGCCCACTGCCGAGGTCACCGCTGCCGATGCGGCCGCCCTCTTTCGCGAACGTGGAGTAGTAGTCGGTGGCATTCATGTCAGAAGTCCCACCCGTCGTCCTCGGACTCGTCCTTGACCGGCTCCGGGGAGGCGAACGACTCGCCGACCATGCCCGCGGTGAGCGTGGTGCCGTCGTTCGGGTCGATCAGGATGAACGAGCCCGTGCGCCGCGAGTCGGCGTACGAGTCCACCGGCAGCGGCTCCGCGGTGCGGATCTTCACACGGCCGATGTCGTTGGCGACGAGCTGTCCCGGGTGCGGGTGCAGGGACAGGTCGTCGAGCGTGAGACGGGACGGGATGTCCTTGACGATCGCCTTGACCGTGCGGGTGCCGTGCTTGAGCAGCACCCGGTGGCCGACGGTCAGCGGCGCGTCGGCGACGTGGCAGACGGTCGCCTCGACGTCCTGCGTGGTCGGCGGCGCGTCCTTGCTGGGCACGATCAGGTCGCCGCGCGAGATGTCGATGTCGTCCTCGAGCAGGACGGTGACCGACTGGGTGGTCCAGGCGACGTCGACCGGCTCGCCGAGCAGGTCGATGCCGGCGATCTTCGACGCGTGGCCGGAGGGCAGGACCGTCACGGACTCGCCGACGCGGAAGGAACCGGCGGCGATCTGGCCCGCGTAGCCCCGGTAGTCCGGGTGCTCGGCGGTCTGCGGCCGGATCAC
Organism: Streptomyces fulvoviolaceus; assembly: GCF_000718165.1. Lineage (GTDB taxonomy): Bacteria > Actinomycetota > Actinomycetes > Streptomycetales > Streptomycetaceae > Streptomyces > Streptomyces fulvoviolaceus. The sequence continues at coordinate 188,047 of NZ_JOEY01000015.1, read as the reverse complement.
GTACTGCACGGGGAGGCGGGCGTGGCAGTGGCTCAGGTCGTGGGCGACCGGAACCGTCTCCAGGTGCTCCAGGACGGTCGGGCCGCCGTACCAGTCCATGTTCGCGGACGGGTCGACCACGTTGTCCCCGGCGAGCGCCGAGATCGGGATCGCGGTGACCTCCGGGACGCCGAGCTCCAGCGCGTACGCCGTGAACTCCTCGGCGATCGCGGCGAACACGGACTCCTGGTAGTCGACCAGGTCCATCTTGTTCACGGCGAGCACCACGTGCGGGACCCGCAGCAGCGCCGCGAGGGCGGCGTGCCGGCGGGTCTGCTCGACGACGCCGTTGCGGGCGTCGATGAGGATCACCGTCAGCTCGGCCGTGGAGGCACCCGTCACCATGTTGCGGGTGTACTGCACGTGGCCGGGGGTGTCGGCGAGGATGAACCGGCGCTTCGGCGTGGCGAAGTAGCGGTAGGCCACGTCGATGGTGATGCCCTGCTCGCGCTCGGCGCGCAGGCCGTCGGTGAGCAGCGCGAGGTCAGGGGCCTCCTGCCCCCGCGAAGCCGACGCGCGCTCCACGGCCTCCAGCTGGTCGGTGAGGATCGACTTGGAGTCGTGCAGCAGCCGGCCCACGAGCGTGGACTTGCCGTCGTCGACGGAACCGGCGGTGGCGAACCGCAGGAGCGTGGTCTCGGAGAGTTCCGTGATGGTGCTCATGCTTAGAAGTACCCCTCGCGCTTACGGTCTTCCATCGCGGCCTCGGACATCTTGTCGTCGGCGCGGGTCGCGCCCCGCTCGGTGAGCCGGGAGGCGGCGATCTCGGCGATCACGTCGTCCAGCGTCACCGCGTCGGAGTCGACGGCACCCGTGCAGGACATGTCGCCGACGGTGCGGTAGCGCACGAGGCGCTTCTCGACGGTCTCCCCGTCCTTGGGGCCGCCCCACTCACCGGCGGTCAGCCACATCCCCGCCCGCTGGAACACCTCGCGCTCGTGCGCGAAGTAGATCTCCGGCAGTTCGATGCCCTCGCGGGCGATGTACTGCCAGACGTCGAGCTGAGGTTCCACAGCTCGGGCCGCTGGCGGCGCGGGTCCCACTGCGAGAACTCGTCGCGCAGGGAGAACACCCGCTCCTTGGCCCGGGCCTTCTCCTCGTCACGCCGACCGCCACCGAAGACCGCGTCGAACTTCTCGGCCTGGATCTTCTCGGTGAGCGGAAGGGTCTGGAGCGGGTTGCGGGTCCCGTCCGGACGCTCCTTCAGCACACCGCGGTCGATGTAGTCCTGTACGGAGGCCACATGGAGCCGCAGCCCATGTGTGGCCACCGCACGGTCGCGGTACTCCAGGACCTCGGGGAAGTTGTGGCCCGTGTCCACGTGCAGCAGCGTGAAGGGGATCGCCGCGGGGGCGAAGGCCTTCAGCGCCAGATGCAGCATGACGATCGAGTCCTTGCCGCCGGAGAACAGGATCACCGGCCGCTCGAACTCACCCGCCACCTCGCGGAAGATGTGGACGGCCTCGGACTCCAGCGCGTCCAGGTGGGACAGGGTGTACGGGACGCCCGTACCCTCCGCCGGCTTGGCAACGGTCGTCGTCATGCCAGTCCCCTCTCGGTGAGCAGCGCGTGGAGCGTGGCTGCGGACTCCTGGACGGTCTGGTCCTGCGACTCGATCCGCAGGTCGGGCGACTCGGGCTCCTCGTAGGGGTCGTCGACCCCCGTGAGCCCGGACAGCTCGCCCGCCGCCTGCTTGGCGTACAGGCCCTTCACATCGCGTACGGAGCACACCTCGACCGGGGTCGCCACGTGCACCTCGATGTACGCGGCGCCGCTCTCCTGGTGCCGCTTGCGCACGGCCTCGCGGCTGTCCGCGTACGGCGCGATCACCGGGACGAGCGCCTTGACGCCGTTGCGGGCGAGCAGCTCGGCGAGGAAGCCGATGCGCTGCACGTTCGTGTGCCGGTCCTCGCGGCTGAAGCCGAGGCCCGCCGAGATGAACTCGCGGATCTCGTCGCCGTCGAGCACCTCGACGAGGTGGCCCTCCTCGCGCAGCCGGCCTGCCAGCTCGTACGCGATGGTGGTCTTGCCGGCACTCGGCAGACCCGTGAGCCAGACGGTGGCTCCGGTCGTCACGTGCAACTCCTTCTCGGTGATGGTCATTCGTGCAGCCCGCACTCGGTCTTGCCGCGGCCCGCCCAGCGGCCGGCGCGCGCGTCCTCGCCCTCCAGGACGCGGCGGGTGCAGGGGGCGCAGCCGACGGAGGCGTAGCCGTCCATCAGCAGCGGGTTGGTGAGTACGCCGTGTTCGGCGACGTACGCGTCCACGTCGTCCTGGGTCCAGCGGGCGATGGGGGAGACCTTGACCTTCTGGCGCTTCTCGTCCCAGCCGACGACCGGGGTGTTCGCCCGGGTCGGGGACTCGTCGCGGCGCAGACCGGTCGCCCAGGCCAGGTAGTTCTTCAGGCCCCGCTCCAGCGGCTCGACCTTGCGCAGCTTGCAGCACAGGTCGGGGTCGCGGTCGTGCAGCTTGGGGCCGTACTCCGCGTCCTGCTCGGCGACCGTCCGGCGCGGGGTGAGCGTGATGACGTTGACGTCCATCACGGCCTCGACCGCGTCACGGGTGCCGATGGTCTCGGGGAAGTGGTAGCCGGTGTCGAGGAAGACTACGTCGACTTTGGCGCCGCCGGGCATCGCGCGGGAGGCGAGGTGGGCGACCACCGCGTCCTCCATCGAGGAGGTCACGCAGAAGCGCTTGCCGAACGTGGCGACGGCCCACTGGAGGATCTCCAGGGCCGAGGCGTCCTCCAGGTCACGGCCCGCCTGCTCGGCGAGCGCCTTGAGATCCTCGGTCGTGCGCTCTTCCTGAACCGCGGTCATATCTCGTCTCCCCCTGCTTCGGTGTGAAGCCCCCGGGCAAGAAGCCCGAGGAACTTCAACTGGAAGGCCCGGTTGCACGCCGCGCATTCCCACGCGCCGTGACTGCCTTCAGCGGCTTCACTCGGACGAAGGTCTTCGTCACCGCAGTAGGGGCAGTAGAAGGGGGCGGCCCGCTCGCTCATGAGAGGGACTCCTCGCTGGCCCGCGAGGCCCAGGCGGCGAAGCGCTCGCCGTCCTCGCGCTCCTCCTGGAACCGCGTCAGGACGCGCTCGACGTAGTCCGGCAGCTCCTCGGACGTGACCTTCAGGCCACGCACCTTGCGGCCGAAGCCGGCCTCAAGGCCGAGCGCGCCACCGAGGTGCACCTGGTAGCCCTCGACCTGCTCACCCTGGTCGTTGAGCATGAGCTGGCCCTTGAGACCGATGTCCGCCACCTGGATACGGGCGCAGGCGTTCGGGCAGCCGTTGATGTTGATGGTGAGCGGCTCGTCGAACTCCGGGATACGGCGCTCCAGTTCGTCGATCAGCGAGGCGCCGCGCGCCTTGGTCTCGACGATGGCGAGCTTGCAGTACTCGATGCCGGTGCAGGCCATGGTGCCGCGCCGGAACGGGGAGGGCTTGGCGGTCAGGTCCAGGGCCTCCAGGGCCTCGACCAGCGACTCGACCTGCGTCTCCTCGACATCGAGGACGATCATCTTCTGCTCGACGGTGGTGCGCACCCGGCCCGAGCCGTGTGCCTCCGCCAGCTCGGCGATCTTCGTCAGGGTCGCACCGTCCACACGGCCGACCCGCGGGGCGAACCCGACGTAGAAGTTGCCGTCCTTCTGCCGGTGCACACCGACGTGGTCGCGCCAGCGGGCGACCGGCTGGTCCGGGGCCGGGCCGTCGACCAGCTTGCGCTGGAGGTACTCGTCCTCCAGGACCTGGCGGAACTTCTCGACGCCCCAGTCGGCGACCAGGAACTTCAGACGGGCGCGGGTGCGCAGCCGCCGGTAGCCGTAGTCGCGGAAGATCGAGATGACGCCCTCGTAGACGTCCGGGACCTCGTCCAGCGGGACCCAGGCGCCGAGGCGCTGGCCGATCTTGGGGTTGGTGGACAGGCCGCCGCCGACCCACAGGTCGAAGCCGGGGCCGTGCTCGGGGTGGTTCACACCGACGAAGGCGATGTCGTTGATCTCGTGCGCCACGTCGAGGAGCGGCGAGCCGGAGATCGCGGACTTGAACTTGCGGGGCAGGTTCGAGAAGGCCTTGTTGCCGATGATCCGGCGCTGGATCTCGTCGATGGCGGAGCTGCCGTCGATGATCTCGTCCTCGGCGATCCCGGCCACCGGCGAACCGAGGACGACGCGGGGCGTGTCACCGCAGGCCTCGGTGGTGGACAGGCCGACGGCCTCGAGACGGTTCCAGATCTCGGGTACGTCCTCGATCCGGATCCAGTGGTACTGGACGTTCTGCCGGTCGGTGAGGTCCGCGGTGCCGCGGGCGAACTCCTGCGAGATCTCGCCGATCACGCGCAGCTGCTGCGTGGTCAGGCGGCCGCCGTCGATACGGACGCGCAGCATGAAGTACTCGTCGTCCAGCTCCTCCGGCTCCAGGATCGCGGTCTTGCCGCCGTCGATCCCGGGCTTGCGCTGGGTGTACAGCCCCCACCAGCGCATCCGGCCGCGGAGGTCGTTGGGGTCGATCGAGTCGAAGCCCCGCTTGGAGTAGATCGTCTCAATGCGTGTCCGCACATTGAGACCGTCGTCGTCCTTCTTGAACTGCTCGTTGCCGTTCAGCGGGGTGAAGTGCCCCGCGGCCCACTGACCCTCACCGCGGTGACGGCTCACCTTGCGGCGGGGAGTCTCGGCGGCAGGGTTCTGCGGGGTGGCGGCCATGGTTATTCGTCCTTCGGGACAGGCGGGAATGCGGCTCTGACCTGCGCGTACGGGCGCATACGTGTACGTGCGCAACATTGCGCAGGAATGAGACCAATGCGGGAGATGTCGGGCGGCGCTACGGCTCGCTAGCGCGCCGGACAGATGGCGCTGGACATGCGGCCGAGGTCGACGTGCCGCCGACTCACCAAGGCAATTCCAGTTCCAGACATGACGGAAGCGTGTCACGGCGATCTGGACACAGTCCAGCTTCGTCCATCATGCGGACACCCTTGTCCCGAAGTGTGAGACAAGGGTGTCCTCGATCACATGTGGCGCACGGAGTCTTGTCCGTGCAGGTCAGGCCGGGTACGCACCAGGCCAGGGACCCGGTGCGGCCACGTCCGGCTCCTCCTCGACCTTGGTGTCGAAGAGCTCGAAGCCCCGACGCAGATAGTTCTCCATCGCGTGCTCCCCGTCCAGGCTGCATGTATGCAGCCACACCCGCTTCGTGTCCGCCAGCCCCGGCCAGCGGTCCGCGAGATCCCAGGCACGGGCGGCGCCGTACGACAGCAGGTGCCCGCCGATCCGGCGGCCCCGGAAGGCCGGGATCAGCCCGAAGTAGACGATCTCCACGACCCCGTCGTCCTGCGGGTCCAGCTCCACGTACCCCGCGGGCGTGCCCCGGTCGTAGGCGACCCATGTCTCCACGCCGGGCCGGTCCAGGTGTTCCTGCCACTGCGCGTACGTCCAGCCCAGCCGGTCGATCCAGCGGATGTCCCCGCCCACGGACGCGTACAGGAAGCGGCTGAACTCGGGCGAGGGCTCCTCGGAGCGCACGATCCGCACGTGGCCCTCCGGCGCGGCGGCCGGGAGGAGGTCGGTCGGGGCGGTCTGCTGCAGGGACCACGTGGTCACGGGGGTGTTGGCCATGCCGGTCAGGGAATCATCCGGGCCGACGGTCTGTCGATCGCGATCGCTACGAGTGAATCGCCATGCCGGTGAGTCGCTACGCCAGTGATCTGTCGATGGACGCCAGCGGCAGCGCGAACAGCACCCGTCCCGACTGGGACCAGACCTCGCCGGTCTCCTCCCAGTAGGACAGCGACTCCGCCTCCGTGCTCCAGCAGTGCTGGGACTCGTCGGAGCCGCACCGGGGGGCCTTCGCGCCGTTCGCGTCCTGCCGCCACAGCGTGCCGTGTCCGCCCTGTGCGTCGGCGGCGCGGCCCAGATACCAGGTGGAGCGGTACGACAGCACGGCGCCGACGCCGTCCGCCTTCGTCTCGTAGGCCTCGGCCGCGCGCGCCTGCCCGGCGGTGTCGGTGGCGAGCAGTCCGGAGCGGTCGGGGGAGCTGCTGAAGTCGTAGCGCCACAGCCGCACGTGCCGGTCGCCGTCCACGGAGACCCACTCGCTCGCGGCCAGGCTGTCCGGCGCGGTGCTGCGGTCCAGGGAGATGTAGTCGGGATGGGCGGCGGCGGCATCGCCGACCGGCGCGTAGGAGGCGACGGCGGGCAGCACCCACCGGGCGCCGTGCGCCGCCCAGCCGCCCTGGACCCGGCCCACCTGGGCGCTGTCCACGGTCGCGCGCTGGATGCGGCTCATGTCGTACACGTACAGGCCGTCCGCCGTGGTCACCAGCAGCTTGTCCTGGTACCAGACCATGCCGGACACCTGGGAGACCAGGCCGCGGTAGTCGCGTCCGTCGTCGACCGGGACGGCGAGGAGCACCCAGGAGTAGGTGGGGCGTTCCAGGTCGTTCGCGTCGACGAAGGCGACCTTGGCCAGGCCCCGGTCCGCCGTCGCGCCGCCGGTGTTGGTCCACGCGGAGAGGATCACGCGGTTGGCGCCCCACAGGCCGTCGTCGTCGGCGTCCCCGGAGGTGGTGACCGCCCCGGCCCGCCAGGCCCGGGTGTCGGCGGTGTCCCAGCAGTACGCGCGCGTGGCCACCGGTTCGACGGGCAGCGCCTCGCGCTCGCCGGCCGTGCAGTCGGCCGCCGCGCGCAGCTTGTGGTCGGCGGAGTCGAGAACGGCGCCGACACCGGCCGGCCGCCCCATCGCGGAGGCGAGCCGGTCGAGGGCGCGCTCGGGCACGGTGTGTTCCCGGAGCCCGAACGCGTCGGACTCGGTGGCCGAGCTGAGCGACTTCAGGGCACCTGGGTTGGAGCCGACCGTGGCCTGGGAGGCACTGATCATGGTGGCGGCGGCGGTCAGCGCGAGGGCGGTCCCGGCCAGGAAGGCGCGCACCGCTTTGCCCCGCCTGCGTCGGCGATGTCGGCCACGATGCGTCATATGTCCTCCCGAGGCGGGCCAACTGCGCCTGATGATCCGTGCGTTGACCGAGGAGCAGGTGGGGTGGCCCGTAGAGGGATGCTACGGCAGGGAGGCACCGGTGGGGACGAAGAACCTGCAAATATGCGGAAGATGCCCCGGACGGGACGCCCGGGACACTCGGGACGCCGTACGCTCAGGGCGTCTGTACGGACACCCTCTGCCCGGTCACCGCCGGGGCGGTGGAGTGCGGCAGCAGGTCGAGCGGGTCGTCCGGGAGGAGCACCTCGACCTCGGCGTCCTCGCAGAAACGATACGGCCGGTGCTCCAGAAATCCCCCGAGATAGCGACGGACCCGGGACATCTCGGCGCGCACGGTCACCGTGCGGGCCGGGTCGCCGAACACGTCCTCGGCCAGGCCCGCCGCGCTGCGGCCGGTGCGGTTCAGGGCCAGCAGGTAGAGCAACTCGGCGTGCCGGGGACTCAGTTCGTGGGTCCACGCGCCCGCGCCGCCCGACACCGTCACCGACCAGCGGCGCGGCTGCGCCAGATCCAGCACGATCCGGGTGGCCCCCGGCGGCACCGGCTCCTCGCAGGCGCGTATCAGCCAGCCGTCCGCCAGCGGCTCCAGCGCGCACAGACCCAGCGCCGGCATCCACCGGCGGTCCGCCGTCGGGGACTTGGGCAGCGCGATCCGGTTCGTGTACGGCATCCCGGTCACCGCCGCCGTCCAGCCGTCCCGGTCCACCACCAGGGCCCGGCCGGCGAGCCGGGCCAGCACCGGTGCCGCCACCGCCCGCAACTGCTCCAGCGACATCACATGCATCTCGCGCAGCCGTGCCTCGGCGAGCTTGGCCACCGAGTCGACCCAGGCGAGCGTGGCCGGGTGCATGGTCTCCAGCGGTCCGCTGATGTCCACGACGCCGATCAGCCGACCGTCGCGCGGGTCGGTGATGGGGGCGCCGGTGCAGGTCCAGGAGGTCTGCGAGCGCACGAAGTGCTCGGAGGCGAAGACCTGCACGGGCCGGCGTACGACCGCCGGAGTGCCCACGCCGTTCGTGCCGATGACGTCCTCCCGCCAGTCGGCGCCGAGTTCGAACCCGGTCCCGTCGGCCTTGCGCAGCACCGGGGAGCTGCCCTCCCGCCACAGCACCCGGCCCTCGCCGTCGGCGACCACCATGATGTGGTGGGCGAGGTCCGCGACCGACAGCAGCCCCTCCCGCAGCACCGGCAGCACATGCCTGAGCGCCGTGTTCTCCCGGCGCCGCTGCACCTCCTCGACGGGCAGCAGCCCGGTCCGGAAGTCGTGGTCGGGGTCGACCCCGCTGCGCAGCATGCGTCCCCAGGACTGCTCGATCACCGGCCGCGGTGCGAGCGGGGCACGCTGCCCGGACAGCGTGGCGGAGCGGACCTCGCTGAGTACCCGCGCCGCGCGCGCCGAGTCCACGGCGGCCAGCTGCGTCATGTCCGTCGGCGAGTGCGCCACTGGACCTCCCGGGAGAAGGGCTCGGGACAACCGTTTTCCGCAGCTTTTCGGCCACGGCGCGATGTCCGTCCTGACTGTCCGTCCAATAGTGCCGTGCACCCCTGGCGGACGGACATAATCCGGACACAGAGACCAGCAAGTTGCAACCCCCTGCAACCCTGGTGGACCGCTCTGGCGTGATTGAAACTTGAGCAACGCCGTCGCAGCGGCGTTCGCGGCCTCGAACGGGCCATCGGCGGGGGTGGTGCCGTGTCGGCGCAGCACCACCCCCGCGCTCCGCTGGTCGGCCGTGCGCCACAAGGGGTGCGGCTTGGTGTGCGTTGGCGGCTGCGGGTTCGTTGTGGCTGGTCGCGCCCACGCGGCGCAGCCGCATATCGATGCAGCCCCGCGCCCCTGAGTGGGACCACTTGCGGTCAGTTCGCCGGCCGGGCCCGCTCCACCACCGAGGCCAGGTTCAGGTTCGTTGGCAGCGTCCCGAAGGCCGTGCCCGCGTCGCCGCCCAGCCGCCCCGCGCAGAACGCGTCGGCGATCTCCGGTGGGGCGTAGCGCACCAGCAGTGAGCCCTGGAGGACCAGCGCGAGCTTCTCGGTGAGCCGCCTGGCCCGTCCCTCGATGCCCTCCAGGTCGGCGAGTTCGGTCAGGAGGTCCTTGGTCGCCGCGTCCAGGCGGTGGTCGGCGCCGCGGGCCTCGCCGATCTCCAGGAGGTAGGCGTTGAGGGCCTGGGGCTCGCGTTGCAGAGCCCGGAGCACGTCCAGCGCCTGGACGTTGCCGGCGCCCTCCCAGATCGAGTTGAGCGGCGACTCGCGTACCAGTCGGGGCAGTCCCGACTCCTCGACGTACCCGTTGCCGCCCAGGCACTCGGCGGCCTCGACCGTCACCGGCGTACAGCGCTTGGTCACCCAGTACTTGGCGGCCGGCACCGCGATCCTGAGGAACGCCCGCTCCTGCTCGCCTCCGTCGTCGTAGGCGGCGGCGAGCCGGAGCGCGAGCGTGGTCGCGGCCTCGGACTCCAGGGCGAGGTCGGCCAGGACGTTGCGCATCAGCGGCTTGTCGACGAGCGTGCCGCCGAACACCTCCCGGTAGGTGCAGTGGTGGATCGCCTGCGCGACGGCCTGCCGCATCAGGCCCGCCGAGCCGAGCACGCAGTCCAGCCGGGTCGCCGCCACCATCTCGATGATGGTGCGCACCCCGCGCCCCTCCTCGCCGACCCGGCGCGCCCAGGTCCCGTCGAACTCGACCTCGCTGGAGGCGTTCGACCGGTTGCCCAGCTTGTCCTTGAGGCGCTGGATCAGGAAGACGTTGCAGGTGCCGTCCTCCAGCACCCGCGGCACCAGGAAGCAGGTCAGCCCCTCCGGAGCCTGCGCCAGCACCAGGAACCCGTCCGACATCGGCGCCGAGCAGAACCACTTGTGCCCGGTCAGCTCGTAGGTCCCGGCCTCGGCGAGCGGCCGGGCGGAGGTCGCGTTCGCGCGTACGTCGCTGCCGCCCTGCTTCTCCGTCATGCCCATCCCGAACAGGGCACCGGCCTTGAGGTGGGCGGGGCGCAGCTCGCGGTCATAGACCACGGACGTCAGGCGCGGCTCCCACTCGGCGGCGAGGTCCGGGTCGGTGCGGAGTGCGGGGACGGCCGCGTGGGTCATCGACAGCGGGCAGAGGTTGCCCGCGTCGACCTGCGTCCACACCTGGAAGGCGGCTGCTCTGCGGACGTGGCCGCCGGGCCGGATCCAGGCCGTGGTCAGGCCCGCCGCGACGCCCTTGCCGAGCAGGCGGTGCCAGGACGGGTGGAAGTCGACCTCGTCGATACGGTGGCCATGGGGGTCGTGGGTGCGTAGGCGGGGCGGGTTCTCGTTGGCCTGCACGCCCCACTCCTGGACCTGGGCCGAGCCGGCGGCCCGGCCGAGGGCGGCCAGTTCGCCGCGGACGTCGTCGAGCAGGGTCGGGTCGAGGTGCCGTTCTACGGCGGTGGTGAGGGCGCGGTCGGTGGTGAAGACGTCGTAGCCGACCAGGGGCGGGGGCTGGTTGGTCACGGTGTGCGTGGTGCCTGCCATGTCTGCGAACGTACCTCGGGGTAGGGCGGGGGTCACGCCACGGACACGTCACTCGCCCCCGCCGCCCCTACCCGTCCCGTCCCTGGGGGCTGCCGCCCCCAGACCCCCGCTTCGGCCCTGAAGGGGCCTCGTCCTCAAACGCCGGACGGGCTGAGAGATGTCGGCCGGCGCTGGAAGGGCGGTGCTCGTCCTCGGACGCCGGGCGGGTTGAGAGATGTCGGCCGGCGTTGAGAGGGCGGTGCTCGTCCTCGGACGCCGGACGGGCTGAGAGATGTCGGCCGGCGCTGGAAGGGCGGTGCTCGTCCTCGGACGCCGGGCGGGCTGAGAGATCCGGCCGGCGTTGAAAGGGCAGTGCCGGTTCTCGAGCGGCATCGCTCAACCGGCTCAAGCCGAGCGCGCCAGCGCCCCCACCGCCTCGTGCTCGATCGCGTCGGTGGGCCAGCCCTCTCGGTACACCGTGTCCAGGTAGCGCTCGCCGAGGTCCGGGGCGATCGCCACCGCGGTGAGGTCGCGGCGGCCGTGCTCGGTCAGCCACTGGTGGGCGCCGCTGACGACCGTGCCGGTGGAGCCGCCGAACATGAAGCCGCGGGCGGCCAGGCGCCGGCAGACGTGGACGGTGTCCGGCTCCTCGACGCGGACGACGTCGTCGATGTACGACACGTCGAGCAGCGCCGGCGGCACGCTGGTGCCGAGGCCGGGGATCATCCGGCGCCCCGGCGGCCCGCCGAAGGTCACCGAGCCGACGCTGTCGACGGCGACGATCCGCACCGGGCGCCGCCACTGCCAGAACCAGCGGGCGCAGCCCATCAGGGTCCCGGTGGTGCCCGCCCCGACGAACAGGACGTCCAGGTCGGGGAACCGGCGGGCGATCTCCGGTGCGGTCGTGCGGTAGTGGGCTCGCCAGTTCCCCGGGTTCTCGTACTGGTTGAGCCATACGTAGCGCGGGTCGGAGGCGCACAGTGCACGCACGTAATCGATCCGGGCGCCCAGGAACCCGCCGTCCGCGTCCGGGTCGTCGATGACGTGCACGTGGCTGCCGAGCGACTCCATCAGGCGGATGCTCGCCCGGTTGCAGCGTGAGTCGGTCACACACAGGAACCCGTAGCCCCGGCTCGCCGCGATCATGCTCAGCGCGACGCCCAGGTTCCCGGACGACGACTCGACCAGGACCGAGCCGGGCCGCAGGATGCCGTTGCGTTCGGCGGCCTCCACCATCTCCCGTGCGGCCTTCAGTTTGATCGAACCGGCGAAGTTGAAGCCCTCGCATTTCAGGTACAGCGGAAGCCCGAGCGCCACCCGTAGGTCGACGTAGAGCTGCTCCTCGTTGAATTCCGATGGATCGGATATGACGGGCATGATGCCCCCCTCCTCATGCGTCATGGGTACGGCAGGTCAGCCGTAGCGGCGCAGCTCGTTGAAGAACCCGTCGACGACGTGCAGTTCGCCGCGCCGGGCCAGTTCGTCGTGGACGAACCTGCCGACCGCCAGGTCGAGCACCCCCAGGCCGAAGGGGGAGAACACCACCGTCCGGTCGGTAGGGACGGTCGCCTGTCCGGTCAGTACGTCGTTCAGGGTGCCGTCGATGAAGTCCCGGCTCCCGGTGAGCTGTTCGGCCAGGTGCGGTGACGTCTCGGCCTTCAGGCAGTGCTCGACGTCGTCGACGAAGTTGGCGGACGTGAGCAGGATCTCGGGGGCGAGGTCGCGCAGCGAGACGTGCAGGACGAGGGGGTGGTGGTCGAACCACTTCGGCTCGTGGATGTGCGGTGCCCCCGCGACCGTGGCGAAGACCAGCAGGTCCGAGGAGCGGACCAGGTCTTCGGGACTGTCGTACACCGTGATCCGGCCCTTGGCGCCCGAGCGTTCCAGATAGCCGCTGAACCCGGCCGCGCTGTCCGCGGACAGGTCGTGCACGCCGGTCTCCTCGAACTCCCAGCCGGTGCCGGTGAGATGGGTGTGGATGTAGCGGGCGATGAGGCCCGTGCCGATGAAGCCGACCCGCAGAGGACGGGAGCGCCCCCTGCTGAGCCGGTCGGCCGCCAGGGCCGCCGAGGACGCGGTGCGGGTGGCGCTGATGACCGAGCTCTCCAGGCAGGCGAACGGATAGCCGGTGTCGGGGTCGTTGAGGATCAGCACCGCCGACGCCCGCGGCAGCCCGGACTTGGTGTTCTCGGGAAAGCTGGAGATCCACTTCAGGCCGTCCACCGGGAGCGGCCCGCCCAGCGAAGCCGGCAGCGCGATGATCCGCGCCGACGGACGGTCCGGGAAGCGCAGGAAGTACGACGGCGGGTTCACCGAGTCGCCCGCGCCGTGCAGCCGGTAGACGGCCTCGACGAGCTCGCCGATCTCCCGCTCCCGGCCGTGCAGGGCCCGTTGGACCTGCTCGCCGGAGACGACGGTGAAAGGTGGTGCGACAGCGGCGGTCATACGGCCCTCACTTCGGTGGTCGGTGCACAGTCCGTCAGTCGCACCGGATTCCCGAGCGCGGCCAGCACCTCGCGCGGGCCCTCGAAGGGCTCCCGGCTGTGCGCGGTGCGGATGTTGTCGATGAGCAGCAGGTCACCGGAGCGCCACGGCTCGCGCAGGGTGTGTGCCTCGTAGACCTCGTTGATCGTCCGTACGACGTCCTCGCCGACCGGATCGCCGTTCCCGAAGCGGGTGTTGAAGGGCAGCCCGTCGGATCCGTACACGTCGACCAGGTACTCGCGCACCTCCGGGTCCATCGTCCACTCGTTGAGGAACGCGATCTGGTTGAACCAGCAGCGGCGCCCGCTCACCGGATGGCGGACGACCGCGCTGCGCCGCTGCCGGGTGCGCAGTGAGCCGTCGTCCTGCCATGCGAACTCGATGGCATGGGTACGGCAGTACCGCTCGACGGCGTCCCGGTCGTCGGTGCCGAACGCCTCGGCGACCGACGCCCCGATCTCGTCGTTGTACGTCCGGGTCAGCAGCCAGCCCTCCCGCGCGAACCGCTCGACCAGCTCACGGGGCAGCGCCTCCAGCACGGCCGTCGAGTCGGCGACGGCGGTCGCGCCGCCGGCCTCCGGCGCCTCCAGACACGCGAACAGCAGCAGGCCCGGGAACTCCAGGGCGTAGCTCAGCTCGTGGTGCATGCACATCTGCTGGTTGGGCGGCCACTTGGAGGAGGAGTACACACCGTCCGCGTAGGAGCGGCGCGGCGCGAAGGGTTCCCGGTCGGCCATCAGGGCGTCGGTCAGCCGACGGAACACCGCCTCCGTGACGGTGGGTTCGTCGAGGTCCAGCCCGCGGACCAGGAGGCTGCCGTGCTCGGCGACCACGGCATGCAGCGCGCCGCGGTGCTCGGCGGTCCAATGCGCGGGATCGCCGTCCCACTTGATGTCCAGGAGGGGTGGACGGCCCGGGGCGAGTTCGATGTCAGGAAGGAGAAGCGAGGACGACATGGCACAGGTTCCTTTCAGTGGCGCTGGTCGAGCAGGCCCGCCAGGTCCGCGAGGACCGGAAGGCGGACGACGTCCTTGTGGGTGATCGCCCGGTCCAGGGCGATCGCCAGCCGTACGGCGGACAGCGAGGTGCCGCCGCGGTCGAAGAAGTGGTCCAGGCGGCCGATCCGGTCCTCGGGGATGCCGAGCACCTCGGCCCAGGCGTCCGCCAGCCGCTGCTCGGCCGGTGTGCCGGGCCGGTCCTTGTCGGTGCTCAGGTCCTCGGCGTCGGTGTCGAGGTCCTCGGCGAGCGCGGTGAGCGTCTTCTTGTCGGTCTTGCCGTTGGCGGTCAGCGGCAGCCGCTCCCGCCAGTGGACGACCGCGGGGACCATGTACGACGGCAGCGTCGCCGCCAGCCGTTCCCGCACCGCCTCCGCGCTCACCGGCTCAGGGCCGGCGCAGAACGCGGCCAGCTGCGTGCCCCGTACGACGACCACCGCCCCGTCCCGGACCCCGGGCACCCGCAGCAGCGCGTTCTCGATCTCGCCGATCTCGATGCGGAACCCGCGGATCTTGACCTGGGCGTCCCGGCGGCCGAGGAACTCCAGCTTGCCGTCGGGACGCCAGCGCCCGTGGTCGCCGCTGCGGTAGAGCCGCTCGCCCGGACGGTACGGGTCCTCGGTGAAGGCGGCCGCGGTGCGCTCGGGGTCGTTGACGTACCCGCGCCCGACGCACACCCCCGAGAAGACGATCTCGCCGGGCGCCCCCAGCGGGACGGGGGTCAGGTCCGCGTCGACGACGTACACGCGCACGTTGCCGACCGGCCGCCCGAGCGGGACCCGGTCGCCGTCCGGCACCCGGTCCATGACCTCGTGGTTGGTGTCGTCCGAAGTCTCGGTCAGGCCATAGGCGTTGACGAGCCGGATCCCGGGCGCGGTGGCGAACCAGCGCTGCACGAGCTCCCGCTTCACCGCCTCCCCGGTCACCGACACACAGCGCAGGGCGTTCAGTTCACGCGGCCGCTGCTCCAACTCGGCCAGCACGGCCTCCAGATACGACGGCACGACCTGGAGCACATGGACCCGCCCCCGGACGACCGTGTCCACGAACCGAGGGACGTCGAGGATCGTGTCCTGCCCGACGATCAGGGTCCGGCCGCCGACGACGGTCGCGGCGAGCAGCTGCCACAGGGAGATGTCGAAGCACTGGGGCGCGGTCTGCGCGACCACGTCCCCCGCGCCGATCCCCAGGTCGTCCAGCTTGGCGAACACGTGGTTGAGGAAGCCGTCGTGCTCGCACATCGCGCCCTTGGGCTCGCCGGTGGAGCCGGAGGTGAAGTAGATGTAGGCGAGTTGACCGGGAGCGACGGGGACCCCGAGGTCGTCGTCCGCGTGGCCCTCGGCGTACGCGGTGTCCACGAACAGGGTCTTGGCTGCGGCCCCGTCGAGCGAGCCGTCGCTGCCGAGCTCGGTGAGGGCGAGCTCGCAGCCCGCGCGGGCCAGCGTCCTCGCGACGCGCTCGGGCGGGAAGTGCGGCTCGACCGGCAGATACACCCCGCCCGCCTTGAGCACGCCGAGCACGGCCGCCATCCAGTCCAGGTTGCGCTCCATGACGACGGCGACAACACCCTCGCGATCGAGACCGCGTGCCTGGAGCGCCCGACCGAGCTGATTCGCCCGGGAGTTGAGCTCGCCGTATGTCCACTGCCGTTCGCCCTGTACGGCGGCCACGGCGTCCGGGTGCGCCTTGACGCGCTCCTCGAACAGCTCGTGCACCCGCAGGTCCGGCAGCTCCCGGTGCGGCCCGGCCAACTCCTCCAGCTGGAAGCGGAGTTCGTCCTCGGACAGCAGGCTCGGCCGCTCGGGTTCGGTGAGGGCGGTGAGGTGGTAGCCCGCGATCCGGGCGGCGGCCTCGGCGTCGAGTACGTCGGTGTCGTACCGCAGGCGCAGCGTGCGGCCCGTGACACTCACGCGCAGCCCGTTGTCGTCGACCGGTGCGACCTGCTGTTCGCCGGACAGCGCGGCGAGGACCCTGGTGTGGGCGGCGAGCAGCGCGGCGGGCCGTGTCGACACCCCGTCGGGCAGGGGCACTTCGTGCTCCGCCACCCCCGGTGCCGGATCGAGTGTCCAGCGCGGAACTGTTTCCATGACTTTCTTCCCCCTTGAGTACGTTTACGCGCGCCGCGGCGCGACCGCCGGATTCCCGCCCCAGCGCGCCCCCGGCGGCATCTCCTCGCCCTTCATCAGGAAGGAGTCGGTGGTGAGTACGGCGCCGTCGCCCATCGAGACGCCGTAGTGGACGAGCACGCCGACCCCGAGGGTGCAGCCGTTGCCGATCGTGATGTGGTCGGACTTGAAGGTGCCGTCCTCCTGCGAGTGCGGCTGCACCTTCGACTGCGCGGCCAGCGTGCAGTCGTCGCCGATGGCGGCGAGCGTCCGCTCGGTGATGGAGCAGCCGTCGTCGAAGACCCTGCGGCCGAGCCGCACGCCCAGCAGCCGCCAGATCACGTTCTTGAACGGAGTGCCGTTGAACACGGCGATGTGCTTGTCGGGCACCTTCCACAACCGCTCGTGCCACCAGAAATACGGCTCGTAGATCGAGCACAGCTGCGGTTGGAGCGGACGGAACCGTGTGATCAGGAGCTCCACCAGCACGTAGTAGCCCGCGGTCAGCACGAGGCCGGCCATCAGGTATCCGCCGATCAGCAGGCCCCCGAGGGCACCCTGGCCGCCGTAGAGATCGAAGATGGCGAAACCGAGCAGCGTGAGCATGAACCAGTGCAGCCACCGGATGAACAGGAACAGGGCCATCGAGCGGGCGTTGAACCGGTTCTTCGCACTCAGGCGGCGACTCAGCTCGTCGCCCTCGCGGAGGTGGTCGAAGCGGGTGTCGCGCTCCACCGTCCGCGGGATCTCGAAGCTGGGCGAGCCGAGCAGGCCCACGCCTTCGCGGAGTTCGCCGTCGAGCGGGATCATCACCTTCGTGGCGAGCAGGCAGTTCTCGCCGGTGCGGCCGCCGACGGGATAGGCGATGTGGTTGCCGAGGAAGTTGCGCGCCCCGATCGAGGCGCGCGAGACGCGGAAGGACGTACCGGAGAACTCGGCGTTCATGATCGACAGCCCGTCGGCGACCATCGTGCCGCTGCCGACGGTGGCCAGGTACGGCGACTCGTGCGCCACCTCGGTGCCGAAGTTCGAGCCGGTCTGCTCGACGTGCGAGAGGTTGTACCCGATGGCCCGCAGGTAGTGGACGATGTAGGAGCTGTCGCCGCACAGCCACATGAAGAACTTGATGTTGGTCATGCGGGCGATCGAGCGCTGCACCGAGTAGTGGAAGCCGTACAGGGGATAGACCCGGTCCGGTTGCAGCGTCAGATGCAGCAGGCGCGGGAGTACGGCCACGACGACGCCGCCGAGGACGCAGACGCCCGCGAAGAGGGCGAGGGACAGGACCAGTGCCTGGGCGTAGAAGTGTCCCGAGGCCAGCTGTTGGGCGTCCGGGTCGAGCAGCGGGTCGAGCGCCGGCACGAGGCCGAGCAGCAGATAGGTGCCGCCGACCGAGAGCGGGACGTACACGAACAGCGTCTGCAGCAGGGCGGCCAGCGCGAAACCGGCCCGGCGCGGGGTGGAGCAGTGGGCCGGCGGGACGCGGACGTACTCGGTGTCCGTGCGGCGGGCCGGGGAGCCGTGCCAGCGCTCACCGGCCGGGACTGCGGCGCCGTCGTACAGCGCGGAGGCATGGCCGAGTTGGGCGCCGTCGCCCATCGACGTGCCGAGGTCGAGGACCGTCTTCTCGCCGACGAAGACGTCCCGGCCGAGGGTGACCCTGCCGGTCTGGATCCGTCCGGCGTGGGCCCGGTAGCAGAGGAACAGGGAGTCCTTGCGGATCACCGTGCCGGCGCCGACCGTCAGCAGGTCGGTGCAGACCGGCACCGTGTGGGACAGGATCGTGACGCCCTTGCCGATGCGTGCGCCGAGGGCCCGCAGGTAGAGGACGTACAGCGGGTTGCCGGTGAACAGGATCATCGGGTTGGCGTGCAGCAGCGCCTTGACGGTCCAGAAGCGGACGTAGGCGAGGCCCCACACCGGGAACTCGGTCTCCTTCCACCGGCCGACGAGCACCCACTTCGCCACCACCGGCAGCGTGCACAGCCCGACGAACAGGGCGCCGCCGAAGGCCAGTGCGCGCAGATAGACCGCGATCAGGCCGTCACCGGCGGAGACCCAGCCGTACCCGGCGGCGGTGGCGAAGCCGGCGACGAGGCAGTACGTGGCGAAGACGAGGAACTGCAGGACGCCGCACAGGACGTAGCGCGCGGTGCTGCTGGGCGGCGGCGGAGGCTCGGCCGGCGGTGCGGGGGCGTGGGACTCGGACGGGTCGTCGGCGAGCGCCGTCGCGAGACTGCGGATCGTCGGATGGCCGTAGATGTCCTTCATCGACACCGACGGCAGGTCCTCGCGCTTCCTGACCCGGGCGCAGAAGTGCGCCATGACCAGCGAGTTGGCCCCCAGATCGTCGAAGAAGTGGCTGTCGAGCGGGACCTGCTCGGTGTGGACGACCCCGGCCAGTACCTCGGCGAGGACGTGTGCGGTGTCGTTCACCGGGGCGATTGTCGTGATCTCGCCGGGATTTACCACCACTTGATCTCCTTGCTGCTTGCATCGGAATTCTTCAAGGACGAATACGGTGAAAAGACGCCCGCTGTTCACGACGACTGAGAAAGTCGTGCGGTTGCGTCGTATGAAAGAGAAGTGCCCTGGGAAAAGAAAAGGCATGGGTGAAGAAGTAGTTCTGGAAGTGAGTGGAGTGACCGCGTGAAAGGGCGTGGGGCAGCACGGCATGGCCCGCGCGGTCTCCACGCGGGCCACGGGCAACGCGGCATGGTCGGGCCTGGTCAAGGCCCTGGATGTCCCCCGTGTCGTGGTGCTCCCGAGCCTCCTCGAAGCGCTCGGAGAATGCAATCCGAATTGTTTCGGTGGGCTTGTGAACGGGTCAAGGCCGTTTCGGTCTATGGCGACTTCTTGCCGGTTGACTGTTCATCGGCTGGGTAAGGGAGCCACTCCGTCCGGGCGCTTCACCGGGGAACTCACTTTTGGGCAGCGCATATACCGTCGGGCGTTCCGCTTCCGGTGGCCTCTGAATTCGGCCACCGGGTGCATGACAGAAAAGGAGTTCGATTCCCTTTACGGTTTCCACGGAGTTGCTGCTTGTTTTCTACCGTATGACGGAACCGAACGGGAGGGGGCGGTTCCCGGGCACCCGCGGACCGGCCGGGGGACCGGGGGATGAGTGCATGCTCCCGTGGCGGATACCTTTAGGTCGTGCAGCCAGCAAGCGATTCCCCCCAGCGGCCCTCAGGCCGTCTCCACCGCGCGCGTGCCCTCTATCGGAACGTCTCGAAGCGCAGGACTGCCTGGCTGTTGCTCAAGGACACCGTCGACTCGTGCATGGAGTACCGGATCCTGGGCCTCGCGGCCGAGGCCGCGTTCTTCACGCTGCTCTCCGTGCCGCCGCTCCTGCTGAGCCTGATCGGTCTGCTCGGCTACGTCGACGACTGGACCGGCACCGACAGCATCAGCAGCCTGGAGGCCAACCTCATCGAGGCCTCGCGGACGGTCCTGTCCGACAAGGGCGTCCGCGAGATCGCGCAGCCGATCCTGGACGACGTGATGAAGGGCGGCCGCCCCGACGTCATCTCCATAGGCTTCCTGTTCGCCCTGTGGTCCGGCTCGCGTGCGGTGAACGTCTTCATCGACACCATCACCGTCATGTACGGCCTCGACGGCGTCCGGGGGATCGTCAAGACCCGGCTGGTGGCGTTCCTGCTGTTCCTCGCGGCGCTGCTGATCGGCTCGGTCGCACTGCCGCTGATGGTCGCGGGCCCCGACGCGGTGGTACGGATCGTGCCGTGGTCGGAGACCCTCGTGCAGGTCCTGTACTGGCCGGTGGTGCTCGTCCTGTCGGTCGCCTTCCTGACCACGCTGTACCACGTGTCCGTGCCCGTGCGCTCCCCGTGGATCGAGGACGTGCCCGGTGCGCTGGTCGCCCTCGCCATGTGGGTGTTCGGCAGCTTCCTGCTGCGCATCTACCTGACGAGCACCATCGAGGGCGCGTCGATCTACGGCTCGCTCGCCGCCGCCGTCGCGGTCATGCTGTGGATCGGTGTGTCCGCGTTCGCCGTCCTCGTCGGGGCCGCGGTCAACGCCGCCATCGACCGGGTCTGGCCGGCCGCAGCGACGGCCGCGGCCCGCGCCGCCAACGAGCGGGTGCGCGAGGCGCAGGTCGCCGAGTACGTCGCCCGCGCCGCCGCGCAGCGCGGGCCCGCCCCCGACGACGACGGCGACGACCCCGACATGCCGTCCGAGTTCCCGGAGCGCTGGTCCCGCTTCCTGCCCCCGGAGGACGTCTCGTCACGGTTCCGGACGCACGCGAAGAGCATGCATCCACCGCACAAGCCGGATGGTTCTTGACGGGTCGTCTTTTGGGTGCGGCTGGGTGGGGGCTGGTCGCGCCCCGCGGCGGAGCCGCAAATCGATGCAGCCCCGCGCCCCTGGGTACGGACAGCTGCCGTCAGTCGCACGGCACCCCGCCTCGCTGCGGGCAGCCGGCACGGGTGGGCGCAGCGGCACCCGCCAAGCGGCGGTGAGCGAAACCCACCCCGGCCGGACCCGCACCGGTCAGACGCCCTTCCACGTGCCCGCCGCCGCGGCCTCCCGGGCGAACTGCCGGAAGTCGCGCGGCTCGCGCCCCAGCACCTGCTGGACGCCGTCCGAGAGATGGGCGTTGCGCCCGTCGAGGAGCTGGGTGAACGCCTCGACGAGGGCCTCGACCTCCTCGGGCGGCACCCCGAAGCCGGCCAGGTTGTCGCCGTACTGCCGCGGTGACACCGCCCGGTACGTCAGCGGGCGCCCCGCCGCCTCGCCGATCTCCGCGACGGCCTCGCCGAAGGTCAGCAGTCGCGGCCCCGACACGGTGATCGTCTGTCCCACGTACCGGTCGCCCGCCGTCAGCGCGGCCACCACCACCTCCCCGATGTCCCGCACGTCGACGAACGGCTCGCGCACCTCCCCGGCCGGGAACACCAGCGCCCCGCTCAGCCGCAGCTCCTCCACCAGCGGCCCCTCGCTGAAGTTCTGCGCGAACCACGACGCCCGTACGACCGTCCAGTCCGCCCCCGACGCGTGCAGCGCCTCCTCCGCCGCCCGCGCCCGGTCCTGCCCGCGCGAGGACAGCAGCACCAGCCGCCGTACGCCGAGCCCGACCGCCTCCCGCGCGAGCGCCCCGACCGCCTCGGCGGCACCCGGGGCGCCGATGTCCGAGGGGTACACGACGTACGCCGCGTCCGCGCCGCGCAGCACGTCCGCCCACGTCGAGGGGTTCGCGTAGTCGAAGCCCTGTGCCCGCGAGGCCGCCCGCACCGTGAGCCCCGCCGCCTCGGCGGCCTGCGCCACCCGGCCGCCCGTGCGGCCCGAGGCGCCCGTCACCACTACCGTCATGTTCTTCGCGTCGTGTGTCATGCCGTCGAGTCAACTGCCGTGCCCGACAAGGGACCATCGCTGAACGGCTCATTCCCATACGCGCGCGTCTACGCTGGCCGCATGGACGCTCCCCCACGCTCGAATATGCTCACGCGGGGGGACCCCCTCGCAGGCCTGCTGGAGGGACCGCGGGCGCGTGGCGCCTTCATGATCCGTGCGTGTTTCGACCCGCCGTGGGCGGTGCGCGTCGAGGACCGCGCCCCGCTGACGGTGATGCTGCTGGTCCGCGGCGAGGCCTGGGTCGTCCCGGACACGGGGGAGCGGATCAGGCTGCGTCCCGGCGACCTCGCCATCGCCCGCGGCCCGGACCCGTACACCTGCGCCGACGACCCCGCCACGGCCCCGCAGGCGCTGATCCTGCCGGGCGCCGAGTGCAGCTATCCCGACGGGCGGCCACTGAACGGCTCCATGGACCTCGGCGTGCGCACCTGGGGCGACCGGCCCGACGGTTCCACGGTCGTGCTGATCGGGACGTACCTGATGGAGGGCGAGATCAACGGCCGGCTGCTGGACGCGCTGCCGCCGCTGCTGTCCCTCACCACGGACGTGTGGGAGTGCCCGCTGACCCCGCTCCTCATGGAGGAGATCGTGCGCGACGAGCCTGGCCAGGAGGTCGTCCTGGACCGGCTGCTCGACCTGTTGGTCATCGCCGCGCTCAGGGCCTGGTTCTCGCGCCCGGAGGCGGCGGCGCCGGCCTGGTACGCGGCCCTCTCGGACCCGGTCGTGGGTCGCGTCCTACGGCTGCTGCAGGACGACCCCGCCCATCCGTGGACGGTCGCGACCCTCGCAGCGAAGGCGGGCGGCTCCCGGGCCGCCCTCGCCCGCCGCTTCACCGAGCTGGTGGGCGAACCCCCGATGACGTATCTGACCGGCTGGCGGCTGGCCCTCGCGGCGGACCGTCTGCGCGACACGGACGACACGATCGGGGCGATCGCCCGGCAGGTGGGGTACGGGAGCGCGTTCGCGCTGTCGAGTGCGTTCAAGCGGGTGTACGGGGTCAGTCCGCAGGAGCACCGGACGCGGGTGGCGGTGTAGGGGGCGGGTTTCGCCGTCGGGGTGCGGATTTTCGGCTGACTGCGGGTTCGTTGTGGTTGCTCGCGCCCACGCGGCGGAGCCGCACAATGTCACAGCCCCGCGCCCCTATCGGGGCGCGTACGCTGGCCTTTGTGTATGCGGAGAGGGCGTCTCTGCTGGCGGGTGCGGTCGTCTGGACCAACACCCCGTCCGGTGGTGGCCCGGGGTCCGTGTTGCCCGACGGGTGCATGGATCTGCTGTGGAACGAGGGGCGGCTGGTGGTCGCCGGGCCCGACACGCGCGCGTACGTCACCGAGGGTGCGCCCAGTACGTGGGTGGGCGTGCGCTTCTATCCCGGCACCGCGCCCGCCTTCCTGGGGGTGCCCGCGCACGAACTGCGCGACAGGCGCGTGGAGTTGGCCGAGCTGTGGTCGGCGTCCGAGGTACGGCGGCTGCAAGGACGTATCGCAGCCGCGTCCGATGTCGCGGGGGCACTCGAGGAGATCGCGCTGGAACGTGCGACCCCTCCGGACCCCGTGCTGCTGCGGCTCGTCGCCGCCCTCGACGCGGGCCGCCCGGTCGCCGGGACCGCCGACGAACTGGGCCTCGGCGCACGCCAGTTGCACCGGCGCTCGCTGGCCGCGTTCGGATACGGGCCCAAGACGCTGGCCCGCATCCTGCGGCTGCAGCGTGCCCTCGCTCTCGCCCGGGCCGAGGTGCCCTTCGCGGAGACGGCGGCCCGGGCCGGTTTCGCGGACCAGGCCCATCTCGCCCGGGACGTCAAGGAGTTGGCGGGCATGCCGCTGGGGCGGCTACTGGGCCTGGGGTAGCGGGGCGAACAGGTCGACACCGTTGCCGTCCGGGTCGTGCAGGCTCGCGTAACGCTGTCCCCAGTCGGCGTCCCACGGCTTGAGCCCGCCCTGGTAGCCGGCGGCCACCATGTCCTCGTACACCGAGTCGACCTCGGACGGGCTGTCGCACAGCAGGGCCAGCCCGATCCGGCCCCCGTCGGACGGCGGCTGGAACTCGGGGACGATCGAGCGGACCATCTCCTCCGTGTCGAGCATCAGCCGCAGCCCGCCCGGCAGTTGGGCTTCGACGTGCGGCTGGTCCTCGGCGCCGTCGGGGAACGCGAACCCGAGGCGCCGGTAGAAGGCGACGGAGGCGGCCATGTCGGAGGCCACCACACCGATTGCGTCGAGTCGTGGAGTCATGGGGCCACCGTAGGCAGCACACCGCCGGGCGGTCTTGAAGAAAACGGACGCGATCCATAACCTGACACGCATAAGGTGATAGCTGTCAGGTTACTCGGCGGCCTGTCGGGCCGCCGTGCGTCCATGTGGAGGTCGCATCGTGAAAGTCACCCTTGACGAGGAGAAGTGCTGCGCCGCCGGACAGTGCGTGCTGGCCGCTCCGGACGTCTTCGACCAGGACGACGACGGCATCGTCGTGCTCCTGGACGCCGCCCCGCCCGCCGAGCAGTACGCGGCCGTGCACGAGGCGGCGCAGCTGTGCCCGGCCGCCGCCATCGTCGTGCACGCGCAGGAGGACTGAGGTGCCGACCGCATCGCGGAGCCGGGTGCCCGCCCGGCCGTGGGCCGGCTGGCCGGAACCGGTCTTCCCCTGGGGTGCCGGGACTGCCGTACTCCTCGACAACACCCCCTTGCCGTAGGCCCAGTGGCCACCATCCCGACAGCAGTCCGCCGAGGAGTCCGCATGACACCCCCTGTCACCACCGACGTCCCTGACTCCGCCGCCGAGGAGGACGCCCCCTTCTTCCCGGCGCCGCGCACCTGCCCCTTCAGTGCGCCCCGGCAGTACACCGAGTTCCGGGAAGCCGGCGGCCTGCACAAGGTCGCCATCTGGGACGGCTCCCGGCACTGGCTGGCCACCCGGCACGAGGACATCCGCGCCGTCCTGGCCAGTCCGCATTTCTCCGCCGACGTACGCCGCCCGGAGTTCCCCCTGGTCCACTCCAACCAGCGCGAACACGAAGGCGGGCTGTTCCTGCGACTCGACGACCCCGAGCACGCCCGGCTGCGGAAGATGCTCACGCACGAGTTCAGCGTCCGGAAGACCCGCGCGATGAGCGACCAACTCCTCGCCGTCACCGATGAGTTGATCGACGCGATGCTGGCCGCGGGCGGACCCGTCGACTTCGTCAAGGAGTTCGCGCTGCCGCTGCCCTCCCGGGCCATCTGCGTGATCCTCGGCGTCCCGTACGAGGACCACGAGCTCTTCCAGCGCCATGCCGACGCCGGCACGGACCTCTCCATTCCGCACGAGGAGCGCGCCCGCGCACACGCCGAAGCCTTCGCGTACTACAGCGAGTTGGTGGAGCGAAAGCGCCGCGAGCCGGCCGACGACATGATCAGCCGTCTGATCGCCGACCACACCGGCCCCGACGGCTTCTCACCCGAACAACTCCCGGTCCTGGTCAACATCCTGGTCGGCGCGGGCCACGAGACCACCGCCAACATGCTGGGTCTGGGCACCACGGCCCTGCTCCTCAACCCCGACCAGCGTGAACTCCTCCGTACCCGGCCCGAGTTGGCGCCCAGTGCCGCCGAGGAGATGCTGCGCTACTGGGGCATCGTCTCCACCGACCCCCGTCGTGTCGCCACCGAGGACGTCGAGATCGGCGGGCAGTCGGTACGCAAGGGTGAGGCAGTCATCGTCTCCCTCGTCGCGGGCAACCGCGATCCCCTCGCCTTCGGCCCCGACGCCGACGAGGTGGACATCGCCCGCAACGCCCGCGGGCACGTGGCGTTCGGCTTCGGCACCCACCAGTGCCTGGGCCAGAACCTCGCCCGCGTCGAGATGCAGGTCGCCTGGCCCCGCCTCTTCGCACGCATCCCCGACCTGCGGCTCGCCGTGGACGTGGACGCCCTGCCGTTCAAGACGAACTCCATCGTGTACGGCCTCGAGTCCCTGCCGGTGACGTGGTGAGCGCCGTCGGCGGTTACGCCGACGGCCACGGCACCCGTATGCGGGACAGGGTCGCGCTGGTCACGGGCGCCGGCAGCGCCGGAGACTTCCTCGGCACCGGGGCCGCCACCGCGCTGCTCCTCGCCGCTCAGGGTGCCACCGTCGGCATCCTCGACGCCGACCCGGAACGCGCCGAGCACACCAGCGGCCGTATAGAAAAGGACGGCGGCCGGGCGGTCGTCCTCACCGCCGACATCACCGACGAGGGCGCGGTACGGGCCGCCGTCGACGACCTGGCCGACCGGACCGGCCGTCTGGACGCTGTCGTCAACAACGCCGGTGTCAGCGGCGAGGGCGGCATCGCGGCCACCACCCGCGCGGGCTGGGACCGGGTCTTCGCCGTCAACGTCACCGGCGCGATGCTGGTGGCCCGCGCGGCCCACCCGCACCTCGTCCGTGCGGGCGGCGGCTCGATCGTGAACGTCTCCTCCGTCGCCGCGCTGCGCGGCTTCGGCAGCGGGGCGTACGGCGCCAGCAAGGGGGCGCTGCAGTCGCTGACCACCGACCTCGCGTACGCCTGGGGCCCGGACCTCATCCGCGTCAACTGCCTGGTCCCCGGCCATCTGCACACGCCCATCGGAGACCACGGCGGCGCGGCGGGCCGGGAGATGCGCCGCAGAGCCAACCTCCTCGGCATCGAGGGCACCGCCTGGGACCTGGCCTGGGCCGCCCTGTTCCTGGCCGGCCCCGAGTCCCGCTGGATCACCGGTGTGGCCCTGCCCGTCGACGCGGGCACGACCACCGCCACCGTCCTGGGCATGCTGCCCCGGGTGAACGCCACCGCCGTATCAGGAGACACACTATGAACACCCGTACCACGAAAGGGACTTCGGTCCGGCGGCTGGAGGGCGAGCAGGTCGTCAGGGAGATGCTGGGGGAGGGGTTCCTGCGGGAGAGCATGGCGGGCCCGGCCGACGGCGCGCCCGGCGCCGGCGCGGACCTCGCCCGGCTCGCCCTCGAACAGTGCTACGGCGACATCTGGACCCGCCCGGGCCTGGACCGCCGCAGCCGCAGTCTGATCACTCTCGGCATCCTCATGGCCCAGGGTCACCAGGCCGAACTGCGCAACCACGTCGTCGGCGCCCTGGGCAACGGCCTCAGCCCCGAGGAGATCCTGGAGGCGACCGTGCACGCCGTCCCCTACATCGGCCTGCCCGCCGCGGGCCACGCCCTGGCCACGGCGGCGGACACCCTGCGGGGCAGGTAGACGGCGGGCGGCGCGCGGGGACCGGCGGGAGGGGGATGCTGCACAATGGCGCAGGTGAACGAGGTATCCAGCACCACGGCGAGCGGCGCGCGCCGACGCAACCCCCGCGGTCAGGGCGAGCGACTCCGTCAGGAGGTCCTCGCCGCCGTCGGACGCCTCCTCGACCAGAAGGTGGGCGGCGAGGACGCCCTCCCCGTCTCGCTGCGCGAAGTCGCGCGGGAGGTCGGTATCGCCGCGCAGAGCATGTATCTGCACTTCTCGGACAAGGAGCAACTCGCCCGCGCCGTGGCCGAAGACGGCTACCGGCGGATCGTGGCGGCGATGCGCTCTGCCGACGCGGCGGCGTCGCTCGAGAGTGCGGGCGCCGCCGAACGCCTCCGGGCGCAGAGTGACGCCTTCTGCGACTTCGCCCGCGCCAACCGCGGTGTCTTCCGGCTGATGTTCGGCAACGACCTCTCGCACCTCGGTGCGCCCGGGGAAACCCCGCCGGGCCGCATCCTCTGGGAGCAGTGGCTCGCGGCCGTCGGCGCCTGCGAGGACGAGGGAGTGCACTGGCCGGACGGGGTCCACGACACGACGATGCACCTCTGGGCCGCCCTGTTCGGCCGATTCGCCCTCTGGGCCGGCTCCTTCGGCGAACACGACCCCGAAACGCTGCACACCTTCGCCCACCGCACCATCGACATGCTCCTGCGCGACGCCCGCGGCTGAAGCCGGGTCAGACGAACGTCACCGGCCCCCTCGGTGTGTCCACGGTGAAGGAGAGGCCCACCGGCCCCTCGCCGAGGGGGAGTTCGGTGTCGAGGGTGGCGAGCAGGGCGCGGATCTCATCCGGGTCGGGGGCGGTCCCGGACAGCGACAGCAGGGGAGTGACGGGCAGGCCCGAGGCGGAGGGGTGCAGCGCCGAGCCCCAGTCGATGAGGAACGGCACCAGGCCGGAGGGGTGCTGGGTGTCGCCGTCCGTCAGGCGCCATTCCAGCAAGGTGCCGTCAGGTCTGCGGCGGGTCATCGGGTGGATGTCCCCGGGGTCGTAGCCCCGGGCGCGGGCGGTCGCGACCGCCGCGTCCAGGTCGGGCGGGCTGATCGCCCACGTCACGGTGCGCGCGGTGCTCAGCGCGTCGACGCTGAAGGGGCGCGGACCCGTCGGCGTCGGCTGCTCCGGGTCCGGGCCGATGATCTCCAGGTAGCCGGTGCCGCCCAGTGAGACCAGGTAATTGCGGGTGCCGAGCCCGAGGTGGACGCCGCCGGGGGCGGGCGTCACACCGGTGCGCCGGGCGAAGTCGGCGACCGTCGCCGCGAGGTCGGGGCTCGCGAGGACGAGGTGGTCCAGTCGTGCGGGGATGGCCTTCATCGCGCTGAGGCTACGCACACCGGGCCCCGCAATGGAACACCTGTACGCCTCACTCACAGGTCAGGACTCGTCAGGACTCGTAGGTCAAGGTGCCGTCCTCGGGGTCCATCGTCGGGTGCATCTTCATGGGGCCGTACTCGTCGAGATCCGAGGGGCGCGGGGTCTCCGGCCCCTCGGGACCCGTGCGGAGCAGGCGCTCGACACGGCAGATCCGGAAGGCGCGGTCGTCGACCTCGAACGCGTCGGCGTGGCCGAGCGCCCGGTACTCCTCGGCCGCCTCCGCGTACCTGGCCTTCGTGACGTCGTCGAACTTGTACAGCAGGGCCCACATCTCGGCCATGCCGTCGTACAGCAGACGCCGGGCGTCGTGCGGGCTGGCCATGACGGCACCGCACGGCCGCCAGCCGCCGTGGTCGCCGCGCTCGACCGCGCCGAAGGTGGTGGGCAGCAGCACGAGTTCCGGGTGGCTGGTGACCGCCCGCTTCGAGTCCGAGCGGACGTCGGAGGGGAAGCGGGCGCCCGTGTACGTGAAGTCCCGCAGTCCCAGTTTCATCGCCCCCGCGGCCGGGCCGTCCACGCGCTCCGGATCGAGGACGAAGCCGAGGTCGGGGGAGGGGGCGTCACGCTTCCGCCGGTCCCAGGACCGGTCCGCGGGCTCCGGGTCGGTGGGCCGGGGAGGCTCCAGCCCGTCGTCCCCCACCCGAGCGAACTCATCCCCGCGTACGACGCGGTAACGCACCCCGCACGCCTCGACCTCGTCGGCCGGCTCCCGCTCCAACACGGCCACAGCGGCGAGGAGTTCGCGCCGTACGGCAGGGTTGTCGGTGTCGTCCTTCGCGGCGAAGAACAGATGCGACTGCAGCCCGTCCCGGGCCATCTGCGGCATCCCGTCCACCACGGGCTTCAGCACCCGCCACTGAGGCCCTACTGCCGGATCCTGCACCGCGACCCCGAACACGGGCCCGCGCAACGCGACATGGGGATACCGCAGCGTCGCCTCCACCGCGTCGGCCTCCCGCACCCACGCGGCGGGGTCGTCGCGCCGGACCAACTCCTCGTGGAGCGCGTCGATCTGTTGCTGCCAGTCATCGGTCATGCACGCATTGTTGCGGGGTGCGTGTGCGCGCCGGGGGTGAACCGACTCAACAAACGGTGTTGTTGGACAGCTCCAGGAAGGCGGACCAGGTGGCGGGGGTGACGGTGAGGTGGGGGGTGTCGGGGGTCTTGGAGTCGCGGATGTGGATGGTGGTGGGCTGGAGGGCGACTTCGAGGCATGCGCCGCCTTCACTGCCGCTGTAGCTCGACTTGAACCACTCAAGCGTGGTGCCGCTCATTGCTCTCCCAGAAGACGATTCAGCAGGTCCCTCGTGTCTTCGGCGTTGAGGGCCTGTGTTCGCAGCATCGCATACTTCTGGGTAAGGATCCCGACCTCATCGGGATCGGCGATCAGTTGGCTGCCGCGATGGGTTTCGGTGTACGCGAGCCGCTGATGTTCGGAGGTCTCCAGCAGGATGAACGGCCCGTCGAGCCCGGCGTGCGAGGTGCGGCCGAGTGGCAGGACCTGCAAGGTCAGGCCGGGCAGGTCGGCGTACTCCCGCAGGTGGCGCAGCTGTTCGAGGTGCACCGTGTTCCCGCCCAGGCGATCCCGCAGTGCCGCCTCCCACACGACGAAGCTTGTCGTCGGCGGTACCTTGCCGTGCAGAATCTCCCGCCGCTCGATGCGCGCCGCAACCAACTGCTCGATCTCGTCCTCGTCGTAGACCGGCACGCGGCTGCGAAAGACTGCCCGTGCGTAAGCCTCGGTCTGGAGCAGGCCGGGGACGACCAGACCCTCATACCACGAGATGGCGATCGCCTCCCGCTCCCGATCCAGGTACTCCTCCGCCCACAGCGGGATCAGATCCACCTCCGGCATCTTGCTCAGCGCGATCGACAACGCTCCCTTCGTATTGAGGAGTTCGTCGAGCTGGTCCGCGAGGTCCGGCTTCAGTGGCCGTCTCCCCTGCTCGATCGACGCGATCTGCTGCTCGCCGATGACGAACTGCTCGCCCAGCGTCTTCTGTGTGTATCCGGCGGCCTCGCGGAAGAGGGCGAGCAGCGCGCCCACCATCTTCATCGCCGAGGCGTTCCTGCGTGCTCGTGACCGTCGAGTCGTCGTGCTCATGCGGTCCAACTCCCCACCCGCGTGCGTACGTTCACCATTGCGCACTCGTACAGACGGGCTGTACGAGTGCGCGATCTGTCACATCATGGCCACACAGCGTGACTCTCGTCACGTGAACACCGAATCTCCACCCCCGTCCCCACGTGAGCGTTTCTACCGACGTGAGCGTCAGTCCGTCCCGGCCGCCCGTGCGTTCGCCCGGGAGGCGCTCGCCGACTGGGGGATGCGGAAGCGGTCGTACGACATCGCCCTGTGCGTCAGCGAACTCGCGACGAACGCCCTCGTGCACGGCGTCCCACCAGGCCGCGGCTTCCTCCTACGGCTCCTGCCGCTGCCGTACGACGGCGGCGTCCGCGTGGAGGTCCACGACAGCGGCGCCGGCGAACCGGCCGTACCGCAGACGCATGCCCGGGAGCCGGACGAGGGCGGGCGCGGGCTGCTGCTGGTGTCGGAGCCGGCGGACAAGTGGGGGGTGGGGGAACGGGAGCCGGGGAAGGTCGTGTGGTGTGAGTTCGCCGGGGGACGGGTGGGAGAGGCTCCATGACGGGTTCGATGCTGAGGCCGGAGAAGGTGTTCTCGGAGTCGCTGACCCAGGTCCTGGCCGAGCCGGAGTTGAGTCCGAGCCCTGACATCAGAGGCAGGCTCACGCCGGAACAGCTGCGGCCGGTCGCGGAGGCACGGGAAGTCGCGTTCCTGGGGCAGGTCGCGGAGGCACACAACGCCTATCAGCAGGCTGTTCTCCGGTCGCGTGCGGCTCGCCGTCTCCGCAGGCTGCTGATCGTGGCCGGGGTGATCGCCCTGGTGATGCTGCTCTCGTCGAGCGCGGCGTCGGGGTGGAACGAGGTTCTCAAGGAAGCGCTGACCAAGGACCGGCCCGTGCGGATGAGCTCCGTCGTCGGCGAGGCCTTCGGTCTTCTCCTCGGCCTGACCGTGTTCGTCGCTGCGGGCACTCTGGTGATGTGGGTCGCTTCCTATGTGGTGTCGTCCAAGGTGCGGGCAGGTGTGCCGACGGCCAAGGCCGCACAATGGCTGCTCACACTGGGGATCAACTACTGCCTGCTGGTGTGGTTCTGTGCGGTCGGGATTGCCGTTGAAGCGGAGAGGCTCACCTGGCAGCTCGTGCACGATCAACCTCCGGGGACTTCTGTCCAAGAGACAGGGCTCAGCCGGTGAGCAAGGCGTGTGCCCACTGCTCCTCGCGCTGCTCGATGTACTCTGCGTCGTTCCGCCAGGCGTCGCCGTGTCCTTCGGCCCAGAGGGTTGCCCAGGGCTGGTTGTCCTGGGCGGCCTGGTCGCGCAGGAAGTCGTGCATGGCGAGGGTACGGCGGCTCAACAGGGGGACGAGGTCGCGCCGTTCGGCCTCGTCGAGCCCGTAGGCGTCGGCGAAGACGCGCAGGCGGTCCGCGGCGTCGGTGCGTTGCCAGTGGGGATGCGCGGACAGGGGGACGAAGCCGTGGATGGCGTAGGCGAGGTCCCAGAGGCGGGTGCCGGGGCCGGCGTTGTCCCAGTCGATGAAGGCCCATTGGTCCTCGCCGCCGACGACGAGGTTCCACGGCGCCAGGTCCCCATGGGTGATCAGGTCGGCTCCCTCGACGGGAAACAGCACGTTCCACCGGGCGTCGGCCGGTGGCGTGAAGTCCTTCGCGGCGTCGTGGAAGTCCCTGATCAGGCGCGCGACACGGGCCAGCCGCTCCGGGGGCTCCACGAAGGCGAACCGGTCGGGCCAGATGACGTCACCGGGCATGAAGCTCAGGACCTCCCGCCCCCGCTCGTCGATGCCGAGGGGCCGCGGCACCGACCGGAACCCCACCTCGTGGAGATGGCCGAGCAGCGCGTGCACGGCAGGAGTCCACGGCCCCGCCGGGCGCCGGACGGTGTCCCCGACACGGACGACACCGGCACTGACGTTTCCGCCGGACAGCGGCTGTTCGTCGTCATGGAACTCTTCTTCATGCAGCATGGGGGCAGTCTGGCCGTTCGGCCCCTCGCGATCACCTGAATATCCCTCAGCCGGTCGTCTCCCGGACCCATGGCAGCAGCAGGCGTTCCGCCACGACCAGGACGTAGAACAGGACGATGCTCATGACCGCCAGGAGGGCGATCGCCGCGAAGGCGACGGCGGTGTCGCCGCCGGCGTTCTGGATGACGAAGCCGAGTCCCTCGCTCGCGCCGAAGAGTTCACCGACGAGCGCGCCGATGACCGCGAGCGGCATCGCCGTCTTGAGCCCCACGAAGATCTGCGGCAGCGCGGCCCGCAGACGTACCTTGACGAACGTCTGCAGACGGGAGGCGGACAGCGACCTCGCCAGCTCGACGAGGTCCTTCGGGGTCGAGGTGAGCCCGGCCGCGGTGGCCAGCACCACCGGGAAGAAGCACATCAGCACCACCATGACGATCTTCGGTGCGTGTCCGAAGCCCATCCAGACCACCAGCAGTGGGGCGAAGGCCAGTTTCGGCACCGCGTTGAGCGCCACCAGGACCGGGTAGAGCGCCTGCTCGAGAAGGCGGGAGGCGGCCAGCAGTCCGCCGAGCACCAGACCGCCGACGACGGTCAGCGTGAACCCGGCGAGGGTCTCCACCAGGGTGACCCGGGCGTTGTCCAACAGATAGCCCGGCATCCTGGTGAACGCCGACGCCACCTGGCCGGGGGTCGGGACCAGGTACGACTCGACGTCGAAGGCCACGACGACGAGCCACCACAGCACAACGGTGCCGACCGTGCCCAGGACCGGAAGTCCGACCGCCGCCGCGATCGCCGGCCTGCGGCCGGGATCCGCCTCCGACCCGTCGACCTTCATGCCTTCGGCGCGAGGTCGAACGAGAAGAGGCCGTCCGGGTCGATCTCGGACGCAATGGCTCCGGCACCGCGCAGGGTCGCGATGTTTCGGGCCGCCCGGTCGCGGTCCAGCGCACCGATCGGGGCGCCGTCGACCTGGACGTACGGCTTCATCAGGGTGACCTCCGCCGTGGCCACCACGGCGGGCTGCAGCTTCTGGTGCTTCGCATAGATCCGCCCGGCCTCGTCCGGGTGGTCGATCGCGTACCGGATGCCCTTCACCAACGCCTCGTTGAACTTCCGGACCAGATCCGGATTCCGCTCGGCGAACCGCGGAGTCACCGCGATCCCGTTGCCGTAGAGATCGGGCAGGTAGTCGCTGTACGGCAGCACGACCGCCTTCTTCCTGCCGACGTTCTCCACCTGCGGCCGGCCCACCACGAACTGGGTCGCGGCGTCGATCGTGCCGGCGGCCAGGGCCTGGGGCAGCTGTGCGGCCGGGATGTTCACCCAGGTGATCTTCCCGGCATCCACCCCGGCCTTCCTGGCGTAGGCGTCGAAGAGCACCCTCACCACGCCGCCGGGGATGTAGCCGATCTTCTTGCCGGCCAGGTCCTTCGGTCCGGTGATGCCGGCTCCCCGCAACGCCATCAGGCAGGCCAGGTTCGCCTGTTGGACGGCGCTCACGACGGTGAAGTCCTTGAAGGTGCCCCGGGCATGCTCGGTGATCCCGGCGGTGATGTCGACGACCACGAACTCGGCCTGGCCGGACTGCAGGATCTTGAGGTTTCCCTCGGTGCCGACGCCGGGTCTCACCGCCACCTCCAGCCCGGCCTCCCTGAACCAGCCCTTCTCCGAGGCGATGTAGACGTAGCTCTCCCGCCCGAGGACGTTGAGCCCGGTCACATAGGTGACCTTCTTGAGCCCGGTGCTGCCGGAGGCACTCCCGTCGTCGTCCGAGCCGCCGCAACCACTCGCCGCGGCAAGGGACATGACGCCCAGAGCGGCACCGAACTCGCGCCGCGTCCACCCTGTCACGAACGCCTCCTATGCGGCCGTGCGGCCGCTGGTCGACAACAGCAGCAGGCCGCGCAGCACCAGCCGGGGATCCAGCGTCAGGGTGGCCATGACGTCCAGGTCCTCGGCCGGCATGCCGACCTCGATCAGCCGCTCGCGCAACTCGGTCGAGCCCGAGTGGGCGAGCAGGCACGAGCCCGTCCCGCCCTCGTACGACCCCTGCCAGCCCTCGCTGTTCACGTCCGCCAGCCCGAGGTCGCGCAGGGTCTGGTGCACGCCGCGCGCCCAGGTCGGGTCGTTCCCGTTGGCCTTCAGCGCGGCCAGCACGGCGGTCTCGTACCGCTCGAAGATGCCGTGCGCCCGCGGGTCCGGCGTGGCCAGCACCGCGGCCCCCCACCGTGCCTCGATCTCCTCGATCACCACCGAGCCGCCCGGCGCCAGCGCGTCCACCAGCTTGGCCAGCACCTCCCGACGCTGGGGCAGGTGCTGCAGGACGGCGCGGGCGTGAATGAGGTCGAACTTCCCGTCCGGCAGCGGATCCGTGATCACGTTGTGCCGTAGTGCGGTCAACCGGCCGTGCGCCGGGACGTGTTGGGGCTTCGGATCGGTGGCGATCACCTCGCCGTCCGGTCCGACCTGCTCGGCCATCCAGACGGCCACCGTGCCGGCCCCGGCGCCGATCTCCAGACAGCGTGCGCCCGGCCGTATCCCGGCCTTGGTCAGCCGGACCGCGGTGAACCCGTCGAACATCTGGCTGAGCGCTTCGAGCAGCCGGCCGCCGGTCGGCGCGGAGTTGTCGAACGTGTACGGCGTGGAGGGATCGCGGGCAGCCGTTGTCATGGGGGGCTCCTGTGGGGGCGGGGACTCCTGTGAAGCCGGGGACTTCTGTGGAACCGGGGACTCCTGCGGAACCCGGGGAGATGACCACTTCGCGCACGTGCCTTCGCCTTCCGCTGCCTATCGGCCGCGCGGCCGATAGGCCACTCGTGCGTTCCGCACAGTGGAAGGCAAGGGGGGTATGCGCCGACCAACGACCGGATAGCCTCGTCATTGCCTCGACCCGGAACGGTGTTCACCAGTGGCCAGTGGGGAGCCGGCGGAATGATCCGACTTGACGGCGTCTCCCGTACGTTCCGTGGTCCTCGCGGCACCGTGGACGCGCTGCACGAGGTCAGCCTCGACGTCCGCGACGGCGAGTTCGTCGCCGTCGTCGGCCGCTCCGGCTGCGGCAAGTCCACCCTGCTGCGGATGGTGGCCGGTCTGCTGGAGACGTCCGGCGGGCGGATCCTGGTCGGCGGCACTCCGGTCGCGGGGCCACGCCGGGACGTGGCCCTGGTGTTCCAGCGGCCCGCGCTGCTGCCATGGCGCTCGGTGCTGGACAACGTGCTGCTCCCGGTCGAGATGTTCGGCTGGAAGCGCGGCGCGTACCGGGGGCGGGCCCTGGCGCTGCTGGAGACGGCCGGCCTCGGCGGGTTCGAGAAGCGGCTGCCGCACGAGCTGTCCGGCGGCATGCAGCAGAGGGTCGCCCTGTGTCGCTCGCTCATCGGGCGGCCGAAGGTGATGCTCATGGACGAGCCGTTCTCCGCGCTGGACGCGCTGACCCGCGAGGAGCTCGCCGGAGAACTCCAGCGCGTGCACATGGAGTCGGCTGCCACCACCCTCTTCGTCACCCACTCGATAGACGAGGCGGTCCTGCTCGCCGACCGGGTCGCGGTGCTCACCCCACGCCCGGGACGGATCAGGAAGATCGTCGAGGTGAACATCCCGCGCCCCCGGACGCTGGGGCGCAACGAGCACCAGGCGGAGGTGGCCCGGTGCAGCGCCGAGTTGCACGAGCTGCTGATGTCCCGGGCCGGGGAGGAAGGGGCGGAGACGTTCACGCCGATCACTTCCCTGGGACGCCGACCGCCCACGTCATAGGCTCGTCGGCATGGCTCCACGGCTCCTCGTGTACACCCGCACCGCCGCTTACCGGCACGACTCCATCCCGGCCGGCATCGCCGCCGTACGCACGCTCGGCGCCTTCGAGGTGGACGCGACCGAGGACCCGACGGCCCTGGAGCGGCCCCTCGACCGGTACGCCGTCGTCGTCTTCCTCTCCACCAGCGGCGAGGTGCTCACCCCGGCCGGACGCGAACAGCTCGCCGCGTACGTCGAGTCGGGCGGCGGCTTCGTCGGCGTACACGCGGCGGCCTGTACCGAGGACGAATGGCCGTACTACGGCGAGCTGTTGGGGACGCGGTTCGCGCGGCACCCCGAGTACCAGCCGGGCAAGGCGGTGATCGAGGACCATGACCATCCGGCCACCCGACACCTGCCCGCCGTATGGGAGTTCACCGACGAGTGGTACGACTTCCGCACCAACCCCCGTGGCACGGTGCGGGTGTTGGCCACCGCCGACGAGTCCTCGTACGACGGAGGCGGCATGGGGGAGGACCACTCCTTGGTGTGGTGCCGTGCGCAGGGGGAGGGGCGGGTCTTCTACACGGCCCTCGGTCATGCCGCCGAGGCGTACGAAGACCCCGACTTCCGTTCCCATCTGCTGGGCGGGATCAACTGGGCGGCGCGGCTGGGCTAGGCGGATTCCTGCTGGTGCGCGCGGTCCTCCGGGGCGGACCGCAGCGCGTCCAAGGCCGTGCGGGCCCCGGCGATGCGGTGTCTCCACTCCTCGCTTCGCAAGGCGGCCCGGTCCCACTCGACCACCGGCTCGGTGCCGCTCACGCAGTAGCCGTAGACCTGGTGGGCCACCTGGTCGGTGAGGAGCTCGTCGTAGTGGAACGACCCCTCGAAAGCCGCCCAGGCCACAGCCCGACTGCCCTCGCAGACCCGCCGGAGGGCCGCTCGCGTGTACGCGCGCAGGTCGAGCGAGGTGTCGTCGAAGTCGAGGTCGTACGACACCAGACCGAGCCGCTCGATGTCCTCCGGCGGCTCCAGCAGCACATACGGCAGCACGGCGTCGGGAACGAGCCCGGCGAGGCGGAACGACTCGTTCGGTAGCGGTGTGTTGCCGGCGCCGAGGACGAACACGTCCACCGAGGCAGGACCGCGCCAGCAGAGGAATTCCTCTATCCCGTCCGCCATGTCTGTCCCCCGTGTCGTGAGTCCGTCCAGGTCACCCCAGACGTGCCGGTCGGGCCGTGCTCGCCCGTTCCACCAGCCGCGTCGACAGCTCCGTCCGTGTGCTCTCCGGGCGGTTCCCGTCCATGATCCGGACCAGCAGGCGCAGTGCCGTCGCCGCCATCTCCGACAGTGGCTGGCGGATCGTGGTCAGGGCGGGGGTGAGCCAGCGGGCCTCGGGGAGATCGTCGAAGCCTACGACGCTGATGTCGTCCGGGACGGTCAACTTCCGTTCGGCCAGGGCCTCGTAGACCCCCAGTGCCATCCGGTCCGAGCAGACGAAGACCGCCGTGGGCGGTTCTGGCAGGTCGAGGAGTTCCAGCATGCGGCCGTGGGCAAGGGTCTCGTCGAAGCCGGCGTGGCGGATGTACTCGGGGTGCTGCCGGATCCCGGCGGACGCCAGGGCCGAGCGGTAGCCGGCGACCCGCGCGCTGCTGCACATCTTGCGCTGGTGGCCGGCGATGACGGCGATGCGCTCGTGGCCGAGGGACAGCAGGTGCTCGGTCGCCGTCACCCCGCCGTGCCAGTTGGCCGCGCCCACCGACACCACGCCCGACGGGGGTTCGAGGACCGGGTCGATCATGACGTAGGGGATGCGGTGCTGGTCCAGCCAGCCGTACTGGGCCGGGCTCAGCTCGGCCAGGTTGAACAGGACCCCGGAGGAGCCGCGGGCGGTGAGCTTGTCCAGCCAGCCGCGCTCCGGGCGGCCGCTCCGCGTCCGGGTCAGGCCCGCCGAGACGACCACCTCCAGGCCCGCGTCGTGGGCCGCCCCCTCCACCCCGTGCAGCACCGCGCCCGACCAGGAACTGTCCAGCGAGTGCACCACCAGGTCGACCAGGCCGGACGCCTTCGCCGCGTCGAACCTGGGCCGGCGGACGTAGCCGAGCCGGTCCAGCGCCTCCGTGACCCGGCGGCGGGTCTCGGGGGCCACGTCCTCCCTGCCGTTGACCACCTTGGAGGCGGTCGGCACGGACACGCCGGCCTCGCGGGCCACGACCGCCAGGGTCGGCCCGGCCGCCACGCTCGCACTCCCCGTACGGACCATCGGAACCACCTCTCCGGCCCGCCCGAGGGCCATGAAAGTTTCGACGGGCTGAGACCGGCACGGAAACAGCAGGGCGAAACAGTAAGCGCTTCCTACCCTAGGTTCACCGCACGAAGTCGGGAAGGGGCCGGACTTCGCAGGCCTCCGTGGTCATGGACTTTCGAAACTTCGAACGCGCGCTTGGCCGTCGGCCGGGCTACCAGCAGGTGAGCCGGAACCCGGTGAAGTCGGCCGTGAACGCCGCGTCGACGAGGTCCACGGCGTGGATGCCGGCCATCGCCCCGGTGAAGCGCAGCTTGGATCCGTGGTCGTCGGAGAGGTGACTGAAATCCAGTGCGGGGCCGACTGCCGTCCGTACGCCGTCGAGCGCGTACCAGAATCGGGCTTCCGCGTACTCGACGGTCACCCCCAGGGTGACGGGCCTCGTGGCGTTGACGTCGACGACGGTCACCTGCCGGGTGCTTCCCTCGTCCCGGGCGGTGAGGCCGAGCACCGTGCGGCCGCCGTCCCGCCACTGCTGGCCGTGCTGCTCCTCGCCGTCGGGTTCCGCCCAGGTCAGGTCGAGGGCCAGATAGGCCTCGGTGTTGTACCAGAGCACCAGCCCGGCGGCCTGCGTGAACGTACGCGGCCGTGCCTCGACGGTGACCTCGGCCTCCGCGCGGTGCTCGGTGAGGCGCTGCGCGAGCAGACTGTGCGCCCAGCGCGACTCCGGTCCGTGGCGGCCGCGCAGGCGGATCGAGCCGGGGCGGGTGGTGGTGTCGGCCCACGACGGGTCCGGGGCGGCCCGAAGGGTGCTCCACGGCCAGCCCAACGGATCCTCGGGTTCGGTGAGTTGAGCCGGTGGTGTCGGGCGCGTCGGTACGTCGACCTCGATGGCCGGATGCGAACC
This sequence comes from Streptomyces fulvoviolaceus, assembly GCF_000718165.1. Classification (GTDB taxonomy): domain Bacteria; phylum Actinomycetota; class Actinomycetes; order Streptomycetales; family Streptomycetaceae; genus Streptomyces; species Streptomyces fulvoviolaceus. The sequence goes on along the minus strand of NZ_JOEY01000015.1, from coordinate 149,027 downwards.
CCCGTGCCGCATCCTCGGCCACCCTTCCTCGTCCCACGCCACCGCCTGGATCGCCGTCTCGCGGCCGAGTGTGCAGCGCGGGCCCTCCGGTGTGTCCAGCGGACGGGCCGTCAGATGGCTCAACACCCAGTCGCCGTCCGGTGTTTGGACCAGCTCCCCGTGGCCTGCCTTCTGCAGCGGAAGCGACGGGTCGTCCCTGGAGGTCAGCAGCGGACGGTCGTCGAGCTCGTACGGGCCGGTGATCGCACGACTGCGAGCCACCAGAACACCGTGCTCGAAACCGGTGCCGCCTTCCGCCAGGACGAGGTAGTACCAGCCGTCGCGCCGCAGCAACTTCGGTCCCTCGACGAGCCGTTCATGCTGGAGGAGCAGGTGCGTGTCGCCACTCGGGGCGAGCGTCTCCCGGTCCAGCTCGGTCATGACGATGCCGGCGAAGCGGCGGCCGCCGGGGCGGTGGTCGTTCTGGAGGTTGAGCAGCCACAGGCGGCCCTCGTCGTCGTGGAAGAGGGCGGGATCGAAGCCGTGGCTCGCGATCCGGCGGGGTGTCGTCCACTTGCCGCCCGCCTCCGTGGCCGTGGAGACGTAGGTGTCCGTGTCGAAGTACGGCGTGCCGACCGAGCGGACGACCGAGTAGACCGCCCAGAAGCGCTCGCCGTCCCAGCTGAGCGACGGCGCCCAGATGCCGCCCGAGTCGGGGACCCCGGCCAGTGTCCCGCCGGGGACCGCGCCTTGGACGTGACCCGCGTACTCCCAGTGGGCGAGGTCGCGGGAGCGGTGGAGGGGGATGGTGGGGAACCACTCGAAGGAACTGGTCGCCACGTAGTACCAGTCGCCGACCCGTACCAGCGACGGGTCGGGGGCGAAGCCGCGGAGGACCGGGTTGTGCAGGACGGTCACTTGAGGGCCCCCAGCGTCACGCCGGACCGCCAGTAGCGCCGCATCGCGACCATCATGATCGCCATCGGCACGATGGAGAGCAGTGCGCCGGTCAGGACGAGGCTGGTCAGGTCGACGCCGGATTCGAGGCGTTTGCCGGACCAGTTGTACAGGCCCAGGTTGAGGGTCCAGTTCTCCTCGCCGCGCAGCACGGTGAGGGGGAGGAAGAAGGCGTTCCAGGTGTTGACGAAGGCCAGCAGGAACACCGTGGCGCCGCCCGTCGTCATCATGCGCAGCACGATGCTGAAGAAGATGCGGAGTTCGCCGGCGCCGTCGATGCGGGCGGCTTCCAGGAGTTCGTAGGGGATCGTCGCCTCGGTGTACACCTTGGCCAGGTACACGCTGAACGGGTTGATCAGGCAGGGGATCAGCATCGCCCAGGGTGTGTCGACCAGGCCGATCTCGGAGAACAGCAGGTAGAGGGGGAGGGTGAGCAGGGCGATCGGGATCAGGAAGGAGCCGACCACGCAGGCGAACACCAGGTTGCGGCCCGGGAATTGGAAGCGGGCGAGGCCGTAGCCCGTCGCCAGGGCGAGGAGTGTGCCGCCGAGCGAGCCGACCCCCGCGTACAGGAACGAGTTGGCGGTCCAGCGCAGGAAGATGCCGTCCTCGTACGTGAAGAGCTGATGCAGGTTGTCCCAGAGGTGCCAGCCCGAGAACCACAGGCCGTTGGACTGGTAGAGGGCGGTGCGGTCCTTGGTGGCGGCGACGATCAGCCACCACACCGGGAACAGGCTGTAGACGCTGGCCAGGGCCAGCCCGACCAGGAGGAAGCGCTGGCCGCCGCGGCCGCCGGAGGCGGGGTCCGGGCGGGTCAGACGGCGGACGGCCGGTGTCGGGGGCTGCTGGGCGCGGTCTTCGGTGAGCGTCATCAGTCGGCCTCCTTCGAGGTGAACCGGTAGAACAGGAAGGAAGCGACGCCGAGGATCAGGGCGAGCAGCACCGACAGGGCGGCGGCGTAGTGGTAGTTGCCGGCGTTGAACGCCTGGTTGTAGATGATCATGATCGGGGTGAAGCTGTCGCTGACCGTCTGCGGTGTCACGTTCCGGAAGAGAGCCGGCTCGTTGAAGATCTGCAGCATCTGGATGACCGACAGCATCCCGGTGAGCACCAACGCGCCCCGCACGAACGGGATCTTGATGCTCAGCGCGATCCGCCGCTCGGAGGCACCGTCCAGGCGGGCGGCCTCGAACAGCTCGCGGGGCACGCCCTGCAGCGCGGAGTAGATGATCACCATGTTGTAGCCGATGCCGTGCCAGGTCAGCAGGTTGCCGATGGAGGGCCAGACCATGGAGGGTGCGAAGAAGTTCCAGTCCAGGCCGAAGAGCTTGCCCAGGGGGGTGAGCGGGCCGACGTCGGGGCTGTAGAGGTTGAGCCACACGATCGCGGCGACCACGCCGGGGATCATGTACGGCACCAGCAGCAGGATCCGGAAGCGGCCGGCCACCTTGGAGGTGAGCGCGTCCAGGAGCAGTGCCAGGACGAGGCTGATGAGCAGCATCACCGGGATCTGGACGCACGCGAACAGCACGACCCGAAGGACCGAGCCCATGAACGCCGAGTCGGTCAGACCCTGTTGGTAGTTGTCCAGGCCGGAGAACTTCTCCGTCGAACCGCCGAGCCCGAGTCCGGACTGCTGGACGCGGAACAGCGACTGGTAGACGGCATAGCCGATCGGGATCAGGTACAGGAAGACGAAGCCGAGCTGGAAGGGCACCGTGAAGGCGGCGCCCTTCCAGCGCAGGGAGCGAATCATCAGTCGTTGCCCTCGGCCTCTAGCCCTCGACGCTGATGCCGCGGGACTTCAGGTCCTTGACCGTCCACTCCTGCATGTGCGCCAGCAGGTCGGTGACCTTCTGCTCCTTGCTGACCACCTTGGCCCAGCCCGCCTGCATCTCGGTGAACATGGCGGTCCAGTTCGGGCCGAAGGTCCAGTCGGTGGTGACGGTGCCCAGGCTGTCCTTCACGGTCTGCTGGGCCGGCTGGTAGTGGGAGCCGAGCAGCTTCTCGGAGATCGCCTCGGGCACGTAGCCGTCACTGTCGGCCAGCGCCGGCATCACGCCGTTTCCGGTCTCCGGGCTCGCCATCGTCTTGACCGCGCCGGTGTTCGTGGACATCCACAGCGCGGCCTCGGCGGCCTGCTCCTGGTGCTCGCAGCCCTTGGTCACCAGGGTCACGCTGCCGGTCAGGTTGGTGCCGGCCGGGGTCTTGGCGGCCTCGCCGGTGAAGGTCGGCCAGGGGGCGAGGGCCCAGTCGCCGAAGGACTTGGTGAAGTTCTGCACCATGCCCGCCATCTGCCAGGTGGAGATCTGCCGGGTCGCGGTGCCGCCGTTGTCGTAGTTGCGCTGTACGGCCGCGTAGTCGGCGAAGGAGAGCTTGGAGTTGAGGTCGTTGTCGATGATCTCCTGGATCACCTTGGCGGCCTTGAGGGTGCCCGCGTCCTGGAAGTCCACCTTCCAGGCGTTGCCGTCGATGGAGTACCAGTGCGCGCCGGCCTGCATGGCCAGTACTTCGAGGGTGCTGGGGTCCTCACCGGCGTAGTTGGTGATCTTGACGCCGTGCTTCTTCAGGACCTTGCCCGCGGCTATGAACTCGTCCCAGGTCGTGGGGGCCTTCAGGCCGTACTTCTCGAAGATGTCCGTGCGGTAGATCGTGAAGTTGGGCGAGGAGCTGGTGGGGACGCCGTACATCTTCCCCTGCACCTGCGCGCCGGCCCAGGAGCCGGTGTTGAACTTGGCCTTGTCCGCCTCGACGTACTGCGTGATGTCGGCGAGTGCGTCCTGCGAGACCCAGCTCGTCACGTACTCGGCGGTGTTCTGCACCAGGCAGGGGGCGTTGTCCGCCTTGACCGCGTTGGTCAGCTGCTTCTGCATGGTCAGCTGGTCGGTGACCTTCGTGTACTTCAGCTGGATGTCCTTGTGCGCGGCGTTGAACGCCTTGACGACGGCCTCCTGGCCGTTGGCCCAGCCCCAGAAGGGGAGGGTGACCGGGCCCGACGCCTTGGTGTCGTCGGAGTCCGATCCGCCGCACGCGGAGAGCAGACCTGTCAACGCGAGTCCCGCCACGGCTGCGCGGGCGAACCTTCTCCGGGGGCTGGTGAAGTTCATCTGACCGTGTTCCTTCGGAAAGTAGGGCGTTTCGGAGGGAGTGAGAGCGGCGCCTTGGCGCCGGCCGGGAACGGCGGCCGGAAAGCATCGGCTCGCGGTTGCGGGGGGTCGGCCAAGCGGAAGCTGTAGTAAGCGGTTGCTGGGACGGTAGGGCGGTGATCCCGCCGATAGCAAGAGGTGCGCGTCAATTTGTTACGGCGGTTTGTCCGTGGGGTTAGGCGCAGGTGCGCGCGGGGCGCATGCCCATGTTCCTGAATCGACGCAGGTCAAATGGGTGCAGGCCGGCCCCGGGCAGGGCTCGGCGGGTGCCCGCATCGGACCTTGGGTGCTGCCAAAAACTTCGGGAAAACGTTTACGAAACGATCTGCTTCTGTGGGTGAGGAGGTGTCACGCACGCCGGGCAGGCGGCTGCACCGAGTTGCGTACGACGACATGGGTGCCCAGCACCAGATGGTCGCCGTCGCCGCCCTTGCGGCGGCTTCCGCCGCCCTCGCGTCGGTCGGCGACCGCGCGCAGGGCCACCCGCCCCATCTCCTCGTACGGCACGTGCACGGTGGTGAGTTGGGGGGTGAGCTGGGACGCCAGCGGGATGTCGTCGTAGCCGACGATCGAGACGTCCTCGGGCACCCTGAGGCCGGCCGCGCGCAGCGCCTGCATCGCACCCGCGGCGACCACGTCGGTGCCGGCCAGCACCGCGGTGAAGTCGAGCCCGTCGCGCAGGCTGTCCTGGACGGCCTCGTACCCGTGCTCGTAGTCGTACGGCCCGTGCCGCACCATGTCCGGGTCGAAGGGCACGCCGTACGCCTCGAAGGCGCGCCGTGCGCCCTTCAACCGGCCCTGGGCCGTGGTGAGTTCGGCGTGGCCCGGCAGGACCAGGACCCTGCGGTGGCCGGCCGACAGCAGATGGCTGGCCATGGCGTAGGCGCCGCCCTCGTTGTCGTAGTCGACCGTCGTGGCCGGTACGTCGCCCTCCAGGGGTGGCCTGCCCACCAGAACCAGGTGGGAGCCGGCCGCGTCCAGGGAGCGCGCGAAGCGTGCCATGCGCAGCTGGTACTCGTCGTAGTCGTAGGCGCCGCCGAGCAGGACCACGGCGGTCACGCCCTGCTGGCGCATGAGGTTGACCAGGGCGAGTTCCCGCTCGGGGTCGTCGCCGGTGGTGCCGACCAGGGACAGCCAGCCCCGCAGGGTGGCCGCGCCCTCGACGCCCTTGGCCACGTGGGCGAACGCGGCGCCGGTGATGTTGTTGATGAGGATGGCGACCGTCGGCGTACCGCCCCCGGCCAGGGAGCGGGCGTGGGCGTTGGTGACGTAGTCCAGGTCCCCGACGACCTTCATCACCCGGCGGCGCAGCTCCTCCGACACCGGGTAGTTGCCCGACAGGACACGCGACACGCTCGCCACGGAGACCCCGGCACGCTCCGCCACGTCACGGATGGTGGCCCGTCCGGCGTCACCGGCCGCCTTGCGCTGACTCACCGTTGCGGCTCCTTCGTCGTTGCGGGTGCTTCGCCGGACGACCGTGGGCCCGGTTCAGCGGACGGTCGGGGACCCGGCTCAGCGCCGATTGCGGAAACCGTATCCCATGGTTTCCGGCGGGTGCCGGGGGTGCCTGCGGCGGCCTGCGCGGGTGTGATGGGGGCTTGTGTAGCGCGTTGGGTTCGGTGGGTGGGTCGGGGCCGTGCCGGGGGGTGTCCGTCCTCGGTCGGGCGGTGTTGTGGGCTGGGGTTGTGCTCGGTGTCGGACGCCCGCCGCTGCGGGCGGACACCCCCGGCACGTCCCCTTGCCGCCGTACACGGCTGACCGCGCCCACGCCCGTGCCGGGTCCTCGCCGTACGCGGCTGACCGCGCCCACGCCCGTGCCGGGTCCTCGCCGTACGCGGCTGCGGGTGCGTCCATTTCATGCCACGCGAGCCAGGTCCGAGTGGTGCACTTCGTGAACCAACGGCCTCCCGGTTGCCAGGCGTTCCAGCTCCTCCACGACGATCCGACCCAAGCGTTCCAGTTCATTGCCCAGCGACCCCGCGATGTGCGGGGTGAGAAAGACGTTGGGCAACCGGTACAGCGGCGAACCCGCGGGCAGCGGTTCGGGCTCGGTCACGTCGAGGATCGCGTGCAGCCGACCGGACACCAGCTCGTCCGTCAGTGCCTCCGGGTCGACCAGCGCGCCCCGGGAGGTGTTGATGAGGACGCCGCCGTCCTTGATGAGAGCGAGTCGGTCGGCGTCGAGCATGCGGTAGGTCTCGGGGATGTCGGGGGCGTGCAGGGTCACGATGTCGCTGTGTCTGAGCAGGTCGTCCAGGGACAGGAGTTCGGCGCCCAGTGCGGTCGCCTCGGCGGTGCTGACGTACGGGTCGTGGAGCAGTACCGAGAAGTCGAACGGCCGTAGCAGCTCGAGGAGTCGGCGGCCCACGCGGGAGGCGCCGATGACGCCGATGCGGCGGCCGACGTTGCCGGTGGTGGCGGTCTCGGCGGGGGAGGGGTAGGCGTGCGTGGCGCGGAAGCGCTCGCGGTGGGTGAAGGTGTCCTTCCCGGCGAGCAGGATCATCGCGAGGGTGTACTCCGCGACCGGCAGGGCGTTGGCGGTCACCGCGCTGGAGACGGTGATCCCGTGCTTCCAGAGTTCCTCGCTGACGAGCGAGCGGACCGAGCCGGCGGCGTGCAGGACCGAGCGCAGCCGGGGGGCCGCGGCGAGGACGTCGGTGTCGAGGCGGGGGCAGCCCCAGCCGGTGATCAGGAACTCGGCCCGGGCCAGGGCGTCCGCCGCGGTGCGGTCGGTGAAGTCCCGTACGACGAGGGTGGGATCGAGGCCGGCCGCCTGCGTCAGCCGGGCCATGAGCGGCGGGGGGAAGAGCAGGGGGAGGTGCACGGGATCCATCGCGAACACGGCCCTGGGTGGCTGCGGGCTGGGCATGTCTCTCCTGACGCGCTGGGCGGAAACTGATGCACTGGATGGAAACATTTTCAGAAAGCGTCTTCTACCGTAGATCTGGCGGTGACGGGCGGTCAATCGCCAGGATGGGGCGGTGAACGCGACCTCGGGTCGGCCTGGCCGGTGGCCGAGTGGGCCGTATGTCGTGAAATCGCTTACCGGAGTTGCGTGGGTGTGCCGACGGGGCGGCGGTCGGGAGGTTCAGGGTCGGCAACCGGTTCCCGGGATCGCCCCGCCGAAATCTCTGCCCTGCTCCCGTTTTCTTCGCAGATCAGGCCGGGTTCCACCGGTTCCGCTCGACCGGTCGGCCCATGACGCCGAGGTTACACAGTCTTTTCGAAAGTTCGTCAAGACTCTTGACGCCGTTTCCGGACAGGAAGAAGCTCTGCCCCAACGCGCAGCAACCGGTTGCTGAACCGGTTACTGCGATCAAGTGATCGACGAGCCGATCCTTGGTCGATATCCCGAATGGACAGAGCAGGAGGTGGTGCGTTCATGCGCCCACATGCTGGTGCCCCGCTGAGCCGCCGCCGATTTCTCTCCCTCTCGGCGGCCGGCGCCGCCACCGGCGCGGCGGCGTTGAGCGGCTGCGCGATGCAGGTGTCGTCCGGGGTCAGCGGATCGGGTGAGACCGTGACGGTGATGGTCAACTCCGGGGACATCCTCCCGGAGCAGGTCCAGCAGGCGAAGAAGGACCTCGGCATCAAGATCGTCCTGGTGAAGTACGACATCACCAAGCTGATCGCGATGCTCACCAGCGGCAACCCGCCCGACCTGGTGCGCGGCGTCGGTGCCGTGGACTCGCCGTTCTTCGCGGCGCGGGACGTGGCCGAGGAACTGGACCCCTACTTTTCCCGGAGCGGCGTCCTCAAGGTCGACGACCTGGACCCGGTCAACGACCTCTGGCGGTTCGACGGCCGTACCCAGGGCAAGGGTCCGCGCTATGGCATGGCGAAGGACTTCTCCCAGGACTCCATGTACTGGTACAACACGTCGGCCTTCGACAAGGCCGGTGTCGACCACCCGTCGGAGACCGAGCCGGTCACGTACGAGGAATGGCAGGAGACCGCCAAGCGTCTCGTGCAGCGCAAGAGCGGCCAGACCACCGTCTTCGGCGGCAGCTACGGCGGACTGACCCGGTCCACGCTCCTGACGACCATGACGGCCTCCGCCGGCGGCAGCCTCTTCAACGACGACTTCTCCCGGGTCGACTTCACCGCCCCCGAGGCCCGCAAGGCGCTGGCCTGGTACATCGACTACTGCAAGACCAAGGTCGGGCCGAGCCTCATCCAGCCCGACCCCAACGGCTGGGACGGGCCCACGTACCAGGCCGGGCGGCTGGCCATGTCGAACTCCGGCTACTGGATGGGCGGCATGATCTACCCGGACAAGAAGCTGGCCGAGGTGTCCCGCCTGGCGCCGGCCCCGCTCTTCGCGGGCGGCACGCGGATCAGCGCCTGCCAGGGCGGTACCGGCCTGTGGATGCCGAAGAAGGCGAAGAACAAGGACGCCGCGTGGCGGGTCTTCGAGTGGTTCTTCGGCGAGGAGCCGGCCAAGGCGCGGGCCGGCGGCGGCTGGGGCATCCCCAGCCTGAAGTCGATGCGTTCGCTGATGCCGGCCCAGGAGGACGCCCAGAAGCGAGCGCTGAAGGTGCAGGAGAACGAGCTGAAGCACTTCTCGGTGGTCTCTTTCACTCCGTACACCAGGGCGGACGCGCTGGACGCCCTCTTCAACCAGATCGCCCCCGCCGCGATGAACGGCCAGATCTCCGTCGACACCCTCGCCGGGCGCCTGAACTCGGCCATCAACGAGCAGCTGAAGCGCGGTAAGGAGCAAGTGGGATGACGGTCGACCAGATCTCCTCCGTCGCGGACCGGCCGGACGCCGCCGCGCGCGCCGGTCGCGCACCGGCCGTCGGCGGATCGCGGACCTCGATGACCGCGCGCAGGCACCGCGCGTTCTACATGTTCACCTCGCCCTGGATCATCGGGTTCCTGCTGCTGACCGTCACGCCGATGGTGTACGCGCTGTGGCTGAGCTTCACCACGTTCGACGGCATCTCGCCCAACTGGAAGTACGTCGGACTCGGCAACTACCGCGAGCTGCTGAACGATCCGGTGACCTGGGACTCACTCGGCCGCGCGGGCCTGTTCGCGCTGACCTCGGTGCCGCTGTCGATCATCGCGGGGCTCGTCCTCGCCGTCCTGGTGAACCGGCCGATCAAGGCGCGTGGCCTGTTCCGCACCCTGCTGTATCTGCCCGCCGTGGTGCCGCCGGTGGGCGCGGGCCTCGCCTTCAAGCTTCTCTTCGACCAGAACTCCGGCGCCTCCAACGGCGTCCTGACCTTCTTCGGCTTCGACGCCGTCGGGTGGCTGGCCGATCCCTACGCCCGCTACGTACTGCTGATGACGGTGCTCTGGGGCGCCGGAAACGTCATGATCATCTCGCTGGCCGGGCTCCAGGACGTACCGCGCGAACTCCACGAGGCGGCCCGCATCGACGGAGCGAGCGCCTGGCGCACCTTCCGCAGCATCACCGTGCCGCTGCTGTCACCCGTCCTGCTCTTCCAGACGGTCACCGGGATGATCGCCTCAGTGCAGACCATCATGCCGCTGCTGCTGGCCCCCCTCGGCGACACGAGCGGCATCACCACGGTCCCGCAGTCCAACTACCTCTACATGATGCATGTGTTCGCGCAGTACTTCGCGCTCGGCCGCTACGGCTACGCCTCCGCCCTGCTGTGGGTGCTCTTCGTCCTGATCCTCGCCGTGACCGGACTCATCTTCAAGTTCACGTCCGGCGCGGTGTTCTACAACGTCGACCCGGAGGCGAAGAAGTGACCGCCACCAGCCTGCAGCCCAAGTCGCTCACGACCGACGCCCGCGTGCGGGTACGCGCCAAGCGCCTCGTCCTCTACACGATCCTCGTCTCCGTCACCGGACTGTTCCTCGGCCCCTTCGGCTGGCTGATCCTCTCCGGCCTCAAGACCCAGGGGGAACTGGCCGCCTCGCCCGTCCACTGGCTGCCCGACGTCTTCCAGTGGCACAACTTCGCCGACGCCTTCCACCAGATCGACTTCCTCGGCTACGCCCGCAACTCCCTGGTCATCGCCCTCATCTACGCCACGCTCGTCACCCTCAGCTCGGCCTGGGTCGGCTTCGGCTTCGCCCGGCTCGACGCACCCGGCAAGAAGGTCCTGTTCGGCGTCCTGCTCGGCTCGATGATGCTGCCCCAGATGGTCACCCTGCTGCCGACGTACCTGATCTTCGCCAAGGTCGGCATGGTCGACACGTACTGGCCGTGGGTGCTGTGGGGCCTGTCGGCGGCGCCGTATCTGGTCTTCCTCTTCCGGCAGTTCTTCGCGGGCATGCCACGGGAGTTGGAGGAGGCTGCGATCGTCGACGGCTGCGGCTACGCCACGATCTTCTGGCGGATCTTCCTGCCCCAGTCCTGGCCGGTGCTGTCCGCGAGCTTCATCATCGCCTTCACCTGGACCTGGGGCGACTACATCGCCCCGCAGCTGCTGCTGTCCACCGACCGCACCACGCTCGCCGTCGCCGTGATGACGGCCTACGTCAACGATGGCGGTACGCCCGTCCCCGAACTCCAGGCCGCGGCCTCCGTGATGTACGTCGTCCCGATCCTGCTGATCTTCCTCATCGCCCAGCGCGGCTTCGTCGCCGGGATGTCCACGTCCGGCCTGAAGTAGCCCCTCTTACCGAACCTGTTGCAAGGAGTTACGCATGAACACGCCCCTGTCACGCCGGACCACCCTCCAGGCCGCCGGTGTCATCGCTGCCGCCGGCTTGGCCAGCAGCATCGCGGGCACCGCACAGGCCGCCGCGGCGGAGGAGACCGGCACCACCGGCGACAGCGTGGTCATCCACCCGACCCTTCCGCAGGTGCCTGTCAACAACTCCTTCACCGTCAAGGTCCGGCCGCTCGGCGGCACCTGGCAGAAGCTTGGCGTCTACCTTGCCAAGCTCGCACTGATCGACGCGAACACCGGCAGCAACAGGGCCCAGAGCTCCTCCTGGGCCGCCTTCGACTTCTCCGGCACCGTCGAGGTCGAGGTCACGTACAACCCGGGCGGCGGCGAGAAGGTCCGCATCCGCCCGGACTCGTACGGCATCAAGCCCGAGGTGCTCGGCAGCACCGCGCGCTTCACCCTGGACCGGCCCCGCAACCTCGTCGTCCAGATCGACGACAAGATCTTCGACTGCCTGCACCTGTTCGCGAACCCGATCGAGCAGGACGTGCCCACCGAGGGCGACAAGAAGGTCATGTACTTCGGGCCCGGTCTGCACACCCACCCCGACAGAACCCTGAAGGTGCCCACCGGCACCACCGTCTACCTGGCCCCGGGCGCCGTTCTCACCTCCAGCGTGATCTTCGAGGGCGTGGAGAACTCCCGGCTGATCGGCCGCGGCGTGATCTACGACACGACCGGCGGCGCGGTCTTCGTCCGCAAGTGCGACAACGTCACGATCGACGGCGTCACGATCCTCAACCCCCGGTACGAGAACATCAGGGTCGCCGAGTCCAAGAACCTCACCATCAGGAATCTGCGCGCCTTCAGCCACCAGGGCTGGGGTGACGGCATCCAGCTCTACTGCTCCGAGAACGTCACGATCGACGGCTGCTTCCTGCGTACCTCCGACGACTGCGTCGCCCTCTACACCCACCGTTGGGACTTCTACGGCGACACCCGCAACATCACCGTCAAGAACTGCTCCCTCTGGGCCGACGTCGCCCACCCGATCAACATCGGCGTGCACGGCAATTCCGACACCCCCGAGATGCTGGAGAACCTGCGCTACGAGAACATCGACATCCTCGACCACCGCGAGCCGCAGGTGACCTACCAGGGCGCTATCGCCTTCATGGTCGGCGACAGCAACATCGTCCGGGACGTCAAGTTCGACAACATCCGCGTGGAGGACTTCCGCTGGGGCCAGCTCATCCACATGCGGGTCGAGTACAACCCGAAGTACAACACTTCGGCAGGCCGCGGCATCGAGTCCGTCTACATCAAGGACCTCAGCTACAACGGCGAGAACGCCGACCTCTCGATCATCGCCGGCCTCGATGCGGAGCACGCGATCAAGGACGTCACCTTCGAGAACCTCCGCGTCAACGGCAAGGTGATCGCCGACAGCACGGGCAAGCCGAGGTGGTATCTGGCCTCGGACGGCGTGCCCATGTTCGTCAACGAGCACGTGACGAACCTCAAGTTCCTCACCACCGCCGAGGCGGCCGCCGCATCATGATGAACCACGGACCGAGCCGCCGGGGTTTCCTCGGCGGCACCGCGGCCCTGCTGCTGGCGTCGGGCGCGAGCGCACTGCTCGTGCCCGGCGCGGCCCGGGCCCAGGAGAACACGGGAGCCCGGGCCTTCACCCACCCCGGGCTGCTGCACAGCGCCGACGACCTCGCCCGGATGAAGGCGGCGGTCGCGGCCGAGCAATCCCCGCTGTACGACGGTTACCTGGCACTCGCGGCCCACGCCCGTTCCTCAGCGTCGTACGCGCTGCAGAACACCGGCCAGATCACCTCCTGGGGCCGCGGTCCCTCCAACTTCGCGAACCAGGCCGTCGCCGACTCCGCCGCCGCGTACCAGAACGCGTTGATCTGGTGCGTCACGGGCGACCGCGCCCACGCCGACAAGGCCCGCGACATCCTCAACGCCTGGTCGGCGTCCCTGACGATGATCACGGGCGCCGACGGTCCGCTCGGTGCGGGCCTGCAGGCCTTCAAGTTCGTCAACGCGGCGGAGCTGCTCCGCCACAGCGACTACGACGGCTGGGCGGACGCGGACATCGCCCGCTGCGAGGAGTCCTTCCTCGACGTCTGGTATCCCGCGGTGTCCGGCTACATGCTCTACGCCAACGGCAACTGGGATCTGACGGCCCTTCAGACCATTCTGGCCATCGGCGTGTTCTGCGAGGAGCCCACCCTCTTCGAGGACGCCCTGCGCTTCGCCGCGGCCGGTGCCGGCGACGGCAGCATCGGCCACCGCATCGTCACCGACGCGGGCCAGGGCCAGGAGAGCGGCCGCGACCAGGGCCACGAACAGCTCGCGGCCGGCCTCACCGGTGACATCGCGCAGGTCGCCTGGAACCAGGGCGTCGACCTGTGGGGTTACGACGAGAACCGCATCCTCGCCAACTTCGAGTACGCCGCCCGCTACAACCTGGGCGGCGACGTCCCCTTCGTCCCCGACCTCGACCGCACCGGCAAGTACATCAAGAAGACCGTCTCCGCCATCGGCCGCGGCAACCTGCCGCCGATCTACGAGATGGCCTACGCCCACTACGCCGGCGTCCGCGGCCTCGACACCCCGTACACCAAGGCGGCCGTCTTCCGCGGCACCGGCGGCGCCCGCGTCATCGAGGGCAGCAACGACGACCTGCCCAGCTGGGGGACCTTCTCCTTCGCCGGTACGACCGCGCCCGCGTCCACCGTGCCGACGGCTCCGGCGGGCGTCACGGCGGTTGGTGACGGCACGTCAGTCACCGTGACCTGGCTGCCGTCCGCGTGGGCGAGCACGTACACCGTCCGCCGGGCCGCCGGAGTCGAGGGGCCGTACGAGGAGATCGCCGCCGGCGTCGAGGAGCCGGCGTACACCGACCGTGACACCCGCACGGGACGGACGTACCACTACATCGTCAGTGCCACCAACTCCCAAGGCGGCAGCGGTGATTCGAGCCCGGTCTCCGTCACCGCCGGTCTCCCCGAGCCCTGGTCGACCCAGGACGTCGGCGACGTGGAGATTCCCGGATCGGCCGTCTTCGACGGTGAGCGGTTCGTGCTGGAGGCGTCCGGCACCGCCGGCACCTACCGCCTCGTGCACCTGCCGCTGCCCGGCGACGGCACGGTCACCGCGCGGATCGTGTGGCCGCTCAGCTCGCAGTACTCCAAGATCGGCGTGAGCCTCCGGGCCTCCCTCGACGCGGACGCGGCGCACGCCGCGATGATCGTCCAGGGGCTGCCGCTGCACACCTGGAGCGGGGTGTTCTCGGTGCGACCGTCCACCGGAGCCGACGTCTCCGGCACCGGCAGCACGCCGGTTCCGCCCTCGCAGCAGGCGGCCATCACCACGAACGCCGCCTTCCCGATCTCCAGCCTCGGCACCCTGCCCGAGTCGGCGACCCCGCTGGAGGCTCCGTACGTCGAGGGCGCGGGCGACGGCTACCGGCTGCGGACGCCGTACTGGGTACGCATGACCCGCAAGGGTCGCCGCTGCACCGGCGCCATCTCCCCGGACGGCATCCGTTGGACCGAAGTCGGCACCTCCGAGGTCGAGTTGGGGCACACGGCGTACGCGGGTCTCGTCCTCACCTCCTGCCTCGGCGTCGACGAGGAGTACGCCGAGACCGGCACCGGCGCCTTCGACAACGTCACCGTGACGTCCACTTCGGCCGGCGAGGTCTGGTCGGTGCCGAAGCCCGCCCGGGCTGCCGGGGACCTGAAGGCCGTGAGCGGCCCGGACGCCGTCGAGCTCGCCTGGACCGACCCGGACCTCTCCGCCCGCTACAAGGTGCTGCGGGCCCCCGGCGCCGACGGCCCCTACGTGACCCTCGCGACCGGCGTCGGCCCGGTGGGGTCCGGCACCCGCATCCGGTACGCGGATGCCACCGGCGCGCCCGGGACGACGTACCACTACGCCGTGGCGAAGACGAACAGTGCCGGGCGTGGCCCGCTGTCGGAGTCCGCTTCCGCGCCGATGCCGACGCCGTCCGTCCCTCAACTCACCTCTGCCGCAACGGCATTCGCCAGCAAGGGCGTCGCCTTCCGGCATCTGCTGCGCGGCTCGCACGAGCCCGTGCGGTTCACCGCCGACGGCCTGCCCGACGGCCTCCGCGTCGACAAGCGCACCGGTCTGATCTCCGGAACCCCCACCGAGACCGGCGAGTTCACGGTCACCACCACCGTGGGCAACGCGGCCGGCGAAGGCGCCGGCCCCCTCACGCTCACGGTTGGCACACCCCCGCCCGCCCCCTGGACCTATGGCGACCTCGGCGACGTGGTCCTCGATGACCGCGCCTTCGGGACCCTGGGTGTGGTGGCGATCCGTACGCCCGGCAGCACCTCACACGAAGACGGGAACTTCGTGGTGCGGGGCGCCGGAGTCGATCTGACCGTCAACAACCAGGGAATGACCGGGCAGTTCGCACGGCAGCCCGTCACCGGTGACTGCGAGGTCACCGCCCGGCTGGTCTCCCGTACCGGCGCTACCGCCGACCGGGTGGGGCTGCTGATGGCGAAGTCGCTGTCGCCGTTCGACCAGGCGGCCGGGGCGATCGTCACCGGCGGGACCAGCGCTCAGCTCATGCTGCGCAAGACCGTGGCCGGTGCCTCCGCCTTCTCGGGCACCGCCACCGTCCAACTGCCCCTACTGCTGCGGCTGAAGCGCACCGGGACCGCCTTCGCCGCATCCGTCTCCACCGACGACGGCGCCACCTGGACCGCCCTCGCCTCCGGCGAGATCCCCGGCTTCGGCGACGCCGCCTACTACGTGGGCCTCGTGGTCTGCTCCCGCAGTCCGCTGGCCCTCGGCACCACCGAGTTCGACGAGGTGAGCATCACCCCGCTCTAGATCCCCCACGGATTGGAGAAGAGCAATGAGCCGCACTTCCCCCCACCGGCACGCCCAGGAAACCGAGTTGAGCCGCCGCGGTCTGCTGAAGACCGCCGGCGGTCTCGGCGCCGCCCTCGCCCTGGGCGGCGGCGCCTTCGCCGCCACCCAGGCGGACGCCGCACCGGCCACCTGGACCCATCCGGGCATGCTGCACAACGCGGGCGACATCAACCGGGCCAAGGTCAGGGTCGCCGCGGGCACGGACCCCTGGCTGTCGGGCTGGAACAAGCTGACCGCCAACTCCCACTCCCAGTCCACCTGGACGAACCGCGCGACGGCGACGATCATCCGCGGAGGCACCGGACAGAACTACGGCCTGCTCTACAACGACATCGCCGCCGCCTACCAGAACGCCCTGCGTTGGAAGGTCGGCGGCACCGAGGCGAACGCCGTGTGCGCCGCCAACATCCTCAACGCGTGGGCGAAGACGCTGACTTCGGTCACCGGAAACGCCGACCGGTTCCTCGCGTCCGGCCTCTACGGCTGGCAGTTCGCCAACGCGGTCGAACTCATGCGGGACTACGACGCGTTGGACCTCGCCGCCTGTCAGGAGATGCTGGTCAGCGTCTTCTATCCGCTCAACAACAGCTTCCTGACCAACCACAACGACGCCTGCATCACGAACTACTGGGCCAACTGGGACCTGTGCAACATGGCCTCCATCCTGGCCATCGGGATCCTCAACGAGGACAGCGCCAAGTACGACCAGGCCGTCACGTACTTCAAGTCCGGTGCGGGCAACGGCTCCATCGCGCACGCGGTGCCGTACCTGTACACCGACAGCGACGGATACGCCCTCGGCCAGTGGCAGGAGTCCGGACGCGACCAGGGCCACACCGTCATGGGCATGGGTCAGATGGGCGCCGTCTGCGAGATGGCCTGGAACCAGGGCGACGACCTCTACTCGTACGACAGCCGCCGCTTCATGAAGGCCGCCCAGTACGTCGCCAAGTACAACCTGGGCAGTGACGTGCCCTTCACGACCTACACCTGGGGCACCGGCCAGAGCTGCGCCCAGTCGTCCCAGACGGTGGTCTCCTCCGCCTCCCGCGGCCAGGTCCGTCCGGTGTGGGCACAGCTCCACTTCCACTACAACCGGCGCCTGTCCCTCGACGACAAGTACATCTCGCAGATGTACTACAACCTCGTCGCTCCCGAGGGCGGCGGCGGTGACTACGGTTCCGACAGTGGCGGCTACGACCAGCTGGGCTTCGGAACGCTGATGTACGCCAAGTAGTTCCGTGACCGGTCGGGTACGCCCCGTAGTCGCGTCCCCCGTACGGCCGTAAACCGCGCTCGTGCGCCGGAATACCCGGCGGCCTTGTGGTGCTCTGATGTTCACGGTGCACGAGCGCGGTGCGGGAGGCTGGTGGGCGTATGACGGCAGCAGACCAGGCAGAGGGCCTCGCGGGCCCGGTGGTGGGGACGCCGTACGGGGCCGTACGCGGCCGGTACGAGCAGGGAATCGCGGTGTTCCGGGGCATCCCCTACGCGGCCCCGCCCTTCGGGCCCCGCAGGTTCCGCCCGCCCGTACCGCCCGAGCCCTGGGACGGTGTGCGCGACGCGGGCGCCTTCGGGCCGACGGCGCCGAAACCGCCGTACTCCGAGGCCTTCGCGCAGTACCTGTCCGACCCGGTCGTGCCGGGCGACGACTGCCTCAACCTGAACGTGTGGACTCCGGAGCCGGGCCCTGGTGCCCGGCTCCCGGTCATGGTGTGGCTGCACGGCGGTGCCCTGACCCGCGGCTCCTCGGCGGTGCCCGTGTACGACGGGCACGGCTTCGCCCGTGACGGCGTCGTCTTCGTCTCGGTCAACTACCGGCTGGGAGTGGAGGGCTACGGACTGTTCCCGGACGCCCCCGCCAACCCCGGTCTGCGCGACCAGCTCGCCGCCCTGCAGTGGGTCCACGAGTCGATCGCGGCCTTCGGCGGCGACCTCGACCGGATCACCCTCTTCGGCCAGTCCGCCGGCGCGATCAGCATCGGCGCCCTGCTCGCCGCCCCGCAGGCGCAGGGCCTGTTCCGGCGGGCGGTGCTGCAGAGCGGGCCGCCCGAGGCGAACGATCGCGACAAGGTGCGGCGGATGGTGCGCCGTATGGCGACCCGGCTGAAGATTCCCGCCACCGCCGCGGCCTTCGCCGACGTCGACCGCGAGCTGCTGCTGCGCACCCAGGCCGAGGTGGGCAAGCTCAGCAGCCCGGTGCTCGGCGGGCCCACGTTCGGGATCGTCGTCGACGGCGACGTCGTCCCGCGGGACCCCCTGGAGGCGCTCGTCGAGGGGGAGGCGGCCAAGGGTGTCGACCTGATGATGGGCTGGACCAGCGACGAGTACCGGTTGTGGCTGGTGCCGGGCGGCCTGCTGGAACGCGTCGACCGGCTGGGTCCGGTCGCCCTCGCCGGCGCCATGGCCCGCTGCCACTGCGGCCAGGAGGTCGTCCGCGGCTACCGCGCGCTGCACCCCGGGGTCGGCACCGCCGAGATCGTCGGCCAGATGGTCACCGACCACCTGCTGCGCCTCCCGCTGCACCGCCTCGCAGAAGCCCGCCCGGACAGCTCGTACGTCTACGAGTTCGCCTGGCCCTCGCTGCGGCCCGACCTCGGCGCGTGCCACGCCCTGGAGCTGGGCTTCGTCTTCGACACCGGTGAGGCGCCCGAGTCGGCCAAGCTCGCCGGCGACGGAGCTCCACGGGAGCTGACCGAGGCGATGCACTCGGCGTGGCTGCGCTTCGCAGTCGACGGCGACCCCGGCTGGCAGCGCTGGGACGCCACGCATCCGGTGCGGATCTTCGGCAAGGGCGAGCCGCACACGGTGTCCGGCCCTCGGGACCGAGAGTTCGCGGTGTGGACCGCCGAGGCGAGCGTCCAGGAGACCCCGCCCGTGTCGGAGCCCGCGGAGGGGTGGCCGGCACGGACCGCGGAACTGCGGTCGGTGGTACGGCGGCTGCGGCGGGCGGGCCCGGTGCGCCGCACCTGACCGCGGCCCAAGCGCTCCGCTGGTTATGCGGTTCGTCCACCGCGGGCCGGTGGGGGCTGGTCGGGCCCCGCAGCGGAGCCGCATATCGATACAGCCCCGCGCCCCTTACGGGGCGCGGTTCCGCAGCCGACTTCACCAGGTCCGCTCAGGAACCGGTTTCCGGGGTTTTCGCCACCGAGTTCCGCACCACCACGTGCGTGCCGAGCAGCAGATGCTCGTCCGGGGTCTCCGCCGTGCGGCCCAGCACGGTGCGCACGGCGAGGCGGCCCAGTTCCTCGTAGGGGACGTGGACCGTCGTGAGCGCCGGGTGCAGGTCGCGGGCGAAGGGGATGTCGTCGTAGCCGGCCAGCGAGATGTCGCCCGGCACGGTCAGGTCCGCCTCGTGCAGGGCGGTCAGGGCGCCCGCCGCGACCATGTCCGTGGCGGCGACCACGGCCGTGAACTCCAGCCCCTCCTTCAGGGCTCGGCGCATCAGGCGGTGGCCCGAGTCGCGGGTGAAGTCGCCGTTCAGGACCAGTGCGGGATCGGGTTCCAGACCGCGGGCGCGGTGCGCGGCCAGATAGCCGCGCTCGCGGCCCTGCGCGGTGGTGTGGTCCGCCTTGCCACCGAGGAACAGGACACGCCGGTGGCCCTGTGCCAGGACGTGGGAGACCAGGGCGAAGGCGCCGCCCTCGTTGTCGTACTCGATGACCGTCACGGGTGCCCCCGGGCCCAGCGGCGGGCGGCCGCACAGCACCAGGCGGGAGCCGGCGGAGGCCAGGGAGTCGGCCATACGGCGGGTGCGCTCGCGGTACTCGACGGTGTCCGCGGCGCCGCCGACCAGGATCACGGCGGCGGCCCGCTGGGCGCGCATCATCTCCACGAACTCCAGCTCGTGCTCGACGTCGCCCTCCGTGCTGCACACCAGACACAGATGGCCGAGCCGCGTCGCCTCGCGCTCCACACCGTGCGCCATCAGCGCGAACGACGGCCCGGTGATGTCCTCCAGGACGAACGCCAGCGTGGGCGTCCCGACGCCCGCGATCGCCTTGGCGCGGGCGTCGGCGACGTAGTCCAGGTCGCGCACCGCCCGCATCACGCGTGTACGGGTCGCCGTACTCACCGGGTACTCCCCGCCCAGCACTCGCGACACCGTGGACGCGGAGACCCCGGCGCGGGTCGCCACGTCCCGGATGGTGCTCCGGCTGGTGTCCTCGCTCTTCCTCGTCATGACCTGCCGCCCCTCTCCCCGGGCTGTGTCGCCCACCCCTCGGGAACTGCGGCAACATGGGTGGAAACCGGTTCCCGATGCGGAGGCTAGCAGGGCGGGGAGGCGGGGACGAGAGAAGCGGCAGGACTCTGCTTACTCGGCGGTCAGCCGAGGGTTTCCGGCACCGTGCGGGCTTGCCCTTGTGGAGCCGCTCTGTTTTACGCCGCCCTCAGCGTCCCGGCGATCGACGTGATCGCCTCCGGTCCCACCCGGCAGCAGCCGCCGATCAGCCGGGCGCCGGACGCGTGCCAGCCCCGTACCTCCTCGGGGGCGAAGGTGGAGCTGCCTTCCCAGGCGCGGGCCTCGGCGTTCCAGGCCTCGCCGCTGTTGGGGTAGACGACGACCGGCTTGCCGGTGACGCGGGCGGCGGTCTCGATCGCGCCGTCCACGTCCTCGGGGACGCAGCAGTTCACGCCGACCGCGATGACCTCGTCCGCCTCGGCCGCCAGGGCGAACGCCTCCTCCAGCGGCTGACCGGCACGGGTGCGGTCGCCCGCGACGGAGTACGACAGCCAGGCCGGCACCCCGAGCCCGCGCACCGCCCGCAGCAGCGCCTCGGCCTCGTCGGCGTCGGGGACCGTCTCCAGCGCGAGGACATCGGGACCGGCCGCGGCCAGCACCTCCAGGCGCGGTCGATGGAAGGCCTCCAGCTCGGCGACGCTCAGTCCGTAGCGGCCCCGGTACTCGGAGCCGTCCGCGAGCATCGCCCCGTACGGGCCGACCGACGCGGCCACCCACAGCGGCCGCGTGACACCCTTGGCGTGGGCCTGCCGTGCCGCCTCCCGCGCCAACTCGACACTCTGGGCGAGGAGTTCGGCGGCTTGCTCCCGCTCGATCCCGCGCTTGGCGAAGCCCTCGAAGGTGGCCTGGTAGCTGGACGTGATCGCCACGTCCGCGCCCGCCTCGAAGTAGGCGAGGTGCGCCTCGGTGATCGCCTCGGGCCGCTCCATGAGCAGCCGCGCCGACCACAGCTCGTCGCTCAGGTCGTGCCCGGCGGACGCGAGCTGGTTGGACATGCCGCCGTCGAGGACGACGGCCCCGGCGGCGAGCGCTTCGGCGAGGCTGAGGGTGGTGTCGCTGGTCATGCCACGACGCTAATCGAAGGGGTGGGAGAAGGCCGTATTGGTCCAAAACGTGAACGTCGCGGCCAGCATGTGGAACTAACCTCGGTCCATGCCTGACACCGATGTCGTGTTCGCCGAGGCGGGTGAGGTCCTCGGCCCCTGCACCGGACCCGCCCTCCTGACATCCCTGACCCACAACCCGAAGAACGGCGTCACCGGCGGCGTCTGGAGCGTCACCGCAGGCGACCGCGAGGCCGTCCTGAAGGTGCTCACCCGCAACAAGGAGGCCACCGGGCGCTGGGCCGCCTCGGACGCCCCCCGGCACTGGAACTACTGGCGGCGCGAGGCCGATGTCTACGCGTCCGGCCTCGCACAGCTCTGGCAGCCGTACGGCATCCGCGCGCCCGAGCTGCTCGCCTGTGTCGAACGGTCCGACGGGGACGTGGCGCTGTGGCTGGAGCACGTCCGCGGTGAGCCGGCCACCCGCTGGCCGCTCGCCCGGCACATCGAGCACGCCCGTCGACTGGGGGCGGCACAAGGGAATGCCCATATAGCCGACGAGCCATGGCTCTCGCACCGCTTCCTGCGCCAGTACGTCGACAGCAACACCCTCGGCCAGGACCTCCTCGACGAGGACGAGGCCTGGCAACAGCCCCTGGTCCGCGACCACTTCCCCGACGGCCTGCGCCGCGACATGGTCCGCCTCCACCACGACCGCGAGTGGTTCCTCCAGATCATGGAGACCCTGCCGCGCACCCTGAGCCATCTCGACCAGTGGCCCGCCAACGTCCGCTCCGACGGCCCGGACAGCGTCCTGTACGACTGGGCGTTCACCGGCGACGGCGCCCTCGGCGAGGACCTCGGCAACTACCTCCCCGACTCCGTCTTCGACCTGTTCGTCCCGGCCGCCCGGCTGCCCTCGTACGCGGCGGACGCCTACGACGCCTATCTGCACGGGCTGCGGGGGAGCGGCTGGAAGGGCGACGAGAACCTCGTACGACTCGCCGTGTGCGCCTCGGCCGTGAAGTACGACTGGCTCACCGCGCTGATGCTGGCCCACGCGGGCGAGGAGCAGCTCGACTACGGCGGCGGGCGCACGGTGTCCGCCGAACTCCGCTACCGGGAACGGGGGTCGGCGCTCGCGTTCCTCGCGGGGTGGGCGGCGGAGGCGCGTGCGCTGGCCCCGCGGCTGGGGTTTCCGGAGGCGCCGAGCGGTCGGTGATGATCAGTGGGCCGCGTGGCGTCCACCCCCGCGCCGCGAGCTGCGCCGGTGCAGTGTCGCCGGGACCACGAGGCCGAGGAGCAGGCCGACGGAGAGGACGTACGGCCACCAACCGAGCCCACTGCTCGCGGTGTTCTCGATCCGCGTGTCGGCGGCCACGGCCCCGGACGACTCCGTGCTCCGGGTGGCGGACGGCGACGGGCTCGCGGTGGCGGCGGTCAGGACGACGTCGTTGCCGTCGCCGCCCCGGTAGCTGATCCGGTACGTCGTGTCGGCGAGCTTCAGCTTCGCGCCCTGCTTCAGGCCGGTGAACGTGCCGGTGGTCTTCGAACTCCCCGTGTGGTTCAGCACGGTGATCCTGCGGGCCGGATCGGTCCCGGCGGCCGACAGGTCGAGGTCACCGGCCAGCCGTACCGCGCCGGTCACCTTCAACGGCCGGTCCCGCAGGACGAGTTCACCCTTCGCGCTCTGCGTGTAGGCGCCGGAGACGGTGAGACCGCCCGCGACCACGCCGTCGTTCGTGACCGCGCCCTTCACCGTGCCCTTGCCGCTCAGCGAGGTCGTGGTCGCCACCCGCAGGCCCGCCGTACCGGCGTCGAGGCGCGAGCCGGACGAGGTGAGCCGAATGGCCTTGCTGCGGCTGAGAGTTGCTCCCTGCCGCAGCGCGAGGGTGCCCTTGCTGACCGTCGTCGTGCCCGTGTACGACACCGCGCTCCCCGTCAGGGTCGTCGTCGCGGCGCCCGCCTGGGTGAGCGATCCGCTGCCGCTGATCCGGGGCAGGGAAAGGGCCTTGCCCGTGTTGTTCAGCACCAGCGAGCCGTTGTTCACGACCTTGTAGAGGTCGCCCCCGGTGTACAGCCCGCCGTCGCCGCCCGACTTGCCGCTGCCCAGCCGCAGCACGGCGCCCTTCTCGACCGTCGTCGAGCCGTTGTAGTACTGGACGGCCGCGAAGGTGACGTCATTCCCACGTGTCCCGGCGATGACGATGTCCCCGGCTCCCGGCGCGGCCAGCGTGTCGTGGAACCTGCCGCCGCCGATGGGGGCGCCCAGCGTCACCGGGCCGTTGTAGTCGAACGTGAGCAGTGAACGGGAGCGCGCCGCAAGCAGGTTGATGTAGACGGTCTCGGCGGTGCCCGGCATGAAGATCTTGTGCGTGGTGCCGTCGCCCCACTGGACGTTGGCGCCCTTGATGTTGGTGCCGCGCTTGTTGACGTTCTTGTTGGCCGGTGTCCAGTTCAGGGCGGGGTCGCTGAGCGAGGGGTTGGTGTCGCCACCCTGGTTCGACCAGCTGTACTGCCCGGTCAGGACGACCTTGCTGCCGGGCCGGGACTGGACGTTGATGTCACTGCCGTACTCGCGCTGGTAGAAGTCCATGCGCTGGGTGACGGTCTGGCCCAGTGGGGTGTCCACGGTCCAGGTGCCCTGGTTGAGGACCTTGCGGACGTTGGGCAACGAGGTCGCGAACTCCGGCCGTCCGGCGTTCACCTGCGTGCCGTTGTCGATCACCCCGGAGAAGGAGTGGGTGCCCGACAGGTCCCAGGTGCCCCAGAGGAAGCGGGGCTGGGTCAGGAGGCCCGAGCCGCTGATCGTGCCCAGGTTGTAGCCCACGTTCTTGAGCGACAGCCGCAGGGTGCCGTCGACCCGGATGTTGTCCTGGTTGAGCCGGAACGCCGGGGTGTTGTACGGGAAGTGGCCGATCAGCCCGGTCGTGCCGCCGTTGCCGTACTGGAGGGTCGCCCCGCGCTCGACCGTGATCGCCGGCGGGTCGGGGTTGCTCGTGGTGACGTACGGGTGGTTGCCGCCCGGGATCGACACCTGCTGCCCCTGCCGGGACTTCGGCAGCGTGAAGTCGCTGTCCTTGGTCAGGACCAGCGTCCCGCTGCCGCGCACGGTGAGCGTGCCCTCGCCGCGGAACACGCCGTCGTACGTCGTCGTCCCGGACGGAACCGTGATCACCGTGTCGCCGGTCAGCGTCACGTCCCGGTCCGCCAGCACGTCGGCCGTGACGTCCCGGGCGCCGGCGGCCACCGCCGGGGGAGCGGTGACCAGGAAGGCGACCGCTGCCAGGGCACCGGCGGCTGCTGCTGTCTTGTGGGTATGGCTGCGCACGTCATGGGAGACGCTCCGGACGGCCGATGGATAACAGAAAAGCTGTACCCATCTGGAAAGCGCTCTCTAGCAGTCCCGTCCAACCCGTTGACCTCCCCGTTCCCCGCCCTTACCTTTTCGGCGTTCGGAAAAACGACAGATGTTCTCAATATCGAACATCGCTCTCAGGACACCCCACCCCCGAGAGGCAGTCCGCATGAGCCGCGACAACGACGTCCCCCGAGATCCACACCGCAGGCTGCTGCTGAAGGGTGCCCTGGCCGCGGGCGCCCTGGCGGCGGCCACCCCCGGTATCGCCCACGCCGCCCCGACCCCGAAAGCGCCGCCGTACGTGAACCCGCTCGTCCGCAACCGGGCCGACCCGCACATCCACCGTCACGCCGACGGTCACTACTACTTCACGGCCACCGCCCCCGAGTACGACCGGATCATCCTGCGCCGCTCCCGCACCCTGAACGGCCTCGCCACCGCTGCCGAGTCGGTCATCTGGACCAAGCATGCGACCGGTCCCATGGGCGCGCACATCTGGGCGCCGGAGATCCATCGCATCGGCGGCAAGTGGTACATCTACTTCGCCTCCGCGCCCGCCGAGAGCGTGTGGGACATCCGCATCTGGGTCCTGGAGAACGCCAACGCCGATCCCTTCAAGGGGAGTTGGACGGAGAAGGGCCAGCTCAAGACGGCCTGGGAGACCTTCTCCCTGGACGCCACCACCTTCACCCACCGCGGCAGCCGCTACCTCGCCTGGGCCCAGCACGAGCCCGGCATGGACAACAACACGGGCATCTTCCTGTCGAAGATGGCGAACCCATGGACTCTGACGGGCCCTCAAGTACGCCTGACCACCCCGGAGTACGACTGGGAGTGCATCGGCTACAAGGTCAACGAGGGCCCGTCGGTCATCGCCCGCAACGGCCGCCTGTTCATGTCGTACTCGGCCAGTGCCACCGACTTCAACTACTGCATGGGCCTGCTGACCGTCGACGCGGACGCCGACCTCATGGACCCCGCGAACTGGTCGAAGTCCCCGACCCCGGTCTTCACCAGCAACGACACGACCAAGCAGTACGGCCCCGGCCACAACAGCTTCACGGTCGCCGAGGACGGATGCAGTGACGTCCTCGTCTACCACGCCCGCCAGTACAAGGAGATCGTCGGCGACCCGCTGAACGACCCCAACCGCCACACCCGCGTCCAGAAGCTGGGCTGGAACGCGGACGGCACCCCCGACTTCGGCATACCGGTGGCGGACACCGTCATCGACACGGAGGTTGCGTCATGAGACGTGCGTACGCGGTACTGCTCGCCCTCTGTCTGGCGCTGGCCGGCGCCCTGGCCACCGCGGGACCGGCCCAGGCCGCGACCGTGACGATCGCCAACGGCACCCAGTTCACGGACACTTCGGGCAACGCCCTGCACGCCCATGGCGGCGGCGTCATCAAGGTCGGCTCCTACTACTACTGGTTCGGCGAGGACCGCAACTCCGACAACACCTTCCGGTACGTGGACGCCTACCGCTCCACCGACCTGAAGAACTGGGAGTTCAGGAACCACGTCCTGACCGAGTCCACCGCCTCCGAGCTGGCCACCGCCTACATCGAGCGGCCCAAGGTCATCTACAACGCCTCCACCGGCAAGTTCGTCATGTGGATGCACAAGGAGAACGGGACCGACTACAGCGAGGCCCGCGCGGCCGTCGCCGTCTCCGACACCGTCGACGGGAACTACACCTACCAGGGCAGCTTCCGCCCGTTCGACACCTACATGTCGCGCGACATCACGACCTTCGTCGACACGGACGGCACCGGCTACATGGTCTCGGCCGCCAACGAGAACTACGACCTGCACATCTACAAGCTCACCGCCGACTACACCGCGATCGACACCCTGGTCGCGAACCCCTGGGCGGGCGGCCACCGCGAGGCGCCGGCGCTCTTCAAGCGCAACGGCGTCTACTTCATGCTGACTTCGGGCGCCACTGGCTGGAGCGCCAACCAGCAGCAGTACGCGACGGCGACCTCACTGGCGGGCCCCTGGTCGTCCATGGCGAACGTCGGCGACTCCACGACGTACAACTCGCAGACCGCGTACGTCCTCCCGGTCCAGGGGACTTCGGGCACCTCGTACCTCTACATGGGCGACCGCTGGGGCAACTCCTTCGGCGGGACCGTCAACGACTCGCGGTACGTGTGGCTGCCGCTGACCTTCCCGACGACCACCACGATGTCGATGTCCTGGTCCCCGGAGGTCGGCATCGACGCGACCACCGGGACGATCAGCGGGACGAGCGCGACGTACAACACGCTGATCGCGCGCCACAGCAGCAAGTGTGCGGACGTGGCGAACCAGTCACTGTGGCAGGGCGTCGCGATCAGCCAGTACACCTGCAACAGCGGCACCAACCAGAAGTGGTGGTTCAAGGACCTGGGCACCGGCTACTACCAACTGGTCGGCCGGGGCAGCTCGCTGTGTCTGCAGGAGAACGCCTCCACCGTCACCCAGGAGAACTGCGGCAGCGCGACGACCCAGCAGTGGTCGGTGGTCACTTCGGGCTCGTACGTCAACATCAAGGCCCGCATCACCGGCGAGTGCCTGGACGTGAACGGCGCGTCCACCGCCAACTCCGCGGCGGTGATCACGTACACCTGCAACGGGGCTACCAACCAGCAGTGGACACGCGGTAGTTGACGTTCGGAGACCGACACGCACGACGGCCCGCCGGGGTCCGGGGCGACCCACCCCGGCGGGCCTACCGCATCCAGACAGGTCCCCGAGTCCGCTACGGGCTCGCCACGTGGTAGCCGTCCGCGTACCGGACCAGCACGTTCCTCGACGCGGGAGCGTCCGTGACCGCCTCCTCGTACCGCAGGACGACCGGCCGCTCCACGAGGACGACGGCGTCTTCCAGCGGCCACCACCCGCCGGACCGGTACAAGGCCTCCTGCACGGCATCCAGCGTCGGTGACGCGGGCAGGCCGGCGGCGGCCAGGGTGCAGCGCCAGCGGATCAACTCGAAGGGCGCGGCCCAGTAGTCCAGTCTGCCGCCGAACTGCTCGTGGAAGTAGATCTGTTCCCGGCTCGGCGGCGGTGGCGGCGTGATGACGTCCCCGTCCCGCTCGGGCTGCGCGATGCGCTCCGGAACCGGACCGCGGACCCTCCCCAGCAGGTCCTTGTACGTCAGCCCGCCGATGTGGGACAGGCATGCGTGGGTCGGCCAGGCGAAGATCCTGCTCATCTCCTGTTCCAGCTCGTAGGCGCCGCGCACGTCCTGCAGCCAGTAGAAGTCGAGCTGGTCGAACAGGGGATGACCGAGAACCTCCACCAGCTGTGCCTGCGCCCCGCTGGTGTCCGAGAACGTGCCGGTCAGCCGCCGTCTCTCCCGCCCGGCTTCCGGCCGCCCGGGTGTGTCCTCCCGCGCCGGGATCTGTTCGAGGATCCGCTCCTCGGCCTGCCGGGCGAACGCCTGCGGTACCCGTATCGGCGGTCCGGCGACGGCGCCCCCGACCAGCGTTCCGTCCAGCCGGTCCTCACACCCGTGGCGCAGCAGCCAGAACGCCAGCGCGCCACCGAGCGGTGAGTCCATCCACACCACCGTCCGCGGGGCGGGCATGCCGTGGGCCCGGTACACCTCGGCGACCGCGGCCTCGGCCGCCGGCCGGTCGCAGCGCTCGGTGGACAGACCTGCCCTCAGCCATCTCTCGGACTCGGCCGCCACCTGGGCCCTGACCGCCTCCGTCACCAGATCCTCGTGACCCACTTCGCCACCCTCCCCTTGGGTAGGGGTGGCATACCACGCCGTCCGTCGGCCGAACCCGGCACCGCGACCACGGTGCCGGGCAGCGGAGTTCAGGCCAGCAGGTCGATCGCGTCGATCGACGTACCCGCACTGAGGTAGGACGTCGTCCCCGAACCGCTCGCCACGTAGATCTTCAGCGTGTTGTAGGCGCTGGTGTCCGTCAGCCAGGCGGACGCCGGCACGCTGTAGGTGAACGTGTTGTTGTTGCCCCGGTACGAGCCCACGGTCAGCGACCGGGTGCTCGGCTGGGTGGGTGGCGAGGGGACGGCGGAGGTCCAGGTGTCGTTGATGACGACCTGCGGGCGGCCGTTGGCGTAGGCCGTCGTCACGCCGATGCGCAGGGTGTGCGCGGCGGCGGCCTGGGCGGCCGTCAGCTTGAAGTAGACGATGAGGCCGCTGTTGACGTCCTTCCAGAGGTAGCAGGGGAAGGCCGAGGTCTCGGTGCCGCTGCCGATCACGACGTTGCCGGTCCAGGAGGAGGCGCGGACGTCGGACGGGTGGGCGTACAACATCAGGTCGGCGTTCTTGAAGCCGCTGGGCGTGCCGTTCCAGTTGTTGATGCGCCAGATCGCGCTCGCGTTGCTCGGGTCGTTCGAGGACGGGATCGCGAGGGTGTTGAGGGTGGTCGTCCCGCCCGCACTGACGCTCACCGAGCTGGTGTAGACGGCGAGTTCACCCTTGAAGACGGTCAGCGTGTACGTCCCCGCAAGGACGCCGCCGATGGAGAAGTAGCCGTCCGAGGACCTGGCCGAACCCCAGTACTGGGCGGCGGAGTTGGCGAGCCCGACCGTGTACGCGTACGACGTGTCCCGCCCGGTGATGCCGACGCCGGCGACCCGGCCGCGGCCGCCCGAGGCGACGTATCCGGAGATGCCGAGCGAGTCCGCCCACGAGGTGGTGAGGGTGCCCGGGTACAGCGAGGAGGAGGGCGCGCCGCCGTCCGTGAGGGCGATGACGTAGGGGCCCTGGAGGCCGAAGCGCTCGTTCTCGGTCTGGTTCTGGGCGTAGTGCAGGATCTCGTAGAGACCGCCGCCGTCCGCGCTCTGGTGCCGCAGCAGAGAGCGGTAGAACGGGCCGCCGGAGGCCTTCTCGTGGTTGGAGCGGACGATCCACAGGCCGACGCCGTTCGCGCTCCAGCCGACGTAGTTGTAGTCGATGACCCGCAGCTTCGAGTAGTGCTTCGAGCGGGTCTGGCCGT
Source organism: Streptomyces fulvoviolaceus (assembly GCF_000718165.1). Lineage (GTDB taxonomy): Bacteria > Actinomycetota > Actinomycetes > Streptomycetales > Streptomycetaceae > Streptomyces > Streptomyces fulvoviolaceus. The sequence goes on along the minus strand of NZ_JOEY01000015.1, from coordinate 119,803 downwards.
CGGACTTCGCGAAGACGTCCGAGGCCTCGATGGTGGTGGGGGCGTATGTGTAGGAGTCGGGCTCGTCGTTGAGGAACAGGCCTGCCTTGACCCGCAGGATGAAGCGGGTCGACGCGACCGAGGTGTCGGCCCGGTTGGTCCACAGATAGACGTTGTTCTCGCCGCTGCGGGCCGCGTAGTAGTGCTTCAGCGTGCCGTACGCGACCGAGATCAGGATCGTCGTACCGGACTGCTTGATGCTCACGGTCGAGGTGCCGAGGCCGGACTCGATGTGCGAGTTCTTGCCGCCGTAGCCCTGGTACTCCGTGCCGCGGTAGACCAGCGAGGTCAGGTCGCCGTTGGTCTTGCTGACCTTGAAGACGAGGTTGGCGCCGGTGTCGACGACGTAGTTCGAGCCGTCGTCGGTGTAGCCGAAGGACGCTGCGGACGCGGTCTGGGCGAGCGGCCCGGCGAGGGCGGCCGTGCCTGCGGCGGCCGCGGTGCCGAGGACGAAGGTGCGGCGTCCTACCGGTCTGTTCACAGCGGATTCGGACATGGGGGTGCCTCCTTCGAGACGTGTGGGGGTGGTGCGGGTGCTTTGGAGAGTGACAGTTGAATCGATTTCGCGAAAGGGCTTTCGCTTGCGGGAGGTTGGCAATCTTGTGAAATCGGTACAGGGGCTAGAAAGCGCTTGCCCAGAGCGGTACGGTCCAGCCGCCAGGCCTTGTCGTCTCCAGGAGGAGCCGCGAATGAGACGTTTCAACCTCGCCCTGCTGGCGGCGGTCGCACTGAGCACCGGACTGACCGCCGTACCGGCGCAGGCGCACGCCGGACGCCCGCTCGGCATCGACAACTGCACCGCCACCGCCTGTCACTTCGACGTCCCGGCCGGCACCTACGACGTGAAGGTCCTCCTCGGCGGCGACGCCGAGTCGAGCACCGCCGTCAGCGGCGAGACCCGGCGCTCGCTCCTCCCCGAGACCGCCGTCGCGGCCGGCGAGCGGGTCGCCCGCAGCTTCACCGTGAACGTCCGTACGCCGGAGGGCGAGCCGACCGGCGCCGACGGCACCCCCGGCCTGGACCTCGTCCTCGGGGGCTCGGCCCCCGCGCTCGCCGACATCCGCGTCACCCCGGCCGCGCGGCACACCCGCCAGATCTTCCTCGTCGGCGACTCCACGGTCTGCGACCAGCCCGGCGACCCGTACTCCGGCTGGGGCCAGCGACTGCCCCAGTACCTGCGCAAGGGCGTGTCCGTCGCCAACTACGCAGACTCCGGCGAGAGCACGGTGACGTATCTGTCCGAGCCGCGGCTCTGGGCCACCGTCCAGCCCCTGATCCGTCCCGGCGACCTCGTCCTGGTGCAGCTCGCCCACAACGACAAGACGACCGACGAGGCGACGTACCGGGCGAACCTGGAGACACTGGTCGCGGGTGTACGCGAGAAGGGCGGGGAGCCTGTCCTCGTGACGCCCATCGTGCGACGCTGGTTCAACTCCGACGGCACGCTGAACAACAACACCGCGCTACTGGTCAACGGCCTCGGCGTGGACCATCCTGCGGTCATCCGCTCCGTCGCGGCGGCTGCGGACGTTCCGCTGATCGACCTGACGGCGAAGACGAAGGCGCTGGTGGAGTCCCTGGGCGTGGAAGGCTCCAAGGCGATCTATCTGTACAACGAGAAAAGGGACAACACCCACACCTCCGTCCACGGTGCGACGGTCTACGCGGGCCTGGTCCGCGACGAACTCGCCGCCCGGCACCTGGTGCCCGAGGGCCTGGTGCGGGTGGGATGAGCCCCTGGGGCGCCTCGACCGGAACCGGGGCGCCCCAGGCCCATGTTGGACGTGGAAGGAACGACACCGCACATGCACCTGCCCGCCGAGGACCGCACCCTCAGCCCGCACACCGGCTACACCCGCGCGCACTGGGAGGCGGCCGCCGACGCCCTGCTCGCCGCCGTGGAGCCGTACGCCACCGAGGACCGCGCCCTCTACCACTTCCCCGGCGACCACGAGAGCTGGTCGGGACGGCTCTCCGACGGCCTGGAGGGCTACGCCCGTACGCTGCTGCTGGCGGCCTTCCGCCAGGACGAGACGGTGCTGGAACGGTACGCCGACGGTCTCGCCGCCGGCGTCTCCGGCGTCTGGCCCCGTATCGAGGACCGCAGCCAGCCGCTGGTCGAGGCGGCCTCCATCGCCTTCGCGCTGCGGCTGACGAAGCCGCTGCTGTGGGACCGTCTGGACGAGGGCGTACGGCAGCGGGCGGCGGCCTGGCTCGGCGACGGCCTGCACGCCGAAGCCTGGCCCTGCAACTGGGAGTTGTTCCCCGTCACGGTCGCCGGCTTCCTCCAGGAGATCGGCCACGAGCCCGACGCGTCCCGCAAGGCGATCGAGCGCGGCCTGGAACGCATCGAGCAGTGGTACGTCGGCCACGGCTGGTACACCGACGGCGACGGCCGCAAGTTCGACTACTACAACGGCTGGGCGATGCACCTCTACCCGGTGCTGCACGCCTGGCTCGCGGACGACGCCCGGCTCCTCGACCTGTACGGCGACCGGCTCTCCCGCCATCTCGAGGACTACGCCCGCTTGTTCGGCGGCGACGGCGCCCCGGTGCACCAGGGGCGGTCGCTGACGTATCGCTTCGCGACGACGGCTCCGCTGTGGCTGGGCGCGCTGTCCGGTCGTACGCCGTTGTCGCCGGGGGAGACGCGGAGGCTGGCGTCCGGGGCGCTGAAGTACTTCCTGGAGCGCGGGGCGGTGGCTTCCAACGGCCTGCTCACACTGGGCTGGCACGGCCCCGACTCCCGTGTCCTGCAAGGCTATTCGGGGCCGGCCTCGCCGTACTGGGCGAGCAAGGGCTTCCTCGGCCTGCTCCTGCCGGCGGACCACCCGGTGTGGACGGCCGCCGAGGAACCGGGCCCGGCCGAGCGCTCCGACGCCGTGACGCCGATCGCGCCCCCCAACTGGCTGATCCAGTCGACCAGTTCGGACGGCTTGGTGCGCCTCCACAACCACGGCAGCGAGGACGTCCGCTACGACCCGTACTACACGCGCCTCGCGTACTCGACGGTGACGTGGCCCTCGACGTCGTACGACAACAGCGTGATCGTCGGGGGCGATCCGAGCCGTACGGGGATCGAGCCGTTGGGAGTGGGGGAGGGGTGGGTGGCCTCGCGGCATCGGACGGGTTCCGGTGGCGAGGTGACGAGCGTCGTGCTGGCGCGGAGCGCGGTGGAGGTACGGGCGTTCCGCGTGACGGACGTACCCGAGGGGACGCCGATCCGGGTCACGGGCTGGGCGGCGGGCCCGGGCCTGCGCTCCGAACTCCTGCCTGTCGCGGGGCTGTCGGGAGTGGCAGCCGCGCCGGCCGATGACGACGGCGGGCCGACCGGCGCCGTCGGCGAGCTGACCGGTGTCGTCGGTGCCGAGCCGGGCCTCTTCGTGGCGCTGGCCCGGCTCACCGCCGAGGCGGACCCGGCGCCGCCGACGTCATCGGTCACCGTCGACGTGACCGGCCCGGACACCCTCGTCGTCCGCTGGACGGAAGGTCCCGTGCTCGAAGTGCGGCTGGGCGCGGGCCAGGTCACGGTCTCCGGCTGAACAAAGCCCGGGGACAAGGCCGTTGGGCATGTGCCAAGGACGGTCCCGGAGCGTGACCGCGCCGCTACAGTGGACGGGAGTGCTGCGGGGGGCGAACGATGGCGCTGCGGGTCGGTCGGCGATTCTTCCTCGCGCTGGGTGTGGGCCGCTACTGCCACCTCCCGGCGCGCGAACAACTGGGGCAGGTCCCCGCGGACGTGCGCGCCGTGCGCGACCTGTTCGCCGGACTCGGCTACCGGCCCGTCCTGTCCGGCCTCGGGGAGTACGACACCGCGGAGCAGATCCGCCAGAAGCTGCGCCACTGGTCCACCGACGCCGCCCTCACCGCCGACGACGTGGTCGTCCTCTACTTCGCCGGACACGGCCTGGTCCAGGACCGGGACCGGCACTACCTGCTGTGCTGGGACTCCCGGGCCGACGAGGACGCCGCGACCACGGCCCTGGCCACCGAGGACCTCGTCCGCATCCTGTGCCGGGGCGAGCTGCGCCATCTGCTGCTCGTCCTGGACACCTGCGCCGGCGGGGCGGGCGGTGCGGAGGCCGCCGCGCTCGCGTTGCAGTCGATCGCCTACCGGAACATCGGCGCGGGAACTGCCACCGGGCTGTGGTTCCTGGCCTCCGCCCGCCGCAAGGACATAGCCGAGGAAGGGAAGTTCGTCGCCGCGCTGAGCTCCGCCGTGGAGATCACCACCGGGCGGACCGGGCAGCGGCAGCAGTACCTCGACCTCGCCGAACTGGTGAAGGCCGTCAATGAGCGGTTCGAGGCGGACGGCCTCGGCCAGCGCGCCGAGCTCGCCAGCGGACTGGTGACCGGCCTGGCCCCGTTCCTGCCCAACTCCGGTTACCGGGAGGCGCTTCCGCCCATCGGCACCGATCTGGAGATCCAGCGCCGGGTCGCCGGGCAGGACCTCACCGAGCACTTCGGGCCGCGCTCGCGAGGGGTGGAGTTCGAGTCCGAGCACGGCCTGTACTTCAGCGGGCGCGCCCGCGTCCTCACCGAACTCACCGCGTGGCTGACCGGTGAGGAGGGCGACGGCCGGGGCCGGGTCGTCACCGGCCAACCGGGCTGCGGCAAGTCGGCCGTCCTGGGCCGGGTCGTCGCCCTGTCCGATTCCGGCTACCGTCCCCGCTTCGACCTCGGCGCGCTCGACGCCGCGACGGTCGTCCCCGAGGGCTGTGTGACGGCCGCGGTGCACGCCCGCCACAAGCGGCTCGACGAGATCGTCGAACGCATCGCGGACAACCTGGGCGTGAGTGCCGACGGCTCCGCCGCCCTCCTCCAGGAACTCACCCGCCGCGGCCGTAAGGGCCCGCCCGTCGTCATCGTCGTCGACGCGGTCGACGAGGCCGGCTCCGACACGGCCGCCGACGCCGGCGGACACGGCGAACCTCGCCGGATCACCCGCGAGTTGCTACGGCCCATGTCCGAGATCCAGGGCGTACGGCTGCTGGTGGGCACCCGCCGTGAACTGGTCACCCCGCTCGGCCCCACCTTCCACTGCATCGACCTCGACCGTCCCGGCTACCGGGCGGAGCGGGACGACGTCGCCGGATACGTCACCAAGATGCTCCTCGCCACGGAGGAGCCGGAGGTCCACAGCCCCTACCGCGACCGTCCCGAACTCGCCCGGGCCGTCGCTGCGGGAGTCGCCGCCCGGGCCGCCGGGGTGTACCTCTACGCCCGGACCACCGCACGCACCCTGCGTTCGGACCGCAACGCCGTCGACACCCACCGCCCCGGCTGGGCGGACGAGTTGCCCAGCGAGATCGGCGAGGCCTTCGACGACTACCTCGCCCGCTTCGGCCCCGACGAGCCGCGGGTCCGCCGCATGCTGCTCGCCCTCGCCTTCTCCGAGGGCACCGGCCTCCCGCGCGGACGGATCTGGACCAGGCTCAGCAGCGTGATCTCCGGGGTCGAGTGCACGGAGGCGGACGTCTCCTGGGCCCTCGACGTGGCCGAGGCGTACGTGGCGGAGGTGGTCGACGACGACTGGCGCTCGGTGTACCGGCTCTACCACAAGGCGTTGGCGGAGCATCTGCGCAGGACGGCCGGGCGGGCGACGGCCGAGATCCAGCGAGCCGTCGTCGACGCCCTCGTGTCGGTCGTCCCGGCCGTCGCCGACGGCAGACGGGACTGGCTCGCCGCGGTGCCCTACGTCCGTCAGCACCTGGCCACCCACGCCGCGGCCGCCGGCCGGCTGGCCGGGCTCATCGAGGACCCGGGCTTTCTGCTCGCCTGCGAACCCCTGGGCCTGCTGCGCGCGTTGGCGTCGGTCGACGGGGACGCCTCGCGCCGCATCCGCACCGCATACGAACAGGTGGCGCACCGTCTGACGCCCGACCGTCCGCTCGGCGCCCGCGCCGCGGACCTCCAGTTGTCCGCGCGGCGCTGCGAGGCCGACCGCCTGGCGGACCGTGTCGAACGCCTGGGCGTCGCCCTGCCCTGGACCGCGCGCTGGGCGTGGTGGTCGGCCAGCGGCGCCCACCGGCTGCTCAGCGGCCACACCCGGAGCGTCGCCTGCGTCTCCGTGGGCCATCTCGACGAACGCCCCGTCACCGTGACCGGCAGCCGGGACGGCACGGTCCGGGTCTGGGACCTCACCACCCAGCGGCAGATCGGCGAACCACTGGCGATGGGCGTCGCGGTGAGTGCGGTCGCCATCGGCGAACTCGGCGACTACACCGTGGTCCTGGCCGGCGGCGTCGACGGCACGGTCCGGATCTGGGACCTCTCGGCCGGCCAGCCGTACGGCCCTCCGCTGACCGGGCACACCAACGTGATCCAGGTCATCCGCGTCTGCACCCTGGGCGGTCGGACGGTGGTGCTGACGGCGGGCGGTGACGGAACGGCACGCCTGTGGGACCTCGCCGAGCGCAGGCAGCTCGGAGCTCCGCTGTCCGGGCATCGGCGCACGGTGTGGGACGCGGTCCTGGCGAAGGTGGACGGACGCCCCCTGGCCGTCACAGGCGGGGACGACAAGGCCGTACGGATCTGGGACCTCGGCGACGTCATGGACGGCGGCGACGCGCGGGTCGACGGCAGCCCGCTGATCGGGCCCGCCGGCGGGGTCAGGGCCTTGTGCACGGGGGAGGTGGCGGGCCGCACCGTTCTGGTGGTCGGAGACGTGACCGGCACGCTCGGCCTGTGGGACCTCGCCGAGCGCCGACAGATCGGAGAACCGGTCGTCGCACACCGCTACTACGAGCGCAGCGGTGTGCTGTCCGCCGCTATGGGGCGCTTCGGCGACCGTACCGTCGTGCTGACCTGCGGTCGGGAGGAGACGCGGCTGTGGGACCTGCCGAGCCTGCGCCAGCTCGTGCCCCCGCTGCGCGGCCACATGGACGACATCTGCGCGGCGGCCCTGACCAGCCGCGGGGACACGTCCCTGGCGGTCACCGTCAGTTCCGACCGGACGGCGCGCGTCTGGGACCTGTCCGCCGACCAGCCGAACGACGGCCACAGCGGACAGGTGGACGCCGTAGCCGTCCAGGAGATCGGGGGCAGCCCCCTGGCGCTCACCGGCGGGGCCGACGGCACGGCGCGTCTGTGGGACCTGCGGACCCGTGAGCAGATCGGCCGCACGATGGAGGGGCACAAGGGACGTGTGCTCGCAGTGGCCCTCGGTACCGTGTGCGGCCGGCCCGTCGCCGTCACGGGAGGCGAGGACACCCAGGTCAGATGCTGGGATCCGTGCACCGGCCGGGCCTTGGGGCCCGAGCTCGCCGGTCACACGAACGTGGTGCGCTGCGTCGCGCTCGGCATGCTGGACGGTGCAGCCGTCCTGGTGAGTGGCGGCGAGGACGGCACGGTCCGGATCTGGCGACAGGCCACCGGTGAGCCCCTGGGCCCACCCCTGGACACCCACATCGGCGGTGTCGAGTATCTGGCCGTCCGCAGCGTGGGCCGCACGCTCCAGATCGCCGTCGCGACCGCCCTCGACCATGCGTACGTCTGGCACGTGGACGCGCAGGGTACGCGCACCCTGGAGGCCCACCTCGACCTGGAGGAACTCTCGCTGTACGCCCGCGCCTTGGGCGTGTCCTTCCTGGGGGACCGCCCCGTCGTCCTGTCCACGCGCGAGGGGAACGGCGTGCACGTGCACGACATCGCGACCCGGGCGTCGGCCGGCGGACCGCTGGTCGGACACACCAACGGGGTGCTGCGCGGCACGCTCGCCCGGATCGGCGGCCGCACTCTGGTCGCCTCCCTCGCCTACGACGACACCGTCCGGGTGTGGGACCTGGACACGCGCTCGGCCCTGGACCCGCCGCTGGAGGGCATGACGAGACTGAGCGACGTGACGCGGCCGTGCCCGTCACCCGCGCTCGGCACCGTCGACGGGGCACCGGTCGTGCTGACCGCCTTCACCCGTGAGGTGCGGGTCTGGGACATCGGCACCATGAGCCCGCTCGGCGAGCCGTTGTGCGGGGTGGACCGCGGCCTGGTCTCCGCGGACGTCGTCGCGGCGCCCGACGGCGGGGCGATGGTCGTGACCGGCAGCCTGTACGGCGGCGTCCGCTTCCACGACCTCGACACCGGAGCGCAGGTCGCCCCCCACATCACGTCCAGCACCTTCCAGGTCTTCCATGCCGCCGGCGCTCGTCTGAACGACGAGACGGTGGTCGTGACGAGCAACTGGACGGAAGCGGACGCCTGGACCCTGGTGCCGCGCCGGCGTCTCGGCAAACGGTTCGGCACGTCCTGGCGAGCTTCCCTGCACGCCGTCGACGGCACGGCGTTCGTCGTGTCCGTCGCGGGCGACTTCACCCTGCACGCCTGGAACCCGCGCACCCAGGCCCCCGTCTGCCCGCCGATGCCCGGCCACACGGCCCAGGTCATGGACCTGCGTACCGTCCGGTCGGGGAAGAGGGAACTCCTGGCCAGCGCCTCCCTGGACGGCACGGTTCGGCTGTGGGACCTGTGCACCGGAGAACCGGTAGGTGAGCCGCTGACCGGGCACGAACGGGGCGCGTTCAGCGTGGACTTCGTGCGCCACGGAAGCGGTCTCCTCGTCGTGGGATGCGGCGACGGCCGGCTGGTCTTCCGGGACCTGGCCACCCGGGCCGTCGGAGGCCCCGACCTGGAGCCGTTCCCGTCCCGGGCCCGGGCGCTCAGGGCGGCGGACATCCACGGCGTACCGCTCCTCATCGCCGGTGACGACTTCGGTCTGGTCCGCGTCTGGGACACCCGGCACCCGGGCTGGAGCGCCGAACTCGACGTGGGCGGCGGCATCAACGCCGTGGCCGCGGCCCCCTCCGGGCATGTCTGTCTGGCGACGGACATGGGTGTGGTGGTCCTCGGCCTCAACGTCGGCGATGCCGTGGAGCCCCGGGGAGACGACCGGTGACCCGCGTCGTCCTCCTCCACGGCATAGCCCAGCAGCACAAGGGCCCCCACACCCTCCTCGCCGACTGGTACCCCGCCCTCGCCGACGGCGTCACCCTCGCCGGCGCTGTGCTCGAACAGCGGGACGCGACCATGGCGTTCTACGGCGATCTGTTCCGATCCGCGGGCCATCGGGGCCTCGGCGAGCCCGAGTTGGACGCCTCCGACGTCGAGGACGGGCTCGAACGGGACCTGCTGCTGGCCTGGTGGGAGGCGGCGGCCCGGGCGGAGAGCCGGGTGCCCGGACCGGACGCGGCAGCGCGAGGCCGTACCCCCTACCTGGTGCAGCGCGCCCTGGACGCCCTCAGCCACTCCGCCTTCTTCGCGGGCCTCAGCGATCGGCTGCTGATCTCCGATGCCCGTCAGGTCCGCCGCTACTTCACCGAACCGGACCTGCGCGACGCCATCCAGGAACGCTTCCTCGCCGCTCTGACCGAACGGACCGAGGTCGTCGTCGCCCACTCGCTGGGCTCCGTCGTCGCCTACGAGGCGTTGTGTGCCCGCCCGGAGCTGCCGGACCTGACTCTGGTCACCCTCGGCTCGCCGCTCGCGGTACGCGGCCTGGTCCTCGACCGGCTGGTCCCGGCTCCACGCGACGGACGTGCCCGCTGGCCGGCCCCCGTCAAGCGCTGGACCAACATCGCCGACCGGGGTGATGCCGTGGCCCTGGCCAAGGAACTGGCACCGGTGTTCGGCGACCGCGTCACCGACCTCCTCGTGCACAACGGGGCCAAGGCGCATGATGTGCGGCCGTATCTCACCGCCCGGGAGACCGGGCAGTCGATCGCCGCGGCGCTGCGCACGTCTGCTGCGGACTGACGTGCGGTGACGTCGATCGCCGCGCCCAACCGGCAGCTGCAGTAAACGAGTTCGGAAGGCATCGCCGGATCGCGGGTCGGGGTGCTCGGGTGACCAGGGAATCACTCCGGAGCGAAGCTCCTCGGGCAGGATGATCCCCATGAGGGATGAGCTCTCGGAGCTGCTGCGTAGGGCCGGGCTGGAGATCGTGGAGGACCGGCGGGTCGAGGAGGTGCTGCCGCCCCCGTTCGCATGGCGCCGTGTCGCCGCGTGGGAGGCCGAGCCGGCCGTGGCGGTCGGCTCGGACCGGCCCGACCTGGTCGCCGAGCTCAACGCGCAGTGGCACCGGCTGGCGTCCGAGACGGGGATTCTCGGCGAGGACGGGGTGTTCCTCATCGACGCCGGCTGCTCGCCCCGGCGTTGGATCCGGGTCCGGCTCACCGCCGACTGGGATCTCGCCGGAGTGCTCGGTGACCGGCCCGGGCAGCCGGAGTTCCTCACGCTGTCGCCGGCCGGGGACACCCTGCTGGGTGCCACGACCGAGGAGCACGCTGTCTGGCTCGTCGCCGTCGACCGGATCAAGGAGCGGCAGGAGGAGGCCGCGCAGGCCGCGGGCCGGGAGACACCGGAGGAACGGGCGGCTGCCTGGGAGTCCCTGTTCGAGGGGCCGAAGCCCACGCAGAGACTGCTCGACGCATGGGCGCGCGGACTCTCGCTCAACCCGGCCACTCCGAAGGAGCTCCGGCCCCGGTTGGTGGACAGGTCGTCGTATGCGATGTACAGCAGGTTGCCGACGGAAGCGGTGGACGCGGTCCTGGCCCACCCGGACTGGAAGATGCGGATGAGCGCGGCCGAGCATCAGCCGAACATCACGCCCGAGCAGTGGGCCCGCGTGATTCTCGCGGAGCAGGACAAGCGTCAGCGGTGGATCCTGACCATGGTGGCCGCGGACCGTTGGGCCGAGCTCACTGAGGACGCCTGCCGCAGGCTCGCCGTTGATCCGTCCGCACGTGTGCGCTCCGAGACTGCCCGCCTCAAGGGCCTGCCTGCCGATCTGGCGATCGCGCTGGCCGGTGACCCTGACGACGGTGTGCGGGCCGTGGCCTGCCAGGTGGCCTGGCCCCATCTCGACGCTGCCGCACGGGAGGCGCTCCTGGCCGATCCGCACGGCATCGTGCGCGACCGGGTCCTGCTGCTGCACCACCAGGAACACCCGATGCCCCGGCCGGTGTTCGAGGCCCAGGAAGTCCAGGACACCCAGCGCAAGGCCCTGGAGACCTGCCGCCTGGAGCACGACCTCGCCGAGCACCTGGCCCGGCACGGCGAGCCCGACGAGCGCCGCTTCCTCGCCCGCAACCCGCACCTGGACCCGGACCTTGTCGCTCTCCTCGCCGAGGATCCCGACGCCGGCGTCCGCTCCGCGGTGTCGGTGCGGGCCGACCTCACCGAGGAGCAACGCGCGGGCATCGACATCGACTTCGACCCGAAGCTCCGCTCCTGGGCCCTCGACTGGGTCGTGGCCCTGCACCACGACGAGGACGCCATGCGCCGCCTGGCCGCCTCCGCCCACCCCCTCGTCCGCAGAAGCGTCGCCCGCGCCCGCCACCTGCCGCCGGACGTGGTCGCACGCCTCGCGCGCGACGAGGATCGTGTCGTACAGCTCTTCCTGGCCGAGTCGTGCGACGACGCGCCCGCGGACATGCTGCTGGAGGTGTGGCAGTGGTGGGACGGCAGCCTCACCACCCCCGACCGCCCGCGCGGCCACCCCAACTTCCCCCGCCACGACCTCCTGCGGTACGCCGACGACCCCAGCCCGCGCATGCGCAGGCTGGCCCTGGACGATCCGGAGTCGACACCCGACCTGGTGGAACGGCTCAGCCGGGACCCCAGCGAGGAGGTGCGGTACCGCGCCGCGACCGACCCCCGGCTGTCGGCGGCGGCCGCCGCGAGGCTGCTGGAGGATCCGCACGAGCACATACGGCAGGCCGCCGCGCTCCACCCCCACCTGCCTGCCCGGCTCCTGACCTGGTTGTTGAGAGACGGCGGCGCGGAGACGGCCGCCCGGAATCCGGCGCTGCCCGTCGAGGTGATCAGAAAGCTCGTCCCAGGGGCAGACGAGTGACGGCGACGAACGTCGCCAGCGCCGCCAACGTCCACAGCGCATAGACGCAGTACCCGCCCCACAGCGAATCGGAGTCGGGCACTCCGGCATACGCGAGCCGGTTGACGCCCCAGCCGACCGCCAGCGCGGCCACGAAGGCGGGCCAGCGGTGCCGTACGCCCTTGACCACGTTCTCGAACATTTCCATCAGCACCACGACCATCATCAGCAGCGGGCCCTGCTCCTCCCAACTGAGGGCCGCGCCCACGGCTCCCACGGCCAGGCAGAACAGCCAGACCTGCAGCGTGGGCCATGCCGCCACGGGACTGCGCGGCGTCTCCCGAGGAAGCCAGAAGAACCGCCGCACGTCCCGCACGTGCCCCTTGTATCCCTTGCCTGACACCACACCGACCTCCCCCGTCCGCGTGCATCGCATCTGTGAGACGCCTCGGACGGGGTCGGTGGTTGTGCGCCTTCAGGGAGTCGTCAGGGAGTCAGTCGGGCGATCTTCAGAGTCTTCGTGGTCGGGGACGCGCCGGTGAGGGCGCTCGCGTACGACGGTGTGACGGGCACGGACGCCCACGTCAGCGTCCCGTCCTTCTGCACCGCGATGTCGCCCGTGATCCGCGCGCTCACCACCTTGTCCGCGCTCTGGAACTTGCCGTTCCAGTCGATGAGCCGAAGATGCGTGCCCGCGAAGGTGCCGGTGCAGGTGCCGGTCGAGCACTTGGCGTTCTTCAGGGACTCCCAGGACAGAAGGAGGCGGTTCTTGCCGTACGGCGCGATGCGGACGTTGACGTGCTCCGTGGTCTTCGCGCTGGAGAGGTAGATCGCCTTGCCGGGGCCGGAGTTGCGGTTCTTGAGGAAGGCGACCGCCACCTGGTGGGTGCTCGTCTTCGGCTTGACCGTCCAGCCGCGGCCGGACGAGTCGTCCGGGTTCTTCTTGGCGGACGCGGCGCCGCGGGAGGCGAAGGCGGTGGCGTAGCGGCCGGTGGACGACTTGACGAGGTCACCGGTACGGCCGGCGAACGTGCCGCCGCAGTAACCAGCCCAGCACTGCTCGCGCTGGACCACCGGAGCGACGTCGGGCGCGGCGATCCCCGTCGACACGAAGAGGCCCGAACGCCAGTCGTCGAAGCACAGGGAGGTGAACGCGCCGGACGTCTCGGCGTGCAGCGCGATGCCCTCGTTGTGGCTGCAGCCCCAGCCCCAACCACCGCTCAGCTTCTTGCCCTTGGGGCTGATGTACGACAGCTTGTCGCCGAAGTGGCCGTCGGCGAAGCCGCCCGCGCCGTGCACGACGAAGTAGGCGCCGTACTTCTTGCCGTTCCAGGTGAGCTGGCCGTCGAGCAGCGGGGACGTGTCGTGCGAGGCGGTGCCGGTGAGCTTGGTGCTCCAGGTCTTCTTGGCGCCCGTGTAGCGGACGATCGCGGCCGCCGTCTCCTTCCACTTGTTGGTGTCGGCGACCCGGGTGAGCAGCGCGAAGCCGTCGTTGTGCGCGACCAGCCCACCCACCTCCTTGGTGCCCTTGACCACGGTGTCCGAGCCGGAGCGCTTCCCGGTGGATGTCAGCGGGGTGACATGGATGCCGTCCGAGGCGGGCCAGGCGACGCGCAGGGTGCCGTTCGGGGCCACCGCGGTTGTCGTCCGCGTCCACTCGCGGGTGTTGTTGTAACCGGCGGACAGATAGGGGAACTTGGCCGGCAGGCTCACGGCGGTCGTGGTCACGGTGAGGGCCGGCGCGTCGGTCGTCGCGGCGCCGGCGGTGGCGTACCAGGCGCCGAGGAGCGCGCCGGCGGCGGCGAGTCCTGCGATGACGGGCTTACGGGTCACACGGACCCGGCGGTGGCCGGCACTGGCGCCTGCGCCTTCGGACGGCATGCGTCTTGCGGAAGTCATACCCCCAGGTCGCCGCCGGAGCCGTGGAGGTTGCCGCGCATCTTGCCTTGATCGACCGAGGTGCCCGAAGATCCTCCGCATGACCTCCACCATCCGCCACACGACGATCGACTGCGCCGACGCCTACGAGCTCGCCGGCTTCTGGTCGCGGGTCCTGGACCAGCCGCTGCACGAGGACGACAACCCTGGCGACCCGATGGCGCTGATCGAGGCCGCGGGCCTGCTCTTCGTCACCGTGCCGGACGCCAAGACCGTCAAGAACCGCCTGCACCTCGACCTCCAGCCGCAGGACCGCACCCGCGACGAGGAGGTCGACCGTCTGCTCGCCCTCGGCGCCACGCTGCTGGACGACCGCCGCAACGAGGACGGCACGGGCTGGGCCGTCCTCGCCGACCCGGAGGGCAACGAGTTCTGCGTGGAGCGCAGTGCGGCGGAGCGCGGGAACTGAAGCGAGGCCCAGGACACTTCGGCCGCCGCCGAAGCGATACGCCCCTAGCGTCGCCGTATGACCGAAAGCCCGCAGGAAGCACCCGTCGAGGCCGTCACCGGCATGGTCGACCACGTCCTCGCCCTGGCCGCGACCTGGACGCGCTGGGACGGCAGGCCCGCACACGTCGACGACCGTGTGTACACCCCGCACAAGGCGATCCGCCGCGTCGCCGACCATCTCGTCGACCACCTGGCCGAACTCGAGGCCAGGCTGGTCGGTGAGACCCCGCAGCCCGACCACTGGCATGCCTCCGCGACCACCACCGAGGCGGACCTCGCCCCCTTCACCCAGGAGGACCTGGACGAGGCCCGCAGCCGCCTCACCCGGCTCGCCCGGATCTGGGCCAACCGCCTCGGCGCCCTCACCGAGGAGCAGCTCGACCACTCGCCCGGCGAGGGCTGGACCTTCCGCGAACTCGCCGTCCACCTCAGGGGATCGACGTACTACGCCGACGCGGTGGGCGATCTCTCGTGACCGAGCGGGGCGATCCGGCTCACAGCGGTGGGCCGTGCGTCCCTGGTACGGTTGACGCTTTCGTGGGTATCAGACCCTTTGGACTCATCTCCGGCGAGGGACCGAGGAACCATGGACATGGACATCCCCGGCGACAAGCGACTGGCGGCCGCCGTCGTGATGGACGACGAGGGGCGCGTGCTTCTGGTCCGCCGCAGTGAGACGGAGACGTTCCTGCCCGGCGTGTGGGGCGTTCCCTGCGGGAAGCTCGACCCCGACGAGAGCGCCGCCGACGGCGCGTTGCGGGAGCTGAAGGAAGAGACCGGGCTGCTCGGCGAGATCGTCCGCAGGGTCGGCGAGTCGTCGTTCGTCAGTGAGTACCAGGGCCACGAGATCAAGAACTGGCAGGACAACTTCCTTGTCAGGCCGCTGAGTCGGCAGGTCACTCTCCCCAAGCCCGACCAGGAGCACCGCTGGCTCGGGCGCTCCGAACTGACCACGGTCGACATCGACGCGTACAACCTCGACATCGTGGACCAGGCCTTCACGAGCTCCTGAGCAGCTCCGCCAGCGAGTTCAACGCCCCCAGATAGTCCGGCACGTCCAGCGGCACCTTCGCCACCGCCCCCGGATGCGGGCCCGCGGGCGTGAACACATCGGTGTGGCGCCGCCGTTCGCTTCCCGTCTCCAGGAACAGCGTCACCGTCGGCACGTCGGTGTCGCACCAGGCGCGGTGCAGGGTGTGCGCGGGAAGGGCGTAGGCGCTGCCCGCCGTGTACTGCCCCACGTGCGTCAGCCGCAGCCGCGCCGGACCGGTGGGCTTGAGCAGCCAGTCCGCCGAGCGCTCCGACAGCGACTCCTCGTAGCGGGCCGCCTCGATCCCGCCCTCGCCCGGCGCCCCCGCCTCGTACAGCTCCATGGCGAGTCGGCCCCGGACGATGTAAGAGGCCAGCGGGGAACGGTGGTTGTGGATGTCCTCCTCGCCGATCGCACCCGCCCCGGGGTGCCACACATGGGCGCGCAGCATGTGCCGCGGACCGCCGTCGATCAGCAGCAGCTTGTCGAAGCCGAGGACGTGGCGGTACGACAGCCGGGCGCAGTGCTCCGGATCGCCCTCGCCGCGGGCGAGTTCGGAGACGAGGTCCGACAGCCGCTCAGGTGCGCCGAGTTCGGCGACGACCCACCGGGCGGTGGCGACGAGCTCGCGCTCGGGTGGATCGCCGTCCAGCATCCCGGTCAGCAGTCGTCGTGCCGCCGGAATCTGTCGACCACCCATCCAGGCCCCCCTCCCATTCTCGTTCGTCCGCCCGGAGTTCACTCGCCCGGTTGGTACATCCATACGGCATGCGCCCGCAGTGCGGAAAGACCTTGATAGGTCATCCACAGGGGCTGGTGCAGGTCACCGCCGTCCTGGCCCGCCCATGTCCAGATTCCGCCGGTCTGCCCCGCCCGTACGGCAGCGGCGGCACCGTCCAGCCGTTCCCGCCACTCCTGTTCCCGCCCGTCCTCGCGGGCGACCTCCCGGGCGCCGGGGGAGAGCAGGGCGCGGACGATCCAGGCGGCGGTGTGGTGCCGTACGCCCAGCACCTCGTGGCGTGAGGGGTCGTCCGGGCGTGGCCGGCGCACCTCCTCGCGCAGGTTCGTCAGGTCGGGGCAGCTGGTGTGGGGCACGTCCGGGCAGGCCAGCAGCCAGCGCACACCGTCCTGGCGGGCCTCCCGCGCACCGCGGGTGTCGCCCAGGATCCGGGCCGTGCGGTCGAGGGCGACGACGGCTTGCGCGGTGTGCAGCGGGGACGGTCCGCGCAGCGCCGACGGCCCGTACGGCGGGTCGAGCCGGTGGCTCCAGCAGCGCAGGTGCTCGCGCCGAGGGTCGCTGATCGCGCCGTCCAGAAGGGCTTCGCGAAGCAGCGGCAGGGCGTCGGAGCGGGGCGCCGCGCGCAGGAGGCCGCGCATCACGGTGGTGACGACGTGGGTGGACTCCCGTCCCGCACGGTCGAGTTGCAGGGTGAACCCGGCCGTGCACCGCTCGACCTCCGCCGCCAGCCGCTCGGCGGACACGCCCGCCCGGGCCAGCGCGCCCAGCACCGTCGCGGTCACCTCCGGTCGGGCCACGGCCCCCTGCGAACGCGCCGACCATCCGCCGCCCGGCAGCCGCAGCCGCCACAGCGTGTCCACCAGGTCCCCGGTGCTCAGTCGGCCGTCGGGCACGCCGAGGTCGAGCATGATGTGCAGGCCGTAGGCGGTGCCGACGGAGGTGGGGCGTGAGGGCGTGCTCTCGCCCAGGGAGTGCGACCAGCCGGTGAGCCGGCCGCGGTCCGGCTCGTCCACCACGGACACCTGGCCGACGAGCGTGTCGTGCGCGGCGGCGAAGACCTCGGGGAGCGGACCCGGAGGCAGGGCGGTGGGCGCCGCGGGCGGGGCGACGGGTGCGGCGCCGGTCCGGGCGCGGAGCAGCGCCGCCGCCAGCCAGGCCGCAGTGGCCGTGCCGAGTCCGCTCACCCCGGAGATCAGGTACCTGGCGGGCTCGCCGTCCAGGGAGCCGGGCAGCACCGTGAAGAGGAACTGGAACACCGCGTAACCGGCGGCCGCACAGCCGAGGCTGCCCAGCCAGCCGACGAAACGCGCGGCCTCGCCCGGGCCACCGGGTTCCGGTCGGGGGTCGTCGGATCTCAAGGGACCGCGTCCCAGCTGCTGTTGAGACAAGACGCGCTCCCTCCCCCAGGGCTTCCGCGAAGCTTCCAGTCTATGGGGTCGGAGAGACACCAGGGGCGGTGACCGTCAGCAACGTCTTGACGAGCCCCTCGGCGAAGGCGGCGGGGTGCTGGACCGTGCCGATGTGCCCGCCGGGGAGCTCGACGAAGTCGCCGTGCAGTGTGTCCGCGAGGATCTGGGCATTGCGGTACAGGAGTTGACCGCGGGAATCGGTGCCGGCGGCGAGGGTGAGGCGGACGTGCGGCGGCTCGGCTTTCGGCATGTACGACGTGAACGGCCGCAGAACATGGGCGAGCATGAGCGCCATCGGGTTGGTCAACTCCTCTTCCCGTGACAGGGGTTGGCCAACAGGAGCGCTGTCCTCAGGCACCCGCTCCTCCAGCACGGCGGTCATCCGGGCCGCCGCCGCTGCGGGACCCTCGGCGCGGTAGACGTCGCACACCTCCCGGAACGCGGCCTGTTGCCGTGCCCCGTCCGGAAGAAGCCCCACGCACGGCGGTTCGTGCGCGATCACGTGCCGCAGCCGCTCCGGATGCCGGGTGAGCAGGTCGAGGGCCGGGACGCTGCCGGCACTGGTGCCGAAGACGTACGCAGACTCGCCCTCGGGGAGCACGGCGTCGAGCACGCGCCGGGCCCCCTCGCTCCAGTCCTCGACCCGCTGGTCGGCGACGGGCAGGCCGAGGTGGCCGTGGGCGAGGCCGAGCGGGTCGTACGTGACGACGGTGAAGTGCTCGGCGAGTACGTCGGCCATCGGGTCGAGCGCCGTGGGATCCCCGGCGCCGCCGGGGATCACGAGCAGGAAGGGTCCGCTGCCGCGGGTGTCGTAGTGCAGGTCAGTCATGGTTCCTTTCCTCTTGCGTCTTGTCATGGAGTGTCACGGGGTGTCATGGGGCCAGTTCTCCAGTGCCACGTGCAGTGCGTCGACCGCCCGGTCCCAGGACTTCTGTACGTCGCGGGGGGCGCCGAAGCCGCCGGCGGACTCCAGGGCGCAGTAGCCGTGGAAGGTGGCGCGCAACAGGCGGACGGCGTCGGTGAGATCGGGTTCCTCGAGGCCGTAGGCGCGGAGCATGCCGTAGGTGATCTCGGCGGTGCGGCGCAGGGCGGGTGCGTCGGCGACGAGGGACTGGTCGATGCGCATCTGCGTGGCAGCGTAACGGCCGGGCCGCTCCAGCGCGTACGCCCGGTAGGCGCCGGCGAACGCGGCCAGTGCGTCCTTGCCCGCCCGGCCCGCCACGGCGACGGCGATCCGGTCGATCATCTCGCCGCCGGCGAGGAAGGCGACGCGGGTGCGCAGGTCCTGGAGGTTCTTGACGTGCGAGTACAGACTCGCGTCCTTGACGCCGAAGTGCCGGGCCAGCGCGGAGAGGGTGACGTTCTCGAACCCGACCTCGTCGGCGAGGTCGGCGGCGGCCTCGGTGAGGCGGTCGGGGGTGAGTCCTGCGCGGGCCATGGGCACATCTCCGATGGGATACCTAGAGGTCCTAGGCAAAACACTAGCTCATACAGGTGAGCCCCGGGTCGGTGTGACCCGGGGCCACCCGTCGGCAGGGGATGTCAAGCCGTCGCGAAAGCTGTCCGCAGGGTGCCGATCGCCTGGCTGATCGCGGCCTCGGCGGCGTGGGTCCCGCGCAAGGCGTTGAGCATCACGAAGTCGTGGATGATGCCCTGGTAGCGGACCGCGGTGACGGGGACGCCGGCCTCGCGCAGCTTGTTGGCGTAGGCCTCGCCCTCGTCGCGCAGAACGTCCGCCTCGGCGGTGATGACCAGGGCCGGGGGCAGCCCGGTGAGCTGCTCGGTGGTGGCGCGCAGCGGGGACGCGGTGATCTGGGCGCGGTCGGCCTCCTCCGTCGTGTACTGGTCCCAGAACCACTGCATGGCGTCGCGGCGCAGGAAGTAGCCCTCGGCGAACCGGCGGTAGGAGCCGGTGTCGAAGGCGGCGTCGGTCACCGGGTAGAAGAGGACCTGCTGGACGAGCGGGACGTCGCCGCGCTCCTTGGCCATCAGGGTCAGCGCGGCGCTCATGTTGCCGCCGACGGAGTCCCCGGCCACGGCGATCCGGGTGGCGTCCAGGTTCCTGGCCGCGCCCTGCCCGACGACCCACTGGGCGACCGCGTAGTTCTGCTCGACGGCGACCGGGTAGCGGGCTTCGGGGGAGAGGTCGTACTCCGGGAAGACCACGGCGGCTCCGGCGCCGACGGCGAGCTCGCGCACGAGGCGGTCGTGGGTGTGCGCGTTGCCGAAGACCCAGCCCGCGCCGTGGATGTAGACGATCACGGGGAGCGGGCCGGTGGCCCCGGCGGGACGGACGATGCGCGCCCGGACGCTGCCCGCCGGTCCGCCGGGGACGGTGACCCACTCCTCGTCGACGGCCGGCTTCGCGATCTCGCCCGACTGCACCTCGTCGACGGTCTTGCGGCCCTCGTCGGGGCCGAGGTCGAAGAGGTACGGCGGGTTCGCGGTGGCCTCGACGAAGGCCTGGGCCGCCGGTTCGAGCACGGGGCGCGGGGTGGTCGTGTCGGTCATGGCGATCTCCTCGGATCGGATGCGGCGGGCAGGCTCGGACGGCGGGTTTCGCCGAGCTGCGGCATGCCATGAAGAGTAGCGTGCGATTAAGTCGTGCACAACTAAATAGTGCTCGATGGAATCGAGGGGACTTGAAAGGTAGGGTGGTGAGCGTCGTGAGGAACCCGGGAACCACAGGAGCCAGGAGTCGTGTCGTGAGCCCAGCCGCAGGTCGGACGACCGAGGGATCCCTGCATCTGGACGACCAGCTGTGCTTCGCGCTGTACGCGGCGTCGAGGGCGGTCACCGCGCGCTACCGGCCCCTTCTGGACGAGCTGGGCCTGACCTATCCCCAGTACCTCGTCATGCTCGTGCTCTGGGAGCAGGACTCGATCTCCGTACGGGATCTGGGTACGGCCCTCCAGCTGGAGTCCAGCACGCTGTCGCCCCTTCTCAAGCGCCTCGAGGCGGGTGGTCTGCTCCGGCGCGAACGCCGCCCGGACGACGAGCGCTCGGTCGCGATCCGGCTCACCGAGGAGGGCGCGCAGCTGCGGGAGCGGGCCCGTGTGGTGCCGCCCGCCATCGGCGACGCCATGGGGCTGACTCCTGAACAGGACGCGCTGGCGAAGCAGTTGTTGCGGCTGATCGCCGGGAATGTCGCCGGGGGCTGACCGGGGCCTGGCCGGCGCTCAGGCGGCGAGGAACTCCGCGACCGCCCCGCAGAACTCCTCCGGGAGTGTGCCGTGGACGCGGTGTCCCGCGGGGATCGTGACGAGCCGGCCGGCGGGGAAGCGGGCGGCCATGGCGGCGATCTCGTCCTGGGGGAGGTGACTCTCCGGCCCGCCCGCGACCACCAGCGTGGGCACCGCGACGGCCCTCGGGGCCTCCCGCCACGCCGGGTCGGGTGAGTTGAGCTGCCCCACGATCGCCTCGCGGGCCGCCCAGTCGTAGGCGAGCGGTTCCGAAGGGCGTTGCGGTGCCGGCCGGTCGAGGGGAACGGGTGGCGGTGTCTCCTCCAGGACCAGCCGCGTGACCCGCTCGGGATGCAGGGCCGCCAGGAGGTACGCCACCACTCCGCCCAGGCTGTGCCCGATCAACACGACGTCCGGCAGGGCGAGTTCGTCGAGGAACGCGAGTACGTCGTCCCGCATCAGCTCGAAGGAGTACGTCCCCGGATGTGGGCTGCGGCCGTGGCCCCGCAGGTCAGGGACGAGGACGCGGTGGCGGTCGGCGAAGTGTGCCGCCACCTCGTCCCAGGCCGTGCCGTCCGAGGTCAGCCCGTGCAGCAGGACGAGCGGCGGGGCCCCGGCATCGCCCGACTCGCGGTGGGCGAGCCGGACCGTGGTGTCGTCGGTCATTCCGGGGCCTCCTGGGTGTCTTCCGCGCCGCTGTCAGCCGATCGGCGCGTACAGCACCCCCAGCTTGTCGATCTCGTCGCCCGACCGTCCCGTGAACCCGACGATCTGCCAGCCGGACGGGGCCGTGAAGGTCTTCGTGTCCGAGGTCGCCGTGCCGGAGGAGAGGGTGCGGCCCTTGTCGGTGGTGAAGGCCGCCGAGAAGATCCGCGTACGGTCGTCCTTCTGACCCTGTGTCAGCTTCACCGAGGTGAGGTGCTCGCCGGAGGCCAGGGTCAGGGAGGTGGCCGTGCCACCGGTGCCGCCGTGGGTGAGGGTCGTACCGCCGTCGTGGGTCAGGGAGACCGCGTCGAGGCGGGAGGCGCCGCGCAGGGTCAGGGTGCGGGGTGACACGGTGGAGGGCAGGTTGTCCGCGTCGTTGAAGGCCGTGCCGTGCGGTCCGCCGAAGAAGTCGCTGGCCTTCAGGGACGAGTTGAGGGTGTACGAGAAGTCGACCGTGTGCGGGAAGTGGTCGGAGAGGTTGCCCCCGGCGGAGTCGAGGAACGACGCCCACTCGTTGTTGTAGCGGGTGGCGGACAGCGAGAACAGGCTGCTGCCGCGGTAGAGGATTTTGTCGACGACCTCGCAGTCGTTCGTCGGCGCCGTCGTCGGGCACAGCAGCGCGTCCGCGCCCTGCGTGGGCCGCGTGCCGCCCTTGGCCAGCTGCACCCAGGCGTCGGTGAGGCCGTTCTCGTCGGCGAGGGTGCGGATGTTGTCGCCGGAGCGGGTGTAGCGCGTGTTGGTGTCGCCCATGACGATCACCGCGTTGCCGGACGAGTTCGCCTGGATGAAGTCCGACAGCTGGTCGACGTTGGCGCGGCGGGCGGCCAGCGCGTCGTCGGTGTCGTCCGCGTTGGTGTGGACGTTGTAGAGGTCGACGAAGACGCCCTCGGCGAGGCGCACCCGGGCGAGGGTGAAGCCCTTCGGGGTCAGGCAGTTGGTGCCCGTGCAGTTGTTCCACTTCACCCGCTCGAAGTCCTCGAAAGCGTAGTCCGAGAGGGTGTTGAGACCGTCGCCGATGCCCGCGCCGCCGCTGGTCGCGGTGCGGTACGGGTGGTTGTCGCCCGCGTACAGGGCCGCGTGGTAGTTGAAGTCCTCCTGGACGTTCACGATGTCGTACGACGCCAACCGCGGTGATATCAGCGGGGTGTTCGTCTCCGGATTGCCGGAACTCAGGCCCTCCGGCAGGCCCGCGACGTTGTAGGTCAGGACGTTGAACGAGCCGGTGGTGGCGGCCGCGGCGGGTGTCGCGCCGGTGGCGGCGAGGCCCGTGAGGGCCAGGGCGGCGGCCGCGAGAGCGCCGAGGAGTCTTCTCATGGTGGGGGTGTCTCCGCTCGGGGGTGTGGGAGATGAACGTTGTTCAGGTTCGGGGCAACCAGTGTGACGGGCAAGGGCAGTTGGGGAAACAGTGAGAGTCATGAGAGTTGACTCTCATACTTTGTGAGAGGACACTCTCACGTCATGGCATCCGGCAATCGTCTCGGCGACATAGAGATCACCGACCCGAAGACCATGCGCGCGCTCGCGCATCCCGTACGGCTGGCCGTACTCGAGCGGCTGCAGCGCCACGGGCCCGCCACGGCAACGCAGTTGTCCCCGCACGTGGGCGCGACACCGTCCGTGACCAGCTGGCATCTGCGGCATCTCGCCGGGTTCGGGCTGGTGCGGGACGCCGAGAGCGGCAGCGACCGGCGGGAGCGGCGGTGGGAGGCGGTGGCGCGCGGGTTCCGGATCGAGGTGCCGGAGGACGAGGACGGTGCCTCGGCCGCGCGGGCGCTGGGCTGGGAGATGTTCGCCCGTGGCGCGCAGCAGGCCGAGCGGTGGGCGACCGAGACCGAGCCGGAACTGGAACCGGACTGGCGGCGGCTCGCCGGGCTGGCCAACACACGGGTCGTGGTGTCGGCCGAGGAACTCGCCGCCATCCAGGACGCGATGGAGGCCGTACTCGCCCCCTATGTCATGCGTGGCGCCGACGAACGCCCGCCGGGATACCGGGACGTACGGTTCCTGCGGTACTCCCTGCCCGAGGCGGAGGCGTGACCTCCCTCTGGCGCGACCGTCCCTTCCTGCTCACCTGGACCAGCAGCGCGGTCTCCCAGGTCGGCGACCGGGTCTCCGAGGTGGCCGTGCCGCTGATCGCCGTCACGGTCCTTGACGCCTCCGCCGGGCAGGTGGCCTGGCTGACTGCGCTCGCCTGGGCACCGCACCTTCTCGGGATGCTGCTGGGGACGTGGGTGGACGGCCGGGCGCGCAAGCGGCGGCTGATCATCGGCTGTGACGTGTTCCGGGCCGTGGTGCTGCTGACGCTGCCCGCCGCCTACCTGTGGGGCGCCGTGACGCTGGTGCAGCTGTACGCCGTCGTCCTGCTGTGCGGCTTCGCGGGCGTGCTGGCCGGCTGCGCCTGGATGCCGCTGTTCGCCCGGATCGTGCCGCGTTCCTCGTACGTCGACGCCAACAGCAAGTTCGGCGCCGCCCGTTCGGGCTCCCTCGTCGCCGGGCCCGCGCTCGGCGGCGGCCTCGTGCAGGCGCTGACCGCGCCGGTCGCCGTCGTCGTCGACGCGCTGTCCTTCCTGGCGTCGGCGGTCCTGCTCGGGCCCGTGCGGGTCGAGGAGCCGGTGCCGGACCGCCGTAACGGGACGTCGCTGTGGCGCGGTGCCCGGGACGGGCTGGCCTTCGTCGTCCGGCATCCGGTGCTGCGGGCGAGCCTCGGCTGTGCGACGACGCTCAACTTCTTCACGTTCCTGGCGGGTACCGGCCTGGTCGTGCTGTTCGCCGAACGGGTCCTCCAACTCTCCCCGGGCGCCATCGGGTTGACCCTCGGCATCGGGGCGAGCGGGGCTCTCGTCGGGGCGCTGATCGCTCCCTGGGCGTCCCGTCGTATCGGCGTGGGACGCGCCATCGCCGTCGGAGCCGTCCTGTTCCCGGCGCCCTTCGCCCTCGCGGCCGTGGCCGGCGGTCCCGTGTGGGCGCGCGCCGGGGTGCTGGGCGCCGCCCAGTTCCTCATCGGGCTAGGGGTCATGCTGTTCGACGTCAACCTCAACTCGCTGCAGGCCGCCGTCGTCCCGGACGGTCTGCGCAGCCGCGTGGTCGGCGCCTACAGCACCGTCAACTACGGCGTGCGCCCCCTCGGCGCGATCGTCGGAGGGGCGCTGGCCGACGGCATCGGGCTCAGGGCGACGTTCGTCGTGGCGGCCGTCGGAGGGGTGCTGTCCCTGCTCTGGCTGCTGCCGTCGCCCATACCCGGCATCCGGTCCCTGGAGCGGGACGTCCCGGACGCTCAGAGCGCCGGGTTGAGCCCGTTCGACAGCCCGGTGTAGGCGGGCTTCGCCGCGTAGCTCTCGTTGTACGGCAGGGCCGCCCCGTATCCGCTGAACGTCCCCGGTATCCACGAGTACTTGTCGGTCAGGCCCCACACCGTGACCCCCGCGCACCGCGCCACACCCAGGCAGTTCTCGCTCGCCAGCTTGTAGTCCGCGGACTGCTGGGCGAGTTCGGCGGAGGAGGCGGGCAGCGGTATGCGGATGTCGAGCTCGGTGACGGAGACCTCCAGGCCGAGGTCGGAGAAGCGCTTGAGGTTGGCCTTCATCGTCGACGGCACCCCGCCGACCACGAAGTGGGACTGGAAGCCGATGCCGTGCAACGGCACGCCCTGCGCGAGGAGTTGCTTCGCCAGCGCGTACAGGGCGTCGCTCTTCGCGTTGTCCGCCTCGATGTTGTAGTCGTTGATGTACAGCTTGGCGGCGGGGTCGGCGGCGTGGGCCCACTTCAGCGCGTTCGCGATGTAGCCGGTGCCGAGCTTGTCCTGCCACAGCGAACTGCGCATCGAGCCGTCCTCGTTGAACGTCTCGTTGACCACGTCCCAGGCGTAGATCTTCCCCTTGTAGCGGCCGACGGTCGTGTCGATGTGCTTCTTGAGGAGCGTGTTCAGCTCGGTCGCGGAGAAGCCGCCGTTCTTCAGCCAGGACGGCAGCTGCGAGTACCAGGCCAGCGTGTGGCCCCGTACGCCCTGGTTGTGCGCGGCGGCATGGTTGACCAGCCGGTCCGCCGCCGCCCAGTTGTAGCTGCCGCGGCTCGGCTCCAGCGCGTCCCACTTCATCGCGTTCTCCGCCGTCACCGAGTTGAACTCCCGGTCCAGGACGGTGGTGTACGACGAGTCGGAGGTGAGCGGGGTGTCACCCACGGCCGCGCCGATCTTCACGCCGCGGGCGTCGGCGTAGCCGCGCAGGGTCGTCGCGGCCGAGGCGTCCGGGGTGAGCTGGGGGACGGCGACGGCAGCGGCGGCGATCAGGGCGCCCGCGACGGCGAGCGGGACGGGACGGAGGACACGGCGACGGCGGTGGGACACGGCTTCTCCTGCGGGACGACGAGGACGACGGATGCGGGCGCGGTAAGTCATTTCCGTGTCGTCACCGGTGACCATAAGGTTGCCGAGGTTGTCGTGGACACGGGGGAGGGGCATGGCGTACGAGGCGCAGCGCGACGGGGAATCCGGCAGCAGCACACCCCGCGTACCGCCCGACGACCCGCGTCCGCTGTGGCGGCAACGGAACTTCACCGTCTTCTGGGCCGCGCAGACCCTCTCCGTGCTCGGTGACTCCTTCGCCCTGATCGCCCTGCCCCTGCTGGTACTTGAGGCCACGGGTTCTCTCGCGAGCATGGGTCTGCTGACAGCCGTAGGCGGGGCGGCCGCGGTCGTGGCGGCGGTGTTCGCCGGGGTGGTGGTGGACCGGGTCGACCGGCGCCGCCTGCTCATCGGCTGCGACCTCGTGCGGATGGTGCTGTACGGCGTGATCCCGCTGGTGTGGCTGTTCGGACCGCAGGTCTGGCTGCTGTACGCGGTCCTGCCGGTGTGCGAGGCCTTCGGCACGCTGTTCGCCGTCGGCTACGTCACCGTCGTGCGGAGTCTGGTCGGAACCGGCCAACTGACGGAGGCCAACGGGCGGTTGAACGCCACCGCCGCGGCCGCGGGTGTACTGGGCCCGCTGTGCGCGGGGTTGGTGGCCGCCCTGACCGGCCCGGCGACCGCCGTCGGCGTGGACGCGGCCAGCTTCGGCGTGTCGGCCCTGTGCACGGTCTTCGTACGGTTCCGGGCACGCCCCGCCGAGAAGGGTGAACGCACCGGTCTGTGGCGGGACCTGCGCACCGGAGCGGCGTTCCTCCGCAGCCACCCCGTACTCCGCTCGCTCACCGCCCTGCTGTTCGTCTTCAGCTTCCTCACCTTCGGCCTGACCGACCTGCTCATCTACCACCTCAAGCACGACCTCGGCCACGACGACGACACGGTCGGTACCGTCATGGCCATCGGTGCGCTCGGCACCATCACCGGCGCCCTGCTGGTGGCCCGCGTCCGCCGCCGGCTCGGCTTCGGCGCGACCTGGACCGGCTCGGTCGCGGTGTGCGGCCTCGCCTTCGCCGGGATGGGCTGGGCGCGGGACGTACCCGTCGTCGCCGCCCTGAGTGCGGCCTTCCTCGCCTGTGTCGCCGTGGCGGGCACCTGCTCCATGTCCCTGCGCCAGGAGATCACCCCGGAACCGCTCCTGGGCCGGGTCACCTCAGCCTTCTGGACCCTCCACTACTCCGCGGCCCCGATCGGCGCGGCTGTCCTCACCTGGGCGGCGGAGCATCAGGGCACGGCCCCGGTCGGCCTGGTGGCGGGTGTGTGCTGCGTACTGATCGCGGTGGCCGCGCTGTTCACACCGATACGGCGGTCCTGACCCCACCCCCGTACGCGGCGGGCCGATTGTCGGTGCGGTCACCCCGGAGGGTGGAACTCTGCGGCCCAGTGGGCCCACCGCATGCCAGTCGCGCCGAGGCGTCGTACGGACGTCCGGAAGCTGGACGCATGCCCACCCTCCCTTCCCTACGGGGATTCCTGAGCCCCGCCCTCGCCCTTGCGGCGGCGCTGGCGCTCACCATCGCTGTGCCGAACGGCGCGTTCGCGGCGCCCGGTGACCTGGACACCACATTCGGGACCGGCGGAAAGGTCACCGTCGACCGCGGCTACTGGGAGGAGGGGCAGGACCTCGCCCTCCAGGCCGACGGCCGGATCGTCACCGTCGGCACCAACCGGGAGGCCGAGTACCTGTCCTCCGACTTCTCGGTGATGCGGCACAACGCCGACGGCAGCGTCGACACGTCCTTCGGATCGGGCGGGGAGACGGTCACCGACTTCGCGGGCGGTGAGGACCGGGCGCACGGCGTGGCGCTCCAGTCGGACGGCAAGGTCCTCGTGGCGGGGGAGTCCGGCGAGTCGGAGGGCGGCTGCTGCTCGTTCACGGTCGCCCGCTACAACGCCGACGGCAGCCTGGACACCGGCTTCGGGACCGGCGGACGCGTCCTCACCGGCTTCGGTCTCGACGGCTCCGGAGGCGTCGCCCGAGCGATCGCCGTACAGCCCGACGGCAAGATCGTCGCCGCCGGACAGGGTGCCGCCGGTCTGGGCGACCTCCGGTTCGCGGTGGCGCGGTACAACCCCGACGGCAGCCCGGACACCGGGTTCGGCACCGACGGGTACGTCCTCACCCCCTTCGCCGGCGGCGGCTCCGGCTACGACCTCGCGCTCCAGCCGGACGGCAGGATCGTCGTGGCCGGCGACACGGGCGGTCCCTCGGGCCCCAACGACTTCGCGCTGGCCCGCTACACCACCGACGGCAGTCTCGACAGCACCTTCGGCACGGGCGGCACGGTCACGACCGTCCTGAGCTCCGCGCCCGGCTTTGCCGGCGACGACTCGGCACGCGGCGTGGCCGTGCAGTCCGACGGCAGGATCGTCGCGGCCGGGTACAGCGCCTACGACTTCGCGCTCGCCCGGTACACCAGCAGCGGAACCCTCGACCCCGCCTTCGACACCGACGGCATCGTGACCACCGACTTCAACGGCGGCGCGGACGGCGCGTTCGACCTCGCTCTGCAGTCCGACGGCAGGATCGTCGCCGTGGGCCAGGCCAACACCGACTTCGCCCTGGTCCGCTACACCACCGGCGGCAGCCTGGACACCGGTTTCGGCACCGGCGGCAGGACGACCACCGACATGGGCTTCGGCTTCTTCGACGAGGCACACGCCGTCGCTGTGCAGCCCGACGGCAGGATCGTCGCGTACGGCAACAACGGCGACGACCGCGCCCTGGCCCGCTACCTCGGCGGCACCGGTACCCCGCCGCCCCCGCCGCCCACCGGCGTCGACCTGTCCGTCACCAAGACCGGCACGGGCACCGTCAGCATCGGCGACCGGGCCACCTACACCGTGACGGTCACCAACAACAGCACCACCGCCACGGCCACCGGCGTCTCCCTCACCGACACCTTCACCGGACCCGCCGGCACCGTCATCTCGGCGACCCCCTCCCAGGGCACCTGCACGACCGCCGTCTCCTGCGCCCTCGGCACCCTCGCCCCCGGCGCGAAGGCCACCGTGACCGTCGTCGCCGAACCCAGGGCCACCGGCACCCTCACCGAGCGGGCCTCGGTCACCGCCACCCAGACCGACCCGACCCCCGCCAACAACAGCGCGACGGTCACCACCACCGTCAACAACTCCCGCGGCTGCACCAGGATCGGCACCAGCGGCAACGACACGATCACCGGCACCTACGGCACCGACGT
The DNA here is from genome assembly GCF_000718165.1 of Streptomyces fulvoviolaceus. Classification (GTDB taxonomy): domain Bacteria; phylum Actinomycetota; class Actinomycetes; order Streptomycetales; family Streptomycetaceae; genus Streptomyces; species Streptomyces fulvoviolaceus. The sequence goes on along the minus strand of NZ_JOEY01000015.1, from coordinate 90,885 downwards.
GATCTGCGGCCTCGGCGGCGACGACACGATCAACGCGAGCTACGGCACCGACACCGCGTACGGCAACCACGGCAACGACCGCGTGGACGGCGGCTTCAACGACGACACCCTGAACGGCGGCCCCGGCAACGACAACCTCATCGGCAACTACGGCAACGACCGGCTGAACACCGTCGACAACGTCTCCGGAAACGACACCGCCAACGGCGGCTTCGGCACGGACACCTGCACGACCGACACCGGGGACACGCGGCTCAGCTGTCCTTAGGGATCACGATCCACCGCGCCAGCAGTGCGGCGGCGAGGGACGACACGATCAGCGCCCCCAGGGCCGGGCGGAGGCTGGTCGTGCCGGCCAGCAGTCCCACGGCAGGGCCCGCCAGCAGGAAGCCCGGCCACTGGCCGATGGTGATGACCGAGACGCCCTCGCCGGCCGGTACCCCGGGTTGCCGGCCGGCCAGGGCGATCGCCGCCGGGAGCACACAGGCGATGCCGAGTCCCACGACCGTGAAGCCGACTAATGCCAGCGGGAGAGCAGGCCTGGCGACGACCACCGTCACGCCCAACGCGACCGTGAGCAGGGAGAGTTGGACGAACAACCGGCGGCCGAGGCGGGCCACGAACCGGTCGCCCAGCAGCCGGGCGACGAGGATCGCGACGGAGAAGCAGGTGTACGTCGCCGCCCCGAGCGCCGCGCCCTCGTCGAGGTAGTCGGCCGTGTACACCGAACTCCACTGCGAGGCCGCACCCTCGGCGAAGGAGGCCAGGAACGCGATGGCGGCGAGCAGCACCAGCTGAGGCGTGAACCGCTGCTTCAGCGGCCGCCGTTGCTCCTTGCCCACGGCGACCGACTCCTCCGGGAGCCAGCGGGACCACGCCAGCAGCAGCGCCCCGAGGACGCCACTGCTGATCGCCATCTGGACGCCCGGCGAGATCCCGGTGGCCGCCGCGAGGGTGCCGAGGGCGCCGCCCGCCAGCACTCCGCAGCTGTAGGAGGCGTGGAAGCCCGACATCAGCGGGCGGTCCTGGTGGCGCTCCACTGCGACGGCCAGTGCGTTGACGGGCGTGGCCAGGAACGTCGCCGACAGCCCCCACACCGTCAGGCCCAGGACGAGTGCGGGCACTGCCGACGCGCCCGCCAGCACCGGTGCGTTGAGCAGTACCAGGGCGGCGGCCGCGAGGCTCAGCAGCCGAGTGCTCACCCGGCCGATCAGGACCGTGATCATTACGATCGCGACGAGGTCACCGGCGGCGGACGAACTGCTCAGCAGCCCCCACTGCGCGGTGTCCACGCCGACCTGGTCCCGGATCGCGGGGATCCGGGCCATCCAGCCGCCCTGCGTGCCACCCAGGACGACGAACACCAGGGAGACCGCGAGGCGGGGCCGTAGGCCGTCACGGGAGGCGGTGGCGGTCGTCATCCGTTCACGCCCGTGTAGTGGCGCAGGCTCCACCGCCACAGCAGCCGCGCGCCGAGGTACGCGAGCACGCCCAGCAGGGGCGAGAGCGCCGCCAGCCAGTACGGGACGCCGGTGTCGTGGCCGTGGCCGGTGAGGATCGCGGCCGGGAAGTACGCGACGAACGCGAGCGGAAGACCGTACGTCAGGAAGCCGCCCACCGCCTTCGGCAGGACGTTCAGCGGGTAGCTGCCGAACGTGCCGAGCAGTTCCTCCAGCCAGCGGCCCCAGTAGTCGGCGGCCGGGAAGCGCAGGCAGGCGGAGGCCACCCCCGTGAACAGGGCCGCCTCCAGGAGCATCCCGCCGAGGATCGCGGCGATCAGATACGAGATCCGGCCGGGCGTCCAGTCCAGGTTGCTGCGGCTGAGCGCGCCCGCCATCAGACCCACCGCGACCGTCAGGTCCCCGATCGCGTTCGTGGGGAAGAAGGCGAGCTGGACCTGCCGGTGCACCGGCATGGGGCGCAGCAGATAGGTGTCGATCTTCCCTTCCTGGATCTGCCGGCCGACGAGGTGCACCCGCCCCAGCACCAGCACGAACAACCCGTGCGCGAGCATCCGCGTCGCCGGGATCAGCAGCACCTCCGAGCTGTCCCAGCCGCCCATCCCGGTGAACCGGGTGAGCAGCACCGTCGCGAACACGATCACGGACACCTGCCAGATCGCGCCGATCGCGATCATCAGCAGGAACTCGGTGCGGTACTCCAGCTGGGCACGGAAGTTGAGACGCGTCACGCGCCAGGCGATCCGGACGGCATTCATAGGCATCAGCCTCCTTGGGACATGACACGGCGGGCGGCCCGCCGCCACAGGAAACGGGTGAACAGGAAGAGCAGTACGACCCAGACGGCCTGGATCGCCAGCTGCCCGGCCGCGTCCGACAGCGGGATACGGCCGATGTAGAGCGACAGCGGCACGCTCAACGTCGCCTGGAAGGGCAGGAACTGACTCATCGTCACGAACCAGTCCGGGAAGAACCACAGAGGCGCGTACACCCCGGACAGCAGGTTCTGCGCGAAGATCAGGATGAGCATCGCCGCGTTGTTGCGCACGGTCCAGAAGCACAACTGGTCCAGGACGAGCATCACGAAGTACAGCACCAGCTGACCGAGCACCAGACTGAGCGCGAACACCCCTGCCACCGCCGCCGACTTGGGCGGTTCGACGACCCCGGCCGCAAGGCAGACCACATATCCGCCGAGCGCCCAGGCGAACCCGTACAGCTGCTCGCCGAGGGCGCGCAGCGCGTGATAGCGCTGGGGCGGCAGCGGGCGCAGGTACCAGTAGACGATCGTGCCGAAGTGCATGTGCTGGATCACGGTGTCCCGGCCCGAGAACTGGTCCAACTCCCGCAACCGGGAGGCGAGTACGGCCAGCACGGCGTACGTCACCGCCTGGTCGACGTCGAGTCCCGCGGTCGTGCCGGTGTGGGAGTACAGGCCGTGCCACAGGGACGCGACCAGGATCACCTGCACCGTCAGCCGGAGCAGGACGGCGGTCATCCGGGGCGGGGTGTGCAGCTCCCCGAGGGGGGTGACGCGGGCGGTGCGCCACGCGTGCAGAACGGCCATGTCAGATCGCCTCGGCGTGGACGTACGCGGCCCGCATCACGTCCTCGAGGTCGGCCTCGTCGATGGCGATGCCCGTCACCTCGTACCGCTCGATGACCGCCTTCAGCGCCTGGTGGACGGTGGGTGCGTCGGGGCCGTCGGGGCCGAAGACGACCTGCGGGCCGTCGTGCCGCAGCACCGCGATGCCCGGCAGCCCCGCGACGTCCGTGTGCGCGTCGGCGAGCGTCGCGCGGACCTGCCAGGTCGAGCCGAACGTGCGGCGGATCTCGTCGAGGCTGCCGTCGAGGACGAGCCGGCCGTGGTTGATGAGGACCACGCGTTCGGAGAGGCGCTCGACCTCGGTCATGTCGTGGGTGGTGAGCAGGACCGTACGGCCGCGCTCCTCGACCTGGTACCTCAGGAACTCCCGCACCTGCTCCTTGACCACCACGTCCATGCCGATGGTCGGCTCGTCGAGGAACACCACCGGTGGGTCGTGCAGCAGGGCGGCCGCGAGGTCGGAGCGCACCCGCTGGCCGAGGGAGAGATGACGGACCCGGGTGTCCCAGAAGGACGACAGGTCCAGGAGGTCGTCGAACTCCTTGAGCCGGGCGGCGTGTTCGGCCTTCGGTACCTCGTAGATGTCCCTGAGGATCGCGAACGACTCGCGCACCGGCAGGTCCCACCACAGCTGGGTGCGCTGCCCGAACACCGCGCCGATGTTACGGGCGTTGCGCTCGCGCTCCTCGTACGGCACGACACCCGCGACGCGGGCCTCGCCCGAGGTGGGCGTGAGGATGCCGGTGAGGATCTTGATGGTGGTGGACTTGCCGGCGCCGTTCGGGCCGAGCAGGGCGAGGAGTTCGCCGGGGGAGACGTCGAAGCTGACGTCGGAGACGGCGTGCTTGGCGACCCGCTCCGGGTTGACCAGGGACCGCAGCGCGCCGGTGAAGCCCGGGCGGCGGACGGTGGTGTGGAAGGTACGGGACAGGCCGCGGACCTCGATGCCGGCATCCAAGCCACATCAACTCCCTTGTACGTCAAACAAGTTGCGGCCGGTCGGGCAGGAGCGCCGACCGGCCGCGGGCATGTCATCACCGTCGCAGAATGTCGATCAATCGGTCAATGGATTAATTGATCAGTGGATTGGACTAATCGATCGCCGAGAACACGAACGAGAACTCCGTCGGCTCGGCGCGCAGGTGGTACTGAGGCAGCGGGCCCGGACCGCAGGACTGCGAGCCGATGCCGTGCAGGCCGTTGTCGAGGTTGACCCACACCTTGTCGCCGGCCGCGAGGTCGGTGAGGTGAGAGGCCGCGTCCAGCTGCTCGGTCGTCCAGCGGCGGGCGCTGAAGAAGAACTCCGGGTCGCCCTCGATGCGCAGCCCGCCGAGCTCCACCCAGCGGACGTCGGCACGGGCGCCGTTCTCCTGCGGACGGAGGTACGGGGTCTGCAGGCCGTCCACGGTCGAGTGCCAACGGCCGGCCATCGAGGCCGACTTGGTGTCGGGGTACCCCTCGCCGGGACCGCCGCCGAACCACTTCACCTGGTCCGCCTCGGCGAGTGCGAGCCGGATGCCCAGCCGGGGCAGCGGCAGCGTCCACTCGCCGTCCGGGCCCACGGACACGGTCAGCCGCAGCCGGTCGCCGTCCGAGGTCCAGCGGTAGACCGTGCTCAGGCCCACCTCACGGGCGGCGGGCGCCACCCGGGTGCGCACCGTCAGTGCGTCCTCGCCCAACTCAACGGCGTCCAGACGGTGTTGCATACGGTGCAGGCCCAGCGTGCGCCACAGCGCGCTGTACTGCGTGCCCGACTGCCACTCCGTGCCCTCGTCGTTGTCGGTCGTCGCCCGCCACACGTCCAGGCGCAGACCCTCGACGGAGACCGCGCCGACCGTCTTCAGCGCACCGGTGCGGGCGTCGAAGGAGGCCGGGCCGAGGGTGATCAGCCGCTCGCCGAGCACGGGCCGGTCGGTCGGGGAGACGGAGGGCAACGGCCGTACGACAGCGGGGAATTGCCCCCACGCGACGACATGGTCCTTCGGCGCCCACGGGGTGTCGGACGCCAGCAGGGCCCGTACCGTCCACTGGGACTCCGAGGAGCCGTGCGCGTCCGACGGAGGCTCCGGCAGTTTCACGTCGGCCGACTCGCCGGCCTTCAAAGAAGGCACCGACAGCGTGCCCGCCTCGACCGTCTCGCCGTCCACCTGGTACGACCACTCGAAGACGAGCGCCGACAGGTCGGCGAAGTCGTGCTTGTTCGTGACCCGTACGGTGCCGTCGGTGCCGTCGCCCTCGATCCGGATCGGCTCGATGACCTTCTTGTACTCGAGGAGCCCGGGGGAGGGGGTGCGGTCCGGGAAGATCAGCCCGTCGCAGACGAAGTTGCCGTCGTGCAGCTCCTCGCCGAAGTCGCCGCCGTAGGCGTAGCCCAGCTCGGGGTGCTTGACGCCGTGGTCGATCCACTCCCAGATGAAGCCGCCCTGGAGCCGGTCGTACTTCTCGAAGAGCTCCTGGTAGTCGGCGATGCCGCCGGGGCCGTTGCCCATGGCGTGGCCGTACTCGCACTGGATGAAGGGGAGTTCGCGGCGCCCCAGGGTGCCGCCGTCGAGCCGCTGCCCGATCTGCTCGACCTCGGCGTGGTTGGCGTACATCCGCGAGTACACGTCCGTGTCGCGGCAGTTCCAGTCGCCCTCGTAGTGCACGAGGCGGGAGGAGTCGCGGCCGTGGATCCACTCGGCCATCGCGGTCAGACCGCGGCCGGTGCCGGCCTCGTTGCCCAGCGACCAGAAGACGATCGACGGGTGGTTCTTGTCACGCTCGACCATGCGGGCGGCACGGTCCAGGAGGGCCGGGGTCCAGCGGTCGTCGTCGACCGGGTTGTCGCGCCAGGCCTGCTCGGTGAAGCCGTGGGTCTCCAGGTCGCACTCGTCGATGACCCACAGGCCGTACTCGTCGCACAGGTCCAGGAAGGCCGGGTGCGGCGGGTAGTGCGAGGTGCGCACGGCGTTGATGTTGTGCCGCTTCATCAGCAGCACGTCCTCGCGCATGGTCTCCAGGTCGAGGGCGCGGCCCATCGTAGGGTGCCACTCGTGGCGGTTGACGCCCTTGAAGAGGACCGCCTTGCCGTTGACCTTGATCAGGCCGTCCTCGAGCACGACCGTACGGAAGCCGATGCGCAGCGGCACCAGCTCGCCCTCGGTGGTCAGCACGCCGTCGTACAGCTGAGGGCTCTCAGCCGTCCACGGCAGGACCGGGACCGTCACCGACTCGCCCGTGGCGACATCGATGTCCAGTGCGGGCACCGTCACCCGGCCGTCGACGTCGGAGTCGACGCGCAGGGTGCCCTCGCCCGTGACGTGGTCGTAGGAGGCGTGCACGAAGAAGTCGAGCACGCTGCCCGCCGGGCGGTGCAGCAGGGTGACGTCACGGAAGATGCCGGGCAGCCACCACTGGTCCTGGTCCTCCAGATAGGAGCCGGCCGACCACTGGTGCACGCGGACCGCGAGCACGTTGCCCGTCGGCTTCAGCAGGTGCCCGACCGCGAACTCGTGCGGGGCCCGGGAGCCCTTGAACTCGCCGATGTCCGTGCCGTTCAGCCAGACGCGGGCGCAGGACTCGACGCCGTCGAAACGGATGACGGCGCCCCCCTCGGACAACGAAGGCCAGTCCGCCGGCAGGTCGAAGACCCGCAGGTGGTCGCCGGTCGGATTCTCCGTCGGCACGTGCGGCGGGTCCACCGGGAACGGGTAGAGGTGGTTGGTGTAGATCGGCAGGCCGAAGGCCCCGTCGCCCTGGAGGACCCAGTGGCCGGGGACCGAGACCTCGGCCCAGCCCCCTGCGTCGTAGCCCTCCTCGGCGAACGAGTCGTCCTCGGCGTCGACGGTCGCGGACAGACGGAAGCGCCAGCTGCCGTTGAGGGACAGCGCCTTCGCGTCCGAGGACGGGTACCAGGCACGGGGCGGGAGGGCCCCGCTGCCCGGCGAGACGTCCTCGACGTAGTCGAAGGCGGTGGTGCGGAAAGACATCGGTCTCCAGGTATTCGAAAGAAGGTGTCAGCCCTTGATGCCGGTCTGCGCGATCCCCTGCACCAGCCAGCGCTGGAGGAAGAGGAACACGAACAACAAGGGAAGGATGGAAATGGCGGTGGCCATGAAGATCAGGTGGTAGTTCACGGTCTGGTTGGTCATGTACGAGGACAGCGCGACCTGAATTGTCCAGGAGCTCGGGTCCTGGCCGATGACCAGGGGCCACAGGAAGGAGTTCCAGCCGCTGATGAACGTGATCGTGGCCATGGCCGCGAAGAAGTTCAGCGAGTTGGGCACGACGACCCGCCAGTACGCCCCCCAGTACGAGAGTCCGTCCACGCGCGCCGCCTCCTCCAGCTCCTTGGGGAACCCCAGGAAGTACTGCCGGAACAGGAAGCAGGTGAAACCACTGAAGAGGGCCGGAATGATCAGACCGCGGTAGGTGTCCACCCAGCCCAGCGACGACACCAGCACGAAGCTCGGCACGAAGGTGACGGCCGTCGGGATCATCAGGGTCACCAGGACCATGTAGAAGATCTTGTTGGCGTGCTTGTACGGGATGCGGGCGAGGCCGTACCCGGCGAGCGAGCAGATCAGCAGGATGCCGGTCGTGTGCAGGATGGCGACGACCCAGGAGTTCCACAGGGCCCGGCCGAAGTCGACGGTGTCGTCGTTGAACGGCTCGGTGAAGTTGCCCCACTGGATGTCGGTGGGGAACCACTTCCAGTTCTCGCCCGTGATCTCCGGGTCCGTCATCAGGGCGTTGCGGATGATCAGATAGAACGGGATCAGGAACAGCAGGGCGGCGATACCGGTGGCGACGTACAGGCCGGTGTTGCCGATGACCTTGCCCCCGCGCTTCTTGCCGGGGGTCTTCCTGACCTCAGGTGCGGTGGTGGTCACTTGGACTCCTCACCCCTTCCGAAGCCCATGATCTTGCCCTGGAAGAGCGTGATCACAAGGATGAGCAGGGTCAGGATGACGGCGCCCGCGCTGCCCTGACCGTAGTCCTGGCTCTCGCCGAGGGCCGTCTTGTACAGCTCGACGAGGGGTGGCTGGCCCCAGGTCGCCCTGCTGAGCAGGTTCCAGAACTCGTCGAAGGCCTGGTAGGCGGCGATCAACAGCAGCAGGATCACCGCGGTGGAGGTGGCCCGCAGCTGGGGCAGCGTGATGTACCAGAAGGTCTGCCAGCCCGGCTTGGCGCCGTCGATGGCTGCGGCCTCGTACAGCTCCGCCGGGATGTTCTGCAGCGCCGCCAGGAACAGGATCATGTAGAAGCCGGCCTGCAGCCACAGCCGCAGCGTGACGATGACCAGCCAGTACCAGGGCGGGTCGGGGTTGGCCAGCCAGGCGACGTTGTCGACGCCGAACCAGCCGACGATCGTGTTCGCCATGCCGAAGCGGACGCCGTTGAAGATGGACATCTTCCAGATCAGCGCCGCGGCGACGTACGAGACGGCGGTCGGCAGGAAGAACACCGACCGGAAGAACGCCTTCATGAAACGCAGCCTGTTCACCAGCAGCGCCAGGCCCAGCGAGAGCCCCCAGGTGGTGGGCACGATGAACGCGGCGAAGACGGTGAAGGTGACCAGGGAGCCGGTGAAGTCCGGGTTGTCCAGGATCGCCCGGTAGTTGTCGAAGCCGATGAACGTGCTCGGCGAGACGGTGAAGCGTGCCTCGAAGAAGCTGAGGTAGATGCTCCAGCCCATCGGCACGAAGACGAAGATCACCAGGCCGATGAGGAAGGGCCCGGTGAAGAGCCAGAAGTTGAGGGTGGCGTTGGCCCGCAGACTCCGCCGCGGCCGGGCCTTCTCAGGCCCCGCCGAGGCGGAGGTCGCGAGGTCGATCTTGGTGGTGGTCGACATGGTGTGGTCCGTCCGCCGGCCTATCCGAAGAGCTTCTTGAGCTCTGCGTTGACCTTCTTGTCGCAGGCGTCGAGCGCGGCCTCCGGGCTGCCGTTCTTGCGCACGGAGTTGGCGATCACGTCGTTCACCGCGGCGATCATGGCCTGGGTCCAGCCGATGTTGTCGAAGTGCCCGTAGTCGGTGAAGAGCTTGACGCCCTCGGCCGGCAGACCCGACTTCAGCTTGGTGGCGGACTCGGCGATCGAGGTGCGCGGCGGGATGTGGAAGCCGTAGGACAGCGCCCAGTCCTCCTGGTACTCCTTCTGGTCGATCCACAGCCACTTGACGTATTCCTTGGCCGCGTCGAGGTTCTTGCTCTTGGCGTTGACGAACATCGACCAGCCGCCGTTGACGACCGAGGGCTTGCCGGCGTCGCCGACCTTCGGGAACGGGAAGATGCCGACGTCGTCGCCGAGCGCCTTCTGGATCACGGGCATCGCCCACATGCCGCACCACTGGATCGCGGTCAGGCCCTGCGTGAAGGCGGAGGGGTCCCACCAGTCGGCGGGGGCGTCCAGGAGCAGGTTGCCGCTGGTGAACAGCTTGCGCAGCTGGCTCAGACCGTCGGCCACGGCGTCCGTGTGGTAGGCGATCTCGTTCTTCGCGTTGAGGGTGTCCGCGCCGGCCGACCAGATCAGCGGGCTCTGGACGGGGGTGATGTCGTTGCCGAGGAAGGCGCCCTTGACCTTGTCGGTGGTGAGCTTGTTGATGGCCTCGATCAGGTCTTCCAGGGTCTCCGGGACCTCGACCTTGGCCTTCTCGAACAGCGAGGGCCGGTAGTAGAAGAACTGCGGGTCGTCGATCATCCGGATGCCGTATATCTTCCCGTCGACCGTGTGCGAGGCGATGTCGGCCGGGTTGAAGTCGTCCTTGACCGGGTCGATGAGGTCGCTCAGGTCCGCCACCTGACCGCTCGTCACCATCTGGAGCTGCGGGTGGAACTCGAAGACGTCGGGCGCGTTCTTGGTGAGCAGGGCAGGGAACAGCTTGTTCTCGAAGTTGCTGCCGGTGATCCACTGCGTGGTGACGTTGGCGCCCTTGTAGGCCTTCGCGTACTTCTTGATGGCCTGCTCGGTGCCCGCCTCGCCGTACGCGTGGAAGTACTGCGTGAGGCTGTCCCCGGAACTGCTGCGGCCGGTGTTTCCGCCGCACGCGGCGAGTCCGCCGGCGGCGGCCAGGCCCATCGCGGCCCGCATCACGGTACGGCGGTCCCAGTTGTTGTTGCTCATTGCCGACATGCTGACGTCCTTGTCTCGAGTACGGCTGCGGCTCTGCGCCTGTGGCTCTGCGGCTCAGCGCCAGTTGGCTCAAATGGGGTTGCGGTGCGGGACGTTAACCTTCGGCTAAGGCTTCGGCAAGGGGTTGGACGAAGTCTGTTCGAAGCGTTGTGGAGCGTTCGGGATACCGGACGTCACGGGTTGCGGGCCGCCGCACCAGCGGCCCGCAACCCACTTTCAGGTGCTACGCGTCACTGCCGGAACCACGCCTGGTTGGTCCCGCCGTTACAGGTCCACAGACCGACCTTGCTGCCGTCGGTCGTAGCCTGCCCGCCGACGTCCAGGCACTGCCCGGACGCCTCGCTGACGATCTGGCCGTTGGAGTTCAGCAGCCAGCGTTGGGTCGCGTCACCGGTGAACTCGGCGGATGTCGCCAGCCCCGAACTCCCGGCCGTCAGATAGCCGCCGGCACCCTTCAGGGCGCCCTTGCGGTCGTACGACCAGGACTGGACGTCCTCGCCGGTGCACGTGTTGATCGCCGCGCCCGAGGTGTCCGCCGTCAGGCACTTGCCGGACTGCTTGCCCTGCAGGGCGCCCGTGACGGCCGAACTGCCGTGCCCCTTCTGGTCGAAGACGTACGTCGTGATGGAGCGGGCCGGCAGCGTCGCGGACGCCGTGCCGCCGCTCACCGAGGGCTTGGCGACGTTCGCCCACTCCTCCGTGGCCGAGGTGCGCACCGCCTTGCTCGCCCGCACCGGCGTCTTGCTGTTGAAGTGCAAATTCAGTGCCGTGTCGGTGGTGTTGTGGTTGTTGACCACGACCACCCACTTGCCGTCCTTGTCGTACGACGACACCTCGACGCCGTCCGGCGCGTCCGTCACGTTGTGCGCGACCGAGCCCGGCTTGACGAACTTGCTGTACTGGCCGAGCGCGTAGTACCGCTTGGTGTAGTACAGGGTCTGGTTGCCGTTGGTGGCGTAGTTCGGGTCGTAGTAGATGAGCCCGTCGTTCCAGCCCTCGTCGTTCTTCGCGAGCGGGTCGGAGCCGATCATCTCCGACAGGGCGACCCACCACTGGAACGCCGAGTCGTGCGCGGTCGCGAAGTCCTTGTAGATGATCCGGGACAGGTTCAGACCGCCGTCGATGGTGGGGTCGTACTCCTGCGCCCAGCCCGTGCCGCCCTTACCGAAGCAGCAGATCTCCGTCGACCAGGACTGCTTGCCGACCGACTTCGAGGTCTCGTAGATCTTCGCCCGCTGGTCGTCACCCGGGTTGTTGTACGTGTGGTGGGCGAGCTTGGAGACGTACTGTGCCGTGTCCGGCTGCGAAATCCACTGAGGGAGCTCGGTGTTGAAGCCGACCGTGCTGCTCGACTCGTCGGCGATGATGCTCGTCCTCTGGTGCCGCGCGTCCTGCTCTGCCCCCAACGCCCGCACGATGTCGTCGCGTTGGTCGACCGGGACCAGCATGCCCTCCTGGCCGCAGCTGTCGAAGCTGTTGGTCGGCTCGTTGAAGGGGCTGATGTAGTCGAACTTCACGCCCTGCTTCGCGAAGTGGTCGGTGACGTCCGCGACGTACTTCGCGAAGTCCTGCTCGTTCTCCGTCTTCAGATAGCCGCCGCAGCTCTTGTCGTTCGTCTTCCACTGGGCGGGCGCGCTGTTGACGAAGGCGACCAGGTCCTCGACGCCGTACTTGGCGGCGTAGTAGAGGAACGTGCGGCCGGCCTTGTCCTTGCTCCAGTCGTACGTCCCGTCGTCGTTCAGGAAGTCCTCGGGAGCGCGCGGCGCGTAGGTCACGCCCGTGCCGCCACCGCCGATGTTGTAGCGGTAGTTGCTGAGGTCCAGACCGTCGGCGGAGAACAGCAGCTTCGCGACCTTCGCCTGGACCTTCGGGTCGAAGTTCTTGAGGTCGTTGACCCACCAGGCGCCCGAGGCACCGATGTTGTCGATGGTCTGGGCGGCGTACGGGGAGACTTCGGCCGCCGTGGGGGTCGCGGCCGAGGTGGGCGGTGCGGATATCAGGGGTCCGGCGACAGCGAGTGCGGCTGCTGCTGTCAGGAGGACCGATCTTCTGGGGTGGGGCTGAGTCATGTGCATCCCTTCCGTCGTCATGAAGGTGGTGCGGTACGGCTCCTTGCGGGGGTGGTGCGTTTCTTTCCGTTCCTCTGTCCGACCGACTGCAGCGCCCCTTCGAGCGCGAACGTCGCCGCACCCAGGCAGGCCGGGTCGGTGGGGATCGGGGAGAGGACGATCTCGGTGGCGGCCATCGGCCGCGGCAGCGCGTGCCGGGCGACGGCCTCGCGCACCTCGGCGACCAGCGGCTCGCCGAGGGTGGCCGCGACCCAGCTGCTGAGCACGACCACTTCGGGGTTGAAGATGTTGACCAGGGAGGCGATGCCGGCACCCAGATAGCGGGCGGTGTCGCGGACCACCTTGAGCGCCACCGGGTCCTGCTCGAGCATCCCCCGGGACAGCGCGTCGATGGTGGCGGTCTGGTCCTCCGGGTGCAGCAGCGTGCTGCCGGGGCTGAGCTCGCGCAGGTTCAGCATGATGCCGGGCGCGCCGACGTACGTCTCCACACAGCCGTGGTTGCCGCAGCGGCACAGCCGGCCGTCCAGGACGATCGTGGTGTGGCCCCACTCGCCGGCGCTGTTGCTCACGCCCCGGTGCAGCCCGCCGCCCAGGATCAGGCCGGCGCCCACGCCGGTGCCGAGGTTGACCACCACGGCGTTCCCGCGCCCGCGCGCGGCCCCGAACCACAGCTCGGCCACCGCACCGGCGCGCAGCGGGTTGTCCAGGTAGAGGGGGTAGGCGATGTGCTCGGTGAGCAGGTCGAGCAGGGGCACGTCGTGCCAGTCCCAGTTGGGCGCGTACTCCGAGATGCCGGTCGCGCGGTCCACCTGGCCCGGCACGCTCACGCCGACGCCGAGCACCCGGGCGCCCTCGATCCCGGCCTGCGCGACCACCGAGCCGACGGCGGCGGCGACATGGCCGACCACCTGCTCGGGGAGGCTCTCGCCGGGGCGGACGTCCTCCTCGGCGCGGGCCAGGACGTTCAGCGCGAGATCGAACAGCTCGACATGGACGTACGTCTCTGCGATGTCGACGCCGATCAACGCGCCTCCCGACGCGTTGACGGCCACGAGACCCCGCGGGCGGCCTCCCGCCGAGTCCTCGAACCCGACCTCCGTGATCATGCGGAGGTCGAGCAGCTCACCGACGAGCGTGGCGACCGTGGCCAGGCTCAGCCCGGTGGCCGCCGCCAGCTCCTGCCGGGAGGTGGGCGACTCGGCGATGATCTGGCGCAGCACCTGGTAGCGGTTCGTGGTGCGGATGTCACGTGATGTGCGCTTCATCAGGGGCCGACCCCATCCCTTCGGCTCAGCTCAGGCCGGGACGGCATCGGCACCGGCGCGGCGCAAGGCTATGGGCTGCGGGGGACTTTCGACAAGGGGTTAGGAAAGGGGCTTTATAAAGTCAGTCGGCGAGGACTGCCTGCACGAAGGCGTTGGCGAATTTACGCTCCGGGTCCAGCTCCCGGGCGAGCGCCCGGAAGTCGGCGAGGCGCGGGTACCGCTCACGGAGCACCGCGGCCGGCACCGTGAACACCTTCCCCCAGTGCGGCCGCGTGTCGAAGGCGTCCAGTGCCGCCTCCAGCCGCCGCACCGCCGGCAGCACCGCCGCCGTGTCCTCGATCCAGGTGAAGTGCAGGGCCACGGTGTCCCGGCCGTACGCGGGGCTCAGCCACTGCTCGTCGGCGGCGACCGTACGCACCTCGCAGGTCTGCAGTACGGGGGCGACCGTCTCCCGGACGGCATCGACCGCCTGCAGCGCGTCGACGGCATGCCGGCGCGGCAGCAGGTACTCCGACTGCAGCTCGGACCCGCTGCTCGGCGTGAACTCGGCCCGGAAGTGCGGCAGCCGCTCGTGCCACGGCCCCGGCACCCCGAACTGCTCGGTGCAGTTTTCCGCGGGCATCCCCGGCACCGGGTGCAGCTTCTCGGTGGCGGGCGCGGCCCACGGGAACTGGCCGAGTGGCTGATCCACGCGACGCTTGAGCCACACCTGTCGGAAGCCCGGCTCCCGCCAGTCGGTGAACAGGCTGACGCTGTACGCCGCGGCCGCCACCGTCTCGAAGTCGAGCCCCGTGAGCGGCAGTTCGGTGAAGACATGCTGCTCGACCTCGAAGGCGGGCTCCAGGTCGAGGGTGAGTGCGGTGACGACCCCGAGGGCGCCGAGCGAGGTGACGGCACCGCCGAACCGCTCGTCCCCACGCCCGACGACGACCGTCGAACCGTCCGCGGTGATGATCTCCACCTCGCGCACGGGGGAGGCGAGCGGCCCGTTGCCGACCCCCGAGCCGTGCGTGCCGGTCGCCACCGACCCGGCCACCGAGATGTGCGGCAGGGACGCCATGTTGGGCAGCGCGAGCCCGTGCCCGTGCACCCGGCGGGCCAGCTCCGCGTACCGGACACCGCCGCCGACCCGCACCGTACGGGCCGCCGTGTCGACGTCGACCTCGGCCGGCAGCGCGGCCAGCGACAGCAGCACCCCGTCGGGGCCCGGCTCGGCGATCTCGTTGAAGGAGTGCCCGCTGCCCAGCACCCGCACCTTCGCACTGCCGGCCACGAGGGAGCTGAGCGCGTCGAGCGAGTGCGGGCTGTGCAGCTCCTTGGTGGTGAAGGTGATGTTGCCCGCCCAGTTGGTGACCGTCTGCGTCATCCTTGGTGTCCCTCCAGGAGAGTGCGTGTGCTGCGTTGACCCTCTCATCTGCCGACGCCTACCGTAGAGAGCGGTTTCTATCGCTTCTCTCCCGTCTCCTCTCCCGTCCCCTCTCCTGTCCCTTCTCCCGTCTCTTCTGTCTCCTCGTCGCCGACCGGAGGACCATCACCTTGACCGAGCGCCCCCAGGCACTGTTCGCCATGTCCGCCGAGAACGTGCCGCTGGTCTTCCCGTCGGAGGTGCTGGCGCGGTTGCGCGAGGTCGTCGACATCGAACCGGCCCTGGTCGCCGAGGACTTCACCGACCCGCGGATCAGGGAGACGCTCGCCCGCACCGAGATCCTCGTCACCGGCTGGGGCTGCCCCCGCCTCGACGCCACCGTCCTCGACGCGGCCCCGAAGCTGCGTGCGGTGCTCCACTCGGCCGGCTCGGTCAAGGGCTTCGCCACGCCCGAGATCTGGCAGCGGGGCATCGCCGTCTCCTCGGCGGCCGAGGCCAACGCGCTGCCCGTCGCCGAGTACACCCTCGCCATGATCCTGCTCGCCGGCAAGGACGTGTTCGTCCGTCGCGAGCGCCTGCGCACCGAGCGTGTCTCACCCGGCTGGGGAGTCGTTCCCGGCATCGGCAACCACGGCCGCCGCGTCGGCGTCATCGGCGCCTCCCGGATCGGCCGCCGCGTCCTGGCGCTCCTGCGCCCGCTCGACCTGCGGCCCGCCCTCACCGACCCGTACGTCGACGAGGCGCAGGCGGCCGAACTCGGCGTACCGCTCCTGGAGTTGGACGACCTCCTGCGCACCTCGGACATCGTCACGATCCACGCGCCCGAGACCCCGGAGACGCACCATCTGATCGGCGGCCGCGAGCTGGCCCTGATGCCCGACGGCGCGGTCCTGATCAACACCGCGCGCGGCGGACTGGTCGACCACGACGCCCTCGTCGGCGAACTGCGCGCCGGGCGCCTCAGCGCGATCCTCGACGTCACCGACCCCGAGCCGCTGCCCGCCGACTCGCCTCTCTTCGACCTGCCGAACGTCTTCGTCACCCCGCACCTCGCGGGCTCGCAGGGCAACGAGCTGGGCCGCCTGGGCGCGGCGGTCGTAGCGGAGGCGGAGCGGCTGACGTCCGGCGGGCAGGTGGCGTACCCGGTCGACCTCGCGGCGCTGGAGCGCGAAGCCTGAACTGCGGATTTCGTTGAATTTCCGAGTTCTTGTGCTGTTATTCGCAGGGATCTAGCCATGTGTGCGCGATATCGGTAGCGTCGGCCGCTATGACGCTCGACCCGCTCCCCGAGACCGACCTCACCCGCCACCGCCGCCTCCGTGATCAGGGCAGCCTCGACCGCGCCGATCTGCACGCGATCCTCGACGCCGGGTTCGTGTGCCACCTCGGCGTGGTGGTCGAGGGGCGGCCGCTGGTCGTGCCCACGGTGTACGGCCGGGACGAGGGGCAGCTCTATCTGCACGGCTCGGTGGCCAGCCGCAGTCTCGCGGGCGGCACTCCCGTATGCGTCACCGTCACGCACGTCGACGGGCTGGTCCTCGCCCGGTCCGTCTTCGAGCACGGGGTGAACTACCGCAGCGCGATGATCCACGGCGAGGCGCGCAAGGTCACCGACCCCGAGGAGAGGCTGGAGGGTCTGCGCCGCCTCACCGAGCACGCGGCGCCCGGGCAGTGGTCGTACGCCCGAAGCCCGAACCGCAAGGAACTCGCCGCCACGACCCTCCTCGCCCTCTCCCTCGAAGAGGCCTCGGTCAAGATCCGCACCGGTGCGCCCGACGACGGGGACGGGCCCGACGCGGAGCTGGGTCTGTGGGCCGGTGTGCTCCCGCTCGCCTCGGTGTGGGGTGCTCCCGTCGCCGATCCGCTGCTGCCTCCGGAAACCCCCGTACCAGCACACATTTCGCGGCGCGGGGGGACCCGGCACGGTTGATGTCGGAGCGAGGGCATACCGTGAGGAGTCGTACGCCTGAGCCGGGAGGAGACACGGGATGGGCAGCCGCACCGCACTGGTCGAGGATCTGATGGAGCGATTCCCGCATGTTCCACGGGAAGCCGTCTTCAAAGAGGACCTGCTGCGCGGTGGTGTGGCCTTCGACCCATCCGCGCTGAGCGACACCACCAACGAGGCAGCCGGCGAGGTCAAGCCGAAGTCGTACTTCATCTTCTCCTTCGACCACGGCACCCTGCCCGAGCTCGGCGAGGCCGCGCTGAGGCGGCCGCCGGAGGAGATCATCCTCACGGGCGGGCCGTACGACCTGCGGCGGACCGTGGTCTCCGTGCGCGTGAACCCGTCCTCGCCGTACCGGGTCGCCGCCGACGAGGAGGGCGTGCTCGGGCTCTACCTCGACGGGAAGCGGATCTCCGACGTCGGTGTGCCGCCGATGCCGGAGTACTACCGGCACAAGCTCTCCAACGGGAAGTCCGTGATGGAGGTGGCCCCGACGATCCAGTGGGGCTACCTGATCTATCTCACCGTCTTCCGGGTCTGCCAGTACTTCGGCGCCAAGGAGGAGTGCCAGTACTGCGACATCAACCACAACTGGCGCCAGCACAAGGCGGCGGGCCGCCCCTACACCGGCGTCAAGGACGTCGACGAGGTCCTCGAAGCGCTCGAGATCATCGACCGGTACGACACCGCGAAGGCGTCCACCGCCTACACCCTCACCGGCGGCGCGATCACCTCGAAGCTGCAGGGCCGTGACGAGGCCGACTTCTACGGTCTCTACGCCAAGGCCATCGAGGAGCACTTCCCCGGACGCTGGATCGGCAAGGTCGTCGCGCAGGCGCTGCCGCGCGACGACGTGCAGCGGTTCAAGGACTACGGCGTGCAGATCTACCACCCCAACTACGAGGTGTGGGACCGCCGGCTGTTCGAGCTGTACTGCCCCGGCAAGGAGCGTTACGTCGGCCGCGACGAGTGGCACAAGCGGATCCTCGACTCGGCGGAGGTCTTCGGCGCGCGCAACGTGATCCCCAACTTCGTGGCGGGCGTGGAGATGGCCGAGCCCTTCGGCTTCACGACGGTCGACGAGGCCATCGCCTCCACGACCGAGGGCCTGCGCTTCTTCATGTCGCACGGCATCACGCCCCGCTTCACCACCTGGTGCCCCGAGCCGACGACCCCGCTCGGCAAGGCCAACCCGCAGGGTGCGCCGCTGGAGTACCACATCCGCCTTCTCGAGGCCTACCGCGCGACGATGGACGACTTCGGCCTGTCCTCGCCTCCCGGTTACGGTCCGCCCGGGCCCGGCCGCGCGGTCTTCTCCGTCAGCTCGTTCATGGACAGCCTTCCGGCCCAGGAGCCGGTCGAGGTGCCGTCGGCGGGATAGTCGGCAAAGGGTCGAGGAATCGACAAAGAGGCCCGGATCGAACCGTCCGGGCCTTCTTTGCGTATGCCTGTACGAGCAACGGGAAGTGGCTGTGCCCGAACCCCCGGTAACCGGAAATGAATAGTGCGCTTGTCAGTTGTGTCGATAGCGTGAAAGGCTCGGGCCCTGCCGTGAGGTTCCCCACAACTCCGTTGCCAATAAGGTGAGTTGACCTCGCTCTCGATGCAGGAGACCCCTTGCCCGACCTGCCGACTCCCCAGGACGCCGCCGAAGCAGCGCTGTTCTCCGAGTGCTGGGATGCCGTGCTCTCCTACGCCGACCTGTGCACGGCCGGCTCCACCGCGGCCAACCAGCTGGCCGCGGAGGCATTCTCGCTCGGTATGCGCGAGGCCCGCGACGCGGATTCCGCTCCCGCCCGCGGCGCCGGCCGCCGCCCGGCCCACCTGCCCAGGATCCCCCTGCTGCTCACCGCCGTACGCACGACCGCGGCGGACTGGGAGCTCCAGGGGCAGGGCCACAAGCTCGACCCCGACCTGCGCCTGTGGCTCAACTCCGACAAGGCCGCCCGCTACACCGGCCCCCCGCTGCAGCGCCCGCTCGCGCTGCGCGGCCTGCGCGATCTGCAGGCGGCGGACGCGGAGTTGCTGTGGCTGGCCGAGGTGGAGGCGCTGCCGCTGTCCGTGGTGGCCCGAAGACTCGGCCTCGACCCGTCCAACGCGGCCGACGAACTCGCCCAGGTCCGCGGCCTGTTCAGGGACCGCAGCCACCGCAACCACCTCGACACACCGATGGACGCGCAGTGCCGGAGCTATGCCCGGCTGCTCGACGCGGTCACCCGGTCGAGCGCCGCCGACACCCCCGAGGATCTCTCCCGGCACCTCGCGCGGTGCGTGCAGTGCGCGGAGGCCGCCGCGTGTCTGCGGCTGCACGGGGGCGGACTGCCCGGGGCCCTCGCCGGCGGAGTGATCGGCTGGGGCGGCCTCGCCTATCTGGAGCGCCGCCGCCGGGCCGTCGAGGTGCGTCTGGGCGCCGGGCGCCCGGCCTCCCTGGACGGCGGACCCCCGAACCCCGGCGCTCACAAGGCACGTGTCGTGCGGGGCGGGCTCCTCGTCGCGGCCGTCCTCGTCTCCCTGCTGGCGCTCGCCGTCTCGATGATGCCGGGTGCCGACATGGACAACGGCGCCGCGCGGCCCAGTGATTCGGGCGAGGGCCAGCCGGTGGCGGCGGACCCCGGTTCGTCGTTCCCGTCCGCCACGGCGCGGCCGTCCGGCTCGGCGGAGCCCTCGGAAACCGGTGCCGCAGGCGCCTCCGAGTCGTCCGACCCGGAGAACCCCGACCCGGAGCCCCAGGGCACCTCTTCCTCCGCCACCGGCGGCGACGATCCGGCCCCGGGTGAGAGCGGATCGCCGCTCTGCAGCGTCCAGTACGACCTCGTCAACCAGTGGCCCGACGGCTTCCAGGCCTCCGTCACCGTCACCAGCGTCCGGGCCCTCGACTCCTGGCGCGTCGCCTGGTCCTTCAAGGACGGCCAGAAGGTGAACCAGATGTGGGACGCGAGCTTCACCCAGAGCGGCTCCCGCGTCACCGCCACCGCCGCCGACTACAACAAGTCGGTCCCCGCGGACGGCGACCTCTCCTTCGGCTTCCTCGCCTCCTGGCAGGGCAAGAACGCGCCGGCGTACGACTTCAGCCTGAACGGGCACAGCTGCACGAAGGGGTGAGCCGCCCGGACGGGCCCGGTGTCCATCTGGCGAGATCCTTCCCGTCGGCTGTTGCGTGGCGCCCCCGGTGTGACTTAATTTCTGAAATTAAGTCACACCGGGGGCTGCTGACAGGGGGGGGAAGCGACGATGAGAGCGGAAGGCATGCGCCGCGGCAACGCCTCGGCAGTGCTGCGTGCGGTGCTCGCCGACGGGCCGCTCTCCCGCGCGGACATCGTCCGCCGTACGGGACTGTCCGCGCCCAGCGTCACCAAGCTCACCGCCGTCCTCATGGACGCGGGCCTGCTGAGCGAACAGGCGCCGCTGGAGGCCACCCAGGGCCGGCCGCGTGTCCCCGTACGGATCGCCCCGCGGGGCCCGGTCGCCCTCGGTGTCCACATCGGTCTGCTGCGCACCACGCTAGGCCTGGTCGCCCTCGACGGCACGGTGATCTCGCAGTACGTCCTCGATCACGACGGCGACCTGGACCCGCGCCGTATCGCCGAGCAAGCCGTCGACGGGGCACGGGAGTTCGTCGCCGCCCGGCTCGGCGCCCGCACCCTCCTCGGTACCGGCATCAGCCTCGGCGGCTGGGTCGACGGCGAGATGGGCACGGTCGTCGAGCACAGCGCGCTCGGCTGGACCGACGTACGCCTGCTCGACCTGCTGGACGGGCGACTGCCCGGGCCCGTGGTGCTCGACCAGAACGTACGGGCCGCCGCGCGTGCCGAGTTGTGGTTCGGCGCCGGACGCGAGGCCGACGACTTCGTGTACATCTTCTTCGGCAACATCCTCGGCGCCGCCGTGGTCGTCGACCGGTCCGTGCACCGCGGCCCGGGTGCGGCGGCGGGCGGTATCGAGCACCTTCCGGTGAGCGGCGTCGAGGGCACTCCGTGTGCCTGCTGCGGTGCCGCCTGTCTGTCGGCGGTCGCGAGCGACGCCGTCCTCGTGGAGCGGGCCCGGGAGCGGGGCATCCTGGCCGCGGCCGACGAACACCTTCCGCTGGAGCGGCTCATCGCCGCCGCCCGCCCTGCCGGAACCGGCTCCGGCGACCTGCGTGCCCAGGACCTCCTGCGCACCCGCGCCCGGCACGCCGGACGCGCCGTCGCGACCGTCGCGGACCTGCTCAACCCGAGCCGCGTGGTCCTGGCCGGCGGCATCGTCGCCGCCGAGGAGTACCTGACCGACCTGCGCGCCGAGGTCACCGACCGGGTGCACCGGGGCTGGAGCGCCGACGAGCGGATCGTGCCCAGCACCTTCGGCTCGGGCACGCTGGTCGTCGCTTCCGCGATGCCGTTGCTGGAGGGCGTCTACCAGGACCCGATCGCCGCGCTCGGCCTGGACGGGAAAGCGGAGGCGTCATGAGCGGTGAGCGGGCTGAGTGGGAGCTCTTCCGCGTGGCCGTCAGCGCGCGCACCGAGTGGCTGGTGCTGCGCGTCGAGGGGGTGGACGGCTCGTACGGGTACGGGGAGTGCTCGGACGCCGGCGCCCTGGACGTCGTACTGAAGGAACTCGACGAACCCGGGGCGGACGACTTCGCCGCCGTCACCGTGCGCGGGGGTCTCGAACAGGCCCGGCTGGACCGCGAGGCGCGGCAGGCCGGGGTGTCGCTGCGGCGGCTGCTCACCGGTGAACTACCGCCGGAATCCGTCGAGTTGTACGCCAACATCAACCGCGTTCCCGGCGGACGCACCCCGCGCGAGGTCGCCCGGGTCGCCGAGGCGGCCGTGCGTGACGGCTTCACGGCGGTCAAGCTCGCTCCCTTCGACACTCCCGACGGCGACAGGCGGCGCACCCTCGCCGAGATCGGCCTGGAGCGGGTGCGGGCCGTGCGGGACGCCGTCGGTGACCGCGTCGATGTCATGGTCGATGTCCACGAACGCCTTACCCTCGCCGAACTCGCCCCGC
The DNA here is from genome assembly GCF_000718165.1 of Streptomyces fulvoviolaceus. Classification (GTDB taxonomy): domain Bacteria; phylum Actinomycetota; class Actinomycetes; order Streptomycetales; family Streptomycetaceae; genus Streptomyces; species Streptomyces fulvoviolaceus. The sequence continues at coordinate 69,072 of NZ_JOEY01000015.1, read as the reverse complement.
TGCTCGGGCCGTTCGAGGAGCTGGGCCTGTACTGGCTGGAGGACGGCGTCGGCATCGGCCACCCGGCCGAACTCGCCGAGCTGCGGGCACGCACCGAACTGCGGTTGGCCGGAGGGGAGTTCGCCTTCCGGTGCGAGGACGTCCATGCCGTACGCGGACTGCTCGACGTCTTCCTGCCCGACGTGAAGCACGCGGGCGGACCACGCACCGCGCTCGATCTGGCCGCCGACGCGGGTCCTGCCCGCATCTCCTTCCACAACCCCTCGGGCCCCGTCGCCACCCTGCACGCGGCCCAGCTCACGCCCGCGCACCTCGCGGAACGCCTGGAGTACGCCTACGGCGAGGTCCCCTGGCGTTCCGACGTGGTCCACGGAGCCGAGCGCGTCCAGGGCGGTCGGCTCACCCTGACCGACGCCCCCGGCATCGGCCTCGACCTCGACACCGAGCACCCGGCGGTCACGCGGGTGTGGAGCGGGCGGCTCGAGCCGCGTCCGTCCTGTCGCAGCTGACGCCCGCCCGCTTCACACGGCCTCATCTCCCTTCCTGTCAAACGGAGTTCCGTCATGCCTTCGCACACCCCTGCCCCCGAAGGACTCACGCTGTCCCGCCGCCGCCTGCTCGCCGCGATCGGCGTCGGCGGTGCCCTGCTCGCCGTGCCCGCCTGCCGCAGCGCCGCCGAGGAGAGCTCCACCGGGGGAGCCGCCGAGAAGGGCGGCACGCTGAAGATCGCGCAGACCGCCGACATCGCGCCCGCGACCCTCTTCGGCCAGAACAACCCGAACTTCACGCTCGCCCGCACGGTCTTCAACACCCTGACCGAGTACGACCACAAGACGCTCGAGCCCAAGCCCTCCCTCGCGGAGTCCTGGACCGTCGCCGCCGACCAGAAGTCGATCACCCTGAAGCTCCGCAAGGGTGTCACCTTCCACAGCGGCCGCCCCTTCACCGCGGCGGACGTCACCTTCGCCCTGGAGAACCTGACGAAGGAGACGATCGCCTCCCAGCTCAAGCACGTCGCCCTCGCCGTCCGGAGGATCACCGAGGACGACGAGCACACGATCACGCTCGACCTGGCCCACCCGGTCAGCAACCTCTTCGATCTCTTCGAGATCCTGCTCATCGTCGACAAGGAGTCCATCGGCGAGCTGCTCAAGGGCACGAAGATCATCGGCACCGGCCCGTTCGAGGTCGCCGACCACACCCCCGGCACCGGCCTCGACCTCCAGCGTTACGACGGCTATTGGAAGAAGGGCGCCCCGCTGCTCGACGCCGTCGAGGTCACCGTCGTCAGCCAGTCCGCCTCGATGGTCTCCTCCCTGCGCTCCGGCGGCACCCACCTCCTCGTCGACGTGGCGCCCCTGGACGCGGCCTCGGTCAAGAGCGACGACCGCTTCGAGGTCACCGTCTCCGACGCCCACGACTCCGGCTTCTACGTCGCCTCCAACGTCAGGGTGAAGCCGCTCGACGACAAGCGCGTCCGTCAGGCCGTCGCCTGGGCCGTCGACCGCGACCGCATCCTCAGCCAGGTCCTCGGCGGCATCGGCACGGTCACCTCCCTTCCCTGGGCGACGAGTTCACCGGCGTACGACAAGACGAAGGCCGCCCACTACAGCCGAGACCTGACCAAGGCCAAGGCGCTCATCAGAGCGGCGGGCGCCGACGGCAGGACCGTCAAGGTCGTCTACAACGCGGGCCTCGCCACCAACGCGAAGATCGCCGAGATCGTCCAGTACGACCTCACGCAGATCGGGCTGGACGCCAAGGCCGAACCGCTCCAGGCAGCCGACTTCCTCGCCAAGCTGCAAGCAGGGGAACTGCCCGGCCTGTTCATCAACGGTCACGGCTTCGGCCAGCTCCACCCGGCCACCCTCGTCAAGGGCGCCTTCCCCTTCAACGCCGACAAGAACGCCTCCAACTTCGACAGCGACGAATACCGCCGACTGGCCGACCGGTTGTGGAAGACGACCGAGGAGTCCGAGGCCAAGGAGGTCGCAGACCAGCTCAACGACCTGCTCCTGGAAGAGCAGTTCGTGTCCGACCTCGTCGCGAGCTCCCACACCTTCACGCTCAGCAGCAAGGTGAGCGGCCTCAACTGGACGATGTACGACTACCTCGACCTCGACGCCACGGCGATCGGCTGAGACGTGCTGCGCTACGCCCTCCGACGGCTCCCGTCCGCCCTGCTGGTCCTGCTCGTCGCCTCTGTGCTGGTCTTCGGCGTCCTCCGGCTCGCACCGGGGGACCCGGCCGTCGTCCTCGCCGGTCCGGACGCCTCCCCGGCCACGGTCGCCGAGGTCCGCGCCTCGCTCGGCCTCGACTCCCCGCTGCCGGCCCAGTACTGGACCTGGCTCACCGGCGTCCTCACCGGGGACCTCGGCACGTCCTTCATCCTGGGTGCGCCCATCGCCACGCTCATCGGGCACGGCCTCGGCAACACGCTCGAACTCACCGTCGCGGCCCTGCTGTTGGCGGTGGCGGGCGGGGGCGCGGCGGGCTTCGCGCTGGGCACGGCCCGGCGTCCGGCCGTACGCGGTCTGGTCGGCGGCGCGGTGAATCTCGCGCTCGCCGTCCCGCCGTACGCCACGGGCGTCCTCCTCGTGCTCGTCTTCGCGGTCGCGCTCCCGGTGCTGCCCGCCTCCGGCCACGAGTCGCTCCTCGCCGACCCGGTGATCGGCGCCCAGTACCTGCTGCTGCCCGCGGTCTGCCTGGCGCTGCCCACCGGTGCCGTTCTCGCCCGCTTCCTCGCCACCGCCCTGCGCAGGGCGGAGCAGGAGGACTACGTCCGCACCGGCCACGGCAAGGGTCTGCCCCGGCGCCACCTGCTGGCCCGGCACGTGCTGCCCGGTGCGCTGCCGCCCGTGGTGACCGTCCTCGGCATCCAGACCGGTCAGCTGCTCGGCGGCGCGATCGTCGTCGAGGCGGTGTACGCGTGGCCCGGCCTGGGCCAGCTCCTCCTCCAGGCCGTGCTCGGCCGGGACTACCTGCTCGTCCAGGACCTGCTGCTGTTCGCGGTCGCCGTGTTCGTCGTCCTGCAGACCCTCACGGATCTGGTGCAGGCGCGGCTGGATCCGCGGGTGCGGATGGGAGGGGCCGGGTGAGCGGCGTCATGGTGGGCCGGGGGAGCGGAGTGGGCGGGGTCTTGGTGGGGCAGAGACGGCGGGCGGCCCGGACGAATGCGGTTGCCTTCATACGGCTACGGCTACGGCTACGGCTACGGCCACGGCCGTGGCTGTGGATCGGAGCGCTTGGATGAGTGCCGTCGTCGCCGTTCGAGGACAGGTCCGCCGCGTCACGCGCTCCCGCGCACTCGTCGCGCCCGCCGCCCGCTGGGGCCTCGCGCTGGTGCTCCTGCTGACGCTGGCCGGCGTCGCCGCGCCTCTCCTGACTCCCTACTCGCCCCTCACTCAAGGTCCCGAAGCCCTTCTCGGCCCTGTCCCCCAACACCCGCTCGGCACCGACGAGTTCGGCCGTGACCTGCTCAGCCGTATCCTCTACGGCATCCGGCTCGACCTGCTCGTCGCCGCCACGGCCGTGCCGCTCGGCGGGCTCGCCGGGGTCGTCCTCGGTGTCCTGTGCGGCCTGCACCCCGCGCTCGACGTCGTCCTGCAGCGTGTCTTCGACGTGATGCTGGCGTTCACCGCGCTGATCCTCGGCGTCACCCTTGCCGCGATCCTGGGTCCGGGCACCGCCGCGGTCTTCTGGACCGTCGCCGGCATCAACGTGCCGCTGTTCGGGCGGATCGCCCGGGACGCCGTCCGCTCCGAGCAGGACCGCGAGTACGTGCTCGCGGCCGTGGCGCTGGGGGCGGGGCGGCCCCGGATCCTGTTCGGCGAGATCCTGCCGAACATCCTCGACGCCCTGGTCGTCCAGGCCGCGCTGTCCCTGTCCACGGCCGTCTTCGTCGAAGGCGCGATGAGCTTCGTCGGCATCGGCGTCAGCCCGCCGACCCCCTCGCTGGGCGCCTTGCTGCGTACCGGCGCCACCTTCCTGGACGACAGTCCGGCCTACGCGCTCGGCCCGGTCGCCGTCGTGGTCGGACTCGTCATCGGCTTCAACCTGCTCGCCGACGGACTGAACAAGGGGTTGCTGAAGCGATGACCACCACCGCTGTCGTGACCGGTGCCGCCCGCGGCATCGGGCGCGCGATCGCCACCGAACTCGCCGAGCGAGGGCACGAAGTCGTCGCCGTCGACGTCCTGGAGTCCGTGAAGTCGACTGTCACCGACCGGATCCGGGCCGTCGTCGCCGACCTCACCGACCCTCAGACGCCGGGCCAGGTACTCGACGGGAAGCCTGGCCTTCTCGTCAACTGCGCCTTCAGTGAGGCGCGTTCACTCCTCCTCGACGCGACCGACGACGGCTGGCGGCACACCTTCGACGTCAGCCTGCACGCGGCCGTCCGCCTCTCCCGCGCCTTCGCCGCCCGCCTGATTCCGGAGGGCAGGCCAGGCGCGATCGTCAACATCGCCTCCGTCCACGCCCAGTTCGCCGCGGCCGAGTTCGGCGCCTACTCCGCCGCCAAGGCCGGACTCGTCGCCTTCACCCGCACGGCCGCCCTGGAGTGGGGCCCGCACGGCATCCGGGTCAACGCGGTCGCGCCCGGGCTGATCCTCGTCGAGCGCAACGCCCATCTGGCCGAGGATCCCGAGGAGTTGGCCGCCCGGGTCCGGCCCTATCCGCTGCGGCGCCCTGGACTGCCCCACGAGGTGGCCAAGGCTGTCGCGTTCCTCGCCGGGGACGACGCCTCGTTCGTCACCGGTGCCGTACTGCCCGTAGACGGCGGTCTGTCCGCCCGTATCCCGGAAGTGGCCCTGTGACCCGATGTAGCTGCACTGCTCGCTCGACTCCCCCCTTCGGCCGACACATTCCTCACGGAGTCCCTCCATGCGCCTGCGCAGCACCGCCCTGCTCGCCTGCCTGACGGCCCTCGGCACCGGCCTCGCGGCCGCCCCGCCGGCCCAGGCGGCCGCCACGACGTACTACGTCGACTGCTCCGCCACCACCAACGGCAGCGGCACGTCCGCCTCCCCCTACAACACCCTGACCTCGGCCAACGCCCTGACCCTCACGGCAGGCGACCAGGTTCTCCTCAAGCGCGGCACGGCCTGCTCGGGCCGGTTCGCCCCGGATGCCACCGGCACCGCCGCCGCCCCGGTCGTCATCGGTGCCTACGGCAGCGGCGACCTGCCCGCGATCAACGCCGACGGCGAGGTCGACGCCGTACTCCTCGACAACACGCCGTACACCACGGTCCAGGACCTGGAGCTGACGGCCGACGGCGACAACACGGCGTATCGGCGCGGGGTTCACGTGTACGCCGAGGACGCCGGAACCGTCAGCGGCATCACCCTCCAGCGCCTCGACATCCACGACGTGCGCGGCGTCCTGCCCGCCACGGTCAGTGGCAACTACCACGGCACCGGCAAGTACGCGAACGCCACCGGCGGCATCGTCATCGAGGCCCAGGGCACCACCACGCCCACCGCCTTCGCCGACACCCACATCCTGGACAACGAGGTCCACTCCGTGGACCGCCAGGGCATCTACACCTGGTCCAACTGGTGCAAGCGCGACCAGCTCGCCGCGTTCTGGCAGGACTCCCTCTGCTTCGCCGACTGGAAGGCCTCCACCGGCCTGGTCGTACGCGGCAACGACCTGCGGGACATCGGCGGCGACGGCATCGTCGCCAAGGGCCAGGACGGCGCGCTCGTCGAGCACAACACGGTCACCGGCTTCAACGAGCGGGCGGGCAGCGTCAACATCGGCATCTGGACCGCCAACAGCGACAACGGCGTCTTCCAGTACAACGAGGTCTCCGGCGGCAACACCACCAAGGACGGCCAGTCCTACGACGTCGACCACTCCACGAAGAACACCCTCTTCCAGTACAACCTCTCCCACGACAACGACGGCGGCTTCTTCCTGCTCTGCCCCTACGACACCCCGGTCACGGACTTCGTGATCCGCTACAACATCTCCGTCAACGACCGCACCCGCACCTTCCAGGTCTGCAGCGGCGAGATCGAGAACGGGCAGATCTACAACAACACCGTCGCGGTGGGCGGCGGGCTGAGCCCCGTCTTCCTGACCGAGTCCACCTCGGCGTCCCTGGACCTGTCGTTCACGAACAACATCGTGCGCAAGACCGGGAGCGGATCGGTGAGTTGGAGCTTCTCCGACTCGGGCGTCACCTTCGACCACAACGCCTTCCACGGCGTGACCGCCCCGACCGGCGCGACCAACTCGGTCACGACGGCCCCCGGTCTCGTCGCCCCCGGCACCCGTGACCCCGCCGGCTACCGCCTGCTCACCGGTTACGGCACCCTCGGTACCGGCGCGGTCGTCTCCGGCAACGGCGGCCTCGACTACTACGGCAACTCCGTCTCGGCCACGTCGGCCCCCAACATCGGTGCCTACAACGGCAGCGGCACCAGCACCCCCGTTCTGACCGACATCTTCGACACCCTCGCCTCATCGTGGACGATCACCGGCACGGCGGCCGTGGCCACCGACCCGGCGGGCGACCTCGGCAACTCCGGGCAGCTCACCGGCGCTTCGGCCCTCACCCGGGCCATCTCCGGCACCACCTCCCGCCGGCTCTCGTCCCTCGTCCGTTCCGACTCCGCGTCCGCGCCGGTGACGGTCGAGGCCCTGAACTCCGCGGGCACGGTCGTCGCCACGGCCACCCCCGCCGACACCACGGCCGGCGAATGGCACCGTGTGGAGCTGACCGCTCCGTCGACCGCGACGACGCTGCGGCTGCGGGCGACATCGGGCGGGACGTCGTACGTCGACGATGTGATCGTGCAACCGGAAGCCTGAAACCGGAAGCCTGAAAAGGCGCTTGGTGAAGACCCTGGCCCCCGGACAGGAATCTGGTTAGCCTTACCTAAGTTTTCCTGTGCGGTGTCTGAGCGCCGTGAATTCCGGTCCGGGGGGATGGGTGAGAGAAGCGGGCCTGCCCGGACGGAGCGTGCTGTGGGGCGCGGTCGTCGGCCAACGCCGTGACATCGCGCTCGGCGCGCTGCTCGGCATGGGGCACCAGACGGGCGAGGCGCTGGTGCCGGTCCTCATCGGTGTGGCCGTCGACCGGGGGATCGTGGACGGCGACGCCGCCGGGCTGCTGTTGTGGCTCGGTGTGCTGGCCGTCGTCTACGTCGGTCTCTCCTTCAGCTGGCGCGGCAGTGCCCGGGCCGGTGAACGCGCCTCCGTCGTCGCCGCGCACCTTCTCCGAACCCGGTTGGTCGGCCGCCTGCTCGCGCCCGAAGGGGGTGCGGAGGACGGCCGGCTGCACGGCGAGCTGGCGAACACCGCCACCGAGGACGCCCGACGGGTCGGCGGCGTCGCCATGGCGATCATCGTCGCCGTCGCGTCCGCCGCCGGTCTGGTGGTCGGCGCGGTCGTCCTGCTGCTGATGTCCGTCCCCCTCGGGCTCCTCGTCCTGTTCGGCGCCCCGCTGCTGCTGTGGCTGGGGCATCTGCTGAGCAAGCCGCTGGAACGACGCAGTGAGACCGAGCAGGAACGCGCGGCACGGGCCTCGGGCGTCGCCGCCGACCTCGTGGCCGGACTGCGCGTCCTCAAGGGCATCGGTGCCGAACCGGCGGCCGCCGCCCGCTACCGGCGCATCAGCCAGGGCGCGCTGACCGCCACCCTGCGCGCGGCCCGCGCCGAGGCCTGGCAGAGCGGCGTACTGACCATCCTCACCGGGGCGTTCCTCGCCCTGGTCGCCCTCGTCGGCGGGCGGCTCGCCGCACGCGGCGACATCGGCCTCGGCGAACTCGTCTCGTCCGTCGCCCTGGCCCTCTTCCTCATCGGCCCGCTCTCCGAATTCTCCTGGGTCAACGCGGAGTTGGCGCAGGGCCGCGCGTCCGCCGCCCGCATCGCCGCGATCCTCGACGCCCCGCCCGCCGTGAGGTCCACACCGTCCGAGCGGCGCCCCTTCGAGGGACGACTGCGGCTGCGCGGCCTGTCCTACGGCTCCCTGCGCGGCGTGGATCTCGACATCGCCCCCGGCGAGACGGTCGGCGTCGTCACCACCGACCCCGCCGACGCGGCCGCCCTGCTGCACTGCCTCGGCCGCCGCGCCGACCCGGACAAGGGCGCCGTAGAGCTGGACGGCACCGAACTGCCCGCGCTGGACCTCGCGCAGGTCCGCACCGCGATCCTGGTGGCCGAGCACGACGCGGACCTGTTCGAGGGGACGGTCCTCGAGAACGTCACTGCCGCGTCCGGTGGGCAAGTCACTGCCGCGTCCGGTCAGCACGTATCCGCTGCGTCCGGTGAGCAGGTCTCCGCCGCAATCACCGCATCCGGCACCGACGAGGTCGTCCGCACCCTCCCCGACGGCGCCGACACCCCCGTCACCGCACGCGGGCGCTCCCTCTCCGGAGGTCAGCGGCAGCGGGTCGCCCTCGCCCGGGCGCTGGCCGCCGACGCGCCGGTCCTCGTCGTCCACGAACCCACCACGGCCGTCGACAGCGTCACCGAGGTGCGGATCGCCGCCGGGATCAGGGACCTGAGAAGGGGCCGCACCACCGTCCTCGTCACCAACAGCCCCGCCCTGCTCGCCGTGACCGACCGGGTCCTCCTCCTCGACGAGGGCAGGGTCGCCGCGGCCGGCGACCACGAGCGGCTGGTCCACGAACACGCCGACTACCGTGCCGCGGTGGTGACATGAACGAGTCCCTACTGCCCGTCGCCGCACCGGCCCGCACCCGCGCGGCGGTCGCCGAACTACTGCGCCCGCACCGGGCGTTGGCCCTGACGGCGTTCGCCGTCATGACCGGCTCCACCGCCGTCGGACTGCTCGTGCAGCCCCTCCTGGGCCGGATCGTCGACCTCGCCGCCGAGCACGGTTCCGTCGACGCCATCACCACCACGGTGGCCCTCCTCGTGGCCGTCGCCGTGGCCCAGGGCATCACTGCGGGCCTCGGGCTGTCCCTGATCTCCCGGCTCGGTGAGACGACCCTGGCCCGACTGCGCGAGCAGTTCGTCGAACGGGCGCTGGGCCTGCCGCTGGAGCGGGTCGAGAAGGCCGGAGCCGGCGACCTGACCGCACGGGTCACCGCCGACGTGTCCCTCATCGCCGACGCCGTCCGAAGTGCCCTTCCCGAACTGGCCCGTTCGCTCCTCACCATCGTCCTCACCCTGGGGGCCCTCGCCCTGCTCGACTGGCGGTTCCTGCTGGCCGCGCTGCTGGCCGTGCCCGTGCAGGTGCTCACCGCCCGCTGGTACGTCACCCGGGCCGTACCCCTCTACGCCGCGCAGCGCGTGGCCGCCGGCGCCCAACAGCAGCAACTGCTCGACACCGTCGCCGGCAGCTCCACCGTCCGCGCCTTCCGGCTGGAGCGGGAGCACAGCGAGCGGGTCACCGAGCGCTCCCGGTCCGTGGTGGAGCTGACGATGCGCGGGGTCCGGCTCGTCCTCGGCTTCTACAGCCGCCTCCACATCGCCGAGTACATCGGCCTGGCCGCCGTACTGACCACCGGCTACTGGCTGGTCCGCCAGGACTCGGCGTCCATCGGCACGGCGACCGCCGCCGCCCTCTACTTCCACAGCCTCTTCACCCCCGTCAACGCCGCCCTCGCCCTCCTCGACGACGCCCAGGCGGCCACGGCGGGCCTCGCCCGCCTCGTCGGCGTCACCGACCAGCCGCCCCCGCCGGCGGGCCGCAGCGTCGGGGCCGGCGACGTCGACGTCACGGTCCGCGGGCTCAGCCACGCCTACCGCCCCGGTCAACTCGTCCTCCGGGACGTCAACCTGACGATCCGTCACGGAGAGCGGGTGGCCCTCGTCGGTGCCAGCGGCGCCGGGAAGACCACCCTGGCCCGGCTCGTCGCGGGCATCCAAGCACCTACAGCCGGCAGCGTCCTGGTGGGCGGCGTTCCCCCCACCGCACTCGGCCCGACCGGCGTCGCCCTGATCACCCAGGAGACCCATGTATTCGCCGGCCCGCTCTCCGACGACCTGCGCCTGGCCCGCCCCGACGCCACGGACGACGAACTGCGCGCCGCACTCGACAGCGTCGACGCCCTCGACTGGGCCGAGGCCCTGCCCGACGGTCTCGCCACCGTCGTAGGAAACGGTGGGCACCGCCTCGACGGCGCCCGCACCCAGGCCCTCGCCCTCGCCCGGCTGATCCTCGCCGACCCGTCCCTCGTCATCCTCGACGAGGCCACCGCCGAGGCGGGCAGCGCCGGAGCGCGCGCCCTGGAGAAGGCCGTCACCCGCGCCGTGGACGGCCGCACCGCGCTGATCGTCGCCCACCGCCTCAGCCAGGCGGCGGTGGCCGACCGCATCGTCGTCATGGAGTCCGGCCGCGTCGTCGAGACCGGCACCCACGACGAACTCCGCGCCGGCCAGGGTCCGTACGCCGCCCTCTGGGAGGCGTGGTCGGACACCCGCGGCAGCGGCCCCTAGCCCCCCACGGTCCCTTGTTCCCCGCACCACCTGACACCTCGAACCCCGAAGGACCGCCGATGTTCCGCTTCCGCTCCAGCAGAGCGCCACGCCTCGCCGCCGCGCTCACCTCAACCGCCCTCCTCCTCGTCACCGCCACGGCCTGCGGCGGCGACGACTCGGGATCCGACGCCTCGGACGCCGGCGCGGAGGCGAGCTCCTCCGCCGACTCCGCCTTCCCGGTCACCATCGCCCACAAGTACGGCAGTACGACCATCAAGTCCGAGCCCCAGCGGATCGTCACCGTCGGCCTCACCGACCAGGACGCGGTCCTCGCCCTCGGCAAGGTCCCCGTCGGCACCACCGAATGGCTCGGCGGCTACAAGGGCGCCGTCGGCCCCTGGGCCGCGGACAAGCTGGGCTCGGCCGCGGCGCCGACCGTGCTCAAGGACACCGGCACCGGACCGCAGGTCGAGAAGATCGCCGCCCTCAAGCCCGACCTGATCCTCGCGGTGTACGGCGGACTCACCAAGGAGCAGTACACGTCGCTGTCCGCGTTCGCCCCCGTGGTCGCCCAGCCGAAGCAGTACAACGACTACGGCGTCCCGTGGCAGGAGCAGGCCGAGACGATCGGCAAGGCGCTCGGCGAGCCGGAAGAGGCCGCGACGGCCGTCAAGGAGACCGAGGACCGGATCGCGGCGGCCGTCGCGGAGCACCCCGAGTTCAAGGGTGCCTCCGCCGTGATGGCCACGCCGTACGAGGGCATCTTCGTCTTCGGCAGCCAGGACCCGCGCTCGCACCTCCTCACCGACCTCGGGTTCACCCTGCCCGCCGACCTGGACAAGGTGATCGGCGACCAGTTCGGCGCGAACATCAGCAAGGAGCGCACCGACCTGCTCGACCAGGACGCCCTCGTGTGGCAGGTCGGGGACGTCACCAAGGACGCCGACAAGCTCCACAAGGACGCCTCCTACAAGGACCTGAACGTGGTGAAGCAGGGCCGTGAGGTCTACGTCAACGAGACCAGCGACTACGGCAACGCCCTGTCCATGGGCACCGTCCTCAGCCTGCGGTACGTCATCGAGCGACTGGTGCCGCAGCTGGCGGCGGCCGTCGACGGCAAGACGGACACGAAGGTGGAGCAGCCCGCGTCCTGAAACCGCCCGCGTGGAGCGTCAGTTGTCCATGACCTCCGCCAGACTCCGCGGCCGCATGTCGGTCCAGTGGGTCTCGACGTGATCCAGGCAGGACTGCCGGTCGGCCGGCCCGTGCACCACGCGCCAGCCGGCCGGCACGTCCACGAAGTCCGGCCAGAGGCTGTGCTGGTTCTCGTCGTTGACCAGCACCAGGTAGACGCCCTCGGGGTCCTCGAACGGGTTGCTCATGCTGTTGTTCCTCTCCTCATGAACTTGTCGGCGTGTCTCTGTCGGCCCGTGCGACGAGCCCTTCCAGCGCCCTGAACCACGTCTCGGCGAGGTCCTGGACCGTCTCGTGCGCCAACAGCCCTTCCAGATACGACCAGTGGGCGGTGAGCACGGGCCCCTCGGCCCGGTCCTCCGTCACCACGTTGATCTCCAGCGCGTGCCCCTGCCGCATCGCGGCCTCCGGGCCGATGTCGGCCAGGTCCTCCTCGGGTGCGTAGGACCAGTCCGTCTCCTCCGGGATGCCGAACCGGCCCAGGTAGTTGAACTCGACGCGGGCGGGCTCGCGGCTCGCCAACTCCTCGCGGGTACGGGGGTTGAGGTGCCGCAGCATGCCGTGGCCGACGCCGTTCGCGGGCAGCGACGCGAGGTGTTCACGCACCCGCCGTACGGCCTCCCGCGCGGCCTCTCCGCCCGCGAAGGCCTCGGCCGGATCGACCGGACCCGGATCGAGCCGCACCGGGAAGACGCTGGTGAACCAGCCCACCGTGCGGGAGAGATCGACGCCGTCCCCGCCCAACTCCTCCTCACGGCCGTGTCCTTCGAGGTCGACCAGGACGGAGGTGTCGGACCCTCCATCGCGCCGCCGCCGGTCGGCGAAGGCCAGCGCGAGCCCCGCGAGCAGCACGTCGTTGACACCGGCGCCGAACATGGCGGGTGCCGTGGAGAGGAGTGGTGCGGTGAGTTCGGTGGGCAGGCGCAGGATCACCTCCCGCCGGGTCGCGGTGGTGTCGCGGTCGGGGTCCGGCTCCCGCAGGAGCGGGAAGGGTTCGGAGTCTCCGTCCGACACGGCTGTCCACAGGGGGAGTTCGGCCTCGCGGGCCGAATCCTGGGCGAGCTCGGTCAGCAGCCGCGACCAGCGGGCGAAGGACGTCTCGACCGGGGCGAGCCGCGCCGGCCGCCCGGCGGAGACGTCCCGCCAGGCCGCGGCCAGGTCGGGGAGCAGGACGCGCCACGACACGCCGTCCACGACCAGGTGGTGGGCCATCAGCAGCAGCCGGCCGGGCGCGTCGCCCGCGTCGAACCACACGGCCCTGACCATGGCTCCCGCGTCCGGGTCCAGCAGGGCACGGGCCGCGTGGGCGTGCTCGCGGACCGCCTCGCCCAGCTCCTCGGCGTCGAGGCCCGTCACATCGATGTGGTCGAGCCACTCGGCCACCTCGACCGTACCGGTCGGCGGGACGTGCAGCGACCAGTCCTCGGTGGCCTGTCGGGACGGCCGTACAAGGGTCGCCCGCAGCAGGTCGTGCCGGTCGGCCAGTGCCTGGAGTACGGCGGTCAGGCCGGGCAGGTCCAGGTCCGCGGGGGTGCGGACGAGAGCCGCTTGGTGGTACGTCGAGAACGGGCCGCCGAGTTCGCGCAGCCAGTGCATCACCGGTGTGATCGGGATGGTGCCGGTGCCGTCGTCCTCCGGGCGGGATGCCTTCGTGGACTCAGCGACCGTGGCCAGCGCGGCCACCGTACGGTGCCGGAAGACCAGCCGCGGAGTGATCCGTACGCCCGCCGCCCGGGCCCGTCCGACGAGCTGCATCGCGACGATGCTGTCGCCGCCGAGCGCGAAGAAGTCGTCGTCCACGCCGACCTGTTCCAGCCCCAGCACCTCGGCGAAGACCGCGCAGAGCGCCTTCTCCAGGTCGGTGGCGGGCGGGCGGCCGGAGGAGACGGCGGAGAAGTCGGGCGCGGGCAGCGCGGCCCGGTCCAGCTTGCCGTTCGCCAGCTCCGGGAAACGGTCGAGGGCGACCACGGCCGCCGGGACCATGTGCTCCGGCAGCCGGGCGGCGACGTGCGCGCGCAGCTCGGCGGGGTCCGAGGCGGCGCCGGGGGACGGGACCACGTAGGCCACGAGCAGTTTGCGCGCCCCTTCCTGACGTACCGTCACCAGCGCCTGACCGACGTCCGGATGACTCGCGAGCACGGACTCGATCTCGGCCGGCTCGATGCGGAAGCCGCGGATCTTGACCTGGTCGTCGGCCCGGCCGAGGTAGTCGACGCGCCCGTCGGCGGTCCAGCGGGCCAGGTCACCGGTGCGGTACAGCCGTGCGCCCGGCCCGCCGAACGGGTCGGCCACGAACCGCTCGGCCGTCAGCCCCGGACGGCCCAGATACCCGCGGGCGAGACCGCCGCCGGACAGATACAGCTCGCCGGTGACGCCGGGCGGCACGGGTTGCAGCAGCCCGTCCAGGACGTAGGCCCGGGTGCCGGTCACCGGCAGCCCCACGAGTGGGCGTTCGCTGTCACGGACGCGGGCCACCAGGGCGTCCACGGTCGACTCCGTCGGCCCGTACAGATTGAACGCCTCGGTGCCGCGCAGCGCGGCCAGCCGCCGCCACAGCGCGACCGGTACGGCCTCGCCGCCCACGCCGACGACCGAGAGCGGGCACGCGTCGCCGTCCATGAGCCCGCTCTCCGCCATCTGTGCGAAGAACGACGGCGTGACCTCCAGGAAGTCGAACCGGTGCCGGACCACGGCTGCCGCGAGCAGTTCCGGATCGCGCCGCACCTCCTCGGACACGATGTGCACGCAGTGCCCGTCCAGCAGCCACAACTGGGGCTGCCAGGAGGCGTCGAAGAAGAACGACCAGGCGTGCCCGGCCCGCAGGTGCCGCCGCCCGGTGGCCTCGATCGCCGGTGCGTACAGCGTCTCGCGGTGACTGTGGAAGAGGTTGCCCAGGGTCTCGTGGGTGACCACGACTCCCTTGGGGCGGCCGGTGGAACCGGAGGTGTAGATGACGTAGGCCGGGTGACGAGGTGTCAGCTCGACGTCGGTGAGATCGGCCGGGGACTGCGCGGCGACCCGCTCGGGCGTCGTGGGGGCGTCCAGCACCAGCGTCTCGATGCCGGCCGGGATCGCGTGGGCGAGTTCACGCGTCGTGAGCGTCAGCACCGGCCGGGCGTCGTCGAGCACGTCCGCCGTACGCTCCACCGGCACGTCCGGGTCGAGCGGCAGATACGCCGCACCGGCCTTGTGCACGGCGAGTACGGCGACCAGGAAGCGGACCGTGCGCGGAAGCGCGAGGGCCACGAACCGCTCAGGTCCCGCACCGAGTTCGACCAGCAGCCGGGCCAGCCGGTTGGCCTCCGCGTTGAGCTCGGCGAAGGTGAGCTCGACGCCGTCGGAGGCGACGGCGGGCAACTCCGGGCACTGGCCCACCCGTTCGTCGAACAGCGCGGGCACGGTGGTCGGCGCGGCGAGGACCGGGCGGCTGTGCCAGCCACCGGTCAGGCGGCGCCGCTCGTCCGTGTCGAGGATGTCGATGCGCCCGAGCGGCAGGTCCGGGTCCGCGGTGACGGCCCGCAGGACGCGCCGCAGACGGTCCGCGAAGGACTGCGCGGTGGCGTGGTCGAACAGGTCGGCGCTGTACTCCAGGACGCCGTCGACGCCACCGCCGTCGCCGCGTTCCACGAAGTCGAAGGACAGGTCGAACTTGGCGGTCGTGTTCACCACCTCGTCCCGGTGGGTCCTCAGCCCGGGCAGCAGCCCGTCTTCGTCCCCGCCCGACGCCAGATACACCACCATCACCTGGAACAGCGGATGCCGAGCCAGCGAACGCGCCGGGTTGAGCGCCTCCACCAGCCGCTCGAAGGGCACGTCCTGGTGGTCGAAGGCCGCCAGGTCCGTCTCCCGCACCCGGGCGAGCAGCTGCCGGAAGGTCGGCTCACCGGAGGTGTCGGTGCGCAGCACCAGGGTGTTGAGGAAGAAGCCGACCAGATCCTCCAGGGCCGCGTCGGTCCGGCCGGAGATCGGACTGCCGATCGGGATGTCGTGGCCCGCGCCCAGCCGGGTGAGCAGGGACGCCACGGCCGCCTGGAGCACCATGAACACGCTGACGCCGTTGTCCCGCGCCAACCGGCGCAGATCCGCGGCCAGTTCGGCATCCAGGGACAGGTCGGCGGAGCCACCGCGGTAGGTCGACTCCAGCGGCCGGGCCCGGTCGACGGGCAGAACCAGCTCCTCGGGCAGGCCCGCCAACGCCTGCTTCCAGTAGTCGAGTTGCCGCTCACCGACCTCGGCGAGCAGGCGCTCCTGCCACAGCGTGTAGTCCGCGTACTGGACCGGCAACGCCTCCCAGTCGGGCGCCCGACCCTCGGCACGGGACGCGTAGGCGAGTGCCAGGTCCCGGTTCAGTGGCCCCTCGGACCACTCGTCACCGGCGATGTGGTGCAGCAGGAGCAGCAGCGTCCACTCCTCCTCGCCGGTGCGGAACACATGGACGCGCAGCGGCAGTTCACGGTCCAGCTCGAAGCCGTAAGCCCCGGCCTGAGCGAGCGGCTCGGGCAGCAGGCCCGCGTCGATGTCCTCCACCTCGAAGGGGACGGCGGCCTCGTGCGGCTCCAGAATCCGCTGGCAAGACCGGCCCTCCTCGTCGGGGAACACCGTCCGCAGCGTCTCGTGCCGTACGACGAGATCCTGCACCGCCGCCCGCAGCGCCCCGACGTCCAGGGCGCCGGTCAGCCGCCAGGCCGAGGGGATGTTGTACGTCGCACTGGGCCCCTCCACCTGGTACAGCACCCACAGCCGCTGCTGGGCGGAGGACAGCGGGAGTCGTTCGGGCCGCGGGCGAGGCCTGAGCACCGGACGGACGTCGAGCGCACCGCCCTCCGCCAGTCGGGCCGCGAGCCGGGACACCGTCGGCGCGTCGAACACCGTGCGCAGCGACACCTCGGCCCCGAACGCCGCCCGGATCCCGGCGACCAGCCGCATGGCCAGCAGCGAGTGGCCGCCCAGGACGAAGAAGTCGTCGTCGACGCCGACCCGTTCCACCCCCAGCACGCCCGCGAACAGGCCGCACAGGATCTCCTCGCGGGGATCGCGCGCCCGGCCGCCGGCTCCGCCGCTCGCCGCGAAGTCGTGGGCGGGCAGCGCGCGGCGGTCGAGCTTGCCGTTGGGGGTGAGCGGTAGGGTGTCGAGCGGGACGAAGGCCGCCGGGACCATGTGTTCGGGCAGGGCGGCAGTGGCGTGACGGCGCAGCGCCTCCGTGTCGAGGACCGCTCCGGCGCCCGGGACGACGTACGCCACGAGTCGCTGGTCGTGCGGGACGACGACCGCGTGACCGACGGAGCCGTGCCGTGTCAGGACGGTCTCGATCTCGCCGGGCTCGATCCGCACACCGCGGATCTTGACCTGGTGGTCGGTGCGGCCGAGGAAGTCGAGCGTGCCGTCGGGCCGCCAACGGGCCAGGTCGCCCGTGCGGTACATGCGGGCGCCCGGTGCGCCGTACGGGTCGGCGACGAACCGCTCGGTGGTGAGGGCGGGGCGGCCGAGGTAGCCGCGGGCCAGCTGGACGCCCGACAGGTACAGCTCTCCCGCGACGCCGGGCGGAACCGGTCGCAGCGAGGCGTCCAGGACGTACGCGCGGGTGTTCCACACGGGTCGGCCGATCACCACGCGCCCGGCATCCGGCAGCACCTCCATCGCCGTGACGTCGACCGATGCCTCGGTCGGCCCGTACAGGTTGTGCAGCTCGGCCGACAGCACCCGGTGGAAACGCTCGGCCACCGCGACCGGCAGCGCCTCACCACTGCACATGACCCGACGCAGACCGGTGCACTGCGCGGCGGTGGGCTCCTCCAGGAAGATCTGGAGCATGGACGGCACGAAGTGCACGGTGGTGATGCTCTGCTCCCGGATCAGCCCGGCCAGGTGGGCAGGGTCCTTGTGGCCGTCCGGGCGAGCGAGCACCAACGCCGCTCCGGTGATCAGCGGCCAGAAGAACTCCCACACCGACACGTCGAAGCCGGTCGGAGTCTTCTGCAACACCCGGTCCTCGGCCGTCAGACCGTACGCGTCCTGCATCCACAGCAACCGGTTGACGATGCCCTGGTGCGGGACGACCACGCCCTTGGGGCGGCCCGTCGACCCGGAGGTGTAGATCACGTAGGCCGGGGTCGACGGGTCGTACGACGTGGGTAGTGCACCTTCAGGCCCCTCCGGCAGCGCGTCCTCCACCACGCACACCGGCCGGGACTCCTCCAGCATGAGCGCGAGCCGCTCACTCGGCTGGTCGGGATCCAGCGGCAGGTACGCCCCGCCCGCGCGGTGCACGGCCAGCAGGGCGACGACGAGGTCCACCGAACGCGGCAGTGCCACCGCCACCGTGCACTCCGGACCCACCCCCATCCCGGCCAGCATCCCTGCTGTCCGCTCGACGCGTGCGTCCAACTCCGCGTAGGTCAGGCGCTGTTCGCCGAAGACCAGGGCCAGGGCGTCGGGCGTGCGATCCACCTGGGCGCGGAACAGCTCCGGGAGAGTCGTCGCCGGGACCTCGTGCGCGGTGTCGTTCCAATGACGGAGGACCGACTCACGCTCTTCGTCGTCCAGCACCTCCAAGTCCCTTACCGGCGAGTCCGGTTCGGACACCACCCGCTCCAGCAGCCGGACCAGCCGACCGGCCAGCCGCTCGGCCGTCGCGGCGTCGCACAGGTCGACGGCGTACTCCAGGAGCAGCGCGAGGCGGTCCCGGCCCACCTCGTCCACGAACGTGAAGTGGAGGTCGAACTTCGCCATGCCGGTGTCCATGTCGAACCACTCGGTGGGCATGCCCAGCACGTCGGGGTCGCCGTCGGGCCGGTAGTGGTAGCCGAGCATGACCTGGAACAGCGGGTTGCGGCCCACCATGCGGGGCGGGTTGACGGCCTCGACGACCTGGTCGAAGGGCAGGTCCTGGTGCTCGAACGCGTCCAGGGACGATTCCCGTACCCGCGCGAGGAGTTGGCGGAACGTCACGTCCTCGCCGGACAGGTCGGTGCGCAGCACGAGCGTGTTGACGAAGAAGCCGACCAGGTCGCCCAGCGCTTCGTCCGTGCGGCCCGCGATGGGCGCCCCCAGCGGGATGTCCTCCCCGGCGCCGAGCCGGTGCAGCAGAGCGGCGGTGGCGGCCTGGAACAGCATGAACATGCTGGTGCCGGTGGCGCCGGACAGCTCACGCAGGGCGCGGCCGGTGTCGGCGGCCAGCTCCACGCGGACCTTGCCGCCGCGCCCGGAAGGCTCCTCGGGCCGGGGGCGGTCGAGAGGGAGGGCCAGCTCCTCGGGCAGGTCCCGCAGGGCCTCGGTCCAGTGGGCGAGCTGTGCCTCGCCGACCTGGCCGAGCAGCGTGTCCTGCCAGAGGGTGTAGTCGGCGTACTGGACCGGCAGCGGCGCCCACTCCGGTGCCCGGCCCGCACGGCGGGCCTCGTAGGCCGTGGTGAGGTCGGTCAGGAACGGCCGGTCCGACCACTCGTCGGTCGTGATGTGGTGCAGCACCAGCGCCACCACGTGGTCGTCCGCGCGCAGCCTCAACACCTCGGCGCGTACGGGCAGTTCGACACCCAGGTCGAAGGGGCGGCGCTGGGCCGCCTCGATCCGCGCGCCCAGTTCACCCTCGTCGACGTCGGCCACGACGAACTCCGGCTCGGCCTCACCGGGCGGCACGATCCACTGGTACGGCTCGCCGTCCTCCTCCAGGAACCGTGTACGGAGTGCCTCATGACGATCCGTCACATCACATACGGCGGCCCGCAGCGCGTCCAGATCCAGTGCCCCCCGGAGCCGGAAGACCAGCGGGAAGTTGTACGCCACCCCGCCGTCAGGATCACCGGTGATCCGCTCCACCAGCCACAGCCGCCGCTGGGCCGCCGACAGCGGGATACGGGCGGGCCGTTCGGCCACGGGCTTCAGTACCGGCCGGGCCGGCCGCCCGCCCTCCGCGCGCAGCGCCAGCGCCTCGGGCGTCGGCGCCTCGAACAGGTCACGGATCGCGAGCTCGGCGCCCAGCTCGGTGCGGGCCCGGCTGATCAGCCGTGTCGCCAGCAGCGAATGACCGCCCAGGTCGAAGAAGTTGTCCTCCGCGCCGGTGCGGGGCAGCCCCAGCACCTCGGCGAAGAGACGGCACAGCACCTCCTCCACGGGCGTGCGCGGCCCGCGCCCCTCCGACAGGGCCAGCGCGGGTTCGGCGTCCGGCAGCGCGCGCACGTCGAGCTTGCCGTTGTCGTTCATCGGCAGCCCGGGCAGGACCACGAAGGCGGCCGGGACCATGTAGCCGGGCAGCCGCTGCCCCAGGTCCTCGCGCAGCCGCCGTACGAGGGCGCCGTTGCCGCGCGTCGCGGTGGGGGTGTTGGCGTACGGAGCGGTGCCGCGGTCGGCGCGGGGGCGGTACAAGCCGGACGTGCGCACCGGGTCGGCGTCACCGCGCACGAACACGGCGTCGTAGAAGCCCGGTTCGTCCGACCACGTGGTCAGCGCGTGACAGCCCTCGCGGAAGCCGCGCAGCTCCTCCGGCTCCACGCCCGGTGTGCCGGGAGCGGTGGGCCGCCCGGCGTCCATCGCCCGCATCGCCGCGAGATCCTCCGCCGTACGAGGGTCGGGAATCCGCCGTACGCGGAGCACTTCGGCCTCTTCCAGCCGTGCCTGGAGCGCGCCTCTCCCGGACCAGTCCCGCACGGGCGCGTCACGCAGGTCCAGGGAGCCTTCGCCGTCGTACAACACGACGTCGTACCGGTAGCGGGTCAGTTCGTTGTGGTGCCGTCCTGCCTTGGTGCGCAGTTCGACGCCCACGCCGAGCGTGGTGAACCAGTCGGGATCGACGAGGAGTTCCTTCTCCAGCGCGAGACCCCGGTCCACGGACCGGCGCAGATCCTGGTCGCCCGTACGGGCGAGCTGGATGCCCGTCTGGAAGGCCCGCGCCTGCCGCAGATCCCGGACGTCACCGAGGAACAGCGCACCGCCCGGCGCGAGCAGGCCCATCGCACCGCGGATCACCTGGCGCAGATGGTCCAGGCTCGGGAAGTACTGCACGACGGAGTTGATGACGATCGTGTCGAAGAATCCGACCGGCAGTCCCTCCGTCATCTCGGCGGCCTGGCACCGTAGTTCCACCTTCCGGGCCAGCGCCGGATCGGCCTTCAGATCCTTGCCGAGCTTGCGGATGACCGGCGCAGCGAAGTCCGTCGCCCAGTAGGACTCGGCCTCCGGGGCGAGCCGGGACAGCAGCAGGCCGGAGCCGACGCCGATCTCCAGGATGCGCTGCGGCCGCAGCTCGCGGATGCGCTCCACCGTCGCCTCGCGCCACTCCCGCATGTGGTCCAACGGGATCGGTTCGCCGTCGTAGGAGCTGTCCCAGCCGGCGAAGTCCTCGGTGAAGAGGGCCGTGCCGATCTCGGTGTACTCGGCGGAGTAGATCTCCCGCCACTCACCGATCTGCTCGCGCTCGGCCAACTCCCTTGTCGAATCGTCGGGTTCGGCGGGCACGACGTAGCCCACCAGTCGCTTGGTGCCGGGTGCGGAGGTGTCGTCCCGGGCGATCACGGCGGCCCGGGACACCTCGGGGTGCTGGGCGAGCGCCGACTCGATCTCACCCAACTCCACCCGGTAGCCACGGATCTTGACCTGATCGTCGGTGCGGCCCAGGAAGTCCAGGTTGCCGTCGGGGCGACGCCGTACCAGGTCGCCGGTGCGGTACACGCGCTCACCCGGCCGCCCGTACGGATCGGCCACGAACCGCTCGGCGGTCAGACCCGGCCGGTCGAGATAACCGCGGGCCAGGCCCACACCCGCGATGTACAACTCGCCCGCCACACCGTCCGGCACCGGACGCAGCCAGGTGTCGAGGATGCGGGCGCGGGTGGCGCGGATCGGGCGGCCCACGGTCGGGGTCGCGCTGTCGTGGGTGCCGCCGCCGAGCGTGTTGATCGTGTACTCGGTGGGTCCGTACAGGTTGTAGCCGTACGTCCCCTCGGTGTCCCGCAGCGTGTTCCACACCGTCTCGGTGACCGCCTCGCCGCCGAGCAGCACCAAGGGCGGCCGGTGCCCCTCCAACAGGCCTTCCTCGATGAGGAGATGGGCGTAGGTAGGGGTCACGTTCACCACGTCGACGTGGTGCTCCTCGCAGTACGCCACCAGCGCGGTCGCGTCCCGCCTCAACTCCTCGTCGCAGATGTGCACCTCGTGTCCCTCGACGAGCCACAGCAGCTCCTCCCAGGACATGTCGAACGCGAACGACACGGTGTGCGCGATGCGCAGCCGCCGCCCGCCGGCCGAGGCGATCGCCGGGGCGAAGATCTCCTTCTGGTGGTTGAGCTGCATGTTCGTCAGGCCGGTGTAGGGCGTGACGACACCCTTGGGGCGGCCGGTCGACCCTGAGGTGTAGATGACGTAGGCCGGGTGGTCGAGGCTGAAGACCCGGGAGACGGGATCGGTGGACAGCCCCCCGAGCACGTCCGGTTCGTCGAGCAGTACACGAGGGATGTCGCCCGTGAGGGTCCGCGAGACCGCCTTCGTCGACAGCAGGAGCAGCGGGTGGGCGTCGGCCAGCATCAGCGACAGCCGCTCGGCCGGGTGGTCCAGCTCCAGCGGCAGGTAGGCGGCGCCGGTGCGCAGGACGGCGAACAGCGCCACCACCATGTCGATCGAGCGCGGCAGACCGAGCGCGACGACCTGCTCCGGCCCGGCACCGCGCGCGATCAGCAGCCGGGCCAGCTGGTTGCAGCGCGCGTCGAGTTCGGCGTACGTCACCGTCTGCGCGCCGAAGACGAGGGCTGTCGCGTCCGGGGTGCGGGCGGCCTGCGCGGCCAGCAAGTCGGCCACCGTCTCGTGCGGCACGGGCTGCCGCTGCCCGGCCTCCTCGCGGGCCAGTGCGGCGGACTCCGCCGGGAGCAGCGGGTCCAGTGCGCCGACGGGGGCGGACGGGTCGCTGATCAGTCGGTCCAGCAGATGCACGAACCGGTCCAACAGGGCTTGTGCGTAGGGGGCGTTGATGAGGTCCGGGCGGTAGGTGAGCGTGACCCGGACCCGTTCGCCGGGCGTGACGACCAGGTTGGCCGGGTAGTGCGTGGCGTCCACGTTGGCGACGGCGGTGGCGCCGTGCCGGTCGCGCAGCTCGGCGAGCCGCTCGTCGGTGTCGGCGTTGCGGAGCACGAAGAGCGTGTCGAACAGCCGACGGTGACCCGTCTCGGCCTGCAGCACACCCAGGCCCAGGTACTCGTACGGCATCAGCGCCAGCCGTTCGCCCTGGACGCGGTGCAGCAGGTCGAGGACCGGCTCGCGGGGGTCGAAGGCGAGGCGCGCGGGGACCGTGTTGAGGAACATGCCGATGACGTTCTCGACGTCCGGCACCTCCGTCGGCCGCCCGGCGACCGTGGTGCCGAAGACGACGTCGTCGCGGCCCGTCGCGCTCGCCAGGACCAGCCCCCAGGCCGCGTTGAGCACGGTGTTGAGGGTCAGACCGTGACGGCGGGCGGTGCCGCGCAGCCGCTCGGCCGCGGCCGGGTCGAGTACGGCGTCGAGCTGCTCGGGGATCACCGGCTCCAGGCCCCGGTCGTCGGTGACGGCGGGCACCAGGAGCGTGGGCTCGTCGAAACCGGCCAGCGCGGCCCGCCACGCACCGGACGCCTCGGAGTCGTCCTGCCGCTCCAGCCAGCTCAGATAGTCGCGGTACGAGCCCGGCCGGGCCAGCCCCGCCGGATCACCCCCGCTCTCGTACAGCGCGAACAACTGGTCCAGGAACAGCCAGGCCGACCAGCCGTCCCACAGGATCAGATGCCGTCCTACGACGAGCCGGTCGCCGCGCCCGTCGCCGAGCCGCACCAGCAGCATCCGGAAGAGCAGCGGACGGCTCAGGTCGAAGCGGCGGGCACGCTCCTCGTCCATCAACTCCCGCACACACCGGTCCTGTTCGGCCGACGGCAGCCCGGACAGGTCCACCTCCGTCAGCGGGATCTCGGCGTCCCGCACGATGAACTGCACCGGCTGACGCTGACCTTCGCTGGTGAACCCGGCGCGCAGGCTCGGGTTGCGGGCCAGCAGGGTGCGCGTCGCCGCACGCAGCCGCTCGGTGTCCACGCGGTCGGCGAAGTCGAAGGACTCGTGGACCGTGTACACGTCCAGGGCGCCGTCGTCGTACGTGGAGTGGAAGAACAGGCCTTCCTGGAGCGGGGCGAGCGGCCACACGTCCTCGATCCGGCCGGGGGCGAGCCGTTCGACGTGCGCACGCTCTTCCTCGGCCAGGGCGAAGGTGGACGCGGGGGTCGCCGTATCGGCAAGAGCGACGGTGGCCGCCGCCGCGAGCGCCGCCGGTGTGCGGTGCTCGAACACGTCACGCGGCCCGAGCACCAGACCCGCGCGATGGGCCCGGCTGGACACCGCGATGGAGCTGATGCTGTCGCCGCCGAGCAGGAAGAAGTCGTCGTCGACCCCGACGTCCGGCACCTTCAGTACGGCGGTGAAGATCTCGGTGAGGACCTGTTCCCGGGGATCGGCCGGGGCGCGAGTGGCGGTGGTCCGTACGGCCTGCGGGGCGGGCAGCGCGGCCCGGTCCAGCTTGCCGCTGGGCGTGAGCGGCAGCGCGTCGAGGACGACCCAGGCGCCCGGGACCATGGGGGAGGGGAGGGCGTCGGCCAAGGCCTCGCGGAGTTCGGTGACTTGGGGCGTTGTGCCGGCAGCCACCAGGTAGGCGACGAGCGTGTCCTCCCGTACCGTCACGGCCGCCTGCGCCACACCCTCCAGACGCACCAACGCGGCCTCGATCTCGCCGAGTTCGACCCGGTTGCCGCGCAGCTTGACCTGCCGGTCGGTCCGGCCCAGGTACTCGACCACTCCGTCCGGGCGACGCCGTACCAGGTCGCCGGTGCGGTACATGCGGCTGCCGGGCGGGCCGTAGGGATCGGCCGTGAACCGCTCGGCGGTCAGTGCCGGACGGGCGTGGTAGCCGCGGGCGAGCTGGACGCCGGTGAGGTAGAGCTCGCCGGGGACGTCGTCGGGGACCGGGCGGAGGCAGGAGTCCAGCACGCGCAGTCCCGTGTTCCACAGCGGGCGCCCGATGGGCACGGACGAACCCTCCGCCGCGCCGTCGTACGGGTGGTGGGTGACGTCGACCGCGGCCTCGGTGGGGCCGTACAGGTTGTGCAGCGGTACGCCGGTCAGCGTGTGCCAGCGGCTCGCGGCGGCCACCGGCAGTGCCTCGCCGCTGCTCAGCACCCGGCGCAGCGAGGCCGCCCAGCCGGGGTCGCCCGTGACCTGGTCGGACTGGAGGAACGCCTCCAGCATGGACGGCACGAAGTGCATCGTGGTGATGCCCTGCTCGCGCACGAGCCCGGAGAGGTGGACGGGGTCCCGGTGGCCGTCCGGCCGGGCGAGGACCACGGCCGCGCCTTCCAGGAGCGGCCAGAAGAACTCCCACACGGACACGTCGAAGCTGGACGGCGTCTTCTGCAGGACCCGGTCGTCGGCGCGCAGGCCGTACGCGTCCTGCATCCAGGCGAGCCGGTTGAGGATGGCGCGGTGGGTGACGACGACACCCTTGGGGAGGCCGGTCGAGCCGGAGGTGTAGATGAGGTAGGCGGGGTCGTCGGGGGTGGCCGGCGGCTCGGGAGCGGCCCCCGAATCGCGCGATTCGAGGTCCAGCAGGAGCAGTGGCGGAACGTTTGTTCGTGGCAGTCGGCCGGCACTGCCCGACACCGTCACCACCGCGGTGGCGCCGGAGTCGGCCAGCATGTGGGCCACCCGGTCCGCCGGGTAGTCCAGGTCGAGCGGCAGATAGGCCGCGCCCGACTTCAGTACGCCGAGCAGCGCGACCATCAGCTCCGTCGAGCGCGGGACGGCGACAGCGACGAACGCACCGGGGCGGGCGCCACGCCTGCGGAGTCGGGCGGCCAACTGATCTGCCCGCGCGTCGAGTTGGGCGTAAGTGAGCCGCTCGCCCTCGAAGACGACGGCCGTCGCTTCCGGCGTCCGGGCCACCTGGGCCGCGAACGCCTGCGCCAAGGTGACCGCCGCGACCTGGCGCTCCTCGCCGGCCGGATGGGCCCGCAGCGCCTCGTCGGCCGACAGCAGCTCGACACCGGCGGCACGCTGCTCCGGGTCCTCGGCGATGGCCTCCAGGACCCGCGCCAGCCGCTCGCCGAGCCCTCGTACGAAGTCACCGTCCAGCCGCTCCGCGTGATGCTTGAGTCGCAGGTCGAGCCGTCTGCCGGGCTTGACGACGAGGGCGAGGGGATAGTGGACGGCGTCGTGGAACGCGTCGCCGGTGATCCGTACGCGGCCCGAGGCGTCCCGCAGGTCGGTCTCGGCGGGGTAGTTCTCGAACACCACGAGCGTGTCGAAGAGTTCGCCCCCGCCCGCGTGCCCCGCCAGCCGCTGGATCTCCGCCAGCCCGAGGTGCTGATGGTCGAGCAGCCGCGCCTGCTCCTCCTGGAGCCGTCGCAGCAGCGCCCCGAGCGACTCGCCCGGCGCCCAACGGAAGCGTGTCGGCAGGGTGTTGATGAACAGCCCCACCATCGAGGCGATGCCGTCGACCTCGGTGTCGCGCCCCGAGACCGTGGTGCCGAACACGACGTCCCCCCGGCCCGTCAGCCTGCCCAGCAACAGCCCCCAGGCGGCCTGCACCACCGTGCCGAGAGTGACCCCGTGTTCGCGGGCGCGCTCGGCCAGGCGGGCGGTCGTCAGCTCGGGCAGCTCCACCCGGACGTGCTCCGGCCGCACGAGTGCCCGTCCTGCCGGGGAGTCGGCCAGTCGCGTGGGCTCGTCGAGCCCGGCGAGGGCGCCGCGCCAGGCCTCGCGCGCGGCCTCGCGGTCCTGCTCGGCGAGGCGGCGCAGGTGGGCGCGGTACGGGGTGACCTCGTCGAGCGGGGGCGCGTCGGTGCCGTAGTGCGCCATCAGTTCGCGGTGCAGGACGGGCAACGACCAGCCGTCCGCGATGATGTGATGGAAGGTCAGGATCAGGCGAGCGCGCTGCTCACCGAGGCGGACCAGGGCGCAGCGCAGGAGCGGCGGTGCGGCCAGGTCGAAGCCGGCGGCCCGTTCGTCGGCGGCGAGCGCCTCACCGTCTTCCGGGGATCCGGCGATCTCCCGCCACGGCAGCTCGACACCCCGGGCGATGATCTGCACCGGCATGCCGTCCGGACGCCGACGGAAGGCCGCCCGCAGCGGGGCGTGCCGGTCCAGCAGGCGCTGCGCGGCCCGTCGTAGCGTCGGACCGTCGATCGGCCCGGCCAGGTCGAGGACCTGCTGGACCACGTAGAGGTCGCCGCCGTCCGCCGCGCCGGTCAGCGAGTGGAAGAAGAAGCCCTGCTGGAGCGGGGTGAGCGGCAGCAACTCCTCGAGTTCCAGCGGACGTTCGCCCTGGATCTCGGCCAGTTCGGACGCGTCGAGCTCCAACAGGGGCGCTTCATCGGCCCGTTCATGGGTGCGCTCGACGGCCGCCTTCGCCAGGGCCTCGACCGTACGGTGCCGGAACACGTCCCGGGTGGTCAGCCGCAGGCCCGCCTGCCGTGCCCCGATCAGCAGTTGGATGGCGGTGATGCTGTCGCCGCCGAGGGCGAGGAAGTCGTCCTCCGCCGTCACCGAGTCCAGCCCGAGCACCTCGGCGTACAGCGCGCAGAGCAGCTTCTCGCGCGCGGTCCGGGCGGGGCGCCCCGAGCTCATCCCGGCGTAGTCCGGGGCGGGCAGCGCCCGCGCGTCGATCTTGCCGCTCGGGGTGACGGGCAGGGTGTACAGGGGGACGAACGCCGACGGGACCATGTAGTCGGGCAGCCACTCGGCGGCATGCGCGCGCAGGGTCCTCATCAGCGCCGTCACCTCGCGGAAGGGTGCGGGGCGGTTGGCGTGGGGGTACGCGCCGGCGGTCCGGTACAGCCCGGTGAGCGGGCCGTCGAGGGCCAGTACGGCGTCGAAGGCACCGTCGTCGGCGCTGCCGTTCCAGGTGAGGGCCACCCGGTATCCGTGCTCGACGGCCAGGGCGTGCAGGTCCTCCGGATCCGCCCCCGCGGCCGCCGTCCCGCTGCTGCCCTCCAGCCGCCACAGGTCCGCCAGGTCGTCGGAGAGCCGGGCGTTGGGGATTCCGGTGATGCGTAGCCGTCGAGGCCGATCGGTCAGCCCCGTGCCGACCTCCGCCCAGGAGACCACCCGCTCCTCCGGAGGGATCGCACGTGGTCCGGGGCGCAGGACGACGTCGTACCGGTACCGGCTCAGCTCGTTGTGATGAATACCCCGCTTGATCCGTATCTCCGCGTCGAACCCGTCGAGCGCGGCGAAGAAGTCCGGGTCCAGCAGGAGCTCGCCCTCCCAGCGCACCGACTGTTCGACGGCGGCCCGCAGCGCGTTCTTGTCGTCCGACTCCTCGGCCCGCCGTGTCTCGACAGCTGCCCGCAGCGTGCGCAGCAGCCGCAGATTGCGTACGTCCCCGACGAAGATCCGCCCGCCGGGCGCGAGCAGCCCCGAGACCTGGCGCAGTACGTCGGTGAGGTACGCGGCACTCGGGAAGTACTGGGCGACGGAGTTGAGGACGATCGCGTCGAAGTAGCCGACGGGCAGCCCGTCGGTGTCGTGCGCGGGCTGGGCGCGCAGCTCGACCTTGGCCGCCAGTTGGGGGTCGAGTTGGGCGCGCAGTGTCCTGATCGCCTCCGTGGAGAGATCGGTGCCCCAGTAGCTCTCGCAGTCGGGCGCGATGCGGCTCAGGATCAGTCCGCTGCCGACGCCGATCTCCAACACCCGTCCCTGAGAGCCGAGTGCGCGGATGCGGGCGACCGTCTCCTCCCGCCACTCGCGCATCTCTTCCACGGGGATCGGCCGGCCGTCGTACATGCTGTTCCAGCCCGCGAAGTTCTCCTGAGAGCCCTCTGTGCCGGCGGCGCTGTAGAGGAGTTCGTGGACCTGCTTCCACTCCTCCACCCGGACGTCGGGTCCGTCGAGGGAGGGGACGACGTACGCGGCCAGTCGCCGGTCGCCGGGCCGGTCCTCGCGGACGGTCACCGTGACCTGGTCGACGGCCGGATGCCCGCGCAGTACGGACTCGATCTCGCCCGGCTCGATGCGGAAGCCACGGATCTTGACCTGGGCGTCGGCCCGGCCGAGGAACTCCAGCCGCCCGTCGGCCCGCCATCGGACCAGGTCACCCGTGCGGTACAGCCGCTCGCCCGGCGCGCCGAACGGATCCGCGACGAACCGTTCCGCGGTCAGGTCCGGGCGCCCGAGATACCCCCGGGCCAGTCCCGCGCCCCCGAGGTACAACTCGCCCGTCACACCCGCCGGGACCGGCCGCAGGAAGGCGTCGAGCACATACGCCCGCGTCCCCGGGTCGGGCACCCCGATCGGCACGATCGCCCCGGCCGGGGTGTCCGGATCGCACAGCCCCAGCGTGGAGTTGGTGGTCGCCTCGGTGGGGCCGTACGCGTTGAACATCATCCGCCCACGCGCGTACCGCCCGACCAGCTCGGGGGAGACCCGCTCGGTCCCCGCCAACAGGGTGGCCGCGGGCGGCAGTTGTACGTCATCAGGCATCGCGGCGAGCAGAGCGGGTGGCAGGATCATGAACGTGATCCCGTGGGCGTTCGCGTAGTCCGCGAGCGGCGGTCCTGGCACCCGGCGCTCGGCCGGTACGACGACGAGACGGCCGCCGGAGAGCAGCCCGAGGCACAGGTCCCAGAAGGCGACGTCGAAGCTCGGCGAGGCGAACTGCAGCACCCGGCTGTGCGGTCCGATGCCGAACCGCTCGCTCTGCGTGGCGACCAGCTTCGCCACGCCGGCGTGCGAGAGAACGACTCCCTTGGGGCGTCCGGTGGAACCCGAGGTGTAGATCACGTAGGCGGCGTTGAGGACGGTGAGTGGTCCGCCGCGGTCCTCGTCGGTGGGGTCGTGGCTCGGCAACTCCGCCAACTCGGCCTTCATGGCAGGGGAGTCGAGCTCCAGCAAGTCGGGAAGGCCCTCGCCGGTCTCCTGCGTGGTCACCGTGCACACGGGCACCGCGTCCCCGAGCATGTACGCGATCCGGTCCGCCGGATAGTCGTGGTCGATCGGCAGATAGGCGGCACCGGACTTGAGGACGGCGACCTCGGCGACGATCAGCTCGAGGGAGCGCGGCAGCGCCAGCGCCACGATGCGCTCGGGGCCGGCGCCGCGCGCGATCAGGGCGTGCGCGAGGCGGTTGGCCCGCTCGTCCAGCTCGGCGTAGGTGAGTTCCTCGTCCTCGAAGACCAGGGCGACGGCGTCGGGGCGCAGCCGGACCTGCTCGGCGAACATCGCGGGCCAGGTTCCGGCGGGGACCGAGTGCGCGGTGGCGTTCCAGCCGACGACGACCTGCTCGTACTCCTCCGGGCCCATGAGGGCGAGCCGGGCGACCGGGGTATCGGGGTGGGCCAGGGCGTCGGTGAGCAGGGTGCGGTAGTGGACGAGCAGGCGCTGAACCGTCGTACCGTCGAAGAGACTTGGGTTGTACGTCGCCCGTGCCGTGCCTTCGCCCGTCTCCAGCAGGAGGTCGACGGGACCGGGATGCTCTCCGGTGGCGCGGTCGGCCGTACCGAAAGCCGTGTTGAAGAACAGCCCGCCGCCGCGCGTCGGCCGAGGACGCAGTTCGTCCACCAGGAGGTCCACCGGCACCCGTTGGGCCACGGCCTCCTCCCAGGCCTGCGTCACCCGCAGCGTCAACTCCCGGAAGGTCGGCTCGTGTTCGACGGAGACCCGCACCGGGAGTTCGTCGTACCCGACGGTGATGTCCACGGCCCCGCCGTAGCGGTGGAGCAGGGCCACGAAGGCCGCGAGCCGTACGGGGTCGGGGGCCTCGGGGACGTCATACACGGTGTGGACCTGGCGTTCCGGCGCTGGCTCCGGCGGATGTGGCCGATCTGCCGGCAGTGCGGTCTCCAGAGGGAGCGGGGTGAGCAACCGCCGCCAGTACGCCAGGACTTCCTCGGAACCGCACACAGCAGCGTGCCTCCCCAGCGGGTCGTTGCCCCGGCCCTGGGCCAGGGGGTCGGCGACATACTAAGGTAAGGGTTACCTAATTCACAGGGTATGCACAGCGATACGGCAGGGGGTGGGACGGTTGCCGGAGTCGTCCTACAGTTAAGGCCAGCCTCAGCTAAGGAAGTTGACGTGGGGACCTCGGCGGTCCGGGCGGCGATGCGCCCCCGCGCAGTACTCCTGCTCGCGCTCAGTGGCGCGGCGCTCCTCGCGCTGTGCGCCCTGTCGATGGCGTACGGCGCGCTCGGCGTCCCCCTCGACCAGGTCTGGCACACGCTGCTCGGTGATCCGCCCAACTCCCGTATCGACACCGTGATCTGGTCCGTACGGCTGCCCCGCACCGCCCTCGGCCTCGCCACCGGAGCCGCCCTGGGCCTCTCGGGCGCGCTGATGCAGGCCCTGACCCGCAACCCGCTGGCCGATCCCGGGATCCTCGGTGTCAGCGCGGGTGCGGCCTTCGCCGTCGTGCTGTCGGTGGGCGTCCTCGGGATCGGTTCCGTCTACGGATACGTCTGGTTCGCCTTCGCGGGAGCGTTCGCCGCGAGCGTCCTGGTCTACCTCCTGGGCGGGCTGGGCCGGTCGGGCTCCACCCCGGTCAAGCTCGCCCTGGCCGGTGTCGCCGTGACCTCCGTGCTGTTCTCGCTGACCAGCGCCGTCGCGCTCACCGACCCGGACGCCCTCAACCGCTACCGCTTCTGGTCCGCGGGCTCGCTGGCCAGCCAGGACGAAGGGGTCCTGCTCCGCGTCCTGCCGTTCCTCGCCGTCGGCGCGGTCCTCGCCCTGGCCTGCGCACCCGCCCTCAACAGCCTCGCGCTCGGCGACGACGTGGCGAAGTCCCTCGGGCTCAAGCTCGGGCTGATCCGCATCCAGGGCGTCATCGCCGTCACACTGCTCACCGGCGGAGCGGTGGCCGTCATCGGACCCGTCGTCTTCGTCGGCCTGGTCGTGCCGCACATCGCCCGCGTCCTGGCCCAGTCGGCGGGCATCGGCCCGGACTACCGCTGGCTGCTGCCGCTGTCGGCGGTCCTCGCGCCCTGCCTGCTGCTGGCCGCGGACATCGCGGGGCGGCTGCTGGCCCGGCCGGTGGAGATCCAGGCCGGAGTCCTGGTCGCGTTCGTCGGGGGGCCGTTCTTCATCGCGCTGGTCCGCAGGCGCCGACTTGCGGAGCTGTGAGGCGATGACGAGGGAGTTCGCGATGTTCGGCGGGACGCTGATGGTGTGCAG
Organism: Streptomyces fulvoviolaceus; assembly: GCF_000718165.1. GTDB lineage: Bacteria > Actinomycetota > Actinomycetes > Streptomycetales > Streptomycetaceae > Streptomyces > Streptomyces fulvoviolaceus. The sequence goes on along the minus strand of NZ_JOEY01000015.1, from coordinate 37,326 downwards.
GGCTGCAACCGACCCAAGGGGCGCGGGGCTGTGTCGACTTGCGGCTCCGCCGCGGGGCGCGACCAGCCACAACGGACCCGCAGCCGAAGACGAAGGAGCCGTAACCCCATGACGACTCACCTCGCCCCGGACCGCGTCCCCTTCCGACTCCCCACCCCGCCGATCTCCGGCATCCTGCGCCCCCGCATGCTCGCCGTATGCCTGGCACTCGCGGCCGCCGCCTTCCTGGCGTTCTGCGTAGAGACCTCAGTCGGCGACATCCCCATCCCGCTGACCGACGTCATGAAGGCCCTCGCCGGAACCGGCGACCCCGGCACCGAGCTGATCGTCCACGAACTGCGCCTGCCGCGCGCCCTCGCCGGGCTGCTCGTCGGCATCGCGTTCGGCGTCTCCGGCGCCCTCCTCCAGACGGTCACCCTGAACCCGCTCGCCAGCCCCGACATGATCGGCATCACCCAGGGCGCCGGCACGGCGGTCGTCGCGGGCATCGTCCTCGGCTGGGACGCCGGGATGAGCACCCAGGCCCTGGGCCTGCTCGGCGCGCTGACCGCCGGGCTGCTGGTGTACGCCCTGGCCTGGAAGCGCGGCACCACCGGCTACCGGATCGTCCTCGTGGGCGTCGGTGTCGCCTGGATCTGCACCAGCGCCACCGACTACCTCATGGCCCGCGGCCAGCGCTTCCAGGCGCAGGCGGCGCTCGGCTGGCTCGTCGGCAACCTCAACGGCCGCACCTGGGACCAGATCGGTCCGCTCGCCCTGACCATGGCCGTCCTGCTCCCCGTGTCCCTGCTGCTCGGCCGCCAGATGCGGATCCTGCAGCTCGGGGACGACGTGGCCCGGGGGCTCGGGACACGGGTGCAGGTCGTCCGGATCGCCGTACTGCTCGTCGCCGTCGGACTCGTCGCCTTCGGGACGGCGACCGCGGGCCCGGTCGCCTTCGTGGCGCTGGCCGCGCCCCAGATCGCCCAGCGGTTGTGCGGGACGGCCTTCCCCCCGCCCGTGGCCGCCGGGCTGACCGGCGCCGTGATGGTCCTGGGCTCCGATCTGATCGCACGGAAGCTCGTCCCGGACACCGAGCTTCCCGTCGGGATCGTCACCGGTGTGCTCGGCGCACCCGTCCTGCTGTGGCTGCTCGTCCGCGCCAACCGCGCCGGTTCAGGAGGCTGAAGACGTGTCGAAGGAGAACGGCGTGCGCCCGGCGGGCGAAGGCCCCGATCTGCGGGCCGAGGGCCTGCGGCTGGCGTACGACGACCGGATCGTCGTGGACGATCTCGATCTGGCGATCCCGCCGGGCCGTATCACCGCGGTCGTCGGCGCGAACGCCTGCGGCAAGTCCACCCTGCTGCGCGCCCTGGCCCGGCTGCTCACCCCCAAGGCCGGCACCGTCCTGCTCGACGGACGCTCGGTGCACTCGATCCCGACCCGCACCCTCGCCCAGCAGCTGGGCATCCTCCCGCAGTCGCCCCTCGCGCCCGAGGGGCTGACGGTCATCGACCTTGTGGGGCGCGGCCGTTCACCGCACCAGACCTGGTGGCGGCAGTGGTCGAGCTCCGACGAGCAGGCCGTGAACGCGGCACTGAGAGCCACGTCGATGACCGACCTCGCGCACCGCGCCGTCGACGAACTCTCCGGCGGACAGCGGCAGCGGGCCTGGATCGCCATGGCGGTCGCCCAGGACACCCCGGTGATGCTCCTGGACGAGCCGACCACCTATCTCGACCTCGCCCACCAGATCGACGTCCTCGACCTGATCACCGACCTGAACCGGCACCAGGGCCGCACCGTCGTCATGGTGCTGCACGACCTCAACCAGGCCTGCCGGTACGCCGACCACGTCATCGCCATGAAGGCCGGCCGTATCGCAGCCGAGGGGACCCCCGCCGAGGTCGTCACCGCCGCGACGGTGGAGGACGTCTTCGGGCTGCGATGCGTGGTCGGCGAGGACCCGGTGAGCGGGACGCCGATGGTGGTGCCGATGGGGCGGCACCACGAAGGCGAGGGGCGGGCGGCGGACGTGGTTTACGGACGGTCCGTCAAATAGCCGCCCATCGTGCGGAAGTAGTCGGTCGCGGCGTACTCCGTGCCGTCCTCCGTCCGTACCCGCCTCACCACCAGCCCGGGCAGACGACCTGAACGGGCCTCGGCACCGGCGACGATGACGACCCCGTCGCCCTCGCGGATGAAGATCCGGCCCGGTGTGCCGCCGTAGCGGCCCTCGGAGACCGCGGCCGACACGATCCGCAGACGGTTGCCGCGGTGGTGGGTGAAGGCGTTCGGGTACGGATCGGACTGGGCCCGCACGAAACGCTCCAACTCCTCTGCCGACCAGGTCCAGTTGATCCCGCTGTCGGTCAGGGACCGCTTGTGGAAGAAGCTCGACCGGGAGCGGTCCTGCGGCGTCCACACCGCCTTGCCGGAGTCGATGAGCTCCAGGGAGTCGGTGACGAGCGGGCCGATGAGGTCGACCGTGCGGTGGAACAGGTCCGTCGCGGTGTCCGACGGCCCGACGGGTACGGCACGTTGGAGCAGGATGTCGCCCATGTCGAGCTCGGCGTCCATGCGGTGGGCGGTGACGCCGACCTCCTTCTCGCCGTTGATGAGCGCCCAGATGAGCGGGGAGAAGCCGGCGTAGGAGGGCAGCAGCGAGTCGTGGATGTTGAGGGTGCCGTGCGGGGGCAGGTCGAAGATCTCCGGCGGCAGCCAGGTGCGCCAGTTGTTCGCCACGATGAGGTCGGGATCGACTTCCTTGAGGGTGCTGAGCAGTTCGTCGTCGTCGGGACGGTTGCGCAACAGCACCGGTACGCCGTTCTGCTCGGCGAGGTCGGCCACTGAGTCGCTCCAGATCCTCTCGTACGCGTGGTCGCTGTGCGGGTGGGTCACCGCCAGGACCACCTCGTGTCCGGAGTGCAGCAGAGCCTGCAGCGTCCGGTGTCCCCAGGTCTGGTAACCGAACATGACGACTCGCATATATGAGCCCTCCTCAGCCATTGCTAGGTAAGGCTTACCTTATCTAACATATGCCTGCTTGGGGGAGGCTGTGGTCCCACTTTGAGGATCCTGTGAACCCCCGCCTACGGGAGGCGATGACGCGGTGACGACACTGCAGAGCGGGCCGGACTCCGTGTACGACGTCCTCGGGATCGGATTCGGACCGTCGAATCTCGCACTCGCCATCGCACTCCACGAACACTCCGCGAGGTCCCCGGACGGGGAGGCGCTGAGGGTCGGATTCCTCGAACGGCAACCGCGGTTCGGCTGGCATCGCGGCATGCTCATCGACGACGCCACCATGCAGGTGTCCTTCCTCAAGGACCTGGTGACGATGCGCGACCCCACCAGCGACTTCAGCTTCCTCTGCTATCTGCGGGACCGCGACAGGCTGGTCGACTTCCTCAACCTGAAGACACTCTTCCCGCTGCGCATCGAGTTCCACGACTACTTCGAGTGGGCCGCCGCCCGGGTCGCGCACCTCGTCGAGTACTCCGCCGAGGTCGTCGCCGTACGACCCGTCACCGAGGACGGCGAGATCCGCTGCTTCGACGTCCTCAGCCGCGACCCCGCCGCCCCCGAACGGCTCACCGTCCGCCGTACCCGCAGCCTCTGCGTGGCCACCGGCCTCGAACCGCACCTGCCGCCCGGCGCCGCCCTGACCGAACGCGTCTGGCACAACAGCGAGTTGCTGCCACGAGTGGAACAACTCCAACGCTCCGGCGGGCCGGTGCGCCGAGCCGTCGTCCTCGGCGCGGGCCAGAGTGCCGCCGAGGCCGTCGACTACCTCCACCGCGGCTTCCCGGACGCCGAGATCTGCTCGGTGTTCGCCAAGTACGGCTACACCCCCGCCGACGACAGCCCCTTCGCCAACAAGATCTTCGACCCCGAGGCCGTCGACCTGTACTACGGCGCGCCCCGCGACGTGAAGCAGTCGCTCTTCGACTACCACCGCACCACCAACTACTCCGTGGTCGACATGGAGTTGATCGAGTCCCTGTCCCGCACGATGTACCAGGAGAAGGTCCAGGGCCGGCAGCGGCTGCGGATGATGAACGTGTCCCGCATCCGCGAGGTCGAGGCCCACGCGGACGAGGTCGAGGTGACGGTCGAGTTCCTGCCGACCGGTGAACGCGAGGTCCTCGCCGCCGACCTGCTCGTCTACGCCACCGGCTACCAGCCGCAGGGCATAGCCGACCGCCTGGGGGAGCTCGGCAAGCTCTGCCTGCGCGACGACGAGGACGCTCTCCAGGTCGGCCGCGACCACCGCGTGGCGACCGCCCCGCACGTCTTGGCCGACATCTACCTCCAGGGCGCCACCGAACACACCCACGGCCTGACCTCGACCCTCCTGTCCACGACTGCGGTGCGGGCCGGGGAGATCCGGGCGTCCCTCCTCGCCCACCGCGGACTCCGGCAAGGTCTCTGAAGCGACTGCGGTGCTCTACCGGCAGAAGGGCTCCTTCCCCATCGCCGACTCGATGCCGCCCAGGATCAGCTTCTGGAACTCGGCGGCGCCGGGGAAGGAGCCGTCGGTGGAGAAGTCCCGGGCGTCGTGGCCCAGGGTGGTCAGCCAGGCGCGGCCGCCGTCGTAGTACTGGCACCAGGCGACCGGATGCCGCTCGCCGTGGCCGGGGTGGTGGTAGTTGCCGGTCACGCCCTCGGTCAGGGTGCTCTCGTCGACCTCGGCCAGGACGCGGACCCGGGAGGGGGCCGGGACGAGGTTGTACCACTCGTCGGTGAAGGTCCAGGTGGACGGCAACGCCTTCGTGGAGGCGTCCTTGCGGTCCACCGTGTGCACGGTGCCGGCCTGCACGGGGCCGTGGTCGTAGAAGTTCGCGCCGCCCAACAGGCCTTCGTACCAGGGCCAGTTGTACTCCGTACCGAAGGCGTTGTGGATGCCTACGAAGCCGCCGCCGCCCCGGACGTACTGGCGCAGCGAGGTCTGCGCGGCGTCGTCGAGGGTGTCGCGGCTGGTGGAGTAGAAGACGACGGCGTTGTATTTGAACAGGGTTGCCGGGGAGGCGAGTTGGGTGACGTCCTCGGTGTAGTCGACCTGGAAGTCGTTGTCCGTACCCATCTTGAGTACGGCGTTCTGGACGACGTTCGCGGCGGTGAGCGGCGGGTTCAACCCCGTGGCCAGAGCCGGGCCGAGGTTGGCGTGGCGGGGGCCGGCGGTGCGGGTGTAGAGGAGGACCTTGTAGCCCTGGGCCGGGTCGAAGTTGCCCCAGTCGTGATAGCAGCGGGAGCTGACGCCACGGCACACGCCGTAGTCCGGGTCGCCCAGTTCCTGCGCGCCCTGGCCCACGCGGCCCTGGGCGAAACTGAGGGTGGCGGTGGCCGCGAGGGCGAGTGTGATGCCCAGGGTGGCGAATCTGGCTCTTGATCTCATGGTCGAGTGCCCTTCCTCAGCTCACGACGATCTTGCCGGTGTTCTGGGGAGCGACCGGGTCGTTGTAGAAGTACTCGCCGGGCGTCTCGAAGGTGTACGTGTACGACTCGCCCGGCATGAGCAGGCCGGTGTCGAACTCGGCCTCGAAGAACGACACGGCGCCGTGCGCGGACCTGTTGTCCGAGGGGTTGGTGAAGGTGACCGCCGTTCCCTTCGGAACGGCCAGGTGCTGGGGCGCCATGGCGTTCTGGGCCACCAGGTTCTCCGTCGTCCCGGGGGTCTGCGTCGCGCTGCTCCAGATGCGGCCCAGGGTGACCGTGTTGCCGGCGGTCTCGCCGGTGACGGCGGCGGTGCGGATCTGGTTGCGCCGGGACGGGGGAGTGGGGGCGGTGGCGGGTCCGACCTCGCCGCCGAGCTTGAACGCCCACAGGTGGTCGCCCTTGGGGATGTCGGGATACGGCAGCCAGTTGCCGCCGGCGAGGACGGCGACGTACTGCTCGCCGTTGATCTCGTACGTCAGGGGGCTGGTGTTGACCCCGGCCCCGCACTGCCAACTCCACAACTGACGGCCGTCGCGGTCGTCCAGGGCGGTCAGGATCCCGTCCGGGCGGCCCTGGAAGAGGACGCCGCCGGCGGTGCTGAGTACGCCGTTGCCGTGGGCGAGGGACCAGTCGCCCTCCCGGCGCCAGGCGAGGGTGTTGGTGCGCGGGTCGACCGCGGCGAGGCCCCCGGCGAAGTACTCGCCCAGCGGGCGGGCGGTGTTGACGCGGCCGCCGTGGGTGTTGGAGTAGGCCGAGTTGACCAGGCCGTAGCCGACGTAGAGAAGGCCGGTGCGGTGGCTGAAGGAGGGGAAGGCCCAGTCGGCGCCGCCGCCTGCGCCGGGGAAGAGGATGGTGGCCCGGTCCCAGAAGACCTCGTAGATCCCGCCGGTGGGGTAGAAGGGGACCGGCCGGGTGGCCTTGTCCAAGCGGGGTTCGGTCTCGACGAAGGGTTCGCCGCCCGGGAAGGGCTGCGTGGGCGCGGTCTTCTGCGCCGCGTGCTGGGGTACGGCGCGTTCCTCGATGCCGTGGACCGGCTTTCCCGTGACGCGGTCGAGGATGTAGTACATGCCGGTCTTGCTGCCGTAGACGACGACCCGGCGCTTCTTCCCCTCGATCAACAGGTCGGCGAGGACGGGGGACATGACGTTGTCGTAGTCCCAGATGTCGTGGTGGACGGACTGGAAGTGCCAGCGGCGTTCGCCCGTCTTGGCGTCGAGGGCGACCAGGCAGTTGCCGAAGAGGTTGTCACCGGCCCGGGAGGAGCCGTCGGTGCGGGGATAGGGGTTGCCGAACGTCCAGTAGACGAGGCCTAGTTCGGGGTCGACGGCGGGATGGATCCAGCACACGGCGCCGCCGGTCTTCCAGGAGTCGCCCTCCCAGGTGTCGTGCCCGTACTCGCCGGGCCCCGGGGTGCCCCAGAACGTCCAGGCGACCTCGCCGGTCGACGCCTTGAGCGCGTAGCCACGGCCGCGGGCACCGGCGGTGCTGCCCTCGGTGCCGATGTAGATCAGGCCGTCCCAGTAGACGACCGCGCCCGCCAGACCGCCCGAACTGCCCCCGCACTGACCGCTCTCGGGGTCGCAGCCCGGGTCGCCCTGGTCCTCGACGAGCAGCTCGCGGGTCCACACGACGGCGCCGGTCTGCCGGTCCAGCGCGTACACGATGTTGGCGCCGGAGATGGTGAAGGCCAGCCCTTCGCCGAGGGCGACACCGCGCATGTTGGTGGTCTCGGTGCCGACGCTGGTCTTCCAACGGACCGCCCCTGTACGGCCGTCGACGGCGAAGACGTTCTGCTGGGTGGTGACGACGTAGAGGACACCGTCCTGCGCGATGACCGCGCACTGCTGGTGGGCCGCGGTGGAGCCGCCCTCCAGGTTGATGTGCCAAGCCCCGCCCAGGTCACGGACGTTGGCCGTCGTGATCCGCTTCAGCGAGGAGTAGCTGTGGTTGCCGAGGTTGCCGCCGGCCTTGGGGTGGTCCTTGCCGGTGGCCGCGTGCGACTGGGCGGGCACCGGGAGCGCCAGGCCGTCCTTGGATTTCTCGGCGGCCTGGGCGGCGGGGGTGCCGAGCAGGGCGACCGTGCCCGCCGTCCCGGCGGCCGTCGAGGTGAGAAAGCTGCGTCTGTCCATGATCCCTCTTTCGTGGCATGTACCTGACCAGGCTGAATGGCGAAGAGGCCGGGGTGCAGGCAGTGGGGGAGGGAGGAGCGGTGCGGCTCGTGGTCCGCTGTACGGTTCGCGTAACCCGTAGGGTGGTTGCCGATCGGCGGTTCCATACGTTAGGGACGCGCCACGGGTGTGACAAGGGGGCGGAACGCGTCTTGTTCAGGTGGTGAGGCGGGCCGGCATCACACTGCGCGGGATCGGCCCCTTGTTGCGGCGGCCCTGGCCGGACTCCTCCCAGGCGTGGGCGAGCAGGCCCACGGAGCGGCTGAGCACGAACAGCCCGCGTGCGAGCGGGGCGGGGAAGCCCAGTTCGGCGTAGATGACGGCGGTGGCTCCGTCGATGTTCATCGGCACGGGACGGGCTCCGGTACGGCGCAGGCGCAGCGCCTCCTCCACGGCGAGGGCGGCGCTGAGGTACTCGCCGGCGACGATGCCGTCGGCGACCGCCTGGTGGACCAGGGCGATCAACGGGTCGCGGCGGGGGTCGACGGGGTGGAACCGGTGCCCGAAGCCGGGCAGATAGGGTGAGTGGCTCTGCCACTCGGCCATTACCTCCCGGGCGGCCTCGTCCCAACTGCCCGCCATCTGCCGGCGGTTGCAGACCTCGGTCAGCATCTCCACACACTGCTGGCCCGCGCCGCCGTGTGAGTCGCCGAGCATGTTGACCCCGGTGGCGATCGCGTTGTTGAGGCCGACCCCGCAGGTGGCCGCCATACGCGCGGCGGCGATCGAGGGGGCCTGCGGGCCGTGGTCCACACCGGCGACCAACGCGGCCTCCAGCAGGGCGGTTTCGCGTGCGCTCGGCAGGCCGCCGCGGAGAAGGAGCCAGATGACGTCCACCAGGCCGACGGACCCGATCAGTTCCTGAACGGGGCGGTCGCGCAGTTCGATGCTGCCGGGTTCGATGTGGCTGATGGCGGTGGCCCACCATTGGGCGGCTTCGTCGTCGGCGGTCGTCATGACGCGGTGGCCTCCTCCGAAGCGGAGGGCGAAGCCGGAGTGGAAGGCGAAGCGGGAGCCGAGGTCGAGGTCGGAGCCGATGCCGGAGCCGGAGCCGGAGCCGAGGTCGGAGCCGATGCCGGAGTCGGAGCCGATGTCGGAGTCGGAGTCGGAGCCGGAGCCGAGGTCGAAGCCGCCGCCGACGCCCATCGCCGGGCCAGCTGCCGCCGCTCATGGTTGTGCTCGCCGAGCAGCGGCGGACGGGACGGCGGCGCGAAGGCCTCGCCGTCGAAGAGCACCCCGTTGCCCACGACCCGCAGCGGCTGCCCGGCCCGGCCGGGGTGATCCAGTTCGGCCACGAACCCGCGGTGCTCCAGCTGCGGCTGTTCCAGCGCCTGCGGCACGGTGAGTACGCGCGCGGCGGGGACGCCGGCGGCGGTCAACTCCCGTTCCCAGTCGGCCGCCGGCCGCGCGGCCAGCGCCGCGTCGAGGGCCGCGTTGAGCTCGGCCCGGTGCACCTTGCGCTGCTCGCGTTCGCCGAAGCGCGGGTCGGAGACGAGTTCCGGCGCCCCCACCAGGCGGCACAGTGTCTCGAACTGGCGCTGCTGGTTGGCCGAGATGTTGAGCGGTCCGTCGAGCGTGTGGAAGGTGCCGGAGGGGGCGGCCGTCGCGTTCTGGTCGCCCAGGGGCCGCGGCGGGATCCCGCTGACGAGGTAGTTCGACACGGCCCAGCCCATCGTGGACAGGGACACCTCCAGCATGGAGACGTCCAGCCTGCTGCCCCGTCCGGTGCGCTCGCGCTGCAGCAGCGCGGCACTGACGGCCAGGGCCGCCATCAGCCCTCCGGTGGTGTCGCAGACCGGGAAGCCGACACGCTGGGGTGCGGTCTCGGGCGTCCCCGTGACGCTCATCATGCCCGTCAGACCCTGCACGATCTGGTCGTAGGCAGGGACGTCGCTCATCGGGCCGGTGTGCCCGAAGCCGGAGATGGAGCAGTAGACCAGCCGCTCGTTGAGGTGCCGGAGCCGGTCGGTGTCGTAGCCCATCCGCTCCAGGACACCCGCCCGGAAGTTCTCCAGCAGGACGTCGGCGCCGGTGAGCAGCTCCTCGAAGAACGTCCGGTCGGCGCTGTCCTTGAGGTCGAGCTCGACGGATTTCTTGCCCGCGTTCTGGGCGAGGAACGAGGCCCCGATCGCCTCGTCGTTGAGCGAGGGGTCGGGGCCGAGGCTGCGCGCGAGGTCGCCCTGTCCGGGGCGCTCGATCTTGACCACCTCGGCGCCCAGGAGCATGAGTTGATAGCTGCAATAGGGTCCGGCCAGCACGTTCGTGAGGTCCAGAACGCGTATTCCGTCCAGCGGGCGGACGTGCATGGGGCGACTCCTTCCAGGGCGCCGAGCCCGGCGCCGCTCGGTGTGCCGGTGTCAGCCGCGCGGCCCCAGGGGATGGTCGAAACCCTGGGAGGCGATCTGCGCGGCCACCTGCAACAGGTCTTCCGCGAAGTCCGCGGTCACCCGCTCGGGGATGCGTGCGGTGGGGCCGCTGAGCGAGAGCGAGGCGACCACGACGCCCGAGCGGGTCGTGACGGGCACGGCGACGGCGGTCAGGCCGACGTCGCGTTCGCCGTGGCTGACCGCCCAGCCGCGGTCCGCGGCCTCGTCGGCCCACAGCCGCAACTGCTCCACGTGCGCCACCCCGTGCGGCGAGGCGGCGGCGACCCGCTGCAGCAGGCCGTCGGTCGCGCCGATGAGCAGCACCTTGGACGAGGCGCCCGCCCACAGCGGCAGTTCGTCGCCCACCCGCACCACGTGCCGCAGGGGCTGGGGGCTCTCCTGCTGGGCGACGCACACCCGGTGGATGTCACGGCGGATCATCAGGTTCGCCGTCTCGCCCCGCCGGTCCGCCAGCTCCCGCAGCAGCTTCTGGGTGTCGGGCGGCAACTCCCAGCTGGTGTGCGCCAGATGGGCCCAGCGCCACAGCCCGGGCCCGGCCGAGTAGCCGGCCGGTGTCGCCCACAGCAGGCCGTACTGCTCCAGGGTCTGCACCAGACGCACCACGGTGGTCTTCGGCAGACCCGTGGCCTCGACCATGTCGCGCAGCGGGACGGTGGGCTGATCCTCAGTCAGCAGCGACAGGATGTCCAGAGCCCGGCGCACACTGCGTACACCGCCCTGACCTTGCTCGGCGTCCACGGTCTCTCCTTCGCGAGTGGGGAACGGCCTCCCAGCGGCCTCCCAGGGAAACATCCCGGCTCCCCGAGAAAACCGCCGGTCTCCACATCCTTGCGCCCTGCCTCTTGCCACGGCCTCCCGGCGCCCGTACGTTACACGCCAGTCCGCACAGCAGTCCATGTAAACCACCAGGTGGTTTTTCTTGGAGGCGTGATGCTGCAAGAGGTCCTCAAGGCCTCCGACGGAACCGACGTCGTCGACGTGTTCCCCTTCGTGGCCGGAGCATGGGGCGGCGTGGGCCCGCCCCTGGAACGCACCGGCCCCTACCTGCGCCGCACCGTCAGCAGGGCGCTCACCGCGACCGCCGAGGAGATCGACCGCGCCCTCACCAGGGCCCGCGCCTACGCCCCCGAGGTCGCCACCCTCGCCCCCGCCGCCCGCGCCGACATCCTGGAGGCCGCCTCCCGGAACGCCACCGCCCACCGCGACGGTCTCGCCCGCCTGTTGGCCCTGGAACTGGGCAAACCCCTCAAGGACAGCCGCACCGAAATCGACCGCGTGGCCGCCACCTTCGCCGTCTGCGCCGCCGAAGCCCGCCGTATCGACGGCGAGTTGCTCCCGGTGGCCGGCTGGCCCACCGGCATCGGCCACACCGCCCTCACCTACCGCGCCCCAGCCGGAGTGGCGCTGGCCATCACGCCGTTCAACGCCCCGGCCAATCTCCTCGCCCACAAACTCGGCGCCTCCTTCGCGGCCGGCAACACCACCCTCGTCAAGGCACCCCCGCAGGCCCCGGCCACCTCCGCGGCCGTCGTCGCCCTCCTCCTCGACAGCGGCCTGCCCTCGCAGGCGGTCCAACTCCTGTACGGCTACGGCGACATCGGCGCCGCCCTGTGCGCCGCCGAGCAGGTGGACGTCATCAGCTTCACCGGCAGCGCGGCGACCGGAAACGCCGTGGCCCGTGCCGCCGGTGCCAAACGCCTGGCCCTCGAACTCGGCGGCAACGCCGCCACGATCGTCTGCGAGGACGCCGACCCCGCCCAGGCGGCCACTGTCTGCGCCCGCACCGGCTACAGCAACTCCGGCCAGAGCTGCATCTCCGTCCAGCGCGTCTACGTGCACCGCAGCCTCTACGGCGACTTCCTCGACGCCTTCACCGCCGTCGTCGACACACTCGTCGTCGGCGACCCGCTCGACGACGCCACCGACGTCGGCTCGATGGTCGACGAGGGGGCCGCCGAACGCGTCGTCACGTGGGCCAAGGAGGCCGTGGACCTGGGGGCGACCGTCGTAAGGGGCGGCACCCGTGACGGCGCCACCGCCGCCCCCACCATCGTCGCCGACCCGCCGCCGCACGCCTCCGTGGTCGTCCACGAGGTCTTCGGCGCCCTCGTCGCGGTCATGCCCTACGACGACTTCGACACCGTCCTCGACCAGTGCAACTCCAGCCGCTACGGACTCCAGGCCGGCCTCTTCACCCACGACATCACCCGCATCCTCACCGCCTGGCGGCGTCTGGAGGTCGGCGGGCTGATCGTCAACGGCTCCTCCAACTTCCGCCTCGACCACGTCCCCTTCGGCGGGGTGAAGGACTCCGGCTTCGGCCGCGAGGCGCCCCGCTGGCTCATCGACGACTACACCGTCGTCAAGACCCTCGTGCTGCGGGGCCTGTCCGTCTGGGGCGAGAACCGCGAACTGCCCAAGGAGGCACTGTGACCACCGCGGCGGAGGCCCTCGTCGCCCAACTCGAGTCCTACGGCGTCGAGTACGTCTTCGGCACCTGCGGACACACCAACATCGCCCTCCTCGACGCCCTCGGCCCCAGCCCGATCGAGTTCGTCATCGCCCGCCACGAACAGACCGCCGCACACGCAGCCGACGGCTACGCCCGTGCCACCGGCCGCCCCGGCGTCCTCCTCACCCACGTCGGCCCCGGCATGATGAACGCCGTAACTGGCGTCGCCACCGCGGCACTCGACTCGATCCCGCTGGTCGTCATCACCGGCGACATCCCGTCGTACTACTACGGCCGGCATCCCCACCAGGAGGTCAACCTCCACGCGGACGACGACCAGAGCGCAGTCTACGGCCCGTTCTGCAAGCGCACTTGGCGGGTTCAGCGGGTGCAGGACCTGGCCCGCGTCACCGAGCGCGCCTTCTGGACCGCGACCAGTGGCCGTCCCGGCAGCGTCCTGATCAACGTCCCGATGGACCTGTTCAGCAGGCCTGCCCGGCCGTACGCGAACGACCACCCCCTGCCCGGTCACCTCGGTCGCCCAGGGCTCGACGAACCGACCGCCGCCCGCATCGCCGACCAACTCCTGCAAGCGGAACGCCCGTTGATCTACTTCGGCGGCGGCGTACGCGACCCCGGCGCCCGCACCGCCCTCCTGCACCTCGCCGAACACCTCGACATCCCCCTCGCCCACTCCCTGATGGGCAAGGGCGTCGTCCCCGACCAACACCCGCTGCTGCTCGGCATGCCGGGCTTCTGGGGCCTGGAGACCACCCACGAGCACACCAAGGGCGCGGACGTCGTCCTCGCCGTGGGGACGCGCTTCGCCGAGACGGACGCGAGCTCCTGGGAGAGCGCCCACACCTGGAACTTCCCGCCCAGCAGGCTGATCCAGGTCGACATCGACCCGGCGGAGATCGGCCGCAACTACCCCGTGGAAATTGGGGCAGTGGCCGATGCCGGGCTCGCCCTGGATGCCGTAGACACCGCAGTGCGTGCGCGGAGGAGGCAGGCCGTGACCCGGCCCGGCCTGCGCGAGGCGATCGCCAGAGCCCGAGGCGCGGTCTTCACCGCCGCTCAGGAAGCCGGCCGCAGCGACGCCTTCCCGCTCCGCCCCCAGCGCATCCTGGCCGATCTGCGCGACACCCTCCCGGCCGACGCCGTGCTCGTCACCGACGTCGGCTGGAACAAGAACGGCGTCGCCCAGTGCTACGAACTGCCCGAACAGGGCCGCTTCATCACCCCCGGAGGCCTCTCGACCATGGGCTTCGGCCCCGCCGCGGCCGTGGGCGTCCAACTCGCCCAGCCGGAGCGGGTGGTGGTCGCCCTGATCGGGGACGGCGGAATGAGTGCCCAACTCCCCGCCGTACCCATGGCAGTCGAGCAGGGCGCGCCCGTCATCTTCGTGGTGATGAACAACCGCGCCCACGGCACCATCGCCGACCTCCAGTCCTCCGCCTTCGGCCGTTCCTACGGCTGCGAGTTCACGGACGCGGACGGCCGGCCGTACAGCCCCGACTTCGCCCGCTACGGCGAGTCCTGCGGAGCCGACGGCTACGCCGTGACCGCCCCCGGCGACCTGCGCAAGGCCCTGGAGGACGCGATCGACCGCCGCCGCCCCTCCGTACTCGACGTACCGATGGTCAACGAGCCGGTCCCCACGCCCGGCCACTGGAACATCAAGGACATCTACGCCGGCCGTTTCCCAGCTTGACCCCCCACGCCTCTTCATCCACCACTCGTCTCCAAGAGGTGACCAACATGCCCCGCAACCACCGGCCTTCGGCCCCACGCACCACGCTAGTCGGCGCCGTCGCCCTGGCCGCGGCCCTGGCCGCCTGCAGCGCACCCGGCGACGACAGCGACAAAGCCGGGTCCGACTCCGGACCGATCAAGATCGCTGTCGTGGACGCCCGCAGTGGCCAGCTCTCCTCTCTCGGCGACTGGGAGTACAAGGGCGCCAAGCTGGCCGTGGACGAGTGGAACAAGAAGGGCGGCATCGACGGCCGCAAGATCCAGCTGAAGTCCTTCGACGACCAGGGTGACCCGACCACCGGCACCAACCTGGCCCGCAAGATAGCCGCCGAGAAGTACATCGCCATGATCGGTACGGCGGAGAGCGCGGTCACCGTCGCCATGGCGCCCGTGCTGCAGCAGGCGGAGATCCCCAACATCACCTCGGGCCAGGCCGACGCCCTCGTCGAGCAGAAGAGCCCCTTCCTCTTCCTCAACGGGCCCACCAGCACGACGTACGACACCACGCTGGCCAAGTACCTGATCGAGGAGAAGGGCTACAAGAAGATCGCCGTGATCACCAACAACGGCTCCTTCGGCAAGGGCGAGCACGACGCCTTCACCAAGGCTGCGGGGGACCTCGGGGTCAAGGCGGTCACCGACCAGGTCGTGACCACCGACCAGAAGGACTTCAGCGCCGCGCTCACCGCCATCCGCTCCAAGAAGCCGCAGGTCGTCTTCATCGGCTCCGAAGAGGTCGAGGCCGGCCTCATCGTCAAGCAGGCCCGCGACCTCGGCATCACCGCCCCGTTCGCCGGCGCCGCCCCGCAGGGCACCCCCGTCTTCATCGACACCGCCGGCAAGGCCGCCGTAGAGGGCACGATCGTCAGCTCGCCCTACCTCAGCAACGACAGCAGCCCCGCCGCCCAGAAGTTCGCCGCCGCCTACAAGAGCGCCTACGGCGAGGAGGCGGAACTGCACGGAGCCAAGGCCTACGACGGCGCCAACATCCTGCTCACCGCGCTGAAGACCAGCAAGGTCGCCACCGGCAAGAAGCTGGCCGACGCCATCCGGGCCACTCAGTACGACGGACTGCTCGGCCAGTTCAGGTACGGCGCGGACGGTGTCGGGATCACCGAGACCAGCATCGGCGTCATCCAAGACGGCAAGCTCGTCCGCCAG
Source organism: Streptomyces fulvoviolaceus (assembly GCF_000718165.1). Lineage (GTDB taxonomy): Bacteria > Actinomycetota > Actinomycetes > Streptomycetales > Streptomycetaceae > Streptomyces > Streptomyces fulvoviolaceus. Next base: position 21,982 of record NZ_JOEY01000015.1, on the reverse strand, counting down.
GACTGAGGCCGTCGTGCAGGAGACCTTGCAGACACTGGTCGGCGGCCTGAGCCTCGGCGCCGTCTACGCCCTGGTCGCGCTGGGCTTCTCCCTGGTCTACCGGACCATGGGCCTGGTCAACTTCGCCCACGCGGACATCGCGATGATCGGCGCCTACGCGGCCTCCACCTTCTACCTCACCGCGAAACTCCCCTTCGCGCTCGCGATGGTCCTCTCCATCCTCATCACCGGGGCGATCGGCCTGGTCATCGAACGCGTGCTGCGGCCCCTGGAGAACAAGGACTTCGACCTGATGCTGATCGGCACGATCGGCTTCGGCATCGTCCTGCAGGCCGTGGCCATCCTCATCTGGGGCACCACCGGCCGCGCCGTGCCCTCCCCGGTCCGCACCGCACCCCTGGACATCCTCGGGGTGCGCGTGCGGACGTACGACCTGCTCGTCATGGCCGTCACCGCGCTCGCCGTCGTCGGCCTCGGCTTCTTCCTCGCCCGTACCAAACGCGGCGCGGCCATGCAGGCCGTGGCCATGGACCACGAGGCGGCCACCGCGGTCGGCATCGACGTCGGCCGCAGCAACGCCCTCGCCTTCGCCATCGGAGCGGGCCTCGCCGCCCTCGCCGGCGGCCTGGTCGGCCCCATGCTCTACGTGGACGCCTCGCTCGGCGGCGCCCTCGGCATCAAGGGCTTCGCGGCAGCCATGCTCGGCGGCTTCGGCTCCATCAACGGGGCCGTCGTCGGCGGCATCCTGATCGGCGTCCTCGACTCCTACACCGCTGGCCACTTCCAGGGCTACTCGGTCCTGGCGACCTTCCTCGTCTTCACCGTGGCGATCATGATCCGGCCCATGGGCATCTTCGGCGAAAGGACGGTCAGCCGCGCATGAAGTCCCGCATCACCGCTGTACTGGCTCTGGTCGTCGCCGCCGGGGCGCTGCCCTACGGCCTGGGCAGCTACACCATCCACGTCGTCGACATCGCGCTCATCTACGCCCTCCTCGCCATCGGCATGGGCCTGGCCATGGGCATCTCCGGCCAGATCAACCTCGCCCAGGTCGCCTTCTTCGGCGTCGGCGCGTACTGCGTCGCGATCCTCACCACCAACAACGGCTACGGCTTCTGGGCGGCCGCCGTCCTCGCCGTCCTGGCCACCGTCGTCACCGGACTGCTCGTCGGCATCCCCGCCCTGCGCATGCAGTCGCACTACCTGGGCATCGTCACCCTCGGCCTCGCGCTGGGCTTCATCAACTGGATCACCAACGCCGACATCAGCGGCGGAGCCGACGGCATCTCCGGGGTGCCCGTGCCCACCCTGCCCGGCGTCGACCTGTCCAGCGAGTACCTCTACTACTACCTGGAAGCCGTCGTCTTCGGCCTCGGTCTCGTCTTCGGCCTGTTCGTGGTGCACACCTCGCTGGGCCGCCGGCTGCGCGCCATGCGGGACGACGCGCTGGCCGCGGGCGCGACGGGCGCCGAGATCCCGCTCCTGCGCATGACCGCGTTCGTGCTCGCCAGCCTCTACGGCGGCCTGGCCGGGATCCTGTACGCCGGCCTGATCCGCTACGTCGCACCGGAGACCTTCTCCCTCGGCAACATGTTCATCCTGCTGGCCATGGTCATCATCGGCGGCCGCCGCTCCCTCGTCGGCTGCGTGGTCGGCGCCATCGGCCTGACCCTCGTCCGCGAATGGCTCTCGGACTTCTCCACCTACGCCCAACTCGGCTACGGCGCGGTCGTCGTCCTCATGGTCGTCTTCGCCCCCACCGGCCTGGCCGGCGTCCCCGCCCGCCTCCGAGACCTGTACCGGCGCCGCTTCGGCCGCACCTCCGACGACCGTGCCGAACTGCGCCCCTTCACGCCGTACACCCCGGGCCCCGAGCCGTCGCAGGACGGGCCCCTGCTCCAAGTCGCCGAAGTCTCCAAGGACTTCCGCGGCCTGCGCGCCCTGGACGAGGTCTCGCTCACCGTCGACGCGGGCGAGATACGCGGCATCGTCGGCCCCAACGGCTCGGGAAAGACCACCCTGTTCAACGTCGTCAGCGGCTTCTACCGCGCGAGCGCCGGCACGGTGCGCTTCGCCGGCGCCGACACCACCAGGGCCCGCCCCTACGCCCTCTCGCTCGCGGGCGTGGCCCGCACCTTCCAGAACCTGCGCCTGTTCGGCCAGTTGACGGTCCGGGAGAACATCCTGGTCGCCCTCGACCGCACCCGCACGTACACCATCTGGCAGTACGCCCTGTGGCAGCCGGGTGTCATCCGTCGCGAACGCCGCCTGCGCGGTGCGGCCCAGTCCGTCCTCGAACGCTACGGCCTCGTCGACTTCGCCGAGGCCGCTCCCGCTTCCCTGCCCTACGGCATCCAGCGGCGCATCGAGATCGCCCGTGCCATGGCCACCCGGCCCCGCCTGCTCCTGCTCGACGAGCCGGCGGCCGGCCTCAACGGCGAAGAAGTACAGCAACTCGTCCGCATCGTCCGCTCCATCCGGGACAGCGGCACCACCGTCGTCCTCATCGAGCACAACATGGGCCTGGTCATGTCCCTGTGCGAGAAGATCACCGTCCTGTCCAGCGGCAAGGTCATCGCGGAGGGCACGCCCGCCGAGGTCGTGGCCGCACCCGAGGTCATCGAGGCGTACCTCGGCGACTCCGACCTGTCCGAACTGGGCATGAGCGCCCCGCCGTCGGCCGAGCGGCCGAGCCCCGCGAAGGAGGCCACCTCATGAAGGCCGACGCTGCGGATGCCGCCAGGACCCTGAAGGTCGAGGACCTGAGCGTCCACTACGGCGGCGTCTGCGCCGTGCGGTCCATCGGATTCACGGTCGAGCCCGGTGAGTCCGTGGGCATCATCGGCGCCAACGGAGCCGGCAAGACCTCCACCCTCAAGGCTCTGATGGGACTGGTGCCCCGCAGCGGCGGCCGCATCCGCCTCGGCGACCGCGACCTGACCAGGGTCCGGGCCCGCGACATGGTCCGCCACGGCATCGGCTACGTCCCCGAAGGACGGCACGTCTTCCCCGGACTGCCCGCGGAGAAGAACCTGCTCCTGGGGGCGTACTCGAAGCCCTGGGACAAGGAGACACAACGCCAACTCGACGAGGTCTACGCCCTGTTCCCGGTCCTCGCGGAGATGCGCGACCGGCTCGCCGGAGCCCTGTCGGGAGGCCAGCAGCAGATGCTCGCCATCGGCCGCGCCCTGATGTCCCGCCCCCGCCTGCTCGTCCTGGACGAACCCTCCATGGGCCTGTCGCCGATCCTCGTCGGCAGCATCCTCGACGTGCTCCTGAAACTCCGGGAGGAAGGCCTGAGCCTGCTGCTCGTGGAGCAGAACGCCAAGCTCACCTTCGGTGCCACCAGCCACTGCCTGGTCATGGAGAACGGCGAGGTCGCCATGACCGGCCCCTCCGCCGACCTCCGTCACGACCCCCGGGTCAGGGAGGTGTACCTGGGGCTGTGACTGGCGCTGAGACCGGCGCTGAGACCGGCGCTGAGACCGGCGCTGGGACTGGGACTGGGACTGTGACGTCCTGAGGCTTCCCCGGCGACACCTGCCCCTGGTATTCATAACGAACTGGTTCGTACATAACTGGTTTTCACATAACTGGTTCGTGCACTCCCCGGGGGGCAGCCGTGGCCCAGGACTCGTACCTCGTCGGTCTCATCGGATCAGGCATCGGCCGTTCGCTCAGCCCCGGCCTCCACCAACGCGAGGCCGACCGGCACGGCGTGCGCTACCTCTACCGGCTCCTCGACATCGACGACCTCCGCCTCCCCGCCGAGGACGTCCGGCACCTCACCCGCGCCGCCCGGGACTGCGGCTTCAACGGGCTCAACATCACCCACCCGTGCAAGCAGACCGTCGTGCCGCACCTGGACGAACTCTCCGCCCAGGCGGCGCGCCTCGGCGCGGTCAACACCGTCGTCCTCACCCCGGAGGGCCGGGCCGTCGGCCACAACACCGACATCACCGGCTTCACCGCGGCCTTCACCCGCGGGCTGCCCGACGCACCCCGCGGACACGTGGTCCAACTGGGCGCCGGCGGTGCCGGATCCGCCGTGGCCCACGCCCTGCTCGACCTCGGCGTCGCCCGCCTCACCGTGGTGGACACCGTCACCGAGCGCGCGTCCACCCTCGTCAAGGCGCTCAACGAGGACGCCGGAACCGAACGCGCCGAAGCCTGCCTCCCGGAGCAGCTCGGGACCGAACTCCCCTGCGCGGACGGCCTCGTGAACACCACACCCGTCGGTACGGCGGCCCACCCGGGCACGCCACTCCCCGTCGAGTTGCTCCACGACGGCCTCTGGATCGCCGACATCGTCTACCACCCCCTGGAAACCCCGTTGCTGCTCGCCGGCCGCACCCGCCGCTGCCGCCTCCTCCACGGCGGCGGCATGCTCGTCCACCAGGCCGCCGGCGCCTTCCACCACTTCACCGGCCTCGCACCGCACACCTCCCACATGCTCGCCGACTTCGCCGACCTGACAGCGGCGCCGGAGGCCCACACCTGAAGTGGGCACGGGTGACTCCTGGTGGGTGTGAGTGAGTGCTGAGGGGGTGCCGGTAGGTGCGGGACGCGACCGGTGCAGTTCAGGTGTCGGGTCGAGGTGGTCCACCCGCTCGTGGTGCGGCTCGGTGCGGTCGGTCACCGCCTCCGTTCGTGGCCGATCCGTCGCCGTGGGGCGCGCGCCCGCCTCTCCCACGCCGTCCGTACGGTCCGGTGCGCCGATCTCCAGCTCGAACCAGACTTCCTTGCCTTCTCCGCTGAGGCGGCTGCCCCACCGGTGGGACAGCGCGTCGACCAGGAGGAGACCTCGCCCGCTCTCGCTGTCGGCGTCCTGGTCCTCGGCCTGCGGGTTCGACGGTCGGGGAAGTTGCCGCCGCTCGTCCGCCACCTCGCAGCGCAGCGTGCCGATGCCCACGGACAGGGTGAGCCGATACCGGCCGCCGGCGTGCACGACCGCATTGGTGGCGAGCTCGCTGACCAGCAGTTCGGCGACGTCCACCAGATCCTGGAGGCCGTACTCGGCCAGCCACTTGCGGACGACGTCCCTGGCCTGGCGGACCGAGGACTTTCCCGGGCCCAGAAACGTGGTGCAGCCATCGCCCACGGTCGGCAGGCCGCGCGGACGGGCGTTCGGCATGGTCGTTTCCCTTCGGCCCTCGGGGCGTTCGGCTCGCGTGGTGCGAGGCCGGTCCGCCACGGGCCCGGCCTCGTATCCACCATGCGTCGGCCGTGCCGTCGGGGTCGCGGGGGGAACTACCCGAATCCGCGCGCCGGTTCGTCAACCTGCCGGTACGAGGGCCGTCTCCATACGGATGGTCCACCCCTCCTTCGCCTCGTCGCCGGACCTCATGTCCACGAACTCGCAGACCTGACGGGTGTCCCAGAGCCCGTCCTCCGGCCGCGTCCCGGGGCCCGGCGGCCGGAAGCCGAGGAACGGGTCGGTGATGCGGCCGCGCGGGGTGCGCAGCTCGCAGATGACCCGCTCCCGGGTCGACCACAGCTTCAGGCACGCGCGGTCGCAGCCCTGGGAGGCCGCGTAGCCCGTGGCACCGGACACGGCCCGCCCGAAGCGGGCGGCCGCGTCCGGCGCCATGCCGCGGGCCTGTGCCTGGTCCGCGGCGAACCGGTGACCGGCGGTCAGGTCCCCGTCGAGGCCGACCCCGACCGCGTCCCGCGGCGGCGCGGGCAGCGGACCGAGGTCCTGTGTCGCGTAGACGGCGGGCTCCGTGTACAGCGGGCTGGGCCGGATGCCGTGCCGGTGCAGTTCCGTCGGATGGGTGTGCCGGGCGGCGTCGATGACGTCGGGCGGTGCGGTACGGGTGTCGTACAGGCACATCAGGTCGGGCGGGGCCCCGGTGAAGAGCTCGGTGGCCAGTGCCTCGTACCGCTTCCACTCGGAGATCTGGCGTGGCGAGCGGCCGGGCCAGACCGGCTCGCCCGCCAAGTGGAGACGGCCCTCGGGGCTCGCGTGCGCGACGTAGTAGTCGAGGGCGGTGGCCATGCTGTTCGCGGGTGTTCCGCGATACCACCGCGCGGAGTCGAGGAAGTCCACGTGGCGGGCGTCCGGGCCGAGCGCGTCCCGCAGCAGGTCCAGCTTGCGCGAGGTGGTGACGGCCGCCGGGTCCGGTTCGTCCTCGGCGGCGATGCCCTCCCTGAGGAACGGCACCATCACCGCCAGGAACCCCTCGTCGGACGAGTGGACGCCGACGTGGTGCTTGGCGGGTGTGCTGGGTGCTCCGTGATCCATCGGTCTGCCTTCCCTTTGGTTCGGTTCACGGGTGTACGTCGTCAAGGGCGCATGGCGCGACGCGCCTCGGCCCAGACGGCGACCTGGCTGCGGGAGGTGAAGCCCAGCTTGCTGAGGATCCGCTCCACATGGCCCTCCGCGGTCCGCAGCGCGACGACCAGCCGGTCGGCGATCTGCTGGTTGGTCAGCCCCTCCGCGACGAGCTCGGCGACCTCGGTCTCCCGGCGGGTGAGGGGACTGTCGAGCACCTGCCGGGCGGGAGACACCCGCTCGCCCATCGCGTAGCCCACCGCGTCGTCCAGGGTGAGCTCCAGGCCCTCGCGGTAGGCGCCCCTGAACGCGTCGCCCAGCAGCGCGCGAGCGACTTCTTCGGCCTCGGTGCGCACCGGACCGTGGGACGGGGTGCGGTCCAGTGCGACGTGGGCGTCCTGCCAGATCCGCTTGGCCGCGCCCAGCAGAACGGCGGCGGGCCGGCCCTCGCCGTCGCGGGCGTGGACCGCGGCGAGCAGTTCCAGTGTCATGCCGATCCCGAACACGTCGCCGACCGCCCGCTTGAGCCGCAGGCACTCCCGGGCGTGGGTCCTGGCCGGCGCCTGGTCTCCCTTGGCCCACTCGGCGAAGGCGAGGATGCGCAGGAGGTAGGAGTGGACCCACTGTTCGCCGTGGCTCAGGCAGATCTGCCGGAACTCCTCGCACAGGGCCATGGCGCGGTCGTACTCGCCCTGGATGGCGAGGACATGGGCCAGCTCGATGTACTTGAAGCCGACCAGGCTCATCGACTCGCCCTCGCGCGGCGGCCGGGAGAGCGCCTCCTCGTACACCTCCCGGGCCCGCTCGTAGTCACCGCTGATCAGGCGGGCACCGCCCCGGCCGAAGTAGCTGTGCGCCACCCCTGCCTCGTCGCCCAGCCGCAGGGCCAGCTCGTGTCCCTCCTCGACGAGGGGCGTGGCCTCGACGGCATTGCCCTGGCTGAGCAGCATCAGGGCCAGGGCCCACAGTGCCCGCGCCCGCGCGACGGTCGGCTCGGGGGCGGCGGCGAGCAGCCGCTCCAGCCAGTACCTGCCCTCCACAGGGGTGCCGGTCGCGAACCAGAAGAACCACAGATGCCCGGCCAGCTTCAGCCCGGCCTGCAGCTCTCCCGGGGTGCTCAGGCAGAACTCCAACGCCGAGCGGATGGTGTCCGACTCCGCGTGCAGCCGCCGGACCAGCTCCGGCTGGTAGGGGCCGAACCATCGCCGCTCGCATTCCTCGACGAAGTCCAGGCACCAGTCCCGCACCCGGCGCCGGGCCGCCTCCTCCGCGTCGGGGCCGCCCTCGCGGAGCCGGTCGAGGCCGTACTGCCGGATCGACTCCAGCATCCGGTACCGGGCATGGACGGCGTCGCCGTCCCGGACCAGCAGTGACTTGTCCACCAGACCGGCGACCGCGTCCACCATCTCGTCACGGTCGAGGCCCGGCCCGGCACAGACCTCCTCCGCCGCGCCCAGGTCGAAACTCCCGGCGAAGGCCGAGGCGCGCGCCCACACCGTCTGCTCCTCGGCGGTGCACAGGTCATGGCTCCAGTCGACGGCCGCCCGCAGGGTGCGGTGCCGGGGCAGGGCGGCGTCGCTGTCGTCGCTGTCGGCGCTGTGGGCCAGCAACCGGTAGCGCCGGTCGAGCCGTTCGAGCAACTGCTGCACACCCAGGGCACGCATCCGGACCGCCGCCAGCTCGATCGCGAGCGGCAGCCCGTCCAGCCGGTGGCACAGGGCGGCCACCGCGTCCTGGTTGTCCGCCGTGAGCGTGAATCCGGGCAGCACGGCCGCGGCCCGGTCGGCGAACAGCGCCAGTGCCGGGTACTCCAGAGCGGGCTTCGGAGGCAACGGCTCGCCCGGCGCGGGAGTCGGCAACGGCTGCACCTCCAGGACGTGTTGGACGGGCACGTCCAGCGGATGCCTGCTGGTGGCCAGGACGCGTACCCCCGCGGTCTCCGCCAGCAACGCCTCGACCAGCCGTGCGCAGGCGTCCGCCAGGTGTTCGCAGTTGTCCAGGACCAGGAGGAGCTCCCGGTCCTGGAGATGGTCGACCAGGACCCGCACGGGCGAACGCCCCGATACGTCACGGATGTTCAGCCCCTCGATCAGGGCGAGCGGCACCAGCGACGCGTCCCGCACACCGGCGAGCTGGACGATGTGCACTCCGTCGGGGAACGCCCGCGCCAGCCGGGGCACGGCGTGCAGAGCCAGCCTGGTCTTGCCGACGCCGCCCGTCCCGGTCAGACTCACCAGCCGGTGGGTGGCCAGCAGACGCTTGACTTCGGCGGCCTCCTGGCGCCTGCCGACGAAGCTCGACGTCCTGACGGGCCGGCCGGTCTGTTCCCTCGTCACGGATACCTGCACAATCGGCCCCGCCTCCGAAAGTGGTACGCCCGGTGCCCGCCGTGGCCTCGCGACGCACGGACCTCAAAGAACTCTATGGGCGGGACGCGGGCGAAACGCCCGGAGCACGGCATTGCCAGTTGGAGGCACATTTCTGACGGAATATGCGCAGAGTCTGTCTCACGACGTTCACCCGTGGATCAGCCGCGCAGCGCCGTTGACGCTCTCACCAGGAGCCCCAGTACCGCCACCGACCGGTCGACGGCGGCTTCCGGCGCCGTGTCGTCGAGCAGGACTGCCCGGCCGACGGGCGTGACCCCGACCCGGTCGAGGACGTGCACATCCGCACCCGAACCCAGCAGGGCAGGCACCACCTCCAGTGACGGCAACGGGTCCCTGTCCTGGTAAGGGGCTTGGAGGAGGCGCATGTTCGCCACCGGCCGGGGACACGCTTTCCGCATCCGGACGAAGAGTGCCGACGCGATCCTGCGACATCTCGCCGCATATCTTGATCGAACTCCGGGCGCAGGCCCCTAACATGGGGCGATGGGCACTCCCACCTCACTGTTGCGGGCCTTTCGGCCCCAAGTCCAAGAGCGACTCTACGACTTCTACGAAGAGCTGAGGAGCGCCGACGACCTCTTCTGGGACCGCAGCCTGCGCGCGTGGGTCGCTACCGGACACGCGGTCGTCAGCAAAGCCGCGGGTGACCCGGGGCTGTCCTCGGTGCGCTATCCCGACATCGAGGCCGTCTCCGAGGAACTGCGGCCGCTGGCCCGGGTCCTGAGCCGGCAGATGCTCTACAGCGACGCCCCCGACCACTCCCGGCTGCGGGCCCTGATCAGCAAGGCCTTCACTCCTCGGGCAGTGGAGACGCTCCGCGCCCGGATCTTCGAAGCCGTCGACCGGATCATCGCCCACGCGGCGCCGACCGGGCGGATGGACATCGTCGCGGACCTCGCCCGACCCCTGCCGCTCACCATCATCTGCGACCTCCTCGACGTACCGCAGCAGGACCGCCCAGCCCTCGCCTCCTGGTCCGAGCCGATCGCCGAGGCCATAGGCAACTCCCGGCTCGACGCCGACCGCAACCGCGAGGCCTCGCAGAGCATGACGGACATGCTCGCCTACTTCCGCGAACTCCTCACCCGCCACGACACCCCGCCGGCCCCCCACAGTCTGCGCGCACTGGTGAGCGCACAGGCCGCGAACACCGACCAGGACCTCGACGAACTCCTCGCCAACTGCGCCCTGCTCCTGATCGCCGGCCACGAGACCACCACCCACTTCATCGGCAACGCCACACTCGCCCTGCTCCGCCACCCGCACGCGGCCGACCAACTGCGCCGCCGGCCCGAACTGATGCCCGCCGCAGTCGAGGAACTCCTGCGCTACGACGCCCCGGTACAGCTGATGCTGCGTCGGGCGCGGCACGACCTGGACCTGGCGGGCCGCACCATCGCCGAAGGGCAGACGGTGCTTCTGGTGGGCGGCGCCGCCAACCGGGATCCGGCCGTGTTTCCCGACCCTCATGTGCTGGACTTCGAACGGCCCGGCGGACGGCACATGGCGTTCGGGCACGGCCCGCACTTCTGCCTCGGCGCTGCGCTGGCCCGGCTGGAAGGCGCGATCGTCCTGGAAGCACTCCTCACCCGGCTCCCCGGCCTGCGGCTCGACGGCCCCGCGCCGCAGTGGCAGCGCAGCCTCAACTTCCGCGGGCTCACCCGCCTGGACGTCGCCTTCACCCCGCCTTCGGACGAGCACGAGAGCGGTTCGCAGGCCATGCCGACCGATGATTCCCAAGGCGGCCCCGGCGGCATGACGCACGCCGGCGCCTGCCCCGTCAGCCCGGTGCCCGGCGGTGTCGCGGGCGCTTGACCCGGCCCAGCGCACCACCCCCGTCGTGGTGCGGGCCGACTGATCCACACCGGCTGGGACCGGCACTGGGGCACCGAGCGGTACGGAAGCGGCCACCCCCACCTCACCAGGGGTGGCGCAGCCTGGCTCGTCGAGCAGCGCGCGGCCCTGGTCGGTATCGACTCGCTCGACATCGACGACACCGACGACGGCGCCCGCCCCGCGCACACCATGCTGCTGGCCGCCGGCATCCCGGTCGTGGAGCACCTGCGCGGCCTGGAGCAACCGCCCCCGCACGGCTTCCGCTTCCACGCCGCGCCACCGGCCGTCGAAGAGATGGGCACCTTCCCGGTACGGGCCTACGCGCTGCTCGACGACGAGCCCGACGAAGGCGACGGGCGGGTTCAGGACCAGTGACCCGGGCGGAGAAGGTCATCGCCGCCAACGGCCGAGGCGGAGCAGGGCTGTCGACCCGCACTCCGTAACCGCGTACGTAGATCCACGGATCCCGCACGGCACCTCCGTGGGGATCATGTTCGTCCATGGAGAAAAAGGGGGATTCGGTGGCCCGTCGCACCAACACGTCCTGCCTGGGGATGGCCGTCAAGGGCTATCTCCTGGTGATCATGTGGGCCGCCGTCGGCTCCACCCTGGCGCTGCCGGTCACTGTGGTCGACCTGATGGCCTCTCAGGAGCCGCCGCTGCAACTGCGCGGCTTCGGACAGCACGCGCTCGTGTACGGCGCACCCGTCGCCGTCGCCGCGGGGGTGGCCGGGTTCATGGGCCGGATGCGTCGCGGCTCATGGCGGGTCCTCCTCGCCCGTACGGCCGTCGTGCTCGCCCTCAGCCAGGCCGCCGTGCTCTGGGCCGAGGCACGATTCGACTCACCCGACGTGAACTCCCGTGCCTTCGCCCAGGGCGGGGCCGCCGGACTCACCGCGTTCCTCTGCCACCGAGCGGTGCGCTGGTGGGGCAACGGCGGCCTCAACGGCGGACGACGCCGCCCGGCCGCCGGCGAGATCTGGCACGCCCTGGTCCCCTTCCGGGAGTCCGCCACCGAACGCCCGCACTACTGCGTGGTCATGAAGCCCGGCCTCCGCCACGTCGAAGTGCTCCAGATCACCAGCCAGGACAAGGACAGCCGCGACGACCACATCCGCATCCCCAACATCGGCTGGGACTTCACCTCCGACAAGGACCACTGGGTCGAGATAGGCCTCCCGCCACGCCGGGTGGCCTACGGGAAGTTCACCGACCCCAGACCCAAGGGCCCCTGCCCGCAGGACGTCTGGCGTCAGCTCCGAGAGCGACGCCCGGCACCCGTCGCCGCCGGCTCGCCCACTGTGTGGACCCGGATCACGCAGTACCTCGGGTGAGGCACCGGCTGCCTTTGTCCTTCGGTAAATCGGTGGCACCCGAGTGCGCGCAACTCTAAGGTGAGGACCGCTTCGTGCGGCGGCCTTCGGCTGCCGCTGTCGGCCGAGTGAGGAACGGGAGGTGTGACCAATGGCTGTCTCTGTGATGGGCGCTGCCCGCAACCAGAAGATCGTCCACTCCACCTCCGTGGCCGCCGGCTGAACCCAGACTTCCCACGCATGCCGGGGCCGCCCTTGTGAAGGGCCCACCCTTGACTTCCAGCTCCACTTCTTCTGTTTTCTCCGCTCTCGCTCCCTACGGCTGGGACGAGGCATGGGCGGACGAGTTCGCCCCCTACGAGCCCGAGGGGCTCCTGCCCGGACGCGTCATCCGGGTCGACCGCGGGCAGTGCGACGTGATCACCGCAGAGGGTCTCGTACGGGCGGACACCGCCTTCGTCACCCCGCGCGACCCGATGCGGGTCATCTGCACCGGCGACTGGGCCGTCGTGGAACCCGCCGGCAACCCCCGTTACGTACGCGCGTATCTGCCCCGCCGTACCGCCTTCGTACGCTCCACCTCCTCCGAGCGGTCCGAGGGGCAGACCTCGCGGCCAACGTCGACCACGCGGTCGTCGCCGTGTCGCTGGCCGGCGAGCTCGACCTCGGCCGCATCGAAAGGTTCCTGGCCCTGGCCTGGGAGTCCGGGGCGCAGCCCCTGATCGTGCTGACCAAGGCCGACCTCGTGCCGGACGCGGTGACGCTCGGGCATCTCGTCCAGGATGTCGAGACGACCGCGCCGGGTGTGACGGTGCTGCCGGTCAGCGCGCTGGACGGGGACGGGCTCGACGGCCTCGTCGCCCTTGTCTCCGGTGGTACGTCCGTGCTGCTCGGGCAGTCCGGTGCGGGCAAGTCGACGCTCGCGAACGCCCTCCTCGGCGACGAGGTCATGGTCGTGCAGGCCACCCGGGACGCGGACGGCAAGGGCCGCCACACGACCACCACCCGCAACCTCCTCGCGCTGCCGGGTGGGGGAGTGCTCATCGACACACCGGGGCTGAGGGGCGTCGGGCTGTGGGACGCCGAGACCGGTGTCGGGCAGGTCTTCGCCGAGATCGCGGAACTGGGCGAGAAGTGCCGGTTCCAGGACTGCGCGCACGAGAGCGAGCCGGGGTGCGCGGTCCTCGCCGCGATCGCCTCCGGCGAGTTGGGCGAACGGCGCCTGGAGAGTTACCGCAAGCTCATCCGGGAGAACCAGCGGATCGTCGCCAAGACCGATGCGAGGCTCCGGGCGGAGATCCGGAAGGACTGGAAGCGGAAGGGGGCGGAGGGCAAGGCGGCGATGGAGGCGAAGAGGGGCAGGTGGCGTTCCTAGCCGCGGGCCGGTGGGGGCTGGTCGCGCAGTTCCCCGCGCCCCCGGGTGGGTCCAGTTGCCGTCAGGCGCACGCCGTCGCAGGTGAGCCCACCCCCGCCCGGCCCCAGCGCCATGTCCGATTTCCGCCAGCGGCACCCTCGCCCACGGCGGAAACTAGGACATGTGATGGACGAAGACACCAGGTACGAAGCCGTACGGAGCCGGGATGCCCGGTTCGACGGGGAGTTCTTCTTCGCCGTCGAGACGACCGGGATCTACTGCCGGCCCAGCTGTCCGGCGGTGACGCCGAAGCGCCGCAACGTCCGCTTCTACGCGACGGCCGCCGCCGCGCAGGGCTCGGGTTTCCGGGCCTGCCGGCGGTGCCGTCCGGACGCCGTGCCCGGCTCCGCCGACTGGAACGTACGCGCCGACGTCGTGGGCCGGGCCATGCGCCTGATCGGCGACGGCATCGTCGACCGCGAAGGCGTCGCCGGACTCGCCACCCGGCTCGGCTACAGCGCCCGGCAGGTGCAGCGGCAGCTCACTGCCGAGCTCGGCGCCGGCCCCGTCGCCCTGGCCCGCGCCCAGCGGGCGCACACCGCGCGCGTCCTGCTGCAGACCACCGGCCTGCCGATCACGGAGATCGCGTTCGCGGCGGGATTCGCCAGCGTGCGGCAGTTCAACGACACGATGCGGGAGGTGTACGCGTCGACACCGAGCGCGCTGCGCGCCGCGGTACGGACCGCCCGGCGTACGGCCACCCCGACGGCGGGCATTCCGCTGCGGCTGGCCTACCGGGGCCCCTACCAGGCCGGAGCCGTCCTCGACCTGCTGGAGAGCGAGGCCGTGCCCGGCGTCGAGGAAGTGAGCGGGACACGCGGACGCCGCCTGTATCGCCGTACGCTCCGCCTTCCGCACGGCAGCGGGATCGTCGCCGTCGACGAACGGCCGGGCACGACCCGCACCACGTCCGCCGCCCACCCCGGCGGCTGGCTCGACGCCCACCTGCACCTCACCGACCCCCGCGACCTGACCACCGCCGTCCAGCGGCTGCGGCGGCTGTTCGACCTCGACGCCGATCCGTACGCCGTGGACGAGCGGCTGGGTGCCGATGAACGACTCGCCCCGCTGGTCGCCGCCCGGCCCGGCCTGCGTTCGCCGGGTGCCGCCGATCCGGAGGAGCTGGCGGTGCGGGCGGTGGTGGGACGGGCGGAGGCCGGGAGACTGGTTCAGCGATACGGCAAGACGCTCGACGCCCCCTGCGGCAGCCTCACCCATCTCTTCCCCGAGCCGTCGGCCATCGCGGAGGCCGAACCCGAGGGCCCGCTGGGCGCGCTCACCGCCGCCCTCGCCGACGGCACGCCACGGCTGGACCCGGGCGCCGACCGGGACGACGCACAGGCGGCCCTGCTCGCCCTGCCCGGCCTTCACGCCCGTACCGTCGCCGTCATCCGCACCCGCGCCCTCGGCGACCCGGACGTCGCCCCGCCCGGCGCGGACGTACCCGACACATGGCGCCCCTGGCGCTCCTATGCCTTGCAACACCTGCGTACAGCAGGGGAGTTGGAGTACTCATGAACACCTACTGGACTCACCTCGAAAGCCCCGTCGGCCGCCTCCTCCTCACCGCCGACGAGACCGGCGCGCTGACCTCGCTGTCTTTCCCGGGGCAGAAGAACGGCCGTACCGTCCAGGAGGGTTGGCGGCGCGACCCCGGCCCCTTCCGTGCGGCGGAGGAACAGCTCGTCGCCTACTTCGCCGGTGAACTCAAGGAGTTCCGGCTGGAGTTGCACACGGAGGGCAGCGAGTTCCGGGAGCGTGTCTGGGCCGCCCTCGACGGCGTCGCCTACGGCGCGACGACGACGTACGGCGAGATCGCGGCGCGCATCGGCGCCTCCCGGGCCGCCGTACGGGCCGTCGGCGGCGCGATCGGCGCGAACCCGCTGCTGATCGTCCGGCCGTGCCACCGGGTGATCGGGGCGGACGGTTCCCTGACGGGATACGCGGGCGGGCTGGAACGCAAGACGACGCTGCTCACGCTGGAGGGCGTCGACGCGATGGGGGAGTCGGCAACCGACGACAACGCCGCTGGGGGTCCCCCCACGCCTTTGAGGCAGTGAGGGAGTGCGTGCCAGGCCCCGCGACGCCGACCTGATCCGCCGGACAGCCCTAGGCGTCGTCGTCCAGCCCCCAGCTGTGGATCCGCCGCGGATGGATGCGGATCACCTCCTCGCTGAAGTGCGGGCCCAGGTCGTGCGGGCCCGTGAGGAGTTCCGCCTCCCCGCGGATGTCGATGCCGCGCACCTTCCACGGGCGCAGGCTGACGACGTCGTCGACGACCAGCGCGACCTTCGGGTTCTTCCGGAGGTTGCGCCACTTCTTCGTGGTGCCCATCGCATAGCCGCCGACCAGGATCGTCCCGTCGTCCTGCGGAAAGAAGCCGACCGGGTTCGCCTGGGGCTGCCCCTGCGGGTCGACGGTGGCGAGCCGTCCCAGCCGCTGCGATCTGAGGTACGCACGCTCGGCCTCGCTGAATGCGGTCATGACAGCCACCCAAACACGCCCGCCCCGCCCACCGCATCGGCTCCTCGGCTTAAGCCTGCGGTCCTACGTCAGCCCCAGATCACCGCGCCCAGCCACGCCCCCGTGATCAGCAGGCAGGTGAACAGCTCCGTCAGCACGCTGGAGCCGCCCGAGCGCATCGCCGTACGCAGCGCGGCCACCGCCTCGCCGTGGCGGCCGAGGCGGAGGCGCTCGGAGAGGTAGATGCCGCCCATGAACCCGGGGATCGCGCCGAGCACGGGGACCAGGAAGAAGCCGAGGAACGCCCCCGCACCGGCGTACACGCCCATGCGCGGGGTGGCGCCGCTCGCCCGCAGCCGCCTCGGCGGCAGGGCCCAGCGCACCACCTGGGAGAGGAACAGCGCGACGGTGGCCCCCACGAGGACCCACCACGCGACCGGCTGCGGATCCTTCAGCGCCCACCACAGGACCGCGGCCCACACGAGCCACGACCCCGGCACTCCGGGCACCAGTACTCCGCACAGGCCGAGGAGAATGACCACGCCGACCAGCAGGAGGTCCCACACTCCCATCTGTCCAGGGTGCCGGAGGCTGTGAGAAAACGCAGGTCAGCGTTGGTCACTCGGGACGCTCCCGGGCCACCCAGCCCCGCTCGTACGCATGCCACCCCAGCTGCAGCCGGGTGCTCACCCCGCACAGCTCCATCAGGTGTTTCACCCGCCGCTGCACGGTTCTGAGCCCCAGGTCGAGCTGTTTGGCGACGCTCGCGTCGGTCATCCCCGCGAGCAGCAGGGACAGGACCTCCAGATCGGCGCCGTCGGGGGCGTCCGGCTCCTGCTCGCCGACCCCCGACGCCCCGAGCCGGAGTGGCAGAGCCTGCTCCCACACCGACTCGAACAGGCCCTGCAGCAGTTCCAGGAGCCCGCTCGCGTGCACGACCAGCGCGGCGGGCTCCGCGGTGTGCGAGGTCAGCGGTACGAGGGCGAGGCTCCGGTCGGCGACCACCAGCTTGGTCGGCACCTGATCCACCACCCGCACCCGCTCGTCGCGGCCCAGCGCGGCGGTCAGCTCGGTGATCCCGTCCGGCAGGTCCAGCACCGACCGCTCGACGACCACCCGGTAGCCGACCCCGCGCCCGGCCGCCTGTTCCTCGGCGTCGTTCTCCATGCCGGTGACGGCGACCGGATTACCGGTGACCAGCGCGCACACCTCCTGGCTCGCCCCGAGCTGGAGCTGCAGGAAGCGCTGCGACACGGCCGCCGCGCCGATCACCACCTCGACCAGATCGTGTACGGCGGGCTCGGCGGCCGCCGCCCGGTACTCCTCGGCGAGCAGCGCGGCCGCCAGCTCCGCCTGCTCCAGCTCGTGCCGCTGCTGGGTGAGCAGCGCGCCCAGCGCGACCCCCGGCGGCGCGGCGACCCAGCGCCCGGGCCGGGCCGAGGACTGGGCGGCCAGCCCGTGCCGCTCCAGCCGGCGCAGGGCCCGCTCGGTGTCCTGTTCGCCGAGCGTGAGCCGCCGCGCGAGATCGGGCACCTCGGCGGCCCCCACGGACACCAGCGCCCGGTACGCCGACTCGTGCCGCTCGTCCAGACCTATCGCCGACAGCATCAGGCGCTCGTCCCTCCCCTTAGCGGTCCCGCGGTGCGTGCCCCTGGCGGAAACCGGCCACGGCGCAAACCCGCCCCGGCACATCATCGCCGCACCACCCGCCACTCTGCCAAGGTGGCGCCACCGCAGCATCAACCACCGCCCGTAAAGCCCGCCTTGGGTCTCTTTGGCCTGCGCATTCGCGCCTGCGGGCAGTACGGCAGCACGGGAAGAGGCGATCTTGGGGAGAGCGATACGGCGTACGGCCCTGGGCGCGGCGACCGCCGCCGTCCTGGCCGTCACGACAGCCGCGCCCACGCACGCGGCCGACACGCAGAGACCGCCCGTCGGCAGCCGGGTCACCCCCGGCTCCGGCTCCGTCGTCACCCTCGTCACCGGCGACCGGGTCCTCGTCACGAAGGACGGGGCCGTCGCCCTGCCCGGCGCGGACGGCACGACCCCCTTCACCCAGACGCGGCAGTCCGGCGACGACCTCTACGTCTATCCCGAGGGCGCGATCGAGGCGCTGGCCGCCGGCCGTGTCGACGAGGAGCTCTTCAACGTCACCGGCCTGGTCCGCCAGGGCTACGACGACGCCCACAGCGACACACTGCCGCTGATCGCGACGTACGACCGCTCCATAACAGCCCGCAGCGTCCCGGCGACCCCGCGCGGCGCCGAACGCGATCTCGTCCTGGAGTCGATCGACGGCGTCTCCCTGGACGCGGACAAGAAGCGGGCCGACGACTTCTGGGCCGACATCAACAAGGGTCCGGTGAAGAAGCTCTGGCTCGACGCGAAGGTCCAGGCCACCCTGGACCAGTCGACCAAGCAGGTCCACGCCCCCGAAGCCTGGGCCGCCGGCTACGACGGCAAGGGCACCAAGGTCGCCGTCCTGGACACGGGCGTCGACGCCGACCACCCGGACCTCAAGGGCCACATCACCGCCTCGAAGAACTTCACCGACTCCGCGGACGCCGACGACCACCAGGGCCACGGCACCCACACCACCTCCACCGTGGGCGGCACGGGCGCGGCGAGCGACGGCAAGAAGAAGGGCGTGGCCCCAGGAGCGGACCTCCTCAACGGCAAGGTCCTCAACGACTACGGCTACGGCGAGACCTCCTGGATCATCGCCGGCATGCAGTGGGCGGTCGACGAGGGCGCCGACGTCGTCTCCATGAGCCTCGGCAATCCAGCCCGCACCGACTGCGGCGACCCGATGGCACAGGCGACGGAGGAGCTGGCCCAGTCGAGCAAGGACACCTTGTTCGTGATCGCGGCGGGCAACACCGGACCCGGCAACAACACGGTCTCCTCACCGGGTTGCGCGCCCAGCGTCCTCACCGTCGGCGCCGTCGACCGCGACGACACCACCGCCACCTTCTCCAGCCGCGGCCCCGTCCACGGCTCGCACACCCTCAAGCCCGAGATCACCGCACCGGGCGTCGGCATCTCCGCCGCCAACGCGGGCGGCCGCGGCGTCTACGCCTACCAGTCCATGAGCGGTACGTCGATGGCGACCCCGCACGTCGCCGGCGCCGCCGCGATCCTCGAGCAGCGCCACCCCGACTGGAGCGCCCAGCGGATCAAGGCGGCCCTGGTCTCCTCCGCCGACGCGGACACACCCGGCGACGTCCGGGAGACGGGCGGCGGACGCCTCGACGTGAAGGCCGCGATCGACCAGACGGTGCTCGGCGCGCCCGCCGTCCAGGCCGGTTCCTTCGACTGGCCGCAGGACAGCAGCGACCGTACGACGGTCGCCGTGCCCTACACCAACACCACAGACGGGACGGTGGAGTTGAAGCTGTCGGTGGTGGGAGTCACCGGCAACGACGGCTCCGCCGTCCGCTCGACGGTCGCCCGGCCGGGAGCCCGCTCGCTCACCGTCCCGGCCGGGCGGACCGTCGAGGTCCCGCTGAAGATCGACCCGACCGCGAGCCTCACGCCCGCCCAGTACGGCGACATCACGGGCCGCGTCCTGGCGACGGCCGACGGGGTGAAGATCTCCACCCCCTTCTCCCTCTACGTCCAGCCGGAGACCGTCACTCTGCGCGTCAAGCTCATCGACCGCCTCGGCAAGCCCGCCACCGGCGCCTCCTCGGTCGACCTCATCGGCACCGACGACGCGAGCGGCGAGCGCCGCTTCAACGAGGGCGCGACCGGCCAGACGTACGAGATCCGCCCCGGCAGCTACTTCCTCTCCAGCTTCATCACCACCCCGGAGACCGAGGGGACCCTCCTCAACTCCCTTGCCTATCTGGCCCGTCCGCAGCTGGAGGTCCGTGGCGACACGACCGTCGTCCTCGACGCCCGCAAGGCCCACCGGCTGAGCGTCGAGACGGACAAGCCGTCCGAACTCCGGGGCGCCACCCTCGGGTTCGCCCGCTCCTGGGACGACACCTGGCTGCACGCGGGCACCGCGGTCGGAGGCCGTTCCCTGCGCGGCTACTACGCGGACGTCACGGGTAAGGCGACCGACGGCACCTTCGAGTTCGACAGCTTCTGGCGTGCAGCCGCCCCGCAGATCACCGAACTCGCCGTGGTCGGCGGACGGTCGCTGCACCCGGTGACCGCGTCCACGAGTTCGGCGAACCTCGACGGGATCGGGAAGGCGCCGCTCTTCGACGCCAAGTCCGGTACGACGGAAGAACTTTCGGGAGCCGCGGGCAAGATCGCGCTCGTCAAGGTCCCGGACGACGGCGGGGTGCTGGATGTCGCGACCGCCGCGCAGGAGGCAGGCGCGGTGGCCGTCCTGGCCTACCGCGAGGCACCCGGCCGCTGGTACCCGTCGGCCGGCTTCACCGGTGGCCCGCTGCCCGCCCTCGCCATCCCCACCGAGGAGGCGACGGCCCTGCTCGCCGCCGGCGACGTGAGCCTGCGCTGGAAGGCCACGGCCAAGAGCCCGTACGTCTACAACCTCGCCTTCCCGGAGACGGGACAGATCCGGGACGACCGCGCCTACCGCGTGCGGGACAAGGAACTGGCGGCGACGACCGCGACGTACAACTCGATGGCGGGCACCGCCACCGACCACATCGACCTGCAGTCGATGACCCGCCCGATCGGACTGACCGGCTACTTCGGCGGTCTGGAGACCGTCCCGGCGCCCTTCACCCGCACCGAGTTCCACACGCCCGGCACGACCGGCTGGGAGCACGAGGTGTCCAGCAGCTTCCCGTGGGGCGAGTTCATGATCGACCCCGTGCGGACCTACGAGAAGGGCGAGCGACGGACCGAGGAGTGGTACGGCGGCGTCCTCGCGCCGACCGGCCCGCTCGACACGAACGGGGAGCAGGCGCTCGCCGCCGAACGGCAGGGCGACCTGATCGGCGTGGCACCCGGCTTCTGGGGAGACGGTGAACACCTCGGCGTCCAGGGCAGCTTCGGCGACATCGGCAACATGGTGCTGAAACGGGGCGGCGAGGTCATCGGCGACAGTCCTTATCCGTTCGGGGTGTTCACCGTCCCGGCCGAGGAGTCGTCATACGAACTCACCCTGAACACCGAGAGGTTCGGCGCGCCGGCGCGGGTGTGGAATCGCTCGACGGGCACGACGACGACGTGGTCCTTCCGGTCCGAACGGGACGACACCGCGTACTCGCAGGGCATCCCGCTGCTCTTCCCGCGCTACACCCTGCCTGAGGACGGGCTCAAGACGCTCCCGGCGGCGAACGGCCTGCGCATCGGCCTCACGGCCACGGGGCACGCGGGCTACCCGCCCGGCGCACTGACCTCCGTGAAGCTCGCCTACTCGTACGACGCGGGGGCGACCTGGACCGAGGCGAGGACCGTCCGGCGTGGCGGGGCCTGGGAAGCGGTCGTGAATCACAGCGCAGCCTCAGGGAAGCAGGTCACACTCAGGGCCGACCTGACCGACGCCAACGGCAACTCGGTCAGCCAGATCGTGACCCGGGCCTACGACGTGCGCTAGCGCGTAGGGGATCGGAGGTTCGGGTCACCTGGTGTCGCCGGGCGGTTCTCCCGTGGGGGTGGAGCCGTCCGGCGACTTCCTTCGTAAGGCCGGATTTTCCGGATGCCCCGTTTTCATACGGCCCGCGCGGTGGACAATTAGGGGCATGAGCCAGCAGGGGGGAAAGCCCACCGGTCACGAGGACGACTGGTGGGGCCAGCTGTACGACGAATCCACCGAGGACACGGGCCCGGCGCCCGCGGCCGACTCACTGGACGACCGGTTCGCTTCCGCGTCGGGGGCGGTGAATGACGGGGCCGAGTCGGACACGGGTGCGGTGGACGAGAGCTCCCGGGCGGGGGCCGGAGTTCCCGCGCCGCGCAGGGGCCTCGCCGACGCGGCGGACACTCCGTACGGCGCCGAGTTCGTGCCGGAGGGTGCCCCCTGGGAACCGCCGCCCGACCCACCCGCGGGCCCCGCGACCTTCCCACCGGGCCCGAAGCCGCCCGGCTTCGTCGAGCGGACACCACCCCAGGACCGCACGCCCACGGAGTCACCCGTCACGACGGTCGCTGCCTCGCGGGTGCCCCCCGATGTGCCGTCTCCGCCGACCGCCCCGCCTGGTCCCGCTGTTCCGCCCGGGGGACCCGCAGCCCAGACGGCCCGGAACGACGACTGGTGGGCCGCCCAGCAGGAGCCCGCCACGCCCGCCGACCAGGGCACCCCGGCCGACCCCACCTCCCCGCCCGCCCCGCAGGGTCTGCGCACCGCCACCCGCGTCGACCTCCCCAC
>NZ_JOEY01000014.1 GCF_000718165.1 Streptomyces fulvoviolaceus | reverse complement strand
GGGTGGTGGGATCCACCTGGCCGGGGGTGGGCTGGTCCTGGGCGGGGGGTGCCGCGGGGGTGGGGACGCTCGTCTGACGGCCTTGGCTGTCCTCGGCCGGGCGGATCCGCAGACGCGCGCCGAATCTGCCGTACGCCCCGAAGGTCTCCTTGGCCACCGACGTGCCGTACGCCCCGAAGCGGCCGTACGACCGCGAAGCGTTCCGCGCCGACGCCGGCCTGTCGTCCCGTGGACGGAGAACCAGCCCCACCGCCACCGATGCGATCGCCGGTACCAGGCCCAGCAACGTCAGGGCTGCCGGGAGCGGCAGCGACTCGTCCGCGGCCAGGAACTCCGCTCCCGCTCCGTCGAACGGCATCCCCGTCAGGTCGCCGCGCAGGTGCAGGAAGAACAGCAGGGCCAGCATGGAGCCGAGGAGGCAGGACAGGGCCGTCGTCGCCGCCGAGATCGCCATCAGGCGGCCGGGGCCGAGGCCGATCGCCGCGAGGCCGGGGCGGGGGCGGGTGCCGGGGTCCGTGCGGGCCACCGCCACCGCGAAGTACACCGTGGCGGCCAGCGGCGTCAGGCACCACGCCAGGCGGAGGACGGAGGCCGTGGGGTCGTCCGGGTGGCCGATCGCGTAGCCGAGGGTGCACAGGAGGAGGAAGCCCGTGCCCGCCGAGGCCACCGCCACCAGGAGGCGGCGCAGCTGTACGGCGGGGTGGGCGCCGCGGGTCAGACGGAGAGCGAGCACGCGGCCCGGCCTTCCGACTCGGTGACCGGGGGCAGGTGCACGGTGTTCACGCGGCGTCCGTCCAGGAGCGAGACCGTGCGGTCCGCGAGGGCCGCGGTCTCCGCCTCGTGGGTGGCCAGCACGACCGTGATGCCGTGCGAGCGGGCTGCCGTGGTGAGGGTGCGCAGGACGTGCGCCCGGTCCGCGCGGTGCAGGGGCGCTGTCGGCTCGTCGGCGAAGAGGACCGTCGGCGCGGGGGCCAGGGCCCGGGCGATGCAGACGCGCTGGCGTTCCGGCTGGGTCAGTTCGTGCGGGCGCTTGCGGGTCTTGTCGCCGATGTCGAGGCGCTCCAGCCACTCCAGGGCGGCCGTCTTGGCACGGCGGCGGCCGGTGCCGCGGAGCATCAGGGGGAGGGCGGCGTTCTCCCAGACGTTGAGCTCGGGGACGAGCACCGGGGCCGGGTCGATCCAGCCGAAGCGGTCGCGGCGCAGGCGTTCGCGGGCCATCGGGCCCAGGGTGTGCACGGGCGCGCTGTTGAACCAGACCTCGCCGCGCTGCGCCGGGACCAGACCGGACAGACACCGCAGGAGGGTCGTCTTGCCGCTCCCGCGCGGACCGCCGATGGCGAGGATCTCGCCCTCCTGGACGCCGAGCGAGACTCCGCTGAGCGCGGGCGAGCCGTCCTTGTGAGTGAAGTGGAGGGCGCGTGCCCAGAGCACGTCGTTGTCCGGCGGGGCCACCATCGCGTACACCTCGTTCAGATCCTTTTCCCGGCCAAATCCCCCGTGCGGGGGAACGAAGGCAGGGCCGATCGGTCACTCGGCACGCTAGGCAGTTCACGGGAGGAGCCCGGACAGTACGCGGCCCCGGGTGCCCGTTTCTCACTCGAACGGGCGGTACCGGGGCCGTTGTTGATCATCCCTAAGGAAGATCCCTTCGGACGATCAGAGCTTCGTCCACGCCTCCGTCAGCGTCGCGCGCAGGATCTGCTCGATCTCGTCGAACGTCTCCTGGTTGGAGATCAGCGGCGGGGCGAGCTGGACGACCGGGTCGCCGCGGTCGTCGGCACGGCAGTACAGGCCGTTGTCGTAGAGCGCCTTGGAGAGGAAGCCGTACAGGACGCGCTCGGTCTCCTCGTCGGTGAAGGACTCCTTGGTGACCTTGTCCTTCACCAGCTCGATGCCGTAGAAGAAGCCGTTGCCGCGGACGTCGCCGACGATCGGCAGGTCGTGCAGCTTCTCCAGGGTCGAGCGGAACGCGCCCTCGTTGTCGAGCACGTGCTGGTTGAGGCCCTCGCGCTCGAACAGGTCGAGGTTGGCGAGGCCGACCGCCGCGGAGACCGGGTGGCCGCCGAAGGTGTAGCCGTGCAGGAAGGTGTTGTCGCCCTTGTAGAACGGCTCGGCCAGGCGGTCGGAGATGATGCAGGCGCCGATCGGGGAGTAGCCCGAGGTCATGCCCTTGGCGCAGGTGATCATGTCCGGGACGTAGTCGAACTTGTCGCAGGCGAACATCGTGCCGAGGCGGCCGAAGGCGCAGATGACCTCGTCGGAGACCAGGAGTACGTCGTACTGGTCGCAGATTTCCCTGACCCGCTGGAAGTAACCCGGCGGCGGCGGGAAGCAGCCGCCGGCGTTCTGCACCGGCTCCAGGAAGACCGCGGCGACGGTGTCCGGGCCCTCCATGAGGATCTGCTGCTCGATCTGGTCGGCGGCCCAGCGGCCGAAGGCTTCCGGGTCGTCGCCGAAGAGCGGCGCCCTGTAGATGTTCGTGTTCGGGACCTTGTGCGCGCCCGGGACGAGCGGCTCGAAGGGGGCCTTCAGAGCCGGCAGGCCGGTGATGGAGAGGGCGCCCTGCGGGGTGCCGTGGTAGGCGACTGCGCGGGAGATGACCTTGTACTTGGTGGGCTTGCCGGTGAGCTTGAAGTACTGCTTGGCGAGCTTCCAGGCGGTCTCGACGGCCTCGCCGCCGCCGGTGGTGAAGAAGACCTTGTTCAGGTCGCCCGGGGCGTGGTGGGCCAGACGCTCCGCCAGTTCCACGGCCTTCGGGTGGGCGTAGGACCACACCGGGAAGAACGCCAGCTCCTGCGCCTGCTTGAAGGCTGCCTCGGCGAGCTCCACGCGACCGTGGCCGGCCTGGACCACGAACAGGCCCGCGAGACCGTCGAGGTAGCGCTTGCCCTTGTCGTCGTAGATGTAGGTGCCCTCGCCCCGGACGATCGTGGGGACGGGGGAGTTCTCGTACGAGGACATGCGGGTGAAGTGCATCCACAGGTGGTCGTACGCGGTCTGGCTGAGGTCCTTGGAGCTCACGGTTATCGGGTCCTCACGGTTATCGGGTTCCCCACATGTAGGTCTGCTTCTTGAGCTTCAGGTAGACGAAGCTCTCGGTGGAGCGCACTCCGGGGATGGCCCGGATGCGACGGTTGATGACCTCCAGGAGGTGGTCGTCGTCCTCGCAGACGATCTCCACCATCAGGTCGAAGGAGCCGGCGGTCATCACCACGTACTCGCATTCCGCCATGGAAGTCAGCGCCTCGGCCACGGACTCCACGTCGCCCTCGACATGAATGCCGACCATCGCCTGGCGCCGGAAGCCCACGGTGAGGGGGTCCGTGACGGCGACGATCTGCATCACGCCCTGGTCGAGCAGCTTCTGGACGCGCTGGCGCACGGCCGCCTCGGAGAGGCCGACGGCCTTGCCGATGGCGGCGTACGGCCGGCGGCCGTCCTCCTGGAGCTGTTCGATGATGGCGAGGGAGACGGCATCCAGATGGGGAGTGCCGTTCCTGGACTCGCGGGAGTCCCTGTGCTCTGCGCTTCGACTGGCCACGACGTCACTGTGCACGACGTCTCGACACTTCCGCAAGGCCGCAGCGATGAAATTCGTTGTTTACGTGTCTGAGACCTGCGGATTTCGCAGCGACGGCGCGATCAGGGGTGTTGAAAACGTGGGTCTGGCGATTAGGGTGGGTGTCTCAGCCAATGGACAGTTCGACCCGACACAGGAGGCCGGCAGTGAGCACCGAGCTGCGTCGTCTGCGCAACTACATCGACGGTGAGTTCCGGGACGCCGCCGACGGACGGACCACCGAGGTGGTCAACCCCGCGACGGGCGAGGCGTACGCGACCGCGCCGCTGTCCGGGCAGGCGGACGTGGACGCCGCGATGACGGCGGCGGCCGCCGCGTTCCCCGCGTGGCGGGACGCGACGCCTGCGGAGCGGCAGCGGGCCCTGCTGAAGATCGCGGACGCGTTCGAGGAGCGGGCCGAGGAGCTCATCGCGGCCGAGGTGGAGAACACCGGCAAGCCGATCGGGCTCACGCGGTCCGAGGAGATTCCGCCGATGGTGGACCAGATCCGGTTCTTCGCGGGTGCGGCCCGGATGCTGGAGGGACGCAGCGCCGGCGAGTACATGGAGGGCCTGACCTCCATCATCCGGCGCGAGCCGATCGGGGTGTGCGCGCAGGTCGCGCCGTGGAACTACCCGATGATGATGGCGGTGTGGAAGTTCGCCCCGGCGCTGGCCGCGGGCAACACGGTCGTCCTGAAGCCGTCGGACACCACCCCCGCCTCGACGGTCCTGATCGCCGAGATCATCGGCTCGATCCTGCCCAAGGGCGTCTTCAACGTCGTCACCGGCGACCGCGACACCGGTCGGCTGATGGTCGAGCACCCGACTCCGGCGATGGCCTCCATCACCGGTTCCGTGCGCGCGGGCATGTCCGTCGCCGAGTCCGCGTCCAAGGACCTCAAGCGGGTCCACCTGGAGCTGGGCGGCAAGGCGCCGGTCGTCGTCTTCGAGGACACCGACATCGCCAAGGCCGTCGAGGACATCTCGGTGGCGGGCTTCTTCAACGCCGGGCAGGACTGTACGGCCGCGACCCGCGTGTTGGTCCAGGAGGGCATCCACGACGAGTTCGTCGCCGCGCTCGCCAAGGCCGCCGCCGAGACGAAGACCGGCCAGCCGGACGACGAGGACGTGCTGTACGGGCCGCTCAACAACCCCAACCAGCTCAAGCAGGTGACCGGCTTCATCGAGCGGCTGCCCGCCCACGCCAAGGTCGAGGCGGGCGGTCAGCGGGTCGGCGAGAAGGGCTACTTCTACGCCGCGACCGTCGTCTCGGGCCTCCAGCAGGACGACGAGATCATCCAGAACGAGGTCTTCGGGCCGGTCATCACCGTCCAGTCCTTCACGGACGAGGACCAGGCCGTCGAGTGGGCCAACGGGGTCGACTACGCGCTGGCCTCCTCGGTGTGGACCAAGGACCACGGGCGTGCGATGCGGATGTCGAAGAAGCTGGACTTCGGGTGCGTGTGGATCAACACGCACATTCCGCTGGTCGCGGAGATGCCGCACGGGGGCTTCAAGAAGTCCGGCTACGGCAAGGACCTGTCCGCGTACGGCTTCGACGACTACACGCGGATCAAGCACGTGATGACGTCGCTGGACGCGTAGTGGTTCGTACGGCATGACACGCGGCCCCGGACGGGATCAACTCCCCTCCGGGGCCGCGGTGTTCCCCCTCCTCCGGTGTGGTCAGGCGCTCCTGACGCTGTTGCTCAGTGAGGGCAGGCCGTCATCCGAGCTGCCCTTCTCCGTGTGCAGGGACGGCCCCTCCTCGCCCGGCTTGCCCGGTTCCGGCAGTGGCGGCAGGTCGGCGGGGTCCGGGAAGGTGATGCCGGCCTTCTCCAGGACCGGGCCGCACGCCTTGATCGCCTTCTCGTAGCTCTTGGACGTCGGGTCGAAGTCGCCGCCGGTGACCTTCACCTGCAGACGGACGCGTCCCTCGTCGTCCTTCGAGGCGTGGAAGTCCGGGAAGACCGACTGACCCTGCTCACGCATGCAGGCGGCGAAGTCCTCGTTCGCCGCGTTGACGTCGTCCGGGGCGTTCTCGGTCGGGGTGTAGGCGACCGCGAAGGGGGCTCCCTTCGGGGCCTTGCCGTTCCCCTTCTCCTTCTTCACGATCGACCCCTTCTCCACGGTCGATGTGACGGTTCCGGTGGTCGGGCCGTCGTCGACGGTCGACGTGCCGGACGCCGAAGCGGCGTTCGCGCTGACCGTGCCGAGTGCGGCGGCCGTCAGGACGGCGATGCCGACGGCGAGCCGCTGCGACCGGGTCGCCAGTGCACGCATGGTTCCTCCTCGTTCCGGGCGGTGGTGCTGACGGGATCCACACAACGCGCCGGGCGGTTACGGCACGGGAACGGCCGCCCTTATACGGGTGTAACCGGCCGCCCGCCACACTGAGCCGCATGCGTGTGCTGCTGGTCGAGGACCACGAGGAGCTCGCCGAGACCGTGGCCGCCGGGCTGCGCCGGGAGGGCATGGCGGTCGACCTGGCCCTCGACGGCCCGACCGCCCTGGAGCGCGCCGAGATCAACGGCTACGACGTCGTCGTACTCGACCGCGACCTGCCCGGGATCCACGGCGACCAGGTGTGCCGGAGGCTGGCGGCGGGCGGCAGCCGGGCGCGGGTGCTGATGCTCACCGCGTCGGGGACGGTGGCCGACCGGGTCGCCGGGCTCGGACTCGGAGCGGACGACTATCTGTCCAAGCCGTTCGCGTTCGCGGAACTAGTGGCACGCATACGGGCGTTGGCGCGCCGAGCGCAGCCCGCGCTGCCGCCGATCCTGGCCCGGGGGGAGCTGCGGCTGGACCCCGCGCGGCGCGAGGCGACCCGGGCCGGCTTCCAACTTCCGCTCAGCCCCAAGGAGTTCTCCGTGCTCGAACTCCTCCTGGGTGCGCAGGGCACGGTCGTGTCCACCGAGGAACTCCTGGAGCGGGCATGGGACGAGGCCGCCGATCCGTTCAGCCAGACCGTGAAGGTCACCGTCAGCAGGCTGCGCCGCAAGCTGGGGGAGCCGCCGCTGATCGAGACGGTGGACCGGGCCGGGTACCGGATCCGATGAGCGGCCGTATGGAGCCGGTCGCGATGGGCCGCCGTACGAAGGCGCTCGCGGGGTGGCGGTCATCCGTCCGTTGGCACCCCCGCAGCATCCGGTGGCGGCTGACGCTCCTCTACAGCGCGCTCTTCGTGGTGGCCGGGGCGGCGCTGCTGGGCTTCACCTACTTCCTCGCGATGGGCTCGGCGCCGGGCAGGGCCGTCACCACCGTCGAGGGCGGCGGCCTCGTCGGGCCGGGCGGCGCCCCCGGCACGCTCGACCCGCCGACCGTCAGCGCCGTCGTCGAGGCCGTCCGCTCGGACCAGCTGCACGAGCTGCTCATCAAGGGGGGCGTCGCGCTCGCGGTGATGGCCCTGGCGTCGATCGCGCTGGGCTGGCTGATGGCGGGGCGGGTCCTGGATCCCCTGCGCACGATGGCCGCCGCGGCCCGCCGTATCTCCGCCGACAACCTGCACGAGCGGCTCGCGGTGCCCGGGCCCGACGACGAGCTGAAGGTGATGGCGGACACCATCGACGGCGTACTGGCCCGGCTGGAGGGCGCGTTCGAGGCGCAGAAGCGGTTCGTCGCCAACGCCTCGCACGAACTGCGCACCCCGCTCACCCTCCAGCAGACGATCGTGGACGTCACCCTCGCCGACCCGGACGCCTCCGCGGACACCCTGCGCGCCGCCCTGCTGCGGGTGCGGGCCGCCGGCCAGGAGCAGGAGCGGCTGATCGACGCGCTGTTGACGCTGGCCCGCAGCCAACGCGGCCTGGAGCGGCGGGAGTTCGTCGACCTCACGGCGATCGTGCGGAAGCGGCTGCCGGACTCCGGTCCGCGCGTCGAGGCGCTGTTGGGCCCGGCACCCGTGCTCGGTGATCCGCAGCTGATCGAGCGGCTGGTCGTCAACCTCACCGACAACGCCGTACGGCACAACCTGCCCGAGGGGAAGGGGAGTTGGGTGAGCGTGTGGACGGGTGTGGACGCGGCGGGCCGGCCCGGTCTGCGGATCGAGAACAGCGGGCCGGTGATCCCGGCGGACCAGGCGGCGGGGCTGTTCCAGCCGTTCCGCAGGCTGGGCCCGGAGCGCGTCCGCAAGAGGGACGGTCAGGGCCTCGGCATGTCCATCGTCGCGGCCGTCGTCGCCGCGCACGGCGGCCGGGTACTGGCCCGGACCCGGCCCCAGGGCGGGCTGACCGTGGAGGTCAGCCTGCCCGCGGCCGACGCGCCTGCGCCACACTGACCCGGATCGACAAGGTGTCTGTTGCATCTTCCTCTGCTCGACGCAGCGTCGATTGTCCGGGCACAGCCACGGGCGGCATGCTGCGTCAATGCGCCACACACCGAAGACGCCCCCGCTGTCCCGTAGGACCCTGCTGCGCGCGCTCGGCGGTGGTGCGGTGCTCGGCGGTCTCGCCGGCTGCGGTGTGCCTGCCGCCTATGTGTCCCCGGGAGACCGTGCCGTCGCCGACATGTCCGCCACCGACAAGCGGCTGACCTGGGCGAACTGGCCGCTCTACATCGACACCGACGACGAGGACAGCACCAAGCGGCCGACGTTGGAGGCCTTCGAGAAGAAGACGGGGATCTCCGTCGACTACGTCGAGGAGATCAACGACAACGACGAGTTCTTCGGCAAGATCAGCCCGGCGCTGATGAACCACCAGCAGACCGGCCGCGACCTGATCGTCATCAGCGACTGGATGTGCGCGCGGTTCGTCCGCCTCGGCTGGGTCCAGGAGATGGATCGTGCGAGCCAGCCGAACGTGACGAAGTACCTGGACCCGCTGCTGCGCTCCCCGGCCTTCGACCCGGGCCGCAAGTACACCGTGCCGTGGCAGTCCGGCATCACCGGCATCGCCTACGACCGCCGCAGGCTCGGCCGCGAGATACGCCACGTCTCCGACCTGTGGGCGAGCGACCTGAAGGGCCGGGTCACCCTGCTCTCGGGTCTCGACGAGGCGTTCGCGCTGCTGATGCAGGGCAACGGCGTCGACATCACGAAGTGGAAGGCGGCCGACTTCGACGAGGTCTGCGACCAGGTCGAGAAGTACGTCGACAACGGCCAGATCCGCCGCTTCACCGGCAACGACTACACCAAGGACCTGGTCACCGGCGATGTCCTGGCCTGCCAGGCGTACTCGGGCGACGTGATCCAGCTCCAGGCCGACAACCCCGACATCCGCTTCGTCGTCCCCGAGGAGGGCGCGGAGCTGTGGTCGGACTCCCTGATGATCCCCGACCGGGCCCGGCACAAGGCGAACGCCGAGCGGCTGATCGACTACTACTACGACCCCGAGGTCGCCGCGGAACTCGCCGCCTGGGTCAACTACGTCTGCCCCGTCCCGGCCGCCCGGGAGGTCCTCGCCGCGTCCAAGGACGAGGACACCGCGGTCCTCGCCGAGAACCCGCTGATCTTCCCGGACGACGAGATGCGCAAGCGGCTCGTGATCGCGCGGGACATCACGTCCAAGGAGCGGGTCGAGTACGCGAAGCGGTGGAACGCCATCGTGGGGTTGTAGGCCACCAACGCCATCGTGGGGTTGTAGGCCGCCCACGCCATCATGGGGCTGTAGGCCACCGAGGATCTCGTACCGCGCACGCAGTAGACCCGGTGCCTACAGGGGCACGACGACGGGCGGGCCCTGTCCGGGGGAGCCTGAGGCGGAATCCGAGAGGACCCTCAGATGAACTCCCGAACAGCGCTTGGACTGGTGGGCGCCGCCCTGTGCGCCACCTTCCTCACGGTGGTCGCCGTGGGGGAGGACGGGTCGGGCGGCGGTGTCGCGTCGTCGGCCCCGCTCGCACCCCCGAACGGGCCCTACGTCGCCCTGGGCGACTCCTACACGGCGGGCCCGAAGATCCCCGGCCAGAGCGGGAAGCCCGTGGGGTGCGACCGCTCCGACCGGAACTACCCGGCCCTCGTCGCCGACGGCCTGGGCCTCGGCGCGGCGGAGTTCCGTGACGTCAGCTGCAGCGGGGCCACCGTCGGCGACCTGCTCGCCCCGCAGTCCACGGACGACGGGGTCAACCCCGCCCAGCTGTCGGCCGTCACCACCGCGACCCGCCTGGTCACCGTCGGCATCGGCGGGAACGACATCGGCTTCGGCTCGCTCATCACCGCCTGCGTCAAGGACGGCGTCCGGTATCAGGTGGCGAGCCGCTTCGAGGCCGGCGCGGTGGACGACGCCCCGTGCCGGAAGCGGTACGTCCTCGGCGGCGCCGACGAGGTGGCGGCGAGGATCGACGCGGCGGGCCGACGGTTGTCCGCCGCGCTGACCGACATCAGGCGCCGGGCGCCCGAGGCCCGGGTGTACGTCGTCGGCTACCCGTCGATCCTGCCGGACGGGGACGGGGACGGGGATGGGGACGGGGACGGGGATGGGGACGGCGGCTGCGGACGCGCGACGGGTCTGGCACCGGGCGATGTGAGCTTCCTGCGGGAGAAGGAGCGGCAGCTCGACACCATGCTGCGGGAGAGGGCGAAGGACGCCGGTGCCGGATACGTCGACACGTACGCGCCCTCCGTCGGCCGCGACGCCTGCGCGGACGAGGACGTGCGCTGGGTCGAGCCCCTGATCCCCTCGGCCCCGGCGGCTCCCATGCACCCCAACGAGCGCGGCGAGCGGGGCATGGCGCGAGCCGTGCTGCGCGCGGTGCGAGCCGTGCTGCGCGCGGTGCGAGCCGCGGGCTGATGCGGGCGTGGTCGTACCGCCGTAGGACAGGGACGGCCGGAGACGTACTGCGGTTTCAGTACACGCTGCTGCGATTTCGGTAGGGGCAACTGCCAGCAGCAGCACGACGACCCGGCGGCCCTCCCGGCGCCCCCAGCCCACATCCAGCGCGCCCTGACCAAACTCGGCGCCCGCGACCGCGCCCAACTCGTCGTCATCGCCTACCAGACCGGGCTCGCGCACCCTTCGACCTCCGCCCACTGATCGTCCCTCTCTCGACTTTGCCATCTCTTTACAACCTGTCCCCTCGCTGCCTCGTCTCTCCCGTCGATCTGCAACCCCCCACCCGCCGAGCCTTCGGGCGGGCGGACCGACGAGAGAGAGCGATTCATGCGTCGAACTGTTCTGAGCGCCCTGGCACTTGCGGGCACCGCCGTGCTGGCGGGCGCGATGCCCGCGTTCGCCGACGGGACGAGCCCGAGCGCGGTCCCCAGCGCTGCGCCGGCCACCGACGATCCGACTCCGGTGCCGTCCGCCACCAGTGACGCGAGCGACGCGCCGACCGAGGCTGCCCCGAGCGCCGAACCGACCCTCGCGCCCTCCGAGGGACAGGTCTCCGTCGTGCCGAGCGGAGCGCCCGACACCGGTGTCACCTCCGGGTCGTCGCAGTCCGGAGGCAAGGGTGCGCTGGTCGGCGGGGGAGCCGCCGCGGCGTGCGCCCTGGGCGGCGGGGCCTTCTATGTCGTACGGCGTCGGCGGGCGACCGGGGAATGACCTCGCTCTCCAGGCGCGCCTTCGTCACGGCGGCGACGGCGTCCCTGCTGGTGAGCTGCGGAGGTGATCCTTCCGGGCGGGATGCCGGCAGCGGTGCGTCGCCCTCCGCGCGGTCCACGGCCAAGTCCGTGCGGGCACTGGGGCGTTCGGTGCCGGTCCGGCTCCGGATCCCGGCCATCGGGGTCGACACCACGCTGATGCAGCTGGGGCTCGCCTCGGACGGCAGCGTGCAGGTGCCCCCGATCGGCGCGCACGACCGGGCGGGCTGGTACCGGAACTCGCCGACACCGGGGCAGACCGGGCCGTCGGTGATCCTCGGCCATGTCACGGTCGGCTCGTACGGGGACGGGGTCTTCCGGCGCCTGGGGGAACTGCGCCGGGGCCACCGGATCGCGGCGCGCCTGGAGAACGGCACGACGGCCGGGTTCACGGTCACCGACGTACGGACGGTCGCGAAGGCGGACTTCCCCGCGGAGGCCGTCTACGGGAACGTGAACCGGCCGGAACTGCGTCTCATCACATGCGGCGGTCCCCGTACCGGGGACGGCTACCGCGACAACGTGATCGTCTTCGCCGCGCTGGCACCGGCACCGAACGCTGCAGGAGAACGTTGAAACGGTCCCGCGAGAGGGCGGCTTCGGAGCTGTTCGCCGCCCTCTACCCGCGCCTCGCCGGCTGGTGCCGCCGACTGGTCGACGACGACGAGACGGCCCATGAGATCGCCTCGGAGGCCTTCACCCGGCTCTGGGCCCGTTGGACCTCCGTGGCGGAACCCCGCGGATTCCTCTACGTCACCGCGGCCAACCTCGTCCGGGACCACTGGCGCAAGCTCGAACGGGAGCGCCGGGCCGTGCGCCGGGCGACCACGGAGGCCGCGGTGACCCCGCATCCCGAACAGGCGGACCCCTCGGTACGCCTGCTCGTCCAGTCCCTCCCGGAACGACTTCGCGTCCCGATCCTCCTGCACTACTACGCTGACATGCCGATCCGGGAGGTGGCCGTGCTGACCGGGCGCAAGGAGGGAACCGTCAAGGCCGACCTGCACGCGGCCCGTGAACTGCTCCGTGCCCACCTGGGGAGAAGCCTTGATCACACACGCTGACGAGGGTCCGGAGTTCGAGCCCGACGACCCCCTCGCCGTCATCCTGCGGCCGAGCTCCGACTACCTCGGCCCACCCGCCGGCCGCTACGAGACGATCCGCCGCCGCGCGTCCCGCCGCCGGCTGCTGCGCGCCGCGGCCGGGGTGGGCGCGGCATGCGCCGTCGCCGCCCTCGTCGCACTGCCGCTGCGCCTGGCAACGCACGAGGCCCCGTCGTCGCCCACGATCCCGCTCGCCCCGCCGGCGAGCAGCAGCCCCTCGGTTCCGCCCACCCCGTCGGCGACGGACGCACCCTCCGAGCAGGCCCCGACCCCCGGCCCCAGCACCCCGTCCGACACGGCGACTTCGGCCGTCCCCACCCACGAGCCGCCGACGACCGCGCAATCGCCGACCACCGAGCCGTCGACAGCGACAAGCGACGAGCCGACCGCCGAGCCGTCGGCCGGGACAAGCGACGAGCCGGCCGCCACGGACGACACGAGCGGTGCTCGGCCGTAGCCAGGTCTACGCCCCCGCCAACGCCCGGCCGATGACCCCCGCCGCCTCGCGCACGGCGGCGCCCGCACGGTCGTACGGCATGCTCGTCGGCAGCGTCACCGACACGGCCGCCACCGTCGCCCCGTCCCTCAACACCGGTGCGGCGTACGACAGTTCACCGAGCCGGTACTCCTCGTGGGACGCGGCCAGGCCCGTCTCGCGGATGCGGGCGAGCTGGGTGTTCAGGGCGCCGGGCGCGGTCAGGGTGTACGGGGTGTGGCGGCGTACGGCGGCGGGCGGGCCGTGGCCGTGGGCCAGCAGGACCTTGCCCGCGGCCGTGGCGTGCAGGGGCAGGCGTGCGCCGCTGACCAGGCACAGGGCCGTGCCGTCGGAGGGGACGGCGATGTCGGCGTGGCCGCCGATGCGGGTCGTCAGGGCGCGGAGGGAGGGGAGCGCCAGGTCGAGCAGGCCGCGTGGGCAGGGCGCCGCCGCGCCCAGCGCGCGGATGCGGGTGCCGAGGCGGTAGGAGCCGTCGGCCGCCCGCTCCAGGCCGCCCCAGACGACCAGTTCCCGCACCATCCGCAGGGCCGTCGGAACCGGCAGCCCCGTCCGACGCGCGATCTCCGTCAGACGCAGGGTGTCCGGCCCGCCAGCGAACGCGTCCAGCACTGAGAAAACCCGCCCGGCGACACTCCCGGCCATGGACCCACCCCACGTTTTCATCCAGTGAAAGCCGGGCGTTGCCGCCGTACGGCCCGCCCCCCGAAGGTCAACGCATGACTCTCGCTCTCTCTTCCGACGAGCTCCTGTCCACCACCCGCGCCGTCCGCCACCGCCTCGACCTCACCCGCCCGGTGCCCCGCCAACTCATCGAGGAATGCGTCGACCTGGCCGTCCAGGCACCGTCCGGGCGCAACCGCCAGCGCTGGCACTTCGTGATCGTCACCGACCCGGAGCGGCGGGCCGCGCTCGCCGAGGTGTGGCGCACCGGGGTGAGCACGCCGGGCGTCTCGGACCCGGTCCCGGCACGTGACGTACGGCGGGCCGGGGTGGCCCACATGGAACGCGTGTACTCCGGCGCCGCGTACCTGTACCAGCACATCCACGAGGTCCCGGCGATCGTCGTGCCGTGCGTGGAAGGCCGTACCGATGACGCACCCGTCCTGAGGCAGGCCGGCACCTGGGGCTCCATCCTCCCGGCGGTGTGGAGCTTCATGCTGGCCGCCCGCGCCCGGGGCCTCGGCACCTGCTGGACCACCGGCAACCTCGTCGACGAGAAGGAGTCGGCCCGGGTGCTCGGCATCCCGTACGACGCCGTCATGCAGGCCGCCTTCATCCCCCTCGCGTACACCCTCGGCACCGACTTCCGGCCGGCCCGCCGGATCCCTCGGGGGGAGGTGCTGCACTGGGACACCTGGTAGCCCGGAACAGAGTTTTGAACATGTTCAACTCCAGGCGTACGCTCCTGGCATGAGCGACAGAGCCGCCCAACTCAAGGGCATCCGCGCATGGCTGGTCTTCTTCGTCGTCTGCCTGGTGCTCAGCGGCGCCACGGCCTTCCCTCTCGTCCACGAACTGCGCTGGACCGAGAACCTGCTGGGGCACCTGCCCGCGGTGCCGGACGCCCTGATGGAGTGGATCGTGCGCGTCCGGCAGGGGCTCGAGACCGCCGACGCCGACTACCCCTTCCTCCTCTACGGCACCGACTGGCTGGCCTTCGCCCACCTCGTGATCGCCGTCGCCTTCTACGGCCCCTACCGCGACCCGGTCCGCAACATCTGGGTCGTCGAGTTCGGGATGATCGCCTGCGCCGGGATCATCCCGCTCGCGCTGATCTGCGGACCGATCCGCGGGATCCCCTTCTGGTGGACCGTGATCGACATGTCGTTCGGGGTGTTCGGGGTGATCCCGCTGTACGTCGTGCGGAAGAAGATCAAGCGGCTGGAGGGGCTGACCGCGAACGCGCAGCCCGTGCTCGCTACTTGAGGGCCGCCCGGGCTATCCGCTCGGTGACGGGGTTCATGCTCTCGCTCTTCGCGTCCGTCGCGCCCACGGACACGACCAGCGTGCGCGACAGGTCACGGGTCGAGGCGATCACCGTGCCGTAGCCGTAGCGGGCGCCCGACTTCAGCCAGTAGACCCGCCCCTCGAACTCGAAGCGCTGCAGGCCTGCGCTCATCGTGGCGCCCTCGATCCGCGACGGGACCGTGAACATCTCCTTCAGCTGCGGACGGGGGACCAGGTCGCCGCGGAACAGGTGGTTCAGCAGCCGTTCCAGGTCCGCGGTGGTGGAGATCATGTCGCCGGCCGCCCAGCGGTCCGCCTGGTTCCAGTCGGTGACGTCGAGGAAGGTCGTCGTGCCGTCCGCCTCCTTCGCCGCCTGGTACCCGTGGTTGTGCGGGCCGCGGATGGCGGGGTCGGTGCCGGGGAAGTACGTGTCCCGCATCCCGGCGGGGCGCAGCACGCGGTGGGTGGCCTCCGAGGCGTACGAGTGTCCCGTCACCCTCTCGATCAGCAGGCCGAGGATCGTGTAGTTGATGTTCAGGTAGTGCTGCTGCCGGCCCGGCCGGAACTCCGGCCCCTTCGCCACCGCCGAGGCCACGACCTGCCGCGGGGGCAGCGTGTCGAAGCGGTGCGCGTACACCTCCTCGAAGGAGTCCCCGAGGCCGTCGCCCGGCTGGATGCCGCTGGTGTGGTTCAGCAGCTGCCGTACGGTGATCGGCTCGAACTCCCGGGTGAGCAGGCCCGGGAGGTAGCGCTGCACGGGCGTGTTCAGGTCGACCTTTCCTTCCGCCGCGAGCTGCAGTACGACGGCCGCCGTCACCACCTTCGTCGTCGAACCGGCCCGGAAGCGGGCGTCCGGGTCCGCCGCCCGGCCGCTTGTCAGATCGTGCACGCCCGCGCTGCCGCGCCAGGTGCCGTCCGTGCCACCGAGGCGGACGAGGGCGAAGGACGCGTCCTTGTCCGGGAGGCCTTCGAGTGCGG
Organism: Streptomyces fulvoviolaceus; assembly: GCF_000718165.1. GTDB lineage: Bacteria > Actinomycetota > Actinomycetes > Streptomycetales > Streptomycetaceae > Streptomyces > Streptomyces fulvoviolaceus. The sequence continues at coordinate 172,543 of NZ_JOEY01000014.1, read as the reverse complement.
TGCGCAGCGCCTGTGCGTCGGGGGCGGAAGCACTGCGCTCGGAGACGGAGATCGGAGCGGACTCGGCGAACACGGGTGCGGCCAGCGGGCCCCCGCCCAGGACGAGGGCGAGGGAGGCGGCGAGGACGGTGGTGCGACGGCGGGCGCGCATGCGGCTGCTCCGGGGGTCGGCGGGTGTCTGTGATCATCCTCCGGTCGAATGTGCGCACCCGGATCGTCGGCGAGGAGGTCACCGGACCCTGACCGGACCCCTAGCAAGTTCCGTTCCCTGTAAGGGAGTTGTCGGGGAGTACCCCTAGGGGCGAGAAAAAACTGTTATCCCCGGGCCTTCACCCCGTCTCCACGCTGTGATCCCCGACATAGCCACCACCCCGGTCCCGCCTGAGAGGGTGCGTGCAGCAGCGAAGTGATCTCAGGCCCCGAAGGCCCGGAAGGCTCCGAAGGCCCCGAAAGGACGACGTGGAAACCCGGCAATGGCGCGACACCATCGCGGCCGCACAGGCCGGCGACCGGCAGGCGCTGGACGAGCTGGTCGAGGGCTGGCTGCCGCTGGTCTACAACATCGTCGGCCGCGCGCTCAACGGCCACGCCGACGTCGACGACGTCGTCCAGGAGACCATGCTGCGGGCCGTCGACCACCTCGGCAGCCTGCGCGACCCGGACAGCTTCCGGTCCTGGCTGGTGGCCATCGCCATGCGGCAGATCCGCGACCGGGCCCGCCGCCGGACGCCCGCCCCGCTGGACGAGTCGGCGGCGCACGAGGCCACCGACTTCGCCGAACTCACCGTACTGAGACTGCAGTTGGAGGGGCAGCGGCGCGAGGTAGCGGAGGCGGTGCGCTGGCTGGACGACGAGGACCGCCAGCTGCTGTCCCTGTGGTGGCTGGAGGTCGCGGGCGAGCTCACCCGGCGTGACCTGGCCGCCGCCGTCGGCATCAGCCGGCAGCACGCCGCCGTGCGCGTCCAGCGGATGAAGGAGCGGCTGGAGACCTCGCGCGGCATCGTGCGGGCCCTCGACGGCGCCTGCCCGGACCTGCGCGAGACGGCCTCCCGCTGGGACGGCCGGCCCGACTCGGTCTGGCGTAAGCGGCTGGCCCGGCACATCCGGGGCTGCGGCTACTGCGGCGACGCCCGCGAGTCCGTCGTACCGGCGGAGCGGCTCCTGGTCGGCATCGCCCTCGTCCCGATTCCGGTCGGCTTCACCCTCTCGCTGGCCTTCGGCGGCAAGACGGCGGCGGCCGCCACGGTGGCGGCCACGTCCGTGGGCTGGTCCGCCAAGGTGCTGGGCGCGCTCACTCAGCCCCTCGTCGCGGCGACGGCGGGCGCGACGATCGTCGCGGGCGGCGCGTACGTCGTCACACAGACCCCCGACGCCCCGCCCCCGCGCGCGGCGAGCAGCCCCACGGCCGCGAGCACGCACCGCGCGCCGACCCCGACCGTCTCGCCGTCGGCCACACCGTCCCCCTCGCCGTCGGTGACACAGGAGAAGGTCGCCCTCTACGGCAGCGTTGTCGACGCCGTCGACAAGGCACCGGACCCGGACACCCCGCCCACCGCCCTGCCGCACCGGACCGAGACCGGCGTCACCAGCACCGGCGGCGCGCACGCGACCATGAACCACCGCGGGGACAGCGTGACGCTCACCGGCAAGGGATACGTCCTCGTCCGCTGGCAGATCACCCCGCAGTCCCGGGCCGGCAGCCTGGTCATGCCGGCCTGGACCGGCCTGAAGGGCAAGCTCTTCCACGTCGCCTCGGGCGGCGGCCGCCGCATGGACGACCGCGTCAGCAGCACCGACACCACCGCCACCGGCATGGGCAACTCGACCACCGGCTACACCGTCCTGCCCTCCGGTACCCAGCAGATGTGGCAGAACGAGTACTTCTACGTCGACGGCAGCGTCACCCTCACCGTGAACGAACGCGGCGCCGACTACGGCCTCAACGTCTTCCCCACGACCTGGGACAAGGTGGAGGAGGACGTGACCACCGGACCCCCCGAGGGCGCGACGCGCTACGGCCTGGTCCGGGACACCGGCAAGGACGACACCCCCATTCCGCAGTACGTCACCCGCGAGACGCCGTCCGACCCGGCGACCGTCGCTCAGGAGTCCCGCGTGTAGCGCTCCTGGGCCTCCATGACCTCGTCGCCGTGCTCGAAGGCCCAGATGCCGAAGGCCTCGATCGGGGCGAGCAACGACCGTCCCAGGTCCGTGAGTTCGTACTCCACGCGCGGTGGCGAGCCGTCGTACGCCCGCCGCGCGACGAACCCGTTGAACTCCAGCCGCCGCAGCGTCTCCGTCAGCACCTTCTGGCTGATGCCGCCGATCCGGTCCTTCAACTCGCCGTGACGCACGGGCTCATGGCGCAGCGCCCACACCACCACCGCGTTCCAGGTGTTGGCGAGCAGGTCGAAGGCGAGCCGGGCACGGCAGTCGGCGAGGAAAGTCTGGTCCACGTACCGAATGGTGCCCGAGCGGCTTCCTACAGTCCTGCTCATGCGAATCGGGATTCTCGGCAGGGGCGGAATGGCGGACGCGCTCGGCACCCAGTGGGCGCGGGCCGGACACGAGGTGGTCAGCGGAAGTCGGTCGGGCGGCGGCGGGATACGGGGAGCGGCCGAGTTCGGCACGGACGCGGTGTTGCTGGCGCTGCCGTACGAGGCGGTGGCCGAGGTCGTCGCCGGGCTCGAAGAGGAGCTCCGGGGGCGGGTGTTGATCGACTGCACGAACCCGGTGGGCGGCCCGGGCTTCGGTCTCCTCACGGGCGGTGGTCCTTCGGCGGCCGAACGCATCGCCTCCGCCACCCCGACCGCCCACGTGGTCAAGGCCTTCAACCTCTGCCACGAGGACGTCTGGCGCCTGACCCCGCCGGTATTCGACGGCCGCCCGCTCGCCGTCCCGCTGTGCGGGGACGACGAGGCGGCCCTGTCCGTCGTGCGACAACTCGTGCGCGACCTCGGCTGTGAGCCGCTGAACGCAGGAGGCCTGAACCGGGCCGGGTTGCTGGAAGCAACAGCCGCCCTGCTGATCGGCCTGTGGAGAGGAGAGGGAGCAGACGCCCAGGCAATCGCGCCCCCGCTTGAATTCGCCGGTAAGCGTATTTCCTAGGGGCGCGGGGCTGTATCGATATGCGGCTCCGCCGCGTGGGCGCGACCAGCCACAACGGACCCGCGGCTAGGCGCCGTCCCGCAGTGCGCACAACATGTCGATGCGGTTGCTCGTGATCGAGTCGACGCCCAGGTCGATGAGGCGCCGCATAGAGCGCCGGGTGTCGGGAGTCCAGACAGAGATCAGGTAACCGTCGGAGTGGACGCGTTCGGCGAGGGCACGGTCCACCAGACCGAACCGGTAGTTGAGCCACCGAGGCCGCACCGCGTCCAGCAGTGCGCGCCGCGGCGGCGCCGAAGTCGTCCAGGTCAGGGCGATCTCGGCAGACGAGTCCGCGCCGCGCACGGCAAGCATGGCCGCGGCGTCCGCGCAGTAGTACACCCGATCCTCCGCCCCGCACGCGCGGACGACATCCACGACCCGCCGCGCCACCCGCACCTCCGACGTCCCCGGCAGATCGAGCATCACCCGGCTGCCGTCGGTGGCGGCCAGCGCTTCCGCGAGCGTCGGCACCCCGCCGTCCGTGAGCCCGCGCACCTCGTCCGCCGACAGCGACCGCAGCGGCCGGTCGTGCTCCCACAGCCGCTTCAGCGTCTCGTCGTGCAGCAGCACGGGCACGCCGTCCCGGGTGAGCCGTACGTCGATCTCGACCGCGTCCGCGCCCAGTTGGAGCGCGGAACGCAGCGAGTCGAGGGTGTTCTCACGGACGCGGTAGGGGTCGCCGCGATGTGCCACGGCGGTCAGCTTCTGCATGCGCCCATTGTGCTGGGCGGTTTCAGGAGGCGAGCCAGGTCGACGTGTACGTGTCGATCTCGTCCTTGATCCGGGCCTTGCCGGGCTCGTCGAGGAAGGACGCCTCGACCGCGTTCTTGGCCAGGTCGGCCAGGCCCCGCTCGTCGAGGTCGAGGAGGCGGGCGGCGACGGCGTACTCGCTGTTGAGGTCGGTGCCGAACATCGGCGGGTCGTCGGAGTTGATGGTGACCAGGACGCCGGCCTTCACGAACTCCTTGATCGGGTGCTCGTCGAAGGTGCGGACCGCGCGGGTGGCGATGTTGGAGGTCGGGCAGACCTCCAGGGCGATCCGGTGCTCGGCGAGGTGCGCGAGGAGCTTCTCGTCCTGCGCGGAGCTGGTGCCGTGCCCGATGCGCTCGGCGCGCAGGTGGGTGAGCGCGTCCCACACCGTCTCCGGGCCGGTGGTCTCCCCGGCGTGCGGCACCGAGTGCAGGCCCGCGGCGATCGCGCGGTCGAAGTAGGGCTTGAACTGCGGCCGCGGTACGCCGACTTCGGGCCCGCCGAGCCCGAAGGACACCAGCCCCTCGGGGCGTACACGGTCCTCGGTGGCGAGCCGCGCGGTCTCCTCGGCGGCCTCCAGTCCCGCCTCGCCCGGAATGTCGAAGCACCAGCGCAGCACGGTCCCGAACTCGGCCTCGGCCGCCTTGCGGGCGTCCTCGATCGCCTCCATGAAGGCGAGTTCGTCGATACCGCGCCGGGTCGAGGAGAACGGGGTGATCGTCAGCTCGGCGTACCGCACCTGCTGCCGGGCCAGGTCCCGGGCCACCTCGTACGTCAGCAGCCGGACGTCCTCCGGCGTGCGGATCAGGTCGACGACGGACAGGTACACGTCGATGAAGTGGGCGAAGTCCGTGAAGGTGAAGTAGTCGGCCAGGGCCTCGGGGTCGGTGGGCACCTTGGAGTCGGGGTGGCGGGCGGCCAGTTCGGAGACGATCCGGGGGGAGGCGGATCCGACGTGGTGCACGTGCAGTTCGGCCTTCGGCAGCGAGGCGATGAACGCGTGCAGGTCGCGCGGGACGCGCGGGTCGACGAGACGGTCGGTCATGGGGGCCTCCCCGGGGCAGGGCGCCGGGCACGGTGTGCGGTGCGGTGCGGCGCGGTGATCGGCTGATCGAATGCAGGGACATCGTAGGCCGCGGGGGCGGGGGAGCAACGGGGTCAACCCCGGTGCGAGCTGCGGCGGGAGCGGCCGTGGAGGGTGGGGTACCGGGCGGCCGGGAGCCGGTAGGGACGTCGTAGCATGGCGGCACGAACGACGTAGGGGGACGGACATGACGGACGCAACGCAGCCGAGTGGGGAGGCCGGGGAGGGCCACGACCCCTGGGCGCCGCCCGAGAGCAGGCCATCGCTCGACAAGAGCCGGGCACCCGGCGACGGGCCCGGGCAGCCGCCCGCGTCGCAGCCGCCGTCCGTGCACGACCAGGCCACGGTCACCTCGATGCCGAACGACCCGTTCGCCGCCCCCGGAAGCACGCCGCCCGGCAGCGCCGCACCCGGCTACGCCCCGCCCGGTGCCCCGGGTGGCCCCGCCGACTCGGTACCTCCCCCGCCCATAGCCCCCACCGGCCCCGGTGCCCCCGGCGGCTACGGCTACCCCGGCTATCCCCAGAACCCCGGCTACCCGCAGAACCCCGGCTATCCGCAGGGCTACGGCTGGCCCGGTATGCCGATGCAGCCGCAGAACGGCATGGGCATCGCGGCGATGGTGCTGGGCATCCTGTCCTGCTGCCTGTTCTGCATGTACGGCGTGGTCTCGATCGTCCTCGGCATCCTCGCCATCGTCTTCGGGATCAAGGGACGTCGCAGGGCCGAGCGCGGTGAGGCCTCCAACCACGGCCAGGCGCAGGCCGGTTTCATCATGGGCATCATCGGGGTCATCCTCGGCGTCGTCGTGATCGTCCTGCTCGCGATCGGGATCACGGCCGCCATCAACCAGGAGGACGAGTACGACGACACCTACGGCGCCGCCCCCGCCGTGGCGGTGTCCGCAACGGTTCAGTAGCGGCTGCTGAGAACGGATCCCCCCGGGGTGATCAGGGCCAATAGGATGCCCTGGATCGTCAACGAGGGGAGAGCAGTTCATGTCCGACGCGAATCCTGGAGCCGGTGGGTTCGGGCCGCCGCCGTCGCAGCCGCCGCAGCAGCCGGCAGGGGGAGCACCGGGGTACGGATACCCGCAGTCCGCCCCGCAGTCCGCTCCGGGTTACGGCTATCCCAACGCGGCCCAGTCCTACCCGGTCGCGCCTCCGGTGGGCTACCCGCAGGCTTCCGGCTACGGAATGCCGCCGCAGCCGAGCAACGGCATGGGCACCACCGGCCTGGTGCTCGGCATCATCGGCGTGGTGTGCAGCCTGACCTTCTTCCTGTGGTTCTTCGGGGTCATCCTGGGCATCCTCGGGATCATCTTCGGCGCGATCGGCCGCGGGAAGGCCACCCGCGGCGAGGCCACCAACAAGGGTGCGGCGACCGCGGGTCTCGTCTGCGGGATCGTGGCCACCGTGATCCTGCCGCTGCTGGGACTGCTTCTCTTCGCGAGTGTGATGAGCGCGGCGTAGCGCTCCGCTAAAGGGCCCGTGTCGACTGCGGGTCCGTTGTGGCTGGTCGCGCAGTTCCCCGCGCCCCTAAAGGGGCGCTGCCGAACCGCCCGCTTCTAGGGGGGCCGACCCTAGGGTCGGTCCCCCTTAGCCGTCTCGCAAGCGCTCCCGTGCCTCCATCAGCGCGAAGCCCAGAAGGTTCGGGCCCCGCCAGCGCTCGGGATGCGCCGCCCGCTCGTCGTCCGCGGCGAGGCCGATGCCCCACACCCGGTCCATGGGGCTCGCCTCCACCAGGACCCGCTCTCCGGTCCCCAGCAGAAACTCCCGCAGCCGCGGATCCGCGGCGAACTTGTGGACGCTGCCCTCGACCACGATCCGGAACCGCTCGCGCTCCCATATCGCCTCGTCGAAGCGCCGCACGAGCCGGCCGATGTTCTTGGCCTGAGCCGGAGATCCGGCCGCCAGCACCCGCCGCTCGGCCTCCGCGTCTTCGAAAAGCCGCGCCTTGCCCGCCATCATCCAGTGCTCGGCGGTCGCATACGCCACGCCCTCCACCACGAAGGGTGACGGCCACCACTGGCTCAGACAGCTCGCGCCGACTCGGCCGTCCGGCCGCGGGCGGTGTCCCCAGAAGTGCAGGTACTTGACGCGCGCTCCCGCCCGCACAGCCCTGACCAGGGCATCCTGTGAATCGATCTTCCCCGTGGCCTTCCCCATGCACGCGAGTCTGGCAGGCACCACTGACACTCCGTCCCTCCTTTTCGTGGACGACTCGACACCTGGTCGACAGATTCCGTCGCGTAACCGAAAGGCAACAACGGAATCACTTGTAGGAGTCCCATTGCTCTGTCAGGATCGGCACTCAAATCGAGCTGGAGCTACGCCACCCGCCTCTGGAGGCACGGGGCGACGGCGGAGGAGAGCGACATGCACAATCCGGGCAATTCCACCCCGGACCGGTTTCCGGCCCAGGAGCGCCTCGCGGACGGCGCGCAGTTCGTCGCGGGCCGCCTGACCAAGGGCACCTCCGGCCGGACGCACGCGGTCGTCGACCCCTCGACCGGCGAGGAGGTGTACACGTACGAACTGGCGAGCACCGCCGACGTGGACGCCGCCGTCGCCGCCGCCCGCGAGGCCTTCCCGGGCTGGGCCGCCACCACCCCGGGCGAGCGCTCCGACGCCCTGCACCGCTTCGCCGCCGTGCTCGCCGAGCGTGCCGAGGACTTCGCCCGCGCCGAGTCCCTCCAGTGCGGCAAGCCGCTCAAGCTGACCCGGGAGTTCGACGTCCCGGGCACGATCGACAACATCGCCTTCTTCGCGGGTGCCGCCCGGCATCTGCAGGGGCAGTCGGCCGGCGAGTACTCCGGCGACCACACCTCCTACGTCCGCCGCGAACCCATCGGCGTCGTCGGCTCCATCGCGCCCTGGAACTACCCCCTCCAGATGGCCGCCTGGAAGATCCTCCCGGCGGTCGCCGCGGGCAACACCATCGTGCTCAAGCCCGCCGAGCTCACCCCGCTCACCTCGCTGCTGTTCGCGCAGGCCGCGACCGACGCCGGGATTCCCGACGGTGTCATCAACATCATCACCGGCACCGGCAAGGAGGCCGGCGAGCACCTGGTCGGCCACCCCGACGTGGCGATGACCTCCTTCACCGGCTCCACCGCCGTCGGCAAGCGCGTCGCCGAGATCGCCACCGCCACCGTCAAGCGCCTCCACCTGGAGCTCGGCGGCAAGGCCCCCTTCGTCGTCTTCGACGACGCGGACCTGGAGGCGGCGGCCAACGGCGCGGTCGCGGGCGCGCTCATCAACACCGGCCAGGACTGCACGGCCGCCACGCGCGCGTACGTGCAGCGGCCTCTCTACGACGCGTTCGTCGAGCGGACGGCCGCCCTCATGGAGACCGTCCGGCTCGGCGACCCGTTCGCGCCGGGCACCGACCTCGGCCCGCTGATCTCGCACGTCCAGCGGGACCGCGTCGCCGGTTTCGTCGACCGGGCGCGTGCCTACGCGCGCGTGGTCACCGGTGGCGAGGCTCCGCAGGGAGACCTCAAGAACGGTGCGTACTACCGCCCCACCCTGGTCGCGGACGCCGCCCAGGACAGCGAGATCGTCCAGTCCGAGCTCTTCGGACCGGTCCTCGTGGTCCTGCCCTTCGACAACGACGACGAGGGCATCCGGCTGGCCAACGACACCCCGTACGGGCTCGCCGCCTCCGCCTGGAGCCGCGACGTCTACCGGGCGAACCGCGCCACCCGCGAGATCAAGGCGGGCTGTGTGTGGGTCAACGACCATATTCCGATCATCAGCGAGATGCCCCACGGCGGATACAAGGCGTCCGGCTTCGGCAAGGACATGTCCGCGTACTCGTTCGAGGAGTACACCCAGATCAAGCACGTCATGTTCGACAACACCGCGGTCGCCGCGAAGGACTGGCACCGCACGATCTTCGGGGACCGATAGCCGTATTCAGGCCGCCCGACCCGCGGCCGACCTTCCCGAAAGGGCACCACGCGCATGGAGCAGTACGAACCCGACCGCCTGTCGTCGGCCCAGGTGGCCGCCATGCGGCGCAGCCTCCGCAACGGCAGGGCCTCCCTCACCCGGCGTTCGATGCTGCGCGCCTCCGCGGGCGGCGCACTCGCCGTCGGCGGCATGGGCGCGCTGAGCGCCTGCGGCATCCCCGCGGCCGGCAACACCAAGGGCGGCGTCTCCGCGGAGGACCACTCGGCCGAGGAGAAGACCGTCAACTTCTCCAACTGGACGGAGTACATGGACCTGGACGAGAGCGAGAAGCACCATCCCACTCTCGACCAGTTCAAGAAGCGGACCGGCATCACGGTCAAGTACACCGAGGACATCAACGACAACGTCGAGTTCTTCGGCAAGATCAAGCCGCAGCTCGCGGCGGGCCAGGACACCGGCCGCGACATCATCGTCCTCACCGACTGGCTCGCGGCCCGGCTGATCCGCCTCGGGTGGGTCCAGAAACTGGACGCGTCCAACCTCCCGCACGCCTACGCCAACCTGTCGGCGCAGTTCCGCGACCCCGACTGGGACCCCGGCCGCGCCTACTCGTACGTCTTCCAGGGCATCTCGACCGTCATCGCCTACAACAAGAAGGCACTTGACGGCGAGGAGGTGAAGTCGATCTCCGACATGCTCGACAACCCCAAGCTCAAGGGCAAGATCGGCTTCCTGTCGGAGATGCGCGACAGCATCGGCATGACGCTGCTCGACATGGGCAAGGACCCGGCGAACTTCACCGCCGACGACTACGACGCGGCGGTCGCCCGCATCCAGAAGGCCGTCGACGGAGGCCAGATCCGCCGCTTCACCGGCAACGACTACACCTCCGACCTGTCCAGCGGCGACTTCGCGGCCTGTATCGCCTGGGCCGGTGACGTGGTCCAGCTGAAGGCGGACAGCCCCGACATCGACTTCGTGATCCCGGACAGCGGATACCTGACGTCGACCGACAACTTCCTGATCCCCAACAAGGCGCGTCACAAGACGAACGCCGAACGGCTCATCGACTACTACTACGAGCCGAAGCCGGCCGCCGAGCTCGCCGCGTACATCAACTACGTGACTCCCGTCGACGGAGTGAAGCCCGAGCTGGAGAAGATCGACCCGGATGCGGCGAACAACCCGCTGATCATCCCCGACCAGGCCATGGCCGCGAAGTCCCACGCCTTCCGCTCACTGAGCTCGAAGGAAGAGACGGCCTTTGAAGAGAAGTTCGCGAAGCTGACTGGGGCGTGACCACCGTGACGAACAAGACTGACAACACCGGCGACGTCCGCCTCTCGGGCATCAGCAAGACGTACGACAACGGCTTCACCGCCGTGCAGCCGCTCGACCTGACCGTGCCGCAGGGCTCCTTCTTCGCCCTGCTCGGCGCCTCCGGCTGCGGCAAGACCACCACCCTGCGCATGATCGCGGGTCTGGAGGAACCTTCCTCCGGCACCGTCTTCCTCGGCGACCAGGAAGTCACCAGCCTCCCGCCGTACAAGCGGCCGGTGAACACGGTCTTCCAGTCCTACGCCCTCTTCCCGCACCTCGACATCTTCGAGAACGTCGCCTTCGGTCTGCGCCGGCGCGGCATCAAGTCGGTGAAGAAGCAGGTCGAGGACATGCTGGAGCTCGTGCAGCTCGGTGAGCAGGCGCGCAAGAAGCCGCACCAGCTCTCCGGCGGCCAGCAGCAGCGCGTCGCGGTCGCCCGCGCGCTGATCAACACCCCCAAGGTGCTTCTCCTCGACGAGCCCCTCGGCGCCCTCGACCTCAAGCTGCGCCGCCAGATGCAGCTGGAGCTCAAGCGCATCCAGACCGAGGTCGGCATCACCTTCATCCACGTCACGCACGACCAGGAGGAGGCCATGACCATGGCCGACACGGTCGCCGTGATGAACGCGGGCCGGGTGGAGCAGTTGGGTTCGCCCGCCGACCTCTACGAGAACCCCAACACCACCTTCGTCGCCAACTTCCTCGGCACCTCCAACCTCATCGAGGCCGAGGTCGACACCAAGAGCGGCGACGAGATCGTACTCAAGGCCGGCGGCGGCAAGCTGGTGCTCCCCGAGGCGCGGTGTTCGGCGCCCACGACGACCGGCGGCAAGGTGCTGGTCGGAGTCCGCCCCGAGAAGATCTCCCTCACCCACGCCGACGAGGCGGGCGAGATCCCCGAGGGCCGCAACCGGATCACCGGCAAGATCGCCGACTCCAGCTTCATCGGCGTCTCCACGCAGTACGTCATCGACAGCCCCGTCTGCCCCGAGTTCGAGGTCTACGCCCAGAACATCGACCGCGACGCCCGGCTCGTCCCCGGCGCCGACGTGGTCCTGCACTGGAACCCGGCGCACACCTTCGGCCTGGACGCGGCCCAGGACATCGACGCCGGTATCCAGGAAGAGGCGGCCGTCTGATGTCGACGCTCACCGAGGCGCCTCCTCTGGCGCCCGTTCCGGAGAAGAAGCCACCGCGCAAGCGGGGCCGCCTGGTCCCGTACTGGCTGCTGCTGCCCGGCATCCTGTGGCTGGTCGTCTTCTTCGCGCTGCCGATGGTCTACCAGGCCTCCACGTCCGTGCAGACGGGCTCCCTGGAGGAGGGCTACAAGGTCACCTGGCACTTCGCCACCTACTGGGACGCGCTGTCCGAGTACTGGCCGCAGTTCCTGCGCTCGCTCCTCTACGCAGGCGCCGCGACGATCCTGTGCCTGGTCCTCGGCTACCCGCTCGCGTATCTCATCGCCTTCCGCGCGGGCCGCTGGCGCAACCTGATCATGATCCTGGTGATCGCGCCGTTCTTCACCAGCTTCCTGATCCGCACCCTCGCCTGGAAGACGATCCTCGCGGACAGCGGCCCGGTCGTCGGTGCCCTCAACACGCTGCACGTCCTGGACGTCACCAGCTGGCTCGGCTGGACCTCCGGCGACCGCGTGCTGGCCACGCCACTCGCGGTGGTCTGCGGTCTGACGTACAACTTCCTGCCGTTCATGATCCTGCCGCTCTACACCTCGCTGGAGCGCATCGACGTACGCCTCCATGAAGCGGCCGGTGACCTGTACGCGCGGCCCATCACCACCTTCCGCAGGGTCACCTTCCCGCTGTCGATGCCGGGCGTGGTCTCCGGCACGCTGCTGACCTTCATCCCGGCGGCCGGCGACTACGTCAACGCGGACCTGCTCGGCTCGACCGACACCCGCATGGTCGGAAACGTGATCCAGACGCAGTTCCTGCGCATTCTGGATTACCCGACGGCCGCGGCGCTCTCCTTCATCCTGATGGCCGCCATTCTCGCCATGGTCACGGTCTACATCCGTAAGTCCGGAACGGAGGATCTGGTTTAAATGGCCTTCGTCAACTGGCTCAAGCGCCATTTCGTCGTCATCGCGGGACTCTTGACGCTCGGATATCTCCTCCTTCCGAACGTCGTCGTCACGGTGTTCTCCTTCAACAAACCGAAGGGGCGCTTCAACTACGAATGGCAGCAGTTCTCCACGGACGCCTGGAAGGACCCGTGCGGCGTCGCCGACCTGTGCGGCTCGCTGTCGATCAGCCTCCAGATCGCCTTCTGGGCGACGATCGGCGCGACCGTCCTCGGCACGATGATCGCCTTCGCGCTCGTCCGCTACCGCTTCCGCGCGCGGGGCTCCGTGAACTCGCTGATCTTCCTGCCGATGGCGATGCCCGAGGTCGTCATGGCGGCCTCGCTGCTCACCCTGTTCCTCAACATGGGTGCGCAGTTGGGATTCTGGACGATCCTCATCGCCCACATCATGTTCTGCCTGAGCTTCGTCGTGACGGCGGTCAAGGCGCGCGTGATGTCGATGGACCCGAGGCTGGAGGAGGCCGCGCGGGACCTCTACGCAGGCCCGCTCCAGACCTTCGTCCGGGTCACGCTGCCGATCGCGGCGCCGGGCATCGCGGCGGGCGCGCTGCTCGCCTTCGCGCTCTCCTTCGACGATTTCATCATCACCAATTTCAACGCGGGCTCGACCGTCACCTTCCCCATGTTCGTCTGGGGTTCGGCACAACGCGGAACGCCCGTTCAGATCAATGTCATCGGTACGGCCATGTTCCTGGTCGCCGTACTGTTCGTGCTGTCGTCGATGGTTATCGGCAACCGCCGCAACAAGCAAAAGGCGTAAGCCTTTGAGAAAGCCCTCTGTAGGGAGTTGAAATCATGGCCCCAAGCGCCATGAGCAGGTGGACCAAGTCTCTTTCCGAAGCCCAGCCGGTCCCGTACTGGCTGGACGACCCCGGCAAGCCCCACCCCGAGCCCGCCCTCACCGGCGCCGAGACCTGCGATCTGCTCGTCGTCGGCGGTGGCTACAGCGGACTGTGGACCGCGCTCAACGCGAAAGAGCGCGACCCGCAGCGGGACGTGGTTCTGCTGGAAGGCCGCGAGGTGGGCTGGGCCGCCTCGGGCCGCAACGGCGGTTTCTGCGCCGCCTCGATCACCCACGGTCTGGCCAACGGTCTGACCCGCTGGCCGGACGAGATCCACAAACTGGAGGAGCTGGGCGCCCGCAACCTCGACGAGATCGAGCAGGCGGTCGCCCGGCACGATCTCGACTGCGACTTCGAGCGCACCGGCGAGATCGACGTCGCCACCGAACCGCACCAGGCGGCCGAACTCCGCGACTGGTACGCCGAGATGGAGCGCAGCGGCCTCGCCGACGGCACCGAGTTCCTCGACGCCGAAGCGGTACGGGAACAAGTCGACTCACCGACATTCCTGGCCGGCCTCCACGACCGCCGGGGCGTGGCCATGCTCAACCCCGCCAAGCTCGCCTGGAACCTGAAGCGGGCCTGCATCCGCCTCGGCGTCCGCGTCCACGAGCACACGCCCGCGCTCGCCTTGAAGCCGTACGGCGCCGGCATGGCCGTACGCACTCCGTACGGCTCGATCCGCGCCCGCAAGGTCGCGCTCGGCACGAACATCTTCCCGAGCCTGGTCAAGCGCGTCCGCGCCTACACCGTCCCGGTCTACGACTACGCGCTCATGACCGAGCCGCTCACCGCCGACCAACTGGCGTCGATCGGCTGGAAGAACCGCCAGGGCCTCGGGGACAGCGCCAACCAGTTCCACTACTTCCGCCTGTCCGCCGACAACCGCATCCTCTGGGGCGGCTACGACGCGATCTACCCGTACGGCGGCCGGGTGCGCGCCGAGTACGACGACCGCCCGGAGACGTACGCCAAGCTCGCCGGGCACTTCTTCACCTGCTTCCCGCAACTGGAGGGCATGCGCTTCACGCACGCGTGGGGCGGCGCGATCGACACCTGTTCGCGTTTCTCGGCGTTCTACGGCACCGCCCACCACGGCAAGGTGGCGTACGCGGCGGGCTACACGGGCCTCGGTGTCGGCGCGACCCGCTTCGGCGCGGACGTGATGCTGGACCTGCTGGCGGGGGAGACCACCGAGCGCACCTCGCTCGAGATGGTCCGCAAGAAGCCGCTGCCCTTCCCGCCGGAGCCCTTCGCCTGGACCGGCATCGCGCTCACCAAGTGGTCGCTGGCCCGCGCGGACGCGCACGGCGGGCGGCGCAACCTGTGGTTGAAGACGATGGACAAGCTGGGGCTCGGCTTCGACAGCTGAGCAATGTGATCCAGTTCACTCCAACGAGGGCCGAGAACCCGCGTAATGCAGGCCAGGGGACCTCCCTCTCTCTCGTGACGCAACCGCGTTCACAAGAGAAAAGGGAGGTCCCCTCATGACTGGGGCGAAGACGGCGGTCGAATGGCTGGCATCCGTCGCACCGAACCCCGAGGCCTGCCGGTGGGAGTGGGAGCGCAACCCCCTAGGGGTCGCGCTGCTTCCTGCCGGCAAGGCCTGGGACGTACTGATCCTGCCCGGCGAGCTCGGCTATCCGACGCTGGACGTCCTGACCCGCATCCTCGACCAACCCGGCCCGGTGCTCGTCGACTTCGGCGACGCGCGGATGGGTTTCTTCGTACCGCCGGGCACCGCGGCCCGCTGGCTCGGCACCGGCATCCGTACGGCCGGCGCCGGCACCTGGATCGTGGTGCCGTACCCCGGCCGCTCCACCGGCGGAGTCCGCTGGCTGGTCCCCCCGGACGGCTCCGGCACCCTCACCGACCCGGCCCTTCTGGAACTGGCGATGCATGAGGCTGCCGCGGGGCTCACGGAGGGGGACGACTAGGCGCCGCTGGAAGTACCACGGTGTGCCGTCGTTCGTCCGCGGCGCCGACGTGGCTGGTCGCGCCCCGCGGCGGAGCCGCATATCGACACAGCCCCGCGCCCCTTTAGGGGCGCTGCCGTACACGTCCTCCACCCGACCTCTCGTCGGTCGCCCGTGCGACCGACGTGGTCCGGCCGGGAGGCAGCAGCCGATGACACCGACAGCGAACGTCCACACGAGGAGAGGGAACGCCCCCACCCGCTCCATTCCCCCATGCCGAGTCCGAGGTAACGGTGTGCGAGGAAGAGCCCGGAACCAGTGATCGCCACCATCCCCAGGAGGCAGGTCACCCGCCGCAGCGGGCCCGGAACCCAGTCCGCGAGCCCGATACCCGTGAGCAGCAGACCGACATGGCCCGTCCGTGCAGTGGGCGTTGCCGAGGTCGCTGGTGTTGTTCCGGGCCCAGTTGTACGGCGTCGCCCACGAGGACTGGACGATCCCGTGTGCCAGGAAGAAGCGCAGCGTGCCGACGACCCACGCCCCGTATCCGATCCGAGCCTTCAACTGCCCCTCCGGTTTCCGGTGTTCCCGTGGAGAAGCCGATCGCGCGACGCGGGTCCCGGGCACGGGGTGGGGCAAACCCCGCCTAGCGAGGAGACGGGCGCTTTCGGGCCAGGAACAGCCACAGGCAGAGGAGCAGGTCCGTGCACAGGCACCAGCTGGCCACGACGTCCAGGGGCCAGTGGTAGCCGCGGCGGACCAGGCCGAAGGAGACGCCGAGGACGAGGGCGGCGTAGGTGAGGACGAGCGTGCGGCGGGTCCAGGCGGTGCGGAGCCAGGGGAGCAGGAGCAGGGTCGCGCCGCCGTAGGCGATGGCGGCCGTGGCGGTGTGGCCCGAGGGGTAGTAGCCGACGCCGGGCGGCATGACGGAGGTGCCGTGACGTGCGGTGAGTTCCTTGAGAGGCACGATCAGCGCGGGGAGCAGTGCCATCAGGAGAGCCGCCGCAAGGGACGGGAGCCACCAGCGGTCTGTACCAATGCGGCGGGCGCGCCAGGCGACGTAGACCAGGACCATGGCCAGGATCGGTACCGCGATCTGGATATTGCCCAGGTCGGCGAGGAGTTCGGAGGCGCGGTCCGGGTGGACCAGGGCGCGGCTGACCCGTTCGTCGACACGCAAAAACGGCCCGTCCTCGACGACCTGCCAGGTGATCAGGGCGAAGAGGAGGGCCGGAAAGCCGAGAAGAAGGAAGAGGAAGGCCGGCCGCCCCGGAACAGGGGGGGTGGTTCCGAGGCGGCCGATCAGATCGGATGGTCGCGCGCCCCGGGGGGTTTGGGGCGGGCGACTGTCCGATCGGTGAGGAGATCCAGAGCCGGAAGCTCCGGTTGTGTGCGCGAGGGCACGACCAGGTCGAAGCTGGGGAGGCCCCGGCCTGATGTCGCCCACAGTCCCCTGTGGGCGGGGTGTATCTCTCATCTGGGTAGAACCTACGGCAGGGCGGCGGCGTACGACAGGCGGAATCGCATCCTCACAACCACCTCGCACACCTTCTTCACACCCTCTGACGCTCGCCACCCCAGCCCCGGAATCCCGAGGGATGTCAGAGCTGGGGCGACTGGTGTGGAAGGTGTGAGTCCGCTTCCGACCTGCTGCGTTTCCCCTGTGACGTCAGATGCGGGCGAAGGCCTGCTCGATGATGTCGAGGCCTTCGTTCAACAGGTCCTCGCCGATGACGAGCGGCGGCAGGAAGCGCAGCACGTTGCCGTAGGTGCCACAGGTCAGGACCAGCAGGCCCTCCTGGTGGCACGCCTTGGCGAGCGCGGCGGTCGCCTCCGGGTTCGGCTCCTTGGTCGCGCGGTCCTTGACCAGCTCCATGGCGATCATCGCGCCACGGCCGCGGACATCGCCGATGATGTCGAACTTTTCGGCCATCGCGGACAGTCGGGACTTCATCGTCGCCTCGATCGCCTTGGCCCTGGCGTTGAGGTCGAGCTCCTTCATCGTCTCGATCGAGCCGAGCGCACCCGCACACGCGACCGGGTTGCCGCCGTAGGTGCCGCCCAGGCCGCCCGCGTGCGCGGCGTCCATGATCTCCGCGCGGCCGGTCACGGCGGCGAGCGGGAGGCCACCGGCGATGCCCTTCGCCGTCGTGATCAGGTCGGGGACGATGCCCTCGTCCTCACACGCGAACCACTGGCCGGTACGGCAGAAGCCGGACTGGATCTCGTCCGCGACGAACACGATGCCGTTGTCCTCGGCGAACTTGCTCAGAGCGGGCAGGAAGCCCTTCGCCGGCTCGATGAAGCCGCCCTCGCCGAGCACCGGCTCGATGATGATCGCGGCCACGTTGTCCGGGCCGACCTGCTTGGTGATCTGGTCGATGGCCTGCGCGGCGGCCTCGGGGCCCGCGTTCTCCGGACCGGTCGGCCAGCGGTAGCCGTAGGCGACCGGCACGCGGTAGACCTCGGGCGCGAACGGGCCGAAGCCGTGCTTGTACGGCATGTTCTTCGAGGTCAGCGCCATCGTGAGGTTCGTACGGCCGTGGTAGCCGTGGTCGAAGACGACGACGGCCTGGCGCTTGGTGTACGCACGGGCGATCTTGACGGCGTTCTCGACGGCCTCGGCACCGCTGTTGAACAGGGCCGACTTCTTGGCGTGGTCACCCGGCGTGAGCTCGGCGAGGGCCTCGGCGACCTCCACGTAGCCCTCGTACGGCGTGACCATGAAACAGGTGTGGGTGAAGTCGGCGAGCTGTGCCGAAGCACGGCGTACGACGGCCTCGGCGGAGGCGCCCACCGAGGTCACCGCGATGCCGGAGCCGAAGTCGATCAGACGGTTGCCGTCGACGTCCTCGATGATGCCGCCGCCCGCGCGCGCGGTGAACACGGGCAGCACGGAGCCCACGCCCTGAGCGACCGCGGCGAGGCGGCGGGCCTGCAGCTCCTGCGACTTGGGGCCGGGGATGGCGGTGACGATGCGGCGCTCCTGCGGAAGTGCGCTCATGAGGGGCTCCTGGGGGTGTTGCGGACGGGGGCTTCGCAGACGTTCTTCCAGTCTTTTCTCGCAGGCTAGGACGGGGAGTGGGGGGTGGGCATGCTCCATGTGGGCAGTGTCGGGGGGGTCCGGTTGTCCGTGGTGGACATGGCGGTGACGCCGAGGTCGGCCACGTAAGCGGTGAACTCCCCTTGCGAGCGCGTTAGATTGACCGCTGATGGTGGACGGAACGGCTGGTCAAGGGGCGAGGGCGATGGACAGCGACGGGACGCAGGACGCGCGGGGTACGCATGCGAACCCTGTGCCACGTCCGGCGGGACCCCCTCGGATGCCGGCGATGCCCCCGCGGCCCTCCGCGGCACCGGGTGTGCCGCCGATGCCGGACGGGTCGGCGTTCCTCACCTGGCTGCGGGCGCCCCGGCCGGAGGCGGCGCCGGGGGTGTGGCGGTTCGGGCACAAGCCGCGGCCGGAGGTGGAGCCGGAGCAGATCCCCACGCGGCAGCTGCTGAGCGGTGCGGTGATCGCGTTCCTCGTCGGCTGGCTGATCTGGTCGCTGCTGTGGAACGGCTACCTCGGCGGCTGGTGGGTGCTCCCCCTGGAGCTCTTCACCCCGGACTCCTGGCGCCACAGCGACGACCGCATCGGCAACGCCGTCCTCTGGTACGGCTACTACACGCTGATCGCCTTCGCGATCATGCTCGTCGTCGGCCGCCTCGGCCGCTGGAGCGAGGTCTGGCGCCGCTACGGCCCCCCCGCCTGGCGCCGTGCCGTCCCCGTGCCGGAGCGGCCCGTCGCCCCCGAACAGGACCCCGCCGAATGGCCCCAGCTGCGGGCCGCCGGTGCCGCCGACGCCGCTGAGCGGCTCGCCGCCGAGGCCCGGGCCGGGCTGATGCGGGACGTCGACCAGGCCCGGATCGCCCGCGCCTGGCAGGGCGTCCGCACAGGTCGGCACAGCCTCGCCACTTTCACGGGGGCCGTACTCAAGGACGGCTCCGCCGCCTGTCTGCACCCGTCCGGCGCGCGCGACCTGCCCACCCGGCTGGCCCGGCACGACCTGATGACCGGCCAGGTGCGCCTGGGCACCACGGCCGACGACGCCCGCAACCCGTACGCCTACCGGGGCGCCGGCCTGGGCCTCGGCCCCGATCTGCTCGGCACCTCCCTGCTCGCCGTCGGCCCGGCCGGCTCCGGCAAGACCGGCACCCTGATGCGGCCGCTCGCCGAGTCGCTGTGCCTGCACGCGCTCGCCGGGCGCGCCGCCGTGGTCGTGGTCGGCGCGGCGGGCGCGGGGCTCGGTGCGGCCGACTCCTACGACGTCGTCGTACAGATCGGGAATCCCGAATCGGTGTACGACCTCGACCTGTACGGCGGGACGAACGACCCTGACGAGGCGGCGGCCGTGCTCGCCGAGGCCCTCGTCGGAGACCTCGCCGAACCGCACCAGGGCGGGGACACCCGCCGCTCCACCACCGTCCTCGCCCAGCTGCTCGGACCGTTCCGCGCGGTCCACGGCCGCTTCCCCTCCGTACCGGAGCTGCGGCAGCTGCTCGACGGCGCGCCCGCGCCGCTGGCCGCGCTGCGCAAGGGCCTCGAGGACGCCGGACAGGAGTCGCTGCTGCGCGAACTGGACGCACGGGAACGGCAGTTGGGCAACCCTGGCGATGTGGGCGGCGTGCTCGCGGACCGTGTCGCACTGCTGGACCGCCCGGCGTTCGCGGGATTCTTCGATACGTCCGGACAGTCGCGCCCCTTCTCGCTGAAGGCCCTGGACCACCCGGTCCGGGTGCGCGTCGATCTGCCCCAGCGCGGGCACGCGGACGCCTCTCGGATGCTGGCGCGGCTGGTGCTCGCCCAGTTCTCGGCGAGCGTGGCGGTGCGCGAGGACCGGTCGCTGTTCGCCTGTCTGGTGCTGGACGACGGGACGGGTGTGGTGACCCCCGAGGCCGTGCGCGGCATCCAGCGGCTGCGGTCGGGGAACGCGGGGGTCGTGCTGACGCTGCGCTCCCTGGACGACGTACCGAGGCCGTTGCGCGGGCCGCTGCTCGGGGCCACCGGCTGCCGGATGGCGCTGTCCGGGATCACGCCGTGGGACGGGCAGGACTTCGCCGAGGTGTGGGGCAAGGAGTGGATCGAGGCGCGGGACGTCACCGACCGGCAGATCATCGCCGAGACCCCGGCCGGCAAGGCCCTGCACGCGGTGCGGCGGGTGATCACGGGCAAGGCGCCGACCGCGCGGGCGGTGACCGTACGTCAGGTCGAGCGGGAGCGGTGGTCGGCGTCCGAGCTGGCGCACGGGGTGCCGGCCGGGCACGCGGTGCTGTCGCTGACGAACGTGAAGGGGGAGCACGCGCCGCCGCTGCTGGTGGACCTGCGGGGTTGAGGTGACGCGGGGGCACGCGGAGGACCGTACGGTGAGGCAGAATCGACACAGGTCGTTCATACGTTGCGGCCAAAAGATCACAACGGTCACACATGTCTGTCACGCCTACCTGAAGGCCTCATGCCTCCCACGCTCGCCAAGCTCGTCCACCACTCCACGCTCAAGCTGACCGTGCGGGCGGGCGGGGACCGCCTGGACGTGCCCGTCCGCTGGGCGCACGTCAGTGAGCTCGCCGACCCCGTGCCCTACATGGAGGGCGGGGAGCTGCTGCTGATCACCGCGCTGAAGCTGGACGCGGAGGATCCGGAGGCGATGCGGCGGTATGTGAAGCGGCTGGTGGGCGCGGGCGTGGTCGGGCTCGGCTTCGCCGTCGGGGTCAACTACGAGGAGATCCCGAAGGCGCTCGTCGATGCGGCGGAGGAAGCGGGTCTTCCTTTGCTGGAGGTGCCGCGGCGTACGCCCTTCCTCGCCGTCAGCAAGGTCGTGTCCGCCGAGATCGCGGCGGATCAGTACCAGGCCGTGACGGCGGGCTTCGCCGCCCAGCGCGAGCTGACGAAGCAGGCGCTGACGGACGGCCCCGAGGGGCTGCTGGGCGCCCTCGCCGCCCAGGTCGACGGATGGGCGGCGCTCTACGACGCCTCGGGCGCCGTCGTCGCCACCGCACCGGAGTGGGCCGGCCGCCGGGCCGCGCGGATCATCGCCGACGTGGAACGGCTGCGGGAACGGCCCGCCCCCGCCTCCTCCGTGGTTGCCGCCCCCGACAACGAGGACCGCGTCGAGCTCCATTCCCTGGGCACCGGGCGGCGGCCCCGGGCCGCGCTCGCGGTGGGCACGGCTGCGGCGCTGGGCACGGCCGAGCGGTACGCCGTCCACTCGGCCATCGCGCTGCTGACCCTCACCACGGAACGCTCGCGGTCCCTGCACGCCGCCGAGCAGCGGATCGGGGCGGCGGTGCTGCGGATGCTGCTCGCCGGGGAGCCGGACCATGCCCGCGCGGTCGCCGGTCATCTGTACGGCGGTCTGCTGGACGCGCCCTTCCGGTTGATCGTCGCCGTGTCCGGTGCGAACGGTGATCCGCTCGGCGCGCTCGCCGAGGTCGTGGAGTCCGCGGCGGTGCGGGCGGGGGAGGCCGTGCTGGTCGTACCGGAGGGGGAGCGGCTGGTGGTGCTGGCCGTGGACGGCGGGGCCGCGGTGGGGGCGTGCGGGGAGTACGCGGCCGGCCTGGAGGCGGCCAGGGCCGGGGAGCAGGCGGCCGGTGGTGACGAGGACGAGCTGATCGTGGGGGTGTCGGCGCCGGTGGGGCCGGTCGCCGCGGGGGCGGCCTACAAGCAGGCCGAGCAGGCGTTGTCCGTCGCCCGGCGGCGGGGGCGGGTGTACGTGGAGCACGAGCAGTTGGCGGCGGGGTCTGTGGTGCCGCTGCTCGCGGATGATGCGGTGAAGGCGTTTGCGGACGGGTTGCTGCGGCCCTTGTATGAGCATGACGCGACCGGGCGGGGGGATTTGGTCGCCTCGCTGCGGGCGTGGTTGTCGCGGCACGGGCAGTGGGACGCGGCGGCCGCGGACCTGGGGGTCCATCGGCACACGCTGCGGTACCGGATGCGGCGGGTCGAGGAGATCCTCGGGCGGTCGCTGGACGATCCGGATGCGCGGATGGAGCTGTGGCTGGCGCTGAAGGCGACGTCGGCGGAGTAGGCAACGCGGGGTTTTCCTTGCCCCCGCCGCCCCTTCCCGTCCCTGGGGGCTGGCGCCCCCAGACCCCCGCTTCGGCCTGAACGGCCTCGTCCTCAAACGCCGGACGGGCTGAAAAACTCAGCCCCTCCGGCGTTTGAGGAGCGGGGGTCCAGGGGGCAGAGCCCCCTGGGAGCAGGGTCGAAGGGGCGGCAGCCCCTGGAGGACGGGACGGGTAGGGGCGGCGGGGGCGAGGAAACCGACCCCGCCAAACCGTCGCACCCCCCACCCCCACCACTACACCCCGGACAAACACTCCCCACTCACCCCCGCCCTACCGTGGGCACATGACTTCCACCCACGCCTTCTGGCTCGCCGGCCGTCAGGCCACCGGCGAGGACACCTTCGACGTCACCTCCCCGTGGGACGGACGTCTCGTCGGAAAGGCCGCCGTACCGACCGACGCGCAGATCGAAGAGGCGGTCGCCGCCGCGCACGCCGTCCGCGAGGACTTCGCCGCCACCCCCGCCCACCTCCGCGCCGCCGCCCTCGACCACGTCAGCCGCAGGCTCACCGAGCGCACCGAGGAGATCGCCCAGCTGATCTCCGCCGAGAACGGCAAGCCGATCAAGTGGGCCCGCGGGGAAGTCGGCCGCGCCGTCTCCGTGTTCCGGTTCGCGGCCGAGGAAGCGCGGAGGTTCAACGGCGGTGAGGCGCAGCGCCTCGACACCGACGCCGGCGGCCAGGGCCGGCTCGCCCTCACCCGCCGCTTCCCGAAGGGCGTCGTCCTCGGCATCGCGCCCTTCAACTTCCCCCTCAACCTCTGCGCCCACAAGATCGCCCCGGCGATCGCGGCCGGCGCGCCGATCATCCTGAAGCCGGCCCCGGCCACCCCGCTCTCCGGGCTGATCATCGGCGAACTCCTCGCCGAGACCGACCTGCCCGCCGGCTCCTGGAGCATCCTCCCCGTCCCGAACGACCGGATGCCCGCCCTCGTCCAGGACGAGCGGCTCCCCGTCATCTCCTTCACCGGTTCCGAGAATGTCGGCTACGCGATCATGGACTCGGTGCCCCGCAAGCACTGCACCCTGGAGCTGGGCGGCAACGGCGCCGCGGTCGTCCTCGGCGACTACGCCTCCGACGAGGACCTCGACTGGGCCGCCACCCGCATCGCCACCTTCTCCAACTACCAGGGCGGCCAGTCCTGCATCTCCGTGCAGCGGGTCATCGCGGACGCCTCCGTGTACGACCGCCTGCTGCCCCGCGTCGTCGCCGCCGTCGAGGCCCAGGTCACCGGTGACCCGGGCGACGACAAGACCGACGTCGGCCCGCTGGTCAGCGAGGACGCCGCCCGGCGCGTCGAGGCGTGGGTGAAGGAGGCGGTCGAGGCCGGCGCCACCCTGCTCACCGGCGGCGACCGCGACGGCGCCTCCTACGCGCCGACCGTCCTCACCGACGTACCGGCCGACACGACGATCTCCTGCGAGGAGGTCTTCGGACCCGTCCTCACCGTGCAGAAGGTGGACGGCGAGGCCGAGGCCTTCGCCGCCGTCAACTCCTCCAAGTACGGCCTCCAGGCAGGCGTGTTCACCCACGACCTCCAGGTCGCCTTCCGTGCCCACCGCGCGCTCGAGGTCGGCGGCGTCGTCATCGGCGACGTGCCCTCCTACCGCGCCGACCAGATGCCGTACGGCGGCGCCAAGCAGTCCGGTGTGGGCCGCGAGGGCGTGCGGTTCGCGATGGAGGACTACACGTACGAGCGGGTGCTGGTCCTGACCGGCCTCGCCCTCTAGCTCATGGGAACCATTTTCATATAGGCTCGTCGAAGAAGGGGCCCGGCACCGATGCCTTCCGGTGCCGGACCCCTTCTCTGTGTCAACTCCTCCGGACCCTCAACCGGAGAAGCCGACGTGCGCGAGCCGCAACGGGCCCCGCAGCCTCAGGTGCACGTCGTGCACGCCCTCCGCGACGATCCCGGCGTCGAGAGTGGTGTAGTCGTAGGGCCCGGACTCCGGCTCCCCCACCTCCGAGGTCAGGGCGGCGAGCACCGCACCCCCGTCGAGCGACAGCTCGACCACGCCCTCCCCGGCCACGGACACCGCCACCTCCGTGACGCCGTCCCCGAAGTCGCAGTCCCGGTAGACCAGTTCACCGGCCCTGCCGTCCGCCGCCGTCACCGCGTCGCCCGACGTCTTCGTACGGTCGACGATCTCGATGCCGTTCTGCTCGTCGAAGTCGGCCGCGTCCAGGCCCCGTTGGAGCACGGCACGCGGGGCCGCGGGCTCGCCGTCGAGCAGCACCGTCGTACGCAGGCGGATGTCCTCGCTGGAGGCGCCGACGAGTACGTCGTAGGGGCCCGGCTCCAGGCGCCATCCGCCCCGCGTCACGTCCCAGAACTCGAAGGCGCGCAGCGGGACTTCGAAGGACAGCTCTTCCCGAGCGCCCGGCGCGAGTGTCACGCGCCGGTGTGCCACCAGCTCGCGGCGCGGGCGCGGGAGTGCCGGGTCCACCGCGCGCGTGTAGAGCTGGGCGACCTCGGCGGCCGTGACGTCACCGGTGTTCGTGAGAGTGAACGACACGTGCAGGGTCCCGTCCTCCTCACGGGTCGTCAGGTCGCCGTAGGAGAAGGACGCGTACGACAGCCCGTGTCCGAACGGGAACAGCGGCGTGCCCTCGAAGTAGAGGTATGTCTGGCGGCCGCCGATGACGTCGTAGTCGAGGAGGCCGGGCAGGTCGGCGTCGTCGGCGTACCAGGTCTGCGGGAGGCGGCCCGCGGGGGAGACGTCGCCGGCCAGGACGCGGGCCAGGGCGGTGCCGGCCGCCTGGCCGCCGTGGGACGCCCAGAGCACGGCAGGGAGGGCGGCGGTGTCCACCGCGTACGGGTAGGCCGAGACCAGCGCCAGCACCGTGTTCGCGTTCGCGGCGCGGGCCGCGCGCAGCAGGCGCTCCTGGTGCGGGGGCAGGCGGAGCGTCGTACGGTCCTCGGTCTCGCGGCCGTTGATATGCGGGTCGTTGCCCGCCACCACCAGGACCACGTCCGCCTGTGCCGTGACCCGGGTCACTGCGTCCTCGCCGCGTTCGACGATGATCAGGTCGAAGATTTCCGGATTCTCGTCGGCAACCTTTACTCCGTCGGCGGCGACAGAGACATGGCGACCCGTACCGATGTGCCTGAGGAGGTGTCCCTTCCCATGCGGTTCCAGGCGGAAGGTCTCCTGGACGACCCAGCCTCCGGGCTGGTCGGCGGAGGCACGGAGGTATCCGTCCTCGGCGACGGAGAGGTAGCGGCCGTCGGGGGCGCGGAGCGTGAGAACGCCCGCGCCCCAGTCGATCAGCGCGAACTCGGTGCCGGTCGGGTCGGTGGTGAGCGGGGGGAGATCCGTGCGGCCCGCGAGCAACGCCGGGTCCAGCGCGCCCTCCGCGCCGCGTACCTCGTCGGAAGCCTCCGAGGCCTCCTGCACGTGGAGGAACGTACCCGTGGAGGTCTTCAGCCGGACCCGGTCCACGCCCTCCGCGAACTCCACGCGCTCGGCGCCGAACCGCTCGTACAGGCCCTCCAGAGGAGTGGAGCGGTGGATGAGCGTGCCGCTGTACCAGTCGAGCTTGCACTCGTCGGCGAGCAGACCGACCACGGCGAGGCGGGTGTCGGGGGCGAGCGGCAGCACGCCCTCGTTCTTGAGCAGGACGATCGCCTGCTCGGCCGCCTCCTGGGCGAGCGCGCGGTGCGCCGGGGTGTCGAAGTCCTTGGTCTCCGCGTACGGGTCGTAGAGCGGGTCGAACTCGCCGAGCCGGAAGCGGACCGAGAGCTGGCGGCGGACGGCCGTGTCGATGTCGGCCTCGGTCAACAGGCCCTGCTCCAGGGCGCCTTGGACCCGCTGCACGATCTGCGAGCCGTCCGTGCCGTGGTCGGTGAAGCTGTCGACGCCGGCCACGAGCGAGGCCGCCGTCGCCTCCTCGTGGGTGTCGAAGTAATGCTCGTGGTCGACCAGGTTGGAGGGCGCGCCCGCGTCGGAGCAGACCAGCAGCTCCTCCTCGGTCCAGGCGCGCAGGTGCTCGCGCAGATACGGGGAGACGTGGTTCGGGCGGCCGTTGACCAGGTTGTACGCCGGCATCACACCGGCCACCGCGCCCGCCTCGACCGTCTCGCGGAAGGCGCGCAGGTCGTACTCGTGCAGCACGCGCGGGCGGACCGAGCTCGACGCGGTGGCCCGGTCCGTCTCGTTGTTGTGGGCCAGCCAGTGCTTGAGGACCGGGGCCGTGCGCCAGTACGTCGGGTGGCTGCCGCGCAGACCCTGGGTGTAGGCGGTGGCGATGGCGGAGGTGAGCTTCGGGTCCTCCGAGTAGCCCTCCTCGTTACGGCCCCACAGCGGATGCCGGAGCAGGTTGACCGTCGGCGACCAGACGTTGAGGCCGACACGCTCGTCGCGGGCGCGCATCGCGCGGGTCTCCTTGGACACCGCCTCGCCGACGCGGTGTACGAGGTCGGTGTTCCAGGTCGCGCCCAGGCCCACCGCCTGCGGGAACACCGTCGCCTGGCCCATCCACGCGACACCGTGCAGCGCCTCCTGGCCGGTGCGGAACCCGGCGATGCCGAGCCGCTCGACGGCGGGGGCGAACTGGTGCAGGAACCCGACCTTCTCGTCGAGCGTCAGCCGCGACAGCAGATCGTCGATGCGCTTCGCGAACGGCAGGTGCGGATCGCGAAATGGCGGCGTGTGCGGCGTGTGTGCGGTCACGTGGGGATCCCCTTGCGATGGAGCGGCGCAACGCTTTCGAAGCGCTTCGATGCTCATTCGACACCGGGTCGGGTGTCAAGAGATCAACACCGTCACTTCAAGCGGTGCATGAGAAAAGGTCACCTCCCATACCTCGGAGGAATCTTGGAGACGACCCTTGTGCACCCTTGGGTGTTCACTTAACCTCACAGCAACATCGAAGCGCTTCGACTGCCTCTTCGACTACCTACGGTCCGCCGCATGGGGTCGCAATGGTCGGAGGACCGCTTCAGCTCAGCCAGTTCCACTCAAGACACCGCAGCCGACGGCTCCACCGCCGGGTGTCCTGGTGCGCCATGAAGGGTTGACGCAATGACGCCGAACGCCGCTTCCGCCTCCTCCGGGCCCAGCCGGAGAAGCTTCCTCGCCTCCACCGCGGTCGCCACCGCAGCGGTCGCGGGCGGGATGCCGCTTCTCGCCGCCTGCGGGGGCGGGCAGGAGGGGAACCAGGATGGCACGACCTCCGGGAAGGCCGCGGAGAAGATCCTCCCGACGTTCGTGGCGTCGAGCGTCATCGTGCCGGACCTTCCCTCGAAGAACGGCTCGTCGGCCGGCTTCACCAAGGCGATCGACCTCAACAGCCTGAAGACCGCGGTACCGAAGAAGCTCGGCAGCGGCAGCTCGCTGAAGATCATGGCGCCGATGTGGGGCAGCCCGCCGTCCAACGACAACCCGTACTACACGGCCATGAACGAGGCCGCCGGAGTCAAGGTCACCTGGCAGAACCAGGACGGCAACACCTACGACGAGAAGCTGGGCGCCGTGCTCGCCTCCAGCGACATCCCGGACGTGGTGGTCGTCCCGGGCTGGAACCTGAACGGCAAGATACCCAGCGCCGTCAACGCCAAGTTCGCCGACCTCGGCCCCTACCTGTCCGGCGACAAGGTCAAGGCCTACCCCAACCTCGCGGCCGTACCGACCGACGCCTGGCAACGCGGCATCTTCGGCGGCCAGTTGCGCGGGATCCCGATGCCCGCCTCGTACGTCCCCAACATCGTGCCCTTCTACCGCAAGGACATCTTCGACGCGAAGGGCTACGAACTCCCGGCCAGCCCCGACGAGTTCCTTGCCTGGGCGAAGGAGGCCACCAACGCCAAGGGCAAGGTGTGGGCCTGCGACGACCTGAAGTGGAGCGCCTTCAACATCTACGGCGTCCTCAACGGCAGCGACAAGGCGCTGTGGTGGGACCTCAGGGATGGCAAGCTCGTCAACCGGATCGAGACCGACGAGTACCTCGAAGCCCTGGAGTGGATGCGCAAGCTCTACGCGGCCGACGTGGTCCACCCCGACGCCAAGGCCGTCAAGGGCGACGCGTCCAACCGCTTCACCGCCGGCCAGTCCCTCGTCTTCAACGGCGACATCAGCTACTGGTACAGCACGACGGCCGAACAGAACATCCAGAAGAGCGACTTCGAGATCGGCGCGTTCGACATCTTCGGCCCCGACGGCGGCGACCCCACGATCTACGCGACGCAGCCCGCGGGCATCTTCACCTTCGTCAGCAAGAAGGCGTCCAAGCAGCAGATCAAGGACTTCCTGGCGCTCGCCAACTACTGCGCCTCGCCGTACGGCACCAAGGAGTACATGCTCACCGTCTACGGCGTCGAGGGCACCGACTACACGCTGAAGGACGGCATGCCCACGAAGACCACCAAGGGCAACAACGAGGTCTTCGGCGCCTACGACTACACCGGCGACCCCGCCTCCTACCTCGCCCACCCCGACCTCCCCGAGATCGCCAAGGCCCAGGTCGAGTGGCAGCAGCGCATGGGCGCCTTCACCAAGAAGTCCTCCTTCTACGGCCTCACCATCACCGAGCCCAACCGCTACACCAACCTCGCCAACGACTTCGAGCAGCTGGAGGACGACGTCGTCCGCGGCCGCAAGAAGATCAGCGACGTCCAGCAGGCCGTGTCCGACTGGAAGGCCAAGGGCGGCGACGGGCTGCGGGACTGGTACAAGAAGCTGCTCGACGACAACGGCTCCGCGGCCAACTGACCAGGGCTGAGGCAAGGAGAAAACCGTGTCCCACAGCACGGTGCCTCGGAGCAGGGCCGAGGCGAAGAAGACCGACGAAAAGACCGGCAAGAAGGCGTCTGCGTCCGGCGGCGCCGCCGGCCCCCAGGGCAAGCGTGCGGGAAAGCTGAGCCTGCGGCTCAGGTTCAGACGCGACCGCACGCTGATCCTGATGACCCTGCCGGCCGTAGCGCTGCTCCTGGTCTTCAACTACATACCGATCTTCGGCAACGTGGTCGCCTTCCAGGACTACGACCCGTATCTCAGCGACAACGGCTTCGTCGCCATGTTCGAGAGCCCCTGGATCGGTCTGGAGAACTTCGAGCGGATCTTCCAGGACTCCGCCTTCTGGCACGCGGTGCAGAACACCTTCGTGCTGTTCACCCTCCAGCTCGTCCTGTTCTTCCCCATCCCGATCCTGCTCGCGCTGGTCATCAACAGCGTGATCAGGCCCCGGGTCCGGGCGGTCGCCCAGGCGATCATGTACCTGCCCCACTTCTTCTCGTGGGTGCTGGTCGTCACCGTCTTCCAGCAGATCTTCGGCGGCGCCGGCATCATCGCGCAGACGCTGCGTCAGCACGGGTACGACGGCTTCGACCTGATGACCGACCCCGGGATCTTCAAGTTCCTGGTGACCGCCGAGGGCGTCTGGAAGGACGCGGGCTGGGGCATCATCGTCTTCCTCGCCGCGCTCTCCGCCGTCTCCAACGACCTGTACGAGGCCGCGGCGATGGACGGCGCGGGCCGCTGGCGCCGGATGTGGCACATCACGCTGCCCGCGCTGCGACCGGTGATCGCCCTGCTGCTGGTGCTGCGGGTGGGGGACGCGTTGACCGTCGGCTTCGAGCAACTCCTGCTCCAACGCGACTCGGTGGGGCCAGGAGCCTCCGAGGTCCTCGACACCTACGTCTGGTGGAACGGCATCCGCAACCAGGACTTCAGCTACGCCGCGGCCGCCGGCCTGGTCAAGGGCGTGGTCGGGCTGGCCCTCGTACTCACCGCGAACAAGGTCGCCCATCTCATGGGCGAGCAGGGGGTGTACAAGAAGTGAGCGCCGTGATCGACAAGAGCGTCAAGCCCGACAAGTTGGCGGCGCCCGCGTCCGAGCCGCGCTGGTGGGCGGCCCCGGAGCGGCCGTCCTGGGAGGAGGAGCCCTCCAAGGCGGGCATCGCCGGCAAGGGGATCGTCCTCACCCTGGCCTGCTTCGGGGTCCTCTTCCCGCTGTGGATCGTCATCGTCACCAGCCTCTCGTCGAAGAAGACCATCGACTCGACCGGCGGACTGGTGGTGATCCCCAAGGACATCACCTTCATCGCCTACCAGGAACTCCTCAGCGGCGGGCAGGTCCAGCGCGCCGCCCTGGTCAGCGTGGGCGTCACCCTCGTCGGCACGCTGTTCAGCATGACGGTGTCCGTCCTCTCCGCGTACGGGCTCTCGCGGGTGGGGTCTTTGGGGCACCGGTGGTTTCTGATGCTGCTGCTCGCCACCATGTTCTTCGGAGCGGGGCTCATTCCGACGTATCTGCTGGTGCAGGGGCTCGGGCTCACCGATTCGTATCTGGCGTTGATCCTGCCCAGTGCGGTGAGTGTCTTCAACATCCTTGTGTTGCGGGCGTTCTTCATGGGGATCTCGTCGGAACTCATCGACAGCGCGCGGATCGACGGGGCCGGGGACTGGCGGATCCTCTGGAAGATCGTGATGCCGTTGTCGCGGGCGGTGCTTGCCGTAATCGCGCTGTTCTATGCGGTGGGGTACTGGAGTGCCTGGTTCAACGCGTCGATCTATCTGAGTGATCAGGACATGATGCCGTTGCAGAACGTCATGATCCAGCTGGTGCAGAAGCAGGAACGGCCCGTCGGGTTGGCCACGCAGATCAACACGGGGCAGTTGTCGCCGTTGGCTGTTCAGATGGCTGTGATGGTTTTGGCGCTGGTGCCGGTTGCTGTGCTTTCGCCGTTTGTGCAGCGGCATTTCAAGAAGGGCATGTTGACGGGTGCGGTGAAGGGTTGACCTGCGCCTATTGAGTGGGGCGCTTCGGATCGCCGGCGGCTGCGGGTTCGTCGTGGCTGGTCGCGCCCACGCGGCGGAGCCGCAAGTCGATACAGCCCCGCGCCCCTAGAGGTACGTCCACTCCCCCTCTCTCGTAAGTCGAGGTCTGTCATGCTTACGTCCAGTCTGAGCCGGCGTGCCGTTCTTGCCGGGGCCGCAACCGCCGCCGCGCTTACCGCCGTTCCCGCTTTCCAGGGGCGTGCGCGGGCCGCCGTCGCCCCCACCTACCGCTGGCGCAACGCCGTCATCGGCGGGACCGGGTTTGTCACCGGTGTGCTGTTCCACCCGTCCGTACGGGGACTCGGCTACGCCCGTACCGACATCGGCGGCGCCTACCGCTGGGACGACCGGGCCGCTCGCTGGACGCCTCTCACCGATCACCTCGGGTGGGACGACTGGAACCTTCTCGGGACCGAGGCGATCGCCGTCGATCCCGCTCACCCCGACCGGGTCTACCTCGCGCTCGGTACCTACGCGCAGTCGTGGGCCGGCAACGGGGCGGTTCTTCGCTCCGAGGACCGTGGCGCCACCTGGGCGCGTACTGATCTCGCCGTGAAGCTCGGGGCCAACGAGGACGGGCGGGGAATGGGGGAGCGGCTGCTCGTCGATCCGCGGGACAGCGACACGCTGTGGCTGGGGACGCGACATGACGGTCTCCTCAAGTCCACCGACCGTGGGGCCACTTGGGCAGCCGTGAGCGGCTTCCCGGGTACGCCGAGTGCCTCCGGTCAGGGCGTCTCCCTCCTCGTCGCCGCCGGGCGCACCCTCTACGCCGGCTGGGGCGACTCGGACGGCACCGCGTCCAACCTGTACCGCACCGCCGACGGCACCACCTGGGAGGCCGTGCCCGGACAGCCCTCCGGTACCGCCGCCAAGGTGCCGATCCGGGCCGCGTACGACTGCCTCACCCGCGAGCTGTACGTGACGTACGCCAACGCCCCCGGCCCCAACGGGCAGTCCGACGGCAGTGTGCACAAGCTGGCCATCGCGAGCGGGAAGTGGACCGAGGTCACGCCGGTGAAGCCGGGCGGCACCACCAGCGACGGTTCCACCGACGCCTTCGGCTACGGCGGCGTCGCCGTGGACGCCCGCCGTCCCGGCACCGTCGTCGTCTCCACCAACAACCGGTGGGCGGCGGTCGACACCCTCTTCCGGACCACCGACGGCGGTCGCACCTGGACGTCCCTCAAGGACGCTGCTGTGTTCGACGTGTCCGAGACTCCTTACCTCAAGTGGGGCGCGGACGCGCCCAAGTTCGGCTGGTGGATCCAGGCGGTCGCCGTCGACCCGTACGACTCCAGGCACGTCGTCTACGGCACGGGCGCCACCCTCTACGGCACTCGGGACCTGAAGAACTGGGCCCCGCAGATCCGCGGCCTGGAGGAGGCGTCCGTGGTGCAGCTGGTGTCGCCTCCGGTCGGGGAGGCGCACCTGCTGAGCGGGTCCAGGGACATCGGCGTCATGTACCACGAGCGGCTCACCGCCTCGCCCTCGCGCGGCATGGCCTCGAACCCCGTGTTCGGGTCGGCGACGGGACTCGCGCAGGCCGCGGGCAGACCGGCGTACGTCGTCCGCGCCGGCTGGGGCGACAACGGCAACGGCGCCTACTCGAACGACGGCGGGCAGACCTGGGCGCCCTTCGCGGCCCAGCCCACCATCGCCAAGGACGCACCGGGACCGATCGCCACCAACGCCGACGGCAGCGTGCTGCTGTGGTCCTTCGTGCACTGGGACGGCACGAAGTACGCGGCCCACCGCTCGGCGGACAACGGCGTCACCTGGACCGAGGTCTCCTCCTTCCCGAAGGGCGCCACGCCGGTCGCCGACCCGGCCGACCCGACGCTCTTCTACGCATACGACACCGACACAGGAACGCTACTTGCCAGCACTGACAGTGGCGTCTCGTTCACTGCGCGTGCGGGCGGGCTGCCTTCCGGTGACAGCCAGTTCAAGCTGGTCGCCGCGCCCGGGCGCTCCGGTGACCTGTGGGTCAGCGCCAAGTGGAACGGGCTCTACCGGTCCACCGACGGCGGCGCGAGCTTCTCGAAGGTCGACAGCTGCTGGGCCTCGTACACCCTCGGCTTCGGCAAGGCGGCCGACGGGGCGGACTACCCGGCGATCTATCAGGTCGGCTCCACCGAGAGCATCACCGCCGTCTACCGCTCGGACGACGGGGCCAAGACCTGGGTGCGGATCAACGACGACCAGCACCAGTGGGGCTGGACCGGCGAGATCATCGTCGGCGACCCGCGGGTGTACGGCCGTGTGTACCTCGCCACCAACGGGCGCGGGATCCAGTACGGGGAGCCCGTCTGATGCCCGACCTGAGCACGGTGACGAACGGCCGCATCCTCTACGGCGGCGACTACAACCCCGAGCAGTGGCCCGAGGAGACCTGGCTCGAGGACGTCCGGCTGATGAAGGCCGCCGGCGTCAACTCCGTCACCCTCGGCGTCTTCTCCTGGGCCGAGCTCGAACCAAGCCCCGGCGCAAGGGAGTTCGGCTGGCTGGACCGGCTGATGGACCTGATGCACGAGAACGGCATCGGGGTCGTCCTCGCCACCCCCACCTCCTCGCCCCCGCCCTGGATGGGCCACCTGCACCCCGACACCCTGCCCGTCGACCAGGACGGCCGTACCGAGTGGTGGGGCGGCCGCCAGCACTTCTCGCACTCCAGCGCCACCTACCGGCGTTACGCCGCCGCCATCACCGAGGACCTCGCCGCCCGCTACGGCAGCCACCCGGCCCTCACCATGTGGCACATCAACAACGAGTACTGCACCTTCGACTGGAGCGACGAGGCCGCCGCCCGCTTCCGTGACTGGCTGCAGAACAAGTACGGCACGCTCGCCGAACTCAACGAGGCCTGGGGCACCGCCTTCTGGAGCCAGGGTTACGGCGACTGGGCCGAGATCCACACGCCCCGCCACGCCCACTACCTGAAGAACCCCACCCAGGTGCTGGACTTCCGGCGCTTCACCTCCGACATGCTCCTGGAGTGCTACGCCGCCGAGCGGGACATCGTCCGCCGGGCCACGCCGCAGCTCCCCGTCACCACCAACTTCATGCCGTTGTGGATCGGTCAGGACGCATGGCGCTGGGCCGAGGAGGAGGACGTCGTCTCCGTCGACCTCTACCCGGACCCGCGCGACCCCCTCGGCGCCCAACAGGGCGCCCTCGTCCAGGACATGACCCGCTCCCAGGCCCGCGGTCCCTGGATGCTGATGGAGCAGGCGGCCGGCCCGGTCAACTGGCGGGGCGTCAACCACCCCAAGCCGCGCGGCCTCAACCGCCTCTGGTCCCTCCAGGCCGTGGCCCGCGGCGCGGACGCCGTGTGCTACTTCCAGTGGCGGCAGTCCCGGCAGGGCGCGGAGAAGTTCCACTCCGGGATGGTCAGCCACGCGGGGGAGGAAGGGCGGACGTATCAGGAGGTCAAGCAGCTCGGCGCCGAACTCGCACGCATCAGCGGTGAAGTGACGGGCAGTCACACCGCCAACGACATCGCCGTCCTGCACGACTGGCACGCCTGGTGGGCCAGCGCCCAGGACGGCCGTCTCTCCAGCGAGGTCGACCACCCCGACCTCGTCAAAGCGTGGCACCGCGCCCTCTGGCAGGCCCACCTCACCACCGACTTCGCCCACCCCGAGCACGACCTGAGCGCCTACAGACTCGTCGTCGTCCCCCAGCTCTACGCCCTCACCGACGCGGCCATCGAGAACCTCATCGCGTACGTACAGAACGGCGGCACCCTCGTCTCCGGCTTCCTCACCGGCGTCGCCGACGAGGACGACCGGGTGCGGCCCGGCGGCATGGACGTACGCCTGCGTGAACTGTTCGGCATCCGCACCCTGCACGAGTGGTGGCCGCTGGACGCGGGGGAGGGCGTCGAGTGCGACGGCTTCCGCGGGACCCTGTGGTCGGAGGAGATCGAGAAGGACGAGGAGTCGGTGACGGAGGCCGCCTTCAAGGGCGGTGAACTCGACGGGCTGCCGGCCGTGTTGCGCAAGGGCCGCGCCTGGTACGTCTCGACACTGCCCGAGCCGGAGGCGCTGCGCGGTCTGCTCGGCCGTATCGCCGCCGACGCGGGCGCCCGTCCGGTGCTCGACGGCCTGCCGGACCAGATCGAGGCCGTCAGACGCGGTGACCTGCTCTTCGTGCTCAACCACTCCCGTGAGCCGGTGAGCGTCGAGGTGCCGGGCACCCACCAGGACCTGCTGACGGGGACGGCCTTCACGGACGAGGTGACCTTGCTCCGGTACGGCGTGGTGGTGTTGCGATCATGACCATCGTCCACGGCACGTGGGAACCCCGGCCGGCCGCCCGCTGGGAGGACGGCTTCCTGAGCGGCAACGGCCACCACGGCGCCCTGCTGTTCGGTGATCCGGACGACGAGCGGGTCGTCGTCACCCATCACACCCTCGTCCGTCCCAACGGTGCCGAACACGCCCGCCCGCCCCGGCTCGCCGCCGAACTCCCCGCGCTCCAGGACCAGTTGCTGGCGGGCGAACTGCACGCGGCCGAAGGCTTCACCGACGGCCGCGAACTCCAGTGGGTGCAGCCGTTCCACCCGGCATTCCAGGTACGGCTGCGCAGACCGACGCCCGCCGATCCGGACGACTACCGCCGTTCCGTCGACTTCACCACCGGCGTCGCGGCGGCGGACGGCGAGGACTGCAGCAGCCGCGTCTTCGTCTCCCGAGCCGACGACGTGATCGTCCAGCGGGTCACCGCCCCGGGCCTGGACATCTCCCTCGACCACAAGCTCCCGGGCGCACCCCACGACCTCGCCGTCGGCCACGGCGCCGTCCTCACCTCCGAGGGCGCCCTGCTCACCCTGCGCGCCCGCTACCCCGGCAGCGACCGGGCGTACACCGGAGTGACGCTCGTGGTGGTCACGGGCGGCCGTACGACGCTCACGCCCCCCGGCCTGAAGGTGACCGGCGCGGAGTCCGTCCTCCTGCTGACCCGCGTTCTGCGGCACACCGGCGAGCCGGACGCGCTCGCCGAGGCCCGCGCCCTGGGTGACCTGCTGCCGGACGGTGACGAGGACCCGTACACCCACCTCCTGGCCCGCCACACCCCCCTCCACCGCACCGCCTACGAGCGCGTGACCCTCGACCTGGACGCCGACCCCGCCGAACGCGCCCTCCCCGGCTCCGAGTTGCTCGAAAAGCACCCCGGCAGCCCCGCCCTCCTGGAACGCCTCTTCGCCGCCGGCCGCTACCACCTGCTCTCCGCCAGCGGCCTGTACCCGCCCCGCCTCACCGGCCTGTGGACCGGCGACTGGGACACGGCGTGGGCCGGAGCGTTCACCAATGACGCCAACGTCAACCTGCAGACCGCCTCGGCCGCGGCCGCCGCCCTCCCCGAAGTCACGGAAGCCCTGGCCTCCCTGATCCATGGTCAGCTCGACGACTGGCGCGAGAACGCCCGCTCCGTCTTCGGCGCCCGGGGCGTCATGGCGCCCGCGCACACCGACGGCGAGTCCGGGCTGACGTACCACTTCAGCCGCGAGTACCCCCTGCATCTGTGGACCGCCGGCGCCGACTGGCTGCTCAAGCCGCTCGTCGACCACGACGAGACCCGCGGCGAGCAGGACCCGCGCACCGCGCACGCCCTCGCCGAACTCGCCCTGTTCTACGAGGACTTCCTCACCCGGGTCGACGCCGACGGCCACCTCGTCGTCGTCCCCTCCTACTCGCCGGAGAACCGCCCGGCGAACGCGAGCTGGGGTGCGATCAACGCGGCCATGGACCTCTCGGCCGCCCGGCACGCCCTCCTGGCGGCCGCCGAGTACCACCCGGAGCGGGCGGAGGACTGGCGGGCCCTCGCCGACCGGCTCCCGCCCCACCGGATCAACTTCGACGGCGCGCTGGCCGAATGGGCCTGGCCCGGCCTCGACGACACCTACGACCACCGCCACCTCAGCCACCTCTACGGCGTCTGGCCGCTCGACGAGATCAACCCGTACGACACCCCGGGCCTCGCGGCCGCCGTCCACCGCGCCCTCGAACTCCGCGGCGCCGAGAACGACTCGGCGCACGGACACCTCCACCACGCCCTCGTCGCGGCCCGCCTGCGCGACGGCGAACGGGTCGCGCACGCTCTCGGGCAGGTCCTCAAGGGGGACTTCTTCCACGCCTCCCTGATGAGCGCGCACTACCCGAACCGCGACGTCTACAACGCGGACGCCGCGCACACCCTGCCCGCCGTGCTCGTCGAGATGCTCGTGCAGTCGACGCCGGACCGGCTGGTGCTGATGCCGGCGGTTCCGGCGGCGTACCCGACGGGCCGTCTGCACGGCATCCGTACCCGGTTCGGGGCGGTGATCGATCTCATGTGGACGCCAACCTGTGCGAAAGCAATGATCAGACCGTCCCGGACCCAGCGCATCGAACTCCGGACTTCGTCCGGCGCCGAGCCCCTCGACCTCGTCGCCGGAGAAGATCACGTCCTCACCCTGAGGGCGTGGTAGCCCCGCAACTCCCCCCACCCATGGAAAGGGACACCATGGCAAAGAGCAAACTGCGCAAGATCACCATGGCGGTGCTCGCCCCGGCAATGGCCCTCGGCGCCACCGTCGGCCTCGCCTCCGCCCCCGCACAGGCCGCCGTCTGGAACTCCTGCGACCAGTGGGGCAACACCAGCCTGAACGGCTACACGCTCTACAACAACATCTGGGGCTCCGGCGCCGGCAGCCAGTGCATCTGGGCCAACTCCGGGACCAACTGGGGGGTTTGGGCCGACCACCCCAACACCGGCGGCATCAAGTCCTACCCCAACTCCAAGAAGGTGATCAACAAGACGATCACCTCCCTCGGCTCGCTCTCCAGCAGCTACAACGTCACCGTCCCGTCGTCCGGCGCCTACAACACGTCGTACGACATCTGGGACACCGACTACGACTACGAGATCATGCTCTGGGTCAACTACAACGGAGCCGTCGGCCCGCTCGGCACCTCGCAGGGCAACGTCACCCTCGGCGGCCACACCTGGACCGTCTACAAGGGCAGCAACGGCGCCAACGAGGTCTTCTCGTTCCTGCGGACCTCCGACTCCAGCTCCGGCACGGTCCAGATCCTCCCGATCCTCAAGTGGATCAAGGACACCAAGGGCTGGTTCGGCAACGAGACCATCGGTGACGTCCAGTTCGGCTACGAGGTCACCTCGTCGTCGGGCGGCCTGGACTTCACCACGAACAACCTGACGGTCAGCAGTAGTTGACCGGGCGGGGTGGTGGGGTTTCATGGACCCCATGCATATCTCCACCCCCCTCCGTAGCGCTCTGATCGCCGCTGCCGCGCTGCTCGCCCTGCCGGGCACCGCGGCGGCGGCACCCGCGCCCTCCGACCTGAAGCCTGTCGCCGCCCTCTCCGCCGAACGCCTCGCCACCGCCGACCTCGTGGCCGCGGCCAAGTGGGGCACCGACAGCCCCATCGACGACCCCGCGCGCGAGCAGCAGGTCCTCGACTCCGTCGCCGCGCTGGCCGAGCAGGCCGGGGGCGACCCCGACGAGGCCCGGCGGATCTTCCGCGACCAGATCGAGGCGAACAAGACGGTTCAGCGTGCGCTGTTCCGCCGCTGGACGGCTCACCCGGAGCAGGCCCCGACGACCAAGCCGGACCTCAACCAGGTCCGCCAGACGATCAACCGCATCAACACGGACCTCGTCGGAGAGCTGACCTCCACCACCTCCGAGCGCACGGCCCCGACCTGCCGCCCGGAGCTGGCTTTCGCCGTCGTCCAGGTCCACCACGAGCAGCACCCGGACGCCCTGCACACCGGCGCACTGGTCCGCTCCCTGGCCTCGGTCTGCCGCAACTGACGAGGTCCGGCCGCGCCCCTGCTTTCAGGGGCGCGGGGCTGTACAGATATGCGGCTACCGCCGCGTGGGCGCGACCAGCCACGACGGCGCTACAGCCGAACGACGACCTATCCCTGCGGAGCAACAGGCAACCGCGCCCCGTCCCGCAGGAACAGCGGAAGTCGATCCAACGGCGCATCGACCGTCACCGTCGTACCCCCCTCGTACGTCTCACCGGTCCACGCGTCCGTCCAGGTCGCCCCCGCCGGAAGATACGTCGTCCAGGTCCTCGCCCCCGCCTCCAGAACCGGCGCGACGAGCAGGTCCCGCCCGAAGAGAAACGCGTCGTCGACCGACCAGGCCGCCTCGTCCTCGGGAAACTCCAGGAACAGCGGCCGCATGGGCGGCAGCCCCTCCTCGTGGGCCTCCCGCATGACCTCCAGGACGTACGGCTTCAGCCGCTCGCGCAGGCGCAGGTACTGCTCCAGGATCGCGCCGGCCTCCTCGCCGTACGACCAGACCTCGTTGGGTCCGCCGGTCATGTCCGGCCCCAACGGCATACCCGGGTCACGGAACCCGTGCAGACGCATCAGCGGGGACAGCGCGCCGAACTGGAACCAGCGGACCATGACCTCCTGGTACGCCGGGTCGCTCGGGTCGCCGCCGTGGAAGCCGCCGATGTCCGTGTTCCACCAGGGGATGCCGGAGAGGGCGGTGTTGAGGCCGGCCGCGATCTGGCGGCGCAGGGTCGGGAAGTCGGTGCCGATGTCGCCGGACCAGAGGGCGGCGCCGTAGCGCTGACTGCCTGCCCAGGCCGAGCGGTTGAGGGTGATGATCTCGTCGTCGCCGGAGCCGGACGCGCGCAGGCCCTCGTAGAAGGTGCGGGAGTTCTCGGCCGGGTAGCTGTTGCCGACCTCCAGGCCCGGGCCCGCCCAGTAGCGCAGGTTCTCCTGGAAGCCCGGCTTCAGCTCGGGCTCGCAGGCGTCCAGCCAGAAGGCCGTGATCCCGTACGGGGCAAGGTAGTTGTCGCGCACGCGTGACCACATGAAGTCACGGGCCTCGGGGTTCGTGGCGTCGTAGAAGGCCACCTGGACCGTCGAGGCGACTCCCTTGTCCGGCCAGTCGGCGTGCGCCATCGGGCCGTACTGGGTGCCGATGAAGTAGCCGCGCTGCTCCATCAGGTGGTGGTTCTCGCTCAGCGGGGACACCGACGGCCAGACGCTGACCACCAACTTGATTCCCATGTCGGCCAGTTCGCGGACCATCGCCGCCGGGTCGGGCCACTCGCTCAGGTCGAACTTCCAGTCGCCCAGGTGGGTCCAGTGGAAGAAGTCGCAGACGATGGCGGAGATGGGCAGGCCCCGGCGCTTGTACTCCCGTGCCACGGCGAGGAGTTCGTCCTGGGTGCGGTAGCGCAGCTTGCACTGCCAGAAGCCCGCCGCCCACTCCGGGAGCATCGGCGTGCGGCCCGTCACCGCGCTGTAGCGGCGCTGGCCCTCGGCCGGGGCGCCCGCGGCGATCCAGTAGTCGATCTGGCGGGCCGAGTCGGCCACCCAGCGCGTGCCGTTGTGCGCGAGCTCCACGCGGCCGATCGCCGGGTTGTTCCACAGCAGGGTGTAGCCGCGGCTGGAGGACAGGACCGGGATGCCGACCTCGGCGTTGCGCTGGATCAGGTCCAGGACCAGGCCCTTCTGGTCGAGGCGGCCGTGCTGGTGCTGGCCGAGACCGAACAGCTTCTCGTCGTCGTAGGCGGCGAAGCGCTGCTCCAGGCGGTGGTGGCCGTTGCCGACGGCGGTGTAGAGGCGCGAGCCGGGCCACCAGAAGTGGGCGCGCTCCTCGGCGAGCAGTTCGGCGGAGTCGTCGGTGCGCAGGAAGCGGATCAGGCCCTCGGCGTCGACCTCGACGGTCAGCGTGCCGACGGTCAACGACCCCTGTCCGTCCTCGATCTTGACGGTGGACGACGTGGCCGGCGGCTCGTCGAGCAGCGCACCCGGCAGTCCCTCCAGGATCGGACCGCCGAGCCGGGCCCGGACCCGGACCGCGTCCGGACCCCACGGCTCGATCCGCAGGGTCTCCTGGCGGCCGCTCCACTCCAGCGCGCCGTCCCGCTCGCGGAAGGTGCCGACGGTGGGGGAGGACTGCGCGAGGCTGACCTCGCCGGTCGGGGGCTGGGTTTCGGCAGGCTGGTTCACGTGGGGCGCTCCCGGAGTAAGGAGGACGGGGTGCAGACATGGGGGTGCCCCCGGCGGGGCACGGTGGTGAAAGAGCGTCAGGAAGCGGCCGGTGCGGGGCCCGTGCTGGCCCGGACCATCAACTCGGGTGAGATCAGGACGACTTCGTCGCTGCCGCGGCCGTCGAGCTTGGCGACCAGACGCTCCACGGCGTGCCGGCCCATCTCCTGGGCGGGGATGGCGACCGACGTCAGCCGCACGGAGGCCTGGACGGCGACCTGGTCGGGGCAGATGGCGACCACCGACACGTCCTCGGGGATGGCCCTGCCCTGTTGGCGCAGCAGCGCGAGCAGCGGTTCGACCGCCGACTCGTTCTGCACGACGAAGCCGGTGGTACTCGGGCGTTCGTCGAGGATGCGGGCGAGGGTCACGGCCATCGCGTCGTACCCGCCCTCGCACGGCCGGTGCAGCAGCCGTACGCCCAACTCCTGGGCCCGGGTGCGGAGTCCGTCGAGGGTGCGTTCGGCGAAGCCGGTGTGCCGCTCGTAGACCGCGGGCGCTTCTCCTATGACAGCGATGTCGCGGTGACCCAGCATCGCGAGGTGCTCGACACACAGGGCGCCCGTGGCCCTGAAGTCGAGGTCGACGCAGGTGAGTCCGGAGGTGTCGGCGGGGAGGCCGATGAGCACGGACGGCTGGTCGGTGCCACGCAGGAACGGCAGCCGCTCGTCGTCGAGTTCGACGTCCATCAGGATCATCGCGTCGGCGAGTCCGCTGCCGGTGACGCGGCGTACGGCGTCGGGGCCCTCCTCGCCGGTGAGCAGCAGGACGTCGTAGCCGTGCGTGCGGGCGGCGGTGGCGACCGCGATGGCGATCTCCATCATCACCGGCACGTACATGTCCGTGCGCAGCGGGATCATCAGCGCGATGATGTTCGACTTGCTGCTGGCCAGGGCCCGCGCGCCCGCGTTCGGGTGGTAGCCCAGCTCGCGGATGCTCTGCTCGACCCGGTGCCGGGTGGTCGTGGAGATGGACCGCTTGCCACTGAGGACATAGCTCACCGTGCTCGCCGAGACTCCGGCGTGCTGGGCGACCTCGGCGAGGGTGACCATCCAGCTCTCCAAGCTTTGTGAAGCGCTTCGACAGTGCGCAGTACGAACAAGGGCGGGTGAGGGTGGTTCGACAGTAGCTCCACCGGAGGTGGGTGTCCATAGGTTGTCGAAGCGCTTCGACAGGGACTTGCGGACCGACGGTCGCGGGGTCTGCCGGAGCGGTCTTTCCGGGGTGCGGGTTACTGCCTACCATGACCCGCCGTGGGGGGCCATGGAACGGGGGCGGACGAGGCCGGCCGGTGGATCGGGCCGTACCGGATCGTCGCGACGCTCGGCGAGGGCGGGATGGGCGCCGTACACCTGGGGCGGGACGCGCGCGGGCGACCCGCGGCCCTCAAGGTGCTGCGGGGCGAACTCGCGCGCGACGAGTCGATGGTGCGGCGCTTCCGGCGCGAGGCCGAGGCGGCTTCGATGGTGCGCGGACCGGGGGTGGCGCCGGTCCTGGCCTACGACCTCGACGGTCCCGTGCCCTGGATCGCCGCCGCGTATCTGGCGGGGCCGACGCTGCAGGAGGCGGTGGCGGAGTACGGGGTGTTCCCGGAGGCCGGGGCGCGGGCGCTGGTGGCCGAGCTGGCCCGGGCGGTGGCCGTGATCCACGAGGCGGGGCTGGTCCACCGGGACCTGAAGCCGGCGAACATCGTGCTGACCCGTGAAGGCGCCCGGATCATCGACTTCGGCATCGCGCGACCGGAGTACGGGCTGACGCTGACGCAGCCGGGGGTGGCTCCGGCGACGCCGGGCTATGCGCCCCCGGAGCAGATCACCGGCCGCCGCGCGGGTCCGGCGGCCGATGTCTTCGCCCTGGGGGCGGTGCTCGTGTTCGCCTGCACGGGACAGGGGCCCTTCGGCACGGGGCATCCGGCGGCCGTGGGGTTTCGGGTGGTGCACGAGGAGCCTGACCTGGAAGGGGTGCCGGAGGCGCTGGTCCCGGTCGCGCGGGCGTGTCTCCAGAAGGATCCGGCGCGGCGGCCGACGCCGGAAGTGGTCGCCGGGTGGGTCGAGGGGGCGGAGTTCGGGCCGGCGGGATCGGGGGGTGCGGCGTCGGGCGAGGGGACTGTGCGGTGGCTTCCGGCTGACGGGGACGGCGGCGGGGCGGGTCGCCCGCGGGCCGGGCGACCCATCGCGTCCGGCGGTGCGGGCCGGGAGCCGGGCGCGGGGTCGACGCCGGGCGAGCGCCTTCGTGGGCGCCGCCGCCCCCTGCCCGACGTCCCCGCCGGCGCCACCACCCCCAGACGCGGCACGCCCGCACCCCCCTGGCTGACCGCCCCCGTCGCCGATGACATCGACCGCCGGACCACCGACGCCGCCGAGCTGCTCAGGGCCGCCGCACCCGGCCCGTCCCCCTCCCGACGGCGGCTGCTCGGTGCGGCCGGTGCACTCGCCGTGGCCGGTGTCGGGGCCGGGGCCTGGTGGTTGACCCGGGACCGGACGCAGGGGCACGCCGTTCGTACCGAGAACGGCGTGCCCGTCGCCGAACCGCTCGTCGCGCCGACCGCCGACACCGTGCCCGCCCCGCTCTGGCGGGCCGAGGGCGTACACCCCGAAGGACCCGGGCCCGTCACCGTGGGGCGGGTGGTCGCCGCCGGGACCACCGGCGGAGTGGCCGCCTGGGTGCAGCACACCGGCCGCAGGGCGTGGACCTGGACCGGGCGGAAGCCGCCCGACCGGCTCGGCGAGCTGCGCGTCACCGGGTCGGCGATCCTCGTCGTGACCGCCGACGGCCGCCTCACCGCCCTCGACTCCCGTACGGGCACGCCGCGTTGGGAGACCGGGGACATCGGCGCCCGCCAGCTGCTCGCCGTGGACGGCCTGGCGGCGTACGTCCTCGACCGGGAACGCAAGGTCCGTGCCGTAGGGCTGACGGACCGTCGGATCCGGTGGACCGCCGCCCGCGCGGTCACCGGCACCGGCGCGGTCTGCGCCGTCACGACCCGGCTGCG
Organism: Streptomyces fulvoviolaceus; assembly: GCF_000718165.1. GTDB lineage: Bacteria > Actinomycetota > Actinomycetes > Streptomycetales > Streptomycetaceae > Streptomyces > Streptomyces fulvoviolaceus. The sequence goes on along the minus strand of NZ_JOEY01000014.1, from coordinate 128,551 downwards.
GCTCATGGTGACCACCGACGACGGCATCGCCCACACCTTCAACACCCTGAACGGATCGGCGACTTGGCGGTGGGAGGTCGGCGAGCCCGTGTTGATCGGCGGCGGCAAGGTGAGCGCCCTGACCCCCGCCGTCTCCGAGGGCGCCTTCTGTGTGGGCGGCGACCCGCTCGCCCTGCTCGACGCGCACACCGGGAAGGCCCGCTGGACCCAGGCCCCGGACACCTCCTTCTACGGCGCCCCGACCGTCGCCGGCGGCCGGGTGTACGCAGGGCTGCCCCTCGAACTGTGGTGCCTGGACGCCCGCTCCGGGGTACCCCGCTGGACGGTACCCCTGGACTACAGCGGACTACCGCGCCGTACCGATGTCGTCGTCGGCCACGCGCTGTACGGGCTGATGGGCAATCCGACCGATTCCCCGGTGCAGCCGGGCGCCGACGGTGGCGTCTTCACCGTCGACATCCGCACCGGCAGGGTCCTGTGGACCTTCGCCGACCAGGCAGATCAGCCGGGGTGGCGGCTGGCCGGCGCCGCCGGACGGGTCTTCGTCGCCCGCCGGACCACCCTGCGCGCGATGCCCACCCTGTGAAACGGCGGGCGGCCGGTGCACGTCGTTACCCCTGCTTGAGGATGGCGCCCGCTGGGGGAGCGGTGCGCGCCCGGGGGCGCGCACCGGGGAGCGATGGGGGATCGCATGGAAGAGCTGCGCCCGGACGACGTACGCCTGCTGGGTCCGTACGTCCTGCTGGCCAGGCTGACACCGGCGGGCGGCGAACCGCGCCTGCTGGCCCGCAGCCCGGGGGAGGAGGGCCTCGCCGAGATCACGCTCATGCGCAACGGCAACAGCAACGGCGGCAGGACCAACGGCAACCTCAGGACCAACGGGAACGGCAAGACCAACGGCACCGTCCGTCAGTCCGCCGCCGCCCTGCGCGCCGCCACCGGCCCCGGCTTCCCCGACCTTCTGGAGGACGGCTCCGGCGCCCAACCGCCCTGGCTCGCCTGGCGGTTCGTCCCCTCGCTCACCCTCGCCGAGGCCGGCGCCCTGATGTACGGCGGTCTCCCCGCCGGCACCGTGCGCTCCCTCGCCGCCGGTCTCGCCGCACCCCTGGCCCGGCTGCACGTGGCCGGGTACGCGCACGGCGGCCTCGCTCCCGACGCGATCCTCGTCGCCCCGGACGGCCCCCGCCTGGTCCGCCCCCGGCTCAAGGGCAGCCCGCAGGACGACATCGCCGCCCTCGGCGACCTCCTGACCCATGCCGCCGCGGGCCGTGCCCCGGACGACCCGCTGCTGCGCCGCTGTTCCCACGAGGACCCCGAAGAGCGGCCCACGGCCCGGGAGTTGGTGGACGAACTGGGCGACGAGCCGTTCCAGCCGCCCGCCCGCCTGGTCGCCGCGCTCGCCCGCCAGGCCGACCGCGCGCTGGCCCTGGAGTCCGCCGCCGACGCCCCACCGCCCGCATCTCCCGGCAGGACGTCCCGCCGCACCCTGCTCACCGTCGGCGGCGCCGGACTGCTGCTGGGCGGCGGCGCGGTCGCCGGCTGGGTGGCCGGCCGGGGCGGCACCGCCGCGCTGACGCAACCGGCCGCGTCGAGCCGTCGTACGACACCGAAGCCGTCCGCCGCGCCGCGCGGCGCCCCGCCCGCCGCGCTGTGGCGCTACGACGCCAAGTACGAGTTCCTCCACGACAACAACGCCTGGCTGTGGCACGACGTCCGCCCGGACGGCGAGAAGGTCGTCTACCTCGCCGAGTTCCCCCTGCTCACCGCGCTGAGCATGACCGACGGCCGGCCCGTCTGGCAGCGCGGCGGCATCGAGTCGCGCGACCCGCTGCTGCCCGGCGCGCCCGGCACCCTGATCCTCCAGCGCGCCGGCCAGCTGGTCGCGGTCGACACCGACGACGGCAGGCAGGCATGGACCAAGCGCGTGGCCGGCGGCAACGACATCGGCGTCGCCGAACTGCAGGCCACCGACGAACGGCGCGGACTCCTCTACTACAAGGCCAACGGCCCCGAGAACATCGACGAGAACGCCACTCCGCGGACCTATCTCATCGCCTTCGACCTGCGCACCCGCAAGGAACGCTGGCGGCTGCGGGTGCCGGTCGCCAAGTCGGGCCAGTTCCTGCTTCTGACGGGCGACAACGACCTGCACGTCCTGTTCGGGATGGGCGGTGTCATGAACCTCGCCGAGGTCGACCCTCGCACCGGCCACATGGGCGCGCCCTTCCGCCACACCTGGACCGTCAAGGGCAGTTCGATCTCGGCGTCCGTGGCCTCCGGACAGCTCTACATGGTCAACAGCGGCCGTCTGACGGCAGCGCCCCTGCGCTCGGACGAACCGGTGTGGGAGATCAACCTCAACGACCACGACGACCGCGGATCCGGCACCGGCGTGTACGTCGACACCCCCCAGGTCTTCCGGATCCCCGGCCTGGGTCCCGTCGTGTACGTCACCGACGCGAACCGCACGGTGTACGCGATCGACCCCGCCCGCGGCCGCGAGGTGTGGCGCCAGACCCTGCTGCCCGACCCGGCGTACGGGGTGAAGAAGGCCCCGGGGCTCAGCCTGACCAAATCCGGGCGCACCCTCATGACCTGGGGGCGGGGGGCCGGAGTCGTGGCCCTCGACCCGCGCACCGGCACCTTCAGGTGGACCTTCCAGAACAGCCAGTCGGCCTCCTCGATCTACGCCGCCTACCCGGTGGAGGACACCGCGCTGGTCGTCAACGGCGCCTCCGTCTACGCGCTTCCGGCCGGGTGAGGGCGATGCGGCCGTACCCCCTCGTTGACGACGACCCGTACACCATCGGCGGCCACCGGCTGCTGGCCCGGCTCGGCTCCGGCGGCATGGGCACCGTCTACCTGGCCCGCACACCGACCGGCCGCACCGTCGCGCTCAAGGCCGTGCACCCCGCGCTCGCCGAGAACCCGGACTTCGTGACGCGCTTCCAGCAGGAGACCGACACCGTGCGGGCACTCGGCGACCTGGAACACGTGCCGCCCTTCGTCGGCGCGGGCACGGACGGCGGGCGGCCGTGGCTGGCGACCGCCTACGTCGTGGGCCCCTCACTGACGGAGGCCGTCGCGGCCCACGGTCCGTGGCCCGAGGCGTCCGTACGGGCTCTCGGCGCCCAACTGGCGCACGGGCTGGCCGCGTTGCACCGGACGGGCGTAGTGCACCGCGACCTCAAGCCGTCCAACATCCTGCTCACACCGACCGGCCCGAGGCTCGTCGACTTCGGCATCGCCCGGGCCACGGACGCCGAGCACCGCACCGGCGAGTCGCCCGGCACTCCTGCCTACATGGCCCCCGAGCAGCTCACCGCGGACGCCCCGGCCGGCCCGCCCTGCGACGTGTACGCGCTCGGTTCGGTCCTGACGTACACCGCCTGCGCCCGCCCGCCCTTCGGGGACGGCGAACCGGGCGAGGTGCTCTACCGCATCACCCACGAGGAGCCCGAACTCGACGCCGTGCCGGACGGGTTACGGCCGTTGCTCGCCGAGTGCCTGCAACGGGAGCCGGGTTCGCGCCCGACCGCGGTGTCCGTCGCCGAACAGGTCGGCGGCGACGGCTGGTTCGGTGACCGGCTGCCCGCCGCCGTGCTCGCCGACATCGCCGACCGCACCGCCCGCACCGGCGAGAGGCCGCCGCCCCGGGCGAGCGCGGGCCCGCCGGAACCGCACCGGTTCACCCGCCGCCGGCTGCTGACGGGGGTCGCCGCGGTGGCCGTCGTCGGCGCGGGCGGAGCCGTATGGGCGAGCACGGGCACCGGCGACAGCGGGAGCGCCGCGCGCCGCACCGCGCCCTCGCCGTCCGCGTCGCGCTCCCGGGACCCGGGTGACCCGCCGGGCGCCCTGTGGGAGTACCGCGCGAACTTCACGCGGTCCGGGATCGGCGCGGCGGCGGTCCTCATCGACGGCACGATCATGGTCCCCGACGACGACAACCGGTACGTGTACGGCATCGACGCCCGCAGCGGCACCCTGCGCTGGACCGCCGACGACGACATCAGTTTCGGCTTCCTGGCGGCCTGCGGCACCACGGCCGTGTCGCGGACCGTCGCCCAGAGCGGGCGGCTGGCCGGGCGGGAGTCCGCCGACGGCCGGGTCTGGCTCACCGCCCCGCTCGACGTGAGCTTCGCCCTGCTGTTCCAACCCGTCTTCGCGGCCGACGGACGGGCCGTGTACGCGGTCGGGCACGATCCCGGCACGCAGCAAGGGGACGAGGCCGCGGAGCGTGACCGCATCCTCCTTGCCTACGACATGACCGACCGCCGGCTGCGCTGGCGCCGGCCGTTGCGGCGCAGCGCCGCCACGGCCGCCGTCGGAGCGGTCGCCGACGGGGTGCTGGTCTTCCTGGAGAACGACGAGGTCGTCGCGTACCGCGCCGCCACCGGTACCCCGGTGTGGAGCCGCGCCCTGTCCGCCACCGTGCTCGACCCGCAGTACAACGGGCTGACCAAGCGGACCGTCGCCGCCGCGGACGGCACCGTGGTGGTCGCCGGACGCGGCGTCCTCTGCCTCGACCTGCGCACCGGCCGCACGTTGTGGAGCCTGGACCCCGAGGACACGGGCACCTCGATGAAGGGGTACGCGCTGCACGGCGGGACGACGATCGACGGCACCACGATCTACCTCAGCGTCCTCGGCAAGGACCTGACCGTCCTGCGACGCGACGACCGCCACAAGGGCTGGGAGTGGCGGAGCAGGCTCAGCGTCCCGGACAGCCCGGCCCCGCCCCCGCTGCTCGCCGGCGGCTACGTCTTCCCGCAGCGGGGCAGCGCCTCCGTGGAGGACGCGATCGCGGTCGACCTGCGCACCCACAGCACGGCCTGGACGCTGAAGAGCGTGGACTCGGAGGCCGCCGAGACCAAGCTGCTGTCCGACGGCCGCGTCCTGTACGTCCTGCGCGGCACCCGCCTGCGCGCCTACCCGCTGACCTGACGGCAACCTTTCGCGGGCGGGCGGCCACTGAGAGGACGTAACCGATCAGCCCTCTCCGTAAGGACCGCCCGCCATGCAGCACCGCCGTCCCCACTACTCCAAGAAGGCGAAGACCCTCGCCGCCGCCACGGTCGCCCTCGCCGCGGCCGTCGGCGTCACCGTCGCGCAGGCGGACGAGTCCAACAAGAAGTGCACGGCCTACGACACGATCACGCTCGGCAAGTACTACGTGAACAACAACCTCTGGAACGAGGGGAAGTACACCGGCACCCAGTGCGTCTGGGACAACTCCCGGTCGGGATCCACGATTTCGTGGGGCACGAGCTACAACCTGGCCAACAGCGCCACGGGCAAGGACTACGACGTGAAGTCGTACGCCAGCACAGTGCTCGGCTGGCACTGGGGCTGGAAGGTCGACAAGGCCTCCACCGGACTGCCGATCCGGGTCGGCGACCGCAAGCCCGTCAACACCAGCTGGGACTTCACGGTCAGCTCCAACCCGGGCACCATGAACGTCGCCTACGACCTGTGGCTGCACACCAAGAACACCGCCGACTGGCAGGACCAGCCCACCGACGAGATCATGATCTGGCTCAACCGGCAGGGCGGGGCGGGCCCGCTGGGCACGAAGTACGGCAGCGTCAGCCTCGGTGGCGCGATGTGGGACATCTACCAGGGCGACATCGGCTGGAAGGTGTACTCCTTCGTCCGGCGCACCAACACCACCAAGGCCTCGTTGAACCTGGACGACTTCACCCAGGCCCTGGTCTGCCGCAACCTGCTGAGCAACGACAAGTACGTCTCCGGGATCGAGTCCGGCACCGAGGTCTTCAAGGGCACGGGGCGGCTCGACACCAAGTCGTATTCCGTCAACATCGGCTAGCACGCCGAACGTCCGTTCACCCCGTGTCATCATGGCGTTCACTGATGCGGCACGGGGGCGCGAGGGGGGCTCGTGGGGACTCTGACGGCATTGCGAGGAGCACAGAAGTCGGCGAAGGGGGTGTCGCTGTACTCGCGGTACGTGAACCGGCCGGCCGGGCGGATCCTGGCCGCGGGCGCGTACCGGGTGGGGCTGACACCCAATCAGGTCACGTTGGTCAGCGCCGCGTTCACCTTCACCGGGATCGCGGCCGTGGCACTCGTACGGCCTTCCTGGCCGCTCGCGCTCGCGGTGTACGCGGCGCTGGTGGTCGGCTTCGCCTTCGACTCGGCCGACGGTCAGCTCGCCCGGCTCACCGGGAAGGGCGGCCCGGCGGGCGAATGGCTGGACCATGTCGTGGACTGCGCCAAGATGGTCGCGCTGCACACGGCCGTGCTGATCGCCTTCTACCGGTTCTTCGAACTGCCCGGCGACGGCTGGCTGTTGCTGCCGCTCGGCTTCCAGCTCGCCGCCGTGGTCACCTTCTGCGGCGGACTGCTGACCGAACAGCTCAAGCGCGGAAGGCCCACCGGGAACACCCCGGCGGCTCCGCCCTCCCGGCTGCGGGCCATCGCCCTGCTGCCGGTGGACTACGGGGTGTTCTGCCTGGTGTTCCTCACGCTGGGCGCACCCGGCGTGTTCCGGGTGGCCTACGCCGCCCTCGCCGTCGTCCACGCGCTGTTCCTCGTGGCGTTCCTCGCCAAGTGGTTCAGGGAGCTGTCCGCGCTTCCGCGGCTCCCGGCGTGACCAGCGCGTCCAGCGCCTTGCCCAGCAGCGTGCTGGACGTGTGCACGGTGTACGGGAAGTAGACGACCTCGACGCCGACGGTCGCGAAGTCGCGCTCCAGGCGGGCGCCCTTCTCGGTGCCCCGCCAGTCGTCCCCCTTGAAGATCACGTCGAACCGGACCTGTTGCCAGGTCTCCAGCTTGTCGGGCACGGTCTCCACGAACGCGGCGTCCACGTGCCGGACACTGCGCACGATCTCCAGGCGCTCCGGCAGCGGGACGACGGGCCTGCGCCCCTTGGCCAGTTCGGCCATCTCGTCCGAGACGACGCCCGCGACCAGGTAGTCGCACTGACTGCGGGCGTGCCGGAGGATGTTGAGGTGGCCGATGTGGAACAGGTCGTAGACGCCGGGCGCGTAGCCGACACGGTGGACCATGCGTTCTCCCCCCACGGTGAACGTCGACCCGGCAGTCCGGGTGATGGTCCAACGACCTTACTGTGAAGCCAACCTGGAGATCCGGTGAACAGTTAAGGTGGTCAAGGATCGCTTCTGGGGGGAAGGGGACCGGCTTTGACCGGAGTTGAGCCCACGCATGCCCGTACCGCGCACATCGACCAGCATCACGCCTTGACCGGCCGCACTCTGTTGCTGGTCTCCACCAACTACGCGCCCGAGCACACGGGCATCGGCCCGTACGCCACCCAGCTCGCCGAGCACTGGGCCGCGCGCGGCGCCGACACCCATGTCCTCGCGGGCATGCCGCACTACCCGTCCTGGCAGCTCGACCCGGCCTACACGGGCCGCTGGCGGGCCCGGGAATCGCGCGGCGGAGTGACCGTCCACCGGCGAAGACACACCGTGCCGGCCAAGCAAACCGCCTTGCGCCGGGCCCTGTTCGAGGCCTCGCTGCTCGCCCACCAGCTGGCCGCGCCGCCCCGCATGCCGCGCCCGCACGCGGTGGTCGCCCAGATGCCGAGCCTCGCGGGTGCCGTGGTCGCGGCGCGGATCGCCGCCCGGCACCGGGTGCCGTTCCTCCCGGTCGTCCAGGACCTGATGGGTGCGGCGGCCGCGCAGAGCGGCATCAGCGGCGGCGTCCGGGCGGCCGCCGTGGCCGCACGGGCCGAGCGGTACGCGCTGAGCCGGGCCGCTCTCGTCGGCGTCATCCATGACAGCTTCCGGCCGCGGGTGGAGGCCATGGGCGTCGACCCGGCCCGCATCCGGCTCGTCCCCAACTGGTCGCACGTGGCCCGGCCTTCGGGCTCGCGTTCCGAGACGCGGGCCCGGCTCGGCTGGGCGCCGGACCGCCAAGTCGTCCTGCACTCCGGGAACATGGGCCTCAAGCAGGGCCTGGAGGTCCTCGTCGACGCGGCCCGGCTCGACCCGGGCGTGGACTTCGTCCTGATGGGCGACGGCAACCAGCGCGCGGCCCTCCAGGAACGCGCCCGCGAGGTGCCCAACCTGCACTTCCTGCCGCCCGCCGAGACCGCCGACTTCCCGGACGTGCTCGCCGCCGCGGACGTCCTCGCGGTCACCCAGCGGGCGTCCGTGCTCGACATGAGCGTGCCGTCCAAGCTCACCTCGTACTTCGCCGCCGGCCGGCCCGTGGTCGCCTCCGTCGCGGCCGAGGGCGGCACCGCCGACGAGGTGCGCCGCTCCGGCGCGGGCGTCCTGGTCCCGCCGGAGGACCCGGCCGCGCTGCTCTCCACCCTCAAGGAGCTCGCCGCGGATCCGGCCGAGGCGGACCGGCTCGGGGCGCGCGGGCCCGCGTACGTGGACGAACATCTCAGCGCCGCGGCCGGACTCGGCCGCCTGGACGACCTGCTCGACGAAGCACTTGCGCACGAAGGAGCGGCACGCGCATGAACGAAGACATACGCGGGCGGGAGGACGAGCCGGAGCTCCTGCGCGACCAGGTGCAGCAGGTCCTGCGGCACCGCGTCCTGGTCGCCGGCGGCCTCGTCGCCGGGCTGCTCGCCGGCGCCTGGTTCGCCTACGGCTCGGCCCCGACGTACGAGTCCTCCAGCGAGGTGCTGGTGCGGGCGGCGACCATCAACCCGTATGCCACGAACGGCGTTTCGGTCGACAAGCAGATCAACATCGGCAGCGAACGGCAGACGGCCGCCGGCAACGCGGTCGCCGAGCGCGCCGCCGAGAAGCTCGGCCGCAGCACCGACGACGCCGGCGACCTCCAGGGCCACCTCCAGGTGACCAACCCGCCCGACACCCTGGTCCTCAAGTTCAACTACGTCGCGGCCAACGCGAGGGACGCGGCCAAGGGCGCCGAGGCCTTCGCGCAGGCCTACCTCGACTACCGCGAGACGCAGACCACCGGCACGGTCACCAACATGATCGCCGGCTACAAGAAGCAGCTCGACCCGCTCGCCAAGCAGCGCGAGGACCTCCTCGACCAGATCAACCAGCTGGAGGGCGACACCGAGAAGAGCACCGCCCTGGCCGCGCAGGCCAACCTGCTCAGCCAGATCTCCGAACTCACCAACGACATCAGCGAGTTGCAGGCCCTCGACACCACGCCCGGCTACATCACGGTGAAGGCCGAGGAGCCCGTCAAGGCGGAGGGCCTGGGCACGCCCATGCTCATCGCGCTCGGCGGCGTGGTCGGCCTTGCCCTCGGGCTGCTCGGCGCCTGGCTGCGGATGGTCTTCGATCCGGCGGCCCGCTCGGCCGACAGCGTCTCCCGGGCCCTGCGCGCCCCGGTTCTCGGCAGCCTGCCCCGGGTCCCGGAGGAACCGCTGCTCGCCGCCGACGGCGCGCTCGCCGAGCAGTACCGCTCGGTGGCCTTTCGGCTCGCCTACGACCGGCACTTCGCCGACCGCCGCAGGCTGTTGGTCGTCGAACCGGGCGGCGAGGGCGCCACGGCCGCCGTCGTCGCCGTCAACCTCACCGCCTGCTTCGCCGAGACCGGCATGTCCGCGCTGCTCGTCGAGGCCGACCTGCGCCATCCCGGCCTGGCCCGCAGACTGCCCGAGGCGCCCGGCGTACGCCCCGGCTGGGCGGCCGGCGAGGCGGTGGCGGACGGCGTCCCGTGGCCCGGCGGCCGGCACATCACCGTCGACGCGGGCGAGTCCGGCACCTTCGAGCTCGTCCCCGGCACCCGCGTCCCGCACGTGTCCCGCACACTCACCTCCGCGGCCACCACCCGCCTCATCGACCAGGCCGACGCCCCGAACACCACCGTCGTCGTCCTCGCCCCGCCCGTCCTCTCCTACGCCGACGCGCTCGCCCTCGTCGACCGGGTGGACGGCGTGGTCGTGGTCTGCGACCCGCGCACCGTCGCCCGTACGGCACTGGAGCGCATCCGGGAACTCATCGACGGCGCCGGCGGCCAGGTCCTCGGCGCGGTCCTGCACCAGGCCCCGCGCCGGCGCACGGTGCGCCGGCGCGTCGAAGGCGCCGCCCTGATCCCGACCCCGACCCCGACCACGCCCCTGACCACCGAGTCCGTCCCGAGGGACACTCTGTCCTCGGGCAGCCGGTGAGGGCCCGTACGGCCGTCCTGTGCTCCGTCCTCGACCAGGCGGTGAGCGCGCTCACCAACATCGCCGTCCTGGTCCTGGTCGCCCGGCACAGCGAGGCCGACACCTTCGCCCTGTTCGCCACGGCGTACGTGGTGTTCAGCGTGCTCCTCGGCGGGTTCGGGGCGTACGTCGGGCAGGAGCTGGTGCTGCACCGGGGAGAGGCTGAGCCAGTGGGTCGGCGAGTGGCTGAGCCACTGGGCCAGGGAGAGGCTGAGCCACTGGGCCAGCGAGTGGCCCAGCCACCAGGCCGGCGAGAGGTTCAGCCACTGCGCCAGGCCTGCCGGAGCGCCGTCGCGTTCACGGCGGGCGCCTCGGCCGTGCTGGGCGCGCTGCTCGCGGGCGGCGCGTTCCTCACGACCGCCGACGCGGCGGTGTTCGCGGCCCTCGGCTTGATCCTGCCGCTCACCCTGACCCAGGACACCCTGCGCTACTGCTTCTCGGTCCTCCGCAAGCCCCAACTGGCCCTGTTCACCGACCTCCTGAGGCTCGCGGCCGCCCTGCCCGCCCTCCTGCTCCAGCCGGACGGCGCCTCCGCGGCCCGGACGACCCTGGTGTGGGGCCTGTCCGCCGCCCCCGCCCTGCTGCTGGCGCTCGCGCTGCTGCGCCCGCTCGTCACGGGCGAGCGGGCGGACGTGAAGCGCTATTTCGTACGGGGCCACCTGGGCCGGCGCTTCCTGGTCGAGTTCGGCGTCGGCAACGCCACCAGCCAGCTCGCCGTCCTCGCCCTGGGCCTGTTCGCGACCCCGCTCGCGGTGGGTGCCCTGCGCGGTGCGACCACCCTGTTCGGACCGCTCAACGTGGCCTTCAACGCGGCCACCGGCTTCGGCCCGCCCCTGCTCAACCGCCACCCGGCACCCCGCCGGGCGGCCCTGCTCGCGGGTGGCGCGCTGGCCGCCGTAGCGGCAGGATGGGGCGCTGTCCTGTACACGCTGCCCACCTCGTGGGGCCGTCAACTCCTCGGCGACACCTGGGAGTCGGCCGCGAAGGTCCTCCCGGCCACCGGTGCCCAGTACGCGGCGATGGCCTTCGGCGTCTGCGGACTGCTCGCCCTGCGGGTGCTCGCACCCCGCGCCACCATGCCCGTGCAGCTGGCGTTCTCACCGGTGTCGGCCGGATTGCTGCTCGCCGGATACGCGTGGACCGGCGTCGCGGGCGCGGCCTGGGGCCTGTGCCTGGGCTCGGTACTGAAGGGGGCGGCCGCGTGGATCCAGGCCACCCGGGCGCCCTTGCCCTCGAAGGTCGAGGTCAGCGCAGCTGCCGCCACCGCTCCGGGGGCAGCGTCGTGACCAGTGCGAGGCGCGTGATGTCGGTGGTGACCGGGCTGGTGGCGTCGGGTTGACGGGAGCGGCCGCGTGGATACGGGCCACCCGGGCGCCCCTGCCCCTCAAGGTCGAGGTCAGCGCAGCTGCCGCCACCGCTCCGGGCGCAGCGTCGTGATCAGCGCCAGGCACATGATGCCGATGGCGACCCGGCCCGAGGCCTGGAGCAGCGGGCCGCGCAGCAGGATGAAGGAGTAGCCCGCGACCAGGGGGACGGCGAGCGTGAGAATGCTCGCCGGACCCGGTCGCGCCACCGCGTGGGCGTAGCGCCGGTCGACCCGGGCCGACGCCCAGCCGATCAGCCCGAACCCGGCCACCATCCCGAACGGCCCGAAGTCCAGCCAGAGTTCGGCCCACAGGGGTGAGGAGCGGTTGGTGTTGGTCGCCGCCATCCACTCGCTCACCATCACGCCGGTGTCCTTCGGCTTGTCCGTCCACACGGACCGGGGCACGAAGAACAGGACGGAGCCGGCGAGCTGGCGGCCGTAGGTGTGGCCGTTGCCCGCGTCCGCGTACGTGATGGTGTTGGCGAACATCGCCATCTGGTCGTAGTCCTTGAGCACCAGCGGATCGAGTACCGACGACGTCTCGGTGGTGCGGGAGTTGGCGTCGTCGTAACGGAACTTGTCCGCGAACGGGAAGATCAGCACCGCCGCCGCGACCCCCAGCGACAGGGCCGCCCGGTACATCGCCGGGCTCTGCGGGAAGACGGTGAACAGCAGGGCGAGCAGGACGGTCAGGAACCAGTAACGCGGGTTTGATATCGGGTTGTTGACTATGGCGTTCAGGCCGATGAGCGCCACCAGCGCGATCCACGGCAGCGGTCTTCTGCGGGCCCGTGGCGAGGTGATCAGCCAGCGGGTCACCACCATCAGCGCGAGCAGCGCGGGCACCGTGCCGAAGCCGCGCAGGATCGCCGTACTCGCCTGCGAACCGGGGCTGGAGAGACCGCTGGACGCGATCGACTCGTTGATCTCCATCCGGCTCGCGAAGAACACGGACAGCCCGCCGAGCTTCAGCACGAACAGCCCGCTCCCGACGAACGCCACCGCGATGAGCACGGCGAGTCGTCGCCGGGACACCATCGCGGGCCGGAACACCGTCCGCGCGGTCGGCCGCGCCCCCGGCCGCACCAGCATCGCCCCCGCGTCGAAGGCCACGCACGCCACCAGCACCAGCGCCACCGCGAGGTCCAGGTCGGACCGCGAACCCGCCACCGGCACCGGCGTCTTGCCCACCACGACCTGCGCGAGCGCCGCGATGCCCATCGCCATGTAGACGAACAGCCAGAAGGTGCCCTGGAGCAGCTTGCGGTGTCGGCCCAGGATCATCGCCGACAACCGGGCGCCCGCGTACACGGTGAGCACGAGCTGGAGCCAGTACACCTGGTCGCGCAGACCTGCGCCGGGCTGCAGCGCGACGAAGGCCGGCATCAGGACGGTGAGGCTCAGGACGAGCGGCAGGGCGAGGACGCGCCGGAGCGTCCCGCGCCCGTGTCTCTCCGCGGAATCGGCAGCGCGCATCGGTGGTGCGACATCCATGGTTCCCGCCGCCATAAGCCCCCCTCTACTTTTCGTTCACAGAGTCTACGGATTTGTGTGCGAAAGGGGTGTGGAATCCCTAGGGTGGATCACGGAGGGGAAATACGGGGTGCAGTACGGGGTTCTGAGGGGGTAACTCGTGCGCGACCTACGGACGTTCACGCTGTCCGGATACGACAAGGGACGAGGGATCGCGGTCCAGGCACTCTGGTTCTGCGTGATGAACACGCTGTTCATGGCGTGGTTCTGCCCGGCACGCGTGCGTGTGGCGCTGCTGCGGGCCTTCGGGGCGCACATAGGGGAGGGCGTGCTCATACGCCACCGCGTCCGTGTCCTGTGGCCCTGGAAACTGACCATCGGCGACCACACCTGGATCGGCGAGGGCGCCTGGCTGCTCAACCTCGAACCGCTCACCATCGGCTCCCACGTCTGCGTCTCCCAGGAGGCGCTCCTGTGCACCGGCAGCCACGACCACCGCAGCACCGACTTCCGGTACCGCAACGCGCCCATCCGCGTCGAGGACGGCGCCTGGATCGCGACCCGCGCGACCGTGCTGGCGGGAGTGACCGTCGGGCGGCACGCCGTGGTGGCCGCGGGCACCGTACTCAAGCACGACCTGCCGGAACTCACCCTGCACACGGCCGTGGGCACCCGTGCGCTGAAGGAGCCCACGACGGAGTCGACGGAGCCCACGAAGGAGCCCACCCCGTGAGAGCCCTGCACGCCGTCACCCTGCACACGCCCACCCAGGCCTTCGGCGGCCCGGTCCGCGTGGCCGTCAACCTCACCGGAGGCCTCGCCGCGCGGGGCGTGGAGAGCCGTATCGTCGCCCTCGGCTCCGGCTTCGACGGCCCGCTCCCGGACGACGTCGACGGCCGGCCCGCCCGGCTCTACCCGGCCCGCCGTGTCGTGCCCGGTGCCGGCTTCAGCGGCATCACCTCGCCCGCCCTGCTCGCCGGCGCCCGCCGCCTGGTCAAGGGCGCCGACGTGGTCCACGTCCACCTCGCCCGCGACCTGGTCACCCTGCCGATCGCGCTGGCCGCCCTGAGCGCGCGCCGCCCGCTGGTCGTCCAGACGCACGGCATGGTCGACCCCAGCGACAAGGTCCTCGCCAAGGTGCTGGACGCCGTCGCCGTACGCCGGGTGCTGCGGCGCGCGGACGCCGTCCTGCACCTCACCTCGTACGAACGCAAGGGCCTGGACGCGGTGTTGGGGGGCAAGGACCCCGGAAACGGAGTCCGGCTCGTCAACGGCGTGCCCGCACAAGAGAAGCGGCCGCGTCCCGAGGGGCCGCCCCGGGTGCTCTACCTGGCCCGGATGCAGGCCCGCAAACGCCCCGCGGACTTCGTGGCCGCCGTACCCGAGGTGCTGCGCCGGCATCCCGACGCCCGCTTCGTGATGGCCGGGGCCGACGAGGGCGAGCTCGGGGCCGCGCTGAAGCTGGCCGACGCCCTGGGGGTGTCCGACTCCGTCGACTACCTGGGCAGCCTCGCCCCCGGTGCCGTACTCGGCGAGCTGCGCCGTACGCATGTGCATGTCCTGCCCTCCGTGGACGAGCCGTTCCCGATGTCCGTCCTGGAGGCTCTGTCGGTGGGCGTCCCGTCGGTGGTCACTCCCACCAACGGTCTCGCCGAGGACCTCGCCCGCTCCGGCGCGGGGCGGGTGGCGAGGACCCCGGAGGCGCTGGCCGCCGAGATCCTCGCTCTCCTGGAACCCGCCGCCCATGACACCGCCTCCGAGGCGGCCTGGCAGCTGTCCCGTACGTCCTTCTCGCTGGAGGCGGTCACCGACCGCCTCCACACGATCTACGAGTCCTTCGCCCAGGCGTAACAGCCGTTGGACGTAAAGGACTTGGTGCCCTTCTTGATGGTGATCCGGTGCTTGCCGCCCGAGGTCCCGTCGAGGGACCACGAGCAGTCCTTCGTCGGGGTGAGCGCGCGGTAGGTACCGGGGACGGGATCGTCGTGGGAGCCGTCGGCGTACCCGCCCTCGGCGTCCTCGATCAGGGACTTCAGCTCGGGGCACAGGCCCTTCACCGCGTCCTTCGCCCCCTTGATCTCGCCCGCGATGATCGCCCCGACGACCGCGTCCCGGTCGATCTTCGCGGTGGACGCGAGCTTGTCGCAGGTCTCCTGACCGGCCTGCAGGATCGCCGCCGGGTCGGTCCCCTCGGGGACGCGCCCGGACAGGTACTTCTTCTCCTTCTTGGTGAACGACCCGGTGACCGGGGTGAGTTCGTCGTCCGGGACGGTGTTCTCGGGACCCTGGGACGACGCGGGTGCCTTGCTGGAAGGCGTACTCGAAGGCGTGCTCGAAGGGGTGTCCGACGGCGCCGCCGAAGAAGCCGGACGGGAAGTGCTCCCCGGACTCCCGGCCGCCTCGGTCCGCTGCTCCCCACCCCCACCCCCGCCGCACGCGGCGAGCAGGGGCAGGAGCAGCAGTGCCGCAAGGGTGGAGCGCCTCATGAACCCGTCCCGGTCGAGTAGTGCGAGGCGATCTGACTTGACGTCAGCACACCGCCGTACACGGCGACTTCGTCGATCTGTCCGGTGAAGTACCGGCTCGACGGCCGGCTCGTCCAGTTGTCCAGGTTGTCGCCGCCGACCCGCCAGAACCCGCTGGACTGCTGGCTGGTGGTGACGGTGAAGTTGGACGCGCGCAGCGTTCCGTCGACGTACAGCTTGATGCCGTCACTGCCCTGTGTGGCGACCACGTGGTGCCAGTTGCCGTCGTTGAAGGCCTGGAGCGTGGTGATGGTACGGATCGACCCCGGGTAGACGCCGAAGATCAGCCGCCCGGCGTTGGTCATGTAGATCTGCTTGTCGTAGGTCGTGGACGCCAGCTGCACCTTGTTGGCGAAGCCGATGAGCTTGCCGCCGGTGCTCGTGGTGGTCTTGAACCACAGTTCCAGGGAATACGCCGACGGCGTCGAGCGCCGCTTGTCGGTGTACGTCCACTCGCTCTGTGATCCCGTGTAGCCGACCGACGAGCCGGAACCGGCGGCCCCGTCCGCGACGGCCTGCGTCGGCGCGTTCCAGTGGACGCCGCTGTCGTCGCCGCTGGAGCTGTCCGCCGCGTACGGGTTAGAGGTCTCGCCGAACCGCCAGTACAGGTTGGCCCCGTCGGACCGCACCTTCGCGGCGTAGGCGTCCGCCGCGCTCGCCACGGTCACCGACTGAGCGGTGGACTTGGAGGTGGTGTTCGTGCCGTCCGAGGCGCTGATCCGGTACGAGTGCGACTCGCCCGCCGCCACGGCCGTGTCCGTCCAGGTGAGCTGGGGCCGCGACCAGGGCAGCGAGTCGGCCGCCACCTCGTACACGGGTGTGCTCGCCCCGTCCTTGTAGACCCGGTAGGTGAGGTGGCTGTCGTCGGTGTCGTAGCTGGAGCGCCAGTGCACGGCGACCTTGCCGGCCTCGACGCTCTCCACCTTCACCTGCGGCACGGTCGGCGCGGCGGTGTCGGGGCCGGAGGCGACCCGGGTCAGGGCCTGCTGGGCGGTGCCGTCGACGGCGGTGAACTCGCCGCCGATCCACAGGTAGTCGGTGCCGTCCTTGGGCGCGAGGGCGAAGACGCGCGGGCCGATGCCCTCGCCGATGCCGTCGTTGGTGTCGGGGGCCCAGCCCAGCAGCGCCGGGTCGGCCGTGGTCTGGGCAAGGAGGTGGCGGCGCTGTCCGTCGGGGAACTCGCCCATCGAGGAACAGTCGTGGGCGTGCGAGGCGCTGTACACCACGCCCTGGTACAGCTGCAGGGCCTGGGTCGCGCCGAGGCAGGTGTCCCGCCAGCGCTGCGCGAAGGTGTCCGGCTCGAAGGCCGCACGACCGTCGAAGACCCCGCCGCCGCTGCCCTCGCTGGCCGTGTAGACGCCCGAGGCGTCGGCGGTGATGTCCTTGACGACGGAGGTGTCCGGGAAGAATCCGCGCGGGTACGCCCTCGTCACCGCGCCGGTCGTGGCGTCGGTGACGGCCAGTGCGTGCGAGTCGCTGCCGTTGACGGAGAAGAAGTCCCCGCCGATCGCCACGTGCTGCCCGTCCGCGGTGACCGCGACGGCCCGCCCCGGCTCGTCGGCGTTCGCCGTCCAGGACGTCAGCGCCCCGGCCGTGTCCACGGCGGCGAACCGCTGCCGCGTCTCGCCGTTGACCGTGCCGAAGTCCCCTCCCAGGTACACGGTCGAGTCCGTCACGTCCAGCGCCCGTACGGTGGCCGCGACCGCCGGATGGAAGTCGGGGCTCGGGGTGCAGGTGGCGATGTCGATGGCGGCCAGGCTGTTCACGCCGACGCCGTTCACGGCCCCGAAGTAGCCGCCCGCGTACAGGGTTTGGCCGTCCGGCGAGACGGCGAGCGCGCGGACCGTCGCGGTGCCGTCCCCGACCGTGAACGACAGGGTGCAGCCGGTGGGTGCGCCGGTCGCGGCGTCGAACGCGGCGAAGTTCACGGCCGGTTGCTCGGTGGCGTCCCCGGCGGCCGCTCCGGCCGGGCGGATCGCCGAGAAGGTGCCGCCGGCGAAGACGACACCGTCGGCCTGGGCGAGGGCGTACACGACGCCGTTGGTCTGCCAGGTCGACAGGTCGTCGGCGGTCAGGGCCACCGGGCTGGTGAGCGCGGCGGCGTCGGTGGCGGTGAGCGGGACGGTGAGCAGGGGAGCGGTGAGGGCGAGCGCCAGCGCCGTGATGCTTCTTCGGGAACCAGGTCGTCCGGTTCTGCGACTCTGCGGTGATCTGTCGTGCATGTCGTTCTCCTTGTGCGACGAGCGGTGCTGCGAGCGGTGGTGGTGCGAGAGAGGCCGGGCGGCCCGGGGGAGGGGTGATCCGGACCGCCCGGCTGTCTGTGACCGGCGTCAGGACGGGCTGAAGGTGAGCACCAGCTCGGGCCGGTAGTCCTCGGTGCCGACCTCGCTGGACCACAGCCACAGCGCGTCGGTACCGGTACTGGTCAGCGCCACGGACGACGTCGACCCCAGCAGGCTGCTCAACCCGCTTGTACTCAGGGCCACTTCGTAGTCCGTGGACACCGCGTTCGGCGCGGCCAGCGTGCCCAGCACGGTTGAGGACAGAGCGGGACGGTTCGCGTACGTGACACCCGTCTCGGTCCAGTCCCCGGTCACGGGCACCACGTCGTACGAGTCCGCCGAACCCGCCGACGCCAGCGACGTCGTCCGCAGCCGCAGCGTCGCGCCCGTCAGCTCCGTACCGCTGGGTGCGGCGGGCAGCTCGAAGCGCAGATAGCTGAGGTACGCGGCGCTGCCGCGCACCGCGAGCGAGGTCGAGGTGCCGTAGTTCGTCGTGGTCGCCGAGCCGTTGACGTACGAGTCCTCGGCGGCGGCGACCGTCACCGACGACTCCTCGCCGCCGCCGGACCCCGTACCGAGGGTGTGGTGCTCGGCGACCTGTGCGGCGCTCAGTGCGCTCGGATATACGGCCGTCTCGTCCACCGTGCCCGAGAAGAACGCGCTCGTCGGGTTGGACGGCCACCCGGTGAGGGTGTCCGCGCCGACCCGCCAGAACCCGGTGGTGTTCAGCGCGGTGGTCACCGTGTTGGAGCCGACCAGTGCCCCGTCCACGTACAGCGCCATGCCGTCCGCGCCCTGCGTCGCGGCCACATGGTGCCAGGCACCGTCGTTGTACGCCGCCTCGGTGAGCAGCGTCGCCTGGGTCCCGGCCCGCACACTGCCCGTGCCGAAGCCGAGCAGACCCGCGTCCGTCATGTAGACGAGCCGGTCGGAGTTGCGGCTGAAGTACCCCTGCCCGGAACCGAAGTTGTCGCCGAACCCGACGAGCCGCCCGCCCGTCGTGGTCGTCGTCCGGAACCAGGTCTCCACGGTGTACGTGTCCGGCCTGGCGTGCCGGTTCTCGCTGTACACGTACTCCGAGGTGCCGTTGAGCCCGAGCGCCGTACTCGACCCGGGCACCGCGGCCGGGGTCTGCCGGTACGACGGCGTGCTCACATAGGCGCCGCCGTCGTCGGCCCCGCTGCTGTCGGAGGCGAAGGTGCCGGAGGACTCGTCGTAGCGCCAGTAGAGGGAGGCGCCATCGTCTCGCACGGCAGACGCGTACGCGTCCGACGAGCTTGCCGCCGTAGCAGTGCGCGCGGTCGACAGCGCGCTGGTGTTCGTCCCGTCGCTCGCCGTGATCCGGTACGAGTACGTCGTCCCGGCGGTCACCGAGGTGTCCGTCCACGACAGCTGCGGCCGCTCCCACGGCAGCGAGTACGCGGTCGTGGTGTGGATCGGCGTGCTCGACCCGTTGCGGTAGATGCTGTAGGTGATGTCGCCGTCATCGAGGTCCTGGCTCGCCTGCCAGCGCACGCTCACGCTGCCCGGGGTGTCACTGGAGGCCCAGGCGGCCGGGGTGCTGGGCGCACCCGTGTCGGGGCCGGTGCCGAACCGGCTCAGGCTCTGCTGGGCCGACCCGTTGACGGTCGTGAACTCGCCCGCGAGCCACAGGAATTCGGAGCCACCGCTGTTCGCCAGGGTCAGCGCCCGCGGGCCGAGCTGCTCACCGGTGCCCTCGTTGGTGTCCGGCGCCCAGGCCAGCAGCGCCGGGTCGTCCACGCTCTGCGCCAGCAGGTGCTTGCGCTCGACGTTCGGGAACTCGCCCATGGAGGAGCAGTCGTGCGAGTGGTGCCCGCTGTAGAGCACCTCCTGGTACACGGCGAGGGCCTGGTTGGCGCCCTGGCAGGTGTCCCGCCACCGTTGTTCCCAGTCACTGGTGTTGATCGCGATGCGCCCGTCGAAGGACGCGCCGCCCATGCCCTCGCCGGCCGCGTACATACCGGTGCCGTCGGTCACCAGGTCCTTGATGACGGCGCTGGCGGGGATGAACCCGGTCGGATACGCGTGCTCCAGTGCGCCCGTGGAGCTGTCCACGACGGCCAGGGAGTGCGAGTCCGTGCCCGCGACGGTGGTGAAGTCACCGGCGAGCATGACGTGTTCGCCGTCCTCGGTGACCTCGACCGCGCGCCCCGACAGGTCCGCGTCCGCGGTCCACGAGGTGAGCGCCCCGGCCGGGGTGAGCGCGGCGAACCGTGCCCGTGCGGTTCCCCGTACGGTGGTGAAGTCGCCGCCCGCGTAGACCGTGCCGTCGGGCGCCACGTCCAGGGCGCGCACGGTCGAGTTGAAGGCCGGGTTGAACGCGGAGCGGGCCGCGCAGGTGTCGATGTCGATGGCCGCGAGCCCGTTGACCGCGACCCCGCTCACCGCGGTGAAGTAGCCGCCCGCGTACAGGGTTTCACCGTCGGGGGAGACCGCCAGGGCCCGTACGGTCGCCGTTCCGGAGGTCCGGGTGAAGGACAGGGAGCAGCTCGTCGGCGCCCCGGTCGCCGCGTTGAAGGCGGCGAAGTTCACGGCCGACTGCGTGCCGGTGCCGCCGGAGGCGACCCCGGGCGGCCGGATCGTGGAGAAGGTGCCGCCCGCGAAGACCGTGCCGCCGCTCTCCGCGAGCGCCCACACGATCCCGTTGGTCTGCCAGGTGTCCAGGTCCTCCGCGGTGAACGCGACCGGTGCGGTGACCGCGGCGGACGGGGGAGCGGTGACGACGGTGCCACCCAACAGCCCTGCGGTGAGGGCCAGTACGGAGATGAGCGTGCGTCTGGCACGTCCGGGGCGTCTCATCTGTCCACCCTGACCGTGGTGCCGGCGAGCTCCTGCTCCAGGCGGGCCACATCGGCGTCCACCATGATCCGGGCCAGCTCGTGGACCCTCACCGAGGGCTTCCAGTCCAGGAGTTCCTCCGCCTTGGAGGCGTCCCCGATCAGCGCGTCGACCTCGCTGGGCCGCTCGTACTTGGGGTCGTAGCGCACGAACTCCCCCCACTCCAGGCCGGCATGGGCGAAGGCGACCTCCAGGAACTGCCGTACGCTCGCGGCCTCGCCCGTGGCCACCACGTAGTCGTCCGGCACGTCCCGCTGGAGCATCCGCCACATCGCCTCGACGTACTCCGGCGCGTATCCCCAGTCGCGCACCGCGTCGAGGTTGCCGAGATAGAGGCGGTCCTGCAGACCGGCCCTGATCCGGGCCACCGCCCGGGTGATCTTGCGGGTCACGAAGGTCTCGCCGCGGCGCGGGGACTCGTGGTTGAAGAGGATGCCGTTGACCGCGAACATGTCGTACGCCTCGCGGTAGTTGACGGTCGTCCAGTAGCCGAAGACCTTGGCGCAGCCGTAGGGGCTGCGCGGGTGGAACGGCGTCCCCTCGTTCTGCGGCGGCGGTGTCGAGCCGTACATCTCCGAGGACGAGGCCTGGTACAGCCGCGTCTCGATACCGCTCGCCCGCACCGCCTCCAGCAGCCTGATCGCGCTCAGGCCGGTCACGTCGCCCGTGTACAGCGGCGCGTCGAAGGAGACCCGGACATGGGACTGCGCGCCCAGGTTGTAGACCTCGTCGGGTCTGATGTCCCGCAGCAGGTTCACCAGCGCCACCCCGTCCGAGAGGTCGGCGTGGTGCAGGATGAAGGACCGCTCCGGCTGGTCCGGGCCCTGGTAGATGTGGTCGATCCGCTCGGTGTTGAAGCTCGACGAGCGGCGTATCAGGCCGTGCACGGTGTAGCCCTTGCCCAGCAACAGCTCCGCCAGATACGAGCCGTCCTGACCGGTCACCCCGGTGATGAGTGCCGACTTGCCCATCCGTACCCCCCTCATATACGGCCGAACTGGCCGCGTTTTTCTATGAATTGACCGTAATTCTGGTGGAACGTCCCCCAGGTGGGCCCGTCGCTGGCACAATCCGCGCATGACAGCTGACGCTTCGCCCAAGCCCAAGCCCAAGCCCACACCCGAGCCCGAGCTCGCGCCGGGGCCCTCCCTGCTTCCGCGCCCGGCCCGGGTCTTCGTCGCGGGCCACCGCGGTCTGGTCGGCTCCGCGGTGGCCCGCCGGCTCACGGCCGACGGACACGAGGTGCTCACCCGCGGCAGGGACCAGCTCGATCTGCGCGACGCCGCGCGGACCGAATCCTTTCTGCGCGACGTCCGCCCGGACGCCGTCGTGCTGGCCGCCGCCAAGGTGGGCGGGATCATGGCCAACAGCACCTATCCGGTGCAGTTCCTGGAGGACAACCTCCGGATACAGCTGAGCGTCATCGCCGGCGCGCACACCGCCGACGTCCCGCGTCTGCTGTTCCTCGGCTCCTCCTGCATCTACCCGAAGCTCGCCGAGCAGCCGATCCGCGAGGACTCCCTGCTCACCGGCCCGCTGGAGCCGACCAACGAGGCGTACGCCATCGCCAAGATCGCCGGCATCACCCAGGTCAACGCGTACCGCCACCAGTACGGCGCCGCGTACATCAGCGCCATGCCGACCAACCTCTACGGCCCCGGCGACAACTTCGACCTGGCCACCTCGCACGTGCTGCCCGCCCTGATCCGCCGCTTCCACGAGGCCCGCGAGACCGGCGCCCCCGAGGTCGCCCTCTGGGGCACCGGAACCCCGCGCCGCGAGTTCCTCCACGTCGACGACGTCGCCGCCGCCTGCGCCCTCCTCCTGGACCGCTACGACGACGAGGGCCCCGTCAACATCGGCTGCGGCGAGGACCTCCCGATCAGCGAACTGGCCGGAATCATCAAGGAGGTGACGGACTATCAGGGCGAAATCGTCTGGGACAGGACCAAGCCCGACGGCACCCCCCGCAAACTCCTGGACGTCTCGAGGCTCACAGCACTCGGCTTCAAGCCGTCGGTCAACCTGAGCGACGGCATAGCGAAGACGTACGAGTGGTGGCTCGCCCAGCACTGAATGAGAAACGGTTCGGCCGCGCCCCTCAGGGGCGCGGGGAACTGCGCGACCAGCCACAACGAACCCGCAGACAAAACACGACCTCATCCGCGGGCCCTCAATACGCCCCGCGCCCGTCAACGACGGCACGCAGCGTCCGAGTCATGATCTCCATGTCGGCAGACACCGACCAGTTGTCCACGTACCAGAGATCCAACGCCACCGTCTCGTCCCACGACAGATCAGACCGCCCACTCACCTGCCACAACCCGGTCATCCCCGGCTTGACGGCAAGCCGCCGATGCTCGGTACGGCTGTACCGAGCGACCTCGTCCGGCAACGGCGGACGCGGACCAATCAGGGACATGTCACCCCGAATGACATTGAAGAGCTGCGGCAACTCGTCCAGGGACAGCCGACGCAACACGGACCCGAGCCGCGTCACACGCGGATCCCGCCGCATCTTGAACATGTGCCCGTCGTGCTGGTTCGCCCCGGCCCGCGCGAGCTCCGCCCGGCGCGCCTCCGCGTCGACGACCATCGTGCGGAACTTCCACATCGTGAACGGCCGTCCGCCCCGCCCGCAGCGCGTCTGCCGGTGGAAGACCGGCCCCGGTGAGGAGAAGCGCACGGCCAGCGCGAGCCCTCCGAACAGCGGTGCCAGCGCGAGGAGTCCGAGCGCGGCGCCCGTCCGGTCGAGCAGCGACTTCAGCCACGGCTGCCCGAACTCCTGGGCGGGCGGCGCCACTTGAAGCACCGTCAGCCCGGCCGCCGAACTGGGCCGCACCCGCGCCTGCGCGACCTCCGTGAGGCCCGGCACCACGCCCAGCTGCAGTCCCGCGCCGTGCAGCGCCCAGGAGACGTGTCGCAGCCGTTCGCCGGCCATTCGCAGCCCAGGCGCCACCAGGGTGACGTCCGCCCCCGAGTCCTCCACGGCCCGCAGGACGACATCGGCGTCCTGGTGCGGGTCCGAGGCCAGCAGCGACAGCCGGTCCAGCACCGGCATCCCGCACCCCAGGACC
Organism: Streptomyces fulvoviolaceus; assembly: GCF_000718165.1. Lineage (GTDB taxonomy): Bacteria > Actinomycetota > Actinomycetes > Streptomycetales > Streptomycetaceae > Streptomyces > Streptomyces fulvoviolaceus. Next base: position 104,840 of record NZ_JOEY01000014.1, on the reverse strand, counting down.
TGGGCCCCGACAGGTACGACCCCCACCACCACGTACGGATGGTCCGTACGGGAGGCCAGCCGCCCCACCACATGGTCCACGGCGGTCGGCTCACCGACCACCAGCGCCCGCCGCACCGCCCGCGCCTGCCGCCGCTGCCGGTTGAGATGCAGCCGGGTCAGCGGAGTGACCGCGGCCGTTAACAGCAGCCCCGGTGTCAACGCGGCCAGCGCCACCGTCGGCCGGGGCCCGTTCTCCACGTCGGACAGGACCAGCGCCAGCGCCAGGATCCCGGCCAGCAGCACCCAGTCCCGGGTGGCCGCCAGCACGCCCCACGACTCGCCGATGCGCTGGGCCGCGTACCGGCGCCGTATCGCCCGGATCCCGGCCCACACGCCCGCGCCGACCAGCCCGCCGAGGACGGGCAGGTCCTGCCCCTCCGCCTCCAGGGCCGCCGCCAGCGGAAAACCGATTCCGCAGGTGTCGGTCACGACCGCGAGCGGTCGGTACCAGCGCGCCTTTCCGTCTCCTGTCCGGCTCTTCGTCCCCCTCGGCCTCGGCCTCCCCGGTCGTGGTCTGGCCGGACCGTCCTCCTCGACGACCGCCCGGCCCCCCGGTTCCCCGGCCGATTCCGACACGCCGACATCCGCCATGTGCTGCCCCCCAGCCACACGTCGCCACCGCAGGCCTCATCCGTCCCTTCGGTTCCCCACCGAACGGATGTGCCCAAGTGATCGATGAACCTAGAACACAACTGTGTTGGTTGGTTGGAGTTTTCGAGGAATTCACAGAAATCTGGTGAAGATGTTGCCGAAGGGCCTTCACGTCACCGGCACGTGATGTGACAGGAAATCGTACGGAAACCGAGTGCGGCTCACAGGCGAACGGCGCACGAGGGGTGGTGGGGTCGCCCGGCATCGGGTACATACGATCCAGTAGCACCGGTCAGTAACGAAACAGCCCCAAGATCCCGATTCGCGGCGAGGTGAGCCTCATGTCCGCAGCACCCTCGAAACCCACTGTCACCGAACGCGAGGCCCGTCAGGTGGCGGAGGCCGCCCGGGAACAGGAGTGGCGCAAGCCCAGTTTCGCCAAGGAACTCTTCCTCGGCCGCTTCCGCCTCGATCTCATCCACCCCCACCCGCTTCCCGCCGACGAGGACGCCCAGCGCGGCGAGGAGTTCCTCGCCAAGCTCCGCGACTTCTGCGAGACCAAGGTCGACGGCGCGCTCATCGAGCGCGAGGCCCGGATCCCCGACGAGGTCATCAACGGGCTCAAGGAGCTCGGCGCCCTCGGTATGAAGATCGACACCAAGTACGGCGGCCTCGGTCTCACCCAGGTGTACTACAACAAGGCGCTGGCCCTCGCGGGCTCGGCCTGCCCGGCGATCGGTGTGCTCCTGTCGGCGCACCAGTCGATCGGCGTACCGCAGCCGCTGAAGCTGTTCGGCACCGCGGAACAGAAGGAGGCGTTCCTCCCGCGCTGCGCCCGCACCGACATCAGCGCCTTCCTCCTGACGGAACCGGACGTGGGCTCCGACCCGGCGCGCCTGGCCACGAGTGCCGTTCCCGACGGGGACGACTACGTCCTCGACGGGGTCAAGCTGTGGACCACCAACGGCGTGGTCGCCGACCTGCTCGTCGTGATGGCCCGGGTGCCCAGGAGCGAGGGCCACAAGGGCGGCATCACCGCCTTCGTCGTGGAGACCAACTCGCCCGGCGTCACCGTCGAGAACCGCAACGCCTTCATGGGCCTGCGCGGCATCGAGAACGGCGTCACCCGCTTCCACCAGGTCCGGGTCCCCGCCGCGAACCGGATCGGCCCGGAGGGCTCGGGCCTGAAGATCGCACTGACCACGCTGAACACCGGCCGGCTGTCCCTCCCCGCCTCCTGTGTCGCGGCCGGAAAGTGGTGCCTGAAGATCGCCCGCGAGTGGTCGGTGGTCCGTGAGCAGTGGGGCAAGCCCATCGCCCACCACGAGGCGGTCGGTTCGAAGATCAGCTTCATCGCGGCGACGACCTTCGCTCTGGAGGCCGTACTGGACCTTTCGAGCCAGATGGCCGACGAGGACCGCAACGACATCCGCATCGAGGGCGCCCTGGCCAAGCTCTTCGCCTCCGAGATGGGCTGGCTGATCGCCGACGAACTGGTCCAGATCCGCGGCGGCCGGGGCTTCGAGACCGCGGAGTCCCTGGCGGCCCGCGGCGAACGCGCGGTCCCCGCCGAACAGGTCCTGAGGGACCTCCGCATCAACCGCATCTTCGAGGGCTCGACGGAGATCATGCATCTCCTCATCGCCCGCGAGGCGGTGGACGCCCACCTGTCGGTGGCGGGCGACCTGATCGACCCGGAGAAGTCCCTGCCGGACAAGGCGAAGGCGGGCGCGAGCGCGGGCGTCTTCTACGCCAAGTGGCTGCCGAAGCTGGTCGCGGGCCAGGGGCAACTCCCGTACTCGTACGGCGAGTTCAAGCGCGAGGTAGACCTCTCCGCGCACCTCCGCTACGTCGAACGAACGGCCCGCAAGCTCGCCCGCTCCACCTTCTACGCCATGTCCCGCTGGCAGGGCCGGATGGAGACCAAGCAGGGCTTCCTCGGCCGGATCGTCGACATCGGCGCGGAACTGTTCGCGATGAGTGCGGTCTGCGTACGCGCCGAACTCCTGCGCACCACCGAGGACCACGGCCGCGAGGCCTACCAGCTCGCCGACGTCTTCTGCCGCCAGTCCCGCATCCGCGTCGAGGAACTCTTCGGCCGCCTGTGGACCAACACCGACGACCTCGACCGCAAGGTCGTCAAGGGAGTCCTGTCCGGCACCTACGAGTGGCTGGAGGAAGGCATCGTCGACCCGTCGGGCGAGGGCCCCTGGATCGCGGATGCGACCCCCGGTCCGAGCGAACGGGAGAACGTCCACCGCCCGATCCGCTGACCGGCCCATGACAGCGCGTCCCCCTCCTCACCCCCGAGAAGGGGACGCGCTGTCCTCACACACCGTCCTTACGGCAACAATGGAAGGATGAGTGACAGTCCAGCCCCTCTCGCCGACCCGCACCTCGTCTACGACCCGGTCGCGGGCGACGGGCCGAAGGACGTGGTGATCCTCGGCTCCACCGGGTCGATCGGCACCCAGGCCATCGACCTCGTGCTGCGCAACCCCGACCGGTTCAAGGTCAGCGCGCTCTCCGCCAACGGCGGCCGGGTCGCCCTCCTCGCCGAGCAGGCGTACCAGCTCAAGGCACGGACCGTCGCGGTCGCCCGTGAGGACGCGGTACCGGCCCTGCGCGAGGCGCTGAGCAGCCTCTACGGCCCTGGCGAACCGCTCCCCGAGATCCTCGCGGGGCCGAGCGCGGCCACCCAGGTAGCCGCCTCCGACTGCCACACCGTCCTCAACGGCATCACCGGCTCCATCGGCCTCGCCCCGACCCTCGCCGCCCTGGAGGCGGGCCGCACCCTCGCGCTCGCCAACAAGGAGTCGCTCATCGTGGGCGGCCCGCTGGTCAAGTCCCTCGCCAAGCCCGGGCAGATCATTCCGGTCGACTCCGAGCACGCGGCGCTGTTCCAGGCGCTGGCCTCCGGCACGCGGGCGGACGTACGCAAGCTCGTCGTCACCGCCTCCGGCGGTCCGTTCCGGGGCCGTACGAAGGCCGACCTGGCTCAGGTGAGCGTCGAGGAAGCCCTCGCGCACCCCACCTGGGCCATGGGCCCGGTGATCACGATCAACTCCGCGACCCTGGTCAACAAGGGACTGGAGGTGATCGAGGCTCACCTCCTCTACGACATTCCCTTCGACCGCATTGAGGTGGTCGTACACCCGCAGTCGTATGTCCACTCGATGGTTGAGTTCACGGACGGATCCACGATCGCCCAGGCGACGCCCCCCGACATGCGGGGGCCGATCGCCATCGGCCTGGGCTGGCCCGAACGCGTCCCCGACGCGGCCCCCGCCTTCGACTGGAGCGAGGCGTCGACGTGGGAGTTCTTCCCGCTGGACAATGACGCGTTCCCTTCGGTCAACCTTGCGAGGCACGTCGGACAGCTCGCGGGCACGGCCCCGGCAGTGTTCAATGCGGCCAACGAGGAGTGCGTGGAGGCCTTCCGGGCCGGCGCGCTGCCGTTCAACGGGATCATGGAGACCGTGACCAGGGTGGTGGACGAGCACGGCACCCCGCGCACGGGAACCTCACTCACCGTCGCGGACGTCCTCGAAGCGGAGACCTGGGCGCGGACCCGGGCCCGGGAACTGACGGCACAGACGGCGGAGGCCCGTGCATGATGACCCTGATGTTCATCCTCGGCATAGTGCTCTTCGCCGTCGGCCTGCTGGTGTCGATCGCGTGGCACGAGCTGGGCCACCTGTCCTTCGCCAAGATCTTCGGCATCCGCGTGCCGCAGTACATGGTCGGCTTCGGCCCTACGATCTTCTCGCGCAAGAAGGGCGACACCGAGTACGGCATCAAGGCCATCCCGTTCGGCGGCTACATCCGCATGATCGGCATGTTCCCGCCCGGCCCGGACGGCCGCCTGGAGGCCCGCTCCACCTCGCCCTGGCGCGGCATGATCGAGGACGCCCGCTCGGCCGCCTTCGAGGAACTGAAGCCCGGCGACGAGAACCGCCTCTTCTACACGCGCAAGCCGTGGAAGAGGGTCATCGTGATGTTCGCGGGGCCTTTCGCGAACCTCATCCTCGCCGTCGCCCTGTTCCTCACCGTCCTCATGGGCTTCGGCATCTCCCAGCAGACCACCACCGTCAGCTCGGTCTCCAAGTGCGTCATCGCCCAGAGCGAGAACCGCGACGACTGCAAGGCGAGTGACAAGGCCTCCCCGGCCGCGGCCGCCGGCCTCAAGGCGGGCGACAAGATCGTCTCCTTCGACGGCGTCAGCACCGGCGACTGGAACGCCCTCTCCGACCTCATCCGCGCCAACCCCGACAAGACGGTGCCGATCGTCGTCGAGCGGGACGGCAAGGACGTCACCCTGAGCGCGAAGATCGCCAGCAACCAGGTCGCCAAGAAGGACTCCAGCGGCCAGTACGTCCAGGGTGAGTACGTCACCGCCGGCTTCCTGGGCTTCAGCGCCGCCACCGGCATCGTCAAGCAGGACTTCGGCGACTCCGTGGTGTGGATGGGCGACCGCGTCGGCGACGCCGTCGACTCCCTCGCCGCCCTGCCCGGCAAGATCCCGGCCCTGTGGGACGCGGCCTTCGGTGACGGCCCGCGCGAGCCGGACTCCCCGATGGGCGTGGTCGGCGCGGCCCGCGTCGGCGGCGAGATCTTCACCCTGGACATCCCGCCGACCCAACAGCTGGCCATGGCGTTGATGCTGGTGGCGGGCTTCAACCTCTCCCTGTTCCTGTTCAACATGCTCCCGCTGCTGCCGTTGGACGGCGGCCACGTGGCGGGTGCCCTGTGGGAGTCGTTGCGACGGAACGTGGCGAAGGTGCTGAAGCGCCCGGACCCGGGCCCGTTCGACGTGGCGAAGCTGATGCCGGTCGCCTATGTGGTGGCAGGGATCTTCATCTGCTTCACGATCCTCGTCCTGATCGCCGACGTGGTTAACCCGGTGAGAATCTCCTAGTCATACGGCGTTCGCGGCGGCCTGGAATGCTCGGTTCCAGGCCGCCTTCCTTTGAGTGTGTTCACGGCCGTGATGTGCTCGCGCCGCCGCACGTGCCGTAATCTCGAAGCCTGGAGCCCGCCGCTGACGGGACCTGGGCCTTGATCCACGACTTGGGGTTGCACAGCAGATGACTGCGATTTCTCTCGGCATGCCGTCCGTTCCGACCAGGGTTGCCGAGCGCCGGCAGAGCCGGCAGATCCAGGTCGGGTCCGTGGCGGTCGGTGGCGACGCCCCCGTGTCCGTGCAGTCGATGACCACGACCCGTACGTCCGACATCGGCGCGACCCTGCAGCAGATCGCCGAGCTGACGGCCACCGGCTGCCAGATCGTGCGTGTGGCGTGCCCCACGCAGGACGACGCGGACGCCCTCGCGACCATCGCGCGCAAGTCGCAGCTCCCGGTGATCGCGGACATCCACTTCCAGCCCAAGTACGTCTTCTCGGCCATCGAGGCCGGCTGCGCCGCGGTCCGCGTGAACCCGGGCAACATCAAGCAGTTCGACGACAAGGTCAAGGAGATCGCGCGGGCCGCCAAGGACCACGGCACCCCGATCCGGATCGGCGTCAACGCGGGCTCGCTGGACCGCCGCCTGCTGCAGAAGTACGGCAAGGCGACCCCCGAGGCCCTCGTCGAGTCCGCCCTCTGGGAGGCGTCCCTCTTCGAGGAGCACGACTTCCGGGACATCAAGATCTCCGTGAAGCACAACGACCCGGTCGTGATGATCGAGGCCTACAAGCAGCTCGCCGCCCAGTGCGACTACCCGCTGCACCTCGGCGTCACGGAGGCGGGCCCCGCCTTCCAGGGCACGATCAAGTCGGCGGTGGCCTTCGGCGCGCTCCTCTCCCAGGGCATCGGCGACACGATCCGGGTGTCGTTGAGCGCTCCTCCGGTCGAGGAGGTCAAGGTCGGCAACCAGATCCTGGAGTCCCTGAACCTCAAGCAGCGCGGCCTGGAGATCGTCTCCTGCCCGTCCTGCGGCCGCGCCCAGGTCGACGTCTACAAGCTGGCCGAAGAGGTCACGGCGGGCCTGACCGGCATGGAGGTCCCGCTGCGGGTAGCCGTCATGGGCTGCGTGGTGAACGGCCCCGGCGAGGCCCGCGAGGCCGACCTCGGCGTCGCCTCCGGCAACGGCAAGGGCCAGATCTTCGTCAAGGGCGAGGTCATCAAGACCGTCCCCGAGTCGAAGATCGTGGAGACCCTCATCGAGGAGGCCATGAAGCTCGCCGAGCAGATGGAGGCGGAGGGCATCGCCTCCGGCGAGCCGTCGGTGTCGGTCGCGGGCTGACGGCCTAGTCCCCACCAGGGGGCACCGCCCCCTGGACCCCCGTCGGCCCTGAAGGGGCCGCAGGCCCCACGAAAGGGCGCGGGGCTGTGTCGATTTGCGGCTCCGCCGCGTGGGCGCGACCAGCCACGACGAACCCGCAGTCGCCAACTCCTCACACCCCCGAGCTCGTAGGCACCCAGCCCCGACACCGCGGCTGGGGCCGGCGGGCGGTGGAAGCGACGGCACCGGTGTCGAGGCCCACCGGCGCTTGGCCCATCGGCGCCTGGCTCATCGGCGCCTGGCCCACCAGCGCTTGGCCCGCCGGGCCTGGGGCCACGGCCACGCAACGGAAGCCGCTCGCGCCGCCCTGGCTTCGGTTTCGAGAACCTCGCTCTCCCGGAGATCCTCGCGATCACGACCACCGCCAACCTCCGCCCCCAGGGCGTGATGCGCCGCCTCGGCATGCCATACAACCCGGCCGACGACTTCGACGACCCGAGCGTGTCCGAGGGGCCCCTGCGCCGGAACGTGCTGTACCGGCTGAGCGCCGGTAGCCGAACCGGTCAGGGGAGGGGCGGCCCTTCTGCTCGAACACGACTCTCACCGTCCCGAGCCCCCCACCCGCCGGCGCGGCACTCCTCGGCGTCGGTCGGCAATCCAGCCTGTCCGGCGTTTGAGGAGTCTCGCCGTCCCTGATACCCACCCGCCCGCTGGGGCGCTGCGTCCCGGCGTCGGTCGGCACAATTCCAGCCTGTCCGGCGTTTGAGGACGAGGCGGCGACCATCCCGAACCCCCACCCACCCGGTGGGGGCTTGGCCTCCAGGTGCCGGCCGGTGTATTTCAGCCCGTCCGGCGTTTGAGGACGAGGCCCCTTCAGGGCCGAAGCGGGGCTGGGGGCGGCAGCCCCCAGGGACGGGACGCCGAGCCGACGGTCGCTGACCAGCGAGCGGTGCCACAGGGGGCGGCACGGCCCAGCTTCCGCAGGTACAGTGCGGAGATCAGCAGACCTTAGTGTGAGGCCCCGCCCGTGTTGACCCAGACGACCTCCCGGGTCCTCGAACCGAGCGACCTGGACGCCGCGCTCGCCGTTCTCGACCGCGAGCCGGTCGCCAACGCCTTCGTGACGTCACGGGTGCAGGTCGCCGGTCTCGACCCGTGGCGGCTGGGCGGCGAGATGTGGGGCTGGTACGAGGGCGGCATGCTGACGTCCCTCTGCTACGCCGGTGCCAACCTGGTCCCGATCTGCGCCACCCCGCGAGCCGTCCGCGCCTTCGCCGACCGGGCGCGCAGGGCCGGCCGCCGCTGCTCCTCCATCGTCGGCCCCGCCGAACCCACCTCCCTGCTCTGGCAGTTGCTGGAACCCAGCTGGGGTCCGGCCCGCGAGGTCCGCTCCCGCCAGCCCCTCATGGTCACCGACCGCATGCCCACCGACATCGCCGCCGATCCGTACGTCCGCCGCATCCGCAAGGACGAGATGGAATCGATCATGCCGGCCTGCGTGGCGATGTTCACCGAGGAGGTGGGTGTCTCCCCGCTGGCCGGCGACGGCGGCCTCCTCTACCAGGCCCGCGTCGCCGAACTCGTCGGCTCCGGCCGCTCCTTCGCCCGCCTCGACGACCAGGGCAAGGTCGCCTTCAAGGCCGAGATCGGCGCCGCGACCGACCGGGCCTGCCAGATCCAGGGCGTGTGGGTGGCCCCGGAGTACCGGGGGAGGGGCTTGGCGGCCCCCGGCATGGCAGCGGTCCTGCGCTACGCCCTGGCGGACGTGGCCCCGGTCGTGAGCCTCTACGTGAACGACTTCAACACCCCGGCGAGAAGGACGTACAGGCGAGTGGGCTTCCAGGAGGTCGGCGCCTTCATGAGTGTGCTGTTCTGAAGCCACCCACCCCCCTGTACGCTCCCGCCATGGACCTCGTCATCGGCCCCCTGGACCTGTCTGCGCACGTCGACGAGGCCCTAGCCGTCCAGGCCGTCGCTTTCGGACTGGGCTCGGACGAGGTGGCCGTACGGCGCCAGATCGTCCTGCGCCACATGACCCACCCCGGTGCGAGAGCGCTCGGCGCGACCGCCGGAGGCCGCCTCGTCGGCTTCGTCTACGGCATGCCGAACGACCGCGCCCACTGGTGGTCCACCGTCGTGGAGCCCTACCTCCGCGCCCGGGGCCACGACGCCTGGCTCGACGACTCCTTCGTGATCACCGAGCTGCACGTCCACCCCGGCTACCAGAACCGCGGTATCGGCCGCGCTTTGATCACCACCATCACCGACGGCGCCGCCGAACCCCGCTCGATCCTGTCCGCGATCGACACCGACAGCCCGGCCCGCGGCCTGTACCACTCCCTCGGCTACGAGGACCTGGCCCGCCAGGTCCTCTTCCCCAGCGCCCCGAAGCCGTACGCCGTGATGGGCGCCCTCCTCCCGCTCCGCCGCCGATAACGGATTTCCACCGGCGCAGCACGCACGGCTAACCTCCTAGCCATCACCCTTTCCCGGCAGGAGTACGAGAACCATGGCGAACGCACCGGTCCAGCGCATGTCCCAGTTGATGGCGAAGACGCTGCGCGACGACCCGGCGGACGCCGAGGTCCTCAGCCACAAGCTCCTCGTCCGCGCGGGCTACGTCCGCCGCACCGCCGCCGGCATCTGGTCCTGGCTGCCCCTCGGCAAGAAGGTCCTCTCCAACGTGGAGCGGATCGTCCGTGAGGAGATGGACGCGATCGGCGCCCAGGAAGTCAGCCTCCCCGCCCTGCTGCCCCGCGAGCCCTACGAGGCGACCGGCCGCTGGGACGAGTACGGCCCCGAGCTGTTCCGCCTCCAGGACCGCAAGGGCGGCGACTACCTCCTCGGCCCGACCCACGAGGAGATCTTCACGCTGATCGTGAAGGACCAGACGTCCTCCTACAAGGACCTGCCGGTCATCCTCTACCAGATCCAGACGAAGTTCCGTGACGAGGCCCGTCCCCGCGCGGGCATCCTGCGCGGCCGCGAGTTCCTGATGAAGGACTCGTACTCCTTCGACACCGAGGACGAGGGCCTCGCCCAGTCCTACGCCCTGCACCGCCAGGCGTACCAGAAGGTGTTCGAGCGCCTGGGCCTCGACTACCGCATCTGCGCCGCCACCGCCGGCGCGATGGGCGGCTCCAAGTCGGAGGAGTTCCTCGCTCCCGCCGAGGCCGGCGAGGACACCTTCGCCGACTGCCCGAACTGCGACTTCGCGGCCAACACCGAGGCGATCACGTACGAGCTGAAGTCGGTGGACGCCGAGGGCGTGCCCGCTCTCGAGGAGATCCCCACCCCCGACACCCCGACCATCGAGACCCTCGCCGCCCACCTCGGCGTCCAGGGCTCCGACACGCTGAAGAACCTCCTCGTGAAGGTCGACGGCGAGATCGTCGCGGTGGGCGTGCCCGGTGACCGTGAGGTCGACCTGGGCAAGGTCGAGGCGCACTTCGCCCCGGCCGTCGTCGAGATGGTCACCGAGGCGGACTTCGCGGGCCGCCCGGACCTGGTCCGCGGCTACGTCGGCCCGCAGGGCCGGGGCGAGAAGGTGAAGTACATCGCCGACCCGCGCGTGGCCCCCGGCACCTCGTGGATCACCGGCGCCAACAAGGAGCACACGCACGCGAAGAACGTCGTCGCGGGCCGTGACTTCGAGGTCGACGAGTACGTCGACGTCGTGGTCGTCCAGGAGGGCGACCCCTGCCCGAAGTGCGGCACCGGCCTCAAGCTGGACCGCGCCATCGAGATCGGCCACATCTTCCAGTTGGGCCGCAAGTACGCCGACGCCCTCAAGCTCGACGTCCTCGGCCAGAACGGCAAGCCGGTCCGCGTGACCATGGGCTCCTACGGCATCGGCGTCTCCCGCGCGGTCGCCGCCCTCGCCGAGCAGTCCGCCGACGACAAGGGCCTGTGCTGGCCCAAGGAGGTCGCCCCGGCCGACGTGCACGTCGTCGCCGCGGGCAAGGCCCTGCAGACCGAGCTCGCCCTCGACATCTCCGGGAAGCTGGCGGCGGCCGGTGTCCGCGTCCTGGTGGACGACCGGGCGGGCGTGTCCCCGGGCGTGAAGTTCACGGACTCCGAGCTGATGGGCGTACCGCAGATCCTGGTGGCGGGCCGTCGCGCGGGCGAGGGCGTGGTCGAGCTCAAGGACCGCAGGACCGGCGAGCGCGAGGAGCTGACGGTGGACGAGGCGATCGCCCGCCTGACGGCGTGATTTAGAGGCACCTCTCAGGGAGTTCTGTGGAGGCGTACAAACGCCTCACAGACTTCTCTCAGGGCCGTACCCGACCGTAGTGCGTGACACAGCGTCACTACGGCTACGGAGGGGTACGGCCATGGAGAGCAGGGGCAGAGGCAGGGAGCGGGGCGCCGCCGCGTTGGTCCGCAGAGGAACACGGCGCACGGCGGCGGCCGCGGCGGCGATCACGCTCGCTGCGGCGGCGGGGGTGTTCGCGCTCGTCGGCACGATGCAGGCGGACGCGGAGACGACGGCGAGCAGCAGCACGTCGTCGAGTTCCAGCAGCTCCACGAGCTCCACGAGTTCCACCGACAAGAGCAGCAGCACGGACTCCTCGGACAGCTCGGACTCCTCGTCCTCCTCGGGCAGCTCGTCGTCGAGCAGCAGCTCGACCGACAGCTCCTCCACGGACTCCTCCTCCGGCCTCACCTCCTCCTCCGGCGGTTCCACCGACTCCACCTCGGGGGCGTCGTGATGACCACCGCCACCACACCCCCGCGCACGACGGCCGCCGCCGACTGGCGTGCCCTCGGCACGACCGTCCGGCTGGTCGTCACCGACCCGGCCCTGCTGGACTCCTGCAATCTGCTCCTGGCCCGGCACCTGGCCGAGGTCGACGCGGCCTGCAGCCGCTTCCGCACGGACTCCGAACTCGTCGCACTCGACGCGGCGGAGGGCCGCCCGGTCCGCGTCAGCCCGCTCCTCGCGGAAGCGCTCGCCGTGGCGCTGCACGCCGCCGAGGCCACGGACGGCACGGTCGACCCGACGGTCGGCTCGGCGATGGAGGCGATCGGCTACGACCGCGACTTCACCCTCGTCCGGGAGGACGACCGCCCGGTACGGCTGACGGTGAAACGCGCCCCGGGCTGGCGGCGCGTCCGGCTGGACCGCGAGACCGGCACGGTCACCGTCCCGGTCGGCGTCCGCCTCGACCTCGGCGCCACCGCCAAGGCCTGGGCCGCCGACAGGGTCGCGACCATGCTGGCCCGGGCCGCGGGCTGCGGCGTCCTGGTGAGCCTCGGCGGCGACACGGCCGTCGCGGGCGAGCCCCCGGCGGGCGGCTGGCAGATCCGCGTCCAGGACGTCACCGGTTCGGTCGGGGAGACGCCCGCGCAGGGCCCGTACGCCACGGTCGGCCTGTACAGCGGAGGCCTCGCCACATCCGGTACGGCCGCCCGCAACTGGCGCCGCGGCGGCCACGACCTCCACCACATCGTCGACCCCCGCACCGGCCTGCCCGTCCGTTCCCCGTGGCGCACGGTCTCGGTCGCGGCCAGTAGCTGCGCGGAAGCCAACGCGGCGACCACGGCGGCCCTGGTGAAGGGCGCGGGAGCGGAACGCTGGCTGACGAGGCAGGGGCTGCCGGCACGCTTGGTGAGCCAGGAAGGCCTGATCGTCACAACGCCGGGCTGGCCGACCGACCTGAGAGGCGCGGGGCTGTGTCGATCAGCGGCTCCGCCGCGGGGCGCGCCCAGCCCCCACCGGGGGACCGCCGAATGACCTCCGAAACCCTTTGGTACGCCAACCGGGCAACGGGTGCCGTCTGCCTCGTCCTCTTCACCGTTGTGGTCCTGCTCGGCACAGCCGTAAGGCTCCGCGGCAAGATCCCGGGCCTGCCCCGTTTCGGCACCGTCTCCCTCCACCGCACCCTCTCCCTCTCCGCCACCGCCTTCCTGGCCCTCCACATCACCACGGCGATCGTCGACGGCTACGTCAACATCACCGTCCTCGACGCGATCGTCCCCTTCGCCTCCGACTATCAGCCCCTGTGGCTCGGCCTCGGCACGGTCGCCTTCGACCTGATGCTCGCGGTCGTGATCACCAGCCTCCTGCGGGAACGCATCGGTCACCGCGCCTGGCGAGCCGTGCACTGGCTGGCGTACGCCTCCTGGCCGGTCGCCCTGGTCCACGGCATCGGCATCGGCACGGACACCGGCACCGACTGGATGACCTGGCTGACTGTCGCCTGCGTGGCCGCGGTGGTCGCCGCCTTCGGCATCCGGATCGCGCACTCCGCCCGCGCCGCCCGCCACACCCCCGCCGCCCTCCTCCGCACGGCCGAAGGAGCCCGACCGTGACCATGACCTTCCCGGACGTCTACATGTCCCCCCGGCTGCTCGCCCCCGGCGGCGCCCCGGCCGACCTCCCCACCCACGAGCAGCGCTACGGCGCTCTGCCGTACGGCGATCCGGACGCCCTGCTCCGTACGGTCGCCGAATCCGGCCTCACCGGCCGCGGCGGGGCCGCGTTCCCCGTCTACCGCAAGCTGGTCTCGGTCGCCGAGGCGGGCCGCCGTACCGGCCGCAGTCCCGTCGTCGTCGCCAACGGCGCCGAGGGCGAGCCCGCGAGCCGCAAGGACAGGACGCTGCTGCAACTGTCGCCCCACCTCGTCCTGGACGGCATCCAGGTGGCCGCCGCGGTGACCGGCGCGAAGGAGGCGCACCTGGCCGTGGAGGACGGCGCGTCCTACCTGGAGTCGGCCCTCGCCCACCGTCGCGACCCCGTCCCCGTGAAGGTCCTACGGCTGTCGAAGCGGTTCCTGTCCGGCCAGTCCTCGGCCCTCGTGCAGTACGTCGGCGGAGGCGCCGCGCTCCCGACGTACAAGAGCCCTCCCGTGCGCGAACGCGGAGTGAACCGGGCCCCGACCCTCGTCCAGAACGTCGAGACCCTCGCCCACCTCGCGCTGGTCGCCCGCTACGGCGCCGACTGGTTCCGCAGCGCCGGCACCCCGGCCCAGCCCGGCAGCGCGCTGTGCACGGTGCATGTGCCGGGGCGTGAAGTCCGGGTCGTGGAAGCCCCGTTCGGCATGCCGCTCGCGCGGCTGGTGCCGCTGCACGGCATGTCGGCCGTCCTGGTCGGCGGCTACCACGGCACCTGGGTCCCGGTCGCGGAGGCGGCTCAACTCGGCCTGGATGCCGCGAACATGGGCGCCGGTGTACTCGCCGCACTCCCCGCCGACCGCTGTGGCCTCGCCGAAACCGCCCGCGTGCTGCGCTACTTGGCCCTCCAGTCGGCCGGCCAGTGCGGCCCCTGCCTCAACGGTCTGCCCCGTATCGCCGCCGCCTTCCGGACGCTCGCCGCACCCGGCCCCCAGGGCACCACCCGCGACGACGTCGCCCGCTGGGCCGGCCTCGTCGAGGGCCGCGGCGCCTGCCACCACCCCGACGGCACGGTCCGCCTGGTCCGCTCCGCCCTGACGACCTTCGCCACCGAACTCGACATTCACGCAAGCGGGTTGTGCACCGCGACCGACGCCGCACCCCTGCTGCCCATACCGGAGGAGAACTGACGTGGAGCAGCGCATCGACATCGACTGGACCGCCTGCGAGGGCCACGGCCTGTGCGCGGAACTCCTCCCGGAGCGCATCACGCTGGACGAGTGGGGCTACCCGCTGGTCGAGGGCACCCCAGTTCCCACCGGAACGATCAAACGAGCCCGCAGAGCAGCGTCCGACTGCCCGGCCCTCGCTCTCAAACTCAGGGTGAGGCAGCCAACCTAAGGGGCGGGGCTGTATCGATGTGCGGCTCCGCCGCGTGGGCGCGACCAGCCACAACGGACCCGCACCCGACAACGAACTCAAAGCCACCCGGCGAATTCGAGCAACAGCTCCGCATCCCGAGGCCGCCCCACCCGAAGCGCCCGAACCCCCGACTCCACGGCCCGGAACAACGTCCACCCCCGCAACCGCTCCTGATCCACCTCCAGCGACTCCGCAAGCCGCTTCACCCGCCGCCGGGTAGTCGCCGCCCCCGACGCCGTGGCGATCAGATCCTCCACCCGATCCCGCACCAGCCGCGCGAGATCGAACGCACACTCCCCGACCACGGGATCCGGCCCCACGGCCAGCCAGGGAGACCGCTCACCCGCCAGCACCTTGCTCTGCCGAAACGTCCCGTGCAGCAACCGCCGCTCAGGCGGCGCGGCCAACAGCTCCTCACGCGCGTCGAGAGCCGCGCTCACCAGTGCCGCAGCCTCCGCGGCCGCGCCCCGCATCAGCTCGGCCTGCCGCCCGGTCCGCTCTGCCACGGTCTCGAAAACATGCTCTCCGGGCGGCTCCACCCACAGCCGCCGCAACGTCCCCGCCGCCTCCAGCAGCGCCTTCGCCTCGGGCAGCGACCGCACGGACACATCCGGATGCAGCCGCTCCAACAGCAGCACGCCCTCAACGGGCGGCTCCTCGAGCAGCTGTACGGCACCCAGACCGCCCCAGTGCGCGAGCGCGGCCCGCTCGCTCTCCGGGCGGGCCCGGGACGGGGCCAGCTTGAGCACGGCGGGCGTCCCGTCCGGCCGCCGCACCAGCACGACCAGGCTGCTGCGCCCGCCGGGCACCTGCACCCGCTCCACGGTCAACTCGCGTAGCGCGACGGCCTGTTGAGCTGCCTCGGGCAGCTTCTCCAACCAGTCGTCACCGTCCGGTGCCGTCTCACCGAGCGCCCTGACCAGACGCTGCGGCGGTGCGAAAACCATGCGCGAGTTGTTCCCTTCCAGTACGCGTTACGCCGTGGGTGCCGGCGAGGCCGAGGCGGTGGCCGCCCGCTCGGCAAGCCCAGGGAAGGCTACGCTCTCGCCGCTCCAGCGCACCGCCCGCACCGCGGCCTCCCGCAGTGCCGCGGCGGCCAGGCCCCGCCGCTCGCCCTCGGCTGCCCGCACCAGGTCGGAGTACACCCCGGCCACCCGGTCCTCCAGCTCGGCGGCCAGCCGGACGGCCGCGGCCGAGTCCAGCACCGGGAAGGGCAGCGCGTACCCCGCCGCCGCGGCCACCGGCGTCCCACCCAGGTCCCGCGCCTCGCGCACCAGGGCGTCCCGCCGTGCCCGATGGGCGTCGTACGCGGCCTTCGCCTCCGTGCGCCGGTCCTCGCGGATCCGGCCACCGACGACGCCGTAGCCGTACACCGCCGCGTGCTCGGCGGCCAGCGCCGCCTGGAGGGCCTTCAGTTCCTGATCCCTGAGCTCCTGGTCCTTCACTTCGCCCCCTCCGTCAGCAGATACGCGTGCGCCGCACCGGCCGCCGTCACCGAGGCCAGCAGCCGGGCCAGCTCGCCCGGAACGTCGAGCAGCGCCTTCGCACGCCGGTCCGCGAGGGCCCGCTCGGCGGCGGCGAGCTCGGCGAGCGCGTCCTTCTCGGTCGCCGGCACGACGGCCGACGGGGAAGCGGAGGGCGAGGGCGAGGGCCCGGACGCCGTGGCCGAGGGCTTGCCGGCCCCGCCGAACGCCTCCGCGTGCCGTACGACCTCCGCCCGCAGCGGCAGCAGCCGCTCCGCCAGCGTCGGATACGCGGCGAGAACGGCGTCGTACCGCTCGGCCAGCCCCTGGCTGTCGCGGGCCGCACGCGCGCGTGCCCGTTCGGCGGCCGACGGGCTGCCGCCGGCGGAGGTGGGGCCGGACCCGTCGGAGCAGCCCGTCAGCAGGGCGGCCCCGGCGGCCGAGGCGAGGAGAGATCTTCTGCGCGGCCCCGAGGGGGTGCGCGGCGGCGGGGGGTACGGCACGGCGGACGTCCTCGGGGAGCTCGTACGAACACACGGGCGGGAAGACGGCCCCGCTGGTGATCACGGTACCCGCGCATCCCGTCGCCCTCGCGGCAACCCACCCAGGGGCGCGGGGCCGTATCGATATGCGGCTCCGCCGCGTGGGCGCGACCAGCCCCACACAACCCGCACCCGCCCACGAACCACAGCCCCCGAGCTCGAGGGCGCCCGGCCCCACCGCCGGAGGCGCACGTGGACGGCAACACCCCCCGGGAGCGGATACCCTTTGACCAGACACGCGACCTACCCACAACAGCACACGCGGCCGAGGAGTCACCCGGATGAGCACCACCCAGAGCGAGAGGCTGCGAGAACTTCTGGAACCGCTCGTCACCTCCCAGGGACTGGATCTCGAAGAGATCGCCGTGGACTCCGTCGGACGCAAGCGGGTGCTGCGCGTCGTCGTCGACTCGGACACCGGTGCGGACCTGGACCAGGTCGCCGATGTGAGCCGCGCGCTCTCGGCGAAGCTCGACGAGACGGACGCGATGGGTGCGGGTGAGTACACCCTCGAGGTCGGGACCCCGGGCGCCGAGCGCTCCCTCACGGAGCGCCGCCACTACGTACGCGCCACGGACCGGCTGGTGAAGTTCCAGCTGCACGAGGGCGGCGAACTGGTCGCCCGCATCCTCGCCGTGGACGACGATGGCCTCGATCTGGAAGTGCCGGGAGTGAAGGGCCGTAAGGCAACCGCCCGCCGCATCGCCTTCGGCGACATCGACAAGGCGCGCGTCCAGGTCGAGTTCAACCGCAAGGCCAACGACAACAGCGACAACACAGACATGAAGGAAGAGGAGGAGGCGTAGCCGTGGACATCGACATGAGTGCCCTGCGGGGCTTGGTACGGGAGAAGGAGATCTCCTTCCCCCTGCTGGTCGAGGCGATCGAGTCGGCCCTCCTCATCGCCTATCACCGCACCGAGGGAAGCCGCCGCCACGCGCGCGTGGAGCTCAACCGGGAAACCGGCCACGTGACGGTGTGGGCGAAGGAGGACCCCGAGGACCTCGAAGAGGGCCAGGAGGCCCGCGAGTTCGACGACACCCCGTCCGGCTTCGGCCGTATCGCCGCCACCACGGCCAAGCAGGTCATCCTGCAGCGCCTGCGCGACGCCGAGGACGACGCGACGCTCGGCGAGTACGCGGGGCGTGAGGGCGACATCGTCATGGGCATGGTCCAGCAGGGCCGCGACCCGAAGAACGTGCTCGTCGACATCGGCAAGCTGGAGGCCATCCTGCCGGTGCAGGAGCAGGTCCCCGGTGAGACGTATCAGCACGGGATGCGGCTTCGGTCGTACGTCGTACGAGTGGCGAGGGGTGTCCGCGGTCCGTCCGTGACCCTGTCCCGCACGCACCCCAACCTGGTGAAGAAGCTCTTCGCGCTCGAGGTGCCGGAGATCGCCGACGGTTCCGTCGAGATCGCCGCCATCGCCCGCGAGGCCGGTCACCGCACGAAGATCGCCGTCCGCTCCACCCGCAGCGGCCTGAACGCCAAGGGCGCCTGCATCGGCCCCATGGGCGGCCGGGTGCGCAATGTCATGGGTGAGCTGAACGGCGAGAAGATCGACATCGTCGACTGGTCGGACGACCCGGCCGAGATGGTGGCGAACGCCCTCTCGCCGGCCCGGGTCTCCAAGGTGGAGGTCGTGGACCTCGCGGCCCGCTCCGCGCGCGTGACGGTGCCGGACTACCAGCTGTCGCTGGCGATCGGCAAGGAAGGGCAGAACGCCCGCCTCGCGGCCCGGCTGACCGGCTGGCGGATCGACATCCGTCCGGACACCGAACAGCCGTCCGACCAGCCCGGGGAATAGATCTCGGCCGCAGGTGGCTTAGATCACGACAACAGCCGTTCGATTTTTCCCCCAAAGGGGTGAGGTCGGTGCGGGGAGGTAGACTTAAGAGTGTCTGGCCGGACGCGAGCCCGCGCATGCCCTGAGCGCACCTGTGTGGGGTGCCGGGAGCGAGCGGCCAAGAAGGACTTGCTGCGCATCGTGGCGGTCGAGGGCGAATGCGTCCCCGATGATCGCGGTACGCTGCCCGGCCGGGGTGCGTATGTGCACCCCGCCCTGGTCTGTCTCGACCTGGCGGTACGCCGTCGGGCGTTCACACGGGCGCTGCGCGCCCCGGGAGCGCTCGACACAAAGACGTTGCGCCGATACGTCGAGCAGGCAACCGTTGCTGAGCAGGCAACACAGTAAGGAGCGTCGCACGGAACCCCGTGCGGCCCTGGTACCCCGCGAGTTGGAAGTAGGTCGAGATTGCGATGAGCACTCGATGAGCACGCGATGAGTACGCCCATGAAGTAGCGACGGTCCGGATGCACCCGGACCTAAAAGGAGCGAAGTGGCTAAGGTCCGGGTATACGAACTCGCCAAGGAGTTCGGGGTGGAGAGCAAGGTCGTCATGGCCAAGCTCCAAGAACTCGGTGAATTCGTCCGTTCGGCGTCTTCGACCATCGAAGCGCCCGTCGTCCGTAAGTTGACGGACGCCCTCCAGCAGGGCAACGGAGGCGGCAAGCCCGCTTCCGCACGCAAGGCTGCCCCGGCACGTCCGGCAGCCCCCTCTCCCGCGCAGGCAGCCCGTCCGGCCGCCCCGCGCCCGCCGGCCCCCAAGCCGGCCGCCGCCGAGAAGCCCGCGGCTCCCGCCGCGCCGGCCTCCTCCGGCTCCCGTCCCACCCCGGGCCCGAGGCCCGCGCCGCGGCCCGCCCCGGTGTCCCCGGCGCCGACCGCGCCCGAGTTCACGGCACCCCCGGCGGCTCCCGCCGCACCGGCAGCCCCGGCCGCCTCTGGTGGTTCCGGTGGCTCCGGCGCCCGTCCGGGCGCTCCGCGTCCGGCCGGCCAGGCTCCGCGTCCGGGCTCCCGTCCGGCCGGTCCCGGCCAGGGCGGCCAGGGTCGCGGTGACCGTGGCGACCGTCCCGGCGCTCCGCGTCCGGGTGGTCAGGCCGCGCGTCCGGGCTCCCGTCCGGCCGGTCCCCGTCCGGGCAACAACCCCTTCACCTCTGGTGGCTCCACCGGCATGGCGCGCCCGCAGGCGCCCCGTCCGGGCGGCGCCCCGCGTCCCGGCGGCCAGGGTGGCCCCGGTGCTCCCGGCGGCGCTCCGCGTCCGCAGGGCGCAGGCCAGGGCGGTCCCCGTCCCCAGGGCGCGTCGGGCGGTCCCCGTCCGCAGGCTCCGGGCGGCTCCCGTCCGACCCCGGGCGGCATGCCCCGCCCGCAGGGTGGCGGCCCGCGTCCCGGCGGCGGCCCCGGCGGTAACCGTCCGAACCCCGGCATGATGCCGCAGCGTCCGGCTGCCGGTCCGCGTCCCGGTGGCGGTGGCCCCGGCGGCCGCGGTCCCGGCGGTGGCGGTGGCGGTCGTCCCGGTGGCGGTGGCGGCGGTCGTCCCGGTGGCGGCGGTGGCGGCTTCGCCGGTCGTCCCGGTGGTCCCGGTGGCGGTGGCGGCGGTTTCGCCGGTCGTCCCGGTGGTCCCGGTGGCGGTGGCGGCGGTTTCGCCGGTCGTCCCGGTGGTCCCGGTGGTGGCGGCGGCGGTCGTCCCGGCTTCGGCGGTCGTCCCGGTGGTCCGGGTGGCCGTGGTGGCACGCAGGGCGCCTTCGGTCGTCCCGGCGGTCCCGCACGTCGTGGTCGCAAGTCGAAGCGGCAGAGGCGCCAGGAGTACGAGGCCATGCAGGCCCCGTCGGTCGGCGGCGTGATGCTGCCGCGCGGCAACGGACAGTCCGTCCGCCTGTCGCGTGGTGCGTCCCTCACCGACTTCGCCGAGAAGATCGGCGCCAACCCGGCGTCGCTCGTCGGCGTGATGATGAACCTCGGCGAGATGGTCACTGCCACGCAGTCCGTCTCCGACGAGACGCTGAAGCTCCTCGCGGACGAGATGAACTTCATCCTCGAGATCGTCAGCCCCGAGGAGGAGGACCGCGAGCTGCTCGAGTCCTTCGACATCGAGTTCGGCGAGGACGAGGGTGGCGAGGAGTTCCTCGTCGCGCGTCCGCCGGTCGTGACCGTCATGGGTCACGTCGACCACGGTAAGACCCGCCTCCTCGACACCATCCGCAAGACGAACGTCGTCGCGGGCGAGGCCGGCGGTATCACGCAGCACATCGGTGCGTACCAGGTCACGACTCAGGTCAACGACGAAGAGCGCAAGATCACCTTCATCGACACCCCGGGTCACGAGGCGTTCACCGCCATGCGTGCCCGTGGTGCCAAGTCGACCGACATCGCGATCCTCGTGGTGGCGGCCAACGACGGTGTGATGCCCCAGACGATCGAGGCGCTGAACCACGCCAAGGCGGCCGACGTGCCGATCGTGGTCGCGGTCAACAAGATCGACGTCGAGGGTGCCGACCCGACCAAGGTGCGCGGTCAGCTCACCGAGTTCGGTTTGGTGGCCGAGGAGTACGGCGGCGACACGATGTTCGTCGACATCTCCGCCAAGCAGGGCCTCAACATCGAGAGCCTGCTGGAGGCCGTGGTCCTCACCGCGGACGCCTCGCTCGACCTGCGGGCCAACCCGGAGCAGGACGCGCAGGGTATTGCGATCGAGTCCCACCTGGACCGTGGCCGCGGCGCCGTCGCGACCGTCCTGGTCCAGCGAGGCACCCTGCGGGTCGGCGACACCATGGTGGTCGGCGACGCGTACGGCCGTGTCCGCGCGATGCTCGACGACAAGGGCGACAACGTGGAAGAGGCGGGTCCCTCGACCCCGGTCCTCGTCCTCGGTCTCACCAACGTCCCGGGCGCCGGCGACAACTTCCTGGTTGTCGACGAGGACCGCACGGCACGTCAGATCGCCGAGAAGCGGGCGGCGCGCGAGCGCAACGCCAACTTCGCCCGCCGGGGTGTCCGGTTCTCCCTGGAGAACCTGGACGAGGCCCTCAAGGCCGGTCTGGTGCAGGAACTCAACCTCATCATCAAGGGCGACGCGTCCGGTTCGGTGGAGGCTCTCGAGTCCTCGCTGCTCCAGCTCGACGTCGGCGAAGAGGTCGACATCCGCGTCCTGCACCGCGGTGTGGGTGCGGTCACCGAGTCGGACATCGACCTGGCGACCGGCTCCGACGCCATCGTCATCGGTTTCAACGTCCGCGCTGCGGGCCGCGCGGCGCAGATGGCGGAGCGCGAGGGCGTCGACGTCCGGTACTACTCGGTGATCTACCAGGCCATCGAGGAGATCGAGGCGGCCCTCAAGGGCATGCTCAAGCCGGAGTACGAGGAGGTCGAGCTCGGCACGGCGGAGATCCGCGAGGTCTTCAAGTCGTCCAAGCTGGGCAACATCGCCGGTGTCCTGGTCCGTTCGGGAGAGGTCAAGCGCAACACCAAGGCGCGCCTCGTCCGCGACGGCAAGGTCATCGCGGAGAGCCTCAACATCTCCGGTCTGCGTCGCTTCAAGGACGACGTCACCGAGATCCGCGAAGGGTTCGAGGGCGGTATCAACCTCGGCAACTTCAACGACATCAAGGTCGACGACGTCATCGCGACGTACGAGATGCGCGAGAAGCCGCGCGGCTGATTGTCGTAGCACGCGATCGGGGCCGATCGGCGGAGTGAATATCCGTCGATCGGCCCCGGCCGTTGCGTGTACGGTTCCCGTATCGGCGTCGAAGCGTGGCGCCCATACCCCGAACCGGCGGGACATCCGGATACACACATGTATGTGGGGACTCTGTCCTTCGATCTCCTCCTCGGCGACGTCCACTCGCTCAAGGAGAAACGCTCTCTCGTCCGTCCGATCGTGGCCGAGCTCCAGCGCAGGTACGCGGTGAGCGCGGCGGAGACGGGCAGCCAGGACCTCCACCGCAGGGCCGAGATCGGGCTCGCGATGGTTTCCGGGGACACGGGACACCTCGCCGACGTACTGGACCGCTGCGAGCGGCTGGTCGCCGGGCGACCCGAGGTGGAACTGCTCTCGGTTCGACGCAGACTCCACAGCGACGAAGACTGAAGCAAGAAGCAAGACACTTAAGGAGACGGACCAGTGGCCGACAACGCGCGTGCCAAGAGGCTGGCGGACCTCATCCGAGAGGTGGTGGCCCAGAAGCTGCAGCGCGGGATCAAGGACCCGCGGCTCGGCTCGCACGTCACCATCACGGACACCCGGGTCACCGGGGACCTGAGGGAGGCGACCGTCTTCTACACGGTGTACGGCGACGACGAGGAGCGGGCGGCTGTGGCCGCCGGGCTGGAGAGCGCCAAGGGCGTGCTCCGCTCCGCGGTCGGTCAGGCCGCGGGCGTGAAGTTCACGCCGACGCTGACCTTCGTGGCCGACGCGCTGCCGGACACCGCCAAGACCATCGAGGACCTCCTCGACAAGGCGCACCAGTCCGACGAGAAGGTGCGCGAGGTCTCGGCCGGTGCCGCCTACGCCGGTGAGGCGGACCCGTACAAGAAGCCGGGCGAGGACGACGAGACGGACGACGCCGCCGAATGACCCAGAAGAACCAGACGCCCGACGGGCTTGTCATCGTCGACAAGCCGTCGGGCTTCACTTCGCACGACGTGGTCGCCAAGATGCGCGGGATCGCCAGGACCCGCCGCGTCGGCCACGCCGGCACGCTCGACCCCATGGCGACGGGCGTGCTCGTCCTCGGCGTCGAGAAGGCGACCAAGCTCCTCGGGCACCTCGCGCTGACCGAGAAGGAGTACCTGGGCACGATCCGGCTCGGCCAGACGACCCTGACCGACGACGCAGAGGGCGAGATCACGGGGTCGGTGGACGCCTCGAAGGTCACCCGCGAGGCCGTCGACGCCGGGATCGCCAAGCTGAGCGGCGACATCATGCAGGTGCCGTCCAAGGTCAGCGCCATCAAGATCGACGGGGTCAGGTCCTACAAGCGGGCGCGGGAGGGCGAGGAGTTCGAGATTCCCGCGCGGCCCGTCACGGTCTCCTCCTTCGCGGTGTACGACGTCCGGAACGCCGTGGCCGAGGACGGCACCCCGGTCCTCGACCTGGTCGTATCGGTGGTCTGCTCCTCCGGCACCTACATCCGGGCCCTGGCCCGCGACCTCGGCGCCGACCTGGGCGTGGGCGGTCACTTGACTGCGCTGCGCCGCACCCGCGTTGGCCCGTACAAGCTGGACTCCGCCAGGACCTTGGACCAGCTCCAGCAGGAGCTGACGGTGATGCCGATCGCCGACGCCGCCGCGGCCGCGTTCCCGCGCTGGAACGTGGATGCCAGGCGGGCCAAGCTGCTGCTGAACGGCGTACGCCTGGAGATGCCCGAGGAGTACGCGGGCCGTGGCACCGTGGCCGTTTTCGACCCCGAGGGCCGCTTCCTCGCGCTCGTCGAGGAACACAAGGGCAAGGCGAAGAGCCTGGCCGTCTTCGGCTGACACACGCGCTGCATCCGCCCGTGGAGCGGCGATCACGGGGTCGTCGCTGCCGCCGCTCCACGGTCCCCCTCGGTTCCCCCACCCTTAGGGTGTATCCACCCGCCCCCCTCCCTTCACCCGTCCGGGCAGGCGCTCGGAGTGAACCGGGGGAGCGGAAGGGGGCGCTTTCACCACACGATCTGTCCCGCCGATCACCACGCACCTACCGTCGAAGACACGGCAGGTGCACGGCGGGAGGTTCGACCATGGCGGGACGGGGCCCGCGGAGCGGAGACGACCGTCGCACACCGGACGACGCCGCGCGGATGCCGCGGGGGCGGGCCGGCGATGAGGCCGCGCAGGACGCCGGTTCCGGGGATGTGCGGGGCCGGTGGGATGCTGACAGCGACGGTGCACGCGACGACCGCTTCCGGGATGTGCGGGGGCCGTGGGACTCCGGCGAGGACCCTGGCGGCGAGGCTCGGCGCGATGACCGGTCTCGGCGGGGTCGGGGGCAGTCCGGTGAAGGACAGGGTTCGGTCCGCCATGACGGTTCTCGGCGTGCCCGGGGCTGGCGGAACCCCGGCGAGGACCCTGGCGGTGATGGCCCGCGCGATGACCGGTCTCGGTGTGGTCAGGCGCGGTCCGGTGAGGGACTGGGTTCGGGCCGCGATGATGCTGCGCGCGATGACGGTTCTCGGCGTGTCCGGGGTCGGTGGAGCCCGGGTGAGGAGCCTGGCGGTGATGGGCCGCGCGATGACCGGTCTCGGCGAGGTCTGGGGCAGTCCGGTGAGGGACCGGGTTCGGGCCGCGATGATGCTGCGCGCGATGACGGTTCCGGGCGTGTCCGGGGTCGGCGGAGCCCCGGTGATGGGCCGCGCGACGACCGTTCCCGGCATGCCCGTGGTCGGCAGCGTCCCGGTGAGGAGAGGCCGCGGCAGGAACCCGGTCGGGACGAGGATCTCGTGCGGATCCATGATCTGGCCGGGCGGCCCCGTGGGACGGGGTTCGTGGCCGATCATCGCGGGACCGTGATCACGAGCCACGAGACCGTCGACGGTCTGCCCCGGCTCGTCCTGCACGCCGCGGGCGACCGGAGTTGTGTCGTGACCGCCGACGCGGTGACCCCGTTGCCCGATCTGGACCTGGCTCTCGTACGGACGGAGGGCCTCGGGGTGGATCCGCTGCCCGTCACCGCGCGGGACGGGGCCGAGAGCGGCACGTACGTCCGGATCGCCGCGGGCTGCTGGCGCGAGGCGCGGGTGCTGGGCGCGGCGTCCGTCACCTACACCGCCACGGACCGCTTCCATCTCCTCGACGACGCCCTGGAGTTGGCGATCGGCACGGCAGGCCGGGACGCGCTGCGGCTGGGCGGCGGGGCGGCCGGCGGACCGGTGCTCGACGCCACGACCGGTGCCGTGGTCGCCGTACTCGGCACCGCGCTGCAGAGCGGTCGGCGCGACGCCGGTTTCGCGGTCCCGCTCCGCCCGGCCGCCGCCGGTCCGCTCGCCGACCTGCTCGCCGAGAACGCGGCGACGGTGCCCGCGTACGGCGCCGACCTCAACCTCGCCGGTGTACTGGAACTGACCGCCACCTCGGTGGGCCAGGACGGTCCGCCGGGCATCCTCGCGGGTTACGTGGGCCGGGCTGACGCCGTGGAGCCGGTCGAACGGGCCGCCACGGCAAGGGAGTTCGCCGCGTTCGTCGAAGGCCCCGCCTCCGTCCTCGGCCTCGTCGGCCCGCCGGGCAGCGGCCGTACGACGGAACTCGCGGCCCTCGCCGCCCGCCGCAACCGGAGCCCCGAACCGGCCCCCACCCTCTGGCTGCGCGGCGCCGACCTCAAGGACGACGACAGCTCGGTCGCGGACGCGGCGAGCCGTGCGCTGACCCGGGCCGCCCGCATCGTAGCCGCCTCCGAATCCGCCGTCCCCGCGGACCTCGGCGACATCACCCCGGACTGCCTGGCCCGGCTCGCCCACACCACCGGCCGCCCCCTCCTGCTCCTCCTCGACGGCCCCGAGGAGATGCCACCGGTCCTGGCCCACCGCCTCGCGGAGTGGACGGCCGGGACGGCGAAGTGGCTGGGGGAGACGGGGGCGCGGCTGGTGGTGGCGTGCAGGGAGGAGCACTGGGAGGGCGCCGGGTACGGTACTTCAGCCCGTCCGGCGCTTGAGGACGAGGCCGTCCAGGCCGAAAGCGGGGGTCTGGGGGCGGCAGCCCCCAGGGACGGGACGGGTAGGGGCGGCGGGGGCGAAGAAACGCCTTGCGTGCACCTAGGCGACCTCAGCGAGGACGAGGCCCGCCAAGCCCGCGGACGCTACCGCATCCCCGAGGGCGCCCTCACCGATACCGACGCCCGCCACCCCCTCACCCTCCGCCTGCTCTCCGAGATCCGCGCCGCCCTCCCCGACACCCCGGATGCCCAGGTCGACCGCCATGAGATCTTCGAGGCCCACCTCGACCTGATGTGCCTCCGCATCGCCGTACGCCTGGCCGCCGACAACGGTCTGCGCGGCACCGCCGTACGCCGCCTCGCCGCCAAGGTCTCCGGCCAGGTCCACGAGGCCGCCCGCCGCAGCCTCGGCCCCGGCCAGGGCGAGCTGGACCGGGCGTCGTTCGAGGCGGTGTTCCCCTGGGGACAGGCCCCCGCGCGGCTCGGCGGCACCGGCTGGGCGTCCGCCGTCCTCACCGAGGGCCTTCTCGTCCCCGCCGGCAACGGCTACCGCTTCGCCCACGAGGAACTCGCCGACTGGATCCAGGGCATGCACCTGGACCTGGACGAGGCCCTCCGCGCCCTGGTCCATCGCCACCGCACCGACCCGCCCGCGAAGCGGCACGCCCTCCCCGTCCCCCACCACCGCATCGGCCCCGTCGTCCAGGCCCTGCTGCTCGTCGCCCGCCAGCACGGCACGCTCCAACTCGCCCACCGCCTGGAGGAGTTGGTCGACGCGCTCGACGCCGACCCGCACTCCTGGTGGGCGGCCCGCCTGCTCGCCGAGGTCCTGCGGCGCGTCCCCGACGCGATGCCGTACACGGCCGTCCTACGCCTGCTCACCGACCGGATCGTGGCCCGGCGGCACCAGGACCGCCCCGCACCCACGGAATTCGGCCCCGACTTCTGGACCGCCCTGCCGCTCCCGCAGGACCTCCGCTTCGACCTGCTCCGCCGGCTCGTCCTCGCCGACGGCCCCCCGCAGGAGCCCGGCCCGCGTTACCTGGACGCCGCCGCCGGACTGCTCGCCGCCGACCCCACCGTCGTACAACGACACCTCACCCACTGGTTCGACGACGAACGACCGCTGCCCGCCACCCCGCACGCGACCGTCGCGAAGGCCGCCCAGGCGCTGCTGCACACCCACCGGCACCGGGCCCTGGACGACCTCGCCGAGGTCCTCGTCGGCAGCGCGCACCGGCGGGCCGACGAGCTGCTCGCGGTGCTGGCCGAGGACGAGCCGTCGGCCGTGTGCCGGGCCGTCGACCGGTGGGCGCACGACGAGCGGCCGGCGCGGCGGGTGGCGGCGGTGGCATACGGCCTGCGCGCCGCCCCGCACGTGCGCACCGAGGCCGACCACGAACTGCTGCGCTACGCCGCCCTGGCCCTGCTCGCCCGCCCCGCCGACTGCACCCTGCACGGCGGCGCGCTCGCCCTGCTCGTACGGGATCCACGCACGCGTGCCCGCCATCTCCCGCAGGCGCTACGGCACTTCGCGGCCGGCGACCCCCAGTTCCCGCCCAGTGCGCTGGTCCCCGCGCTCACGACCGCCCCCGACCGGGTCCTGGAGGCCTTCCGCGCCCGGCTGCAGCGCCCGGACGCCGGGGAGGCCCTGCGCACGCTCACCGACGTCACCACGCCCGCGCTGGCCCGCCGGGTCGCCGGGCTCGTCCGGGAGGCGGTGGAGCGGCACCCGGAGACGGCCGCCGACGTGGCCGCGTACGTGGACCGGCGCCTGGACCAGGGCCCAGCCGCCCGGGCCGTACTGTTCCCGCTGGTCACCGGCCTGCTGGACGGCGGTCCCGAGCAGGTGCGGGCCGCGTTGGCCACCGTACTGGCCACTCCCGGCGCCCCCGCCTCCCGCGCCCTCCGTCGTGAGCTGCTCGAATCCCTCCTGATCCACGAGCAGGAACCGGCCGTACTGGCGGCGGTGCTGCACACCGCCGCCGAGCGCGGCGGTGACGACCTCCGTGAACTCGTCCACCGCACCGGCCTCCTCCTCGTCCGCACCCCGGACGGCGCGACCCGCTTCGACCGCGGTCTCGTCGACCTGGGCCGCCATGTCCCCGGCTTCGCCGCGCTGGTCGCCGGGTGGCTGGCCGAAGCCCCGCAGGAGTGGGCGGCGGTGGTGGGGCCCAGCGCGCGCAGGATGATCGAGAACCTGGCGGGCGTACGGGTGCCCGCCTGACGTTCGTCCGGTTTGCGTGGGTCGGGTCACAGGCCCCATGCCGATGCGGGGCCCGGGCACGCGGCATGGCACTCTTAGACCTGCGTAACAGGCAAAGAGACGAACCCGGGTTCGACAAGGAGCGGTCACAGTGCAGCGCTGGCGTGGCTTGGAGGACATCCCCGAGGACTGGGGGCGCAGCGTCGTCACCATCGGTTCCTACGACGGAGTCCACCGCGGGCACCAGCTGATCATCCGGCATGCCGTGGAACGCGCCCGTGAGCTGGGCGTTCCCTCCGTCGTCGTCACCTTCGACCCGCACCCCAGCGAGGTCGTCCGCCCCGGCAGCCACCCGCCGCTGCTCGCCCCGCACCACCGGCGCGCCGAACTCATGGCCGAACTGGGCGTGGACGCGGTCCTGATCCTCCCGTTCACCAAGGAGTTCTCGAAGCTCTCGCCCGCCGACTTCGTCGTCAAGGTCCTCGTCGACAAGCTGCACGCGAAGGCGGTCGTCGAGGGCCCCAACTTCCGCTTCGGCCACAAGGCCGCGGGAAATGTCGACTTCCTCGTCGCGCAGGGAAAGGTCTACGACTTCGAGGTCGAGGTCGTCGACCTGTACGTGTCCGGCACGGCGGGCGGCGGCGAGCCGTTCTCCTCGACCCTGACCCGCCGCCTGGTCGCCGAGGGCGACGTCGAGGGCGCCGGCGAGATCCTGGGCCGCCCGCACCGGGTGGAGGGCGTGGTCGTACGAGGGGCGCAGCGGGGGCGCGAGATGGGCTTCCCCACCGCCAACGTCGAGACCCTGCCCCACACCGCGATCCCGGCCGACGGCGTCTACGCGGGCTGGCTGCACGCGAACGGCGAGGCGATGCCGGCCGCGATCTCCGTCGGCACGAACCCGCAGTTCGACGGCACCGAGCGCACGGTGGAGGCGTACGCCATCGATCGGGTGGGGCTGGATCTGTACGGCCTGCACGTGGCCGTCGACTTCCTCGCTTTCGTGCGCGGCCAGGCGAAGTTCGACTCGCTGGAGGCACTGCTGAAGGCGATCGCGGAGGACGTGCAGCGCTGCCGTGAGTTGATCGAGGGCGCCTGATTCCGCGCCTGAACTCATGCCAGAGGGCCGGCACCGTGATGGTGCCGGCCCTCTGGCTTTGCCTTACTGCTGTGTCCAGCCGGGCGGTACGGCGCCCTGCTGCGGATCCTGCGGCGGGGGCGCCTGCTGCTGCCAGCCCTGGCCCGGTGCGGGCTGCTGCGGGGGCTGCTGCTGCCATTCCTGCCCCGGCGGCGGGGCGCCGCCGGGCTGGGCGTAGGGCTGCTGCTGGGGCGCGTACCCCTGCTGGGGCTGCTGCTGCGGGTACTGCATGTTCGGGTTGCCGAAGCCCTGCTGCGTACGGGCGAAGTCCTCGGCGACGATGGCGGCGAGATCGAAGTAGGCCTCGCGGGTCTTGGGCCGCATCATGTCGAGGTCCACCTCGGCGCCCGCCGCGAGGTGTTCGTCGAAGGGGATCACGACGACGGAGCGGCACCGGGTCTCGAAGTGCGCGACGATGTCCTCCACCTTGATCATCTTGCCCGTCTCGCGGACACCGGAGATCACAGTGATCGACCGCTGGACGAGGTCGGCGAAGCCGTTCGACGACAGCCAGTCGAGCGTCGTCGAGGCGCTGCTCGCGCCGTCCACCGAGGGGGTGGAGATGATGATCAACTGGTCGGCGAGGTCGAGGACTCCGCGCATCGCGCTGTAGAGCAGACCGGTGCCCGAGTCCGTGAGGATGATCGGGTACTGCCTGCCCAGCACGTCGAGCGCGCTGCGGTAGTCCTGGTCGTTGAAGGTGGTGGAGACCGCCGGGTCCACGTCGTTGGCGATGATCTCGAGGCCCGACGGCGCCTGCGAGGTGAAGCGGCGGATGTCCATGTAGCTGTGCAGCTGCGGGATCGCCTGGACCAGGTCGCGGATGGTCGCGCCCGTCTCGCGCCGGACCCGTCGGCCGAGGGTGCCGGCGTCCGGGTTGGCGTCGATCGCCAGGATCTTGTCCTGACGCTCGCTGGCGAGCGTGGCACCGAGCGACATGGTCGTCGTGGTCTTGCCGACGCCGCCCTTGAGGCTGATCACCGCGATCCGGTAGCAGGACATCACCGGCGTACGGATCACACCGATCTTCCGCTGCCGCGCCTCCTCCTCCTTCTTCGCGCCGAGCTTGAAGCGCGACGGGCCCTGGTTGTTCTTGCGGGCCTTGGGCTGGTTGCGCAGCAGCCGGTCGGAGGAGAGCTCGACGGCCGCGTTGTAGCCGAGCGGGGTGCCGGGCGCGGCCTGCTGCTGGGGGGCACCGGGCCCGCCGGGCTGCGGACCGGCCGGGGCACCCCAGCCCTGGTCGCCGTAGGCGGCGGGCGGGGCGGCGGGGTACTGCTGGGGCTGGGCCGGGGGCTGTTGCTGGGGCTGCGAGGGCTGCTGCGGCGGCGCGGGCTGGGCCGGCTGCTGCGGCTGGGCGGGCTGCGGGTAGCCGTAGCCAGGCTGCTGGGGCGGGTAGCCGTAACCGGGCTGTGCGGGCGGGGGTGCCTGCTGCGGGTAGCCGTAACCGGGGGCCGGCGGCTGCGGCTGTGCCGGGGGCATGGGCTGTGCGGGCTGGGGCGCCTGCCGCGGGTCGACCGGTGCGGGCTGTCCGCCCTGCGGCGCCTGGTACTCCGGCTGCTGCGGCGGGTAGCCGGGCTGCTGGGCCGGGCCGAACGCCCCCTGCGGAGGGGCCTGGTGTCCGGGCTGTCCGGGCTGCGGCTGGGCAGGAGGCTGGGGGTAGCCGTAACCGGCGGCCTGGGCGGCGGCCGCGGCCTGCTGGTCCGGGTGCCCTGCCTGCTGCGGTGCTCCCTGGCCGGGGTGGGCGGGCGGGAAGCCCTGCGGCAGCGGGGGGAGTCCGGGGGCGGCCTGGGGCGGCACGGGGGTCTGTCCGGTGGGCTGGGGCTGAGCCGCGGGCGGCTGCGGGGGAGCTGCGGGTGCCGGCGCGGCCGGTGCCTCTGCTTCCGCCGTCGCCGGCTCGGCCTCGGGGTCGGAGTGCGCGGGGGAGTCCGCGTCGGCACCGGACACCGGTGCGGTGGAGTCACCCGACTCCGCCTCGGCGCTCGGCTCCTCCGCCGGCTCCACGTCGTCGGCACCGCCGAACAGCATGGCCGCCTCGGCGTCGGCGGCGGCATGGTTGAGCTCGACCTCCGGCTGCGCGGGGGCGGGCTGTTCGGGGACGGCCGCCGCGGGAACGCCCGCCGCCGGGGTGGCGGTCGGGGCCGGGCCGCCCTGAGTGTCCTCGCCGACCGGGCGCAGCACGGGGAATCCGGGCGCGGCGACGGAGGGCTGGGCAGGGGTCGGCGGCTGGGGTGCGGCGGGCGGCTGGGCCGGAGGCTGCTGTTGGGGCGCACCGGCACCGGCCTGCTGGGGGTAGCCGTAACCGCCGGGGGCGGGGGCGGTGCCCGGCGCGGCCTGCTGCTGCGGATATCCGTAGCCACTCGTGGCAGGGCCCTGCTGGGGCGCGCCGGGCGTGCCCTGAGGCTGTGCGGGCTGCTGCGGTGCGGCCTGGGCCTGCTGCTGCGCCGGTGCGGGCGGTGCAGGCTGTGCGGGACGCTGCTGTGCGGGAACTCCCGGCGGCCCGGCGGGCGACCCGACGGGCGCTCCGGTCGGCGGTGGTGGCGAGGTCCGCGCGGCGTCCTGCTGCCCGCCGGCGGTGGAGCCACCCTGGGTGCTTTGGGCGTACCAGGCGGGAGGTTCGTAGACGATTTCGAACTCGCCGGTGAGATCCACCTCGTGATCGTCGCCGTCCGAGGAAGGGCTGCCGCCGTTGTACTCGGACCGATCCCTGTTCACTGCTTGCCTCCTGGTCAGCCACTTCTGCTGAGCTGGTCGTCGTCGCGGCCGGCGGGCCGAGTGGCTGGTCCCACGCGACTGCGATCGTCACCGCACCACCAGAAGCCTAATCACTCACACGGCGGGACGGAAAAGCCCCCATGGGCAACCCCCATGGGTGCCGGCGGAAAAGCCCCTTGGAGGCGGCTTGTTCGCGCCCCGCCCTGCGAGACGGTGTGACGCGTCAGTCGACGCGGCGGGCCACGCCGAGCAGACCCGTCTCCGCATCGGTGGGCGCGGTCATCACGAACTTGTGGTGCTTGCGAGTGCACCACAGTGCGACGCCGTCGTGAAGGGTCGGCAGGTGCTGGAGATGTTCGTCCGGGACGCCCAGGGTGTCACGTACGACGTCCGTCTCATAGGGCGAGATGCGCTGGATCCCGACCAGATGCGCCTGTGCCAGCCAGCGTGGCGCGTGCTCGCTGACGAAGGGCAGCACCGTCACCACGGCCTGCCACGGCACGGAGGTCACCCGCCCGCGCGGCGGGCGGACGCCACAGTCCCGGATCAGCACCACCGGACTCGAGACGGACGGCCCCTGCGCGGGCACCCGGCCCACCGGATAGACCGTCACGCACTGCTGGCCGCCGCCCGCCGCCTGGGCCAACTGCTGCCAGGCCTGCGGGCGACCGGTCTCGACCCCCACGCGTGCTCCCGTCGCGGCGGCGCGCAACGCCAGCACCTGGGCGAGCCACAGACCACCCACAAGGACGACGTCGAACGCGGTCGGACGGGACAGTCCGAGCACGGCCGGCTGGGATTCCGGGTCGGTGCCGATGATCACGCCGTCGTCACCGATGGGCATGTCGATCGCCGCGAGCTCGTCGGCGGTGACGACATGGCGGTTGCGGCGCGGCCCGCGCAGCCCGAACCCCGGGCTGACGATGCGCCGTTGCTGCTGCGGAGTCTCCGGCTGCCGGATGATGGGGATCAACCCGGTGTCGGTGGGGGAGGCCACGTGCGCCGGTGTACGTCCGGCGGCGGGCCGGCCCTGCTGTCCCGGGGGCATGGTCGGGGAGGGGTGGGACATCAGTACGTACCTCCGAGCGGCAGAGTGGCGAGGGCGCCGGGGACCTGTTCGCGGTCGAGGCGTACCAGACCGACCTTCGCGGCACCGGCGGCCCGCTCCAACTCACGTCCCAGCTGGCCGAGTTCGCTGTCGCCACGCGCGGTGACGCGGATGTGCCCGGTGAGGGAGACACCCCGGTTGCCGGCCTTGCTCAGGGTCATGCTGAACGTCGTGGCGAGCACCGGCAGCGAGGTGAACCGCGTGACCAGTTCGGGCAGCGCCACACCGCCGCTTCCCAACTGCGGCCAACGGGAGACCCAGTACGTCGTGTGCCACCGGTCGTCGACCCGCCAGGTCTTCACCGACTCGACCGAACGGCGCTGGGAGGCTCGCCCGTCCTGGTTGCGCTGCGCGTTGGCCCGCGGGTTCAGACAGCTGGACGTCGCGAGCGCCTGCACCAGCTCGTTCTCGTCCAGGATGGTCGCCTTGAAGCCGGCTCCGGCCAGCCGGCTCGCCAGCTGGTCGGCCACCCGCAACAGTGCGCGCTGCGTCCCGGGAACGCCGTCCCCGCGCGCCTGCACCGCCTCCGGGCACAGCTCCGGGTCGAGCTTGAGGGCGACCCAGGTGAGCCGGAGCGCGGGAGCGCCGGACTGCGCCTGGAGGGGGCCGTACGACCGTGCGGCGAGCGCCTGCTGGGGCAGATGCGGCGCGGGCGCCGGCTGGGTGTGCTGCACGACCTGTGCGGAGGCGAGCCGGATCCCGTCGACCTCCAGGGCGTCCTGGATCAGTCGGAGCGGCAGCTGCCGTCCGGCGGACGCCGGGCGCAGGGGCTCGTCTCCCGGCTGTACGAAGAGCACGGCGGTCAGGAAGGACCCGTCGCCGATCATGCCGATCGAGCGGTCGTCACGGGACACGAAGTTGTACGTCCGCAGGGCCGGGTCGCACTCCACGACCGGGGCCAGCATCGCGTCCGTGCCGGGCGGCACGGGCAGCTTGGCGTCGCGCCGGCGCTGCCTCAGCGCGCGCGTGGTCTCGTACCACTCGGGGAGCGGACGGCGGCCCCGGCGCAGAACCGCCAGGAGCAGGAGCAGTGCCGCCACGGCGCCGGCCGGGGCCAGCAGCCAGGAGGTGTCGGCGGCCCAGGCGGCCACCATGACCGCTGCCGCGAGCTCCACCAGGATGAGCTGCTGCAGCCGCACCGGACCCAGACCACCGGGTCGGGGCAGTGTGCGCGGCGACGCGGCGGCGGGAGCGGCCGGAGCAACTGACGTACGTCTGCCGCCCGGACCTCCCTGTTGCTGCGGTGCGCGGCGTCCGCGCCGAGTGCTCGTAGCGCTGGTCATCCCCCGGGACATCCCTTTCGCGAAGTGGTGGCCGTTTCGTCGGGCGGGATGCTCTGTCCGAGATCCCGGTTCCCTGTGACGGGCCAGGGGCGTCGATGGCCCACATCTGCAATGCGAGTGGCTCACGGTACCCGCTGCGGAACACGAGGCGACACAGGGGACACCGAAACCCCAGGTGGCCAGCCTGTCACGGACCGGACCCGCAGGGTGGAGGGCTGTGGTGAAGCTCTGTGAAGATGCGGGGGCGGCCGTACACCTGGTGAACCGTGGTCCCGGGGCGCAGGGCATAGTAGGTGCCTGTGTGGCCGAAGTGGCCTTACGCACACGATCTAGCAGTACAAATCGGGAGATACGGGGACCATGGCCAAGCGTCAGGATGAGCTCGCCGCCTACACGTTCGCTCGCAAGCGCACCGTCGCGGCGTTCCTGGCACCGTCGCCGGGGGGCTCGGAGGAGGGCGCGCCGCGTCCCATCCGTACGGTGATGCCCAGCCTGGCGGTCGGCATCGTGCTGGTGATCGGCTTCATCGCCTGGGGTGTGATCAAGCCGGCGGCACCCGCGGGCTGGGACAAGCCCGGTGAGTACATCATCGTCGACAGCGACTCCACGACGCGCTACGTCGTCCTCGACGACGAGACGTCGGGCGGCAAGAAGACCGCGACGCTGCACCCCGTCCTCAACTACGCCTCCGCCAAGCTCCTCCTGGACAAGGGCAAGGGCAGCGTCCTCGAGGTCCCCGGCAAGGAGATCGACAAGAGCGGCCTCCCGCACGGCGCGACCCTCGGTATCCCGTACGCCCCCGACCGGCTGCCCTCCAAGGACGACGCGGAGAAGACGAAGACCTGGGCCGTGTGCGAGCGCCCGGCCCCGGGAACCGGCGACGCCATCGACCGTGCCGTCTTCGTCCTCGACGCCGACGACGCCAAGTCGCTCGGCGGCTCGGGCGCGGTCAGCCCCCGCGAGGCCCTGTACGTCGTCAACAGCAAGACCAAGCAGGAGTACCTGGTCGACGGCAAGGGCAACAAGTTCCTGCTGGGTGGCACGGGTCTCGACGACGTCACGATGGAGCAGCTGCGCGCGGCCGTCATCGGCAACAGCACCACGGCCGAGCCGCAGTCGGTGAGCCCGGAATGGCTGCAGACCCTGAACGACCGCGGGACCATCGCATTCCCGACAGTCCCGTCCTCCGGTGAACCGACCGACGTACAGGGGCTCCCCGCCCAGGCGCAGACGGTGGGCCAGGTGCTGAAGGCGGAGGACGCGCAGGGCAAGCAGCAGTACTACGTCGTCCTCAAGGACGAGGTCGCCTACATCACGCCCTTCGTCGCCAGCCTGCTCGAGGCCGCGTCCTCCGCGAACGGGACGGACGGGGTCAACGGCATCACGGTCTCGCCTTCGCTGGTCATCACGGTCAACGGCGGCAAGGTGAACGGCTTCTACGCGGACAAGGGCTGGCCCGAGACCGTTCCGGAGCAGGCCAACTCCGCGGCCACGGGGTCCCAGGAGGCTCGTACCACCTCGTGCAGCGTCTACAAGGGCGCCCTCGGCACGGACCAGAAGCCGCAGCTCGCCGCCTGGGCCGGAACGACGTATCCCAAGCGGATCGTCGCCGATTCGCTGAGCGCGTACGTCTCGTCCGGTTCGGGGCTCCTCTTCCAGGAGGTCACCGGTGCGGCGGGGGGCGGCGGGGCGACGTACCTGCTGACGGATACGGGGCTGCGGTACTCGCTGCCGGCGAACAACGACAGTGCGGCGGAGGGGTCTTCCTCTTCGTCCTCCTCGTCCTCGTCGGAAGGTGATGCGAGCGAGACGGACA
The DNA here is from genome assembly GCF_000718165.1 of Streptomyces fulvoviolaceus. Lineage (GTDB taxonomy): Bacteria > Actinomycetota > Actinomycetes > Streptomycetales > Streptomycetaceae > Streptomyces > Streptomyces fulvoviolaceus. Next base: position 68,494 of record NZ_JOEY01000014.1, on the reverse strand, counting down.
AGGCGCGCACGCGGCTGGGTTACGAGGACCTCTCCAACCCCGCGATCGTGCCGCAGACCTGGGCGACATTCATCCCGAAGGGGCCCACTCTGGACACGGGTAGCGCGGCGCAGGAACAGAGCCAGTAGAGGCTGGCGATCGGTCAACGGGCTGGCGGGCAGGCGTACTTGAGGGTTTCGCCTGCCCGCGGGTCACAAGATGATCGCTCAAGTGTGTGAGCCGTGTAACTGATTGGTCTTGCCTGTGGATGTGGGACAGGCTGACGATAGAGTGTTTGCAGCGCTCAACGGTGCGAAGCTTCTCCGGGCACCAGTGCAGGTTTCCCGGATCAACGACGACATGGGGGAAGGTTCAACATGGCCGGCCAATTCCGGGTAACAGAGGACGAACTCACAAAGCTCTCCGGTGACATCAGCACTGTCAGCGGTCAGCTGCAGGGCGAGATCCGCCGTCTCAACGGAGTGATCGACCAGATCGCCGGTGGATGGCAGGGCCAGGCGGCCCAGTCCTACCGTCAGCTGCAGGACCGTTGGAACTCGGACGCGAAGCGGATGAGCGACATCCTCAACGACATCAAGGAAGCCGTGGACTCCACGCGGAGCAACTACTCCGCGTCGGAAGAGCAGCAGAACAGCGAGATCAGCAAGATCATGTCCGACTTCGGCTGATAGAGCCGCGGACTCCAGTAGATCTAGATCTCCATCGATCGCGACGGATCTCGACCGATCTCGGTCCGATCCTGATCGATCTCCACTGACTTCTCGTCTTACGACTCTTCCTGAAAGGGAACGACGATGTCGATCCTCGTCAATTACGCAACCATCACCAACGCGTCCTCGGACGTGCAGTCGACGGCCGGCCGCATCAAGCAGCAGCTCGACGACCTCGAGGCCGCGGTCAAGCGCGTCGCCAACTCCTGGGAAGGTGAAGCCCAGGAGGGTTACCAGCGCAAGCAGCGTGAGTGGGACCAGACCGCCGCTGACCTGCACGCGACCCTGCTGAAGATCTCCACCGCCCTGCAGAGCGCGGCCGACAACTACCAGGCCACGGAGAAGAGCAACGCCAACACCTGGGGCTGAGCCCGTCGGCGACCCGAGGGACTTGAGATGAAGAGAATCGGCCCAGCGGACGCCACGGCGTCCGCTGGGCCGACCTCTGCTTCGGGGTCGTACACGGTTTCCGCGGGACAGCGCACAGCAAATCCCGCAAATCTCACAAATCTTTACACTCGTCATCACGGAAGCCCTGGGGGCCTGGACATGAGGGGCCTGAACGTGAAGGGTCTGACAGCCCGTTCGCGTAGCCGCAACAGTGGAACCCGCGCACTGCAGCGGGTTTTTGGCGTGCTTGCGGCGACGGGGATCTGCTTCGCGTCGGCGTCGGCGCAGCCGGCTCTGGCGGACACGGCGGACACGGTGGTGCCCACCCGCCTCACGGACTCAGGCCCGGACTTCGGCCTGGCGGACAACACGGAATGCGTCTTCGGCGGCGACGTCATCAAGTCCACGCCGTGGTCCCTCCAGCGGATCCTCCTGGACCAGCTGTGGGCACAGGCGAAGGGCGAGGGCGTCACGGTCGCGGTGATCGACACGGGCGTCGACGACAACAACGTGCAATTGCGCAGCGCCATGGCCTCGGGCAGTAAGTCCTTCGTCGGCGGCTCCGGTACCCAGGACCTCGAAGGCCACGGCACCAGGGTCGCGGGCATCATCGCCGCGCGCCCGATCAAGGGCACGGGCTTCGTGGGCATCGCACCGGCCGCCAAGATCCTCTCCCTCCGCTACACGGGCGGAGACGGGGAGGACGGGCAGGGCGACTCCGGGACCATGTCGGCGGCGATCCGGGCCGCGGTTGCAGCGGGCGCGAAGATCATCAACATCTCCTCGGACACCGCGAGCAAGGAAGACAACGACGGACTGCGCAGCGCCGTGGCGTCCGCGGTGGCCCAGGACGTCCTGATCGTGGCGGCCGCCGGCAACGACGGAGCCGATGGCAAGTCCGCGAACACCTACCCCGCTTCGTACCCGGGCGTCCTGGCGGTGGCGGCGTCCGACCGCAACGACGAACGCGCCTACTTCTCGCAGGCGGGCGACTTCGTCGACGTAGCGGCACCCGGTGTGGGCATGGTCTCCACCGTCCCGAAGGCCGGCCAGTGCACCGCCGACGGCACGAGCTTCGCCGCCCCGTACGTGGCGGGCGTCGCAGCCCTCCTGAAGCAGAAGCACTCGGACTGGACCGCGGCCCAGATCGCCACCCGCATCGAGGAATCGGCCCAACGCCCGGGGCGCGGCCCCAACCGCTACATCGGCTGGGGCGTGGTCGACCCGGTCGCCGCGTTGTCGGACGACTCGACGCCGGGTTCGTCTCCGAAACCGGATCCGGTGGTGGCGGCCGGCGCGGGCAAGGTCGTCCCGATGGCCGTGACGATGGGCGAGAGCGAGGCGGAACGGGAAAGCCGGATCGCGATTTACGTGCTCGGCACGGGGCTGGCGCTGGCACTCGTGGTTGCGGGGAGTGGGGTTGCTGTGCGGGACTGGCGTAGTCGGCGGGTTGGGCGAGCGGGTCGGTCGGGTAACCGACCTGTGCGATGACTGGGCAACTTGGGCACCGAGCGGGTGCTGAAAACTTGAGGAACAGGGGAGAGGACAACGGGGTATGAGTAACGGTATGCGGGTTGATCTGAGCGAGCTGGATAACGTCATCCGCAAGCTCAACGGCCTTCTCTCAGACATGGACAAGGCCAACACCAAGGCCAAGTACGAGACGGACATCCCGAGCACTGCTTTCGGCAGCATGAAGTTCTTGGAGTCCAACCAGCTTCACACGGCGCACCAGGACGGGAAGACCCGGATCGAGGCCATGATCAGCGATCTGCATAAGCTGATCAATGACTTCGGAACGAGTGCCTCGAAGGTCAGGGACAAGTACAACGACCAGGAGCAGGCGAACAAGCAGGGCATGAGTGCTGCTCCCGACAGCGCGCCCAAGGGCGGTTCGGCCTACTAAGCGGTTCAGCGACCGGTCACTGACAGAGGGGACGTTTCAACGATGGCTTACGGCGGTTACTACAACGCTGAGTACTACGAGGCTCAGCAGCAGGCACAACAGCAGTACATCAAGGACAAGCACGACGAAAAGCTTGAGTCGACCAAGGACGGGGGTATGGGAGGCCCGGACCGCAGCAAGCTCGACACGCCTTTCATGCAGATGGGCATCCCTGAGCTGCGGTCCATGGTCCTGGACGCGGACCCTGGCCGGATCTACGACGTCAGCCAGCACTGGAAGTCGGTCCACAACATCCTGTCTGGTGGCGATGGCGACCCCAAGGTCGGCGGCGTGGACTCGGTATCCGCGAAGGACAGTGTCGCGGGCATGATGCAGAGCGCTGTTGAAAACGTTCTCGAGCACTGGGAGGGCGACGCGGCCGAGGCATTCCGCAAGAAGGCCAACGAGATCATGCAGAACGTCAGGAACGGAGCTGCATGGGCCAACTACTACGGCGAAACCATGCACTCCGTACAGAACGACCTGCGGACGTCCATGGACAAGATGCGGGACGTCGAAGAGCCCTCCGGCTGGGACAGGGCCTGGGACAAACTTACGGACGACAACCGCAGTGATGAGCAGTTGCTGGCGGACATCAACAAGGGCGTGAGTACGGACGCCGCCCGCCAGGCGAACGCCGACTCCCTTTCGGCCGGCAAGGAAAAGCAGCTGGAGGGGGTGGCGATCATGGAGCAGCTGGGAGTCAATTACAAGGCTTACGCGGGGATGGCACCCGTTGACGACCACAAGACAGATCCCTTCACGCCTCCAAACCCCAGTACGCCGATGCCTACCCCTATTTCCATGCCGTCTGGCGGTAGCGCAAGCCCAAGCACCGGAACCGGTACGACCAAGCCGTGGAGCGCAGGTTCGACAACGAGCATTAAGCCGTCGCCTACGACACCCCGTAACCCTGGCATCACGGGTGGTTCCCAGCTCCCGACAGTTGGAACAAAGGTGGACAGCATCTCACCAGGCCTGACAGGGACTGGTCCAAGCACGGGTGTTGGCGGACCCAGTGTTGGTGGCGGCAGCTTCGGCACCAGTGGAGCTCAGGGTTCCGGCATCGTGACTCCTGGCGGAACGTCCGGACTCGCGGGCGGTGCTGCTGCCGCACGCGGTGGCATCGGAGCCGCAGGCGGTCGGACTGGTGGTGGCGCGGCAGCCGGCCGCGGTGCCGGAGGCCGATCCGGTATGGGTGGCATGGGTGGCGGGGGCGCCGGTGCGGCTGGTCGAGGGGGTGCTGGCGCTGGCGGTCGTGGGGCCCTCGCGAGGTCCCGCGGCGGTGTGGTCGGCGCCGCCAAGGGCGTCACCGGCAAGGGGGCTGGCGGAGGTGCAGGCCTGCACGGCAGCCGTGGCGGATCACAACGTGGCGCCATGGCGGGCGGAGCCGGCGGTGCGGGTGGTCGCGGCCGACGGTCCGAGGAAGAGAACAGCCAGGGCGACCGTCCCGATTACTTGGTCGAGGACGAAGAGACCTGGATCTCAGAAGAGGACCGTAACCGCAACGTACCGCGGACCATCGAGTAAGCACGTAAGCGGGTTGGACGGAAAGTTGTCGTCTACCCATGTATGAAGGCTGGCGCACCCAGCCATCGCTGAGTGAGGAGCAGGGAATTGGGTTTCAAGCGAGTCTGGCCCACGACAGGTGTCGTGGCGTTGACGGGAGCCTTGCTCCTCACTTCGGCTCCAATTGCGTCGGCAGATGAAGTCAGAGATGCCCAGTGGCCGCTGACCGTGTACGCCGCAGACAAGGTTTGGGAGAACTCCGAGGGAGCAGGAGTTACCGTTGCTGTAATCGACTCCGGTGTAGATGCCAGCCACGCAGACCTCGTCGGACAGGTTCTGCCGGGTAAGGACTTTTCTGGCGCAGGCAACCCTCATAAGGATAATGACGGGCATGGCACGGGAATGGCCAGCCTTATTGCTGGCCATGGCCATGGGGTGAATGATTCTTCCGGAGTCATGGGTCTTGCACCAAAGGCCAAAATCCTGCCGGTGCGAATTTGGTCCACCAAGGAATCGCTAGAGCCAGGGAATTGGGCTGAGGCGGTTCGATACGCGGTAGAGCAGGGTGCGTCAGTAATCAATCTGTCGCTCAACGATGATGCCGCCTACCCTGGCTCAAAGGTCGCTAAGGCAATCGAATATGCGCAAGCAAACGATGTTGTTGTTGTGGCGGGTGCGGGCAACGATGCAGGAGCGGTCAACTATCCGGCTGCTCTCCCAGGCGTGGTGGCAGTATCCGCTGTGGACAAGGGCCTGAACTTCTGGCCTAAGTCGAACACTGGGAACGTCACTGTTGCAGCACCCGGTGTGGAAACCCCTCAGGCTGATCCGACCACCCGTAGCGGTTACGCTGTGGCAGACGGAACCTCTGGCTCCACCGCGTATGTCTCAGCCATCGTCGCACTCCTCCGCTCCAAGTATCCGGACCTATCCGCAGGCCAGATCATCAACCGCCTCGTCAAGTCGGCGTCCTTCCTGAACAACACGGGCAAGACGGCCCCGGACAAGGAACTCGGTTACGGGATCGCCCGTCCCGGTTCGGCGCTGACGATGGACATCCCCAAGGGTTCCAAGGAGGGCCCCTTGGCTCAGGCGTCGTCGTCCGCCTCTCCGAGTTCCGGCACTGCTTCCAACGACAACGACAGCACGAGTGCGGCCAAGAAAAAGAAGAAGTCCTCCTCGGGCAGCATTCTCCTTATCGCTGGCATCGCAGCCGGCGTGGTCGTTATCGCCATCCTCTTCGTGGTGATCCGCAGTCGTCGCAACCGTGGAGGCGGCGGCCCCGGCTCCGGCGGCGGAAACCCCTCGTACGGCACGGGCTACCCGCCCCAGCCCCCGACGGGCTACCAGCAGTACCCCAACACGGCTCCGCCCAACCAGGGGTACCCCACTCCTCCCGGACAGTCCCCGCAGCAGCCCAACCCCTATGCCCAACAGCCCCCGCACCAAGGGCAGTAGGAGTAGTTCCTCCTCGGAGAGGCTGTGAGCTCGGAGCTCCCGGAGCTGAACTCCCAAGCTGCTGCCGATGAGATGACGTCGCGTACTGCGAACTCTCTCAGCGGAGTCTTGCTCGGGATTGCAGTTGTCGCCCCTTGGCTGCTCTTCGCCATGTCGATCATGTCTGGCAAATTGTTGTGGCTGACAGTGCCGGACCTGATCGGTACGCACGTGGGTCTCTTAGCCATGCTGCGCGGGTACCGCGATGACAATCGCGCTTTGAAGAGGTGGGGAGCAGGGTCTCACGCGATGACCCTGCTGCACTGTCTCGTGGTACTCGCGCTTTTGCAGTGACCCGGCTACGGGATAGTCCGCCTCTACAAGGCCCTCACGATGGATACCCCCAAGCGGCTCAAGGACAGCCTCCGCTCGGTCGGGTCCAGCTGGCCACCGAGGCACCCGGAAACCGCGACACCACAGCGAATCATCCCGCGAACGAGAGGGGACTCTCCCCAATGGGCGCCATCGTCCTTATCGTCGGCATCATCGGCCTCGGAGCCGTGATTGCCGCCGTCGTCACCTTCGCCGTAACTCGCAATCGCCGCAACTCGGGCAACGTCGGCTCCGTCAGCGGAACTTACCCCCAGAACATGGGCTACCCGCCCCAGCAGACGACGTACCCGACCGCCCAACAGCCGTCCCCCTCCGCAGCTCCCCATCAGGGATACGGTCACCCCGCTCCTCCAGCACAGTCTCCGCAGCACCCCAACCCCTACGCCCAGCAACCTCCGTACGAGGGCCAGTAGGTGATGACGGAAAGCCGGCGACGAGCCCATCGGCGGCATCCGATGTCGAGCAGGCGCTGAAGCACGACAGGCGCGCATCCACTCCCGTCTGAGATCAACTCTTGTGGGTCCGAACCGGCCGGTCGGCTGAGGCCGGTTCAAGTGAAATCCGCGACGCCGGCGCGGCGTGCTTACCGCTGCGTGGCATGATCGGGCCATTCGACTGCCGGTTGTCGTTTGCCGATGCGACCGTCGATACGCGAACGGGAGGCCTGAGTGGGAGACCATTTCAAGACCGACATTGATCAGCTCTCCACTTTCACCAAGGACCTCAACAGCGCTAATGAGAGCCTTGATCAGGTGCGGACCGCCCTGCAGCACGTGCGGGCCGATCAGATCGGGACGCCGGAGCTGGATGAGGCGTGTGACGAGTTCCAGGAGCGCTGGAAGTACGGCAACGAGCAGATCAAGGAACGCATCGGCAAGCTCACCGACGGCCTCCAGAAGAATACGGACAACTACCGCGAAGTAGAGACCTCCCTGGATGAGAGCTTCAAGCGCGCCGCGGCTGCGGGGAAGTGATTCCGGTAGCACAGAATCCGTATGTGTACCTCGGCTGGAATCCCGTGCCAGGACAGCCGGGTGAAGTCGAGAATCTCCGCACCCAGCTCACCAGGTCGGCGAGCGCGCTGCAGACCGCGTGCCAGAAGATCGACAAGTTGCTCGGCGAGTCCAGCTTCTGGGAGGGCGACGCCGCCGTGGGCTTCCGCGAGGCCCTCGACGGCGACCTGCCGAAGTACATGAAGGACGCCCACACGTCCCTGACCCGGGCCGCCGGTCACCTCGGGACGTGGCACGGCGGACTGACCAGCCGCAGGGAGCTGGCGCACAAGTACGACGTCGAGGCGAGCGATCACAAGGGTGACCTGAAGACGGCCAACTCCCAGTACGAGACGGCCAAGCAGAACCCCGATCTGAAGCTCGAGGGCAAGACGTTCGCCGAAGGTCCCGAGCTGGAGGCCGCCCAGGCCCGCCTGAACGCGGCCAACGCCCGGGTCAACGACGCCGTCACCGCCATCAACAACGCGCAGGGCGCCCTCGATGAGGTGATGCGGAAGGCACAGGAGCTGGAGGGGACGCATGAGGCGGAGGGGCGGGACCTCGCGACGAAGCTGAAGGACGCCACGAAGGATCTGGCGCCCGAGGAACCGGGGTGGCTGAGCAAGGCGCTCAGCTGGATCGGGGACAACCTCACGAACATCCTGAGTGTGCTGGCTGCGGTGGCGGGGCTGCTGGCGCTGATCTGCACCGGGCCGGTCGGGATCGCGTTCCTGCTCGCCGCGGGCGCGCTCAGCCTGGCCACCATGGCGTCTCGGCTCTCCAACCCCCAGGTGCGCGCTTCGCTCGCTGACGGCTTCACCAAGGGTGAGTTTGACTCCGACTTCTGGGAGAACTCCATCGGACTCGTCGGCGACGCGCTGGGTGCGGTGCCGGCTGTGGGCGCCGTGACGCGCGGTCTCAACGGTGCGATTCAGTCGACCCGCTTCGCGAGCGAGTCGGTGAGCGTGGGCCAGTTCCTCGGCCGGTTCGGTGATGACACCGTCACGGCCGCCGGACGGCTGATGCCCAGCGCGACGGACGCCGGTCCCATCGGAAACCTGATCGTCCGGGGCGTGGGCGGAGGCGAAGGTCTCACCAAGGCATTGGCCTACGCCTCACCGGTCGCCGGTGTGGGTACGGCCGGGTTCGGGCTGGCGGCCGACCAGATCGACGCGCTCACGTCCGGCAAGGACGGAGCCACGGCTGTCGATGGCGGCCGTGCCGGCATCTTCGATGCGCCCGGGGCGATCGGCCCGATCCAGGCCACGCTGCGGGCGGTGCTGCGATGACGGAGGACGCGGCGAGCGCGGTGAACGCTCAGATGTCGGAGAACACCGAGAAGCCGCTGCGCCTGGTGATCGACGACTCGGCCCGGGACACGAGCGCCAAGCTCTGGTACGCGCTGCCCGACGGCTATGTCGACGTCCCCCTCGAAGCGCTCGACCCGGATCCGGGCACCGAGCACGAAGAGCAGTTCATGAACGTCATGTCGCTGATCCTGAGCTGCGTGCCCGAGGAGCAGCGCGACCGTTATGTGGGTGCGCTGCGGGACATGCGCTTCATGGTCGCGCAGATGCGCAGCGAGGGCGTCATCGGCTGCTCGCTCGGCATGCACTTCGCGGACGACGGCTCCTCGGCACTGTCCGTGGTCACGGTGGCGCTGCGGGACATCGAATGGGCGTCTCCGAAGCTCATTGCGGTACGCGCGGTCTCCCTGCGGGAAACCGCGACGAACGTGGAGCTCCTGACGTTGCCCGGAGGCCGTCCCGGGTCGTTCTGCGACACCCTCGTGACCGTGCCCGCAGTGGCGGGCATGTCCGCACAGGATCTCTACCAGTGCGATGTCTATATTCCGGCGCCGTCTGGGGCGCAGCTGGCGGTCCTCGCGCTGAGCACCACGGCCGTCTCCGCCCGTGGGCACTACCGGGACCTGATGAAAGGCATCGCGCACACCGTGGCTTTCCACAATCCGCTGCCGGACATCGAGCGGACCGTACGCGGGGACGAGCACGACGGAAGTTCCGGCATCAAGGACAGCATCACGGCCGACTTCGGCTGACCGAGGTGAGCGACGAGTGAGCATGAACCTGAACAACAAGAGCGGCTTCGATGGCCCGGTGGCCTGGGAAGGGCCCGGCACCGCCAGTGCTCTGTCCCGCTGGGCCGCAGGGCAACTGGCCAGGTTCTTCGGCTGGGTGGCGCTGTGGTGGGGCGCGGTGTTCGTCACGGTTGGACTGCTGCCCGTGGGGGCAGTGGTGCCCATGACGGTCGTGCTGGCCGTGCTTATGTACAACGCCGTCATGTCGCTTATCAAGCTGTGCAGATTCGGGCGGATGCGCAGGATCCTGACGGTCTACCCCTGGCGTCAGCAGCCCGGTGGCGTTCGGTACGACGCACGGGGGCGCAAGGCTTCTTTCGTTCTGCCTGATCCCGACCGGCCGGAGAAGACGATGTCGCCGAAGATCTCCGGATTCTTCTTCCGGCCCTGGGACCGCATCGCACGCAAGGGCTTCGACGGTGACCTGTGGTACGCGGGCGACCCCCGCTTCGCTTGCGTCATCGCCAAACCCGGCCTGAAGACGCTGACTTACGCTGCCCAGCCCACCGCGTTCAACCCCCGTACCTCCCCCCGCCGCAAAGGCCTCAGCCCTGAAGCCCGCCGCCGCGCCCGGGCCATCGGTGCGCGGGTCGCCGACTGACGCAGTCCGACAGCGGAGCCGCACTGACCATGTCGCCCTCCACTCCGCACGATCAGAGGCTCGGCGACGTCCAGGTGCACCGCAGGGTCAAGCAGCAGGGACCATGAAAGGCGCACGCCGCAGCACGCCGGATTTGTCGGGCGCGCGGTGGCGCAGCAGCACATACAGCGGCGGCAACAACGAGTGTGTCGAGGTCGCAGACGCCCCTCCACATGGCCCCCAGACGCGACAGTAAGCGCACGACCGGGCCCGTGCTCGCCTTCAGCCATCACGCTTGGAGCGCCTTCCTCGGCCTCCTGCGGTGAACGGCCGTATGGGACAGCGCCGGGCTCGGCGGACCAGGAAGCAGGGGCGGCGCCTGTGCGATCGCCGGTGCTGGGAGCAGGCGGCTAGGGTTGCTGCTTATGGACATGACCCTGCCATTGTTCTTCCTCGTTGCCGCTGCCGTGCTCTGGGGATCCACCGAGACCAGAGTCCGCCGCATCGACCGGAGAACTGCTCGGTTGGAGCGGAAGGTTGATCTCTTGCTTGAGCAGTTGGGCGTCCAGGATGTCGACCCGGCACAGGATCAGGTCAGTGCTCTCGTGAGGCAGGGGAAGAAGATCCAGGCGATCAAGCTCTACCGTGACATCACAGGGGCCGATCTGGTCGAGGCCAAGAACGCGGTTGAGCGTATGGAGATGTAGCCGCCCGGGCCCGCATCTGGGCCGCGATCCCTGGCCCGCCACCTCGGCCAGCGCGAGCACATGAGCGACATAGCGCAGGGCATCGCTGGCCGCTGTCTCATCAGCAGAGCGCGCCTCACGCCGAACTCAGCAGATGTGAAACCGGAGCCCAAGCGAACCCCTCGACGCCTCACGGCCAGCCACGCACGAGCTCGTTAGGGGGTCGGCTCTGCGGCCATGGCGATCAGGCTCAGGATGCCCACGGGGATGGCGACCATGACCGCGTAGCCCACCCGGTCGGCCACCTTCTGGCGCCGCGAGGGCTCCCGGCCGTGGGACTCCCGCCGAGGCTTGATCGCTTGGTACCCGAGACCCGCGAGGACGGCCACGCAGACCGCCACCTGCCAGAGCTCGCCCACGACGCCCCAGAACCCGACCCGCTGAATCGTCCCCGGCTCAATCCCCTGTTGCGCGTCGAACTCGGTGCCGTCCGGGTAGTCGTGCCCGGTGTCCTTGAGGTGCACGTAGACGGCGTCGCCGACGCTGCCGCCGTCAGGCGTGAAGTCCCCGTAGCAGTCGTAGTCGGAGTTCTTACGGGTGTTGCTGGTGTCGTTGCAGGTCTCCACCTTGTACGTGCCCGGGGTGCCGTAGACCCCTGCGGACAGGGCGAGGTCGGCGGTCGCGGTGACGCACCAGAAGGCGGCCACGAGGGCGAGGATGCCACCGCACACCCAGCCGAATACACGCATCAGCCGCCCACCAAGATGTTCGGCTCCTTCTCCAACAGCCGTGAGATACCGGCCTGCTCAGCAAGGGCCCTGCGCTGCGGGTCGGCCTGGTCGCGCTCCTGCTCGTACTTCTCCCAGTCCGCGGGCTGCACGAAGAGCATGTCGTTGCTCCCCGGCACGATCAAGACGCCGCCGAAGGCCTGGTCACCGGCGAACCAGGCGCCGCCCTCCTCGGCCTCCTTCGGCCAGCGGCGCACCGTCGAGGCGTTGACCGCACGGAGAGAAGGAGCGCCGTGCTGCCCGCGCACCGACAGCCGGACGGTGTGCACATCGCCGAGGTACTTCCACTCGGAGCCCTTCTTGGACACCCGGGTGCGGTACTCCAGAGGGTAGGTGTGGAGCACCTTCTCGCATACCCCGAGCCGCGCCCCGTGGCGCAGCCGGAGCACCAGGAAGATCAGCACGAACAGGCCGACCGGGATACAGAATGCGGGCAGGGCGGCGTCATAGCCGACTAGGTGCGTCACGAACGGCACCGCGAACAGGACCACGGCGAGCGCGAGGCGCGTGGTGATGTGCCGGTACAGCAGCGTTCGGTTGTGCTTGAGTACCTGCGCAACGTCGGGTGCCACGGGCGGATTGTTCATAAGGGGGTTCCGTCCTTATCCGAAGTCGCTGCGCATGGCCGCCTCGACTGAACCCGCCCGAGGCTCGCTGTCCGGTGTCGGCGCCGGCTCCGTCGGGTCGGTGAACGTCAACGTACGGGCAACCCCGAGAAGGATGTCCCGGTACACGTCCGAGAGATGGAGAGCGGGTGTCACCAGCTGGACCATGATGATGTCGGGCGTGCCCGAGCCGGTGGCGGCGACCGTGCCTTGCCACACGTCTCCGTGCAGAGGGCCTTCGGGGCTGTCGGGGTCCCTGCCTGGCGCGACGGTGCGCCTCTTTTCCTCCGCGAGGTAGCCGAGGCCGCAAGGCAGTTCAAGCGGGCGCATCCCGGAGTCAGGGTCGTCGGCGGCTGTCCCAGCGAGGCCGGCGATCACCAGCTTTGCGTTGTGGCCCGACGTCGGGACAGTAGAGATTGTGAGGGTGGACGTCACGATGGTGCCGTCGTCGTCCGGGTGGTATCCGACGGCCCACACGTGCACGTTCTGTGCTTTGAGCGTGGTGACCATGCCCGCATAGAACTGCAGGACCTGCGAGGCCTGCGCCCGCTGTTCTGCGGGCAGCGTGTTCAGCTCCCGGACCAGTTCCTCGATGCGCTCGCGCGGCGGATCGAGGTCCATCTTTGCGTAGCCGTGCGGAATGCCGTACCAGAAGACGGGTTTGACAGCGCTGCTCGCGGCGGAGCCCGAGGGGGCGGCAGTCGTAGTCATGCTTCGTTCACCTCTCGGTTCGTCTAGCTTGCCGCCAGGAGGGACCGTACGATGTCCTGCCCGGCCCAGGCTCCGGCTCCTGCCTTGGTGACCTCGGCTACGGTGCCCGCAGTGCCCTCGTCAGGCATGAGGTTCGCGGCGACATTGAGGCCGTTCACGCTGATGTCGGTCAAGAGTTTGGCCGAGCCTGTGGCGCTCTCCCCGGCTGCCTGCCACGCCTCGTCCACGGCGGTTCTCGGAGCCGTTCGCAACACGTGGCCGACTTCCCGTACGAACTCGGTGCCAACCTCGCGGCTCGTGACGCTGACGCCCATCTCCGCTGCCTCGGTGAGCCCGCCGCGGATGCCGCGGGCCGCTGAGCTCAGCGCCCTGCCGCCGGGCACCATGCCGACGGCGTCGCCGCCGACGGAGGCCCAGGCGGAGAAGGTTTCCATGTTCCAGCCGAACTTGTCGCCCCAGGGGAGGAACGCGTCCCGGAAATCCGGATCGGAGAAGTTACTGGCCATGGACACCGCGCTGGCGGCAATCGCGATACCGGCGAACAGCGGGGCAAGCGGCGTCGGAAAGAGGGCGAGCAGACCGGCGATGGCGCCGATGGTTCCTGCATGCTCCACCAGGAACTCGCCGACCGACTTGAGGATGTCGCCGACCTTGTCCCAGAAGCCCGGCTCGTCGGGAGCCCTCTTTGCCGAGCCCTCCAGGGCCTTGGCGACGGTTTCGGCCTCGCTGGTGTGCTCGGCCTCCAGCTCCTTGACCTTGCTGCTGAGCGACTCGTACTCGTTGTTGGCCTTGGTGAGGGCCGTGCTCGCCTCATTCATCTCCCGCTCGGCGGAGCGCAGCCGCGCGGTCGCGGCGTCGGCCTCCTCCTGCGAGGGGAAGGCCTGGTTGGCGAGCTTCAGGTCCGGGTGCTGGGCGGCCTGGTCGTATGTGTTCTTGGCCGTGTCGGCCGCGGCCTTCTTCTCGGCCGCCTCGGCGTCGTACTTCTTCGCCAGCTCCCGATTGGAGGTCAGGTGACCGTCCCAGTTGTGCAGTTGGGTCGCGGCGGTACGCAGGGAGGAGGCGGCGTCCTTGATGTACTTCGGCAGGTCGCCCTCGAGGGACTCTCGGAACTTCTCCGCCGCGTCGCCCTCCCAGTAGCTGCTCTCGCCGGTGAGCTTCGTCAGCTGCCGGTGCGTGTTCTCCAGAGCCGTCGCGGCCGCGGCCACTTTCTGCTGAAGCTTCGTGACCTCGGCGGGGATGCCCGGTACAGGGTTCCAGCCGATGTTGGGGTACGGGTTCGCGGCCATTACTTACCGCCCCCGTTGCCACCCGAAGTGCTCTGGTCCGCGATCTGCTTGAGGACCTTCTCCAAGGCGTGCTCGACCTCTTCGTAGCCCTTCTTGTTTGACTTCACGCCCTCTTTGACCGCGTCGATCATTTCCTTGGTCTTGTCGGCCCCGTACTTCCACTCTTCCTGGAACTTGTCACAGGCCTCGTCGAGCCGGGCGGTGCCGATCTGGTCGGCACGCACATGGTCGAGGGCGGACCGTGCCTCGTTCAGCTCGTCGACGCATCTCTCCAGACTCGTCAGGAACTGCTCGAGTTGCCCGATGTCCGTCTTGAAGTGGTCCCCCATGGGCCGTTTCTCCCCGCTCGGCTCTGGATGCAGCAGCGGGCCCAGGCGACTCAACTGATCACCCAGGCCTCCTTGGCACCATACATGCACTGACTTTGGGCGTTCATTGCCGAGTCCCTGAGGTCCGTGGCTCTGCGGAAAGCCGCCACAGGAGCGCTACGGGATCGTCGTCCGCGTGTGACACGGGCCCATACCCGGGAGGCCTTCGTCAGGGCGTCTTGTAATGACCCGGCAACTGGGTCGGCGGGCACCTGCCGTGGCGGCCGTAACCAGGTACGTATCGCCCTGGAGCTGCAGCGCTACTTCTCATCACAGTTTCTACACAGAAGCACCATGGATGCAGGTCCGGCGGCGTCAGCCAAGGTCATAGGGTGTTCTGCGACTTAGACGTCATCTCAATTGGCTGGCTTGTTAGGCTGTTGGCTGTGGTGGGGATCGTTGAGCGGCTGGTGCCGGACGAGTTGTGGGCGCTGTTTCAGCGGGTGGTTCCGGAGGCGCCCTCACGGCCTCAGGGCGGTGGTCGGCGGCGGCACGGTGACCGTGAAGTGCTGGCTGCCATCGTGTTCGTGGCAACGTCCGGTTGCACCTGGCAGCAGTTGCCGGCCGCGTCCTTCGGGCCGTCCGGCGCGACGGCTCACCGCCGCTTCACCGAGTGGACGAAGGCCAGGGTCTGGGCGAAGCTCCACCGCCTTGTCCTTGACGAACTCGGCTCCCGCGGTGACCTGGACTGGTCTCGGTGTGCGATCGACTCAGTGAACATGCGCGCCCTGAAAAGGGGGACCTGACAGGTCCGAATCCTGTCGACCGGGGCAAGTACGGCTCAAAGATCCACTTGATCACGGAGCGGACCGGTCTGCCCCTGTCCGTTGGAATATCGGGTGCCAACGTCCATGACAGCCAGGCCCTGATCCCGCTCGTGAAGGGCATACCGCCGGTCCGCTCCCGCCGGGGACCTAGACGTCGCAAGCCCGACAAGCTTCATGCAGACAAAGGCTACGACTATGCCCACCTGCGGCGATGGTTAAGCAGCCGAGGTATCCGGCACCGTATCGCCCGCAAGGGAGTTGAGAGCTCCCAGCGGTTGGGACGTCACCGTTGGACGATCGAACGCACCATGTCCTGGCTCGCCGGCTGCCGCCGTCTCCACCGTCGTTATGAGCGCAAGGCCGAGCATTTCCTCGCTTTCACGAGCATCGCCTGCACTCTCATCTGTTACCGGCGGCTCGGCCGCTGATGTGGGCCCGCAGCAGTTTCACTGCCAGGTCGTGGCCGTAGTGCTTGGCGATGTCCATGGGGGTGCGACCGTCTGGATCGGCGAGCTCCGGGTCAGCCCCGAAGGCCAGCAGCACAGCAGTGGTGTGCACGGTCAACGGTTGGCCGCTCTGCAGGGAGCCGTCGCCCTCGGCGTCGATCGCGTGCGTCAGCAGCGTCATGTTGCTGAAGGCCTCATCAGGATCGGTACCGTGGGCCAGCAACCGGGCCAGGGTCTCGGCATCCTCGTGCTCGACCGCGTGATGCGCGGGTGTCCAGTAGTCGCTCACCAAGGCATTCAACCGCCACCACAGCACGTCTGCCAGCGACTATCTACACAGTCATCCACCAATTGA
Organism: Streptomyces fulvoviolaceus; assembly: GCF_000718165.1. Taxonomy (GTDB): domain Bacteria; phylum Actinomycetota; class Actinomycetes; order Streptomycetales; family Streptomycetaceae; genus Streptomyces; species Streptomyces fulvoviolaceus. Next base: position 52,428 of record NZ_JOEY01000014.1, on the reverse strand, counting down.
GATGACGTCTTAAGGGGAGGGTGAGTCAGGCAGTGCGAGTGCCGTTCAATGAGCCTGCACGCGTTGCCCATTGAGGCCTGGGTGAGTCACCCAGGCCTCTGTCACGTGTGGCCGGACCGCATCGTGCCCCTCATCAGAATGACCGCGTGAGAGGTAGCCATGTCCTATTCGACGCCACCGGGAGGGCCGGGGAACGCCGGCCCGTACGGGGCACCGGTTCAGCAGCAAGGGTGGTATCCGCAATATCCGCCACCCCCGCCACCGCCTGACAACTCTGGCGAGGGCAAGGGGCTGAAGCGCGTCGTCATCGGTCTGCTGGTCCTGGCTGTGGTGGCCGTCTTCGGAGTCGGCGGGCTGGCTCTGTACAACGCTGTTGGCGGGGGCTCGCTGCCCGGTGCTCAGGACAGCGGCGACGACGAACAGCAGATCTTGAGCTCGGACGAGATCGACACACTGCTCAACGGACGCACGAATGCCCTGAAGAGCGGGGACGAAGACGAGTTCCTGGAACCCTTCGTCGGCGCGGCAAAGGAGAAGCAGCGCAAGATCTTCGAGAATCTGCGGAAGGTTCCCTTCGCGGAGAGCAAGTACATGGTTCTCAGTCAGACGGGCAGCGGATCGGACGAGTGGGGCTCCGATGTGAAGCTCGCGCTGGATGTCGCCTTCGTCCATCAGATCAAGGGCGTTGACGTTCGACCGGTCTCCGAGTGGTATCGATGGACAGTCGAGAAGCAGTCCGATTCGGCCACGCCGAGCATCAGCGAGGTGGGGGGATCTCCGGGCGCGAACGCCTTGGCCAACGCGGTTTACTATCCGGCCCCTTGGGACCTCTACGACGATATGTACGTCAAGCGTCAGGCGCACACCGTCACGATCTCGGCCAAGAAGAACGCTGCTGAAGCCAGCCGTTTCGCGCCCGTCGTCGAGGAAAGCGCCGAGAAGGATCTCGAACTGTGGGGGTCGAAGACGTCGTCGGTTCCCAACACCCCTGAGGGCTTCCTCGTCGTACTCGAGCCAGACCGTAAGACGTACACGAAGCTGTACAACAACAACGGTGATGACGTGGGGTGGGATGCTGGACAGAGCGTTCCCATGCCCGCCTTCAACGCCGGATACAGCGGAGACGACGATGAGCTCGAATACGGCGGCGCGCGCATCAAGATGGACACGTCGACGAGCCGATTCACTTCATCTGCGTGGCGGAGGGGCGTCGGAGATATCTCCCGGCACGAAATTGCGCACGCTCTTGTTCAGCCGCAGGACCCTGGCGCGTACGGCCGCAATGAGGAAACGAGCATTCGCGCGTGGGTTGTTGAGGGGTTTGCAGAGTACGTTGCCTACCGATTCGATCAGACCCTGGGCGGCGAGCGGGTGCGTAGTGGTATGGCGGGCGAGGACTTCGATGGCGGATTGCCTGGACAGGAATTCGACATGGAGTACAACTCGGTAAGCGCGAACTACTCCCTCAGCTATCTAGCCATGCGTTTCATCGCGGAGAAGGGTGGCGAGGAAGCGCTCTTCGAGTTTGTCGTAGACCACTACAGGAAGCCCACGAACCTCGATCAGCAGCTGCAGACGGCAGTAGGCATGAACGAGAGTGAATTCCAGACCGCGTGGGCCCAGTACGTCAGGAGCAACATCTGATGAGCGCCAACGGACCTGTGCCGGGTACCGGTCCCTATGGGCAGCAGCCCCCTCCGCCGCAGCAGCCTCCCATGCCACCCCAGCAGGGCTACCAACCGCCGCAGGGGTACGGCTATCCGCAGCAGCCACCCGCGACACCACCGGGACAGCCCGGCTACGGCTATCCCCAGCAGCCGGCGCCCCCGCAGTATCCGATGGCTCCCCAGCCGGGGTACGGCCATCCGCAGCACTTTCCCGGGGCGCCCGTTCCGCCTGCCCGGCCGCAGAAGAAGAAGACCGGGCTGATCGTGCTCCTCGTTGTCGCACTCGTCGTGCTCGGCGGGGCCGGAGGGGGCGCGTGGTACCTGATGGCGAACTCTGCCACTGAGCCGCTGTGGAGCGTGCCGTCGAATTCGGGGTGGTCCTTGAGCGACCAGGAGGTGGACGGGACATGGTTCACCGACAAGGCTGTGGTTCAGACCTTGGCCGGTGGTGTGAAGGCATACGACCGTGACACCGCAAAACAGTTGTGGGCCACACCGCTGCCTGGCGCGGGCAACCAAGCCTGTGTCGCCCCCTCCGTTTCTGATGGCGGGATCGGCATCGTTGCCTATGGCACCTCGGGTATGGGGGGATCCCACGGCAATTGCGACCACGTTGCTGCGTACGACCTCAACTCCGGCGAGGAGTTGTGGCACCGAGGATTCAAGGTGAAGGACGAGTTCAGCACCGGCACGAAACTGGCGGTGGCTCGTACCGGTGAGACAGCCGTGATCACCACCAATAGGGAGCAGGTGGCGCTGAACGCGGCTGACGGCACCAAGGCCTGGGACGTGAAGAAGGTAGTGCCGAGTGGCTGCAATGCCGGCACGTACACCGGCGGCAAGAATCTGATCCGTACGACATCGTGCCTCAAGGGAAACGAGTACACCGGGACGTGGTGGACCGAAGCATCGCTCGTCGACCCGGCTACCGGCAAAGCTGAGTGGACGAAGCGGTTTGGAGAGGGCGAAGCGGAGATCGCCCTCTCCACTTCACCGCTCGTCCTCAGCGGAGACTCGAAGGGAGTGTTCGCGTTGGATGAGAAGACCGGTGAGCGGCGCGGCAAGCTCTCGGGGATGACGAAGAAGTACTACCTCCTCCCGGGGGAGGACGGAAGCCCGATGCGTCAGGTCGCGGGTTTCGGGGACATCCTCCTCATGGGGACGTCCGAGCGAGCGGCCACTGATGGAGAGTCGAAGACGCTGGTTGCCTACGACCTGGACAGCGGCAAGGAACTGTGGAAGGCGCCGGCTTCAGGCACCATCGAGTACATTCCGCTGAGGGGCACGGGTAGCGAGCGTCTGTTGGCGTACGTCACTGACGGCGCGAAGAGGCCGAAGCTGGTGGAGTTCAACCCCAAGGATGGCGCGATGACGACAGTCGTCGAATATCCGGAAGAGGTGGACACGAGCATGGGTACCGGTGCACGGCCGTTCTGGCACAAGGGCGTGCTCTACGTGGCTTCAGTCGGCGGCAGCATGAGCAGCGATTCCCACGCCCTCGTGGCACTGCCCACGACCGCTTCCTAGGTACCGACTCGGTGGCGAGGCCGACCGCGATGGTTTGGTTCGCGGCCGTGGACCATGGCGCGATCAACGCTTTGTCTAGGACCCGGTCCGTAAGGGCAGGCATTGGAGCCTGCTGCTTGAGGACCGGGCCCTGACGGTTGCCGCGTATTCGTGAACCAACCGCACACTGCGCCGACTTGCCGCACAGTGAGGGACGATTTCGGGTGAGTAGAACGGATCGCAACCAGGAGACGCTCGTCGAGCGGGCGAGCGCGATGGTACCGGCAGGCGAGGTGCTGCGTGGTGAGCACGAGGTCGCATTGACTGACAGGGCATCGAGGCCCGGATATTTCCGCCGCCCACGCGCTTTGCGATCCGAGAGGCGAACGCTCTGGAGCTGGTGCATGCTCCCCGTACACGGGTTCGCGAGACTCTGTGCCATCACCTGGAACCCGTTCGAGGCATTCTTCGAGGCAGTCATGTGGCGTGAGGCGAAGAAACCGGGCAAACCGTTCCACGGCGGCTGGAACAGCATGGCCGGCCACCTGGCCCGCGCCATACTCCCTCGGACCAAGAACAGCACGGCCGTCATCATGCAGGTCACCGACCGCCGCCTCCAGCTTGCGTACGTGTCCTGCGCGGGATCCTTCACAGGCGGGCGCGGTCCGGTCGAGGTGGGTTGGGCCACGGATCTTCGCAACGTGACCTGGATCCGCGACCGAGGCGACGTGGCAGGCGGCGATCACGAAATCGGCTTTGTAGACGGTTCCTGGTGCTCGGTCCACTTCGCGGGCCACGGCTGGAGCCGTATGGCCTCGGCGTTCCCGGTCCGGTTGAGCCACCTCGACCCGGTCCCGAACCCGGGATGAGGTGTACGAACGAGCGGCCGCGCACTTTGCCGAGCCGGAACTGGCCCACCTGATTGCCGCGATCGCGACGATCAACGCCTGAAACCGCTTCTGCGTGACGTGCCGCATGTCCTCTGCGGACGATGATCCGCCTGATTCTCGCCTCCACCGCACTCCAACACCCCGCAGTCCTGGCCGACTTCCAGGACTACGTGCACGGTCCGTCCGGACACCAGCGCGACGTCGTACGACGTCCCGCAGAAGTAGCGTTACTGGTACCGACAACCCGCCCCCTCATAGGTTGACTTCATGGGACTCTTCGACAAGCTGGCCGGAACCAAGCACCCCGACGACGGTCTCGTGCCGCGCTCGGCCGAGGAAGTGCGGACGGCCCTTCTCGGCGTCAACCGGCCCGACGCCCCGTACGTCATCCGTGACGGCGCCGCCGAGGACGCCGACCTGGTGGCGGAGTGGCGGCTGGCGGAGCCCGTCTGGCAGGGCATCTTCGTCGACTCGCAGCTGAGCCGCGCCGTTCGCATCCGGATGCGCCTGGTTCCGGAGGACCGTGAGGTGCGCGTCCTTGAGGAGGGGCGGGAGGTCACCCGGGTCGGGAATCCGCCGCAGCTGAAGATCTCAGGGGCGTACTCGCGCGGGCCCGACAGGACCGTCTCCACCCGCTACACGGTCAAACGCGGGGAAAGCGGCGGCCTTGAAGCGACGGAGACCTTCCGCTTCGACAGCTCGGAGCTGCGCAACCCCCTGCAGAAGGCCGTCCTCAAGTCGGGCTGGACCTGGCGCGGAGTGATCTTCGGCAAGTTGTGAGGCCAGCGGGACCCGTAGCCGCTTTCTTGTGTGCAGTCGAATTCGCCGGCAGTGGAGAACCCAGAAATTCGCGGCATGGGGTTGCTCTACTGATTCGGCCAAGGCGCGTCGGCTTGTTCGGCATTTCCCATCCCCCCGCATGAGTGAAGAACTTTTGCAGGTGGGGCGGGGATTTCATGGAGTGTCGTTGGCTGCTTGGTTAGGGCGAAATTGGTGTTGCTCCGGCCCAGGTCAGGGAGCATCTCCGGCGATATGCCGGAGCGGTTCCGCCACGTATGCTTTCGGCTTCTTCTTGTCTTGATCACTCGGAAGGGCTTCGCATGACCAAAACCCGCTTGTCCACAGCAACTTGGAGCCTCTCGGTCGTCGCTGTCGGCGTGCTGCTCGCAGGCTGTTCGGCCTCGGTCAGCGTGGGGAATTCCGAACCGAAGCTGTCCGCGGACAAGTTGGCCACCACGGTCGCCGAGAAGCTCGCCGCCACGACGGGGCAGCCGAAGCCGGACATTGCCTGTCCCGAGGATCTGGCCGGGAAGGTCGGCACCACCACTCGTTGCACCCTCACGGCGGGCGACGGCAGCACCTTGGGTGTGACGGTCACAGTGTCCTCTGTTGACGGAAGCAACATCAACGTTGACATCAAGGCCGACGACACGGCTTCTCCGGCTGTCGGCTGACAACTGGACCTACAGGCAAGAGTTGGCGAACAAGTCGGCCTCGGCGCCCCCCGTCCAACCGAGGGCACGCCGAGGCCGCCCTCACGAGAAGAACACCACCAACAGGCTGATGATGAGCCCGACCACGCCCACCAGGACCGTCACGAGGCACGTACGGAACAGCCCCTGGCTCGGCTCCCGCGCGGAGAAGAAACCAGTCACGGTGCCGAAGATGCCGATGGCGAGGGCGATCAGTGCGCCGAAGAACCACACGCACCCGGTGGCGATGGCGCCGACCCAGCCGTGGTCCTGCTTGTACGTGGTGTCGCCCGTCTTGATGGCCTCGATCACGTAGCCGCGCACGTGCAGCGCATCGCTCTTGAGCTCGGCGTTGAGGTCCTTGACCTTGCCGTCGTTGGAGGTGAAGGTGCCGTAGCAGTACCGGGTCTTGGTCTTCTTCCGCGAGCTGGTCGACGAGCTCGATGAGCGGTACTTGTAGTCGACGGTGCAGGTCTCGACGGTGAGCTTGCCCGGGGTGGCCGTGGCGTAGGTGTAGGGGCCGAGGTAGGCGCCGAGGGCCAGGAGGACGAGGCCTACGAGGATCAGGCCCGCGCCGATGAGGCGGCCGAGGTTCGTCCGCTCTCCCGGTGTGGTGGCGTTCGGCGCGGCGTTCCCGTGTACTTGTGTCATTGAGGGGTCCTCAGAAGTCAGAAAGCTCAGAGTCGGAAAGCTCAGAAGTCAGCAGGGGATGCGGCGTCACAGGACGAGCCCACAGACCAGCGCCGCCAGGGCGCCGACCACGAAGAGGCCGCCAAGAACGGGTCCGGTGACCGTCCGCGCCGGCAGGCGCTGCCAGGAGGCCGAGAGTCCGGGGCCGTTGCGGGCGCCGAAGCCGGTGAGGAGGCAGTAGATGCCGAATGCCGCCAAGGAGAGGCAGAACGCGAGAATCGCGGCGTCTTTTCCGGGGTCACGGTCCTGCGGCGTTTCGAAGGTGTCGTCCACTTGCACGACGGGGATTTTCGCTCCCGTTTCGAAACGCGATGAAGTGGCCACCGCCACGTCTTCGTAGGTGGGGTCACCGTCTTGTGCCGTCCAGCTTCCGGTGCAGCTGAACTTGAGTTCCGTGGAACGCCTGTGCGTGCCGTAGTGGGTCTTCGTGTGCGTCTCGCATGAAGAAACGGTGAGGGTTCCGTCGGTGCCTTCGCCGGCGAGTTCGCTGCGCAGTTCCGGAATGGTCACCACGGCGACGACTGCGGCCACGAGGAGAAGTCCCAGGCCGACGAGTCTGCCCACCCACAGGCTCCCTGTACTGGTGTAACTCGGCTGTGTTGTCACCACTGTTGGCCATCCCCCTGGGTACTTGACGATCTCTTGACTTACGGGCTCGCTGGGTCGTGCGCGAGGAGTCTAAGCTATCGACCTGTCGTGCAAGTCCTGCAATATGAAGCGCAGCTCGGGGAGTTCGGGGGAGAACAATGGCGTACGACATCTTTAACGTGGAAACTGCTGTACTCCGGCAGCAGGGGCAGAACTTCGCCGATCTCGGCGGTGATTTCTCGAATGCCTCCAAGAGGCTTCAGAGCACCCTCGAAGGATTGGGGGAACCCTGGGCCGACGCGGACTTCGGGGAGATCTTCGGTCAGGTATACACGCCGATTCGCGACGGAATCTTCACGTCGATGGACAGTCTCGCGGAACGGCTTCAACAGATCGGGCACAACCTGCAGGACATGGCAGGTAACTACGACGATTCGGACGCGTCGAACAGTGGCCTCATGAATGGGCTCACCGGTCAGCTTTAATCAAATACGGCAAAATAACGGGGCTATTGGCATGTCGCTCACACTGCCTAGTGAACTTGTCTGGGTGCTCGACCTCCTCGGCTACAGCTGGCCCGAGGCAGACGAAGAAGTACTGCACGAAGTCGCCGAGGCCTGGCGGAGTTTCGGCGCGGAACTCGAACAGATCCAGGCGCAGGGCGAAGGACTCGCCCGCACCGTCGTCGCGTTCAACAGCGGTGAGGCCGTCGACGGCTTCAGCAAGGCCTGGGGCGCCTACACCGGCGCGAACGGCGAGGACAGTTACATCCCGGACGCGAAGACCGCGTGCGAGGTGATCGCCTTCGCCTTCGACGCGGCCGCGGTGGCGGTCCTCACGGCGAAGCTGGCCGTGATCGCCCAACTCGTCGCCCTGGCCGTGGAGATCATCGCCGCGCAGGCGGCGGCTCCCTTCACCTTCGGACTGTCCGAGGTCGGTGCGCTCGGCGCGACACAGGCCACGCGGCTGATCGTCCGGGAGCTGCTGGACCGGCTCAAGAAGGAGGTCGTGGAGGCGGTCACCAAGGGCATGGAACACGCCACCATGGACGCCCTCAAGAAGATCGCCAAGGAGCAGCTCGAGAAGGTCACCAAGGAGAAGGTCAAGCAGTACGCCAAGGAGAAGATCAAGGACGAGGCCAAGCAGTTCGTCCAGGAGAAGGTGGTCGACGCCGCCAAGGAGAAGGCCACCGAGGCCGCCGTAGGAATGGCGCAGAACCTCGGCCAGCAGGGCATCGAGACCTACTTCGACGCGCGCTCCGGCATCGACCTCGGCGAGACGGCGGACGTCGCCAAGACGGCGGCCGGCGAGTACGTGGACGGCCTCAAGAACGAGGTGACCGGGGGAGAGGGCTCGACCCTCGCCGGCTACACGGACGTGCAGGGGCACGTGGACGGTGCCGTGGACGCTGCGACGGAGAAGGTCACCGGGGCGGCCGGGGATCGCGTGCAGCAGGGTGTCGACGCGGTGACCGGACACGGCTCCCAGGCCACGCAGGCCTCCGACGGGTCTGCGGACACCACCACTTCTGGGGCCGGCACCACGCAGGCGTCCAACCGGGCCACGGCAACCGCCTCCTCCTCAGCGAACTCCGGCTCCTCAGGCTCCTCGGGCACCACAGGGGGCGCGCAGGAGTGGGCTCGGAGCGAGTTCGGATGACGTCGCCGCTGACCTTCACCGATCGAGCCGATCGAGCCGATCGAGCCGACCGAGTCGCCCCCTCCGCCCGCACTGACCGCTCCACCCCCCTCACCGCCGACAGGAAGGACGTACCGCACCCATGACCGCGGACCGGGAGATCCAGGACGAGGAACTCATGGGGATCGCCCAGGACCCCGAGCAGGCGCTACGGCTGCACCGTTCCCTGCGCACCATCGCCAACGCGACATCGCTCGACCCGGCCCTGCGCGACATGGCGCGCTCGGTGCTGAGCGGGGACGTCGACGTCAAGGACGCGTTCCAGGACCCGCGTTACACCGAGGCCGTCTTCCAGCGGATGCATGAGATCCACCGGGCGGCCGACGACCAGACGTACGCGGAACGCCAGCAGTCCAAGGCCCAGTTCACCGAATGGGACGCGCGGCAGCAGGCGGAACTGGACCGCGAACGTGCCGAGCGCGACGCGCCGGTACACGGCTCCGCCATCGGCGATCGGCCGGGCCGGCGCTGAGCCCCAGCGCTCAGGCCGCGCGTCCTGCAAGCCCGGCGCTTCAACTTCAGCGCCGGGCCTGGCAGTTCACCGATGTACGCCAGCCCGGTCATCCACCAGTGCCAACCCCGAGCAGTCCTGCCCCCCAGCGGGATCCGGCTCGTACACCCAGTACAGGGCCGCGAGCTGCGCCAGCAGCAGCACGGGTACGACGCACGCGGCACCCATCGCCACCCGCCCCTGCCACACCGCCCCCGGCCGCTGCCCCCGGCGGCGCGCCCCGCGGCGCAGCGCCAGCAGGAGGAGCAGGGCCGCCAGGGCGCATGCCGGGCCGGCCCAGGCGGTGACGTACATCCGCGTGGACGGCCCCAGGTACCGGCAGTTCTGGAAGGTGTCGCCGTCGAAGGCGAAGTGGGCCGCCAACAGCCCTGCCGAGGCGACCACCAGAACCGGCACCAGCAGGGACCTGAGGCGCCAGGACGGGGCGGGGACGGTGGTGGCCGTCCGGGGATACATGTGGGTGCTCATCAGTACCAGTCAGGGTTGGGGCGGACGATCCGTACGTTCTGCTGCCCCTCGTGCTTCTCGGTCGCGGGGAGCCGGCCTTCGAGGCTGACGTTCTGGTACGAGTCGCTGTGCTGGGTGTACTTGATCTCGCCGTCCGGCATCACCGCGGTGACGATCGCCGCGTGGTGCGTGTTGCCCTTCTCGATCGAGTCGTTGGGGCCGGACTGCTCGTAGTAGATGATGTCGCCCGGCTTCACGTCGGAGCGCGGGACCTCGCTGCCGCCGTGCTCCAGCATGAAGTTCTGGTTGTTCTCGGCGGCGGCCCAGCTGTCGGAGTAGGCGAGCCGCTTGTCGACCGAGTCGACACCCGTCCGGTTCCCGATCATCCAGGAGTCGTCGTCCGACGTGCCGCCCCAGAAGCTGGTCTTCTCCTTCATTCCCGCGTGCAGCAGGGCGTTGGAGACGAAGTTGGTGCAGTTGTTGCCGAAGTCGGTCGGGTCGTCCTTGTCCCAGTTGGCGAGGGCGTACTCGACGAGCTTCACGCGGTCGTACTTGCCGTTGCCGCGCAGTTCCTGCCGTACGTCGGCCGGTATGCCGTCCAGGTTCGCGATGGCGACCGGCTGGGCCAGCATCATGTCCTTGCGCTGCTGGGCGGTCAGGCCGTTCCACCACTGGCGGACCGTGGTCGGGTCCTCGCCCACCGGGATGTCGGCGGCGAGCATCTGCATCTGGACGTGCGAGGCGTGCGTCTGGAGGTCGTTCAGCGCCTTGGTGGGGTCGGTGACGCCCGTCGCGCCGGCCAGTCTGGCGAACTCGGCCGCGGCCAACTTGTCGGCGGCGGTGACCTGTTCGACGGCCTGGTCGATGAGGTCCTGCACCTCCGTTCGGTACGGACCCATCTCCTCCGCCTCCATACGGTTGCGCGGGGGCGGGCCGGTGACCGTCCCGTCGACGTCGACCTCCAGGCCGTAGCGGCCCGCGAGGTCCACTGCCGCGTGCAGGGTGCTGTGGGCCGTCTCGATGGTGGTCGTCATGCCGTCGGCGACCATGTTGACGGCGAGGAGGATGTCGTACGCCGCCTCCAACTCGTCGGCGAGCCGCTCGAACTCGGCAGCCGCCGATGCCCCGACCTCGTCCGTCCAGTTGTCCTTGAGGGGCTTGGCGCCGTACTCACGCAGGTCCTTCGCCGCGTCCAGGGAGTACTTGGCGAGGGCGTGCCACTCGTCGGCGGCGGTCGCCCACTTGCGGGGTTGGGCGTTGTTGACCCCTTCGTACGAGACCACGGTCAGGCCCTCCCCAGGTCGTTCAGGCCGGCACGCAGCCGCGACTCGGCCTCGGCGTCCGCGCGGTCGTAGCTGTCGGCGGAGTCCCGTAGTTTCTGGCTGAGTTCGCCCATCCTCTTGGCGAGGGAGACCATGTGCTCCTCCCACTTCAGGGCGCAGACCTTGAGCTGGACCGGGCTCTCCCAGCCGTTGCCGTAGTGGGTGCCGTACACCTCGTCGCTGGTGTCGAGCGAGTGGCTGAGGCGCTTCATCACCTGCTGGGACAGGGACTCGGTGTCATCGGCCGCGGCGCGTACCCGCGCGCCGTCGATGTCGATGTCTGTCATGGACAACTCCCCCGATACGAACTGCTGCTGTCGGCATCGACGACCTCGGAGACGGACCCGAAGGCGTTCGAATGCGGCGGTCATCGTAAGAGCGCTCTGCCCTCGGCGGCGGCCCAACCCCTGTCCTCCGGCGAAGCCTTGACCATCGATCACGCAGTTCTCCTCCCAACCTCCACACCCACGCCCTGCGTTCACGCACTCCATCCACGGCAGACCGGACTTGCCCCTGACAGGGACACGTCGGTTAATCTGTGCGCCTCGAACTCATGAGTGAGCAGGAGCAACGGGGGTTGCCATATGTCCGCTTGCGTGGACTCGCCATGCCCTGAAGGGCGCTTGGGCCGGTCGAGCGGGAGCCGACATGGCTTCTGACTTCTCCCGGCTGATGAAGCAGGACTTCTCCGACCTGGAAGCCGCGGCCAAGGCCTGGCGTGAGCTGTCGACGACCATGGACTCCCTGACGGACCGCCACCGTCGGCAGGTCACCGGACCACTGCACCAGTCCTGGAAGGGCGACGACGCCGACGCGGCCCTCTACTACCTGGAGGACGTCGAGTCGCGGATCGGTGTGGTCGAGACGGAGGCCATGGCCATGGCCGAGGTCATGGACACCACGAAGTTCTGGATGGAGCAGGCCCAGACGGACCTCCGCAACGCCGTGCGGCGTGCGGAGGAGGACGGCCTGGCGGTCGACGGCGACGGCGAGATCAGCGACCCCGTGCTCGCGGACCTGCCCCGCAGCAACCAGGTGGTCGCCGAGGAGCGCGGCATCCTGCGCGCGGAGCACCGCGCGGCCATCGACGCGGCCCTGATCGCCGCGCACAAGGCCAGCGACGACGGGGCGAAGGCCCTGGCGGAGCTGAACGGCGACATCCTCACCGACCCGTTCAGCCATGACGCGGCAGCGGAATCCGCCCAGGACGTCAAGAACGCGATGAAGGCCGTGGGCGTCCAGCCCGCACAGATCCCCGAGGACGATCCGAAGGCCGCCGCCGAGTGGTGGAAGGCCCTCAGTCCCGAGGAGCGGCAGGCCTACACCACGCTCTATCCCAAGGAGATCGGCGCGACGGACGGTCTGCCGACGGACGTACGCGACGACGCCAACCGCACGGCCGTCGCCCAGGAACTCAACGCGCTCCAGGAGGGCAACTACGACGAGGAGTTCCCCGGCGAGAGCGACGAGACGGTCAACAGGCGCCTGAACAACCTCCAGTTGCTCAACGACAAGCTCGAAGCCCGGGACAGCGCGCCCAAGGGCAAGGAGCTGTACCTCCTCGGCTACGACTCCAAGGACGACGGACGGGCCATCATCGCCATGGGCAACCCGGACACCGCCGCGCACACCGGCATCCTGGTGCCTGGCACCAACACGAACATGGACGCCGTACCCGGTCAGATCGAGCGCATCGGCAAGCTGCAGAACTCGGCGGAGCGGCAGTCCGACGGCGAGAGCGTGGCGATGATCACCTGGCTCGGCTACGACGCTCCCGAGGCTTCCATGACCGACTTCAACAGCGTCGGCGGGACCGGACGGGCCGAGGACGCCGCACCGGACCTGCGTCAGTTCGTCGCGGGCACGCACGCCTCGCACGACGGGTCGCCCAGCCACACCACCGTCATGGGGCACAGCTACGGATCCACGGTGGTCGGGGCCGCCGCCTCCGGAGGCTCCGGTCTGGGGGCGGACGACGTCGTGGTGGTCGGCAGTCCGGGAATGACCGTGGACAGAGCGCAGGATCTGCAGATGGATCCGGAACACGTGTGGATCGGCGGGGCGCAGGACGACGCTGTCATCAACCACGCCTCCGACATGACCCTCGGCCGCGACCCGATGCTTGGAGAATTCGGTGGCAACAACTTCGAGGTCGACACCCACGGTCACAGCGGCTATTGGGACACGGGCAGCGATTCCCTCAAGAACCAGGGAGCGGTCATCGCGGGCGGGCAGCCGACCGAGGTTCCGAAGGAGGACGGCGACCTCCCGCCGGAGGGTTACATCGTCCCCGGCCTGTAGCCCCCTTCTCCGCACGGTACTGGCTGTCTCCGCCGCCCTGCTCTCGACTGGAGGATGTATGTCGTCTGAAAGCGCCGACCGCAACGCCCCGCTGCCCCGCATGGACAAGGACGCCGCGGTGAAATGGGCCGAGGACTACACCGCGTACATGGCCCGGCTCGCCGACGTCGAGCTCATCCCCTCGACGGCCAAGGTGAACTTCGAGGCGTGCATCGGGGAGAACGACGAGGTTGCCGAGGACGGCCGGTACAGCCTCTTCTACTACGTCTACTCCCCGGCCCCCGCCACGGAGCACACCCGCATCGTGCGCAAGCTCCGCGGTGAACTCCCCAAGCAGGGCTACGAGGTGACGTCGTACCGGGAGTTCAAGAGCGCCCGTGCGTCGGCGGTCTTCGGGGCCCGTAACACGAAGAGCGGCTACAGCGTCGACGCCGACAGCGTCGGCTCCGGCAAGACGAAGCCCCAGCGCTTCTCCTTCGCCGTACGCACCCCCTGCATGCTCCCGCCCGGCGCCGAGCAGCAGCAGTTCTGACCGCCTGAACCTCTGAGAGGACCCGGACGTGTCCCAGCGCACCGACGTCGACCCGGCCGAGCTCCGCGCCTCCGCCGGAGCCTGCGACGACATCGCCCGCACCATGAAGGGCCCCGCCGACAAGGCCGTCAGGGAGGCCGGGACCGCGGGCGGCTCGCTCAGCGGCTGGTCGGTCGGGCCCGCCCTGACGGAGATCGCCACCAGCTGGAAGCCCGCGCTCGACGGTCTGCACGCCCGTGTCCAGGCCGGCGGGGACAACCTCAGGTCGTCCGCGGACGGCCATGAGTGGAACGACGACCGCGTCTCCCAGGACTTCGAGAAGACCGGTGCGGATACGGCGACGCAGGCCACCCCCGGTGCGATGCCCGCGGTGCTGCGCCCGAGCGGGGGAGAGCGCCACCCCGTAGGCCATCCCGGCAGCGCCCCGGGCTTCGACCCCGGCGGCCGTCCGTCCGGCGGCGACGGAGCACTGGACCCGCGCACCTCGTACGGCACCAACATGCCGACGTACGACGAGACCGTCGGCACCCGCCCCACGCCGGGCACGAACGACTTCGGCTGATCCCGGAGGAATCCGGAGAATCCAGTCATACGGGCGTCCAGCGACCCGAGGCGAACGATCAAGTTCGCGGAGTGAACGGCTTCTGGGAGGGCAACAAGCGGCACCCGCCGTTGAGTTGGTGCAACCTACGAGGTTTCTGCGGTGAGGGTGTGTTGAAGTGTTCGCAGATGCGTTGGTAGGTTCACGCCGGTCGAGACCCGCCGACCCTCCCTCCCGATGAGGTACCCCTTGGACAGCGCCCCCGACAGTTCCGGCAAGCGCGTGGACGACTCCGAGTTCCTGGAGATGACCCAGCAGGACCCCGCCCAGGCCAAGATCCTGCGGCAGTCCCTGGAGCATCTCGCCTCGGGGCTCGGCGGCGACGCGCTCAAGGAGATGGCCCAGGAGGTCCTCTCCGGGCGTATGGGGCTGCGGGATGCGGCCAATGTGTCGGCGTACGCCGAGCAGGCCGCCGAGCAGGCGACTCCGCTCGCCGAGAAGTGGGCCTCCATGTCTGACCGCGAGCGTGACGCGCTCGCCGCGGAGGGGGAACGCCGGCTCGCCGAGGAGCGGCAGAAGCTCGACGACGAGCGGCGGGCGGAGTCCGAGAACCGGTCGGGTACGAAGGGGCGTCACGATGGGCGCGGCTGGTCCTTGTACTGACTTGTACTGAGCGGCCGTACCTGATGCGAGTGATGGGGGAGATGTGGACTTTCGGGTGGAACCCGGCGCGATCGACGGCTTCTCGAAGCTGGTGGGGCGTGCCGCGGACGGCGGTGCGCAGGCCGTCTCCTATACGAGCACCAATGCGCGGATCGAGACGATGGGGGGCGGAGACCTCTGGGATCTCGTCGCGGGCGATCATGAGCAGTACGTGAGCGAGGCCAAGAAGGCTCTGGAGAAGGTCAAGAGCGTTCTGGAGGCGTCGCAGAAGGAACTGGCGGGCTCGGCCAAGTACTACAGGGAGACGGACCAGGGCGAGGCGGCAAAACTCGACGCCACCTATCCGGGTTCCAAGGTGTCGGCCGGTGGTTCCGTGGGCGACTCGCAGGACTTCTCCGACGCCGGCGACGCGATGGACGCGCTGAAGCCGCCGGCGGGGGACAGCGACAACCCCCTCGTCAAGTACGGCTCGGGCCATGTGGACGAGTACCAGATGAGCCCGGTGCAGAAGACGCTCGGCAGCGTCCTCGACCTGGGCAGCCCCTCCGCGATGGCGGTGGAGGCGTCCAAGCTGCTCTTCGACTTCGACCCCTTCGGCGTCGTGACGAACTGGGTGTTCGGGGACTGGAACTCGTACAACGACTGCTCCGACGCATGGGGCAGCCTCGCGTCGTTCTGCGACGTGGTGGCCGCCAATGTGCGCAAGGGCAACCAGAACGTCTCGCTCAGCTGGGACGGCAACGCCGCTGACGCCGCCAGCGTGTACTTCGACGAGTTCAGCAAGAAACTCGACGAGATCAAGGAGACTTTCAAGTCCCTGCAGAGCTGCTACGCGCAGGCGGCGCAGTTGGCGTTCCAGCTTGCCGAGCTTCTCAAGTCGTTCCTGGTGACGTTCTGCGACATGCTCGTCATCTGGCTGGTCAATCTGCTCGCGGCGCAGGCGGTCAACTTGATCCCCGTCGGAGGGCAGGCCGCGTCTGTGGCCATGTTCGCGCTGGCCGCGGCACAGGCCATCCGACTCATGGAGATGTGGGCCGAGGCGGCCCAGGCGTTCGACAAGGTCGCGATGGCGATGAGCGCGCTCGGACTGGCCATGTCCACGATCATCAACGGGTTCTCGGCGGCGGACGGTTTTCCCCAGGTGGGCACCGGTGGCTACGACCACCGGGCGGTGTAGCGGAGAAGGCGGTCCGGGTCATGGGTTTCTTCGGTGGAGTCGACGGGCTCGAGCTCTTCCTCACGCGTTGCTTGTATATGACCGTCGGGTCGGTGCCGGCCTGGTGGGGGGTCACCCTCTTCCTCATGAAGGAAGAGGGTTGGCACTTCAGCTTTCTCCTGTGTTTCGTCCTGCCACCGATCGCTGCTTACCTGGGGGTCCGGGGCAAGCGGGAGATCCGTGCAGGGCTGGCGGGGGCGGGGCTGGCCCTGGCCGTTGCGACACTGCCGCTGATGTTCGTGCTGGCATCCCTTGAGGGGGCGTAGCGCGATTGGTTCGTGGTAGGTCGGCTCCGGTACGCGCCGTGTTCAGGCCGCCATGCGGAGTACCACCAGCGCCGCGATGCTCCCCAGAGCGCACACCAGGGCGAGCGCCGAGAGCTTGCCGCTGCCGCTGCGGTGGCCGCGTACGGCCGCCCATACTCCGGCGGCGCCGACGACGGCCAGAGCTCCGCTCACTCCACGCGTGGCGGCACCGACGTTCGGCATGGTCGCCACCGCTATACAGCCAAGTACCGCTATCGCACTGAGGATTCCGCCGAGCATCGCTGCGTTCCACCGAGTGCGAGGTGCCAGTTGCTCCTGGCTGCTGTCAGCCGTGTCATTCGTCAACATGCGCGGCAGCCTACAAGATCATCCGGATCGGACTGACCGACGTGAGGATCGCCGACCGGCTGAGAAGTCATACCTGACGGCGCTTGCCGACGAAGTAGGCGAGAGTCCATGCGGCGGCTACGGCCATCACGAGGCCCAGCAGGGAGAACAAGGTGGAGTCGAGCTCGCTGCCCCACCAGCTCTTGGCGGGAAGGAAGGGGACCTCCTCCATCATGTCTCCGATGGCAGGCGTCCCTTGGCCGTCGGCGATGATGAGCGGGATGGAGTTGGTGTAGCCGAAGAACGCGCCGAGCGGGGCGATGATGACGGCACCGATCAGGGCACCGGTGCTACGGCGGCCCACCAGGCCGACCAGAGTGCCGACGACCACTCCGTTGAGGAGCGCGTGGGCCAGGTAGAAGCCGTGGGCCGCGGCGTACGTCTGGTCCTGGTACGTGGCCAAGTTGAGAAGGCTGTAGAGCAGCGAGACGACGACCGAGGCGAAGAACCCGAGGAAGACCGCGCCGACGGGGTGCCCGACCGCTGTGTTGGGCTGCTGTCCGAAGGGGGGCGCTTGGAAGTGCTGCTGTCCGGGCTGCATCGGGTACATCGGCTGCTGCCCGGGGTACATCGACGGCTGGCCGGGAAAGGGCGCCGGCGCGGCCTGCTGCGGGGGCTGCCCAGGGACCGGCGGCGGCCCGAAACCCGGTGGCTGCTGCGGTGGGGCGGGCTGGGCGTACGGGTTGTAGGAGTTCTGCGGCGGCTGCGGTGGCTGTGCGGGCGGCGGTGGCGGCTGGAACGGCGGCTGGCTCATTGATTCCCCACGGAGTGATCGGACAGAAGCAGCAAGTTATCAGTGAGATCAGGAGGGGGCCGTCGGGGCCGGAGCGGGCTGCGTGAAGGGTGTTGAGGGGCGGGCGGGGGGATTCAGACGGGCAAGGCGCCCTTGAAGCGGGAGTTGGGGACGTCGGGGTGGGTGGAGGCCAGCCAGCCGTGGCCGTGAGTACCGGACGCCGGCATGCGGCCGGGTTCGACGGACAGATTGTCGGCCGCCGTCAGCGCGTAGGGAACGCCCTCGGCGTACTCCTCGGCCTCGTCCTCGTCCGCGTCTTCCCTGTACTCCACCTCGAAGGGCAGTGGTTCTCCCCGGAACCGCGGGTGGTCGTAGCTGCCGAAGCTCCGCACCCTGCGGCCCTCGCGGGAGACGTACCAGTTCTCGGCGGAGTTGTAGGGGGCGATGACGTAGAAGTGAGCCTCACCGCATCGTTCGCTGAGCCTGTCGGCCCATGCGAATCCGTCGAGCTGGTCGATGAACGAATTCCCCCACAACAAGCACCAGTTCTGGATCGGCACCTCCGAGAGCCAGGTTTCGAACGCCGGCGTGATGAACACCCGATAGGCGGTCCGGGCCTTCCCCTGCGCATCCTGGAACTCGAGGGAGTCGGTGGCTCGGGTGGCGGCAGCCACGCCCATGACCGTGGTGGCCGGCCGAAGATCGTGCAGGCCAAGAGCGGCTACGGCGTCCTCGAGCCGGTCCGCGGGGAAAGCCAGCCAGCGTCCGGCCTCCGACGGGACCCGCACCGGCCACTCGTCCTTGAGCTTGATCTGCACGAGACGTTCCACGGCACGTCGATCGACCTCGTCGAACGTCTCGGCGCCGCCCAGGTCGGCCAGGACCTCAAGGGCCTGACCGCGAAGGTTCCCGGGGCCCTCGCGTCGGATTTCACGAAGGCGCCCCAACGCCTCGTCTCCCAGACGTTCGAAGATCGACTTGATGTCGAGTCTCAGATGCGCTCGTTCCCCGTCGTGCATGTAGGGCAGGAGCCGGTCGACGCCCTGTGCACCGAGCGCGACCAAGCCGTTCTCCGCGGCTTTCCGGACAGCGTGGTCCCTGGCCGACAGATCTCGTACGAGAGCGTCGACAGGTGTTGGCGTGGGCAAGGTTCTCACTTCACAAGGGTTACAGACAGGGGAAGTTGTCGAGCTCGATCCACCAGAGTGTGCGGACGGATCAGAGGTCGTCCAGCCGTCCGTCGAGCGCCCCCTGCCAACGTGACGATGCTGTCGCTTCGGGGTCGATCTCTCGCGCCCAGGCTTTTCAGTTCACGTAGACGGCGTCAGGCATGTGCGCGGACAGTTCCTGCAGCAGTTGCGTCTTCCCGACCCCTGGTACCCCTTGGATCGCCAAGGTCTCGTACAAGGGATGCGGCTCCGCCAGCCACGCCTCGACCCGCTCAAACGCCTGCCCGGGTGTCAGCTCCACTTGGTTCTCGTTCACTGGCGGCATCCGTTGAGTTTCACGCGTCAGACCCATTCGTCGCCGTATGTGGCGAGGTCCCAGGTGCTGTCCTCGAAGTCGTAACCCTCAAGAATGTGTGTCCAGACCTCGCCCTGGGCGGCGTCGGGATCAATTTGCCTGCACCAGGTCGCGAGGCTGATACGTGCGTCCTTGTGGTCCGGGGCGTCGGGATGGTGTGTTCTGCGGAACTCGTCGAAGAGCCGGACCATGGCGAAGAACTGGAGGAGGCTGCTGCCCGCCAGTGGCTCGGCCATGCCGCCCGTCGTGTCTCTGAGGAGTCGGCCGGTGGTGCCGTCCAGCAACAGCCTTGAGTACATCCACGAACCCAGCTCGTAGAACGGTCCGTTGCTGGGTGCCCCGTGCTGTGCGCGAAGGTGGCGAGGGATGTCCCTTCCTTGGCCGGGCCAGGGAACTTCATGCAAGGGTCGGTCGCCGCGCGGGGTGATGGAGAGGTGCAGGAAGTCGCGGACTTCGGGGAGGCCGGTTTCGGTGAGGAAGCGGCGGGTCTCCTCATGGCGCACACCCGGCGGTAGTTGGTCGGTGACGAGTCGGTGGCAGGCATCCGCGCCGAAGGTCGCTTCGAGCCATTCCCGCAGTACCTCTCCGCGTAGAGCGGCTGCCGCGCGGTCGGGTAGTGGCCAAGGTACGGCTCGGCAGTGAGCCGTTGTCAACGGCTTTCTCGGGAAGGACAGCGGGTCGGGTTGGTTCAGCTTGTGCATCTTCACCGCGAAGAGCCCTTCTCTGCCCGCCAGGACCCAGGTGCCGTCGAAGCGGATGCCCTGGGTGACAGCGGGAGGGCAGCGGGGCGGCAAGGAGGTTTCGCGGGAGTCGCTCTCCCAGCCGTCGTCGCGGTGATGTGCGATGGCGACCGGCTGGCTGTCGGGACAGTCGCGGACGCCGATCCAGTGCCGATCGCCCTCGGCGAGGACATGGCGCACGGTGGCCGGTGCGGTGGCCTGAGCGCCGGTTGCGGGGGCGTACTCCTGCCGGAGGTATCGGTACTTGGGGGTCGCGTGCTTCCCGGTGGTGGTGTCACGCGCGGTGATCACATGCAAGGCGTCGCCGGTCAGGGTGATTCCGAGTTCGTCGACTCGTCCCGCATCGCCTGGTCGCAGTCCGAAGGCTCCCACGGATCGCCATCTCGACCACACCGTTCGCCAGGGGAGTTCCACTCCTGCATTGACGAGTTGGTCGGCCAGTTCTGTGCGTCCCGCGGTGAGTGCCGCATGGTGCAGCCAGGCCACCCACTCCCCCTGTGACGAGGGGACAACGCCCTGGACCTCCAGATAGTGCACGAGCGCGGCGGTGCTCGCGTACGGGACCCCGTCGGGGTAGGCAACGGTGAGAGCCTCGTACAGCCCGGCCGGCGTGCAGCGCGCGAGCAGCCGGCCGTCGTCCAGTACGCGGGGCAGGGTGCCTGCCAGAGCGGCGTGCATGGGCAGAGCGTGACTGGCGTATCGGGCCGCAGGTCTGTTCGCCCATGCCTCTGGCGAGGCACCGATCGCGGTGAGCAGCGCCTCGGCCGCTTTCCCCTGCGCGACCGGTGCGCAGGGCCGGGCACGCCGCCGTACGTGCACAAGCGCATCGGACACAAAACCCACTGCCAGGACACCTGAGTCGTCCTCGGCCACCGAGAGGATCTCCGGTCTCCGGTGAGCCAGGTCGAGCAGTTCTTCAGGTGTGGCAGGCGTTTCGGCGGAGGCGCACAGCAACTGCCATACCGACAGGGGGACTTTCCGGATCTCGGCCGTTGCCAGTGCGTCCAACCAAGGCTCGTCCTGTGGCTGTTCAACCCCCGGATCAACCACTGGCCGTGCGGGCAGAGTGATCTCGTACTCATGGTCCGGCACCACCGGAATCAACTGGGGGTCGTGCTCGGCCATCACCCAGACCTGGCGGGTGCCGAACTGACTGAAGCCGGGGGCCAACGTGCCTGCCACGCGTGCGGGTTCGGAGGAAGTCAAGAGGCCGCCGGCGTACTGCACATTGGCGAGCAGGATCACCAGATCGTCCGGAGCCGCGCCGGTCCCGCACGCCTCACGCATGCGCAGGGCCACGGCGTCCGCTGTCAATCCCCGACAGTCGATCCAGACGGAATCCGAATCAGGAATCCTTCCTCGTACTTGAGCCAGGAACTCCGTCTTGCCGGCTGCTGCGGCACCGCTGACGGAGAAGACCCGCCGCTTCCGGGCGGGGAGGTCTCGCCAGGCTTCGATGCGTGCCCAGTGCTCATCGAGCGTCTCGGGCAAGAAGGCGTCCTTTCATGGGAAGCGGTCGTGCACGAGCAGAGAGGTCCCCGTTGCCGGCGCTGTTGGATCACCGCAGTGCGCTGATTCTGGTTGGCGCTGCGCCCGGCCGACGAACAGGCCTCGCTGCCCGCTCGAGTGCGCGGAGTGATGTGTTGCACCACGCCCATTCGTTTGCGAAATTGTGGCCGTAGGCGTCGAGCGGGTCACGCCGAAGGAATTCAGCAAGTTCGCGAGCGACCTCCTCGGGCGGGAGGAAACGAATCAGAGGTTGTCCAGACGTCCGTCGAGCACCCCCTGCCAATGGGACGATGCTGTCGCTTCGGGGTCGATCACTCGCGCCCAGGCCTTTACGCTGCGGCGCGCGTCCCATCCTTCGTCGCTCCGGAGAGGAAAGTCGCTCAGGCGGAGCAGGCGGTACAGGCCGACGAGGGTCATGAACAGGGACAGATCGCTGCCGAGGAGTTCGGTTCCGGTGACGGAGGCGAGAAGGACGCGGCCGGTGTGGCCCTCCAGGACGATGGGTTCCGTGAGCCAGTGTCCCAGGAGGTAGGAGGCCTCGGGGGAGTCCGGACCCCCGATGCGGGCGAGACCGGTCTGGTCGATGGCCACGGTCGTCAGGAACGCCGGTGCGGTTCCGTCGAGGGCGGGGAAGCCGGTGTCGGAGAGGATCGTGCGGGCCCGTGGCTCGGACAGGTCGGTGGGGAGGTCGGCGACGGGAAGGCGGCGCAACGCATGGCCGCCGAAGGCGGTGGTGAACCATGTGTTGAGGGCCTCGCCCTGCTCGGCGACGGGGGTGGGCATGGGCCACAGGGCGGTGGAGCGGAACGACGGCACGAGCGACCGCTGCCAGACCCCGGGCCCCGGCGTCAGCGCCTCAGGGTGCAGGACATCGAAGGCGTAGAGACCCCTTGAGCCGTACGCCACCCAGCGCCCTTCGTCTGCCGCCTCCGCCCCGCTGCGGGTAGTCAGCAGCCCCGGCCAGTCAGGGCGGTTCGCGGCGGACGGGCCGACGTATCGGCGGGAGGCGAGGGCGCTTCCGACGGTCCGTTCCACATCCCCTTCGTCGCTGATGAACTGGTGGACCACCCTGGGCTCCAGCAGCTCCTCGCCGTCGGACAACCGCCAAACACGTTCCCGCACTTGATCGTCGCCCCAGTCGTTCTGACCGTCGCCCAGGGCCCCCTCAAGCTCCTCCTGGCTGAAGACGCCGCTGTGCTCGCTGGCCACGACAGGCGTGCCCGTGTACGTGCCGATGGCCACGCCGCGCGCGGGTGCGGGCAGATCGGGCCGCACCTCCAGCACGCCGTAGGGGCGCCACTTCGACCAAGCGGTGCGCCATGCGAGCGGCACCGGGCTGGCGTTTTCGAGCCGGTCGGCCCATTCCCGGTGACCGCGGTTCACGGCTGCCCAGTGCAGCCAGGCCAGCCACTCGCTCTGCGAGCCGGGGGCGACACCGTCGCTGTCCAGGTAATGGGCGTCCGCGGCGGTACCCCCCACCGGAGTGCCGCCCGGCCAACTCAGTTTGATCGCTTGGAGCAGTGAGACACGATCGGCGATGGCCACCAGGACCGGCTCTTCGTCGATGAGTCGGGGCAGCGTCCCGGCGAGTGCGGCATGGACGGCGAGCGCGTGGCCGGCGTATGCGGTGATCCGCACGTCGGCTGTGCCTTCGGACGTTCTCGACACCTCGGACAGAAGAGCGTCTGTGATGGCCGACTGCTCTGCCTCGGTGATCGGATCAGCCTTGCGGAGCAGGCACTTGAGTCCGTCCGACGCCAGCCGCACGGTCGAGGTGCCGCTGCCGTCCACTTCCAGGCGGAGCGCGTCCGGCAGCTGCCGGACGACATGACGCAGGGCGTCCTCGGTGTGCTGCCCACCCAAGGTGCTGTCCATGAACTCCCAGACCCGCAGCGGTATTTCACGCAGCTCGGTCGCGGCCAGAGCTCGGAGGGCGGGATGCTCGTCCAGAAGTGCCGTAGAAGCAGGGCCTTCGGCTTCCAGCAGGATCTCGTGCGGGAGTTGGCCCTGGTCCTGGTCGCTCGGCTCGCCGAGCTCCAGGACCGGGAGCACACGGCCACGGCCCTGGCTGCTGAACTCCCCGACCACACGGTCGATGAGGTCTGGCTCGGCCGACGAATGGAGGGTGCCCGCCCACTGCACGTTGGCAAGAAAGAGGATCCCGCCCCTGCGCAGCCCTGCCAGGGTGTCCTTCAGCGGGTCGCCCAGGGGGCGACGCCTGACCTGGAGGCCGAAGTGGTCGAGAAGTCGCCCGAGTACCTGGTCAGCGGTCAGGCCACGGCAGTCCAGGAAGAATGAGCCGGGCAACTCCTCGTGCAGACCGGCCAGGAGAGCCGTCTTGCCCACCCCCGGCGAGCCGCGCAAGGTGAGCTTCGGCGCGTGTTTCGGCGGGTCGGCCAGCCAGCTGACGATCTCCTCATCCGCTTCGTCGGCAAACACTGTGCATCACTCCGATCAGACCCGGCCGATCAGGGTACGTCAGCGCTCGCGGCGAGCTTCATCCAGACCCTCGCGAGTTCCCCGCGGAAGCGGTGCATGTCGGCGTTCCGGGCGTCCACGGCCTGCTGCCGTGCCCTCTCGACCTCGGCCGCCTTCTGCTCGGGTGGCAGAGCATTGATCCTCGCCATCTCGTCGGCCGACAGTTCGCCGAGCCGGTATCCGGCGCCGTAGACGACTTTGGTGCTGTTCTTCTGCTCGGGGACCGCTGCTCGCTCTTCCGCGCTCTTCTCGTGGTACTTCTTCAGGTCCTGATCGGCCGGGCGCTCGAATTCATGCGCAAGATAGTCCGAGCAGTTGGCCGACGCCGGATAGGTCTGATTGCCGCACGGTTCGAACTCCGTGTACATGAGCGGCGCTTCGTACCGTCCGGGGTTCTCCTGGTCGAGTCTGCGGAAGGCTTCGCCGAGTACGGGCTCGGAGTGATCCAGCGGTGGGTTGGAGGAGTCGATGATGTAGTGGGTCTCCGTTGACCCGTCGGGCTTGTGCTCGATGACCTCCAGAGCCGCGAAGTTCTTGCCCGAGAAGTCCGGCCGCATCATGCTGCGATGCTCGCGCATGGCATCGATCTCGGCCTGCGGCCTGCCCTCGCTCTCGGCCTGTTTGATGGCCTTGGCGAGCTGTGCCTCGCCGACGTGCTGGTTCCAGAGCTTGTTGAACTTGAGCCGCTCTCGCGAGATCTCCTTCTCGGTCTTCGGCTGATTGCTGTCACCGAGAGCCTGGCTGTTCTCCGCGAGCTCTTGCGCTTCTTTGTCCGCGATGTCCTGGGTCGCGGCATATCGGCGGGCGAGGGGGGCGGGATCAAGGTTCTCACCGCGCGTGGGCTTGTGCCGTGAGTGGAGATCGGCGCCCCCTGAATCGTCGACGGCGTGCGTGTTGTGGAATCCGCTGCTGAGGCGTGCGATGGCGGCAACCGTCGCCGCCTTGTCCTCCCGCGACATCTCTGCGAAGCCGGGCTTCAGCAGCTCGTTGAGCCGGTCCTGGGTCAGCCTGCCGCTTTCGGAGGCCTCACGGATGGTCTGCTGCAGCGGCGAGGGGTTGCCTTCGGCCCAGTTGTGCAGGTGCTGGGCGATGGAGTGCAGGTCGGTCTGTACGACCTCGTTGGTGACGCGCAGCAGATCCTGGGACTCGTCGCCGAGCATGTCGTGGTGGACCGAGGATCCGTCGCCGTCCTGAACGACCCCATAACCGGGGTGCCCCTCGGGGCCGGAGCTGTCCAGCGGGGTGTTGGCGATCTCCCTGGCCCTGGCGATCTCGGCGGCCCGCTCGGCCGGGGTCTTCTTGGGCTTCTTCGGCTTGGGAGCGTCCGGCTCGTCGTCCAGCTTGTGCTTCTTGTTGCTGCCGTCGTTGGTGCCTGCGGGCGCCTCCGGCCCTCTGTGAGGCTGCGCAGGAGTTCCGGGTGTTTCCTGACCGGGGCGAGGGGAAGCGGCATTGGTGGAGGTGGCGGGTGCCTGGTTGGGCGTGGTGTGACCACCCGCATTGTCAGTCGACGTCGATGCCGATGCCGATGCCGATGCTGTATGCGAGTCGGGAGCAGGGGTCTGCTGGGGGGTACTGCGGTCGGTGGTCGGTTCGTTCGGCCCTGGCGGGGAGCTGGACGGGACCGCGTCGTCCGTGACCGTGTCTTTGTGGCTTCCGTTTCCGCTCTCGGGGGTTGCGGAACTCGAGTCCGCAGTAGGGGACGGTTCGGCGTGCGCGGGGTCTCCGGAGGCGGCGGCGTCAGGCGACTCGCCCGGTGAATCCGGCTGGTGCTGGCTCCCCTCGGTCGAGTCGCTCGTCTCCTGCTGGGAAGCGTCAGTTCCCTCCTGAGGCGTGTCCGTCTTCTCCTGAGGCGTGTCCGTCTTCGTCTCGGAGGTTTCGGTTCCGTCCTGGGGGGTGGTCGTGTCGTTCTGAGGGGTGTTGGTGTTCGTCTCGGAGGTTTCGGTTCCGTCCTGGGGGGTGGTCGTGCCGTTCTGAGGGGTGTTGGTGTTCGTCTCGGTCGACTCAGTCCCGTCCTGAGAGGTGGCCGTCCCCTCCTCGGAGTGGTTCGTGTCCTCGGTGTGGGGCTGGGAGGTGTCGATCGGATTCCGGTCCGCGTCCAGCGGGATGTGCCAGACGTGGTCCGCCTTGTCGAGGTGGAGCGGCTCGTTGCTGACCTCGCCGCTCTGCGTGTCGATCCAGACGATGTTGCCGTTGTGGTTGACGACGTTGAACGCGTGGCCGCCTCCGCCCGGCCAGCCGACCTGGACGATGGCCGCCGAGCCGGGGCCGGCCTGCCGGAGGGTGTTGGCGATGGTGTTCGCGGTGTCGGGGTCGCCGCCGGGGCCGACGTAGGTGTGGGCGGCGCCTGCCCAACGGATCTGGTTCTCGTTGGCGTTGCTCTCGGGAGCGAAGGGGTCGGGCTTGCCGTTTGCGTCGGTGTCGATGGTGCGGGGGGCGGAGACCTGGGGGTCGCCGTACCAGGTCTCCAGGAAGGAACGCGAGCAGTCGGCACAGTTGTTGCTGCGTCCGGGGACGGTGTTGCCGCCGTCGTTCTGGAGCTGCGACCAGGACCCGAAGGGGTCGGGGAAGCGTTCCGGGGTGCCGTCCTCGTTGTGCGGCACCGCGTCGACCAGCGCCTGCTGGTCGGCGGTGTCGGGTTCGGTCAGGCCGCCGGGGTGGTGGTCCAGGTCGGAACGGATGTCCGCCAGGCTGTCCTGCTGCGGGTGCTGTTGCCCGTTCTGGGGGGTGCCGGCGTCGTTCTGGGGCGAGCCCGGCGCGTGCGGTGTGGCCGGGGAGTGGTGCGCCGCCGCCGGCGTCGATGCTCCTGGCGTGCGGATGACGGTGTGTATCGGGACCGCGGTCACCTGCTGCTGATGCTGCGGTGCGCTCTGCGGAGGCGCGCTGGGCTGCGCGGCCGGCTGCGGCGGGGTGTTGGGGGTGCCACCGGGTGTGCCGGGGTTGCCGGGTGTGCTGCCGGCGTGCTGTTGCGGAGTCCTGGTGGGTGTGTTCTGGGCGCCGGGCGTGCCCGGCGTCGTGGGGTTGCCGGCGGGAGCGGGCGGGGCGGCGGAGTTCGGCGTACGACTGCTCGGTGCCGCGGAGTTCGAGGTGCTGTTGCCCGGTGTCGAGGTGCGGTCGGATCCGGTGCCGGTGCCCGTCCCTGTGTTGGTCGACGTGGACGGCGTCGTCGTCGGAGTACTCGTACTCGGGTTCTGGCTAGGGGTGTTGGTACGGGTGCCGTCACCCGGAGCCGTACCGCGGGGCGTGGTGCGGTCGCCGGGCGTCGTGTTCCCAGGCGTGTTGCGCGACGTCGTACCGTCACCGGGAGTCGTGTTGCCCGGGGTGGTACGGGACGTGGTGCCATCACCCGGGGTCGTGTGGCGAGGCGTCGTACCGTCACCCGGCGTCGTACCGCGAGGCGTGGTGCGATCACCCGGGGTCGTGCTCCCGGGCGTGCTCCGTGACGTCGTACCGTCACCGGGAGTTGTGGTGCGCGGCGTCGTTCCGTCCCCCGGTGTCGTGCTTCCGGGGGTGGTGCGCTGGGTGGTCGGTATTCGGTTGTCCGATGTGCCAGGCGTACGACCGTCCGCCGTGCCGGGGACACGAGCATCAGATGTCGGCGTGCTGCGCGGCGTCGAAGCCGGAGCAGTGGTGCTCGGCGTGGAGACGGGCCCCGTCCCCGCGGTGGACGGCGTACCCGGCACACTGGCCGAAGTCGTCCTCGTCGCCCCCGAGTTGGGCGTGGGGCTGCTCGGACTCGTAGCGGACGAGGCGCCGCCGGACGAACCAGACGTACCCCCACCCTGATGCGCGCCACCAGAGCCACCCGCGGCGGCCGACGCCACCGGCGACGACGGTATGCCCGACGAGCCCCCGTCCGCCCGGCCGGCCCCGGCACCCGCCGGGGACGGGTCACTCGTCGTCGGTGCGGCGGCCGCCGTGTTGGTCTGCGTGGGGACGCTGGCGGCGAGGCTGTCGATGTTGGTGCCGATCGCGCCGCCGCCCGACGGGGACGACGTACCGCCGGACGACGACTGGGCCGGTGCGGACTGCACGGTCGGCGACGAGAGACCGGAGACGGAGGAACCGCCGCCGGAGTGGGAAGGGCCGGACGAACCGCCGGACTCCGTGCCAGCGGGCGAACTGCCGCTGGGCGAGGGGTCGTCGAAGTCGGACAGCGTCGGACCGTTCAGCACCGGTGTCGGCCGCGGCGTGGACGTCTCCGAGGAGGACGAATCCTGCCCGGACCCGTTGTCCGACCCGGACCCCGAATCGGAGCCCGGCAACGAACCCACGTCCGGCCCGCCGACGCCATTGCCGCCGGTGTCGGCGGATATCCCGCCACCTATGTTCGTGCCGTTGCCCGACTGCGTCGACGACGAGGAGCCAGAGCCGTTGGAGGAGGAGTCGGACCCGGAAGAAGAGGAGTTGGAGCCGGAAGAGGACGAGTCGGAGCCGGAAGAAGACGAGTCCGACCCCCCGTCACCGTCCCCCGAGCCGCTCCCACCCTCGCTCCCCGAGGCCCCCGATGTCCCCGACGACCCACCGTTGTACCCGTCGATACGACTGTCGATCGCATGGTGAGCGCTGCTCCCCGCCTTGGCCCCCAGGCTGTCGCGCACACCCTCCAGGAAGGTCTGCGGGGACGACTTGACGGCCTCCCAGGCGCCGTCCGCCCCTGCTTTGGCGGTCGTGGAG
This sequence comes from Streptomyces fulvoviolaceus, assembly GCF_000718165.1. Classification (GTDB taxonomy): domain Bacteria; phylum Actinomycetota; class Actinomycetes; order Streptomycetales; family Streptomycetaceae; genus Streptomyces; species Streptomyces fulvoviolaceus. The sequence goes on along the minus strand of NZ_JOEY01000014.1, from coordinate 24,073 downwards.
AGGTCGTATCCCGACTGGGCGCCGAAGCCGACGTTCACCGACTGACGGATCAGGTCGGTGATGATCGCCTCGACCGCGGAGATGACGGGTTCCTTCATCGTCTCGACGATCGCGTCGAGGATGGCGTCCTTGAGCTCGTCGAGGAGGCGGCGCACGATCAGCCGGGTGATCTGGGTGGCACCCAGCCCGGCGACCTCGGACAGGCCGAAGGTGAAGGGCGCGGCGGCATGCGCGGCAAGGATCTCGATGGCCAGGGCGATCAGCTGGACGATCACCGCGTATTTGGCGACGACCACCAGGCCGGCGCAGGTTTCCAGCACGCCCGCGATGAGGTGGGCGGACTGAGCCGCGCTCGCGAGGTAGCCGTCCGAGCCGCCTCCGCCGTCGAACTTGGCGTAGGTCTTGGTGAACGCGTCGATCGACTCACCGGCGTTGTAGGCGGTGACCTGGCGGGCGCTGCCGTTCGCCCGCTCATGCAGGCCGGTGACGTCGTCGCCGAACTGCCGCCACAGGGCGGCGGACTCTCTGAGCTTGTCCTCGTCCGCGGTCGGCCAGTTGTAGCCGAGCATCTCGAGAACCCATTCGAGCTCGTCCGGCAGCATCATCGACACAGCAGAAAGCACCCCCGTCAGACAACACGGCCGTACAACTCCCTCACCGGTCAAGGGAATCCCGTAGGAGTACAGCCGTTCGCAAAGTTTACGGAATCACGCCCGGGTAACTTCAGGGGCTTGCTGTCACAAATCCGTTGCAGGTCCCCACGGTTGCCTCGGGGCGCGTGAACCGTTCATGGCGTACGGCCACGGGTGCGCTCCCGGTGTCCCCTGACGTCCGGCCGGCCGATGTGGCCGGTCGGACGCTCGGACTCTCCCAGCCAGAGCTGTGGGACCTGGCTGTGAACCGCCGTGACCACTTGCTGCTGTTGGGCGGAGGGGAAAGGCAGGCGGTAGCGCAGCCGGGAAAGCCCGGGCTGCGGCGGCTCCTCGTCGCGGACCAGGGTCCACAGGGCCGGATCGTCCCGGTCCACGGGGCCGTTGGGGAACATCTCCAGGGAGTAGACCTTCTGGCTGCGGCCGAACCTGCTCCAGTGGAGGGCGACTCCGGCGAGGCTCTGCCAGGGGATGACGTGCTGAAGCTTCCCGCTGTCGATCCACAGACCCGTGCCGTCGACGAGGATCCTGTTGCTTCGGTTGGCCCAGTGACCGACGAAGAGGAACACGCCGAGGACACCCAGCGCCACCATGAACGCCAGGCCCGCGAACCCCGCGACACCGGACTCCCCCTTCTGGTTCCCGGTAGCAACCACGACACCGCCCGAGACGCCGGCAGCACCGATCACGATCAGGAGCACGGAGCAGGGAAGCCCGGTCATGGCGCCGCGGCGGCCTGTGGGGACGACCGTGGCGTCCGGTGCGGGGGAGGAGGACGTATGCGCTGGCGACATGGTGCGTGAGCCTAGCGAATGCGCGCTCACACGCTCAGACGAAGTAGCTGACCAGGAACGACACCCCGGCCCCGAGCAGCCCCACCCCGAGCATCCCGAGCAGGACCGGCCGCGTCACTCCCCGCCCCGCCGCCTCCCACGCCGCGTCGTACGAGACCCGGCTCTGCCCGAACGGCGCGAAACCGGTGGCGAGGCAGAAGACGCCGAGGCCGGTGAGGACCCAGCCGCCGAAGAAAGCGGCGAAGAAGCGCCAGCCCCGGGGCTCGTCGGCCCGGACGTAGTCGCCGTCCGCGGAGGTGTCCGTCGTGGGCGCCTCGGCCTGCTGCACCGACAGTTCGGTGCCCTGCGTGTACCTGGAGCGCACCTGGACCGCCGCGCCGGCGTCCGTACTCTTGCCGTCCTCGGACACGAACGTGCCCGCGCAACGGACGTTGAGCCGCTTCTTACGGCTGTTGCGCGAGGCGTTGACCGCGGAGTTCACCTCGCACTGCTTCACCGTCAGAGTGCCGTGCGTGCCGGCCCATCCCACCGCGTACGCACCCTGGTACGCGCCCCATCCGCTCATGACGAGGCCGGCGAGAAGAAAGACCAGGCCACCCGCGCGTCCGAGGCGGCCGAAGGCTCGGCCGACGAGACCAGCGGCGGAACGGTCGGTTCCAGTGCCTTGCGCAGGGGCCATGACGATGGGGTCCTTGTCTACTTCGGCGACTTCTTCGGCGACTTCTTCGGACAGTCGGACAATGGGTGCCAGCATCGCATCCGTACGTGACGGGGGATACTGCGGGTGTCCGAGAGGCGAGGGGCAGCGAGGAGAGGCCACATGACCAGGCAACCCGAGAACTCACCGAACCCGGACGGCTCTTCACCGGACCGCGGCGTACTGGACGAAGCGCTCGAACCGGGACAGATACGTTCGCTGAACTCGGCCCTGCGCAAGCTGTCCGAGAACGACGCCGTCGGCAAGGGCATGGAGGACGCGGCGAAGCGGCTGCTCTCCGGCCGCCTGGCCCTCCGCGACGCACTGGACGACCCCGCGGTGGCACGCGCCCTGGGAAGCGGCGGCATGGCCTCCCTGCGGGGTCAGTGGGACGCGCTCCCCGAGGAGGAGCGCGACCGGATCAGGCACGAGGAGGAGGGGACCGGCGAAAACCCCGGCCAGAAGCGGCCGGAGGGCGGGACCCCGAGGTCCGGCACGCAGAGCCAAGGGCGGCACGGCGGAGGATTCTCGCTGTACTGAGTACGGCCCACGCCGCACTCGTCACGTCACGCCTGGCGCTGCTTCCGATACAGCGCGATCGCCGTCTCGGTCGGGTAGTTGGGGACGGTGACGGTCTCTCCCGTCTCCTTGGAGACCACGATCTTGCTGCCGCCCGGCGGAGCGGGCTGAGGCCGGCCGGCGGTATCGGTGACCGGCGGGAACACCGCGTACACCAGGTACCCGATGTCGAACTCCTCGACGCGCAGCTCCGCGGGGCTGCCGTCCGGCAACTTCGGCTGCGCGTACCGGTCGCGCACGATGTCGAGGGCCTGCTCCGAGGTGGTCGGCGGTGCCGGGTTCTCCGAAGTCACGGGTCAGCTCTCCCTGTTCTCTGTCTTCTCGGTGGGGATCTTCAGAGGGCCGGGGTCAGAACAACCCGTGCCACATCTGCTCGACGATCAGCGACCACCAGGTGTCCTCGTGCGCCAGCGCGGAGGCGTCCACAGCCACCAACTGCTCCTGCAACGCCGCCACTTCGGCACCCGCCGCGACCGGGTCGAGGCCCCGCGTCCGCCGCCGTGTCGTGGCGAGCAGCGCCAGCGAGCGGGCGAAGGCGGCCGCCGAGACGTTGACGTAGCGGGCCGCGGCGGTCACCGGGTCGACGGCCCAGACCGCGCCGAGGCCGTCCGGCTCCGTCGTACCGGGCAGGTACTGCACCGCGATGACCGCGACCCCGTCGAAGCCGATCCGGACCAGATGCGCCAGGACACCGATCTTCTCTTCACCGGCCGGGCTGCGGCGTTCGCGCAGATTCGTGGACACGTCGGTGAACAGGCCGCCGGCCGGAGGGGCGTCGGGCCGGTCGGCGGTGAAGAAGAGGGGAAGGTGGTCGGGGAGCCCCGCCCAGGTGAGCGTGGACCCGGTGGCCTCGGGCAGCGCGCTGCCGGCGATGTCGTCGGCGTCGTGGCGTCGTACGCCGTCCTCGCCGAAGACCTCGACGAGGTGGCGGCCGAGAGCCACGTCACGCATCGGCTCCGCGGGCGTCACGTGAGTGGGTACGGGGCTGCGGTGCGGGCGGGGCGGCGGCTCCTGGCCGGCGATCCGGTTCAGCATGTCGACCTGCTCGACCAGCGCCGCGATGCCTTCCGCGCGCTCCTCGGGACGGGCTCCGTAGGTCTGCGAGCAGGAGAGCCGGACGTTGGGGAAGGTGTTGAGAAGCTCGGCGGTGTACCCGCCGGGCAGCAGGCTGGGACGCAGGTCGGTGTGGACGGCGATGACATTGCCGACGGGTACGTTCATCCGCTGCAGCTCGGCCCACGCCTGGTACTCGGCGGGGGGCAGGCCCGGGCCGGAGTTGCGGAAGAGGGTGGTCTCCTCGCCATTGGCCGGGTCGGTGTAGGTGAAGACGGCGGTGTTGCCGGGCCCGGTGACCGGACGGCCACCGTCCGAAGAGTCCTCGCCGCCGTGCTTCTGCCGGTACATCCGTACGACCTCGTCGACCGGCACCGACGGCCAGACCGTCAGCTCGCCGGTACGGCGGTCCACGACCCCGCACGCGTCGCCGACCCCGGCAGGCGGCCGGCGCTCCCCGGTGACCGGGTCGCTCTCGGACGCCGAGGGCGCGGCCCACACGACCCAGCCCAGGTCGAACTCCTGCATCCGCACCTCGCGGCGCGGCTGCGCCGACCCTTCCGGGTTGAGCCAACGGTCGGCGAGAGCGAGCGCCTGCTCCTGGCTGGTCACGGGGAGGCTCCTTCGGGATGGCTGGTCGAACGGGTGGGAACGGGGTGGTGCTACGAGGCTATCGTCGGGTCCGTCGGGTCCGCCGGGCGGATCCGGAGGGCCTTCACCCCGCGCTCGGTGGCGAGGAGGAGGATGCCGTCGGGGGAGAGGTCGGCGGCGGTGAAGGGCGTGGCGGAGATCAGCGCGGCCACGACCTCCTCGCTTGCCCGGTCCCAGACACGCAGGTAGTCGGCGCCGCGGCTCAGGCCCAGCGGGGCGGCGGTCCGCTCCTCCTCGGAGGGGCGCAGGATCAGCGCGGGGTCGGCGTCGCCGAGATCATCCGTTCCTACGAGGCCGTGGACGAGCACCGCGGAACCGGACGCCTCGCCGACCGGGTGTGCGCCAGGCGTGTCCGCGGGCACGACGAGAACGGCGACCGGGACGGCCGGCCCCTCGGACCGGGGCAGGCTGCCGACGGTCACGTCACTGACCCCGGCAACGGGCAGGCTCCACAGGGTCTGCCAGGGCAGCTCGAGGCCCAGTCGGCGGTGCAGGGCGTCCGCGTGGTCGGGCAGGCCGTCCTCGACGAACGCGGTCTCCAGGAGGGCGGCGCGCAGCACGGCGGGTGCCTGGGTGCGGGTCAGCAGGGGGGCCGTACGCAGATAGGTACGGGCCGGTGCGCCGAGTTCCCCGGGCGGGACGGCCTCGATGGCGGCGCGCAGCGGCACCGGGTCGGCGTGTACGAACAGCCCCGGGTCCGTGAGGAGTTGGGGCAGCAGACCGGCTTCCAGGGTGTGGCCCGCGATGTGGTCGCGTACGTACGGGTCGGCCTTGCTCCAGTCCTGTTCCGGTACGGCCTCCAGCAGTGCCATCGCGATCTGGGTCTGGGCGGCGCGGACGCTGGGCAGCCCGGCGCGGATCTCCTCGGCGATGGCCGGGTGCAGCAGCCGCAGCAGCGTGCGCGCACCGCCCTCCGGCCCGGTCCTCTGCTCCTCGGCTTGTACCGAAAGCCCGCTCTCCCGCTCCTCGGCCTGTACCGAAGGCCCGCTCTCCTCCTCCACGGGCTGCACGAAAGGCCCGACGAGCAGCATTCCGCCCGCGAAGGCCTCGCCCATGTCCCGCCCGGCGACCGCGCTCGCCAGCCGCGCCCACAGCTGGACCGGTATGCCCTCGGCCTCGGCCAGGGCGAGCGGTGCGAGGAGCAGCCGTAGCGTCTGCGGCTCGAAGCCGAGCCGTCCGGCGTGCAGGTCGAGGGCCTCGCCCACGGACGTCGGCAACCGGCTCTCGTCGGCCGGGTCGAAGCCCTCCGGAGCCATCAGGACGCAGTTGACGGCGAGCTGGACCACCAGCGGGCTGGTCCCGGCCCGCCGGCCGATCGCCGCTCCCAGCGCGAGGCGGGTGGCCGGATCGACGGTGTACGGCAGCTCGGGCGCCCCGAACTCCGGGTCCAGCGCCGCCTGGGCGTGCAGCACCAGGCCCTCGGGGTCCGCCCACTCCGGTTCGTCGAGATCGATGATCTGCACGGTGCCGGCCGGCAGACCCGCGGCCAGCTCGGCGGCCAGGGGGCGCGGCAGCTCGGCGAGGAGCCGGACCGTCCCGGTGGCAGCCAGGGGAGCGAGTACCTCCCGTACGAGCCGCGCGGGCTCGCCCGCACCCCGCACCGGACCGGCGCGGTCGACGTCCGGTACCACGACGGTCACCGGCTCCTCGACCGCGGCCAGCTCGGCGTACACGCCCTCGACGCCGGTGGCGTTCAGCTCGTAGTGGTCGGCGAGAAGCCACAGCACCTGGGCCGCGGTCAATCCGGCGGGGGTCGGCACCGCCGGGGCCGGCAGCTCCGGCGGAACGGTCGAGGGATCCATCTCCTCCACCGGCAGCCGCTTGCGGAATTCGGGTTCGCACAGCATCAGGAACCCGGTGAGCAGCCGCGAACGCCCGCTGCCGGAAGCGCCGGTGAGCGCCACCACTCGCGGAACACCGGGCACGGCCCCGCGCCACGCGGCGAGCGCGCGCAGCGCGGCGGCCCGGCCGCCTATGTGGGGGTGCGGTGCGTAGTCCTCGGTCGAGCCGGTCATGGGTCCCCGTCCTCCGCCGTCGCGGACACCTTCGCGTACGACCCTGATCTTAGAGGGGGCGGACTCGGCCCCGTCCTGCCCTACTCGGCCGACACCCCACCATTGTGCGGCGCGGGCTCCAGGTCGAACTCCCCGTCCCGGGCCCCGAGTACGAACGCCCGCCACTCCGCCTCGGTGTACCGCAGTACGGTGCCGGGATCGAGGGACGAGCGCATGGCCACGGCGCCCTCGGGCAGGTACGCGATCTCGACCCGCTCCTCGTGCTCCTCGGTACCCGGCGCGCTGTGCCACTCGGCACCCGAGATGTCGAGGGCGTAGAGCTCGTCCCGCTCCCGCTCCTTGCGTGCCTTGATCTCATCCGGGGTCTCGGTCATACCGCGGGGCCTCTTCCTGACACGTGAACGAAGTACGCGGCTCACCCTACTTGCGGGCCGCCGCACTCCGCCGCGGATCAGGCGTTTTACGCCTTGCTGAAGCCCTGCGTCACTCCGGGCGGCAGCGTCACCTGGCCGTCGTACTCCGAGGTCGCCGCATTCCAGATGTCGAGTTCGTTGGCCTCGTTCTGCTCGTGGGCCACGCCCATCTTGGTGAAGGCGATCCCTATCCCCGCCAGCCGCTCCGCGAGGCTGCCCATCGACTGGTACATGCCGTCGCGCAGACCTTCGTAGGCGACGCCGAACTTCTCACCGATGTCGTCGTCACCCCACGGCGGGGTGTCGCCCTTCTCCAGCGCGGTCAGCCCGTTCTGCAAGGTGTTCACGGCCTTGGCGAAGTCCTGGCCGACCGTGAACATGTTGTAGCCCTCGTCCTTGAGGACCTTCGGATCGGAATCCATGTAGTCCGACGGCACAACTGCCCCCCGTTGCTCGTCTTTTCCCCTGCAACTCCACTGCAACGCCACCATAGCGGTGGCCACTGACAACGCAGAAGGGCGGCACCCACATGGGTACCGCCCCTCCACAGACTCCCGTGACCGCTAGAACCGCGAGGGAAGCCATCCGGTCTGGACGAGCTGCCCACCGCGCCGCCGGGTGTGGAAGTACCCACGCCCGGGCGGCAGTTGCGACGGAGTGATGTTGCCGAGCAGCGCACCCTCCGAGCGCTCGCCGGAGAGCACGATGCCCTGGGCACCGAGCTCGCGCATCCGCTGCATCACCGGCTCGTACAGCGACCGGCTCGCACCACCCGAGGCGCGCGCGATGATGACGCGCAGGCCGACGTCACGGGCGAAGGGCAGGTACTCCAGGAGCGGGGCCAGCGGGTTCATGCCGGTCGCCACCAGGTCGTAGTCGTCGATGATGACGAACGCGTCCGGGCTGTTGTACCAGCTGCGGTTGCGCAGCTGCTCGGGCGTGACGTCCGGGCCCGGCATCCGGCGGCTGAGCGAACCGGCGAGGCCCTCCAGCGTCTCCGACAGGGCGGGCGCCGAGGCGCAGTACCGCGACAGGTGCGTCTCGGGCACACCCTGCAGGTGGGCGCGCCGGTAGTCACCCATCACGATCTTCGCCTGGTCCGGCGTGTAGCGCTCGGTGATCTGCTTGACGAGCAGCCGCAGGATCGCGGACTTACCGGACTCGCTCTCACCGAACACGATGAAGTGCGGGTCCGTCTCGAAGTCGACGAAGACCGGCGCGAGCGACGACTCGTCGATACCGATGGCCACACCGCGGTCCGGGTGCTCGAAGCCCTTGGGCAGCCGGTCCGACTGGAGCATCTTGGGCAGCAGCCGCACGGCCGGGGCGTGGCCGCCCTGCCAGTTCTCGTTGATGCCGCCGACGAGGATCGACGTCGCCTCCGACAGGTCGTCCGTCTCCGAGGAGCCGTCGACCCGCGGCAGCGCGGTCATGAAGTGCAGCTTGTCCTGCGTCAGACCGCGACCCGGCACACTCGCCGGGACGTTCTGCGCGACCTTGCGGTCGATCTCCGACTCGGTCGGGTCACCGAGCCTGAGCTCGATGCGGTTCTGCAGCATGTCCTTGAGCGCGGGCCGCACTTCGGTGTAGCGGCTCGCGCTCAGGATCACGTGCACACCGAAGCCGAGGCCGCGCGTCGCGATCTCCGTGACGGTGGACTCGAGCAGTTCGTAGTCCGTCTTGAAGGTGGCCCAGCCGTCGATGACGAGGAAGACGTCGCCCCAGGCCTGGTCGGGCAGATGCCCGGCCGCCCTGCGCTGCCGGAACGTCTGGATCGAGTCGACGTTGTTGGTACGGAAGTACTCCTCGCGCGCGTTGAGGATCCCCTCGACCTCGCTGACCGTACGGCGCACCTTCTCGGCGTCGAGACGGTTGGCGACCCCGCCGACGTGCGCCAGGTCCTCCATCGAGATCAGCGAGCCGCCACCGAAGTCCAGGCAGTAGAACTGCACTTCGGAGGGGGTGTGGGTGAGGGCGAACGACGAGATGAGCGTGCGCAGCAGCGTCGACTTGCCGGACTGCGGACCACCGACGAACAGACCGTGGCCCGCACCGCCCGCGAAGTCCCGGTACAGCACGTCGCGCCGCTGCTCGAACGGCTTGTCCACCAGGCCGACCGGCACGTTGAGCCGGCCGAGCGCCGTGTAGTCGGGCGCGGTGAGGCCGCGCTCCGGGGTGACGGCGAGCTGGGGGAGGAGCTGCTCCAGCGAGGGCGCCTCCTCGAGCGGGGGCAGCCACACCTGGTGGGCGGGCGGTCCCTGGTTGACCATCCTGCCGACGATGACGTCGAGCACGGTGTCGGCCAGCGCGTCGTCCACCCGGTTGTCGGGCTCCGGCTCCTCGACCACGGGCTGCGGGGGCAGCGCCACGTGCTCCGCGGTGAAGAGCGCCGGCCGCAGCTGGGTCGAGCGGTGCACCCGGGACGGGCCCTCGCCGTGGTACGGCCCCGACACGTACGCGGCCTTGAAGCGGACCATGGTGTCGGTGTCGTACCGCAGATAACCCGAACCGGGGATCGACGGCAGGTGGTAGGCGTCCGGGACACCGATCGCCGTACGGGACTCGGCCGCGGAGAAGGTACGCAGACCGATCCGGTACGACAGGTACGTGTCCAGGCCGCGCAGCTTGCCCTCCTCCAGGCGCTGCGACGCCAGCAGCAGGTGCACACCCAGCGAACGGCCGATACGGCCGATCTGGATGAACATGTCGATGAAGTCCGGCTTGGCGGTGAGGAGTTCGGAGAACTCGTCGAGCACGATGACCAGCGAGGCCATCGGCTCGAGCGCGGCGCCCGCCGCCCGGGCCTTCTCGTAGTCGTGCAGGTTGGCGTAGTTGCCGGCCGTGCGCAGCAGCTCCTGACGGCGCTGCGTCTCACCCATGATCGAGTCACGCATGCGGTCGACGAGGGTGAGGTCGTCCGCGAGGTTGGTGATCACGGCCGCGGTGTGCGGCATGTCCGCCATACCGGCGAAGGTCGCACCGCCCTTGAAGTCCGCGAGGATGAAGTTCAGCGTCTCCGAGGAGTGCGTCACCGCGAGACCGAGCACCAGCGTGCGCAGCACCTCGGACTTGCCGGAGCCGGTCGCGCCGACGCACAGGCCGTGCGGGCCCATGCCCTCCTGCGAGGCCTCCTTGAGGTCGAGCATGACCGGCTCGCCGCTCTCGCCGACACCGATCGGCACCCGCAGCCGCTCGTGCAGCGTGCGCGGACGCCAGGTGCGGGAGACGTCGACCGTGCCCGCGTCGCCGATGCCCATGAGATCCGTGAAGTCCAGGTTGGACAGGAGGGGTTCGCCCTCCTCCGCGGTGCCGACCCGGAAGGGGGCGAGCTGCCGCGCCAGGGACTCGGCCTGCGCCGTGTTCAGTACGTCGGGCCTGCCGGTGTACGCCGACTCGTGGCCGACGAACAGCCGCATCCGGTCCGGCTTCACATAGGCCGTCAGACCCGCGCGCAGGTCCTCCTCCAGCTCACCGGGGGCGATCTCCAGGAAGGTCACGCCCTGGAGCCCGTCGGAGCTGGCGAGCTCGGAGTCCGGCGGCACGGTGCCGCCGTCGAGCACCACGATCAGATGCGGCTGGTCGTAGACGGGGTTCGCGTCCCGGTTCCAGCGGGGCCTGTCGTCCAGCTGGTCCGCCAGCGCCTCCTCCAGCTCCCCGAGGTCGTCGAACAGGAGCCGGGTCGAACCCGCTCCGTCCTTGGCCTTCGGGTGCTGGCTGTGCGGCAGCCACTTGATCCAGTCCCACTCCGCCGCCGCGGAGGGGTGCGCCACCACGGCGATCACCAGATCCTCGGGCGAATGCAGCGTCGCCAACTGGGACAGCGCCGCACGGGCGTTGCCGTAGACCGAGTCGGTCTCCCCACAGATCGTCATGTGGTAGAAGGCGCGCAGCGACACGGAGACCGGCAGGTCGCTCAGACTGCCGTGCGCGTCGAGGAAGGCCTTCATCGCCGCAGCGGTCAGCGGCTCCAGCTCCTCCTTGGGCGCCGTCTCCGGCGCGACGAGCGGGGTGTTCAGCTGCTGCACACCGCGACCGATCCGTACGGAGGCGAAGTCCGCGTCGGTCGGGCGCCGCTCCCACAGCCGCTTGCCGTCGGCCGCCACGGCCCACAGCTGCTCCGGGTCGGGATGCTGGAAGAGCTGGCTCTGCCGCTGCAGTTCAGCGGTCTTCTGTACGTCCTTGCGGACCTGTTCGAGGTAGCGGAAGTAGTCACGCCGGTCCTGCGCCATCCCCGCGCCGCCGCCCTGCCGGGCCTTGGCGAACTGGGCGATGGCCATGGCCAGGGTCGACGCCAGCATCAGCCCGCCGACCACCCTCATATAGGCGGGCAGGCTGGGCATGAAGAAGAAGCCGACCGAACCCAGCATGCCCATCATGGGCAGCAGGTTCATCAGCATGCTCTCGTCGCCCTCGCGGGGGATCTCGGGCGGCGTCTCGAGTTTGACCTCGCCGTCCGGGACAACCGGGGGCACTATCCGCGGTGGCCGTTTGATGATGACGACGCTCACCGAATGCACTCATCCTTCGCGATCGATACGTACTGGCACCGACGCCCCCGTGTACCGCTGTGCCGAGATGTGTTCTCGTTCGCGTAGGCGTCGTTCGCGTAGGCGTCGATCCTACTGATACGCGCGGGGCCCCAGGGAGCCAGGCGCATGGAGATGCGGAGCAGGTCCTGGGAGGAATGAGGGAGGCAGGGCCTACGCCGGGTGCAGCAACGGATATGGTGGCGCTCCGCGTCGTACGAGCGGCGCGAGGAAGCCTTGTCTAGCAGGGGGAACACCAGGTGAGCACGGGGACTTCGACAGGTTTCTGCCGAATCACCATCGCAGCGCCGGACAGCCGAGTCGATGTCGCGCTGCCCGAGGACCTGCCGATCCAGGACCTCTTTCCCGAGATCGTCAGACTCTCGGGTCTGGTCCAGTCGGACACCAGTCCCTCCGGCTACCACCTGGTGAGCCGCGAGGGCCAGGTGCTCGACGCGAGCCGTTCGCTGCTCGAGCACCGGGTCAGGGACGGCGAGGTGCTGCTGCTGCGCACCTTCGCCGACTCGCTGCCGCCGGCCGTGCACGACGACGTGGTGGACGCGATCGCCGCCGCGGTCAAGCAGGACGTCCGCAGCTGGAACGACAACCTGATGCGGGTGGCCGGTCTCGTCTCCGGCGCGCTGCTGCTGATCATGCTCGGCTTCGTCTTCTGGTTCGCCGACCCGGTACGACACGACATGAACGGCCTCCAGGGCATCCTCGCCGGAGTCACCGCGCTGGCCCTGACGGCACTCGCCGGTATCCGGGCCCGGGTGTACGACGACCGCGGTTCCGCCGTCGCGCTCGGCGTCTCGGCGCTGCCGCACGCGCTCATCGCGGGCTCCGGCGTCATCGCGCAGGACGCGGGTGAGGGCCCCGGCAGGATCCAGTTCCTCGTCGGCTGCGTGGCCGTACTGCTCTGCTCCGTCGTGCTGATCATGCTGCTGCCGCAGGGAGACGCCCCGTTCGTGGCCGCCGCGCTGGCCGCCGGGATCGGCACGCTCGCCGTGTTCTGCGGTGTGCTCACCGAGGCGGCGCCGCGGGAGATCGCCGCAGGCACCTCGGTCGTCGCCCTGGCGGTCGTCGGCTTCCTGCCCGGCTGGTCGGCCCGCTTCGCCAAGCTGCCGATCGGTTTCCGCAACCCGGAGGACCTGGCCAGGGCACGTCGTGACGGTCAGGACGGCGACCTCGAGGCCGTCGACGTCCAGCGCATCGTCGCCCAGACGAGCCGGGGCCACGAACTGCTGCTCGGCCTGGTGGGCGGCTGTGCCGTCGTCATCGTCGGCGCGGGCGGCGCGGTGCTCGGCTTCAGCGACAGCGGCTGGGCCCAGCTGCTGGCCCTCGCCACCGGCCTCGCCGCGATGCTGCGGGCGCGACTGTTCCGGTACACCGCCCAGGTCACCTGCCTGTTCGTGGCCGGTGTCGTCACCCTCGGTCTGCTGATCCTCGGCCTCGCGCTCTCGCCGCCGGTCGACATCGTCATGGAGCTGCTCCAGGGCAACTCCGGCCCCGTCGACGTACGCACCCTGTGGCTCGGCGCCTCGGTCGGCGCCGGCGTGCTGCTGCTGATCGCGATCGCCCTCATCGTGCCGCAGAAGGGACTGTCCCCCTTCTGGGGCCGCATGCTGGACCTCGCGGACTCGCTGGTACTGCTCTCCCTGATCCCGATCTGCCTGGCCGTCCTCGACGTCTACGGCAAGGTCCGCGGCGGCATCTAGGGCCTGTCCGGCGGGTCAGGCCGGCTGCAAGAAGCGGCGCCTGTCAGGCAAGCCGAGCGGGGTCTGGTGTGTGCCGCTGCAAGGCGGACACGTCTTTAACGTCTTTAAGGCAGTGGGGGAGTGCGTGCCAGGGCCCGCGACGCCGGCATGATCCGCCGGACAGGCGCTAGCGGCGACGGACCGCCTGTCAAGGGCGCGCTCGTGTGCTGGTACGCTGTGTGACGGCCGTTTGTGTACGCACCCCCGGAGCTCACCGCTCTGGAGGCCGCGCCCAGCGGATCCCCGCCTCCCGAGTAACGGAAGCTCCCCCGAGACACAGACCGGGGGCACTCGGTGGCCACTCATCAAGACTACGAGGAGTACGCGTGTCGCTCGACGCCGCTACGAAGAAGCAGCTCATCAGCGAGTTCGGCCAGAAGGAGGGCGACACCGGCTCCCCCGAGGTCCAGGTCGCCATGCTCTCGCGTCGGATCTCGGACCTGACCGAGCACCTCAAGACGCACAAGCACGACCACCACTCCCGCCGTGGTCTGCTGATCCTGGTCGGTCAGCGCCGTCGCCTGCTGCAGTACCTGGCGAAGAAGGACATCCAGCGCTTCCGTGCGCTGGTCGACCGCCTGGGCATCCGCCGCGGTGCGGCGGGCGCCAAGTAAGACGCCGTGAAGGGGAGCGGTTCCCGTGACGACATCGGGACCGCTCCCCTTTGCCGTGCGTGCGGAAACGTGCGGAGTGTCACTCACGCTTTGTAGTGTGGTAGCACAACGCAATACGCACGACACAGCACGACAAAGAAAAGGAGAGGCGCGCCTCGCCGCCGCCGGTCCTCGGTAGTGGCCCCCGGGGAATGAAGCCCCGGGTGCTTCGATCGAAGACCGGCCCGCACCAGACGGAGCGCTTCTCCGCAAGCGTCCCCCTGCCACACGGGCAGGAGGGACGAAGACGAGGAGAAAACGCTAGTGGAGAACGAGACCCACTACGCCGAGGCCGTTATCGACAACGGTTCCTTCGGCACCCGCACCATCCGCTTCGAGACGGGCCGCCTGGCCAAGCAGGCCGCCGGCTCCGCCGTGGCGTACCTGGACGACGACACCATGGTGCTGTCGGCCACCACCGCCTCCAAGAACCCCAAGGACCAGCTCGACTTCTTCCCCCTCACGGTGGACGTCGAGGAGCGGATGTACGCCGCCGGCAAGATCCCCGGCAGCTTCTTCCGCCGTGAGGGCCGTCCCTCCGAGGACGCCATCCTCACCTGCCGTCTGATCGACCGCCCGCTGCGCCCGTCCTTCAAGAAGGGCCTGCGCAACGAGATCCAGGTCGTCGCCACGATCATGGCGCTCAACCCCGACCACCTGTACGACGTCGTGGCGATCAACGCCGCCTCCGCGTCCACGCAGCTGGCCGGTCTGCCCTTCTCCGGCCCGATCGGCGGCGTCCGCGTCGCGCTGATCAACGGCCAGTGGGTCGCGTTCCCGACGCACACCGAGCTCGAGGACGCCGTCTTCGACATGGTCGTCGCCGGTCGCGTCCTGGAGGACGGCGACGTCGCGATCATGATGGTCGAGGCCGAGGCCACCGACAAGACCATCCAGCTGGTCAAGGGCGGCGCCGAGGCGCCGACCGAGGAGGTCGTCGCCTCCGGTCTGGACGCCGCGAAGCCCTTCATCAAGGTGCTCTGCAAGGCCCAGGCCGACCTCGCCTCGAAGGCCGCGAAGCCGACCGGCGAGTTCCCGGTCTTCCTCGACTACCAGGACGACGTCCTGGAGGCGCTGGCCGCCGCGGTCAAGCCGGAGCTCGCCTCCGCGCTGACCATCGCGGGCAAGCAGGAGCGCGAGGCCGAGCTGGACCGCGTCAAGGGTCTGGCCGCCGAGAAGCTCCTGCCGGAGTTCGAGGGCCGCGAGAAGGAGATCTCCGCCGCGTACCGCTCGCTGACCAAGTCCCTGGTCCGCGAGCGCGTCATCAAGGAGAAGAAGCGGATCGACGGCCGCGGGCTGACGGACATCCGTACGCTCGCCGCCGAGGTCGAGGCCATCCCGCGCGTGCACGGTTCGGCGCTGTTCGAGCGTGGCGAGACCCAGATCCTGGGCGTCACCACCCTGAACATGCTCCGGATGGAGCAGCAGCTGGACACCCTTTCCCCGGTGACCCGCAAGCGCTACATGCACAACTACAACTTCCCGCCGTACTCCGTCGGCGAGACCGGCCGCGTCGGCTCCCCGAAGCGCCGCGAGATCGGCCACGGCGCTCTCGCCGAGCGCGCCATCGTGCCGGTCCTGCCGACGCGCGAGGAGTTCCCCTACGCGATCCGTCAGGTGTCCGAGGCCCTCGGCTCCAACGGCTCGACGTCCATGGGCTCGGTCTGCGCCTCCACCATGTCGCTGCTGAACGCCGGTGTGCCCCTCAAGGCCCCCGTCGCCGGTATCGCCATGGGCCTGATCTCCCAGGAGATCAACGGCGAGACGCACTACGTCGCCCTCACCGACATCCTCGGTGCGGAGGACGCCTTCGGCGACATGGACTTCAAGGTCGCCGGCACCAAGGAGTTCGTGACCGCTCTCCAGCTCGACACCAAGCTGGACGGCATCCCGGCCTCCGTCCTGGCCGCGGCCCTCAAGCAGGCCCGTGACGCCCGCCTCCACATCCTCGACGTGATGATGGAAGCGATCGACACGCCGGACGAGATGTCCCCGAACGCCCCGCGGATCATCACGGTCAAGATCCCCGTGGACAAGATCGGTGAGGTCATCGGCCCGAAGGGCAAGATGATCAACCAGATCCAGGAGGACACCGGCGCCGAGATCACGATCGAGGACGACGGCACCATCTACATCGGTGCCCAGGTCGGCTCGCAGGCCGAGGCCGCCCGCGCCACGATCAACTCGATCGCCAACCCGACCATGCCGGAGGTCGGCGAGCGCTACCTGGGTACGGTCGTCAAGACCACCACCTTCGGTGCGTTCGTGTCGCTGCTCCCGGGCAAGGACGGTCTGCTGCACATCTCGCAGATCCGCAAGCTCGCCGGCGGCAAGCGCGTGGAGAACGTCGAGGACGTGGTGGCCGTCGGCGCCAAGGTCCAGGTCGAGATCGCCGAGATCGACTCCCGCGGCAAGCTCTCCCTGATCCCGGTCATCGAGGGCGAAGAGAACGATGAGAAGAAGGACGACACCGACAAGTGACGTCGAGTAGCTCCAAGGCGACGGCCCGCACCTCTTCGGAGGCGCGGGCCGTCGCCCGTACCCAAACCCTCATCAAGGGCACGAACGGCATCGGAGTCGTCCGCAAGACCACCCTCCCGGGCGGCCTGCGCATCGTCACCGAGACCCTGCCCTCGGTCCGCTCGGCGACCTTCGGCATCTGGGCCCACGTCGGCTCCCGCGACGAGACCCCGGCTCTGAACGGCGCCACGCACTACCTGGAGCACCTGCTCTTCAAGGGCACTTCGAGGCGCAGCGCGCTGGACATCTCCTCCGCCATCGACGCGGTCGGCGGCGAGATGAACGCGTTCACGGCCAAGGAGTACACGTGCTACTACGCGCGCGTGCTCGACACCGACCTCCCCCTTGCGATCGACGTCGTCTGCGACATGTTGACGGGCTCCCTCATCCTCGAAGAGGACGTCAACGTCGAGCGCGGCGCGATCCTCGAAGAGATCGCGATGACCGAGGACGACCCGGGCGACGGTGTGCACGACCTGTTCGCGCACACCATGTTCGGCGACAACCCCCTCGGCCGCCCGGTCCTCGGCACGGTCGACACCGTCAACGCCCTCACCGCCGACCGCATCCGCCGTTTCTACAAGAAGCACTACGACCCGACCCACCTCGTGGTCGCGGCCGCCGGCAACATCGACCACAACGCGGTCGTACGACAGGTTCGTGCCGCCTTCGAGAAGGCGGGCGCCTTCAAGAGCCCCGAGGCCACGCCCATCGCACCCCGCGACGGCCGACGCAGCCTCCGCACCTCGGGCCGCGTGGAGCTGATCGGCCGCAAGACCGAGCAGGCCCATGTCGTCCTCGGCATGCCGGGCCTGCCGCGCACGGACGAGCGCCGCTGGGCGCTGGGGGTCCTCAACACGGCCCTCGGCGGCGGCATGTCCTCCCGCCTCTTCCAGGAGGTCCGCGAGAAGCGCGGCCTGGCCTACAGCGTCTACTCCTACACCTCGGGCTTCGCCGACTGCGGCCTGTTCGGTGTGTACGCGGGCTGCAGGCCGTCGCAGGTGCACGATGTGCTGAAGATCTGCCGCGACGAACTCGACCAGGTCGCCGAACACGGCCTCTCGGACGACGAGATCGGCCGCGCCATCGGCCAGCTCCGTGGCTCCACGGTCCTGGGACTCGAGGACACGGGCGCGCTCATGAACCGCATCGGCAAGAGCGAGCTGTGCTGGGGCGAGCAGATGTCCGTGGACGACATGCTGACCACGATTGCGGCGGTCACCCCGGACGACGTCCGCTCGGTCGCCCGCGACATCCTGGGACAGCGGCCCTCGCTGTCGGTCATCGGCCCGCTCAAGGACAAGCAGGCTGCCCGTCTGCACGAGGCCGTCGCTTAGTTCCGTCCGTCTTCGGTAAGCGTCTGTAAGGAAGCAAGAGATGAGCAAGCTGCGTGTGGCGGTCCTCGGTGCCAAGGGCCGGATCGGTTCCGAGGCGGTACGAGCCGTGGAGGCCGCCGAGGACATGGAGCTGGTGGCCGCCCTGGGCCGGGGCGACAAGCTGGAGAAACTGGCCGAGACCGGCGCCCAGGTCGTCGTCGAACTGACCACGCCGGCCTCGGTGATGGACAACCTCGAGTACTGCGTCGGCCATGGCATCCACGCGGTCGTCGGCACGACCGGCTGGACCGACGAGCGCCTCGCGCAGCTGAACGGCTGGCTCGCCGCGTCCCCGGAGACGGGCGTCCTCATCGCGCCCAACTTCTCCATCGGCGCCGTCCTGACCATGAAGTTCGCGCAGATCGCCGCGCCCTACTTCGAGTCGGTCGAGGTCATCGAGCTGCACCACCCGAAGAAGGTGGACGCCCCCAGCGGTACGGCCACGCGCACGGCCCAACTCATCGCCGAGGCCCGGGCGAAGGCGGGCTCGGCCCCGGCTCCGGACGCCACGGAGACGGCCCTGGACGGCGCGCGCGGTGCCAGCGTCGACGGGATCCCGGTGCACGCGATCCGCCTGCGCGGCCTGCTGGCCCACCAGGAGGTCCTGCTGGGCGGCGAGGGCGAGACCCTCACGGTCCGCCACGACTCGCTGCACCACAGCAGCTTCATGCCGGGCATCCTGTTGGGCGCTCGCCGTGTGGTCACGACCCCGGGCCTGACCTTCGGCCTGGAACACTT
Organism: Streptomyces fulvoviolaceus; assembly: GCF_000718165.1. Taxonomy (GTDB): domain Bacteria; phylum Actinomycetota; class Actinomycetes; order Streptomycetales; family Streptomycetaceae; genus Streptomyces; species Streptomyces fulvoviolaceus. The sequence goes on along the minus strand of NZ_JOEY01000014.1, from coordinate 5,651 downwards.
CCTGGACCTGGGCTGATGCGCGCCAAGCTCACCTACGCCGTCACAGCTGCCGTCCTGGTCGTCTACTTCGTCCTGGTCGGCAGCCGCGGCGTCATGCTCATCCAGTCCGGCACGCTCCTGACCGTCACCTTCGGGGTCGCGGTGCTGATCCTGCCGGTCATCGGACTGTGGTTCCTCTGGAAGAACACCCAGTTCGTCCGCAGGGCCAACGCCCTCGCCGCCGAACTGGACGCCGAAGGCGGCCTGCCCGTCGACGAGTTGAAGCGCACCCCCGGCGGCCGCATCGACCGCGACTCGGCCGACGAGGTCTTCGCCAAGCGCAAGGCTGAGACGGAAGCGACCCCTGACGACTGGCGCAGCTGGTTCCGCCTCGCCGTCGCCTACCACGACGCCCGCGACACCCCACGCGCCCGCAAGGCGATGCAGCAGGCGATAGCCCTGCACGACGGCAGAACGATCGAAGCCTGAGACCCACGCCGAAGGGGCCGGCCCGCACGTGCTGCGGACCGGCCCCTTCGCGTCGTCTTCGGGCGTCAGCCCCCTCGGTACTCCTCCGCCCACGCCTCGACCGCGTCCGCCGCCCTGTCGAAGGAACCGGCACGCGCCAGGAAGTCCGCGTTGTGCGTGGTCAGCAGCGGCGTCACGTCCTGTGCCGGACGATCCCTGCGTACGAGGCTCAGCGCCTGCCCCTGGACAGTGCGCGGCAGCCCGAGCCAGCGCACCGGCTGCTGCACCGTCCGCACGGCGACGACCCGTTCCCAGGACACCGTGCGGGTGAAGAAGAAGCTCACCTGGCGCACTCCGTGGGCACTCACCCACACGCCCATGCGCAGCAGCCGCAGCGCGCCGACGATGACGGCCGCCGCGATGCCGAGAACGACACCGCCCTCGGACAGTGAGCCCGTCAGCGCGATGATGACCGCCGCGAACAGTACGTACGACGCGAGCAGCAGCAGGATCGCCGCCACACCCACCCGCCACGGACCGGGCCGGTAGGGGCGCCGCCAGTGGTCGCGGTCGTCGAACGGCAGCGCGACGTCGTCCGCCGCCTCGAATGCGCGGTCGGCCGTCAGGAAGGGCAGGGGCACGGCTGGTCCTCACTCAATCCATGCTTGGGCTGTGCCCGGTGAGGCTATCCGCCGGTGTCCCCGCGAGCCACCCTAGGGGGTCCGGATGAGTCAGTGTCCCTGGGAGGCCTGGGACTCCTGTGTCTGCGAGGGCGACTGATCCTGTGACAGCGCGGGCATCCCGATGACCAGGGAACCCACGAGCCCGGCGACGATGGTGAGGCCCAGGAGCCAGTTCCCGGCCATCTGGCCGACGGACGCACGCTCACGGGGCGGGGCAGTGACATTACTGCGGAACCTGTCGGCTTCGGCGACAAAGGCGAACGGTACGGGCTCGCGCCGACGCAACATAGGGGGTGCTTCTCCCTTCGGAGACCCGGAGATCCGGATCCCGGTATCGAACGAATCGCTGTTGTCTGTACAGACGAGCGAACGCCCCAAAAGGTGCCCGGTTTCCCCGAATTCGCAGAAGTTCGCCGAACTATGTCGCGTCCCGGTACCGAACGCCCCGTTGTCAGTGCCGGGCCGTAGAGTGGGCGCCGCCCGAGAGAAGTGATGGAAGGACCCTCCGAGCCGTGACCGACACCCCTGCCGACGACCTCAAGCCCAGTTTCCGCAGCGACGTCACCGTCGAACTGGTCAAGCACACCGCGTCCGACGCCGACGTGCTCTTCGCCGCCCGCGTCTCGACCGTCGGCGAGCAGTCCCTGGAGGAGCTGGGCAAGGACCCGGAGCGCTCCAAGGGACTGATCAACTACCTGATGCGGGACCGGCACGGCAGCCCCTTCGAACACAACTCGATGACCTTCTTCATCAGCGCCCCGATCTTCGTCTTCCGCGAGTTCATGCGACACCGCGTGGGCTGGTCGTACAACGAGGAGTCCGGCCGCTACCGGGAGCTCCAGCCCGTCTTCTACGTTCCCGGCGCCGACCGCAAGCTCGTCCAGCAGGGTCGCCCCGGCAAGTACGTCTTCGTCGAGGGCACCGAGGCCCAGCAGGAGCTGGTCAGCGGCACGATGGAGGACTCCTACCGCCGGGCGTACGAGGCCTACCAGGAGATGCTCGCCGCCGGCGTCGCCCGCGAGGTCGCCCGCGCCGTCCTCCCCGTCGGCCTGTTCTCCTCGATGTACGCCACGTGCAACGCCCGCTCGCTGATGCACTTCCTCGGCCTGCGCACCCAGCACGAGCTCGCGAAGGTCCCGTCCTTCCCGCAGCGGGAGATCGAGATGGTCGGCGAGAAGATGGAAGCCGAGTGGGCGGGGCTCATGCCGCTCACGTACGCGGCCTTCAATGCGAACGGCCGTGTGGCGCCGTAGCGCACTCGTTTTCCCCGACAGAGCACAGATGTACGGATCGGCCGCACGAAGTGTCCGTATTGCGGCATTTGGAGAAGTTCATCTAGCCTGATCAAACGGACCCGGCACTGCTTGAACCCCCGAGCAGGCAGTGCCGGGCTCCACCTTTGTCATGACTTTCCCCGCCCCCCGAGGGCAGACCCCGCCTTGAGCAGCGAGTAGCGTGTTACCCATGGCTCCGACCTCCACTCCGCAGACCCCCTTCGGGAGGGTCCTCACCGCCATGGTCACGCCCTTCACGGCGGACGGCGCACTCGACCTCGACGGCGCGCAGCGGCTCGCCACCCACCTGGTGGACGCAGGCAACGACGGCCTGGTCATCAACGGCACCACCGGCGAGTCGCCCACCACCAGTGACGCGGAGAAAACGGACCTGGTACGAGCCGTACTGGAGGCGGTCGACGACCGTGCCCACGTCGTCGCAGGCGTCGGCACGAACGACACCCACCACAGCATCGAGCTGGCCCGCGCGGCGGAGAAGGCCGGCGCGCACGGCCTCCTCATCGTCACGCCGTACTACAACAAGCCCCCGCAGGAGGGCCTGTACCGCCACTTCACGGCGATCGCCGACGCCGCCGAGCTGCCGGTCATGCTCTACGACATCCCCGGCCGCAGTGGCGTCCCGATCAACACCGAGACGCTCGTCCGCCTCGCCGAGCACCCGCGGATCGTCGCCAACAAGGACGCAAAGGGCGACCTCGGCCGCGCCAGCTGGGCCATCGCGCGCTCCGGCCTTGCCTGGTACTCCGGCGACGACATGCTGAACCTACCGCTGCTCTCCGTGGGCGCGGTCGGCTTCGTCTCGGTCGTCGGCCACGTGGTCACCCCGGAGCTGCGCGCCCTGGTCGAGGCGTACACGACCGGCGACGTGCAGAAGGCCACCGAGATCCACCAGAAGCTGCTCCCGGTCTACACGGGCATGTTCCGCACCCAGGGCGTCATGACGACGAAGGCCGCGCTCGCCCTCCAGGGCCTGCCCGCCGGCCCGCTGCGCGCCCCGATGGTCGAGCTCGCGCCCGAGGAGATCGAGCAGCTCAAGATCGATCTTGCCGCAGGCGGGGTACAGCTCTAGCACCAGACTTCGCGCGCCCCGACGCGCAGACGGACTTCACAACTGAATACGCAGGCCACCGGTGCCTGCATCCACAACGACAACTGCTTCTGCACGAACGTCATGCGCGCCACGTGCCCACCGGTACGTGGCGCGTGTGGTGAGGAGAGTCTTTTGAGTCATCCGCATCCTGAACTGGCCCCGCCCCCGCCGCTCCCCGAAGGTGGCCTACGGGTCACCCCACTCGGCGGTCTCGGTGAGATCGGCCGAAACATGACGGTCTTCGAATACGGCGGCCGCCTACTGATCGTCGACTGCGGCGTCCTCTTCCCCGAGGAGGAGCAGCCCGGAATCGACCTGATCCTGCCGGACTTCACGTCCATCCGGGACCGCCTCGACGACATCGAGGGCATCGTCCTCACGCACGGCCACGAGGACCACATCGGCGCCGTCCCCTACCTCCTGCGGGAGAAGCCGGACATCCCGCTGATCGGCTCCAAGCTGACCCTCGCCTTCATCGAGGCGAAGCTCCAGGAGCACCGCATCCGCCCGTACACCCTTGAGGTGGTGGAGGGGAACCGCGAGCGCATCGGTCCCTTCGACTGCGAGTTCGTCGCGGTCAACCACTCCATCCCGGACGCCCTCGCGGTCGCCATCCGCACCCCTGCGGGCATGGTGGTGCACACAGGCGACTTCAAGATGGACCAGCTCCCATTGGACGGCCGTCTCACGGATCTACACGCGTTCGCACGACTGAGCGAGGAGGGCATCGACCTCCTTCTCTCGGACTCCACGAACGCCGAGGTCCCGGGCTTCGTTGCGCCCGAACGCGACATCTCGAACGTGCTGCGCCAGGTCTTCGGCAGCGCCAACAAGCGGATCATCGTGGCCAGCTTCGCCAGCCACATCCATCGCATCCAGCAGATCCTGGACGCGGCGCACGAGTACGGCCGCAGGGTCGCCTTCGTCGGCCGCTCGATGGTCCGCAACATGGGCATCGCCCGGGACCTGGGCTATCTGAAGGTCCCGCCGGGCCTGGTGGTGGACGTCAAGACCCTCGACGACCTCCCGGACCACGAGATCGTGCTGGTCTGCACGGGCTCCCAGGGCGAACCGATGGCGGCCCTGTCCCGCATGGCCAACCGGGACCACCAGATCCGCATCGTCCAGGGCGACACGGTGATCCTGGCGTCGTCCCTGATCCCCGGCAACGAGAACGCGGTCTACCGGGTCATCAACGGTCTCACCCGCTGGGGCGCGAACGTCGTCCACAAGGGCAACGCCAAGGTGCACGTCTCGGGCCACGCGTCCGCGGGCGAGCTCCTGTACTTCTACAACATCTGCCGGCCCAAGAACCTGATGCCGGTGCACGGAGAGTGGCGCCACCTGCGGGCCAACGCCGAGCTGGGCGCGATGACGGGCGTCCCGCACGACCGCATCGTCATCGCCGAGGACGGCGTCGTCGTCGACCTCGTCGAGGGCAAGGCCAAGATCTCCGGCAAGGTCCAGGCGGGTTACGTGTACGTCGACGGCCTCTCGGTCGGCGATGTGGGCGAGCCGGCTCTGAAGGACCGCAAGATCCTCGGCGACGAGGGCATCATCTCGGTCTTCGTGGTCGTCGACTCGTCGACCGGGAAGATCACGGGTGGCCCGCACATCCAGGCCCGCGGCTCCGGCATCGAGGACTCGGCCTTCAGCGCTGTGATGCCGAAGATCGCGGAGGTGCTGGAGCGCTCGGCCCAGGACGGCGTCGTGGAGCCCCACCAGCTGCAGCAACTGATCCGCCGGACGCTGGGCAAGTGGGTCTCGGACACCTACCGCCGCAGGCCGATGATCCTCCCTGTCGTCGTGGAGGTTTGACGGTCCGTCGGACACTCGTCCGCGTGAACCAGGAGCGGGGCGCCTCGATTTGCATCGAGGCGCCCCGCTCCAGTAGGTTTACGGCTCCACCTGAACGGGAACCCGGCCCGCCTTGCGCGTCGGATCCAGTCCCCGAGGGGGTGGGAATTCCGACTCAGAACCTCTGATAAAGTCGGAACCGCCGGAAAGGGAAACGCGGAAGCGGGAACCTGGAAAGCACCGAGGAAATCGGATCGGAAAAGGATCTGATAGAGTCGGAAACGCAAGACCGAAGGGAAGCGCCCGGAGGAAAGCCACGAGAGATTCTCTCGGGTGAGT